>CAJYYA010000015.1 GCA_913778905.1 uncultured Naasia sp. | reverse complement strand
ATCTCGACTCTTCGCACCGGCGCCGCCGGAAAGACGGACTGGCGTTTCTGGCTCAGCGTGGTCGCCTCGATCATCACCCTGGTCGTCGCCATCGGCACGGTCCACATCGAGTCGAAGGAAATGGACTAGCTCATTTGCGAGCTCGGCCGGTCGTTGAGGAAGTCGCTCTGCGACCGCCGCGAAACGAGCTGACGTAGCGGCACCTGCCTGAGCAGCGCTGCCGCCCCTGCATTTCGCTGCGCTCAATGGGCGGGGCTCGCACGTTTTCGATTCCGCCCATTGAGCGAAGCGAAATGAAGGAGCCCGTTACGACAGTGAACGCGTCCCCTGACCGCGCCGCTTCGTGGCGGTCACAGAGAGACCTCTTCAGCGACCACGAGGAACGCTACCTCCCACAGTAAACACAGCCGGTCGTCGAGGAGGGCCGCCAGGCCCGTCGCGAAACGAACGAAGGTCGGAGGCCGCAGCCCGAGCGGCGCTGCCTTCCCTTCATTCGCTTCGCTCAATGGGCGGGGCCCGCCCATTGAGCGAAGCGAAATGAAGGGTCCACATGACGACGAGCTCGTCCCCCTGACCGTGCCGCTTCGCGACGGTCGGAGAGCGACCACGAAGGGCAGCACGGCGGAGCCGTTCCGCCTCGAAAAGTCGCGCGTCAGTCGCGGCCCTTAGCGCGGGCCTCGGCGATCTCCTCGGGGGTGAGGACGTCGATCGGGCCCGTGAACTGGCTGGCCCGCTGCTCCGCCGCGTCGCCGCCGGCGAATACGTTGCGGTCATCCGCGTGCATCGACACCGACCCCGTCTTGGGACGCGAGCGACGGTTCGGCTCCGCCTCGACCATCTGCACACGCTCGCGCGGGATCGACTGCGGGCTCCGCTTGTGCAGCCATGCGACGAGCTCCTCGCGGACGTAGCACCGCAGATCGAACAGCGTCGGCGCGTCCAACGCACTCACGAGGATCCGCACTCGGACGTATCCGCCGGTTGCATCCGTGACCTGGAGAACCGCGGTCCGCTTGTCCCACAGGTCGGTCGAGTCGAGCACGCGATGCATCTCGTCCCGCATCTCGCCAGGAGTAACCCTCCAGTCGAGGTCGAACTCGACCGCACCCAAGAGCTCGGAGTTCCGACGCGTCCAGTTCTGGAACGGCGTGGTCGTGAAATAGGTCGACGGCAGCACCATGCGGCGGTCGTCCCACAGGTGCACCACGACGTAGGTGAGGGTGATCTCCTCGATCCGCCCCCACTCCTTCTCGACGATCACCACGTCGTCGACCCGGATCGCGCCGCTGAAGGCGAGCTGCATGCCGGCGAACACGTTGGCGAGCGCCGACTGCGCGGCCAGACCGGCGATGACGGACACGAGACCGGCCGAGGCCAACAGGCTCGCCCCGGCCGCCTGCGCACCGGGGAAGGTCAGCAGGATCGCCCCGGCCGCCACGATCACGATGGCCACGATCCCGAGCCGACGGAGGATGAGCACCTGGGTGCGGATCCGGCGGGCCACCCGGTTGTCGCGCACGTCCGTGCGATACCGGTTGAGCGAGATGTCGACCACGAAGACGAGGACCCGGCACAAGAACCACGCCGCGACACCGATGGTCGCGACGAGCATGAGGTGGCTGACCCACCCCATGCCGACCTCCGTGCGCACGGTCCCCGGGAGCTGAGCGATCTCGAGGGCGATCCAGACGAAGGCGACGAAGACGAGCATCCGAAACGGCCACCGCATCGCGCGGACGTCGCCTTCATCCCACTGTTTACGCCGGGCGGTCCACCCGAAGACCCGGGTCACGAGGGCCGTGACGACGAGCGCCCCGATGAGGGCGACGACGACGAGCGCGCCGGCGAGGGCCCAGACGTTGGTCGTGAGCGCGGCGAAGACAGCATCCATAGAGGTGGACTCCCGGGGTGGTCGAAGGGGCGGCCGGCCCCGTCGCCGAAGACCATTCCAGTGTCGGGGCTGCTCCTGAGACCGTCCTGCATCGCAGGTCCCGAAGGGCGCTCACCCCTGGCGGCAACCGCCTGGGTCACGCGATAATGAGCGGTCGGCGGCTGTGTCAGGCGGCCCGCATTCTCAAGGATCCCCGTGTCTTCCACTTCCAGGACCGGCCGCTCGCGCCACGTCGCTTTCAGGCGCGCCCGCAGGTCGGGGATCGCCCTCGGTGCGGCCTTGATGCTGGCGCTGATCCTGGCGCCCTCCGTGTCGGCGAGCGCGGCCCCCGCAGCGGGATCCGCTGTCCGGTCGATCGAGATCCCCGGTCCGATCGACCTCGGCACGGGCGGCGATAACGGAGCCACGCCCCCGGATGGAGGCACCGGGTCGACTCCACCGAGCGATCCCGCGGTCGACCCCGAACCGACCACGGACACCCCCTCGACGACTCCGTCCGAGTCGTCCCCCTCCACCGGAGGGGAGACGGAAACGCCGGCCTCGGGCGGCGGCAGCTCCTCCGGATCCGGGTCGTCGACGCCGAGTCGTTCGACCGGGTCGCGTGCAGGTTCCGGGTCGAGTTCATCCGACTCGACACCCGGGGACAGCCCGGCGGTGACCGCGCCGCCGGCGGGGATGCCGTCGGCTCCGCCCCCCTCCCCGTCACCGTCGCCGTCGCCGTCGCCGAGCGAGACAGCCGGTGCTCTGCTACCCGAGGTGTCGCTATCCGGCTCGCTCGGTGCCGATGCCACGTCTTCCCGCGGTTTCGGTGGGGTGGACCTCGGGATCGTCGTCGGCCTCCTCGCCACTGCGCTCCTCGCCGGACTCGCGGTCGTCGTCATCCGCCGTCGGGTGCAGCGGGATCCCGCCGCTGCCGGGGCGGTGGCATGGTCGTCGGCCCCCGAGACGGCCGTGTTCTCGTCGCCGCTTCCGGTGAGCGACTTCCCCGCACTCGCCTCCTGGACACTGAAGGATCGGGCGAGCGCTCCGGGCGAGGGAGTCTCGAGCGACTTCGCGGGAGCGGTCGACTCGTCACCCGGCCCCTACCGACGCGCGGAACCGCCGGGTTTCTTCACCGAAGGCCCCCTCAGCGACGAACCGAACCGGGTCTGACCCGACTGAGGGCTCAGCCGTTCTCGGCGGTTCCCCGCGCGTTGTAGACGAGCGAGTCCCCCGTCGCGATGCTCTCGCCGTAGGCACGGAACACCTCGATGGCCTCGTCGCGCAACACGTTCAGCTCGATCTGCAGCCCTCTCTGCTCGAGCTGCGCCTGCCAGTCGTCGCGCACGGGGCCTTCGTCGAAGTGGGTGAGCTCTTCGAGCTCGGGGCCGTCGCCGGCGATGACCGCCCGCTTGACCCCCGACCACAGCGTCGCGCCGTAGCACTGGGCGCACGGCCGCCAATTGACGACCAGTTCCCGTGCGGGGGCACCCTCGGCTCCGAGATCCCACGTGCCGACACGGGTCTGCGCCAGCGACAACGCCACCACCTCGGCGTGAGCCGCCGACAGGTTGGACGCGAGCACCAGGTTGACCCCGGCGGACACGATGCGCCCCGTCTCGGTCTCGACCACGAGCGCCGCGAACGGACCTCCGGTCTTCTCGCGGAAGTTCCGGTCGGCGAGGCGATGTACCAGGGCCATTCGATCCTCGTCCGTCTCGAGGAACTCGGGCACATCGGCCAATTCGTCGCGGAGCCATGCGGGCAGTTCGGCGGAGTAGGAGGTGGCGAGAGCAGAGGTGTCCATGACCCCACGTTATGGGGCGGCTGTGTCCTCGCTGTTACAGCCCGGTGAGCGCTTCTCACGGGCCAAGATGTAGCCATGGCTCTGCGGATCGAAGACTACGGACTCATCGGCGACCGGCACACCGCCGCCCTCGTGGGGAGAGACGGCAGCATCGACTGGCTCTGCCTCCCCCGCTTCGACTCGGCCAGCACCTTCGGCGCGCTCCTCGGCGACGAGCATCACGGCCGGTGGCTCCTCGCGCCGTTCGGAGCCGACGCACCCGACAGCGGCATCACGGCGACCCGACGGTACCGCGACGGGTCCCTGATCCTGGAGACCACCTGGGACACCCCCACCGGCGCCGTTCTGGTCACCGAGTTCATGCCCAGCGGCAACCGTCGCGCGGATGTGGTGCGCCGCGTCACCGGGCTGCGCGGCCGTGTGCGGATGGGGCAACAGCTGCGCATCCGCTTCGGCTATGCCAAGGCCCTGCCCTGGGTGCGTCAAGCGGGCACCGAGGCGGACCCCGTCCTGCTCGCCGTCGCAGGGCCGGACGCGCTCGCGGTCCACGGGCCGAAGCTCACCGCGACCGACCATGTGCACACCTCCGACTTCGAGGTCGGCGAAGGGGAGACCGTCGACATCGTCGCCACATGGTTCCCGTCCTACCGCGATGTGCCCGAGGTGGTCGACGTGGAGGCCGAGCTCGAGGCCACCCATCACGAGTGGTCGACCTGGACCCGCCACCTCACTCACGACGGTCCCCATCGCGACCACGTCATCCGGTCCCTCATCCTGCTGCGAGCCCTCACCCACGAGGACACGGGCGGGATCGTCGCGGCCGCCACGACGAGCCTCCCCGAGCAGGCGGGCGGAGTTCGGAACTGGGACTACCGATACGTCTGGCTCCGGGACGCCTCGCTCACACTCGACGTGCTGCTCGATCACGGTTCGCTCGACGAGGCAGCCCAGTGGCGGATGTGGCTGCTGCGCGCTCTCGCCGGCGACCCGGCGGACGTGCAGATCATGTACGGCCTCGCGGGCGAGCGCGAATTGCCTGAGCGCGAGCTGACGAGCCTGCCCGGATACGAGGGCGCCAGCCCGGTCCGCGTCGGGAACGGCGCCGTCGACCAGTTCCAGGCCGACGTCATCGGCGAGGTCATGGTCGCCCTCCACTCCGCGCGCGAAGCCGGCGTCGCCGAAGACTCCTCGTCGTGGTCGCTGCAACGCGCGCTGCTCACCTTCACCGCCGACAACCTCGAGAAGCGCGACAACGGCATCTGGGAGATGCGCGGCGAGCCGCAGTACTTCACGCACTCGCGGGCCATGATGTGGGCCGCCTTCGACCGCGGTGTGCGGGCGATCGACGATTTCGGTCTCGAGGGCGAACGTGAGCGCTGGCTCTCTCTGCGCGACGGTCTCGCCGAAGAGATCGAGGCCCAGGGCTTCGATGCGGACCGCGGAACGTATGTGCAGCACTACGGCGGCAGGGACGTAGACGCGTCACTCCTCCAGCTCGCCCAGGTCGGCTACGTCGCCTACGACGACGAGCGGATGCTGGGCACGGTCGCCGCCATCGAACAGGACCTGCTCGACGACGGGTTCGTGCTGCGCTACCGCACCGAGAACTCCACGGACGGCCTGCCGTCGGGCGAGAACCCGTTCCTCGCCTGCTCCTTCTGGCTCGTCGAGCAGTATGCGCACAGCGGACGGGTCGAGGACGCGCGCGCTCTCATGAACCGTCTCGCAAGCCTCGCGAACGATCTCGGCATGTTCTCGGAGGAGTACGACACCGCCGCCGCCCGCCAGATGGGCAACACCCCGCAGGCGCTGTCGCACCTGACCTTCGTGCGCGCCGCGGACGCGATCGCGGACGCCCAAAGGGATGGCTGAGCGGCGGAAGCTCGGCGATTCAGCGATCGCTTGCGCTTCTCCCAGCGCGCTCGCCGCATCACGAGCGAGCATCGACGCTCCTGATCGATACGACGCGAAGGAGAACGCGATGAGCGACACCCCCACCCGCGCGAACACCCCCGACGACCCCGCTATCGAGGCGCAACAGGAGGAATACCAGATCGTCGAGCCCCCGCAGCCCGATGGGGAGCGACCGATCGACGAGTCCGTCGACGACCCCGAGGCGCCCCTGGTGGAGGTCCCGCAGGAGGCCGACGGTCCGCTGGTCGAGCCGATGCCGGGGGCGGACGCCGACTGACGGGCGCGGACCCGGCCGCCAGCCCCGCCTGAGACGCCCCACGGATCACCGCTGCACATCGCGTAGCGGTGATCGGGCACCGCGGACTCACGGTGCGACCCGCCACCCGCGCTGCAGGGGCGTGCAGACTGGTCCGGTGGCATCGACGGCGGAGCTCCGCACCCCTGAGGAACAGCGCACGCCGGCGAAGGCGTGGGTCATGCTCGCGCTCGGCGTCGGCGCTCAAAGCGCGGGCACCCTGTTCGTCAGCACGCCCGCGTTCCTCATCCCCCTGCTGCACACCCAGCTAGGGCTCGACCTCGCCGCGGCCGGAGCCCTCGCTGCCGTCCCCGTGTTCGGCACGGCACTGACTCTCGTGCTGTGGGGCGCTCTGGCCGATCGGCGGGGTGAACGCGGAGTGATCGTCGCCGGGCTGCTGCTCACGGCGCTCGCGGCAGCGGGTGCGGTCCTCGTTCCCGGGATCGTGCCGCTGATCGGGTTCCTGCTCCTCGGCGGCATGGCCAGCGCGAGCGCCAGCTCGGCGAGCGGGCGAGTCGTGGTCGGTTGGTTTCCCAAGAGACGACGCGGCCTCGCGATGGGTATCCGGCAGATGTCCCAGCCGCTCGGAGTCACGGCTGCCGCCCTCGTGGTACCGCCGATCGCTGCCGCAGACGGTATCGGCGCGACGTTCCTCCCGACCCTCGTCGCGCTCATCGCCCTGTCCGTGCTCTGCCTGGTCGCATTGCGGAACCCCCCGCGCCCGAAGCTCACCGCCCAGGCCCACGCCGCCGCCAGCGCCAATCCGTACCGGGCGGGCACCTTCCTCTGGCGCATCCACACCCTGTCGGCGCTGCTCGTCGTGCCGCAGTTCACCTTGACGACCTTCGGTCTCGTCTGGCTGGTGACCGAGGTCGATTGGTCGACGACCGCGGCAGGGCTGCTCATCGGCGTCTCGCAGTTCGTCGGCGCCCTCGGCCGAATCGGTGTCGGAGTGCTGAGCGACGCGGTGGGCAGCCGAATGCGGCCCCTCCGCTGGGTCGCGCTGTCAGCGGTCGTCGTGATGCTGGCGCTCGCGGTCGTGGGCGGGCTCGGACCCGTCGCGGTGGCGATCGTCCTCACCGTCGCGTCGGCGGTGACCGTGGCCGACAACGGACTGGCATTCACCGCCGTCGCCGAGGCGGCGGGGCCGAAGTGGTCGGGCAAATCTCTCGGAATCCAGAACACGGGCCAGTTCCTGGCCTCCACTGCGGTCGGGCCGGGAATCGGCGCCCTGATCGGTCTGCTCGGCTACGCGGGTGCGTTCGCCGCGGTCGCGGCCCTGCCTGCCGTGGCCTACCTGCTCGTCCCGAAGGCGGACCGCTCGGCGGACTGATCCCGCGACCGGGGCTGAATACGAGACGCGGCGCCTGCGGGGCCTCGATGCGCTTCGCTACTCGGCCGTGGGCCCCACGTGCGTTAAGCACGAGGGACTGGGTACGGGACGCTTCGCGGTTCCTGCTCGACCTCGAAACCCGGACGTCGACACCTGGGCGGGGACGAGATTCCGGACGTCGAGTAGGCCGCCAGGCCGTACCGAGACGGCTCGAATAGCGGAGCGTACCGAGAGCGAACGAGACAGCATCCGCGAAGCGGATCGCGTCCCGTCCCGTCCCTTACAGCCGCGGTGTCCGAGGCGGTTCCACGCGGCGGGTCCCCGTCGCCTCGAAGGCCGCCGCGAGTTCCAGAAGCCGGGTGTCGTCGTAGGCGCGCCCCGCGAACGTGAGCCCGACGGGCATGCCGATGTCCTCCATGGTCCCCATCGGCACCGTCACGGTCGGCACACCGCAATGGCGGATCGCGAGATTGCCCGTCGCCACCCACACCCCGTTACGCCAGGCGATCTCGGCCGACTCCGGATTCACATCCGCATCGGCGGGGCCGACGTCCGTCATGGTCGGAAACACGACGGCGTCGAGGCCGTACGAGTCCATCCACATCTCGAGATCGCGGCGGCGCGTCTCCTCCAGCCCGCGCACCCCCTCCGCGAGATGCGGGATGTCGGTGAACGCGGCCACCGGATTCTCGCGCACGTGTCGCGGGTAGTCGGCGATGTCGTCGTCGAACCCGACGTACCGGTCTGGAAGAGCCTCGGCCGGGTGCGGGAACACGGCGGCCCCATCCACCCCGGTCAGGTCGGGCAGCTGGGGATCCCCGTTCGCCCGCAGGAAGTCGTCCCACGCCCAGGCGGACAGATCGAGGATCTCGTGCGCGAGGAACTCCGGCGAGACGAGGCCTCGCGTGGCGATGGTCGGTGCACCCGGCCGGTCGCCCTCGTAGTTGCTGACGAGCGGGAAGTCGACGTCGAGCACGATCGCCCCGGCCGCCTCGAGGTCTCGCCGCGCGGCTTCCCAGAGCGCGAGAACCGACGGCCGCGGCTCGATCGCCTTACCCGTGGCGCCGCCGATTCCCGGATTCGCCCCGGCGCCCGCGTCCGGATCCGTGCCGAGGAACATCCGCGGAGCGCCGATCCGCAGGCCGCGAAGCCGGGCCCGCGCGTCGTCGCCATCCGTCGGGGCGAGAGCTCGATAGGAGTCGGGGCGCTCGTCCGAGGCGGCCGGGATCTCGACCCACGGCTGCGCACGCCAGAAGTCGCCGCGCGTCTCGGGGTCGTCGGCGACCACGATATCGAGTACGGCGAGCATGTCCTCCATCGAGCGGGTGTGCGGCACGACGACGTCCATGGTCGGGACGAGCGGCCAGTTGCCGCGCACCGAGATGATCCCGCGCGAGGGCGTATAGGCGCAGAGGGCGTTGCAGGATGCGGGCGCGCGCCCGCTCGACCAGGTCTCCTCGCCGAGCCCGAACACGCCGAAGGATGCGGCGGTCGCGGTCCCGGATCCGTTCGAGGATCCCGAGGCGAAGGCCGAGGTCAGGTAGTCGGCGTTGTAGGGGCTCTCGGCCCGCCCGTAGAGCCCCCGCTGCATGCCGCCGTTGGCCATGGGCGGCATGTTCGTGAGCCCGAGGCAGATGGCGCCGGCCTCGCGGAGGCGCTCGATGGTGAACGCGTCGCGCTGGGCGACGAGGTCGGCGAAGGCCGGGCTGCCGGCCGCGGCGGTGAGGCCCTGAACGAGATAACTGTCCTTGGCGGTGTACGGGATCCCGTCGAGCGGCCCGAGCGTTCGCCACTTCGCGCGGCGCTCGTCGGATGCGGCGGCTTCGGCGAGCGCGTCCGGGTTGCGGACGACGACGGCGTTGAGCTTCGTCTCGGTGTCCGGTCCGTCATACGCGTCGATGCGGGCGAGGTGCGCGGTCACGAGCTCGACTGCGGTGATGCGCCCGTCGGCGAGCGCGGCGGCCAGTTCGGCGATCGTCGCTTCGACGATGTCCACCGCCCCGCTCACGCCGGCACCGCCGGCTGCTGCTGCGTGATGCAGTGGATGCCGCCACCGCGGATGAACAGTTCGCGTGCGTCGACCGTGACCACCCGGCGGCCCGGATACACCTCTTCGAGGATGCCGCGGGCGCGGGAATCCGCTTCGTCTTCGCCGAAGCCGCAGGCGATGACGCCGCCGTTCACGACGAGATGGTTGACGTAGGACCAGTCGACGTCGCCCTCCGCGTCCCGCAGGGTCGCGGGAGCGGGGAGATCCCGAACGGTGAACGGCGTGCCCGCCGCATCCGTCTGCTCGGCGAAGAACGCGCGCAGCTCGGCCGACACCGCGTGGTCCGGGTGATCGGGGTTCTGCTGGTCGTGCAGCAGCACCACCCCGGCGGAGGGCATGGTCGCGACGATGTCGACGTGCCCGCTCGTACCGAAGTCGCCGTAGTCGCGCGTGAGGCCGCGGGGCACCCACACGGCGTGCGTGGCTCCGATCGTGCGGGCCATCTCGGCTTCGACCTTGGCCCGGTCGGCGTAGGGGTTGCGCCGCGGATCGAGCTGGACCGTCTCGGTGAGCAGCACCGTCCCCGCTCCGTCGACGTGGATGCCACCGCCCTCGTTGACGAGCAGCGAGCTGATCAGCTCGGCACCGGAGGCCTCAGCGATGATGCGCCCCAGCTGCGCGGACTTGTGCCACTCGGACCACGAGTGGTCGCCCCAGCCGTTGAAGACCCAGTCGACGGCACCGAGCACCCCGGGGCGCTCGGCGTCGAGCACGAAGGTGGGGCCGGCGTCGCGCATCCAGAACTCGTCGACGGGAGCCTCGAGGATCTCGATCCCCTCGCCCAGCATGCGGCGCGCGCGGGCCTTCTCGCTGGGGTCGACGACCATCGTGACCGGCTCGAACTCCGCGACGGCGTGGGCGACGGCGGTCCACGCCGCGTAGCCGGCCTCTCGTTCCACGTCGGTCTCGCCGAGGGTCGGTCCCTCGCTGGGGAACGCCATCCACGTGCGCATGTGGGGGTCGTTCTCGGTCGGCATGAGCCACGTCATCGTGATTCCTCGTTTCGCATCCGCGCGCCGATCAGGCGAGCGTGTCCAGGATCCGGGTGAGCAGTTCGGGGGTGGTGAGCGGGTTGATGATCGCGAATCGCAGCACGGGCTCACCGTGGTGGTAGCTGGGGACGACGAAGCCGATCTGATCGTCGAGCAGCTTGTCCGACCAGGCCTGGTAGTCGGCGATCTTCCACCCCTCGCGGCGGAACACCACGACCGAGAGCTGCGGATCGCGGACGAGTGACAGCTCGGGGCGGCGGCGGATCTCGTCGGCGACGAACGCCGCCATCGTGATGCCGTGCTCGACGGCGGCACGATAGGCGTCGGTGCCGTGGGTCGCGACCGAGAACCACAGCGGGAGGCCGCGGGCACGGCGGGTGAGCTGCACCGCGAGGTCGGACGGGTTCCATTGCGCCGGGCCGTTGAGGACTTCGAGGTAGTCGGCCTCCTGTGTGTGGGCTCGGCGTCCGTGCTCGGGTTCGCGGTAGATGAGAGCGCACGCGTCGAAGGGGGCGAAGAGCCACTTGTGCGGATCGACGATCAGGGAGTCGGCGTGCTCGACGCCCGCGAAGACGGGGCGCATGCTCTCCACGAGCATCGCCGCGAGCCCGTAGGCGCCGTCGACGTGGAGCCAGACGCCGTGCTCGCGGGTGATCTCGCTGATGCTGGCGATGTCGTCGACGATGCCGAAATTGGTCGTACCGCCCGTGGCGACGACGGCGATGACCGAATCGGGGTGCACGTCGAGCATCTCGGCGACCTGTTCGCCGTGGAGACGACCGTCGTCGCCGGTCGGGACGGGGAGGACGTCGATGTCCATGATCCCGGCCGCCGAGGCGACCGAGGAGTGCGCCTCGGCGCTGCAGATGACACGCCACCGGTCGGGATCCGGCAGGCCCTGGGTCCGGCGACGGCGCTTGGCGACGTCGCGCGCCGTGACGAGCGCGGAGAGATTGCCGACCGTGCCGCCCTGCACGAACACGCCGCCGGCGGTCTCGGGGAGCCCGAACTCGGACGCGAGCCAGCGCAGCGCTTCGTTCTCGGCATGCACGGCGCCGGCGCCTTCGAGCCAGGAACCGCCGTAGATGGCGGACGCCGACACGATGAGGTCGAACGCGATGGCCGAGCGGCTGGGTGCGCTCGGAATGAAGGACAGGTAACCGGGATGGTCGACCGACAGACAGGCCGGAGCGAGCACCTCGCCGAACAGCTGCGTCGCCCGGGCGGCCCCGATCCCCTCGGCGGTGATGGTGGCGCCGACCTCGGCGCGCAGCTCCTCCTCCGAGCGGGGGAAGTCGAGGGGAACGTCTGCGTAGAGCACCCGCTCCCGCGCGTAGTCGAGGACCCCGTCGACGGCCGCCACCGTCTCCTCCGAGATCCGGTGCATCGCGGTCATGGACTCACCCGTCGACGCATGCGACACGGATTCCAGGCTCGGACCGTCGGGATCGATGCTGTCGCTCATGCTGTCCTCTCGCGCGGGTGACGTCCCCTCATCGTGTCAGGTAGGGGACGGTCGCCGCATGCCCGCCGGGCTCCATCGTCGTGCCCTTCGGCATCGGACGTGATTTCTGGACGCCGACTTACAGTGCGCTCGACGCCTCCTCCGACTCCCCCGCGCGACGCCTGATCCGGCGAGAAGGGCACGTACCGTCGGGAGGACAAGAAGCCAAGTCATCATCGCCAAGGAGTGCTTTCATGCCCAGCGTCATCGAGACCGTCGACGTGGACGTCCCCGTCACCACCGCCTACAACCAGTGGACGCTTTTCGAGGAGTTCCCGAAGTTCCTCTCGTTCGTCGAGTCGATCACCCAGCAGGACGAGACCCACAACCACTGGGTCGTCAAGGTCGCCGGTGTCGAGCGCGAGTTCGACGCCGAGATCACCGAGCAGCACCCTGACGAGCGCGTCGCGTGGAAGAGCATCAACGGCGACGACCCGCACGCCGGCGTCGTGACGTTCCACAAGCTGTCGGACACGACCTCGCGCGTGACCGTTCAGCTCGACTGGGAGGCCGAGGGGCTCGCCGAGAAGGCCGGCGCCCTGTTCGGCGTTGACGACCACATCATCAAGAAGGACCTCAAGAACTTCAAGGAGTTCATCGAGTCGCGCGGCACCGAAGAGGGCGCCTGGCGCGGAGACGTCCCCCGCGACTGATCTCTCCGAAAGGCCCCGGTTTCCCGCCCAGATAGGCGAACGAGGCCGGGGCCTTTTCCGTGCTCGCCGGCCCCTCCATCCGTCCCGCACTGAACAAATGCAGGAGTCGCGAGACGAATGCAGGAGTCCAGGCATCAGACATTCGACCCCTCCCCGGAAACATGCGGATGTTTGCCTACGCATCCTGCATCCGTATCGAGATCTCCTGCATTCGAGAACTCAACTCCTGCATTTGTTCAATGCTGAGCGGCACGGCCCGATGCGGGGCGGCGAGGTCGGGGCTGAGGGGCCGAAGTAGGCTCGACGACCATGGCAGCAGGCGCGACGATCCACACCTTCGACATCCAGCTGGCCGACGTGGATCGCGGAGTGTACGAAGAGCTCGCCCTGCGCGTGGCCCGGCACCCGTCCGAGACCGAGGCCTACATGCTGACCCGGGTCCTCGCCTACTGCCTCGAATACACCGAGGGCATCGCATTCGGTGAAGGCGTCTCAGCCACCGATGAGCCCGCCGTCGTGGTCAAGGACATGACCGGCCGCCTGCTGACCTGGATCGAGATCGGCGCCCCCGATGCTCCCCGCCTGCATCACGGCAGCAAGTCCGCGGATCGCACGGTCGTCTACACGCACCGCGACCCCGCGAAGGTGGCCGGTCTGTGGGCGGGCAAGAAGATCCATCGCGCCGAGGACATCACGATGCACAGCTTCGAGCCCGGCTTCATCGATGACGGGGTCGCTGCTCTCGAGCGCCGCAACACCGCAACGGTCTCGGTGACAGAACGTCGCATCTACCTCGACCTCAACGGCACCAGCCTCACCACGGAGATCCTCGACCACCCGGTCGCCTGACCCGGCCTGCGCCCGCGAGGGGCATCCCGCCTGCGCCTGACACCCGGACGGGTGCTACCCCAAAACGGGACTCCCGCTTCCGCGCTCAGGCCTCGAAGATCGATGCATGTGGATCGAGCGGGGGCTCCGTCCGCGCCGTGAGCGCCGCTCCGGACGCGGGCCGTTTCGCGGCGCCCTGCTGCGAATCGCAGACGACGACGGGTTCACCCTCCTCGAGCTCATCGTCGCGGTGATCATCATCGGCGTCCTCGCGGCCATCGCCGTGCCCGTCTACAACGGGCAACAGAACTCCGCGAAGGAGTCCGCGGCCAAGTCCGATCTCATCAACTTCAAGACGGCGATGATGTCCTACGGCATCACACACGGGGGCTCGTTCGCGAACACGCAAACCGGCAACCAGCCCACCCCCGGCCTTTTGACGCCATATGGATGGGACACCGGCAGCCCGAACACCGATCTGTGGCTCAACCGTGTATCCGACACGGATTTCTGCGCGGACGCCGTCGGCATCACCGGCCAGGTCGGCTGGCGGATCACGGCACTGAAAGGCCTGGAGAACAAGTGGTGTTCGTGGCCCTAGGGGTCACTCACTCGTATGCGCAAGGTCGGCGCGTCCGGCCGACGACGCGATCAGTCGGGCGTTCACCTCATCCACCCGCTCGACCCAGTCCACTGCTTCGGCGGGCGTCTTCCCGAACCGGACGTGCCGTGCCACGAGGCGCTCGCGCCGTAAGGGATCGTCCACTTCGACGAACCACACCTCGTCGAAGAGCTCGCGGATGACGGGCCACGGCTCCTGCTCCGCGAGCAGGTAGTTGCCCTCGCTGACGATCACCGTCGTCTCAGGCGGGATCGCGATGGAGCCGGCGATCGGCTGCTCGATGTCGCGTTCGAACGCGGGGGCCCAGATCGTGGTCCCGTGACCCGATCGAATCCGCTCGAGCAGCGCCGCGTATCCATCGGCGTCGAACGTGTCGATCGCGCCTTTGCGTCCACGCCGGCCGAGGGCATCGAGGGCGACGTCCGCGAGATGGAAGCCGTCCATCGGCACGTGCGCGGCGGCGACGCCTCGCGCGCGGAGGTCCTCGACCAGAGCGACCGCGACGGTGGTCTTCCCGGCTCCGGGCGGACCCGCGATGCCGATGAGGGTGCGCGGGCGGCCTGCGGCGAGACGCTCCACCCGCTCGACGAGATCCGGGCGGGAGGTCGGAGCGGCAGCCGTCACAGACGCATCGCCAAGGCGTTGGCGGTCAGGCCCGCTGCCGTTCCGCACAGCAAGACGGTGTCGCCGCGCGAGATCCGACCGGTCTCCAGCGACCGGATCAGGGTGTACGGCACAGACGCGGAGACCATGTTCCCGTAGGCGGCCACGTTGTCGACGAACTTCTCGGGCGGGATGCCGATCCGCCGCATCGCGATCCCGAGTGCACCGCTCGCCTGGTGGGGGACGACGAGGTCGATGTCATCGAGAGTCAGTCCCGCCCGAGCGAAGAACGCGCCGAAGAAGTCGGGCAGCACCTTGAGCATCCCCATGAGCGCTCTCCGCCCGTGCATCGTGAAGAGGTAGTCGGCGGGGTCGCCGTCTGCGTAGGCCTGAGCCGGATGCAGCGAGAGTCCGCCGCGCAGCTCGGTGTCGTGCGCATGCTCGGGCCAGGTGCGCTGTCGGCTCGCGAGCACGCCCGCCTCACCCGACTCGTCGCGCTCGAGGACGACCGCGGCGGCGGCGTCGGAGAACAGCTCGAAGCTCTCCCTCTCCCCCGGGTCCAGGAAGCGGGTTCCGACGTCGCCCGAGACGATGAGGATGCGCCGGTACTCGCCGTCCGCGAGGTAGCGGGACGCGATATCGACGGCCGTGATGAAGCTCGTGCAGGTGGAATTGACGTCGAAGGCCGCGGCGTCGGCGTGCGGGGCGACTCGCTCCATGACAAGGGCGGCCGTCGAGGGGATGGGTTGGATCCCCGCCGCGCACGCCGCGATGACGCAGTCGATGTCGTCGGCTGTCAGACCCGCGTGCCGGATGGCCTGTTCGGCGGCGTCGGCGAGCATGTCGAGCTGACTCGCGTCCTCGGCGATGCGGAAGCGGACCTGGGTGCCGAAGGAGACGGACTGCGACGGCAGATGGCTGCCCCAGCCCGTGATGCGGCACGCTCTCAATGCAGCTCGATTCTGTTCGGATGATGGTCGTGGCTGAAGGCCAGCCGCACACCTCGTCTCTCGACGTCGAGCAGGGTACTGGCCAGGGAGGCCTGCGCGGCGCAATCGTGGGCGATCGCGCGTGGCACCCGGCGGATGCGCCCCTCCTGACCCAGCAGATCACGCCCCCAGGCGGCGTCCCCCGCGAGCAGGACCGCACCCTCGACAAGCGCCCCCGTATGGCCCTGCGCGTGGCCCGGGAGATCCACGATCATGTAGCTGCCGTCTCGGAAGAGGTCGAAGGTGGAGAGTCCGGGGATCCGATCATCCGTCGAGTCGAACACCGGCGTCACCACCCGACGCCCCGCGGGGAACGCCTCCGGCAGGAGTCCGCGCAGCACTCCATCTTTCACCCGGGACGCGACCAGGGTCCGCTGCAGTCCGGCGTGCAGCACGAACGTCGCGTCGGGAAACACACCGACGCCGCCGATGTGGTCAGGATGCAGGTGCGAGAGCACGACATGCGTCACCGTCGCCGGGTCGATCCGCTCCGCGATCGTGGCCCCGGGCGGGACGCGAGGTGGGAGCAGGCGCCGGTAGACCCAGCCGGCGAGCCCTGTCTTCCACGGCTCTGGCGCATAGCCGGTGTCGTAGAGGACGCGGCGGTCGCCGTCCTCCCAGAGGAAGACCCCGGACGGGAACACCCGACGCTCCCTGGCCGCGCCGTGGAGCAGCTGCGCCATGTCGTGGGTCGTCTCGCCGCAGGCGAAGTAACGGAGGTCACCCACGGGCGTAGCCGGCGAGTGTTTCGTCGAGAGTGACGATCGGCGCGTATCCCAGCAGCTCGCGCGCTTTCGTGATGTCGAGAGTCTGCGAGAACGAGATGGTCGAGACGGTGTAGCGGGTCATGGGCGGCTCCGGCCTCCCCGGCAGGACGGCGCACACGCGTTCGAGCGCACCCCCGGCCACGAGCGCGAGCGGCGCCGGAACCCGGAGGTAGCGCGGCGGCAGGTCGAGGTCGGACAGGAGCTGGGCGATGAGGTCACCGAAGGGCCGC
The DNA here is from genome assembly GCA_913778905.1 of uncultured Naasia sp. Taxonomy (GTDB): domain Bacteria; phylum Actinomycetota; class Actinomycetes; order Actinomycetales; family Microbacteriaceae; genus Naasia. Next base: position 2,310 of record CAJYYA010000015.1, on the reverse strand, counting down.
GGATCGCCGTTGGTGATGTTGATCGCTTCGCCGTGGACAGCGGCCGCGGGAGCCTCGGCCGCGAGTCGGACCGCGAGGGCGACGTTCTCGACCGACGTGAGGTCCACGAGCCCGCGTCCGCCACGCACCAGGGGGATGCCGATCTTCCGGTAGGCGGCGAGCATCCGGGGAACGAGGCTCGGATCTCCCCGGCCGATGATCCCACGCGGCCTGAGCATGACGATCTCCGGTGCACCGGAGGCCCGGGAAGCCGCTCGCAGCAGAGACTCTGCGTCCAGCTTCGAGCGGATGTAGTTGTTCATCGGACGCCGCTCGTCGACCTCGTCCTCGCGGATGGCGATCCGGTCCCGGGGCGCGGCGTAGACCCCGGGCGACGAGATGTGAACCAGGCGACGAGCGCCGACCCGGCGCGCGAGCTCGAGCATCCTGCGGGTGCCGTCGACGTTGGCACGCTCGAACTCCGCCCACGGCCCCCAGGGGGACGAGAGCGCGGCGCAGTGGACGATGACATCGGCGCGGATGTCCGCTCGGGCGAGCGCATCGAGGTCGCCGACGAACGTCTCGACCCCTTCCGGCCACACGGCGGTGTCGTGGCCGGCCAGTCGCAGGGCGTCCGCGTTCCGCCCCGCAGCGATGACGTCGTAGCCGTGAGCGGCGAGATCCGCGACGACGTGCCCGCCCAGGAATCCGCTGGCTCCCGTGACAAGAGCCCGCTCCCCCATGGTCCGAATTCTATGGCCGGGCGAGGGCCCGCACCCAGCCGCCCGTTGAGCGAAGCAAAACGCAGGCCCCATACCCAGCCGCCCGTTGAGCGAAGCAAAACGCAGGCCCCACACCCAGCCGCCCGTTGAGCGAAGCAAAACGCAGGCCCCACCGCAGACCCGCACCCAGCCGCCCGTTGAGCGAAGCGAAACGCAGGCCCCACCCAGCGCCACCCTCCCTAAGCTGACCTGCGTGCGGATCGCGCTGGTCACCGACTACTACCTGCCCACGCTGGGCGGGGTGCAGACGGCGGTCAAAGCGCAGCGGGAGGCTCTGCTCGCGGCGGGTCACGAGGTCACGGTGTTCTGCCCGCTCGCCTCGCCCGGCAGCGACCCCGGAGTCGTCGCGCTTCCGGTCTCCCGGGTGTTCCGCCCGGACGGCTATCCGTTCACCTGGCCACCCCGCCGCACGATCGCGATCCTGACGGACGAGTTCCGCCGCCGGGCCATCGAGGTCGTTCACACGCATTCCGAGATGTTCGCGGCGCTCGCCGCGATCCGCGCCGCCCACGCGCTCGGTCTGCCGGTCGTCCACACGATGCACGGGCGGATCGACGTGTACACCTCTCACGTGTTGCCCGCCCCGCGTCTCACGGCGCCGCTCCTCGCGGCCCTGCACAGCCGGCAGGTGAGCCATCGCGGGATCCACGTCGCGAACGACTCCGCCTACACCTCGACTCCGACCGCACGAGTCATGTGGCGGCTCATGCTCGCGCAGTCGCGCGCCTCCGCCCGCGTGATCGTGCCGTCTGCGCATTTCGCGCGGAAGCTCACCGACCAGGGCATCACGACACCGGTGACGGTGCTGTTCAACGGCCTCGAACCCTCTGTTCTCGATCGGGTCGGATCCCCGCCCATTCGAACCCTCGGCCCCGGCGACCGGATGCGTGTCATGTGGGTCGGTCGCCTCTCTCCGGAGAAGCGTCCGGAGGTGTTCGCCGAGGCGGCGGGATCCTTCGGCCCGGACGTGGATGCGCACCTCTTCGGCGAGGGCGGTTCTCGGCGGGCGGTCGAGCGGATCGGTGCTCCCGTCGAACTCCACGGCTCGGTTCCGCAAGCCGAGATCCTCGAGGCCATGCGGACGAGTCACGTCCTGGTCTCGAGCTCATGGGACTTCGACAACCAGCCGATGGTGCTGCTGGAGGCCATCGCCTCGGGTCTGCCGGTCGTGTTCTGCGACCCCGACCTGGCCGAGGTGGTACCGCAGGGCGGCGGCTTCCTCACCCCGACTCCCGACGCGGCCGGGATCGCGACCACGATCGCCCGCCTCCGCCGGACCCCGTCGTTGATCCGGGACGCCAGCCGCGCCATGCTCGCGGCCCGCAGCGCAGTGGTTCAGGACATCGGCCCGACGATCGCGGTCTATCGCGCGGCACTCTCGGTCTGAGTCCGGCCCGTCTCGGCCAGGGCCTCGATACGCTCCGCTACTCGGCCGGTCTCGGTACGCTTCGCTACTCGACCTCCGTGGGTTCCGGACGTCGAGTAGGCCGCCAGGCCGTACCGAGACGGCTCGAGTAGCCGAAGGCGTACCGAGAGCAGACAGAACAGC
>CAJYYA010000014.1 GCA_913778905.1 uncultured Naasia sp. | reverse complement strand
CCCGCCGCGAGCCCCGACTGCCAGTACCGCTGCAGGAACAGGAACGCCACGATGAGCGGCACGATCGAGACCATCGATCCGGCCAGCACCGTCGAGAACAGCACCTGGGCGCCGCCGCCCGACGACGCCGAGGCCTGCCACCCCGCGAGACCGACGGTCACCGGGAACAGGCTCGGGGTGTTGAGCATGATGAGCGGGAGGAAGTAGTTGTTCCACGTCGCCACCAATTGGAACAGCAGCACCGTCACGATGCCGGGGGCGAGGAGGCGCAGTCCGATCGTGAAGAAGGTCCGCAGCTCTCCGGAGCCGTCGATCCGGGCCGCCTCGAGCAGGCTGTCGTCGACCGAGTCGGCCGCGTAGACCCGCATCAGGTAGACGCCGAACGGGCTCACCAGCGAGGGCAGGATGATCGCCCACGGAGAGTCCGTGAGGTTCATGGCGCTGAACAGCAGGTAGGTGGGGATGGCCAGCGCGGTCATCGGCACCATGATCGAGCCGATGATGAGCCAGAAGACCGCGCCGCTGCCGCGGAACCGGTACTTCGCGAGGGCGTAGCCGGCCGCCGTGGCGAGCATCGCCGCACCGACCGCGCTGGTCACCGCGTAGAAGATGGTGTTCAGCATCCACTGGGCGAAGACGCCCCCGTCTTTCGAGAAGACATCCGCGATGTTGTCGAACAGGTGGAACCCGTTGCCGAACCACAATCCGAACGTCGTGAAGAGGTCCGTGTTGTCCTTGGTGGACGCGATGAACAGCCACACGAGCGGCACGAGGAAGTAGACGACGCAGATCCACACGAAGATCGTGAGGAGGGTCCCGCCCTTGGTGGCGCGGCGCACACCGATCTTCTTGGGCTTGCTCGGACGACGGCCGAGGCTGACGGCTGCCTGGGTCATGACAGCTTCTCCTTGCGATTGACGATGCCCTGCACGACGACCGACAGCACGACGATGACCATTCCGAGGAGGAAGGCGATGGCGGCGGCGTAGTTCACGTCCTGGTTCTTGAAGGCCAGGTTGTAGGCGTAGAGGTTCGGAGTGAAGTCCGACCCGATGGCGTTGGGTGCCAGGTTGAAGAGCAGGTTGGGCTCGTTGAACAGCTGGAACGACCCGATGATCGAGAAGATCACGGTCAGGATGATCGCCTGACGGATCGCGGGGATCTTGATGTTCCAGGCGACGCGGAACTCGCTCGCACCGTCGAGGGCGGCAGCCTCGTAGAGCTCGGTCGGGATCGTACGCAGGGCCGCGTACATGATGATCATGTTGTAGCCGATGAACTCCCAGCAGACGATGTTCATGGTCGACCCGAGGATGGTGTCGGGTGCGAGCAGCTCCGGCGCCGGGAGGCCGAGTCCGGTGAAGATCTGCGTGATCAGACCGAAGTTCTGGCCGTAGAGGTAGCCCCACATGAGTGTCGCGACGACACTCGGCACCGCGTACGGCAGAAAGATGAGCAGCCGGACGGCCTTGCCGCCGCGCATCCGTCCGGAGTCCAGGGCGAGCGCGAAGAAGAGCGAGGCGATCAACATGATCGGCACCTGCACGACCAGGAAGATCGCGACTCTCGAGAGCCCCGCCCAGAAGCTGGGGTCTCCGAGCGCGCGCTGATAGTTCGCGAAGCCGGAGAACACCTCGCCGCCGACGAGCTGGGAGGTGAAGGTGGAGAGGTAGGCCGAGTACCCCAGGGGTACCAGGAACATGGCCGCGAAGACCAGGAGGAACGGGACCGTGAGGATCCACGCCGCCCTGGTCTGGGCCGCGCCGAGGCGCGACCGGCGAGCGGGAGGGGCCGACGTCATCGTGGGGAGTCCTTAATCTATGGGGCCGGAGGGCGCGGGCGCCCGGTCCGTGGGGACCGCGACGCCCGCGCTGTTCGTCACTTGACGGTGAAGCCCTGCTGCTTCGCGTAACTCTCGACGGCCGACTGCCACGCGGTGAGTCCGGCGGTCATGTCGCCCTTCTCGCTGATGGCCTTGCCGAGCGTCTCGGTGTAGCTCGAGTAGACGTAGTCCATGAACGGGAGCCACTGGAAGTCCTTGTCGACGGTGTCGGAGACACCCGCGAAGAACTCGTTGACCTTCTGGCCGCCGTAGAAGTCCGACGACTGGTCGACGAACGCGGGGTCCGTCAGGGTCGCCTTGGTGGTCGGGAACAGGAACTGCTGGTTGGCGAGCATGAGCGCCGACTCGCTGTCCGTGTTGAGGAACTTCGCGAACTCATAGGCCGCGATCTTGTTCTGGCTCGACTCCATGACCGCGGAGGTCGAACCGCCCCAGTTGCCCGAGACGTCCTCGCCGGCCTTCCACTGCGGGATCTTCGCCGCGGTCCAGTTGCCGCTCGTGTTCTTCGCGGTGCCCTGGAGGAAGATGGGGCCCCAGGCGGCGACCTGCCAGCTGGCGTACTTGCCCTGGGCGAGCCCCTGGTACCACTCGTCGTTGAAGTCGGCGTCGGTGGAGACGAGGTCCTTCTTCACGAGGTCCTGCCAGAACGACACGACCTTCTGGGTGTCGGGCGAGTCGAGGTTGACCGTGACCGTCTTGTCGCCGTCGTAGCCGAAGGGCTTCGCACCGGCCTGCCAGAAGAAGCCGACCATCTGGCCCGGGTCGTTGCCGGGGAGATCGGCGATGTACGAGCCGGTCTTGTCCTTGATCGTCTGAGCCGCGGTGGCGTAATCGGCCCAGGTCTCGGGCGCCTCGACGCCGGCGGCCTTGAAGATGTCCGAACGATAGAGGTTGCCGAGGGGGCCCGCGTCCTGCGGAACGGCCCAGACACCCTTGTCGTCGGCCACCTGGTTCCAGATCCAGTCGACGAACTGGTCCTTGGTGTCGGCGGCGCCGTAGGGGGTCAGGTCCGCGAGGCTCTGCGTCTGACGGAACGACGGGATGTACTGGTACTCGATCTGGGCGACGTCGGGCGCACCCTTGCCGGCCTTGAGCGCTGCGCGGAGCTTGGGGTACTGCTGCGTACCGCCGCTCGTGTCGACGACGTCGACCTTGATCTTCGGGTACTTCGCCTCGAAGAGGTCGACCTCCTTCTGGATGTCGGGCACCCACGACCAGAAGGTCAGCGTGGTCTCGGTGTTCATGGCCTTGTCGATGTCGGCCTGGCTGACGGGGGCGGTCGACGACGTGCCGGAGTACGACGGGGCGCAACCGCTCAGCGCGAGCGCTGACACCAGCACCACCGCTCCGAGCGTCATTGCCTTTCGGGAGCTTCTCATCAGATTCTTTCGGTGGAAGGGGCCACGGATCCGGTCGGATCGGTGGAGACCTCGAACACGTGAGCTGCGCGCGGTTCGAGGAGAAGGGAGGAGCCGGCGGCGTGCGTGGCGCCGGTCTCGAGGTCGCGGATCGCGGCCGGAGGGGTGACGGAGACGGGCTGCCCCGTCCAGTTGGCGACGAATGCGATGCGGACATCGCCCGATGTGCCGGTCTGCACCGTGACAGTGCGATCGACACCCCACGCGGACGCCGCGGTGGGCACGTCGAGCCAGGCCGCGACGCTGCGCGACAGCTCGGGGTTGGGCACGGTCGCGAGGTAGCTGATCCGCCCCGCACCATGCGCGCGGGTGGTGAGGGCCGCACCCGCACCGATCTCGTTCTTCGCGAACGACACCACCGTCTCGGCGCCGTCGATCTCGAGCAGATCGACCCATTCGGTCGCCGCCGCACCGGCCTCCAGCTCGATGCCGTCGCCGTGCACGCCGAGCGTGGTGATGTTGCTGTACTCGTCGTAGCTGATGCCCGCGGGCTCGCCGATCCTGTCGGGAGCCACGGCCATGCGGGCCCGGGCCAGCTCATCGCCGTAGCCCGTGCGGACGCCGGCCACGAGGTGACCGCCGGCGGCGGCGTAGGCCACGAGGCGATCGAGCACCTCGGTCTCGACGACGTAGAGCGCGGGTGCGAAGAGCACCGGATAGCGCACGGCGAGCTCCGCCGGGTCCGCCTTCAGGAAGTCGGCGACGTGCTGCACCCGCAGCTGAAGGCCAGACTCGAAGGCCCCGCGGTAGAACGAGTCGAAGATCTTCGTGTACGAATCCGGATCGGGCGAACCGTCGGCGCGCGACAGCGGCGGGTAGAAGTTCCAGGACCACTTCGTGTCCATCGACCAGAGGATCAGCGCGTCGGCGTCCGGCTCGTAGGAGTCGAGCGATGAACCGAGCGACTTGAGCGTCTTCCCGAGCGCGGCGACCTCGCGGTAGATGCGTCCCGGCTTCTGGCTGTGCGGGAGCACGCCACCCCAGTAGGTCTCGACACCGAAGTGCAGCGTGTGCCAGTGCCAGTACTCGACCATCCGGCCACCGCGGGCGAGCAGCGCGAGGGCGGCCTGCTTGATCTGACCCGGGTAGGGCGTGTGGTTCTGCCACGAGCCGCCGATGGACTGCGCGTTGGTCTCGGTGACGAGGTACTGCGCGCCGGCCGTCGAATAGGCGCGATCGCCCCACTGGAAGAGCGCCCATACGCCGGTGTGCCACCAGCGCTCTTCACGAGGCACCTCGAAGGTCGCGTCGAGGCCGTCCTGCATCTTGTAGTACGGGTTTCCCGCCGTCACGTCGAGCGACGCGGCGAGCTGGTCGTCCGCCACCTGGTCGCGCATGTAGGAGATGCAGGTGGTGACGAACTGACCCTCGCGGGCGTACTCGCGGACCATGTCGGCCTGCCAGGCGATGAGCTCGGTCGCCTGCGTCGACTGGAAGCGACGCCACTCGAGCTGGTACTGCGGCATGAGGTTGCCGTCCGGCCGCCACAACTCGGCCCACTCCTGGATGCGGTGCGACCAGTAGACGAGGCCCCACTCCTCGTTGAGACGCGAGGTGGTGCCGTACTTGCGGCGCAGCCAGGCCACGAACGCTTGGAAGGTCGAGTCGTTGTGCGGGAGCACGTTGCCGGGCTCGTTGTCGACCTGGAAGCCGATGATCGCCGGGTGGTCCGCGTAGCGGGTCAGGATCTTGCGCGAGACGCGCTCGGCGTAGAAGCGATAGGCGGGCTGAGCCTGGTCCATCTCCTGACGTGCCCCCCACCCGATGCGCTGCCCGGTGGGCACCTCGGCGGCGATCTCGGGGTGGAGCTTCTGCAGCCACGGCGGGATCGCATAGGTGGGGGTTCCGAGGATCACGCCGATGCCGCGAGCGTGCGCTCCGTCGAGAACGGGCTGCATCCACTCGAGGTCGAATTCGCCCTCGCGGGGCTCCCAGGTCGACCACACCGACTCACCGACACGGATGACCGTGAAGCCCGCCTCCACCATCAGGTCGAGGTCGCGATCGAGCGTTCCGGCGGGCTGGTACTCCGCGTAGTAGGCGGCTCCGAACAGCACGCCTGAGAACGGCGGGGACCCGGTCATCTATGACTCCTTCGTCAGAATGTTGTCGACAACATTGCGGTGACGAGAAGCTAGCGCGAGAAGTCGTCACTTCGCAAGTGATCGACAACATTCCGTTCGATGTCCGACGGGGAGGCCGTCCGAACGGCGCTCAGACGACGGGCGCAGGGCCCGTCGAGTCGCGGACGACGACGTGTGGCGCCCTGAGGGAGACGCCGCCGTGATCAGGTAGTGCGTGCGCCTGTTCGAGCAGTCGGTCGAGCAGGTAGGCACCCTCGGCTTCGAAGTCCATGGCGACCGTCGTCAACGGCGGCGTGAGGAAACGTGCCTCGGACGTGTCGTCGGTGCCGATCACACTGAGGTCGTCGGGAACGCGCTTGCCCGATCTCGTGGCGGCCGACAGGACGCCGAGCGCCATGCTGTCGTTCGCGGCGGCGATAGCGGTGACCGCGCGCTCGTCCGGATCGAGTGATTCCCACGCCGCGGCTCCCGATCCGGCCGACCAGTCGCCCACCCGCTCCCAGGCGACCTCGAGACCCGCGTTCCCCAAGGCTGCCGCGAAACCGTCGCGCCGCTCTCCCGCGGCCTGCCAGAGAGCCGGCCCGGCGACGTAGCCGATACGGCGATGGCCCAGCGACAGCAGATGCTCCGCCACGAGCGTGCCGACGACCGTGTTGACACTCGCATCCTGGTCCGAGGGGATCGCCCCGGTGTCCGTGATCCAGGGCATACCGATGTTCCGCGATGAGACGGCATCGATGACCGTCTGCGAGACGCCCGCCAGGATCAGTCCCGCGAGGCGGTGTTCGAGCACCACCGCGAGCGCATCCTCGATGCTCTCGGGATCGCCTTCGACGGTCGCGATGTCGAGCGTGTATCCGCGCCGACGGGCTTGCGCGGCGACGCCGGCGAGGACCCGCGAGGGTCCCGACTCCTGGAGGCGGTGTGCAAGCGCGCCGATGCGGTTCACCCGGGAGGCGCGCAGCATCCGGGCCGCGGGATTGGGGCGGTAGTCGAGCTCCTCGAGGGCCGATTTGACCCGCTCCCTGGTGTGTGGGCGCATGCCCTCGAAGCCCTGCAGATACCTCGTGACCGTCTGATGCGAGACCCCGGCGAGGCTCGCGACGTCGTAGATGGTGGCGGACTTCATGCCGACAGTGTGACCCATCCGCACCCGATCCGCCCGTCAGACCGCGGCGGAACCCCATTCGAGCGACTCGATGTAGCGCAGCAGCACGCCCTCGCGGAGAGCCCACGGGCTGACCTCGAGCTCGTCGATGTCGAGCATTCCCATCGCGGTATGGATCACCACGGCGCCCGCGACGATCTGCAGCGTACGGTCCACCGTGATGCCGGGGAGCTCCTGGCGGGACGACGCGGGGAGGCGGGCGAGCCTCGGGATCCAGGCGCCGAGTTGCGCGCGGGGCAGGATCATCCGGTCCGCTCCCGACCAGCCGGCCATCGGGTAGCCGGCCAGCTTGGCGAGCGAGCGGATCGCCTTCGACGACCCCACGACATGGTCGGGTTTGGCCTCCTTGGCGAAGCGCTCGACGACCGGCGCCAGGGTCGCCTTCGCGTGGGCCTTGAGGGCTGCCACGGCATCCTCGCCCGGCGGATCGTTCGGCATGAAGCCGACGGTCATCCGTCCCGCGCCGAGCGGCACCGAGGCCGCCACCTCGGGCATCTCCTCGGCACCCGATGCGATCTCGAGCGATCCGCCGCCGATGTCGAAAAGCAGGATCTGCCCGGCCGACCAGCCGAACCAGCGCCGAGCGGCGAGGAATGTCAGCCGCGCCTCGTCCTCGCCACCGAGCACCTGGAGGCGCTGTCCGAGGGCCGCCTCGATCCGCTCTATGACCTCGGCGCCGTTGGCCGCCTCCCGGACGGCGGAGGTGGCGGTGGCGAGCAGTTCGTCGACCGACTCCTTGTCGGCGACCCGGCGAGCCGCGGTCACGGCTTCCTCGATGAGCCGCACACCCTCTTCGGCGATGGACCCGTCTGGTTCCAGGTAGCGCATGAGGCGGAGAACGGTCCGCTCACTCGTCGTCGCGATCGGGCGCCCACCGGGGTGCGCATCCGCGACGAGGAGGTGGATGGTGTTCGAGCCGATGTCGAGTACTCCGAGACGCACCCCGAGAGCGTACCGGGACCTTTGGGCCGGTTCTTTCGGCAAAGGGGGCGAAGTACTTTGTCGGTGGCGCCATGGACGATGAAGCAGGTATTGATTCCTCACCTCCGAAAGGGATGCCATGCATGCGTCTTCCTCGCACCGGTCTGGTTGGCGCCACGCTGTCCTCGGGGAATTCGCGAAGCGTCGGCACGTCAACCGCTATCTCTTTTGCCCTCCGCGAGAGGTGCGGCTCCGCCAGACGGAGTTCGCAGCGGAACATGAGGCTTTTCGACGGCGTGTTCTCGACGACCTAGAGCTCTCGGTTCGCACACTGCGTGGAACGGGCAGGCACGCGGGAGTTGCGTTCCTCGGTGCCATGATCGCTGTTGCAGCATCCCTCGCCGTGTCCCCTCTCGTCTCCTTGTCTTTATCCGTCTTCGCCAGCGCGGCGGACGAATACGGCCCCATCCAGGCGTTACCTGTCGAACTGATAGCAGCTCTCGATCGGACGTTCGGCTTGACGACGGCGCTTGTCGTTCAGAGCCTCGTGATACTCATCGGCATCGGCGGGATCTGCTACGCCGCGGGGGTCGGCAACGACCGAAGGGCCGCCCGAGACGAGATGAGACTCATCGCCTTCACCGAAGCGAATGCGCTTGCCCAAGGGCGGGGAGGTGCCAGCAGCACCGATGTTCAGGCCATTCGCGATTGGCTGGGACTAGGACAAGGGGCGGGGTCCACTCAGTCCGTTAGGAAGGGCAAGCACTCCGCCGCCAACGCGAGCAGAGCCTGGCCGATCCCGTAGACGCAATAGACACCGAGCACCACAGCGACGACCCATTCGCGGATGGACCCGGTGGCTCCGACGAGGGGCAGGGCGATGTGACCGTTGCGCTTCCAGAGCGCTCGCAGGACGGGAGTGCGGCTCCATTTTCGCGGCGGGCGTACGACGGCGGGCCACAGCGGGCCGGGAACGCCACCGTAGGTCAGGGCGTCTCCGAGGATGTGGGCCAGGAAACCGAGCCCGACCGCGAGGGGGAACCACACCGTCGTGTCGGGTGCCGCCACGATCACCATGAGCGCGGCGAGGAGGCCGACGAGCCACGCGGCGCTCGTCCGGGAGACGAGGTCACGGGCCTTCGCGGCGAACGCGATGAGCGCGACCGTCGCGAGCGCGGGTCCCAGTGAGATCTCCCCGAGCACGGGAACGTCTGCACGCCAGAACCCGAGACCGACGGCTGCACCCGTGACGAGCACTGCGGCGAGCAGACTGTGCGCGCCGGCCCGGTGGCCTCCGGCGACTCCCCCGATCGCGCTGGTGACGACAGGGCCCAGCACCGGCACGGTGCGCGAGATGGTCGCGCTCTTGTGGTCGGCGTCGGGAAGCAGAGCAGCCCCCGCCGACACCATCGCGCCGGCGAGGAGCGCCGCGGGGGCCAGCGTCGGCGCTTGCACCCCGAGGACGGGCTCAGTCGGGATGAGCGCGGTGACCGCGAACCACGCCGCGGTGCCGCCGATCGCGTGCGAGAACCCCATCACGGTCATCCATGCTGACGCGTCCGGCGCCGCTGGGGCGGAAGGCACCCCGCGAACGCCGACCTCCGCTGGGCCGCGTCAACTCCGCACGGTTTCCCGAATCACGGAGATTCTGGGGTCGAATCACACGTTCATGCCGATCCAGGGCTTGAATGGGCAGAATCTCCGTGATTTGGGAAAGGGCGCCGTCAGATGACGGAGGTTCTGCTGGGGCACCTGGTGATGCCGGCCGCTCAGGCGGTGCGGGCCTTCGAGGATCTGCCGGTCAGGGCTCGGCATGCCGCGAGTGCTGCGGCCATCTCCGCCTGCTTCTTGCTGGTCCCGGCACCCTTGGAGGTGATCAAGCCGCCGACGGCGACAGTCGCCTCGAACGTGCGGGCGTGGTCCGGACCGGCCGCTTCGACGGTGTAGACAGGCGACCCGGCTCCGCGTTTCGACGCGATCTCCTGCAGGGTCGTTTTGGGATCGAGTGCCGCACCCAGACGGGCGGAGTCCTCGACGAACGGACGCACCAAGCGGATCACCATGTCCTCCGCGGCAACGCTGCCCGCACTGAGGAACGCCGCTCCGATGACGGCCTCGGTGGTATCGGCGAGGATCGATGCCTTCTCGCGCCCACCCGTCAGCTCTTCGCCCTTGCCGAGACGCAGGTAGGCGCCCAGGCCGATACTCCTGGCGACCTCCGCGAGAGCGACGGTCGACACCAGCGCGGCACGGCGTTTGGCCAGCTCGCCCTCATCGACGCTCGGATTCTCGAGGTACAGCATCACCGTGACTGCTCGCCCGAGCACCGAGTCGCCGAGGAACTCGAGGCGCTCGTTGTGCGGGATCCCGCCGTTCTCGTACGCAAAAGACCGGTGGGTCAACGCCAGCTGGAGCAGCTCGGGATCGATCTCGATACCGAGCGCTTCTCCGAGAAGCGCGACCTCACCGGTCACAAGCGTGAGTGACGTCGGATCAGACGTCGGCGACCTTGCGGCCCTTGTACTCGAGGAACAGCGGGGTGCCCGCGGAGTCCTCGACGACCTTGGCGCGGTGGGGCAGGCTGTAAGTCACCTTGCCGCCTTCGACGGTCTTGACCAGGGTCGGCAGGATGGCCTTCCACTGTGAACGACGCGCGTGGGTGTTGGCGCGAGACTTCTTCCGCTTGGGAACAGCCATGGGTCTATCTCTCTTCTTCTCGGACGTCTGTCTGGTCGCGAAGCTTCGCGAGGGCGGCCCAACGCTCGTCGAGCGGGGCCTCGCGCTCGTCATCCGCGAGCACCATGGTGATGCCTTCGGGGAGTTCGACTTCGTCTGCTTCCCCGGCGAATTCCGGCTGGAACGGTAGTGCCAACACCACCGAATCCCGGACCACCTGTTCGAGATCGATGGTGTCACCGTCGATCTCGTAGTCGGATGGAACCTCAGAAGGATACGCGAAAAGCTCCTGGAAATCGACCTCGATGGGCAGCTCGAAGTCGGTGAGGGTGCGAGCGCTCTGCGCATCGGCCGTCACGTTGACCTCGGCGGTCACCAGAATGCCCTCGTGGACGGCTTCGAGGCGGAGGTCGATCTCCATCTCGCGCCCCTCGGGAACCCAGGCCAGCCCTTCTCCGAGTTTCTCGGGGACGGGGAAGGTGAGCACGCGCTCGCGCAGCTCACCGGGCTTGTTGTGCAGATCCCGGATGTTCACGAGATAGGGGTTCTTGGGGCCGGACATGGTGCCCAAGCCTACGCGCCGAGTCGCAGCGACCGCAGGGGCCGGCGATGCGCCGCCGCACCGCACCCCTAGAGCACTGGGATGACACCCTCGCCGTAGGCGCGCATGGTCTCCTCCCGCGCGTCGTGCTGCAGGTAGGCGGCGAACTGCGTGACCCCGAGCGCGCGGAGCTTCCGCAGCTTCTCGATGTGCTGCTCCGCGGGGCCGAGGAGGCAGAAGCGATCGACGATCTCGTCGGGAACGAAGGCCGTGTGGGTGTTCCCTGCCCGGCCGTGCTCGCGGTAGTCGTAGGACTCCCGGCCTGCGATGTAGTCGGTGAGGGCCTGCGGGACCGCTCCGCTGGATCCGTACTTCGCGACGATGTCGGCCACATGGTTGCCGACCATCCCACCGAACCAGCGGGTCTGTTCGCGCATGTGCTCCCAGTCGTCCCCGATGTAGGCCGGAGCCGCGACGCAGATGGTGATGTCGTCGGGGTTGCGGCCGACGTTCTCCGCTGCGGCGCGGACGGTGCCGATCATCCACTCGGCGATGTCGAGGTCCGCCAGCTGGAGGATGAAGCCGTCCCCCACCTCGCCGGCGACCTTGAGGGCGAGCGGGCCGTAGGCCGCGACCCACACTTCGAGTTCGCTTCCCGTGCTCCACGGGATCTCGAGCGTCTGACCGTTGTATTCGACGGGGCGGGAGTTGCCGAGCTCGCGGATGACGTGGATGGCCTCGCGAAGCTCCCTCAGAGTCGTCGGCTTCCCGCCGGTGACTCGGACGGCCGAGTCGCCACGCCCGATGCCGCACACGGTGCGGTTGCCGTACATCTCGTTGAGCGTCGCGTAGGTGGACGCCGTGACGGTCCAGTCGCGCGTCGCCGGGTTGGTGACGAACGGACCGACCTTGATGCGGCTGGTCTCCGCGAGGATCCGGCTGTAGATGACGTAGGGCTCTTGCCACAGCATGTGCGAGTCGAAGGTCCACACATGGCTGAACCCGACCTCCTCGGCCAGCTTCGCCAACCGCACGGTCTCCCTCGCGGGCGGATCCGTCTGTAACACAGCTCCGAAGTCCACGCTCTCCCCTTTTCCTCGTTGTACGGGTATTCCGGCTCAGTTGGTACGCCGGAACGTTCTCTTTCAGCCGGAATACCCGTACGGAGGTCCGGCGGGTGCGGACTCAGATGAGGTACTGACTCAGCTCGCGCTTGAGGTAGGAGCCGTCGCCCTTGCGGCCTCGGTACTCGCCGTCATCGACGATGATCCGGCCGCGACTGATGACCGTGTCGACGTGGCCGTCGATCTCGAAGCCCTCCCACGCGGAGTGATCCATGTTCATGTGGTGCGTGCGACCCGTGGGGTTGCCGCTCTCATCCACGGGCATGCCGATCGAGGTGTGGCCGTTCGGATCGTAGATCACGACGTCCGCATCGGCACCGGGCTGGATGACGCCCTTCTTGCCGTAGAGGCCGAACATGCGCGCCGGAGTCGTCGAAGTGAGCTCGACGAACCGCGGCAGCGAGATCTCGCCGGTCACGACGCCCTGGTACATGAGGTTCATCCGGTGCTCGACGCTGCCGATCCCGTTCGGGATGTTGCGGAAATCGCCGAGACCGAGCTCCTTCTGACCCTTCATGCAGAACGGGCAGTGGTCGGTCGAGACCATCTGGAGATCGTTCGTGCGCAGGCCCTGCCACATGTGGTCCTGATGCCCCTCGGCTCGCGAACGCAGCGGCGTCGAGCAGACCCACTTCGCACCATCGAAGCCCTGCGCGCCGAGCTGCTCTTCGAGCGAGAGATAGAGGTACTGCGGGCAGGTCTCACCGAAGACGTTCTGACCGCGGTCGCGCGCGGCGGCGAGCTGCTCCACGGCCTGCTTCGCGGAGACGTGGACGACGTAGAGCGGCGCACCGGTGAGGTGGGCCAGCATGATCGCGCGGTGGGTGGCCTCCTCCTCCATCTGCCAGGCGCGCGCGATCCCGTGGAAGTAGGGATCCGTCTTGCCCTGCTCGATCAGCTGCTCGGCGAGGACGTCGATGACGGGTCCGTTCTCCGCATGCATCATGGTGAGCAGCCCGGTGTCGGCCGCGATCTGCATGGCGCGGAGGATCTGCGCGTCGTCCGAGTAGAAGACGCCCGGGTAGGCCATGAACAGCTTGAAGCTCGTGACGCCCTCGTCGATCAGCGCCGGCAGCGCGGCGAGCGCGTCCGCATCCGCCCCGCCGATGATCTGGTGGAAGCCGTAGTCGACGGCGCACTCCCCCGCAGCCTTCTCGTGCCAGGCGGCGAGGCCGTCGAAGACCTTCTCCCCGGTGCGCTGCACCGCGAAGTCGATGATCGACGTCGTGCCGCCCCATGCTGCGGCGCGGGTCCCGGTCTCGAATGTGTCGCTCGCCGCGGTGCCGCCGAAGGGCAGCTCCATGTGGGTGTGCGCGTCGATGCCGCCGGGGATCACGTATCGACCGGTCGCGTCGATCACGGTGTCCACGTGTCCGGCGACGTCGAACCCGAGGAGCGTGGATCCGGGGGCCAGGACGGCGGCGACGGTCTCGCCGTCGATGAGGACGTCCGCCTGCGCGGTGCCGGTCGAGTTGACGACGGTGCCGCCGCGGATGAGGGTCTTCGCCATGTGCTGCTCCTTGATGGGTAGGAGGTGCGGATGATCGGCCGCCGTGACGACCCGGATTCGAGTCGCTCTTCGCTTATACGGGTGTTCCGGCTGAGTTGGTACGCCGGAACGTTCTCTCTCAGCCGGAATACCTGTACTAGGGGGCGGTGATGGTCGTGTAGCTGTCGGGGCGGCGGTCGCGGTAGAACTGCCAGTCGTTGCGGGTCTCGCGGATCAGGGAGAGATCGAGGTCGCGGATCAGGACCTCTTCGGAGTCGCCGCTGGCGCGCTCGCCGACGAAGTTGCCGCGCGGGTCGACGAACTGGCTCGTGCCGTAGAAGGTCACGGCCTCGTCGCCGTACTCGTTGTCCTCGCGGCCGACTCGATTGGGGGCGCCGACAAAGTAACCGTTCGCCGCCGCGGCGGTCGCCTGCTCGAGGTCCCACAGACGGTTCGACAGGCCGGGCTTCGTCGCGTTCGGGTTGAAGACGATCTCGGCACCGGCGAGACCCAGCTCGCGCCAGCCCTCGGGGAAGTGGCGGTCGTAGCAGATGTACACACCGACCTTGCCGACCGCGGTGTCGAACACCGGATACCCGAGGTTGCCGGGGCGGAAGTAGAACTTCTCGTAGAACTTCTCGAGGTGCGGGATGTGGTGCTTGCGGTACGTGCCGAGCACCGAGCCGTCCGCATCCACGACCACCGCGGTGTTGTAGTAGACACCCGGCTGATCCTCTTCGTAGATCGGGAGGATCAGCACGATCCCGAGCTCCTTCGCCAGCGCCGCGAAGCGAGTGACGATCGGCCCGTCGACCGGCTCCGCATAGTCGTAATACTTCTTGTCCTCGGTGATGCCGAAGTACGGACCGTAGAAAAGCTCCTGGAAGCACACGATCTGCGCTCCGTCGGCCGCGGCCTGACGGGCGAAGCCCTCGTGCTTGTCGAGCATCGACTCCTTGTCGCCCGTCCAGGTGGTCTGGGTGATGGCGGCGCGGACTGTGGTCATGGTGCTCCTCCTCAGGCGACTGCTGGTCTCGATCATCCGCCGCCGACGTTTCGGAGTCGTTTCGGCGGAAGCCCTGTGTGCTCTCGAGTCTCGTCCGCCGGAACGCGGAAGACCAGTGGTAGTGCGGAGCGCAGCAAGAGAGGTACTCATTTGCCGTATTGTCGGAATATGCGTCGTTCTTTCACCGCTGGTGCGGTCGGTCTCCTCGCCCTCGGACTCCTCGGCTGCAGTGCATCCACTCCGACGGCGTCGGGGGCGGCGACAGGTTCGGGCGCATCCAGCGACCCCACGGGGAGCATCACGGTCTACGCGGCCGCGTCGCTGACAGACGTCTTCACGCAGATCGGCGACCGGTTCGAGGCCACCAACCCGGGGGCGCAGGTCGACTTCAGCTTCGCCGGGTCGAGCGATCTCGTCTCGCAGCTGGTCGAAGGCGCTCCCGCCGACGTCTTCGCCTCCGCCGATGAGAAGAACATGCAGAAGGCCGTGGACGGAGGGGTCATCGACGGCGACCCGCAGCTCTTCGCCACCAACACCCTCGAGATCGTCGTCGCGGCGGGCAACCCGGCCGGGATCACCTCTCTCTCGGACCTGGCGCGATCCGAGGTGAAGGTCGTGGTCTGCGCGGCGCAGGTGCCCTGCGGCGCCGCGACGGCGAAGGCGACCGAGGCGGCTGGAGTCACCCTCAGCCCGGTCAGCGAGGAGTCCTCCGTGACGGACGTGCTCGCGAAAGTCACGTCCGGCCAGGCGGACGCCGGCGTGGTCTACGTCACGGACATCGCGCGCGCCGGCAGCTCCGTCGAGGGGATCCCGTTCGATCAAGCCTCGACGGCCGTCAACCGCTACCCCATCGCCACGGTGAAGGACGCGAAGAACCCGGCGCTCGCTGCCGCGTTCACCTCCTACGTCACCGGGGAGGAGGGGCGCGCGGCGCTCGCCGCAGCCGGCTTCGGGGCCCCGTGATCGGGCCCACACGGCAGAACGGATGAGCCAGGATGTGGGGGTGACGCGTCCGGAGCCACTGTCCGCACCCGGGTCGGCTCCGCGCGCTCGCCGGGCCCGTGGTCCCCGCGGCTACCGGGAGTTGCCACCCTGGCTGCTCGCCCCCGCCCTGGTCGGGGCACTGGTGATCCTCGTGCCCCTCGCGGCCCTCATCGGGCGGGTGCCGTGGGGATCATTCGCCGATCTGGTCACTTCGCCATCGGCTCTCAGCGCCCTCGGCCTGAGTCTCACCACCGCCGGCGTGAGCAGTCTGCTCTGCCTTCTGCTCGGCACCCCGCTGGCGTTGCTCCTCGCTCGAGACGCGATACCGGCGCGACGTTTCGTCCGCGCGCTCGTCCTCGTCCCGCTCGTCCTCCCTCCTGTCGTCGGGGGCCTCGCGTTGCTCTACGCACTGGGCCGCCGCGGGCTCGTCGGCCAGGGGCTCGAGGTGCTCGGCATCGAGGTGGCGTTCACGACGGCCGCCGTCGTCGTCGCGCAGACGTTCGTCGCTCTTCCGTTCTACGTCGTGAGCCTCGAAGGGACCCTGAGGAGCTCGGGCGGGCGCCACGAGGCCGTCGCCGCGACGCTCGGAGCATCGCCCTCGCGCGTTCTGACCCGGGTGACCCTCCCTCTGGCGCTCCCGGGGATCGTCTCGGCGGCGCTGCTCGCGTTCGCACGCGCCCTCGGCGAGTTCGGGGCCACGATCACGTTCGCGGGCAGCCTGGAAGGCGTGACCCGCACCCTGCCGCTCGAGATCTATCTGCAGCGAGAAGTCGACCCGGACGCCGCCGCAGCGCTCGCCCTCGTCCTGGTCGCCGTGGCTGTGCTCGTGGTCGCGGCGACGAGCGGCCCGCTGCGCGGCGGGTTGCGGAGCTACCGATGAGCGTCGTCGTGAATGCAGCCGTCGCGGAGCGCGGGCTGGCATTCGATCTCGCCGTGCAGGACGGTGAGACCCTGGCCGTCGTCGGCGCGAACGGGACCGGCAAGTCGACGCTCCTCCAGCTGATCGCGGGCCTGCTCCCCGCGTCATCCGGTTCGGTCCGGATCGACGACATCGTCGTCTCGGGCGACGGAGTGCGGCCGACGCCGCACCGGGTCGGGATCGGCTATCTTCCGCAGGACCCGACGCTCTTCCCCCATCTCGACTGTCTCGACAACGTGGCTTTCGGGCCGCGCATGCGCGGCGCCTCGCGGAGTGACGCTCGACGGATCGCCCACGAACTCCTGCAGGCCGTGGGGGTCGGGGAGTTGGCGAACCGACGCCCACGGCGCCTCTCGGGCGGTCAGTCGCAGCGCGTGGCCCTGGCGCGAGCGCTGGCAGTCGATCCTCGTGTCCTCCTGATCGACGAGCCGCTCGCGTCGGTCGACGTCGACAGCCGAGACGACCTGCGCACCCTCATCGGCTCCTCCGCCGCCGGACGCACCACGCTCGTGGTGTCGCACGACCCGGCCGACGTCGAGGCGCTGGCCGACCGCGTCGTCACACTGCAGGGCCCGACGCGCTGATTCCGGGCGGCCGGCGAGACGCTCAGTGCTCCAGTTCGACCGTCACGTTCGTGGCCTTCACCGAGGCCGTCGCGATGCTGCCGGGCTGAAGGCCGAGCTCGTCAGCCGCCTCACGGCTCATCAGTGAGACGAACCGGAACGGGCCCGCCTGCAGCTCGACCTGCGCCATGACCGTGTCGCGGGTGACCTTGGTGACGAGCCCGGTGACGCGGTTGCGAGCGGACGAGCGACGCGAGCCTCTCGCCAGGGCCTGCTGCTCGCTCGCGATCGCCACGGCGAGCGCGGCGAGTTCCTGAGGGTCCACCTTCGCCGGTCCGCCGTCGCGGCGGATCGTCAGACGCCCGGAGTCGCCCCACCGCCGAATGGTGTCGTCGCTGACTCCGAGAAGGGCCGCCGCTTCGCTGATCTTGATCGGATCGGGCATGGGGCCACGATACGACTCGCGGGGTCCGTGGTGGGAGACGGTCGGCGACATCGCTGAGCGGACGACCCAGCCCGGTGTCGGCGGGCTGTAGCAAGATGTGGGCATGCGGATGAGCGTGGACAGCGAGCAGTGGGCGCGCTTCGCACCCCTGCCCGGTTTCGACGCCGGCGCCTTGACCTCGCTCCGCAGCGCCCGCGTTCTCGTGGTCGGTGCCGGCGGGCTCGGCAGCGCAGTCCTCCCCGCCATCGTCGCGGCCGGAGTGGGAGAGGTCCACATAGTCGACGACGACGTCGTCGAAGCGTCCAATCTCCCCCGTCAGTCCCTCCACGGTTCCGTCGACGTCGGCCGCCCCAAGGTCGAGTCGGCGGTCGAGCGTCTCGCGCCTCTCTCCTCCGGCCGAGTCATCGGGCACCGGGAGCGCCTCGACGCAGGAACCGGCCCGCGCCTCCTCGCCGGTATCGACCTCATCGTCGACGGCAGCGACAACTTCGACACCCGTTACCTCGTCGACGACCTCGCGCGCGAGCGCGGCATCCCCGTGGTCTGGGGAGCCGTGTCGCAGTACGCCGGGCAGGTCGGTCTGAGCTGGGAGGGGCGAGGCCCCGTCTATCGGGACCTCTTCCCCGCGCCGCCCCCTCCGGGGACGGTGCTCTCCTGCGCTGAGGGCGGCATCCTGCCCACTGTCTGCACCGTCGCGGGCGCACTCATGGCCGCGCAGGTCGTGGCCGTGCTGAGCGGCAGCACCGACCTCCTCCTCGGACGCGTCACGAGCTACGACGCCACCACGTCCCGCACCCGTGAACTCGGGTACGCCGCCGATCCCGACGCCTCGTGGCGGACCGGGGCGACATCGGCCGCCGAACCGGTGACCCCATCTTCTGCGAACTCCACACACACCACGACCGAGGAGCCCTCCGTGAGCCTGCCCGCCGACTGGACCACCGCCGACGACATCGATGCGCCCGCGCTTCGCGAACTCCTCGACTCGGGTCAGCCCGTGCAGCTCATCGACGTGCGGGAACCCGCCGAGGTCGAGATCGGCTCGATCCCCGGCGCGAAGACGCTGCCGATGTCGAGCGCGACGCCCGACGATCTCGAGAAGTTCGACCGCGACGTCCCGATCGTCGTCTACTGCCACCACGGCGGTCGCTCCGAGCGCATGCTCGCCGCACTCCGCGCCGCAGGCTTCGAGGGAACGCACCTCGCCGGAGGCATCGACGGGTGGAGCCGGGCCGTCGACCCGACCGTTCCCCGGTACTGACATGTCCGACGTCCACCACGCCCCGCATTCTCGGGCCCACCCTCCCCAGGGCATCATCGACGAAGGCCGCCGGGCCGTGGACGAACACATCCGTGTCGTCGCCGACCTGGTGAGCGATGTCGTCACGTTCTCCGAGCGCGTCCCGCTCGGTCACGCGTCCGGACGCGTGACCGCCGAGGCGGTCGTCTCCCCCGTCGACCTCCCCCTCTTCCGCAATTCGCAGATGGACGGTTTCGCCGTCATCGCCTCGGACGTCACCTCGGTTCCCGCGACCTTGCCGGTCACCGCGACGATCGCCGCCGCCCCCGGGGCGCCCGAGATCCTGGGTCCGGGGGCCGCGGCCCGCATCATGACGGGAGCGCCGGTTCCGCAGGGCGCCGACGCGATCGTCCCGGTCGAGTACACGACCGAGGGCCCCGATGGATCCGTCGTCATCGAGCGCACACAACAATCGGGTGACTACGTCCGCGAGCCCGGGTCCGACGTGCGGGCCGGTGACGAGCTCGTGCCCGCCGGGACTCTCCTCGCGCCCCGTCATCTCGCGGCGCTGGCTGCTTCGGGTATCGGCGACGTCGAGGTCGTCTCACCCCTCCGCGTCGTCGTCATCTCGTCGGGTGCCGAACTCGTCGAGCCGGGCCACCCCGTCCTCCCCGGTCAGGTCTACGACGCCAACACCGTCGCGTTGAGCGCAGCCCTGACCGAGAGCGGCGCGCGAGTCGTCGAGACCCTGCGCACGGTCGACGAGGCCGAGCCGTTCCGCGTCGCGCTGGCCCGGGCAGTGGCCGAGGCGGACCTGGTCGTCACATCCGGAGGCGTGTCGAAAGGGGCGTTCGAGGTGGTGCGGGACGTGCTCGAACCGCTCGGCGCCGATGTGACCGAGGTGGCCATGCAGCCCGGCGGCCCTCAGTGCACGGCGATCGTCGAGGGAGTCCCCGTCATCTCCTTCCCGGGCAACCCCGTCAGCGCCCAGGTCTCGTTCGCGGTCTTCCTCCGCCCCGTCCTCCGGCGGCTCGCGGGTCTCCCGCCCATCGAGCCCGTCGCGGTGACACTCACGGCACCCGTCGAGTCGGTCGCCGGCAAGCGACAGTGGCTGCGCGGCGTGCGTGCTGGAGGGTCCGTATCCGTCGTGTCGGGCCCCGGCTCCCACCTCGTCGCGGCGATGGCCGGCGCGGACTGCCTTCTCGACATCCCCGAAGACACCACCCGCCTCGACGCGGGCGCGACCGTAGAGGTGCTCCCCCTGTGACCGAGTCGACGACCGACACCCGAGACGCCTCGGGGTTCACCCACGTGGACGCCGACGGACGCGCCCGCATGATCGATGTCGGGGGCAAAGAGGTCACCCGTCGCGAGGCGGTGGCCGAGGGGGTTCTCATCACGACCGCCGAGGTCGTCGACCTGCTCATCAGCGACGGTCTGAAGAAGGCGGACGCGCTCGCGACGGCACGCATCGCCGGCATCGCCGGATCGAAGCGCACGAGCGAACTCATCCCGCTCTGCCATCCGCTGCCCATCGATTCGGTGTCCCTCGACCTCTTCCCCGGCGGCGATCGCGTGCGCATCGTCGCTACCGTCGCCACGAGCGGGCGCACCGGCGTCGAGATGGAAGCGTTGACGGCCGTCACCGTCGCGGGACTGACCCTCCACGACATGGTCAAGGCCGTCGACCCGGCCGCGTCGCTGACCGACGTCCGCCTCCTCACCAAGACCGGTGGCAAACGCGGCGAGTGGGATCGAGAGGTGTGGTTGACGGAGCACTCCTCCACCGGCCCTTCAGCCGGCCGCGACGGTTCGGGCCCGGCCGTGGCTTCAGCCGTCCCGGCCACTCCGGCCGTCCGCGCTCGTACCGCGGCCGTGATCGTCGCGTCCACGCGAGGTGCGAGCGGTGAGCGGCAGGACACGACCGGCCCGCAGATCGCCGAATGGCTCGAAGCGCACGCGTTCTCGGTCGACGAGGTCGCCGTGGTCGCCGACGCCGATGTCGCGACGACCCTCCCCCGGCTGCTGGCAGCCCGCCCGGCGACCATCATCACGACCGGCGGCACCGGGCTCAGCCCGACCGATGTCACCCCGGAAGCGACCGCCCCCCTGCTCGATCGTCCGATCCCGGGCATCGCCGAGGCGATCCGAGCCGCCGGTGCGAAGATCCCGACCGCCGCCCTCAGTCGCGGCCTCGCCGGTGTCGCGAACGGCACCGTCATCGTCAACCTCCCCGGCTCTCCGGGCGGTGTCCGCGATGGACTCGGGGTGCTCGACGGCGTCCTCGACCATCTGGTGGCCCAGATCTCCGGCGGAGGCGATCACACCGTCGGCGCCTCCGGGAACACTGCCCCTCCCCGCGACGGCCGCGGGCCGCATCACCACGAGAAACGAGTCGACCGATGAGCGTTCCGATCGCGCGAGTGACGGACCAGCCGATCGAGAGCGCCGAGATCGAGGAGGCCGTCATGACGGTCGCCGACGGCGCCCTGGTCACGTTCCGGGGGGTCGTACGCGACCTCGACGGCGGGCGTTCCGTGACCGCGCTCGACTACAGCGCTCACCCGGACGCCGAGGCGATGTTGCGCGCCTGCTGCGAGAAGGTTGCGGCCGAGAGCGGTCTCACCGTGGCCGCGGCACACCGGTTCGGCGCGCTCGGAATCGGCGACGTCGCACTCGTGGCGGCGGTCGCGTCGCCCCATCGTGCGGATGCGTTCCGCTGGTGCGGCGAGCTGGTCGACCGGATCAAGACCGAAGTCGCGATCTGGAAGAAGCAGCACTACCCCGACGGCGAGAGCGACTGGGTCGGCCTCTGAGCAGAGGGCCAGCCCGGTCTACACGCGACCGCTCCGAGCTCGCTCGAGGATGCCCAGGATGACACCGGTCTTGGCATCGGCGTACGCGTTCATGTCGGCCCACTCGCGGGTCATGAGTTCGCGCTTGGTCGACTCGTACAGTGCACGGTCCTCCCTGTCGGATCGCAGACGATCGCGAAGCACCAGGTAGGCCTCGATCGCCGGGTCCCCACGCCGATAGATGTGCACATGGACGTCCCGTTCGGGCGTCCGGACGAGGCGGTGGCCCGGCTCGCGCACGCGTAACAGGTATCCCGCCCCGAGCAGGTCGTCCAGATAGTCGCGCTCGTCGGCGACGTCCGCCACCGCGACCACGATGTCGACGATGGGCTTCGCGGCGAGGCCCGGCACGGAGGTCGATCCGATGTGCTCCACCACGAGCGCCCGGTCGCCGAGAGCTTCGCGGATTCGGACGCGATGTTCCTCGAAGGTGCGGGCCCATTCCTCGCGATAGTCGGAAAGCCCCACCCGCAGCGGCTCGATCCCGCCAATCAGTTCCGGTTCGATACCGTCCACGGGTCCGCTTTCCTGATCCATCCGATCATTCTGAGGCCGGCCTCGCTACGCTTCGCTTCCGGCACGGGCTTCGCACGAGGGGCCTCGCGGTCTCAACCCGCCCCGGAAGCCACGAATGACGCGACGATGCGCATGCACGACGCGACGGCCGCAGCCCTGCCGGTGATCTCCTGCGTCATCGCGGCAGGCATGGTCCTCCTCCCACTTCTCAACCGCGACCCGCAGCGGAGGCGAGATCTGCAGCTGACGCTCAATAGCGGCCGATGGGGGTGGCGGCTCCTGATGGGCTACGCGGTCGTCAGCGTCGTGGGCGTGGTTCTCGTGGCGCTTCTGCTCCTCCCCCGCTTCCCGTCCGTGTGGGGCATGTTCCCCCTGGCAGCCGCGACTCTCTACCTCGTCGGTTACTTCGTCTACATCGATCGGCGTCCGTTTCCTGACGACCACATCGACGGGGACGGAGACGAGCGGGACGGGTGATCGGGCTCTGCCGGCACGACGCTTCGCTCCTACTCGTGTCTGTGCCCGCTGCGCCCCCACGTTCGCGGTACGGAGGTCGACGAGGGGCCGCGAAGCGCTCCGTACCGAGACCGGCCGAGTAGCGAAGCGTATCGAGGCCCGCCCTCTGCTCCCGGAGCTACTTCGGGTCGACCTCGTCGCGGGTCTCCTCGAGCTTCGAGGGGGCCTCCGAGCGGATCTCGACGCCCTTGCTGCGCGGGGTCAGTCCGGCGCTGGCGCTGGCGGGCACGGGCAGGCGGACGATGAGCGATGCCGGATCGACACCGAAGCGTCCACTCGTCGCCTCGCCGATCGGGTCGCCGTCGAGCTCGGCCAGGACCGGCTTCTCCAGCTGGAACGTGTACTCCTTGCCCGCCCACTGCTTCAGCGACGCGAGCCCGTTGCGGTTGCCCGCGGCGACGTCGATAGCGACACCGACCCAACCGGCGACGATGTTGGTCTGCAACACGACGAGGTCGAGCACCCCGTCATCCAGCACAGCACCGGTCGCGACCTCGATACCGCCCATGACCGAACTGCAGTTGCACGCGAGCACCATCTGGGTGTCGACCTTCGGCTGCTCCTCGCCGTCGACCGAGATCGTCACGCCGAACTTCCCTTTCAGCAGGCTCGGTCCCGCGGCAGCGACGTAGGCGCCCCAGCCGACCTTCTTCTTGAGGTTGTCGTCGGTCTTGTCCATGATCTCGGCGTCGAGGCCGACTCCACCCATGACGACGAAGGGGCGGTCCTCGCCGCCGTCGAAGCTGGCGAGACCCACGTCGATCGCGCGATCCTGGCCGCGGAAGGCGATCTCGAGAGCCCCCTCGAGCGAGTCGACGGGGATGCCGAGGTTGCGCGCGAGGAGGTTGCCCGTGCCGCTCGGCAGCAGACCGTAGGGGATGCCGGATCCGCGGAGCACGCCCGCGACCACGCGAACCGTGCCGTCGCCGCCCATGACGCAGACGAGGTCGGGCTCTGCCGCGCGCGCCTTCTCCGCAGCGGCGAGGCCGGAGTCATCGGCGTCCGTCTCGAACCAGAGCGGCTCGCTCCACCCGGAGAACGTGGCGAACCCGGTGATGGTGTCCTTCACCTCGTCGAGGGCGTCGAATTTGCTCGGATTGATGACGATGGCGACCGTGCGGCGCTCAGAGGACTGCGACATGCGCTCACTCTAAGGAGACGCAGCCGTGAGCCGGTCGGGAGTCGGCTGGATCGGTCCGGCCCCGCCCGTTGAGCGGAGCGAAACGCAGGCAGAGCGGGCGACCACTTCGAACTCCGTATCCGCTCGGGCGCTTCGCGACGGTCGCAGAGCGACCTCCTCAGCGACCGGGGGATGCACGAGGCCGCTCGTTGAGGAGCGACGAAGGAGCGTCGCGAAACGAGCACCCGCAGTGAGGCCCTTCATTTCGCTGCGCTCAATGGGCGGGCGGGAAGTTGGTGCCGGCCCCTTCAAGTCGCTGCGCTCAATGGGCGGAACAGGCGCACAGCCCCGCCCGTTGAGCGGAGCGAAACGCAGGCAGAGCGGGCGACCACTTCGAACTCCGTATCCGCTCGGGCGCTTCGCGACGGTCGCAGAGCGACCTCCTCAGCGACCTGGGAATGCACGAGGCCGCTCGTTGAGGAGCGACGAAGGAGCGTCGCGAAACGTGCACTCGCAGTCAGGCCCTTCATATCGCTGCGCTCAATGGGCGGGCGGGAAGTTGGTGCGGGCCCTTCATTTCGCTGCGCTCAATGGGCGGAACCGGCGCACAGCCCCGCCCGTTGAGCGCAGCGAAACGAAGGGAGGCCGGGCGGGCGGTGGGAGATCAGCCGCCGCTGAAAGGCGGGAGGACGTCGACCGTGCGGCCCAGGGCGGCGTCGTCGGCGGGGCGGGCGACACCGTCGACCAGGAGGGAACCGCTGCGGAGGACCCGCTTCATGGACGGGCCGAAGCGCTCGATCAACTCCGTCTTCAACTCGCCCGTCGTGAGGGCGGACGTCTCGACGGCCTCCTCTTCGACACCCGCGGCCTCGGCGGCCGCCGCGAAGTAGCGCAGTCTGAGTTCAGCCACCGATGGCCCCCATGCTCCGAGCCGGAGGCACGAACCCCTCGGCGCTGATGCCGTGACCGGCCTGCTTGTTCCACATCGCCGCACGCCACGCCGCTGCGAGCTCCGCATCACTGCCGCCCCCACGCAGGATCCCGCGCAGGTCGAGCTCATCATCGCCGAACAGGCAGGAGCGCACCGTGCCCTCGGCCGTGAGCCGGGTGCGATCGCACGCGTCGCAGAACGATCGGGTGACGGAGGCGATGATGCCCACCGTGTGCGGGCCGTCGTCGACCTGCCACTCCTCGGCAGGCGAGGACGGATCGTCGCGCACGAGCTGGGTGAGACGGAAGCGGGTGCCGAGCACGTCGAGCAGCTCCTGCGCGTCGACGAGGTTCTCGCGACGCCACAGCGCGTCCGCATCGAGCGGCATCTGCTCGATGAACCGGAGACGGCAGTCGTTGTCGATCGCCCAGGCGAGCAGATCCGCCGCACCGTGAAGGGTGTCGCGCATGAGGACGGCGTTGATCTTGAGAGGGGCGATCCCGGCGGCGTGCGCGGCGCGGATACCCGCGAAGACCGACTCGAGGCGGTCGCGGCGCGTCAGAGCGGCGAAATGCTCCCGGTTGATCGTGTCGAGCGACACGTTGACGCGCTGGAGCCCGGCCTCGAGGAGGGACGGGAGACGCTTGTCGAGCCCGATCCCGTTGGTCGTCATCGCGATACCGATGCCCGGAGCCGCCTCGGCCGACTTCGCGAAGATCTCGGCGAGATCATTCCGGAGAAGGGGCTCGCCCCCGGTGAAGCGGACCTCGGTCACCCCGAGCTCCCGCCAGGCGAGCCCGACGAGCCGGCCGATCTCATCCGCCGTCAGCAGATCACGGCGCGGAATGGCAGGCAAGCCCTCAGCCGGCATGCAATAGGTGCAGCGCAGCGAGCACTTCTCCGTGATCGAGACGCGCAAGTCCCGGGCGACGCGACCGAACCGATCGACGAGGGCGTCGGTGTCAGGACGCCCGTCGATGGACGGGACCCGAGCCCTTTGCAGGCTCAGCGGCGTCCCGAGGAATGTCGCCGGCATGGATCAACCGTAAGCCCGCGAGACAGCTGCAGGGCCGCCATGACAGAGTTGTCCGGTCGGTGCACAGCCGACGCCCCGCCCTCGCAGCGACCGCGAGGCGCGTTCCGGCCCTCGCAAGGAGTGAATGAGACATGGGCGTGTTCTCCCCCGGCTTCCGCGGTTCCCGTCGTGACGAAGACGTCCGCATCCCCCCGGGTCAGTACCTCGAGCGCGGCTTCCCGGTGCTGAGCACGGGCGCGACCGAGCGGATCTCGACAGCCGACTGGCGCTTCACCGTCACCGGTGCGAAGGGCGAGACCAGGTCCTGGACCTGGGACGAGACGATCGCGGTCGGTCTCGAGACGGTGAACACCGACATCCACTGCGTGACGAGCTGGAGCAAGCTCGACACCATGTGGCGGGGAGTGCCGATCGACCCGTTCCTCGACGGACTCGACGCGGATGCCACTCACGTGATGGTCCACTCCTACGGCGGCTACACGACCAACCTCCCACTGGAGGATCTCCGCGGCCGAGCATGGATCGCGACCGAATTCGACGGGGCGCCCCTCACGCCCGAGCACGGCGGACCCGCTCGCCTGCTGGTGCCGCATCTCTACTTCTGGAAGAGCGCGAAGTGGGTCCAGGGCCTGCAGCTCATGCCTCGCGACAGTCCCGGATTCTGGGAGCGCAACGGCTACCACGACCACGGTGACCCGTGGCTGGAGGAGCGCTACTCCTCGTTCTGAAGGAGTGTGTTCCGCTGACGCGACGACCGTGGAGAAGAAGTGACCGAGAACAGCAGCGCCGCGCGTCGGTCGGTGAACGATTGGCTGCCCGCCACCGTCGTCGCGGTCCGGTCCGAGGGAGCCGGCACGCGAACCCTCTCGCTGGACGTTCCGGGGATGCGACCGGCCCTCGCCGGCCAGCACGTCGACCTCCGCGTGACGGCCGAGGACGGCTACACCGCGCAACGGTCCTACTCCCTGTCCTCCCCCGCCGGGGCGGTCCCGTTGGAGGTCACCATCGATCGACTGCCCGACGGCGAGGTCTCGCCCTACCTGGTCGACGGAATCGAGGTCGGTGACCGTCTCGAGGTGCGCGGCCCGATCGGTCTCTGGTTCGTGTGGCGCCCGGAGCAACAGGATCCGGTCAACCTGATAGCGGGCGGCTCTGGACTCGTGCCGCTCATGTCGATCGTGCGCACGAGGGCGACGATGGACTCGCCCGCCCGTTTCCGTCTCGTGATCGCGGCTCGCGAACCCGCACGCGACCTCTACCGGGACGAACTGGACGAGCTCGAACTCGAGAACGAGTGGCTGAGCGTCACGCGTCTCTACTCCCGCCGCGCCCCAGTCGGGGATGAGCGCGGAGCCCGACGTGTCGATGCGGCCGAACTCGCGAGCCTCGTCCATCCCGCATCTTCATCTCCCCTCACCTTCATCTGCGGTCCGACCGCGTTCGTGGAGACGGTCGCTGACGGGGTCGCGCAGCTCGGCCACGAGGGGGCGCGCATTCGGGCGGAGCGGTTCGGGGCATCCGGCTGACGCCTACCATCGAGGAATGGTCCGAAAAGCCGTTTCCGACTTCCTCCCCGACATCCCTCCGGGCCCCGTCAGTGCGGACCAGATCGTCGCCGAGATGCTCGAGGCCGTCATCCAGGGCCGTCTGCGTGCGGGAACATCCGTGCACGACGAGAGCATCGCGCGCCACCTCCAGATCTCCCGCACCCCCGTCCGCGAAGCCTTCCTCCGCCTGCGGGCACTGGGCGTCATCGAGACCGCGGCGAGCCGTTACACCCGGGTGTCCCTCGTGCCCCCGGAGCATACGGCTGCCGCCTACGACGTGTGGATCTGGCTGTTCCGGATGCTGGCTCGGGAGGTCGTGTCGACCGCGGACGACGAGTTGATCGCGGTCATGAACCGCCACTCGGCCCAGTACTTCGAATGCCTGCGCGACGGGCGATACGACGAGATGGCCGCGGCCAACTTCCAGTTCTTCGCGGACCCGGTGTCGCGGACATCGAACCGGGTGCTCGCCGACCAGATCCGCAATGTCGTCTACATCCTGCGGCTCGGCGACA
The DNA here is from genome assembly GCA_913778905.1 of uncultured Naasia sp. Taxonomy (GTDB): domain Bacteria; phylum Actinomycetota; class Actinomycetes; order Actinomycetales; family Microbacteriaceae; genus Naasia. Next base: position 108,694 of record CAJYYA010000014.1, on the reverse strand, counting down.
GTCAGCTGCCCGAGCACGTCGACCTGGACCTGATCGGGCGCGCTCACACCACGCTCATGCAGGCGTTCAGCGGGCGCGACGCAGCGCTGGCCGACCGCGCATGCGACCTCCTCGCCGGACTCGCCATCCCCGGAGGCGGTGCGGAGTTCGCGGAGGACGCAGATGAGCAGATGGTGACCGAGCTGCTGAACGGCACCCACCCCGGCCCGCGCGAGCCCCACTCGTCATCGATCCCGGACCTGCCCGAGAGGTCGTCCGTCTAGACCTCGCCCGGAACAGGAATCCGAGCCGCTCCGCCTCCTACGGTCGACGCCTCAGACGGCGCTCTCGCCTCGACGCGTAGACTCGGATGCAGCCCCCGGCGCCATCTGGCCCGGTGAGCCCGGTTCGTGCCATACGACCGGCAGGCGTAGTCGTTCCCACGGTCTCTCGCGCCGTCCACCGCACCTGCGACCCTGCCCGGAGGCCGTTTTGCTCCCCCTCGACTCCCGCCCTTTTCTGCGCTCGGCGACTGCTGTCGCTGCCGTGCTCGCTCTGGCCGGATGCGCCGCGCAGAGCACGGCGGCCGCGCCGACCAGCGCGCCGGCTTCGTCCTCGACCGTGACGGTCGACAACTGCGGCACCGTTGTGGAGCTCGACGCTCCCCCGCAGCGGGTCATCACCATCAAGTCCACCTCGACCGAGATGCTTCTCGCCCTGGGCCTCGGGGATCGGATCGTCGGCACCGCGTTCCAGGACGGGCCGCTGCCCGCGGACCTCCAGCAAGCCGGCGCCGGTCTGTCTTCGCTCTCCGACAAGGTGCCCTCGGAGGAGGTGGTGCTCCAGCAGGAACCCGACCTCGTGTACGGCGGATGGGAGTCCAACTTCAGTGCCGACGGCGCGGGGGAACGTGGGGAACTCCAGTCCCTCGGAGTCGCCACCTACGTGTCTCCCTCGGCCTGCAAGGAGCCCGGTTATCAGCCCGACCCCCTCACCTGGGATGAGGTCTTCCGGGAGATCGGCGAGGCCGGATCCCTGTTCGGCGCGCAGGATGCCGCCTCCGCTCTCGTCGCCGAGCAGCGGGCGATGGTCGCCGGTGTGACGCCCGACACCCGCGGGCTGTCCGCGCTCTGGTACTCCTCCGGATCCGACACCCCCTACATCGGTGCGGGGATCGGAGCGCCGCAGATGATGCTCGACACGGTCGGGCTCAGGAACATCGCCGCGGACGTGCACGACACGTGGACCCCGCTGGGGTGGGAGGCCGTCGTCGACGCCGACCCGGACGTCATCGTCCTGGTCGACGCCACCTGGAACACCGCGCAGTCGAAGATGGACCGTCTCGCGAACGATCCTGCGACGGCGAACCTGACCGCGGTGAAGAACAACCGTTACCTCGTCGTCCCGTTCCCGGCCGGTGAGGCCGGGGTCCGGAACGCCCCCGCGACGGTCGACCTGGCCGCCCAGCTGGCCGAGCTGCAGTTCTGACGCGAATGACCGCACCGGGTGGGACCGTGAGCGCCGTCGGAGCGGGTGCGCCCGCGACGCTGCGGCGCCACCCGGCCTCGCTGGCCGTCTCGGTGGGCACGGTCGCCTTCGTGCTGCTCGTCGTCTCGGTCGCGTCCGCTGTCACCATCGGGCCGGCGGACATCCGGATCGCCGATGTGTGGGCGTCGGTCGCCTCCCATCTCGGTCTGGGCTCGACGCCGCTCACTCCCCTGCGCGACGGAATCGTCTGGGAGCTGCGCCTGCCGCGCATCCTGACCGCCGGAGCGGTCGGCGCGGGCCTCGCGCTGAGCGGCGCCATCATGCAGGCGATCACCCGCAACCCGTTGGCCGACCCTTTCCTCCTCGGCCTCTCGTCGGGTGCCTCGCTGGGTGCGGTAGCCGTCCTGCTCCTCGGTGTCGGCCTGCTCCTCCCGCCGGCCGCGTTCCTCGGAGCGCTGCTGGCGCTGGGAGCGACGCTCGGACTCGCGCGGGCCGGCGGCCCGATCTCCCCCACCCGCACCGTCCTGGCCGGTGTCGCGGTGTCGGCTCTCGCCGGCGCTCTCACGAGTCTCGTGATCTTCTGGACTGCCACGGGCGACTCCTATCGCGAGATCCTCTCCTGGCTGCTCGGCTCGGTCGCAGGGGCGCGGTGGCCAGCCGTCGCGATCGGGGTCGGTGCTCTGGTGCTCATCGGGATCCCCCTCATGGCCGGAGCGCGCACACTCGACGCCTTCGCATTCGGCGACACGGCGGCGGCGGCGCTGGGCATCGACGTGGTGGCCGCACGCTGGACGCTGCTCCTCGCAACCGCCCTTCTCACCGGGTCCATGGTGTCGGTCAGCGGTGCCATCGGATTCGTCGGACTCGTCGTCCCGCACGCCGTACGACTCGTCGTCGGAGCCCGACACCGTGCCCTCCTCCCCATCAGCGCGCTGGTCGGCGCACTCTTCCTCATCTGGGCCGACACCATCGCCCGCTCGCTCTTCGACCCGCGGGAGCTGCCCGTCGGCGTCGTGACGGCCATCATCGGCGCTCCGGTGTTCGCGGCGCTGCTCATCCGCCGGAAGACAGCCCGGTGAAGGGCACACCCGATGCGACCGGCCTGACCGGTCAGCGCATCTCGGTGCGCACGGGCGGCCGTCTCCTGCTCGACGGGGTCGACTGCCGGGTCGACTCTGGACGTACGACCGCCCTGCTCGGTCCGAACGGAGCCGGGAAGTCGACCCTTCTGCGCGCTCTCGGTGCTCTCGAGCGCCCCGCCCGCGGCGAGGTCAGAGCGGACGGACGCGATCTCTTCTCGATGCGTCGCCGAGAACGGGCCCGACTCGCCGCTCTGGTCGAGCAGGACCTCCACACCGAGGTCGAGCTGTCTGTGCGACAGGTGGTCGAGCTCGGCCGAGTTCCGCACGAGGGTCTGTTCGGCGAGGACGCGGACGGCGGGTCGGCAGTCGATTCCGCGCTCGACCGCGCGGGCGTGGCGGCCTTCGCCGATCGGGCGTTCGGAACCCTCTCCGGCGGCGAACGCCAGCGGGTCGCCCTCGCTCGCGCCCTCGCGCAGGCGACTCCGATCCTGCTCCTCGATGAGCCGACGAACCATCTCGACATCGCCGCCCAGCTGAGGACCCTGAGGCTGCTGCGCGACCTGGCGGCGGACGGGATCGCCGTCATCGCGGCCCTGCACGACCTGTCGCTGGCGGCGGGCTGGGCCGACGATGTGGTGGTGCTCGATCGTGGCCGCGCCATCGCGGCCGGACCGACCGAATCGACCCTGACCCCGGAGCTCATCGAACGCGTCTACGGGGTCGGAGCACAGCTGTTCCCGCATCCGACGACCGGGCGGCCGATGCTGGCGTTCGAGGAGATGACGAGCCCCCGCACGACGGCGGAGGCGGAAGGACGTGGACAGTGAGCGGTGTGGTTGTTCTGGCCGGAGGAGTCGGCGGAGCGCGGTTCCTCCGCGGCGTGCGGGAGGCGGAGCGGCGGCGCGAGAACCCGCGCCCGATCACGGCGATCGTCAACACGGGGGACGACGCCTGGCTCGCCGGTCTCCGCATCACTCCCGACCTGGATTCGGTCATGTACACGCTCGCCGGCGTCAACGACGAGACCCGCGGGTGGGGGCGCGTCGGCGAGAGCGAACGAGTGAGCGGGGAGCTGCGGTCATACGGCGTCGGCTGGCCCTGGTTCACGCTCGGCGACCTCGACCTGGGAACCCACATCGCGCGCACGTCGTGGCTGCGTGAGGGTGTGCCGCTCAGCGGCGTCGTCGAACGCCTGCTCGAACGCTGGGACATCGGGATCCGGATGCTGCCCACCACCGACGACGAGGTCGAGACGCACATCGAGCTGGAGGACGGCTCGCTCATGCACTTCCAGGAGTGGTGGACCCGCCACCGCGCCGCCCTGCCCGCCAAGCGCTTCGTCTCCGTCGGGGTCGAGTCGGCCCGCCCCGCACCCGGTGTGCTCGAGGCGATCATCGACGCCGACGTCATCATGATCGCGACGTCGAACCCCGTGGTGTCGATCGGCACGATCCTCGACATCCCCTTCGTGCGAGAGACCCTGGAGTCGATGACCGTGAAGGCGCCTGTCGTCGGCGTCTCGCCCATCATCGCGGGCGCCGCGGTCCGCGGTATGGCGGATGCCTGCTTGCGCACCATCGGAGTCGAGACCTCGGCCGCTGCGGTGGCCCGCCACTACGGTCTGCGGTCCGAGGGCGGGCTGCTGGACGCCTGGCTCGTCGACACGGCCGACGAGGACGACCTCGAGGAGCTCGCCGAGCTGGGCTTCATCACCGGCTCGCGCCCCCTGCTGCTGTCGAGCGTCGAGGAGTCCGCGGACATCGTCGACGCGGCACTCGCGCTCGTCCATCGGTGACCCGCCTCGACACCGCCGTCGCGAGACGGCGATGGGACGTGGTGATCCCGGTCCGGGGCGGGGACGCGTCGAAGACCCGCCTCGACTCACCGCTGCGAGGAGTGTTCGCGCAGGCCTTCGCCCTCGATACGATCGCCGCCGCCCTCGCCGCCCGTCGCACCGCCCGGGTCGTCGTGGTGACCGCAGGCGACATCCCTGTGCGTCCGCATCGCCGACTGCGCATCGTCCGCGACACCGGGGCCGGGTTGCACGCCGCCATACGCACCGGACTCGCAGCAGCACCCGACCCGACCTCGCACCGCGCGATCCTGCTCGGGGACCTGCCGGCGCTCCGTCCGAGCGATCTGGACGACGCACTGACCCTGGCGGAGCGCGTACCGCGAGGCTTCGTCGCCGACGCCGATCGCACGGGGACGACGCTGACGACGGCCCGCGCCGGCGTGCGTCATTCGATCCGGTTCGGACGCGGTTCGGCGGTGCTTCACCGAGCCGCCGGGTACAACACCCTCCCCATCCCGGTCGGGAGCACCCTCCGGCACGACGTGGACCGATGGGACGACCTCCGCATCGCTCGACGCCTCCGCGTGGGCCCCGCCACCGCGGCGGTTCCGGCTCCGAGCCGGTGACCCGTCAGCGGAAGTTCAGCACCAGCCCGCTCCGGATCGTCGCGGGCAGCCTCGAGTAGCGCACGCGCAGGTCTTGACCGCCGACCGCCGACCACCGCGTTCCCGAGAGGCCGCGGATCGCGGCTGCGATGAGACCCTGCGTGGCGGGTTCGCCGGGACAGCGATGGTCGACGTCGTACGACCCTGCACCCTGCGCGACGATGTGGTGGACGTCTCCCCGTCCCTCGCGGTAGCGAGTCGGGTCGATGCGGAGCGGATCCGGCCACAGCCGCGGGTCGTGATTGGTGCCGAAGATATCGAACATGGCCCACCGGCCCTGCGGGATGGTCTCGCCGTGCCAGTCGAGATCCGCCATCGCGCGTCCGGCGATGGCGGGGAAGAACGGGGTACGACGGCGGATCTCGTTGGCGAAACCGTCCAGTTCGGAATGATCCTCGTGCCGAAACGCGGTGCGGAGCTTCGGCATCCGCGAAAGGGCGAGGAAGGCGAATTCGATGAAGACCGACACGGCCACGATGGGGCGGAGCAGATTGATGAGCTCGACGGCGGCCACCTCGACCGGCAGCGGCCGACCGTCGTCCCCGGTCCAGTCGGCGACCGCGGCGAAGGCCGTCTGAGGGATCGCGCGGACCCGTCCGGCGCGCGCATCCTCGATCAGGGCGCTCGCCCATCGCTCCGTGCGGCGGCGACCGGCGAGCGCGGCCCAGTTGGCCGGCCCGAACGACCCCGCCTGCTGCACCATCGCCCAGAGCTCCGCCGAGCGGGCCTCGAGGTCCCACCGGTCTCGGGGGATGCCCGCCCACCGCATCGCGACACCGGTCATGAGCTCGGGCAGTTCGTCGGCGAAGGTCACGGACTCCTCGCCACGCCAGACGAGAGCCCGCTCGGCGAACTCCTCGCGCGCGATGCTCGCCAGGCGGATCTCGGGCCCGCCTGTGAGCAGTTGCATGAAGCCGCTCTTGCGTCGTGAATGCGACTCGCCCTCCAGGGTCTGCACGCTCCCCCTGTCCTGCAGCAGGTGTACGACGGTGGGTGGAAGCGCACCCGAGCGATCGAAGCGGCCGCCTTCGTAGAAGAACCGTGCCGCCTCACCGCCCCTCAGGCAGACGACGGGCCGGCCGAGGATCGTGGTCCGGAACGCGTCCGTGTCCAGAGAATCGGCAGTGCGCGAGATGAAGCGGTATCCGTCCTTCAGGAACGGGATGCCGCTGTCGATGCCGGGACGGCGTGGGATGGGACTGGCGGAAGCGGAGCTGGGAGCCATGAGTCGGTCCTTGTCGGGTGACGCGTCTGATCGGCGGTGGGATGGCGTACTGAACGGTGCCGCCCTCGGGTCACCCCGCGCGGGAACGCAGTCGAGGTGCGATGTCGCGCTCGAACAGCGCCATGAAGCGACGCTGGTCGTGGCCGGGGGCGTGGAAGACGAGATGGTTGAAGCCCCAGTCGATGTACTGCCCGATCCGCTCGGCGACATCGTCGGGGTCCGCTCCGACGATCCATCGTGAGGCGATCTGCTCGATGGGGAGGGCATCGGCCGCCCTTTCCATCTCGACCGGGTCGGTGATGCTGTGCTTCTGCTCCGCGCTCAGCGACAGCGGCGACCAGAATCGCGTGTTCTCGAGGGCCGCCTCGGGGTCGGTGTCGTAGGAGACCTTGATCTCGATCATCCGGTCGATGCCGGCGGCGTCTCGTCCGCCGGCTGCGGCCCCCTCCTCGACCGCCGGGAGCAGCTGGTCGACGTAGAGCTCGGCGCCTTTGCCCGAGGTGCAGATGAAGCCGTCACCGGCTCGCCCGGCGTACTTGGCGACGACGGGTCCGCCCGCGGCGATGTACACGGGGATGCCACCTTCGGGGCGGTCGTAGATGCTCGCGTCGTGGGTGCTGTAGTAGTCGCCCTCGAAGTTGACCCGCTCCCCCGTCCACAGTGCGCGCATCAGTCGGACGCTCTCGCGCAGGCGCGCGAAGCGCTCCTTGAACTCCGGCCAATCCTGTTCGCCGGCTCCGCGGAACCCGGTCGCGATCTCATTGAGCGCTTCCCCGGTGCCGACGCCGAGGAAGACTCGGTCGGGATAGAGCGAGCCGAGAGTCGCGAACGCGTGGGCGATGACAGCGGGGTTGTAGCGGAACGTGGGGGTCAAGACGGAGGTTCCGAGCGTGATGGTGCTCGTGCGCTCCCCCACCGCGGCGAGCCAGGCCAACGAGAACGGGGCATGGCCGCCCGTGTGCCGCCACGGCTGGAAGTGGTCGCTGACGGTCGCGCTCTCGAAACCGTGCGCCTCGGCGGCGACGCCGAGTTCGACGAGTTCTCGGGGACCGAACTGCTCAGCGGACGCCTTGTAGCCGAGGGTGAGAGCGCGCATGCGGATCCTTGTTCGTTCGAGGTGATCCGATCAGTCTGTCAGCCCGCCCGTGAAGCTCCTGAGTGCGGTCTGATCCGCGCCTGAGGCGCGAGGAGGGCTCACTCCTCTTCGTCCGCCCCACGGTCGCGACGAGCCTCCATACCGTCCCGATACCCTTCGTCGTAGGCCTCGTCGCTGCCCTGTCGGAACATGTCCTGTTCGGGTGCGCGGATGAGAGCGACCGCCCCGGGAGCGCCGGCGACGACCAGATGGGACAACCCCCTCACCACGGCGACGGGTCGGGCATCGGCCTTCCGCTTGACGAGATCGGCAGCCGCTGCGATCTCGTCGGCGACGGCCGGCATCGTGACGGTCAGCGGACGTCCGTGGGCGTCGGTCGCGCCCCGCAGATCGTCGATGACGTGGACGTGCGCCGCCCCGATCGCCGCATCCGTCTGACCGATCCGCCAGGCACGACCCAGGGTGTCGGCGATGATCACCCCGACTCCGACGCCGAGCGCGGAGCGGAGACCGTCGACCAGCCGCTGCGCCGACTCGTCGGGGGCCTCGGGAAGCAGCAGCACCTTGCCCTCCGGGACGTTGCTCGCGTCGACACCCGCGGCGGCCTGCACGATGCCGAGCTTGTTCTGCACGATGCGCGTGACGCCGCCCGGATAGGGACGGGTCGCGACGACGCGCACCGTCTCGGCGGTGATGGCGTCCTCTCGATCGACCGCGTCGACGTAGCGGCCCTCCGCCTTGGAGACGATCTTGCTGCTCACGACGACGATGTCCCCATCGCGGAGCTCACCGCCGACCGCGGACGTGACGATGGCCGTGAGGTCGTCGCCGGGAACCACCTCGCCGATCCCGTCGACGGACCAGATCTCGATGCGGGCACCGCTCATCGCTTCACCTTCGGGAGGACGTCTCGGGCGAAGACGTCGACCCAGGCTCGCTGGTCGACGCTCGCGTTGTGCAGGTGGATGCGATCGACGCCGAGGTCCGCGTACCGCTGAATCGCCGCACGATGGACGTCCGGATCGCTGGAGACGACCACGCGTCCATCGAAATCCTCAGGGCGCACCATCTTGACCAGCTGCTCGAACTCGGCCGGCGAGCGGATGTCGCCGCGGCCGACCCGGAGCCCGCCCACAGGCCAGTGGGCCAGCGCGTTGGCGAGCGCCTCCTCCTCGGTGGGCGCCCACGAGTGGTGGAGCTGGACAATCTTGAGGCCGCCTCCCCGACGTCCGCTCTCGCGCCTGCCGTCGTCGAACCTGGCGAACAGGGTGGCGATGCGGTCGAGAGGTGCCCCGACGGTCATGATCCCGTCGGCGGTCCGACCCGCGCGTTTGGCCGTGACGGGGCCTGCGGTCGCGATCACGATGGGCGGGGTCTCCGCCGGAACGGTCCACAGCCGCGACGACTCGAGCGTGAAGTGCTCGCCCCGATGGCGCACGTCGCGCCCGGCTCGAGATCCCGCGAACAGCTTCTGGATGATCTCGACCGCCTCGAACAGACGGTTGATGCGATCGGCCGGTTCGGGCCAGTAGCGACCGACGACGTGCTCGTTGAGCGCTTCGCCCGCACCGAGTCCGAGCCAGTGCCGCCCGGGGTTCATGGCCGCGAGCGTCGCGGAGGCGTGCGCCACGGCGGCCGGGTGCATGCGGAACGTGGGCACCACGGCTCCCGTCCCGATCTCGCCGCGCGTGTGCTCGCCGATGGCGGTCAACACGTTCCAGACGAACGGCGCGTTGCCCTGGGTCGGCGTCCACGGCTGGATGTGGTCGCTGGCCATCACGCCGGAGAAACCTGCCGCCTCGGCGTAGCGAGCGAGGTCGACGGCCTCGCGCGGCGTGAACCGTTCGAGCATCGCGGCGATGCCGATCCGGAGATCGCTCATGACACGACCCGCCCCGCCGGGGAGCGTCCGTCGCGCGCGTTCACAGGAGGTCGGACGAGGTGCCCGGTTCGAGCAGCGCTGCGACGGCCCGGGGGACGTAGGGCGACACGTCCCCACCCAGACCGGCGACCTGGCGGACGAGGGAGCTCGAGACGTGGGCGTGGGCCGGATCCGGCAGCAGGAAGACGGTCTCGACGTGGGCCAGATTGCGGTTGACGATCGCCATGGGCGTCTCGTACGCGACGTCGACCTGCGAGCGGATTCCCTTGACGAGCACGCTCGCGCCGACATCGGTGCAGTAGTCGACGAGGAGCCCGACCGACCACGACGCGACAGTGATGTTCCCTGCGAAACCCGCCTCGCGGATGGAGGTCTCGATGAGCTCGACGCGCTGGGCCACCGGCAGCAGAGCCGTCTTGGACGGGTTGTGGACGACGAGGACGTGCAGCTCGTCGAAGAGACCGGCCGCTCGCTCGATGACGTCGAGGTGCCCCAGGGTGACGGGGTCGAACGAGCCGGGCACGACGGCGATCCTGGTCATTGGTTCAGGCTAGAACAGCACGGGTGGGAGCCGCGACCGCGATCAGTTCTTGGCGAGGAACTCGCGTGCCCGGTCGTCGAGCCGACGATCGATCGCAGCCCGCAGCGCAGGGTTCGTCGCGAGCGTCGGATCCTGCTCGAGCATCTCGCCCGCCGCCTGTCGGGCCTCGCCGATCAGGTCCGCGTCCGCGACGACGCGGAGCAGTCGCAGCGACGATCGCCCGCCCGACTGCGTCGCGCCCAGGACGTCGCCTTCGCGGCGGAGTTCGAGATCGGCCTGAGCGAGTTCGAAGCCGTCGGTCGTCGATGCGACCACGTCCACGCGTTCCCGCGCGACGGAGTCGGCGGGGGCCGCGGTCACGAGCAGGCACAGCCCGGGCAGACCGCCACGGCCCACCCGGCCGCGCAACTGGTGCAACTGCGAGACGCCGAATCGATCGGCGTCGAGCACGATCATGGTGGAGGCGTTGGGCACGTCGACACCCACCTCGATGACCGTCGTGGCGACGAGCATCTCGATGTGGCCGGCTGCGAAGGAACGCATGATCTCGTCCTTCTCCTCGGCCGTCATCCGGCCGTGCAGAGCTGCGATCCGCCGCCCCTGCAGAGCTTCGACCTGCGGCATGAGCTTCATGACACCCTCGACGGACGCCTTCGGGTGCGGCTTCTCCTCGGTGCCCTCGTCATCGTCCACGAGGTCGGTGTCGGCTTCGACCGCGGTCGCATCGATCGCGGGGCACACCACGAAGACCTGTCGGCCCTGCTCGATCTCCTCGGACGCGCGCTTCCAGACCCGGCCGATCCAGCCCGGGTGGTCGACGAGCGCGACGACGTGCGACTCGATTCCCGCACGCCCCGCCGGCAGCTCCTGGATGATCGACAGGTCGAGGTCGCCGAAGACGGTCATGGCGACGGTGCGCGGGATGGGCGTCGCCGTGAGCACGAGCACGTGCGGTGGGTTCGCCCCCTTGGCCCGCAGAGCCTCACGCTGTTCCACGCCGAAACGGTGCTGCTCGTCGACCACGACCAGGCCGAGGTCGAAGAACGTCACCTTGTCGCCCATCAGCGCGTGCGTGCCGACGACGATGCGGGCCTGACCGCTCACGATCCGCAGGAGCGCCTTCTTGCGCTCGGCGGTCGACATCTGGCCGGTGAGCAGCGTCGGCATGAGCTTCGCGGAGAGATCCGGCCCGAGCGACTTCACGATCGAGCGCAGATGCTGCGCCGCCAGCACCTCGGTGGGAGCCAGCAGGGCCGACTGTCCGCCCGCGTCGGAGACCTGCAGCATGGCGCGAAGCGCCACCAGGGTCTTACCGGAGCCCACCTCGCCCTGCACGAGACGGTTCATCGGGTGCGCCTGCTCGAGGTCACGGGCGATCTCCTCCCCCACCGCCGTCTGATCGCCGGTGAGGGTGAAGGGAAGCGACGCATCGAAGCGCTCGAGGTCGCCGCCCGTCGTCGCCGGGCGGGCGGTCGACGGGGACGCGCGGGCGGCGAGCCGACGCTCGAGGAGTGCGGTCTGCAGGACGAAGGCTTCCTGGAAGCGCAGCGCATCGCGCGCTTCCCGCCAGTCGGCGTCCTTCTGGGGCCGATGGATCTTCTCGAGTGCGGCCGAGAAGGTGACGAGCCCTCGCTCGCGACGCACATCCGCCGGAACCGGATCGTCGATGTCGGCTCGGACCTCGTCGAGGACGAGCTCGATCGACTGCTGCATCCTCCAGCTGGGCAGGGCGCCGGTGGCGGGGTAGATCGGGACAGGGTGGTCGGTCCACTCCTTCGCGAGCGCGCCGCCCTCGAACGGCAGATCGGGGAAGAGCGCGTAGTCGGGATGCGCCAGCTGGGCCGTGCCACGATAACGGCCGACCTTGCCCGCGAAGATGCCTCGTGCGCCCGGGACCAGTTCCTTCTCGCGCCACGCCTGGTTGAAGAACGTCAGGGTGAGGATCCCGTGCCCGTCGGAGATGACGACCTCGAGAACGCTCCCACGGCGTGACTGCATGGAGCGGCTCGTGGCCCGTCGCACTTCGGCGACGATCGTGACGTTCTCCCCCTCGGGGAGCTCGGCGAGCGAGGTCAGCTCGCCGCGCTTCGCGTATCGGCGGGGGTAATGGGCCAGGAGGTCACCGGCCGTGACCATGTCGAACGCCTTCTCGAGTGCACCCGCCGTCTTCCCGCCGAGCAGGTCGGAGAGCTTGCGCTCGAGCGGATTCGTGGCCACCCCACGAGGCTACCGGCGACCTCCGACGCTCTTCTCGACGGGCGGCCGGGTCATCCCCTCAGCAGACCCGGGATGACGATGATCGCGGCGATGACGACGCCGATGAGCACGACGGTGATGGCGATACGGAGCGGCGCCTTGTCCCCGTCTCCTGTCCGTCGCGCCTCTCTGGTGAGCCGGATCGATGCGATCACCGAGAGCGCGATGAACGTGACGACGCCCACCACGAGCTGCAACAGGCTGATGTTCAACGGGGAGTCTCCGGCACTCTCGACATCCCGCGAACCTACCCTCCCCGACCTCGCGCTCAGCAGGAAGAACGACGGCTCAGCAGGAGGAGATGGCCGGAAAGGACCTGCTGAGACGTCGTGGTTCCTGCTGAGGGATGGATCAGAGGTCGAAGCGGTAGCCGCCGTCGGCACGGGTCTGCTTGCCGATCGCGCGGGTGTGCTTGTCGTCGTTGATCTCGAGGGAGCGGAGCGCCCGCCCGACCACCCGCGCCTGGCTGTTGCAGAAGTTGATCGCGACGCGACGCTCGGCCTCGCTCGCGATCTTCCCGTCCCGCTCGAGCACCCCCGAGATGCGCGAGACGGTGGCGACCTGCGCGTAGATGCCGGCCGCTGCATCCGCCAGACGCTTCTGGACGAGCTGCTTCTCCTGGATCTTCGAACCGTACCTGCGCAGCGCGGCCTCGCCGGCTCCGCGGAGACGGGCGGTCTGCTCGGCGATCTGCCCGACCTGCTTGGCCATGTCGCTGTGAGCGCCCTCGAGGCGCTCGGGGCGAAGGCGCTGGCCGACGCGCTCGCGCACATACGGCGCCAGCACGCCGATGGCCTTCGACGGGTTGCTGACGCTGATGTCCTTGACGTCGGGCAGGTGCTCGGACAGCGCCTTCATCCCGTTGAGAGCCGTGAAGGCCCGCATGACGTCGTTGGCGCCCTCGAAGATCGGGAAGATGCGGAAATCGCGCATCGCCTTCGCCAGCGGGTGGTCGTTCATGTAGGCCGTTCCTCCGTGCAGCTGGAACGCGCGGTTGAGGGCGTACCAGCCGGTGTCGCTCGCGGTCACCTTGGTCATGGCCGACTCGAGGGAGTAATCGGCGACACCGCGGTCGACGAGGCCGGTCGTGAGGTAGCTCATCGATTCGAGACCGTAGATCTGGGTCTCCATCCAGGCGATCTTGTCCTCGACCATCTCGAAGTCGATCAGCTCGCGGTCGAACTGGCGACGCGTGGTGGTGTGCTCGAGGCTGAGGTCGAGGAAGCGCTTCATGCCTCCCGAGATGGACGTGCCCATCGACATGCGGCCGTTGTTCAACGTGTTCATGGCGATGCGGAATCCGTCGCCGGGCTCACCGAGCAGGTTCTCCGCAGGAACACGGACGTCGGTGAAGGTGACCTTCTGCAGGCGGTTGCCGCGGAGCCCGAGTGTGTCGAAGCGCTCGGTCTGGATGCCCGGCGTGCCGCCCTCGACGATGAGAGCCACGTGACCGAGCTCACTCCGCGCGAAGACCGTCAGCACGTCGCGGTCGCCGTTGCCGATCCAGCGCTTGACACCGTTCAGCACCCAGCTGCCATCGCTCTGACGCTCGGCCCGGGTCTCGAGGTTGTAGGCGTCGCTTCCGACGTTCGGCTCGGTCAGCACGAAAGCGGCGAGCTTGCGACCGGCGGCGAGGTCGGGCAGCCAGCGCTCCTTCTGCTCGTCGGTGCCGTAGAGGTGCAGCGGCTTCGACCCGATGGACTGATGCACCCCCATCACCACGGCCAATGTTCCGTCGGAGCGGCCGAATTCCTCCATGACGCGGCAGTACCCCGACTGGCTGAGCCCCTGTCCGCCGTACTTCTTGTCGATGAAGAGCCCGGTGAGGCCGAGATCCCCCAGGTCGCGGATGGTGTCGTCGCCGACCCAGCGGTCGCGCTCGCTGCGGGCGGGATCGTAGGTGGTCGTCAGGTAGTCGCGCGCGGCGGCAGCCAGACGTTGGGTCTCGTCACGATCGTCGCCGGTCTGCACCGGGTAGGGCATCACCAGATCGCTCGCGACCTGGCCGAGGAAGAGGGACTTGGTGAATGAGGGCTTCTGCGCCCGGTCTACTGCAGCCATACGAATCAGTGTGCGAAAGCCGACAGCGCATCCCGAAATGGGTTGTGGGCACCCCACAGTCGACTCGCGACTGCGCCGCCTGCTAGCTGTCGAAATCGGCTGGCTCACTGAACGAATGCAGGATCCGTCGGACCATATGCAGGACCGGAGCGCGGACTTCCGCGTACTTCCGGGGTCGTCATCCGAGGCACCATCGGCATCTCCTGCATTTGTTCAGCCATTCGGGCGGCGGGGCGGGCCCTAGGGTCGAGGGATGACCAGGATCATCTCGGGCTTCGCCGGATCCCTCGGCCTCAAGGTCCCACGTTCGGGCACCAGGCCGACGAGCGACCGTACCCGGGAGGGCATCTTCTCGGCCCTCGAAGCCCGCGACGTGCTCGCCGGTGCGCGAGTACTCGACCTCTACTCGGGCTCGGGCGCGCTCGGGCTGGAAGCTGTGAGCCGCGGTGCGCGCCTCGTTCGTCTCGTCGACAAAGCCTCGGATGCGGCGAACGCCGGGCGGGCGAACATCAAGACCGTCCTGGCGGCGGCCCCGAAGGGCACCACGATCGACGCCCAGGCCATCCCGCAGAACGCCCTCGCCTACGTCAATCGAGGTGTCGGTCGGTTCGAACTCGTCTTCATCGACCCGCCCTACGACCTCCCCGAGACCGAGCTCACCGCTGTGCTCGCGGGTCTCAGCGCGATGGTCGACGAGGGCGCGCTGCTCGTGGTCGAGCGCAGTACCCGCTCACCCGAGCCGACCTGGGCGGCCGGGCAGGTCCTCGACCGTCGACGCGACTACGGCGAGACCGCGGTGTACTTCGTGGACGCGGATCCCGTCGACTCATCCGCGTAGCCGTCCGGCACGAGCCGCAACGGATCAGCCCGCCAGGCCGTCCCAGTCCTCGAACGGATCCCAGCCCGCGCGGCCGTCCACGGCGAGGCCGTCGAGCGTGACTCCCGTTCCGCCCTCGACCCGGCCGATGACACGGAAGCCTGCGGGCAGCGCCGCGTTCGGGAACGTCGCCAGTAGGGCGTGATCCTCCCCGCCTGCCAAGACGAGCCGGCGACGCCGATCGTCGTCGAAGCCGAGCGCGGGATCCGCGAGGCGAGCGAGGTCGGGCCCGAGGGCCGCGCGCTCAAGATCGAGCCGCACGCCGCTGGCCGACGCGATCCGGCGCGCGTCGAGGAGGAGCCCGTCCGAGATGTCGAGCATGGCGGTCGCTCCGCCGATACCTGCCACGACGCCGCCACCGATGGGCGGCGACGGGCGGAGCTGAGCATCGAGGAGGCCACCGTGCCGCTCGCGGAGGATCCGCGCGGCCTCCGCATCCGGGATACGATCCCCGTCGACCCCATCGCGGAAGAGCAGAGCGAGACCTGCGGCGGCCAGGCCGAGCGAGCCGCTCACCGCGAGGACATCACCGGGGCGCGCACCGCCGCGGGTGACGGCCGGGCGCCCCTCGAGGTCTCCGAACACGGTGACGGCGAGGGTCAGGGTCTCCGAGGCGGACAGGTCGCCGCCGACGACGCTCACACCCGGCGAGAGCGCGGCGCATCCGTCTCGGAGCCCGTCGGCGATGCCCTCCAGCATGCTGAGCGGAGTCGAGAGCGGTGCGGCGACAGCGACGACCAGAGCGGTCGGACGCGCGCCCATCGCGGCGGCGTCTGCGAGGTTGGTGGCGGCGGCCTTCCAGCCGATGTCGTACGGCGTGGACCAGGCGAGTCGGAAGTCCGGGCCGTGGATCAGCAGATCCGTCGAGACCGTGAAGCGTCCGTCAGGGGCCCGTAGAACCGCGGAGTCGTCGCCGGGACCGAGCTCCGCGGCGGTCGCCGGCGGGAGGCGATTCGTGATGCGTCGGATCGCCTCGATCTCGCCGGCCTGGCCCAGGGTCACGTCGTCGCCGCTCACTCCCCCACGGTAGCCATTCGGGGTGCGGCGCGAGAGCCTGATGGTGGGGCCCGCCCGATGTCGTCTCCACCCCGACCATGTGAGCGCGGTTAGCCTTGAGGTTGTGCCAGTGAACCGAGTCCGCCGCTTCCACCTCGTGACCCTGGCCTTCTCCGCCGCGCTGCTCGCGGTCTCGACGACCGGATGCGCGGCCACCGTCTCGCTGCAGCCCGCCCCTGACGCGGTCGATCCGGGGTGCGCCGAGGTCTCCGTCCGCTTGCCGGACGAGCTGGCCGGCCAGCCGAAGCGCCTGACGGACGCGCAGGGCACGGCCGCATGGGGAGAGCCGGCGAGTGTGTTGCTGCGGTGCGGGGTCGCTTCGCCGGGCCCCACGACCGCGGAGTGCATCAACGTGTCGGGGGTCGATTGGATCCGCGACGACACGGATGCGCCGCGCTTCGTCTTCACCACCTACGGACGTGAGCCGTCGGTCGAGGTCGTCATCGACTCGAACGCCGCGTCCGGTCTCGACGTCATCACCGATCTGTCCGGCATCATGACGGTGCTTCCGCAGGAGCGCGCCTGCGTCGGCGCCCAGGACATCGAGATCCCCCAGGAACCCGCATCCCCCTGACCTCTGACGTACGGGTGTTCCGGCTCAGTTGGTTTGCCGGAACGTACTCGATTGGCCGGAATACCCGTATGAGCAGGGCGTCGGATTGCGGTTCTGGCGCTGTCGTGAAGCCCGAATGTCGGGTCAGCGGCGATGTATCCGATCTCAGGGGGGCGGTGCGAAAGAGAAGGTGACGCGGGTGCCGTCGTAGGCCACGCGGTGCGGATCGACGACCGCCAGGCCCGTGCGGGATTCGATGGCGCGCACGGCGGCGGGGCCCAGCCCCGTGTGCCGGTCGGCGAAGAGCGCGTGGGCGACGGCCCCCGGCCATTCCGCGGGAAGGAGCCGCGCGGGGAGGTCGGGATCGTCGTAGGGGAAGCGCCGATACTCGTCCGTCAACGCGACCCGACGCACGAGCGCTTCGTCGTCGGCGAGGTCGGCGATGGGCGCCTCGTTCCGCTCGATGAACCGCCGGTAGCCCCCACCGAGCGCCTCGAGATCCCAGGCACGGGATGCGATGTCGCGGTCTCTCTCGAGATCGCCCGTGTGGGTGAGGAACACGTCGCCCTCACCGGCGGGTTGGTCGTCGAGCGCCCGGAGCGCACGAGCACGACGGTCGCCGGGAGCGATCCAGGTGGCGGGCTGGAGGGATCCGAACCCGAGCCACGCGAGCGTCTTGCGGAACTCGTCGCGCGCCGCGCGATCCGCCGTGCGGGTCAGGACGAGGGTCCAGCGCCCGCCGTCGTCCTCCCACGGTTCCGACTCATGGCTGAAGATCCGGTCGCGCCCCGAATCGAGCAGCTCCCACCCTTGCGGCGTGAGCCGGTAGCTGGTGCGCCGGCCGTCGCGCACGGCGTCGAACCACCCCTCGGCGCGCAGTCTCGACATGACCATGCGGGTCGTCGAGCGTTCGACGCCGAACAGTTCGAGCACGTCGCTCAGTCCGCCGAGCGGCGCGGCACCGTCGGCGCAGTAGCGGAAATAGTCCCCGTAGAGCGTGAAGACGAGGGAGCGCGGGCGCATGAGGCCACGGTACCCGTCGGGGTCCGCACGACGCCCATCCACAATGTGCAACAAAACTGTGGCGGTCATCTCAGAACCGTTGCATACTCTGAGGGTCACGTCAGCAAGGAGGCTGGAAACATGCGCATCGCCGTCATCGGAGCAGGTCCCGCGGGGCTGCTGCTCGCCACCCTCGTCGCTCGGGATCTCCCGTCGGCGAGTGTCGACCTCTTCGAGCGGAACGGTGCCGATGAGGCATTCGGATTCGGTGTGGTCTTCTCGGATGCGACGCAGCGCGGCGTCGATGCCGCCGACAGCGCGCTCCGGACGACCCTCGACGCGCACGGCGTGCGGTGGGATGCCATCGAGGTGCGCCTCAAGGACGAGATCCACTCGTTCGCGGGCAACGGGATGGGGGCCGTCCTCCGCAAGGACCTGCTCGCCCAGCTTCAGCAGGCCGCCGCCGACGCGGGCGTGAATCTCCACTTCCGACACCCCGCCGCTCTGGCCGACCTCCGCGGCTACGACATCGTCGCCGCCGCGGACGGCGCGAACTCCCGCACCCGGCAGGCGATCGGCGAGGATGTCCTCGGGACGAGCTTCGACTACGCGACGGCGAAGTTCATCTGGTTCGCGACCGACCACTCGTTCGACGGCCTCACCTTCCTGCACCAGCACGTCGAGGGCCTGGGCGACGTTCCCGGCGTCTTCGCGGCGCACGCCTACCCGATCGGCAAGGGGCTCTCGACCTTCATCGTCGAGACGGATGAGGCGACCTGGCGTGCAGCCGGCCTCGACGACTTCGACCTCACGACGCCGCCCGGCCCGAGCGACGAGCACAGCCGCCGGCGCCTGGAAGAGATCTTCGCGCCCCTCATCGACGGGGCGCAGCTCATCGGCAACAACTCGCGCTGGGGCAACTTCCGCACCATCCGCTCCGAGCGCTGGCACGCCGGCAATGTCGTCTTCCTCGGGGATGCCGTCCACACCGCGCACTTCTCGGTCGGCAGCGGAACCAAGATGGCGATCGAAGACGCCATCGCGCTCGCCGAGGCGATCGTGGCCCACCCCGACGACGCCGAGGCGGCATTCGCGGCGTACGAGAGCGTCCGCCAGCCGGCGGTCGCCCGCATCCAGAACGCGGCGCGGCCCTCCCTCTCGTGGTGGGAGAACTTCGGGGCCTACTATCACGCATTCGAGCCGTGGCAGTTCGCGTTCCACTTCTTCTCCCGCTCCCTCCCCACCGCCAAGATCGCGCGTCGCGACCCCGCGGCCGCCGAAGAGCCGCAGCAGGAGTGGGTGCGGCGCCACGGCGCCCCCGCCCTCGCCTCCCCACTCGTGCTCGAGTCGGGCACGGGCGACCGCCTCGAACTCGCGGCGCGGCTCATTCCGCGGGCGGATCTCGCGGACGTCGCCGTGCTCGAGGCTCCGCTCGACGAGGAGGACCTCGACGCCGCGATCCGGAGCGTCTTCGACTCCCCCGATGCTCCCCGCGCCGCGCTCGTCACAGGGGGAACGCCCCTCACCCGCCAGTTGGCGTCCGAGGCGATCCGCCTGCGGCACGGCGCCTCGGCGGTGATCCACGAACCGGACTGCGACGACGACAGAGCCCTCACGCTCGTCCTGTCGGGTCGCGCGGACGCGGTGGCGAGATGAGGACGGCGGAGGGGACCACCCCCTGGCCCACCGAGTTCGCCGACCGCTACCGCGCCGCGGGCCTCTGGGAGGGACGCTCGCTCCCGGAGCTCCTCGATGAGAGCGCCGCCGCGCACCCCGATCACCTGGCCGTCGCCGACGGCGATAGGCGGCTCACCTACGCCGAATTGCTGGATCGCGCGAGCGCCTGCGGCGACCGACTCCTGTCCGCGGGGGTGACCGCCGATGACCGCATCCTCGTGCAACTGCCGAACGGGTGGCAGTTCGTCGTCCTCCTGCTCGCGTGCCTGCGCATCGGCGTGCAGCCGGTCATGGCGCTGCCCGCGCACCGCGAGCATGAGCTGCGCTATCTCGTCGACCAGTCCGAGGCCCGCGCGATCGCCGCGCCGCTCAGCCTGCGCGACTTCGACCATGCGGCTCTCGCACTCAAGCTCCGCGAGACCACCTCGACGCTGCAGACCGTCCTCATCCAGGGCGATCCGGCCGCGGTCCCGAGCGGGACCCTGTCGCTCGACGAGCTCTGCGCGCCCCGCGCAGAGGACGAGCGCCCACGCGACGTCCCCCGGCCGGATCCGTCGTCGGTCGCCGTGTTCCTGCTCTCGGGCGGCACGACGGGCATGCCGAAGCTCATCGCCCGCACGCATGACGACTACGTCTGCAATGTGCGCGCGACGTCGAGGTACGCCGCGCTCGGCCCCGACACCGTCTACCTCGGCACACTGCCTCTCGGTCACAACTTCCCGCTGGCCTGCCCGGGGATCCTCGGCACGTTGTTGGTCGGCGGGACCGTGGTGCCGCTCACCTCGCCCCACCCCGAGCGCGCATTCGCCGCGATCGAGAGATTCGGAGTGACCCATACGGCCGCGGTGCCCGCCGTCGTGGCGAGCTGGCTCGACCACGCCGCCACCGTCGGCGCCGACCAGCTCGCGACTCTCCGGCTCCTCCAGGTCGGAGGCGCCCGCCTCGCCGACGAGCTCGCCGCCCGCGTGGTCGCACTGCTGCCGGGGCGCCTGCAGCAGGTGTTCGGGATGGCGGAAGGCCTCATCAACGTCACGCGCCTCGACGATCCGGTCTCGGTCGTGATCGGCACGCAGGGCCGCCCGGTGTGCGAAGCCGACGAGATCCTCATCGTCGACGAGGAGACCGGCCGGCCGGTGCCGGACGGCTCACCGGGTGTCCTGCTCACCCGTGGCCCCTACACGCCGCGCGGGTACTACGACGCGGCCGAGGCGAACGAGCGCTCCTTCACTCCCGACGGGTGGTATGTCAGCGGAGACATCGTGGTCCGGACATCGGAGGGCAATCTCGTGGTGTCGGGGCGCAGCAAGGACATGATCAATCGTGGCGGCGAGAACATCTCCGCCGAGGAGATCGAGAACCTCGCCTACCGGCTGACGGCGATCCGTCTGGCTGCGGCCGTCGCGATGCCGGATCCGCAACTGGGCGAACGGGTCTGCCTGTTCGCGGTCCTGCACGACGACCATGATCTGCGATTGGACTCTGTCCGGTCGGCGTTCGCAGACTGGGGCGTCGCCGCCTACAAGCATCCCGACCGCCTCGAGCTCGTCGCCGAGCTGCCGCTCACGAAGGTGGGCAAGATCGACAAGAAGGCGTTGCGCGAGACCCTCGCCGCGCCGGTGCCGACGCCCTGACGCCGGCACACCGATCCGCTCGCAGACAGGACCCGCCATGCACGTCGACGCCTCGACCCTCTCGCCCGCCGAGACCTACCGCCTCCTGGTCGGCTCGGTCGTCCCCCGCCCGATCGCCTGGGTCACGAGCGGGGTGGATGTGGTCAACCTGGCGCCGTTCAGCTCGTTCACCTGGGTCAGCCAGCACCCGGCGATGCTCGGATTCACGGTCAACCGGCGGGCGGACCGCCGGAAGGACACCGTGCTGAACATCGAGGAGGTCGGGGAGTTCGTCGTCAACATCGCCGGAGACGACCTGCTGCCCGCCCTCCACGCCAGCTCCGAGTTCCTGGACCGCTCCGAGAGCGAGGCCGAGCGCCTCGGCCTCGCTCTCGCCCCGTCGAGCCACGTGCGGGTGCCGCGGCTCCGTGACGTACCCGTCGCGATGGAGTGCCGGTACCACAGCACCAACGTCTTCAGCCCCACCGGCGGCGAATTCGTCGTCGGCACGGTCGTGGCCTGGCACATCGCCGACGAAGTCGTCTCCGACGGCCGCATCGACACCGACAAGCTCCGCCCGCTCGGGCGCCTCGCCGGCCCCCGCTACACCTCGCTCGGCACGATCACCGAGCTGCCGCCCGTTCCCGGCGGCTGAGAACCGAACGTCCGGGAGGACTCCGCATGACCTCGACCGCTACGACCTCGACCGCCGCTCCCCGCGCCGACGATGAGCGTTCCGCCGACGACAACCAGCCGCTCGCTCCGCTCTTCACCCCGCGCGGGATCGTCCTGGTGGGCGCGTCCCGCACGCCGGGCAAGCTCGGCACGGCGATGGCGGAGGCGCTGGCCGGCGCATCGGCCCCCGTCGCCCTGGTCAACGCGCGCGGAGGCGACGGGATGCACGCGAGCATCGCCGATGCCGCCGGGGAGCTCGAGGGCCGCGGCGGGCGCGCCGACCTCGTCGTCTCGTGCGTGCCGGCCCCCGCGACGGCCGCCGTCATCGCGGACGCGGGAGCTGCCGGCATACGGGCCGCTCTCGTCTGCGCGGGCGGTTTCGCCGAGATCGGCGATGCCGGAGCGGCCGCGCAACGCGACACCGAGGAGGCGGCGGCCGCGAGCGGAGTCCGCGTGCTCGGCCCCAACACGTCCGGCTTCTTCGTGCCCGGCGGAGCCCTCCGCGCGAGCTTCGTGCCCGGCGCGGCACAGCTCCGCCCGGGACGGATCGCCGTAATCGCGTCGAGCGGCGGCGTCAACCACATGCTGTCGTTCCGTCTCGAGGGAGCCGGCGCCGGTATCTCGCTCGGGGTCGGCATCGGCGGCGGGCTCGGCGTGACGCACGCGGACGTCGTCCGCTACGCCGCCGCGGATCCCGCCACCCGCGCGATCGCTCTGCACCTCGAGAGCGTGGAGGACGGAGCCGACCTGCTGGCCGCCGTGCGTCACGCGTCCGCCCTCAAGCCCGTCGTCGCCCTCGTCGTGGGCCGCCGCACCGACTCGGCATTCGCGCAATCGCACACGGGCGCGCTCGCGACCGGATGGCGCATCACCCGGTCGGTGCTCGCCCAGGCCGGCGCCGTCGTGGTCGACGACGAAGACGCTCTCGTGGCGAGCGTCATCGCCCTCTCGCATGTGCGCCTCGGTGCGGCCGCCACACCCGGGGTCGCCCTCGTAACCGCGCAGGCGGGCCCGGGCCTCATCATCGACGACCACGCCACCGCCGACGGCTGGGCGCTCCCCCGCCTGCGGGAGGCCACCCGCGCCCGGATCGGCGAGCTCCTGCCGCCGCTCACGTTCCAGGAGAACCCGGTCGACACCGGGCGCCCCGGCCCCACGTTCCCCGACGTGCTCCGCGCGGTCGGCTCGGACGATCAGGTCGACCTCATCGCGGTATACGCGCTCAGCGAGCCGGTGGTCGACCTGCCCACCGCGGTCGCCGAGGCGGGCACCGACACCCCTGTGCTCGTGGGCATCGACGGCCCGCGCGAGGACATCGACGCGGCTCTCGCCAGCGCCGCCTCGGCCGACCTCCCTCTCCTGACCGGCCCCCGTGCTCTCTCAGCGGGAGTCACCGCCATCGTGGCGGACGCCCGCGCCCGCGTCCTCGCCGAGGACGCTCCGGTCGCGGCACCGCGCACGACGGGAGCGTCCACCGGCCCCTGGGACGAAGCCCGGGCGAAGGACCTCCTCGACTCGGTCGGGATCCGGACCCCCGCCCGCCATCGGGTGACCGACAGCGACGACGGTCTCGCCGCGCTCGCCGACTTGGGCGCCCCGGTCGCCGTCAAGATGCTCGACGCGGAAGTGCTTCACAAGACGGAGGCGGGCGGGGTCCGCCTCGGGGTGCGGACCGCCGACGAGTTCATCGACGCCCTCGCGGCAGTGGCGCGTACCGGAGCCCGCGAGTTCCTGATCGAGCGGATGGCGGACGACGGGGTCGACCTCGTCGTCTCGGTGCGTCGCGATCCGGTCTTCGGCCCGATCGCGATGCTCGGTCTCGGCGGCACAGCCGCCGAGGCCTACGCCGATGTCGCGATCCGCACCGCCGGGTTCGGCGCGGATACCGTCGCGTCGATGGTCGACGAGCTCCGGGCGGGCGCCCTCGTACGCGGCTGGCGCGGCGGTCCGCACCTCGATGACCGGGAGCTCGCCGGCGTCTTCGCCGGTCTGGAGGCGATGCTCGACGCCCACCGGGATGTGCGGGAGATCGAGCTCAACCCGATGCGTCTCACGGTCGACGGGCTCGTAGCGCTCGACGCCGTCGTCCTGACCAGCTGATCCGATCCACGAGACGCCAGCGTGAGCACCGTCCGGCCCGCACGGGTGCCGCGCAGCTGGGCCGTGCCCGCGCTCCTGGGCGCCGCGGTCTTCTTCGCCCTCCCGCTCGGCTGGATCGTCATGGTCTCCCTGCAGCGCGGTGTGCTGGGCGGCGAGGCGACGTGGGCCGGCCTCGACACCGTCGCCGCGGTGCTGACATCGCCCCGGTGGTGGGGCGCAGCCGGATACACGCTCGCCCTCGCCGCCGTCATCATTCCCCTCGAGCTCGGGCTGGGGCTCACCCTCGGGGCGGCACTCGCGCGCACGCGGCGCCCCGTCCTCGCCCAGCTGTCGCTCCTCATGCCCTGGGCCGTGTCGCCCCTCATCACCGGCCTGCTCGTACGGTGGGTGAGCTCGCCATCGGACGGGGTGCTGGCGACGCTGGCGGGCAGACGGCTCGATCTGCTCGCGACCCCCGAGGCCGTCCCGGTCCTGGCGGTCGCCGCGGTGCTCTGGCAGAGCGTCGGCTTCACCGCGCTCTGCTACGCCGCCGCACTCCGCACGGTGCCCGCGGAACTGCGGAATGCGGCGCGGCTCGACGGGGCCGGCGCTCTACGGATCCTGCTCAGGATCGAGGTCCCTCATGTGCGGCGGATGACCGGGTTCCTGGCGGTCGCTTCGTTCGGAGGTGTCGTCGGCCTCTACGACGTCCTGGTCGTCCTCCCCGACGGTCCGTCGCCGACGCTCGCCCAGTTGCTCGTGCAGACGGTGTGGCAGGAGTTCGACGTGAGCGCGGGCGCCGCGATGGCGCTGGGCACGATGGCGCTGATGGCCGTCGTGATCGGGATCGGCGCCGTGCTGACGCGGGAGCGGTCATGAGCCATCGACTCGCGGACGGGCGGGGGCGGGCGGTTCGCGTCGCGCTGCTCGGGGCGGCCTCCACCGCGGCCGTGGCCCCCCTGGGCCTCGCACTGCTGGCGTCCCTCACCCCATCCGACGCGTTCATGACCCGCGGCCTCGGCGCGAACACGTGGACACTGTCGAACTACACCGCCGTCCTCGCCGACCCCGACCTGATCCTCCGCCCGGCAGGCACGACGGCTGCCGCGGTTCTCGTGCTCGCCAGCCTGCAGACCACATCGTCGATACTCGCCGCCTACGTCTTCGCCGTCGCGCGCGGACGGATCGCTCGTGGCCTGTTCGCTGTGTTCCTCGCGATGTGGCTGGTCCCGCCCGTGCTCGTCGTGATCCCCTGGTACGTGGGGTTCGCGAGCGTCGGCCTCGCCGGGACGTTCAGCGCTCTGGTGCTGCCCACCCTGCTGGCCTCGCCCTACGCGGTGCTGCTGCTGCGTCAGTGGTTCACCGGTCTGCCGACCGACCTCCTCGACGCGGCCCGACTCGACGGCGCGGGGCACGGCATGATCCTGCGTCGGATCGTGCTGCCGCTGTCGGCTCCCGCGGTGACTGCGGTCGTCCTCGTCACGGCGGTCACGACGTGGAACTCGTACCTCTGGCCCCGGCTCGTCGCCGGCGTCCGCCTGCCGCAGATCCAGGTCGCCGTCGGTGCACTCCGCTCGCGGGACGACACCGACTGGCCCGTCGTTCTGGCGGCCTCCATGCTGGCCCTGCTCCCCGTGATCGTCGCCGTCCTCGTGCTGCACCGCCCCCTGCTCCGCACCTTCCCGACAACGACCGAAGGCTGATCCGTGATTCCTCGACGTCCTCTCCTCGCCGCGACGACCATCCTCGCGCTCACCCTCACGGCATGCGCTCCCCTTGGCTCGTCGGCCCCCCGTGACGACGGCGTCACCCTGCGCCTGTGGGACCCGCAGGTCGCAGAGGCGTATCGCGAGTCCCTCGCGGTGTTCACCGCGCGCAGCGGGATCCCGGTCGACGTCGTCGTCGTGCCGTGGGCCGATTACGCCTCTCAGCTGCGAGCCGATCTGGCGGCCGGGACCGCAGACGACCTGTTCTGGGTCAACGCCACCATGTCGGCCGCGCTACCCGACGGGTCGGTGACCCCCGTGCCGAAAGCCATGGCCATCGCGGCCGATGGCGACTGGGCGCAGCCCGTGGTCGACCAGTACACCCGCGATGAGCGGTTGTGGGCCGTGCCGCAGCTGAGCGACCCCGGCATCGCGATGGTGGTGAATCTCGACCTTCTCGCACTCGGAGGTCTGGACGCGGGCGGGGTCTCCGACCTCGGGTGGGACCCGGCCGCCGCCGACGACTCGTTGCGCCGGACCGCCCGACTGCTGACCCGCGATGCCGACGGTCGGCATCCGGGCGACGACGGTTTCGATCCGGGCACGGTCCAGGTCTTCGGGATCGGCTCAGCCTACGACCTGAACGGCGTCGTCCTTCCCTTCCTCGGCGGTGCGGGGGCGGCATGGCAGGACGGGGATCGCTTCGTGTTCGCCTCGGACGCGGGCATACAGACCATCGAGTACCTCGCGGACCTCTCGGCGACGCATCTCGCCCCGCCGGCGCGCGACACGAATCCGCCCGCGGGAGGTGACGTGGTCCGCGAGATGTTCCTCCGCGGCCGGGTGGCGATGTTCCCGACGGGTGCCTACAGCCTCGCGACGATCACGGAGAACGCCGACTTCCGCTGGGCGGTCGTGCCGCTGCCCTCGGGACCCGCGGGGCGCCACTCCCCCACCAACGGCGTGGGGGTCGCCGCGAACGCCCGCTCCGGCGACCCGGACCAGGCCCGTGTCCAGCAGTGGCTCGGCACCGCGGAGAGCCAGCGGATCATCGGCGCGAGCGGCACGGCCTCACCGGCGTCGGTCACGGCTCAGGACGCCTACCGGACGTCATGGCAGGAGCGCGGCGTCGACATCTCCGCCATGTACGACGTGCTCGACGCGTCGACCGTGCAGCCGCCTCAGGGCACCGGCTACCAGGCCGCCGCGAACGTGCTCACCCCGTTGCTCGCCGACGTGTTCGCGGGTGCGACACTTGCCGCCGACCGGATCCGCGAGGCGGAGCGGGCCGCGAACGACGCGATGACCACCGCGACGAGCGGGTGACGGCCGCGGCGGCTCGGACGGGCTCAGAACCAGCGGGGAATCGCGGGAAGCTCGTCCCCACCGACCGCGACGAGACGGCGAGCGCCGCGTCCGGCGAGCCACCGCGCGATGTCGGCTGCCGCCCCCGTGACGGCCAGGCCGCCCTCGCCGAAGCTCTGTTCCTCGGCCCGATCGGTGGGGCGCACGGTGAGCGCGACGTCTTCGCTGCGACGGGTCCAGACGCGGAACACATCCGCGATGATCCCGTCGACCATCTCGTCGGGGAAATCGAGGAAGGACCCTCCGCTCGCCAGGTCGACGGCGTGCACCCACACCTCCTTGGCGCGCATCCACGCGGTCTCGCGCGCGGGCACCGTGCGCCCCTGTGCCGTCACGACGAGCGCATCCCACCCCGCATCGTCGAGGTCGCGCCACTCGACGTTGAGATGCACGGCGGCGTGTTCGACGAGGTGGCGGAGAGCGCGGGCGGGCAGGGTCGAGCCGAGGACGATCTCGTCCCACCGTTGCGAGTCGGAGGCGTACATCGGCGTTTCGACGCCCGTGCGCGCCCATTCGACGAGTCGGGCCACGGCGCGCGCGTTGTAGCCGACGTGTGCGATCAGGTGACGCCTGGACCAGCCGGGCAGCAGACTCGGCGCATCCAGTTCGTCGTCGCTCAGCTCCATGAGCTTCCGCGCGAAGTACGCCGTTCCCCGACGCGCCAGGGCGAGTTCCCCGTGTGGGGCTGCGTCGGCGTCGTAGCGCGCGCCCGCCCCCTGCCGCTCGCGGAGCGCGACCTCCTCGGGAGTGAGCTCGCGCACACTCATCAGCCGAGGTCCTCGGCCTGGAACGTGTTGGTGAGGGATCCGATCCCGTCGATCGTGACGGTCACCGTGCTGCCGGGCGTGAGATAGCGCTGCGGATCACGGGCGTGACCGACGCCTCCGGGTGTGCCCGTGAGGATGAGGTCCCCGGGGCGGAGCGTCGTGATCGTCGAGACGTACCGGACCAGGTGGACCGGATCGTGCACGAGGTCGTGGATGTCGCCGCGCTGGACGACCTCGCCGTCGAGCGACGTGGTGAGGTACGCGTCGTCCGGGATCTCATCGGGTGTCGCGAGTACAGGACCGATCGGGGTCGAGCGATCCCAGAGCTTGCCCTGCAACCACTCGCGGGTGCGGAACTGCCAGTCGCGCATCGAGACGTCGTTGGCGATGGTGTACCCGGCGATCGCCGCGCGCGCCTCGTCCTCGTCGGCGCGCCGCACGGTCCGCCCGATGACGACGACGAGTTCGCCCTCCCAGTCGATCGAATCGCTCTCGGGAGGAAGAGCCAACGTCTCGCCGGCCGCCGCGAGCGTGTCGGCGAATTTCGCGAACAACACCGGGTGGTCGGGCAGGTCGCGCTTCATCTCCAGGATGTGGGCTCGGTAGTTGAGCCCCACGCACACGACCTTGCTCGGACTCGGCACGAGATCCGCGTACGTCAGCGAGTCGGTCGCGACCTCCCGGCCCGACGCGTCGGAGACGACCTCGAGAGCACCGGCGACCAAGACCTGGCCGACATCCTCGTAGCCGTCGATGACGGTCGCGCGGTCCCCGTCGATGCGGGCGAGCGCGGTACCCGTGGCGGTGATGACGGTGGCGAGCTTCATCGGTCGTTCTCCTCGACGAGGACGCGGTGCAGGCCGAGGGCCTCGAACACGGGTGCGTCGCTGAAATGGAACAGATCGAGCGGACCGTCGGCCCGGATCTGGAATCGGCACCAGCTCGGCACGACGAAGATGTCGCCGTGCTCGACGGTGTGCTCCTGGTCGCCGAGCCACAGCGTGCCGGTGCCCTCGAAGACCTGGTAGACGCTCGAGCCGACCTCGTGACGGGCCGGCGTCGTGACGCCCGGGCGCAGGCGGTGGAACTGGGCGCGGATGGTCGTCATCACATCGCCGCCCGTGGTGGGGTTGACGAAGCGCACGGCCGCGTGGCCCGGCTCGATGGTCGCGGGCGCACCCTCGTCTTCCAGCAGCAGCTGGTCGGTGAGCGCGCGATCGGTGTGCTCCCAGCGGTAGGCGCCGATGGGGCTCGACACGGTGTTCTGCAGACCCGACAGCGGGCGGAGGCCCGGGTGCGCCCACAGCCGCTCGGAGCGGGAGAAACGCGGGGTCGCGTAATCCGTCACGCGCTCGGAGCCGAACTCGAAGAAGCCGCTGTCCATCTGGTACGCGAAGGGGATGTCGAGCCCGTCGATCCAGGTCATCGACTCGTCGGTCTCGTTGTGGTGACCGTGGAAGTGCCAGCCCGGTGTGAGCAGGAAGTCGCCTCGGCTCATGCGGACCGGGTCGCCGTTGACGACGGTCCAGACCCCTTCGCCGGACGTGACGAAGCGGAACGCGTTCTGCGAGTGCCGGTGCTCGGGCGCGGTCTCGCGGGGGCCCAGCTGCTGGATGGCCGCCCACAAGGTCGGTGAGATGTACGCACGCCCGCCCATGCCCGGGTTGGCGAGGCCGATCGCGCGGCGCTCCCCGCCACGCCCGACCGGCACCAGGTCGCCGGCCCGCTCGGCCAGGGGCTGCAGAGTCTTCCACCGCCAGAGCCACGGCAGCGCCTTCGGCTGCGGCGTCATGGGCATGAGGTCGTCGAGCTGTGTCCACAGCGGGATCAGATGCGCCTGATCGAAACCGCGGTAGAGCTCGCGCAGCTCCGGAGTGTCCTCCGGCAGCATCGCGTTGTCGACCGTGCCGTGCGCGGGAATCTGGACGTCCGTCATGCTCACCCTCCTCGTCGATGGTGCTTCCACGGTGCGCCGCGCATTCGCTTCTGCACAACTCATGGCACTAGATATTGCGGAGTGCGCAAAATAGAGGAATGGCATCCACCAACCATTCCGTCGCGTCGGCGATGCACATCCTGCGCGCCCTCATCGATTGCGGCGAGGTCACGGTGACCGAGATGGCCGCGGAGCTCGGCGTGGCCCCCTCGACGGCGCACCGGATCCTCGCCACCATGGCCGAGCACGATGCCGCGGCCCGCACTCCGGGGCGCCGCTACATAGCGGGGCCCCTGCTGTCGCGCACGGCGCGCTCCCCGAACGCGCTCGCCGAGACCGTGGCGCGACTGCGCCCCGCGGTCCGAGCGACGTACGACCTCGTGCACGAGACCGTGCACCTCGTGGCGCTCGTCGGCAACGACATCCAGTTCATCGACGGGATCGAGGGGCGTCAGGCTCTGCGGATCGGGTTGCGGATCGGGGCACGAATCCCCGCCTATTGCACATCGGGCGGGAAGGCGATCCTCGCCGCGCTCCCGTGGGACCAGGTCGAGCGCCTGCATCCGCAGGGCCTGCCCTCCTGGCCGGGACAGCGGATCCACACGCTCCCCGAGCTCAACGGCGAACTCGAGGAGATCCGTCGATCGGGAGTGGCGGTGAACGTCGGCGAGAGCGAGGCCGGGGTCACCGCGGTCGGCATGCTCGCCGCCGAAGGGCCGGTGCCGGCCGGACTCGCGATCGCCCTCCCGTCGGACCGCGTCGGGCCCAGCGGCGCAGCGGATCTGGAACGCGCGCTCCGCGCCGGCCTCGCCGCGCTCACCTGAGAACGACCTCTTCGCCTTGCATGACGTGAAACAAAAGACTTGCGCGTGACGCAGTTCTGTTACACGATGTCGGCATCCCGTCACTGCAAGGAGGCAGAGATGTCAGAGATCGAGAACCTCAGCGTCGTCGCTGACGATGGCGTCACGCTGGGCTACTTCCGCCGCGGCCAGGGCCCCGCCCTGGTCATCACGCACGGCAGCATCGCCACCAAGGAGCAGTGGCTGCCGGCATCCGAACACCTGGCCGAGCACTTCACGGTCTACGTCTACGACCGTCGCGGTCGCGGCGACACCGGCGACGGCGACGAGTACTCGCTCGCCCGCGAGGTCGCCGACATCGCCACCATGATGGAGGTCGCCGGCCCCGGCGCCCACCTCCTCGGTCACTCGTTCGGCGCACTGGTCACGCTCACCTACGTCCGCGAGAACGGTCTCGGCGGAGGCACCCACATCGCCTACGAGCCGCCTCTCGCCGTGCAGGGCGCGGTGGCCGGCGAGCGTCTCCCCGGCTATGTCGAACTGATCGACAAGGGCGATCTCGACGGCGCGCTCGAATACGCGCTCGTCAACTTCGTCCGTGTGCCGAGCGAAGCCATCCCCTTCATCCGCGAGACGCCCATCTGGGGTGCCGCCGCTCCCCTCACGCCCACCTGGGTGCGCGAATTGCGCGAGATCGACGCACTCGGCGACGACATCTCCGTTCACGGTGCGATCGACGACCCCACCCACCTCATCGCGGGCACGGCCACCACGCCGTTCCTGTATCAGTCGGTGCACGACCTCGTCTCGGTGATCCCCGGCGCGACGTCGACCGACATCGAGGGCGCCGACCACTTCGCCCACCTGTCCGACCCCGCGGGCTTCGCGCACGTGGTCGCCGAGGCGGTCCGCGAGCGCGCGACCGTCTGACCCGACTCCCCACCTCGCAGGGAACCGACCGGCCCCGTGTCGTGCTGCCTCAGAGCCGCGACGCGGGGCCGCTTCACGCCCGGCTGCGAGGGTCGGATATTGCGGCAAAGACCGCACGTTCCGGCTAGTTCCACTAGCCGGAACGTGCGGTCTTTGCCGCAATATCCGATGTCAGGAGGGGAGGGCCTGGGTGATCAGGTCGTCGATGAGAGCGGGGTAGGTGAGGCCCGAGGCGAGCCAGCACTTCGGGAACATCGAGATCGGGGTGAATCCCGGCATCGTGTTGATCTCGTTGACGATGAACGTCGAGCCCGTGAAGAAGAAGTCGACCCGCGCGAGGCCGGCCCCGCCGATGGCGGTGAAGGCACGGCCCGCGATGCGCTGCATCTCGCGCAGCTCACCAGGACCGAGATCCGCCGGGCAGACGAGCTCGACGCCCGCAGCGTCGAGGTACTTCGCGTCGAAGTCGTAGAAGTCGCGGCCCGTGACCACGATCTCGCCTGCGACGGATACCCGGGGCTCGCCTCCGTCGATCCCGCCGAGCACCGCGCACTCGACCTCACGACCGACGATCGCGCTCTCGATGAGCGCCTTGTCGTCCTCCGCGAATGCGATCTCGAGCGCCGCGTCGAGCCCCCCGGCGTCGACCACACGGGAGACGCCGACCGACGACCCCGCCCGTGCGGGCTTGACGAACTGCGGGTAGCCGAGAGCGTCGGCGGCCTTCCGCAGACGTCCGTTGTCGCGCTGCCAGGTGCCCCGCGTGACCGTGACCCACGGCGCGACCTCGATGCCCGCGGCCTCGAGCACCGTCTTGGTGAAGTGCTTGTCCATCCCGAGCGACGACGCGAGTACACCGTTGCCGACGTAGGGCAGGCCGATCAGCTCGAGCATGCCCTGCACCGTTCCGTCCTCGCCGAAGGGGCCGTGCAGGATCGGGAACACCAGGTCGACATCGCCCAGCGACCGGATCCCGCCGTCCTCCTCGACGCGCAGTTCGCGTGTGAGGGTCGATTCGGGCCAGAGGACCCGGGTACCGTTGTCGGCCACCTCGGGCAACGAGCTCGGGTCGAGTGCGAAGCGGGCCGGGTCGTCGCTTTCGAGCACGAAGGCGCCATCCCGCGTGATGCCGACAGGGATGACCTCGTAGCGGTCGCGATCGATCGCACCCAGGACACCGCCCGCGGTCGCGCAACTGATCGAGTGCTCGCTGGAACGGCCGCCGAACAGCAGGACGAGTCGGAGTCGTTCGGTCATGTCGCGCACACTCTTTTCCGGTTCAGGTCGTCACGCGCCCGATCGGCCGGCAGAGTCATCGGATGGTCCTGCACACGCGTCGATCGTGTCCGAAGGACTACTCCCCGAGCGGCTGATCCAGATCGGTCGTGAGGTGTGGCGCGATGTCCTTCGGATCGAGCGTACCGGCGAGCACGGCCGCGACCTGAGCCACGATGGGCATGTCGACGCCCTTCGCGTCGGCGAGCGCCAGGATGGGCCCCACCGAAGCGAGGCCTTCCGCTGTCTGGTCCATCGATGCGACGACCTCGTCGAAGTCGTAGCCCTGTCCGAGCAGACGCCCAGCCTGATTGTTGCGCGACAGCGGCGACGAGCTGGTGGCGATGAGGTCGCCGAGACCCGCCAGTCCGGCCATGGTGCCGCTCCGGGCGCCGTGAGCCATGGCGAACGACGTCATCTCGGCCAACCCGCGGGTGAGGATCGACGCCTTGGTGTTCTCTCCGTAGCCGACCCCGTCGACGATGCCGATGGCGACCGCGATGAGATTCTTGAGCACCCCGCCGAACTCCGTTCCGACGACGTCGGTGTTGTAGAACGAACGGAAGTACGGGCTCGACGATGTCCGGGCGACTTCCGACGCCGTCCCCTCGTCGGTCGAGGCGACGACGGCGGCGGTCGGCCATCCTTTCGCCACTTCGAGCGCGAGGTTGGGGCCGGATGCTACGGCCACGCGCGCCGGCTCGATCTCGAGCACGTCGACCAGGACCTCGCTCATGCGCAGTCCGGTATCACGCTCGACGCCCTTCATGAGGCTCACGACGGGAACGTCGGCGGGGACCAGGTGCTTGATGGCTGTCAGGTTGGCCCGCAGAGACTGGCTCGGGACCGAGACGTAGACCTGCTGAGCGCCGTCGAGCACACGCTCGAGACTCGAGTCGGCGTGGATCCCCCGCGGGAGGTTGATGCCCGGAAGGTAGTGACTGTTCCGGCGGGTCCCGGAGATCTCGCGGGCGAGATCGTCGCGCCGTGCCCACAGCGCGACCTCCGACCCGCCGTCGGCGAGGACCTTGGCGAAGGTGGTACCCCAGCTTCCGGCGCCGAGCACGGCCACTCGCCTCTCGGCGCGAGCGGTCGCATCGGTCACGAGAAGCGGCCCGTCTCGCTCTGGCCCCGGTTCTTGGGGTCCCATCGCTCGGCGGGAGCGGGCTCGTCGCGCAGTTCCGCCAGCAGTCCGGTGATACGCGCCATGACGGCGTCGGTGGCAGCGTTCAAGTTCGCCGCGTCGAGAGGCCGATCACGGAACGCCGACAGGTCGACCTCCTCGCCGAATCGCACCGTGATGCGGGCACGCGGGATGAGGGTGAGGCCTTTTCCGTAGCGCTTCATGAGGCCGTGCGTGCCCCAGTGAGCGACCGGGATGAGCGGGATGTCGTGCTCCAACGCCAGTCGGACCGCACCGACCTTGCCGCGCATCGGCCACATGTCGGGATCCCGCGTGAGAGACCCCTCGGGGTAGATGATGACGCCGCGCTCCTCGCTGACCAGCTTCTCTGCGGCCTCGAGCGGAACCGCCGTACGACTGCCACCGGCGCGCTCGACGGGGATCTGGCCGGTGGCGCGCAACGCAGCTCCTACGACGGGGACTTTCCACAGGCTCGCCTTGGCGAGGAATCGGGGGGCTCGGCCGGTCTGCCACAACGCGACGGCGACGATGAGCGGATCGATCTCGCTGTAGTGGTTGGGCGACATGACGAACGCCCCGGCCAGCGGCACATTCTCCTTGCCCTCGACACGCAGACGCGTCGCCAGGCGGATGAAGGGGACGACGATGACGGCCAGCGGCCAGAACCACGACGGCCGGTGCTTCTCGGGCTTGCCCGACTTCACAGCCGGCGACTCACTTCCACGGGGCACCGGACCATTATGGTCGGCCGACGCGTCCGCACGGGGCTGAGATCCGGCGCCCGACGCATCGGATGCCTCGTCCCGCGCCATCACTCGACGGAGAATCGCGCGCCGAGCGCCTCGAGCTTGCCGAGGAAGTCACCGTATCCACGGCTGATGATGCCCACGTTGCTGACGCGCGAGCGCCCCTCCGCGGTCAGAGCGGCGATGAGGTGAGAGAACCCGCCGCGCAGGTCGGGCACCTCGACGTCGGCGCCGTGCAGCGGGGTCGGGCCGACGATGACGGCCGCCTGCTCGAGGTTGCGACGGGGAACTCGACGAGCGGTGCCGGTGAGGCCCTGCTTGTGCACCGTGATGTCGGCGCCCATCTGGTTGAGCGCATCCGTGAAGCCGAAACGGTTCTCGTAGACGGTCTCGTGCACGATGGACGCGCCGCGGGCCTGCGTGAGCGCGACGATGAGGGGCTGCTGCCAGTCGGTCATGAAGCCGGGGTGCACGTCGGTCTCGATGACGACGGGCTTGAGCTCGCCGCCCGGGTGGTAGAAGCGGATGCCGTCCTCGTAGACGTCGAACGCGCCGCCGACCTTCCGGAACACGTTGAGGAACGTCATCATGTGCTCCTGCTTGGCGCCCTTGACCTCGATGTCGCCACCGGTGGCCAGCGCTGCAGAAGCCCAGCTCGCGGCCTCGTTGCGGTCGAAGATCGCCCGGTGGGAGTAGCCCTCGAGGCGGTCGACGCCCTCGATGAGGATCACGCGGTTCGGCTCGACCGAGATGATCGCGCCCATCTTCTGCAGGATCGCGATGAGGTCCATGATCTCGGGTTCGATCGCCGCGTTCCGCAGCTCGGTCGTGCCCTCGGCTCGGACGGCCGTGAGGAGGACCTGCTCGGTCGCGCCGACGCTCGGGTAGGGCAGCTCGATGGCCGCGCCCCTCAGCCCGTTCGGGGCCGTGATGCGGATGCCGGTGGGCAGCTTGTCGACGACCGCGCCGAAGTGGCGGAGAGCGTCGAGGTGGAAGTCGATCGGGCGGTCGCCGATGCGGCAGCCGCCGAGGTCGGGGATGAAAGCTTCGCCGAGCTGGTGCAGCAGCGGGCCGCAGAAGAGGATCGGGATGCGGCTCGAGCCGGCGTGCGCATCGATCTCGTGCATGTGGGCGCTGCGCACGTTGCTGGGGTCCAGGAGCAGATCCCCGGGCTCGACGCCTTCGGTGACCGTGACGCCGTGCACCTCGAGGAGCCCGCGCACGACCTGGACGTCCGAGATCTCGGGGACGTCGCGAAGGAGGCTCTGCGTCTCGCCGAGCAGGGAGGCGACCATGGCCTTGGTGACCAGGTTCTTCGCGCCGAGCACCTCGATGGTGCCCTTGAGGGGAACGCCGCCGTCGATCACGAGCGCGTCGAAGTTGTAGCCGACGCGTGCGCCGGCCTTCCGTGAATCCGTGGCGAGTCCGGTAGCCGAGGTATCAGACACGAGGTGCTCCTTGCTCTCAGTCCCTGGCACCGACCGGAGTCGGCGCCAGGGCACTCGTCACTCCCGAGGTCGCTCGAGGTGATTACTACTCTCGTCGGCCCCGGTGGGACGGACGTGAACTGCGTCGCTAGCCCCGCGCGGGGAGCGTCTTGGGGCGCCACGACTCGCGCTGCTCTTCGAAACGGGAGATGCTCTCCTCGTCTCGAAGGGTCAATGCGATGTCGTCGAGTCCTTCGATCAGTCTCCACCGGGTGTAGTCGTCGATCTCGAACGGAACGCTGAGTTCGCCGACACTCGCAGTCTTGGCAACCAGATCGACGGTAACCGCTATTCCCGGGCTCTCCTCGATAGCCGCCCACAGCTTCTCGATGTCCGCCTGCTCGACGATGCCCGTCAGGAGCCCCTGCTTGCCGGAGTTGCCACGGAAGATGTCCGCGAACCGGGGGCTGAGGACGACCTTGAAGCCGTAGTCACGCAGCGCCCAGACGGCGTGCTCACGGCTCGAGCCGGTACCGAAGTCGGCTCCGGCGACGAGCACCGAGGCGCCCTGGTAGGCGCGCTGGTTCAGGATGAAGTCGGGATCCTGTCGCCACCCGTGGAAGAGGGCGTCATCGAAGCCCGTCTTGGTGACACGCTTGAGGAAGACGGCCGGGATGATCTGATCGGTGTCGACGTTCGACCGCTTGAACGGAACGGCGATGCCGGTGTGGGTCTCGAACTTCTCCATCAGGCGCTCACCTTCGAATCGGCGGCGGTTGCCGCGTCCGAGTCGTGCTCGAGGTCCCAGGGGCTTGAGAGGGTCCCGCGGATCGCGGTCGCGGCGGCGACCAGAGGCGACACCAGGTGGGTGCGGCCACCCTTGCCCTGACGGCCCTCGAAGTTGCGGTTGCTCGTCGAGGCGCAGCGCTCCCCGGGGGCGAGCTGGTCGGGATTCATCCCGAGGCACATCGAGCAGCCCGCGAAGCGCCACTCCGCGCCGAACTCCTCGAAC
This sequence comes from uncultured Naasia sp., assembly GCA_913778905.1. Lineage (GTDB taxonomy): Bacteria > Actinomycetota > Actinomycetes > Actinomycetales > Microbacteriaceae > Naasia. The sequence goes on along the minus strand of CAJYYA010000014.1, from coordinate 71,984 downwards.
ACCTTGTCGAGCCCCTCGGCCTCGGCCTGCAGGCGCACCTTGGCGGAGCCGGGGACGACCATGACGCGCACGCCCTCGGCCTTCTGCTTGCCCTCGATGATGGACGCGAACGCACGCAGGTCCTCGATGCGACTGTTGGTGCAGGAGCCCATGAAGACCGCGTCGACCGCGATGTCCTTCATCGGCGTCCCGGCGGCGAGATCCATGTACTCGAGCGCCCGCTCGGCCGCGGCGCGCTCGGCGGCGCCGTCGATGTCCGCGGGGTTGGGCACGGTGTCGGACAGCGAGACGCCCTGGCCGGGGTTGGTGCCCCAGGTGACGAAGGGCTCGAGCTCGTTGGCGTCGAGGAACACCTCGGCGTCGAAGACCGCGTCGTCGTCGGTGGCGAGAGTTCGCCAGTATTCGACGGCGGCGTCCCAGTCGGCGCCCTCGGGTGCGTGCGGGCGGCCCTTGAGGTACTCGAAGGTGATGTCGTCGGGCGCGACCATGCCCGCGCGGGCTCCGGCCTCGATCGACATGTTGCAGATCGTCATCCGACCCTCCATGGAGAGGGAACGGATAGCGCTGCCGCGGTACTCGAGGACGTAGCCCTGACCGCCGCCGGTGCTGATCTTGGCGATGACGGCCAGGATGATGTCCTTCGCGGTGACGCCGGGGCGGAGCTCCCCCTCGACCGTGATGGCCATGGTCTTGAACGGCTTCAGCGGGAGTGTCTGGGTGGCGAGGACGTGCTCGACCTCGCTCGTGCCGATACCGAACGCCATCGCACCGAACGCGCCGTGGGTCGACGTGTGCGAGTCGCCGCAGACGACCGTGATGCCCGGCATCGTGAGACCCAGCTGGGGTCCCACGACGTGCACGATGCCCTGCTCCTTGTCGCCCAGCGAGTGGAGGCGGACGCCGAACTCCTCGGCGTTGCGGCGCAGCGTCTCGATCTGGGTGCGGCTCGTCAGGTCGGCGATGGGCTTGTCGATGTTGACCGTCGGGGTGTTGTGATCCTCGGTCGCGATGGTGAGGTCCGGGCGACGGACCGGGCGGCCCGCCTGACGCAGGCCGTCGAAGGCCTGCGGGCTCGTGACCTCGTGCACCAGGTGCAGGTCGATGTAGAGCAGATCCGGCTCGCCGTTCTCGCCCTTGGCGACGAGGTGGTCGTCCCAGACCTTCTCGGCCAGGGTGCGACCCGAGCGGGCCAGCGGATCCGCGCCGGATCCGGAGTCGGTGGTGGTGTTCATGACGTTAGGCGTCTTCCTCTAGAGGTCTTCTGACTCAGCCCGCGACAGCACTCCGCGACGAGGGAGGACTGGAAAGTGCGTCAGACCCCGTCGCGGCGGCTAAGCAGAAGGAGCCGACCGGAGCGCATCCCGACAAGATACCACTGCTCGTCTCTGCTCCGACTGCGGTGGAACCTCGCCTTCGGGCGGGTCCGGGCATCAGATCTATCCGCAATCCGCCGGATAGGGTTCGGTTCGGTGGCTGCGATCGGATAAGGGGACGGCGTGCGACTCAAGCTGACACTGAAGAGGGAGTCGGGTTCGAGCGACGACATCGTCGTCACGACCGATGCGGCGGCGACCATCTCGGAGATCGCCGGATCGATCGGCCGGGTCGACCCGAACAGCACACGCCCCGCAGCGGCCGGCACCCTCACTCTCAGCGCGACGCTTCCCGGCGCCGATCAAGCGGTCGTCCTGCCGCCGGACGGCCCCGTCGGGGAGGCGTGGATCGGATCCGGCGCCACCGTCGAACTCGTCGACGTCGGACGCTTCGAGTCGGCCACAGTCCGGCGCGGGCCCGTCGTCGCGCGACTCATGGTCCTCACCGGACCCCAGTCGGGCTCGGTGTTCGAGATCCGTCCAGGCACGACCATCATCGGCCGCGATCAGTCGTGCGACATCGTCGTCGACGATCCGCTGGTCTCGAAGCGTCACCTGCGTCTGGAGGCGGACTCCGCGGTCGACCTGGTCGACCTCGGATCGGCCAACGGCGTCGAGGTGGACGGCGGGCTGGTCGGCCGCCTCCGCATCGACACGACCGGTTCCGTGACGATCGGCGACACCGAGATGCGGATCGACGTCGTCATCGCCGGGCCCGGCGTGGAAGAAGCGCCGACCGCGGGTCCCGTCGAGTTCAACCGTTCGCCCGCCGTCGAGCCGCGCTACCCGGGCCAGACCTTCCCCGGCCCCGAGGTCCCGAAGGACGACGCGGGGCAGCCCTTCCCGTTCCTCATGATCATCGCGCCCCTCATCATGGGCGCGGTCCTCTACTTCGCATCGGGACGCAATCCCGCGTCCCTCATCTTCGTCGCGCTCTCCCCTCTGCTCATGCTGAGCAACTACGCGACCCAGGCGTTCGGTCGGCGACGGAAGAAGCGCCTCGCGATCGAGAAGTTCGACGGGCACCTGGAGAAGCTGGTCGAGACCCTCGACAAGGAGAAGCCGGTCGAGCGCGAGCGACGTCTGCGCGAGGCGCCGTCCACCGAGGAGGTGCTGGACGACGCGGTGCGCCGCGGCCCGCTCCTCTGGACCCGCCGTCCGGAGCACTGGTCCTTCCTCAATGTGCGACTCGGCGTCGGCCGCATGCTGTCCCGCAACACGGTCGATTCGAAGTCGGAAGGCAACGACACGCTGCCGGACTTCCAGGCCCGCTTCGACGAGGTGGCGCAGGAGAACCGGCACATCGACGACGTCCCGGTCGTCGAGAACCTCCACGACTCGGGAGCGCTCGGCATCGCCGGCCCCCAGGCGAAGACCGTCGAGGCCGCGAACGCCGTCCTCGTTCAGCTGACGGGTCTGCACTCCCCCGCAGAACTCGCCGTCGCCGCCCTCATCACCCCGGCCTGGACCCGCGATTTCGACTGGCTGAAGTGGATCCCGCACACCTCCTCCCCGCACAGCCCCCTGCAGGGCAGCCACCTCGCCGACAGCGCCTCCAGCGGGGCCGTGCTGGTGAGCGCCATCGAGGACATCGTCGCCAGGCGGATCCAGGCGAAGAAGAACGACGTGAGCCGGCGCGGGGCGACCACCGAGGAGCAGACCGCCCTCGACCGCGGCGCCGTCGTGGGCGACTCGCAGACCACGACGGGCACCAAGTCGCCTCTCCCCGCGATCGTGCTGTTGATCAGCGACGACGTGTCGGTCGACCGTGCGCGGCTCGTGCAGCTGATCGAGCAGGCCGCGGATGCGGGGATCCACCCCATCTGGCTCGCTCCGACGCAGAAGGACCTCCCGGCCGTCTGCCGCACCTTCCTCACCCTCCCCGAGGACGGCGCGACCGTCCTGCGTCCGAAGGCCGAGGAGAAGGCGCCGCGTCCGCCCGCCGGCTCTCCCGCGGCGCGGAAAGCCGCACGGGCCGCGAAGAAGGAGCGCAAGGCGGAGGCCAAGCGCCGCGCGAAGGGCCTCCCGCCGACCCCGGAGCCGCAGGCCGAGCTCATCTCCGTCCCGGCGACGCCGACGGTCGGATTCGTCCGCCTCGGCACCCTGATCGCGGACGTCGCCGTCGAGTCGATCGACTCCGTCCGCGCGCTCGCGTACGCGCGCCGTCTCGCACCCGTGATCGACGCGGGCGCCATGGTGGCCGACTCGAGCGACCTGCCCCGTTCCATCTCCCTCGTCGCGCTCCTCGGCCACGAGCTGCTCGAGACCAGTGATGCCGTGGTGGACCGCTGGCGTCAGAACGAGTCGATGCACGACCGCACACCCGGGATCCAGCCGAAGCGACGCCGGGCGGGCAAGCTCCGCGCCATCGTCGGCAGCGCGGGCGTCGATCCGATGCACCTCGACCTCCGCACCCAGGGCCCTCACGCCCTGGTCGGCGGCACGACGGGGGCGGGCAAGAGCGAGTTCCTGCAAGCCTGGGTACTCGGTATGGCGGCCGAGTACAGCCCCGACCGGGTCACGTTCCTCTTCGTCGACTACAAGGGCGGCTCCGCATTCGCCGACTGCGTCAGCCTCCCCCACTGCGTCGGACTCGTCACCGACCTCAGCCCGAGCCTGGTGCGCCGTGCGCTCACCAGCCTGCGTGCCGAGCTGCACCACCGCGAGCACCTCCTCAACCGTAAGAAGGCGAAGGATCTGCTTGAGCTCGAGAAGCGCGGCGACCCCGACAGCCCGCCCGCGCTCGTCCTCGTCATCGACGAGTTCGCCGCCCTCGCGGGCGAGGTCCCCGAGTTCGTCGACGGCGTCGTCGACATCGCCCAGCGTGGTCGCTCCCTCGGCATCCACCTGATCATGGCCACGCAGCGACCCGCCGGCGTCATCAAGGACAACCTCCGCGCCAACACCAACATGCGCGTCGCTCTGCGCATGGCCGACGAGTCGGACAGCCAGGACGTCGTCGGCATCAAGGACGCCGCGCACTTCGATCCGGGCATCCCGGGCCGCGGTGTCGCCAAGACGGGCCCCGGCCGTCTCGCCCAGTTCCAGTCCGCGTATGCGGGCGGATGGACGTCTCGCGAGCCCGAGGCCGCCGAGGTCGAGATCTCGGCTCTGCGCTTCGGATCCGAGATCCGTTGGGAGGAACCGCGTCAGGAGCAGGCGGGTGACGAGGACCTTGGCCCGACCGACCAGCAGCGCCTGGTCACGTCGATCATCGACGCGGCCGACCGCGCACGCATCCCCGCCCCGCGCCGACCGTGGCTCGACGAGCTCGCTTCGGTCTACGAGCTCACCAAGCTCCGTCAGCGCACCGACTCCGCACTCCTCCTGGGTGTGGCCGACATGCCGCAGCAGCAGACGCAGGCCCCCGTGCATTTCCACCCCGACGTCGACGGGCACCTCTCGATCCTCGGCACGGGCGGCACCGGCAAGTCCGCCGTGCTCCGCACCCTCGCGGTCGCGGCGGGCATCACCCCCCGCGGCGGGCCCGTGCAGGTCTACGGCCTCGACTTCGGTTCGGGCAGCCTGCGGATGCTGGAGGACCTGCCCCACGTGGGTGCCATCATCAACGGCGACGACTCCGAGCGGGTCATCCGCCTCTTCCGTCGCCTCAAGGACGAACTGGAGTCGCGCGCGGCTCGATTCGCGGAGGCCAACGCCGCCAGCGTCGCCGAGTATCGGACGCTGACGGGGCGACAGAGCGAGCCGCGCATCCTGCTCCTCATCGACGGGTTCCCCAACTTCCGCGAGGACTTCGAGATCCCAGCCGGTCGGTCGCAGTGGTACAAGGTGTTCGAGGACGTGCTCAGCGACGGCCGACAGCTCGGCCTCCACGTCGCCCTCACCGCAGACCGCCCCGGCGCCGTGCCCACGGCAGTCGGGTCCAACATCCAGAGGCGCGTCGTGCTGCGTCTCGCGGACGACAGCTACGGCATGGTCGACGCGCCCAGCGACGTGCTCACGACGGCGTCACCGGCGGGCCGGGCGCTGATCGACGGCCTCGAGACGCAGATCGCCATCCTCGGAGGCAGCCGCGTCGTCGCCGACCAGTCGGCCGCGACCCGCACACTCGCCCAGGCGATGCGCAATGCCGGAGTGCCGGACGCTCCCGCGATCGGCTCGCTGCCCAAGGAATATCCGCAGTCGGTCCTCCCCGACTCGGTCGGCGGGCTGCCCGTCGTCGGTCTCAGCGACACCGACCTCGGGCCGTTCGGCTTCGAGCCCATCGGCACCCTGCTGCTGGCCGGTCCGCCCGCGAGCGGTCGCAGCACTGCTCTCGCGATGCTGGCGCGCGCTCTTCGACGAGCCGAAGCGGAGACGCGGCTCTACTACATGGGCAACCGCCGCTCGGCAGTCGGTCGCGGCGATCACTGGACCGCGACGGCCACCACGCCCGAGACCGTCGCCCAGCTCGCGAAGCAGCTCGCCGAGGCGGTCGCCGATCCCGATACCGAGGGCCGCATCGCGGTCTTCGTCGAGAGCATCGGCGACTTCCTGCAGACACCGGCCGACTCGGCGCTCGTCGAGCTCATCCGTGCGGTCAAGCGCAGCGACCACTTCCTGACCGCCGAGAGCGAGACATCGGCGTGGAGCTCGTCGTGGCCGCTGCTCGGAGAGGTCAAGAACGGCCGGCGCGGTCTGCTCCTGCAGCCCGAGGCGGTCGACGGCGAGATCCTCCTCAAGACGGCGCTCCCCCGCATGAACCGCGCCGAGTTCCCACCCGGGCGCGGGGTTCTCATCGCGAAGGGCCAGGCCGTCCGCGTGCAGCTCCCGATGGACGGATAGCGAGAGGCGGGCTGAATGGGGAGGCCTCCCCATTCAGTTCGCGAAACGGTGCGGATACTGTCGGACAGGTGACGGACGCACCAGGCCGACCACTGACGAGAAGGGCAGCATCGTGACCGATCTGAAGCTTGACCTGCGGTTGCTCGAGCAGCTGCGCGACGACCTGAACGCGATCGTCAGGGAGTTCAAGAACGCGGACGATTTCAGCGACGACGTCGCCGAGGCGACGGGTCACGACGGGCTGCACGACGTCACGCGCGACTTCGCCCACAAGTGGAACGACAAGCGCAAGGCCATGACGGAGGACGTCGAGAACCTGCAGAAGCAGATCGGCGCCATCACCGACGGCTTCACGCAGATCGACGCCGACCTCGCCGCGGCTCTCGAAGAGGCGAACGCGACCAGCCCGTCCCCCATCACCGCCGTCTGAGGGAACCGATAATGACCGACTACCCGTACAACCGTCTCAAGGGCGATCCCGACCTGCTCGCCTCGAAGGCGCGCCACTACGCCTCCATCGCCGATGCGATCAGCCGCTCCGTGCACGCGCTCGACAGTGTCGCCGACGAGGACACGATGAAGTCGCAGTCGCTGGAGAAGATCCGCGAGACCGCCCGCAAGGTGAAGGACGACATCGCCAAGGCCCAGGACCGCTACCGGGTCACGGCCGACGCCCTCTCCGAATACTCCGGGCTTCTCCGCACGGCTCAAGACGACGCCGTCACGGCGATCGCCGAGATCGAGGAGAAGCAGGGCGCGGCGAACACCGCCCGCTCGACCGCCACACGTGCCGAGTACGCGGTGGCCTTCGCGCCCGAGACCGAGGCGGCCACTGCCCAGACCTCGGCGACGCAGGCCGCCGACGCCGCGGACGCGGCTGACGCCGCTCTCCGCTCGGCGCACCAGAAGTGGGAGAACGCCAAAGCCGACAAGGATCGCGCGGCCGAGGCCGCTCGCGGCAAGATCAACGGCGTCGTCAACGGCGAGGGCAACAAGGGCCTCAACGACGGGTGGTGGGACAACTGGGGTGCGACTCTCTTCCAGATCCTCAAGACCATCTGCGACATCGCCGGTGTGCTCGCGATCTTCCTGGCCTGGGTGCCGATCCTCGGCCAGATCCTGCTCGTGCTCGCGGCGATCGGCGCGATCATCACTCTCGTGGAGGCCATCGTCAAGGTCGCGACCGGCCAGGGAACGTGGGGCGATGTCATCCTCGCGGCGGTCGGCGCGGTCCTCACCCTCTTCGGCGGCAAGATCTTCGCCATGGCGGCCAAGACCTTCAAGGCGAGCATCATCGTCAAGTCCGGACTCAAGACCTCCTCGTCGCTGCGCGCGCTGCAGGGCGTCAAGTCGGGCCAGAAGTTCATGACCGCCAAGCAGGCGCAGAAGATCCTCAACAAGCCGATCACCGACGCGTTCAAGCAGCCGTTCCAGCGAAGCGAGTCGATGTTCCGCCTCAAGGCGCTGACCAAGCTCCCCGAGACCGACCCGCGTCACTTGTCCACGATGGACGCGATCGCGTCGGCGGCGAAGGATGCGTTCCCGAAGATCCAGTTCGACGGCCTCAAGGGTCTGAACATCAGCACCGACATGATCGATGCGTACAAGATGGCGATCAGGAACCCCAGCCTCGTCGACCTGCCCACCGCCGCGATCGGGCTCACCGCGACCGCCTACAACGGCGTCAAGGTCTATCAGGCCGTCGGCGGAATGGTGAACAACGCCACCGGTCTCAACGTCCCGGGCGTGGTCAACGACGGAGCCGGATTCCTCAAGGGTAACTACGGCGCGATCACCGGTCTGGGCGGCTCGGTCTACAAGGTCGTGACGACGCACCAGGCCCACAACTGACTCCTGAGAGGATCGTGCCGTGACCGAACGACTCGACCGCGAGATCTCCGACTTCAAGGTGGCGCTGCCCGAGTCGTGGGAGCCCATGCCGCTCGGGGAGGAAGCTCCCCCGCAGTGGGCCGACGAGCTCGCAGCACGGCTGGTCCCGGCCGATGAGTTCGGCGAGCGGATGCTGGCGATGGAGCTCACCGCCGCGCAGGCGCAGTTCGCCTCGATGGATGATCCGCGGATCCGCGCGGCCGTCTGGGTCCCGTTCCCGGAGACCGGGCGCGCGAGCGCGGCCATGATCTTCCTCCTCACCGACCGGGCGGGTGTCGGCTCGCCTGACGAGTACGAGGCCTTCCTCGCCTCCTACGCCGACCGCACCTCCGGAGAGGAGAGCTACTACTCGGTCTCGACGTGGCGGAGCTCGATCGACGCCGGCGACGTGGTCGGTTCGCACAACCTCATCGCCCACACGACGGACGACCCTGAGGCGGCGCAGTTGGAAGAGCGCGTGGTCATCACGGTGTTCCCGCCGGCCACGTCCGAGGTCGTGCAGTTCATCTTCTCCGCCGAAGGGCTCGGCTCCTTCACGAACATGCCCCAGCAGTGCTTCGAATTCGTCGCCGGACTCGAGATCCAGGCGGAGGAGACCCGATGACCGATCCCCGCCAGCTCGTCCAGCCCACGGCCGACTACACGTTGCTCTTCCCCGGGTCCTGGCTCGCCCTGCCCTTCTCGGAGGACGACCAGCAGCTGCGCGAGCGCATCAAGCGCACGGTGACCGCTCGTGTCGGCCGCGACGATCGCCTCGCCCGCCAGCGACGCGGCGCCGTCGACGACCTGCTCGCCACCGCGCAGCAGGCCCGGCAGACCGGCGCCGACGCCATGTATCTGGCCATGGAGATCCTCCCCGGCGTTCCCTTCCCCGGCTCGCTCGTCACGATCGACGACCGGTGGCCCGCCGCGGGAGGCACTTTCCCCCGCGAGGATCGCGCCGCGGCTCTGGCCGCCGCGTTCCCCGGCGCTGAGATCGTGGAGCACCGGATGGGCCCGGTCGCGCGGGTGCAGGAGGTGGGTTCGGTGACGGTCGGCGAGGAGGAGCTCCCGAGCGCCCGGTCGCAGTTCTGGATCCCCTACCCCGACTCGGACCGTCTGCTCGTCATCACCGTCTCGGCTCCGATGGCCGCCGACGTCGACCTGTGGCTCACGCTTTTCGACTCCATCGTCGATTCGCTCACCTGGCGCCGGTCGTCGCAGGAGACGTCGAGCTAGTCTCGAAGGGCACTTCCCGACATCTGCACGGTCGAAGCCGAGGGGGTTCTCATGGCGGCCAGAGCGCAACTGTCCGAGGCGGAGGCCGCCGCCCTCCTGATCCGGAAGGGCACCAACGAGCGCCGCGCGGGCACCATCATCTCCCTCATCGGAGGCGGGATCCTCGCCGTCATCCTGCTCACGCTGATCGGCGGAGGGCTCCTCATCTCCGCTGCCGACAGCGCCCGCCGATCGGGCGCGAGCATCGAAGTCCTCGAGACGCTGCGGCCGGCACTCGAACTCGGTGTCCTGCTGGTCCCCGCGATGCTCGTGCTGTTCGCGCTCACCGGTCTCGTGCTCGGCGAGCAGGTCCGGCGGGGATCGCTCGCTCTCAGTTCCCTGGAGAACTCACCCGTGCGCTCGACGGGATCGATCGTCTCCCGTTTCGGAGCGCTCTCCTACGGCTGGCACGCGCTATGGGCGGTGCTCGGCCTCATCGTGAGCGGTTTCCTCGTGGGCGCTCCCGCCGCATCCTGGGTGACGGGCGCCTGGCCGTACTCGGATCCGTCCGGCGGCGACTTCGGCCAGTCCTGGGTCATCTACGGCGCCCTCGGTTTCGGAGCCTCCGCCGCAGCTCTCGTCTCCCTCCTCAAGAAGGCCGTCTGGGCGGGGGTCATGGCCCGCCACCCGGATCGCCTCGACAGCGGGGAGAGCAACCGTCTCTGGCGCTGGATCACCTACCGCTGGCGCTTCGACCTGTGGCTCGCGGGCATCGGCGGCACCCTCGTCGCCTTCTCGGTGACGCTGCTCCCCTACGTCGCCGACGACGATGGCGCCTCGACCGCCTTCTTCGCCATGGTGGCGGGCGGGCTGCTGCTCGTCGCGCTGGGCGCCGTTCTCGCCACCCAGTATTGGCGCGCGGGCGAGCGCATCGGACGGGGCGAGAGCATCATCTGACGCGATACTCGTCGTCGGCGCACTCGCCACGGACGCTGGAACGACACGAAGCGGCCCGGATCCTGTGGGATCCGGGCCGCTCTTCGTCGTGTGTGGGGACGGCTCAGCCGCCGATGCCCTTGGCGAGCTCGCTGTCGAGGTTCTGCATGGCGTCCGCGGCGCGCGTCAGGAACTGCGACATCCCGTCGAGACCGGCGACGGCGTCGGTCGTGCCCTTGGTGAACTGCTCGTAGGACGAGTGGAACGCACCGGACGCCGCGTCGGTGACGAAGCCGCCCTGGACGAGTCCGTTGACGAGAGACTGCAGCTCGGTGAGCTTGGCGGTGATGTCGTCCTTACCGGCGATAAGACGGTTGGCGGCATCGGTCATGTCGCTGTAGGTGACGTTGACGTTCGGCATTGTTGATCACTCCCTGGTTGTGTTCGTGGGGCCGGCCCTCACAGGTGACCGAGTGAGACCAATCTACGGTGCCCCACCATGTGACGGAATGGGCACCACTCCCCATCGAATACCCATGTCCATCAGGAACCGAGAGATGGTCGACACGGAGTGGTCGAGGCACCTCGCATCGAGGCTTCAGCCGACTCCGCCGCCTCGCAGGTGGGCGCGCATGAGCTGCTCGTGGGCGTCGTCGTCGAGCTCGTCGAAGGCCTTCGCCTCGGATCGGTCGTGCCGCATCCACCGGATGAGGAGGAGCACGAGGATCGGCACGTCGGCCGCCTCGCCGATGAACCACAGGAAGTCGCCCGCGAGGTGCTGATCGTGCAGCGGCGAGGGCCACCACCCGGGTGTGGCGCCCAGTGTCGAGACGGAGTCGACGACCGTGTCGTTCAACCGCAGCAGGATGCCGGGGATCGCATCGATCAGCAGCTCGAAGAACGCGAGCAGGAACTCGATCGCGATGAACAGGCTCGTGCGCATGGTGCCGAAGGCGCTCATCGGCAGCACCATGCCCATTCCGACGATCGGCACGAGGAGCCCGAGCCCCTCGTTCACCCAGGGAGTGGTCCTCAACACACCGGCGACGGGCGTCAGGAACAGGCAGAAGACCGCCGCGATGACGATGGTGGCGACCATGGCGTTACCGCCCAGACGCACGAGACGAGACGCCAGAGCCCTCTCCAACACGGCCTCCGCACGCTCCCCTCCCGCGCGACGGAAGAGTTCGAGCGGGGCACCCGCGGCCACACCGGCGGGCACGACGAAGATGAGCAGCGCGATCCGGGTCGTGAACGCCCATCGCAGCTCGTTCGACCACACCCCGAGGAAGCCGAGCTCGATGACGGCGTAGGACCCCAGCCCGAGGACGAAGAACCCGATCGTGCGGCGAAGAGGCCACCTCTGCCCTTCGGCGCGCACGCGCCGTACCGCTGCGAGATAGGCGATGGCTGCGCCGAGGATCGCGACGATCGCGAGCGGATCGGCGCGCCAGGTGGTGGCGAATTCGGCGAGAGGAGGCGTGCGCTCAGGCTATGCCCGGCGTCCGCATCGGGAGAGGTCAACGGAGCCCGTCATGGGAAGTCCGAAAGTTCGGATGCCCGTCAGTGGTCGAGCATCGCCCGTCGGAGGTCGAGTCGGGCGTCGCCCAGGCGGAGCTCCGCGTCGTCGCCGACCACGAACGGGGTCCGGGCGTCCAGAACGGTGCGCTTTCCCGCGACGGTGACTGCGGTCCCGTTGGTGGAGCCGAGGTCTTCGACGCTGAGCGTCTCGCCGTCGAACCGGATGATCGCGTGGGTTTTCGAGACCGTACCCGCACCGGAGACCGCGATGAGAGCGGCGCCATCCTCGGAACTGACGGGCTCGCGGCCCAGCACGAGCACGGGCGGGACGGTGTCGAGCGAGACACCGTCTCCCGCGAGGATCCATCCCGTGTGGTCCTCGGGTCCCGCGACGTCCGTCGGCGGGGCGTCGGCGGCGACCTCCGCGACCGCCTCGGCGGCAGTTTCGTCCGGCTCGGGCGCGGCCGGAGGTGCACCCCCGGGGAGGGTGGTGAAGAAGATGGGGGCCGGGCCGGACACCTCGGGCACCTCGGAACGCGAGGGAGCCTGCACCGGCTCGGGGAGCAGCCCCGGCGGCGGCACGATGAATCCGCTGTCAGCCACGTTCCGACTATAGACGGGCGGCCTCTGCGCCCCACTAGGGGGCCTGGCCGCCCGCCGTCACGAGTCGTCTCGGCGCTTCGGACCCGGTCCGTTCTCCGCCCGTCGGACGAGCGCACCGTAGCGCTCCATGAGGGACCGGAGCCGGTAGAGCCGCAGCAGTCGCTTGACGCGGGTCTGCGCCGCCGTCGCGGCGGCGGCGGCACCCTCCGCTTCGGTCCAGACCTTCTCGGCGGCCTCGGGCGAGACCTCCCCTCCGCCGAACACGGCGTCGTCCGTCCGGTGCGCGAGTGACACGAGCGCTCCGTTCTCCACCCCCGGCACGCGCTGTTCCAGCTCGCGCGCCGTGAGCGTCCGCGTCAGTCGAGCGGGGACGGGATAGCCGAGCTCGGTGTAGCGATCCAGCAACTCCGCCCAGGCACCTGCCGCGCGCTCGTGACCGGCCTCGGCCGACCGCCTGCGTCGTTCCCGACGACGCTTGATCAGAGCGATGACGAGCACCGGCCCGAGGACGATGAGGAGAGGGATGAGGATGCTCAGCGCCAGGACGACGACCCATCCGGGGATGCTGAAGGGCGATTCGTCGTCGGTGTCGTTCTCCTCGATGTCCGTAGGGTTGACGAGGTCTTCCTGCTCGTTGTCGGCGCGCGGAGGCTGTCGGACCTGCGGCTGCGGCTCGGTCTGCGGCTTCGGCACCTGGCTCTGCGGCACATCGGTGTCGTCCGGTGTGGGGTCGAATGCCACCCACCCCTTGCCTTCGAACGCGACCTCGACCCACGCCGTCACGTCGTCGCCCGTCACCGTGACGGGGCCACCGCCCGCGGGCACCTGCGGGGCGAAACCCATCACGACCCGTGCGGGGTAGTCGAGGCTGCGCGCCATGAGCGCGAAGGCCGAGGCGTACTGCTCCTGGTCGCCGACCATCGGGTCGAGCGTCAGCAGCTCGTTGATGCGGTCGGCGCCGTGGCCCGCCCGCGACGGGGCCGAGTCGGAGGCGGTGCCGTGACTGAGGAAGCCCGTGGTCTTCAGTCGGGTCTCGATGTTGCGGAGCTTCTCGATGGGAGTCGTCGCGGCCCCGGCGAACTCGAGGGCTCTGGCCGTCACGATGTCGGGGACGTTGTCGACCGGCGCGAGCTGGGTGGTCGCGACCGGCACATCGGCGAGGTCCGCATCTGTCAGAGTCGGGGGCACGAGGGCCGCTACCGAGTAGGTCTCCCCCGTCGTGAGGCCGTCGGTCATGACGGCCGTTCCCGTCGACGGGTTGTAACGGAGAGCCGCCAACTGCTCGCGGGTCATCCCGAAGGAGGTGGCGTACCCGGAGTCGGGCAACCAGACATCGCTGTAGCCGCTGATGGTGACGTCGAGGTTCACGGGACTCGCCCCCTCGGCTACAGCGGGCACCGGGACGCTGCGGCCGACGAGGCTGAACTCGCCCGATCCGTCGCTCGACTCCTCGGCCCCGGCGACGTTCCAGATGACGCCGTTGTAGCTGTCCATGGTCGCGGTGCGCACGCGCTCGCCCTCCGCGAGCCCCGTCACGGTGAAGAGGTCCGTCTCCTTGAGATCCTTCGTGTAGGTGCGGAAGCCGGCGAGCGGGCTCGGATAGTCGAGCGGCTCGAGCGGCGGCTGGATCTCGTCGCGCAGCACGTAGCGGGCGTCGGATGCGGGCGCGAAGAGCAGTCCGCTGCCAGCGCCGAGCAGCACGGCGGCGGCCACCACGATGGCCGTGCCGACGATGCGGCGGCGGCGCACCGCGGCGTTGGCGGCCTGGGCGACCCGAGCCGAGTCTCGTCGACGCCAGCTCATCCAGACCAGCGCGATGGCGGCGAACAGGACGCCGCGGACGCCCGCGAAGAACGGCTGTTCCGTGCCGAGCAGCACGCCGACCACGTACAGGACGAGCGGGCCCGCGAGCACGGCGGCGGTCCGCCACGCCCCGCCGCGCCCGGGCAACCAGCGCAGTGCGAGCAGCACGCTCACGAGCATGATCAGCCACCCGGACACATAGGGCACGGCGGTCACGTAGTACGGCAGGCTGACGGGCGCGCGAAGCGTGACGAGGTCGGCCCAGCCGAACACAGCGCCGACGGCGAGGCCGGACAGCGTCTGCAGGCTCGGCAGGATCACGAACAGCGCCTCGTTCGGCATCGCGAGCGGGCTGCCGAGCAGGAAGTAGGCGACGATGCCGGCCAGCACAGTGACGACGACCGGCCAGCGCAAGGCCGTGCCCAGCAGGGCGACGAGCGCGCCGACGAGGATGCCGCCGATGCCGGCGACCAGGTAGAGGGGGTCCGCGAACGACGTGGTGAGCCCGACCATGCCGAGGACCGACAGCACGGCGATGACGGCGATGTCGATCCACGAGCGGGTGCTCGGCCAGGCCAGCGGCGCACGTGGCTTCGTCGACGCCTCGGCGGCCGGAGCGCGGCCGGGCACGCCCGGAACCTGACTCGGGACGGGCGGCGTGGTGCTCATGTCACCCGCCTGACGAGTCGGGGGAGGTCGGTGAGAGCGGCGACGGAGAGGATGTTGAGGCCCGCGACGGACAGGATCCGCGACGGTTCGCTCGCGTCGATGCGGAACCCGATGGTCTCGGTGTCCACGCCGTACAGCACCTCGATGGCGCGGTAGTCGGACACCCCGAACCGGGATCCGGCGACGACCATGGCGACGCTGGGTGCCGCGAGCCGAGAGGTGGCGGCCCTCACGGCGTCACGAGCTGAGAGACCGGTGTCGGTCTGCTCGATCCTGCACGAGTCGTCGAGCATCGACGTCACGCTGCGGGTGCGCAGCTGCATGGTGTCGGTCACGACGTCGAGCCGGGTGCCGTTGCGGATGACCTGACCCGCCAGCGACGCGGCAACCGAGACGGCCAGCTCGAACTCGTCGTCGTCCGCGTAGTGACGCCGGTCGGTCGCGAGGATGATCGTGAGCTGCGATCGCCGGGTCTCCTCGAACTGCCGCACCATGAGCTGACCCGTGCGGGCCGAGGTGCGCCAGTGCACGTACCGACGATCGTCGCCGGGCTCGTAGGCGCGCAGGGCGTGGAACGAGATGTCGTTGTTGGTGATCTTCTTGCTCGTCTCGCCCTCGAGGTCGCGGACCAGCCCGGCGGCACTCGAATCGAGACGTGTCGTCTTGGGGTGGACGAACAGCTCGACTTCTTCGGTGAGGCGCAGGACGCGACGAACGAGCCCCAGCTGATCCCCGCGGACCGACACGGCCGGTCCGGCGACGATGACGGCCCGACGATTGGTCGGGACGGCGAAGAGCTCCTCGTGCGACTCCCCCGCGCCGATGCCCGGGACGATGAACTCCGCGAGTCCCTGCCCGACCGGCAGCTCGATGCGGCTCGGCGCGCTGCGCTTCCGTCGACCCGTGATGACCAGACGGCCGAGGGCGCGGCCCCCCGCGACGACGCGGGTCGGCGAGAGCTCGATGGACACGCTGTAGTCGCTGCGCCCGAAGAGGTAGGCGGCCGCCACGACGAGCGCGGCGGCGAGGGTGAAGCCGAGGAAGACCAGTTCGTGCCATCCCAGCAGGTAGCCCGCGACCAGCGTCGCGGCTGCGGCGAGCAGGACGACCCAGCCGAGCGCGCTGACGGTGGCGAGGACCGGCCCGAGCAGTCGTGCGAGGGCGCGCCACCCGGAGCCGACCAGTACGGCCGGACCGTGGAGTGCGCGGGCGAACGCGGAGGGCCCGATCTTCGCGGCGGCGCGCGCTCGGCCGCGGCGAGCGGTCGCCCCGCGGCGCGCGGCACCCGGGTTCCGACGCTTCGCGCCCTTCTCCTCGCTCGCCGGACGGCGGGCAGCACGGCGCGACGGCGTCTCCGCTGCGCGCTCCTCGGCGCCCCCGTCGGGGCGTTCGCCCTCGACGGGCGGAACCACCTGCGTCATGCCGCGCGGGTCGCCGGGGGTGCGATGTCGACCAGGACTCGTGAGATGACGTCGGCGGCGGTGACGCCGGCGAAGTCGGATTCGGGGTCGAGGATGAGACGGTGCGCGAGGACGGGCACCGCCAGATCGCGGACGTCATCGGGGGTCGCGTAGGTGCGACCCGCGGCGATGGCCCAGGTCTTGATGGCGCGCGCGAGGGCGAGGGCCCCGCGCATGCTGACACCGAGCGCCACGTCCTTGTCGGAACGCGTCGCGGTGACGATCTCGCTCACGTACTCCATCACGCTCGACTCGACGTGCACCTCGCTCGCGAGCTGCGCCATCGACACGATGGACGACCCCGCGATGATGGGCGAGATCTTGGAGGCGCGGGCGCGGTTCTGGGAGTCGAGCAGCAGCGACACCGTCGTGCGGTGATCGGGGTAGCCGAGCGAGGTCTTCATGAGGAAGCGGTCGAGCTGCGCCTCGGGGAGCTTGTAGGTTCCGGCCTGCTCGACGGGGTTCTGTGTCGCGATGACCATGAACGGGCTCGGCACCTCGTGGCCGACGCCGTCGACCGTCACGACGCCCTCCTCCATGACTTCGAGCAGTGCGCTCTGCGTCTTGGGGCTGGCGCGGTTGATCTCGTCCGCGAGCATCACCGAGGCGAAGATCGGTCCCTTGTGGAATTCGAAGATCCCCTTGCCCTGGTCGTAGATCGTCACACCGGTGACGTCGGAGGGCAGCAGGTCGGGGGTGAACTGGATACGCGAGTGCGAGCCGTCGATGGTGTTCGCGAGCGCCTTGGCGAGCACGGTCTTGCCGGTTCCCGGGAAGTCCTCGAGCAGCATGTGCCCGCCCGACAGCATGGTGGTCACGACGAGGCGGATGACCTCGCGCTTGCCCAGGATGGCCTGGTCGATGTTCGCCACCAGGCTGTCGAAGGCGCCGTGGAACCAGTCGGCCTGCTCTTGGGTTACGGGCATGTCGCTCTCTCTCGCTCTCACAGGGTCCGCGGCGCGGTCCTAGAGGTTGTCCCAGTTGGTCGTGTAGTCGGAATAGAAGGTCTCGCCGGTCGCATTGTTGATGGCGCGGATGCGGATCCGGTCGTTGTTGCGCTGGCCGAGCCCGTTCAGGATCTGCTTGCTACCACTGACCCCGAGGTCGTAACTGTTCTCGGACAGCCCATAGTTGCCGTTGATCTCGGTGGTGATGCGGTAGCTGCCGGGGGTGAAGTTCTGGTAGTCCAGGACGACGTAACGGCACCCGTTGCAGTACGGTGCCGGACCGCCCTTGGCCACCTGTCCGCTCGGGCGGGCCGGCGGGATGTCCGCGGGAGTCGCCGCGTTCGACGTGCCCGACCGGGGACCGGCGACGTTCTTCGTGACAGCGACGACGGTGAACGTGTAGGACGTGCCGAAGTTGCCCTGGAACTGGTAGCTCGTCTGGTTTCCGCCGACCGTGACCTCGCCGACGTTCGAGATGTTGAGGACGTAGTTGCCGACCCCGTTGCCGTACGCGTCGGCGGCATTCCAGTTGAGCGTGACGGTGCGGTCACCCTGGTTGCCGGTGCTCGCTCGCGGGTTGCCGGGCTGCCCCGGTGTCGGAGTCGCGGCATTGCTGGCATTCGATCGGCCGCTGGACCCACCCGGGCCGACAGCCGTGACGTATCCGGTCGCACTGTCGCCGACGCCGATCCGCGTCGTGACCGATGTGGCGTTGCCCGCGACCTCGCCGCTCTGGCCGCCGATGACCCACTGATACTTCTGCACGTCGCGACCGTTGCCGTTCGAGGCGGGCCAGGTCATCGTGAGGTTGCCGGAACCGTCGGTCGTCGCCGAGAGGGTGGGCGTGCCCGGAGTCGACGGCTTTCCGTAGGGCACCGCCACGGCGCTCTGGTCGGAGGCCTCGCCGTCGCCCAGCACGTTGGTCGCGCTCACGCGGAAGGTGTAGGACGTGCCGTTCTTCAAGCCCGTCGCCGTGTAGGTCGCCTGAGTGGCGGGGACCTGCACGCTCTTCCCGTCGTAGCTCACCGTGTAGTGCTCGATGGGTTCGCCGTTCGTCGCCGGCGTCCGCCAGGCGATGGTGACTTCCTGGTCGCCCTCGCGCTGGATGGTGGGCGTCGCCACCTTCGACGGGACGTCGCGCACGTTGAGGAGCAGGCGACCCTGCGTCTCGCGGTTCGGATCCTTCGTCGCATCGCCGATGCGGTACAGCACGCTGACGACACCGATGAAGGACGAACCGGGCACGACCGTGACGTCGCCGCCCGGGTTGAAGCGCACGCTGGCTGCCGAGGCACCCGCGTTCTCGACCTTCGCGTCGAGCAGCGTGAGGGGCTGATCCGGGAAGGGGTTGAAGTCGTTGGCGAGCACGTTGACCACGCTCGTGCGACTGCGCTGGCCCTTGGCCTCGTCGTCCACGGCCTGCGGGCGCGGACGCGAAGACGACACGACCGTGACCTTCATGCTGCCGGGCACCGTGAAGTCCCGGTACTTCAACTCGAAGGTGAGGGTGGTGCTGGCGCCCGGCTGCACGCCGAGGGGTGCGGACACCTGCAGCTGCGACCCGCTGAGGCTCGCCGAGATGTCGCGCGTCGCACCGGACAAGCCCGTGTAGGTGACCTGCCCGATGACCGACGGGTTGGGATGGGCCGTCGCGGACCGGAGGTCGAAGGTCACGGGCGCCTCGCCCGCCTCGACGGAGATGTCGGCGGGGGTGAAGGTCGGCGGGGTGTCGCTGAAGTCGGGGTTGCCGACCTGCAGTGGCAGGGTCAGGAGCGCGATGTTGCCGTTCGGGTCGTCCTTCGAGTTCCCGTCCGTGACCTCGAAGACGATGGCGGCACTTCCGCGGAAGTCGCGCGGCGGCGTGTAGGTGAGGGTCGTCTCGTTGACGAACGACGATCCCTGCCCGTTCGACGCCGTCACGGTCGAGGCGTCGGTGATCTTGACCGGGCGGCCCGACGGCGCGACGACGATGTCGGCGAGCGCCCACTGCTTGGTCTCGTTCATCTCGAGAGCCTGCGGGATCGCGTCCGGCCGGATATAGGGCGGTGGCGCGTAGCTCGCGCTGACCTCGGGCGGAACGATGATGAACGCGGTCGCGCTGAGCTCGTTGGGCTCGTCGGTGAGGCGGTACGCGATGGCGATTCGCTTCTCCCCCGGTGTGACGCGCACCTTGCCGTCGTCGCCGATCGACGCATTGCCCGCGTTGGCGCCCTCGAAGCTGATGACGAGGTCGGAGTCGCGGCCGTTCGGGTTGAAGGCCCCCTTGCGGACGTCGACCTCGATCGGATCGGTGACCTTCACCTGGTCCTGGTCGACGTAGTGGTCGATCGCGGTCGGCGGGAGGATCGCGGCGTCTGGCGTGACTCGGACCTGCACGAAGCCCTGGTCGACGCCGCCGTGACCGTTGGTGATCTCGTAGCGCGCGACGTATCCGCCCTCGGCCTCGGGCGCCTTGACGATGACGCGGGACCCCTCCACGGAGGCCTCGATACCCGGGTCGACCTGGACGAGTTCCTCGCTGAGCTTCAGCGTGTATCCGTTGGGGTCGGAGTCGTTGTCGAGCACGGGAACCGAGACGGTCTTGCCCGGGCGGACCTCGACCGCGTCGTCGACGGCGATGGGCGCCAGGGCCTCGGCGGGTCGCGGGATCACGCCGATCCGGACCGTC
Organism: uncultured Naasia sp.; assembly: GCA_913778905.1. Lineage (GTDB taxonomy): Bacteria > Actinomycetota > Actinomycetes > Actinomycetales > Microbacteriaceae > Naasia. Next base: position 52,132 of record CAJYYA010000014.1, on the reverse strand, counting down.
CCGAACGCGCGGAGCCCGAACGTGTCCTCGACCTGATAGGTGAACGAATCCGTTCCGGCCGACGTGTCGTACGCCTCGTAGACGAAGTAGGTGGTGCCCGTCTCGACGATGCGGCCCAGCTGGGGAGCCTGATTGAGACCGGTCAGCAGCACGGAGTCGCCGTCCGGGTCGATGCCGTCGAGCGGCACGTCGACGCGGATGGTGGAGCCGGCGAACGTACGCCCGGTCTGCGTGACGGGGACGGGCGGCCGGTTGCCCTCGGCGTCGGGAGCGGTGACGACGAAGGTCACCGTGGCCGTCGCGGACTCGCCGTAGCGGTCGGCCACACGGTAGACCGCCGAGTACTGGCCCGGTTCACTCGGCGCCTGATAGCGCACGGTCCCCTCGGAGACGAACGCGAGCGCGCCGTCGCCGATGTTGTCCGTCTCGACGAGGTCGGGCTCGAGGATGAGGGTCGCCTGATCGGGGTGGTAGTCGTTGTCGAGCACCGGCACGCGGGCGATGTCACCGGCCCGTACCGTGACCTTGTCGTCGACCGCGACGGGCGGCTGTCGCTGCACGACCGGCGGGACGGGCACGACCGTGACACCCGCGAGAGCAGTCGATTGACCGTCGGAGACCGTGTAGGTGAACTGCGTCTGCGCGTCGAGGGCGGTGCTGGAGCTCACACGGATGAGCGTGTTGCCGAGCACCTCGACGGAGAGACCCGCGGCCGCCGCGGAGGTGTCCACCGATTGGATCCCGAGCACGCGACCGCTGGGCGACACGTCGTTGGCAAGGACCTTGACCGTGACCGGCTCGCCGACGCGGAGGAACGCGGTGTCCTTGACCGCGATGGGAGGCAGCGGATCGGCCGGGTTCTCGACGAGGCTCACGCGGACGATACCCGTGGAGGTCTGCCCGCCCGCGGCGATCGAATACGTGAACTCGTAATCGCCCGCCCGCGCACCCGAGATCGACACCTTGCCGGAGTCGGGGTTCGCTTGGACGGTCAACGCCGGATCGACCTTGTCGACGCCGACCAACGAGATCGGGGCACCCGAGGGCGAGAGGTCGTTCGCGAGGGGCTCGAGTTCGCCGACCTCGTTCACGAACAGGCGGATGTAGTCGGCCGTCGCGATGGGCTTGAGCGTTCCCGGCGGCTGGACATCGACGTTGAAGGCGCCCTCGGCGGTCAGCTGCCCGTCGGAGACGACGAGGCCGACCTCCTTGAGGCCGAGCTCTCCGGAACGGTGCTCGAACGTGACGAATCCGTCGGGCGTGGAGCGCACTCCGTCCGCCGACGTGGCCGATGCGGCGTCGAGGAAGATGTCGTCGCCGTCCGGGTCGATCCAGTCGGTGAGCGCGTTGTAGCTGAGCGTCTGGCCGGCCTCGAGTGCCTGCGATGCGACGCGCTTCTGCACGGGCGGGTTGTTGACCTCGAGAGGTACGACGCGCACGTTGACCAGCGCCTCGTCGACGCCACCGGGCCGCCCGTCCGACACGGTGTAGCGGAACGAGGCCGTCCCGATGGTCGCCGTGCCCGCGGTGAACTGCAGGGCCCGACCGTCGTCGATCTCGTCGATCCGGCCGATGTCGGGCGGCAGCTGCGTGAAGTCGGTGATGGTCAGCACGTCGCCGTCGGGGTCCGTGTCGTTGTCGAGCACGGGGAGGATCGTCGTGCGGCCCGGTCGGACACCGAAGTCGTCGTCCTCGGCCGTCGGGGGTCGGTTCTGCTCGGTGCGGTCGGCCAGGATGTCCTCGTAGGACTTGCGGGTCGACTTCTGGTCGCCCTCCTGGTTGTCCTCCTCCTTCGGAGGGGTCACCTCGTCCCAGTTGTCGACGAGGCGCAGGGAGTCCTTGAGGACCCAGGTGTTGCCGTTGTCGATGTTGTTGAGCGCGATGACCGAGCCGTTGACCCGGAACGTCAGCTGCTGTCCAGCGGTCGACTGCTCGATGTCGAAGGCGGCAGGATCGCTGCCGTCGCAGACACGGAGATAGCGAGAGGAGTCCGCCCAGGCCGCATGGGCGCACCCGTCGAGCCAGACGGGCCGGGCAACGCCCTTCTCGTCGTCGGCGGGACGCGCCACGTCGGCAGGGGTGCTCACCACGTCGGAGCCGCTGAGCGGAACCCGCAGGAGCGCGTCGGATCCGGCCACCAGCACGAAGTCGTTCTTCGCGCCGGACTGCTGGATCGCGAGACCCGTGGCGGGGAGCGACACGCGCGATCCGTCCTGGCGGACGACCTCGTTGGCGGCCGTGTCGAGCATGACCGGGACCTCGCCGACCGTGGCCATCTGGACCGGCCCGGAGATGTCGAGCTCGCGCTTGTCGGGGGCGTCGCCCACCTTCTCCATCGAGAACAGCGCCTTCTCCGCCGGTGACGCGACGAACAGTTCACCCTTCTCCGAGACGGCGATCGAGGCGTCGGCCCCGGCCTTGACGTCGGGCTCCAGGGTCAGCGGGTCGAAGCTCAGTTCGTTCTCGACGCTGACGGCCCAGGCGCGGCCGTCGGCGGGGTCCAGGATGCCGAGGGTCTTGCCGCCGAACGCCAGCTGGGCTCCGGCGGGGAGGTCGGCCTTCTGGACGAGGGTCGTGAAGGCGGGGTCGATGCGCTCGACGGACGCGTTCTCGGCATCCACGAGGAAGACGTCGGCGCCGTTCTGGAGCACGTCGATGGCGCGACTCGAGGTCTCGACGGCGCCGTTGAGCTCCTCGATCTGCCGATTGAGTCGCCCGGCGAGCAGGCGGTCGCCGTTGGTGACCCACACGTCACGCGTGGTCAGGTCCGCGTCCGTGATGGGGAAACCCTGGTGCAGGACCGCGAAGGTGACGGGGATGCCGGCGATCAGCGCGAGCGTCACCGTGGACGCGAGCGTCTTGCGCTCGCGCAGCCACGACGTGAACCTCATACGTGTCTTTCTCCCAGTCAGCTAGACGCGTGTCGACACATCTGTACACGAACGACTCTCGAACGTACCCCGCACCTGTGGATTATGGCGATGGGGAGAGCTCCCCATCCTGAGAATTCACTGGATCGTTATGGTCGAGGAGAGCGAGATCCTCGGGCCCCACGAGATGGGTCGCCACGGCGTACTCGACCAGCCGCGCCCGCCGGTTGGTCGCCAACTTGCCGCGTCCGCCCCGCAGTCCCTGTACCCCGAGCCGGTCGAGCTTCTCGCATACGTTGTCGAGCTTGCGGTTGTAGGTCGTCATGGTCCACCCCAGACGTTCCGCGGCCTCCGCGGAGGTCGGGATGGTGCCGCGCCCCGGCACGTTCTGGGTGAGCACGTGCTCCGCGAGTGCGACCACCAGGCGACGCTGACTCGTCGTCAGCGTGACCGGGACGATGGTCGTCGACCCTCCGGCTTCCTGCGCGGTGGCCGCGGTGTCGAAGAAGTCGCTCTCGAGGTGGATCGTGAAGTCGTACGTCGTCGACCCGGCGCTGAACATGACGTGCATGACCGGGAAGACCAGGGGGAGCTTCGCGCCGGGCGCCAACCAGGCCTGCACGAGCCCCGATGCATCGGTGACCGTGGCGGAGAGGAGCGCACCCGCATTGACGAGCCACCACATCCCGTATTCGTGGCGCAGCAGCAGGAATCGGCGGTGCAGGTAGGGGTTCTCGTCGATCGTCAGCTCGGCCTCGCGCCCGATCCCGAACTCGATCGACCCGTCGACGGTGAACCACTCGCCGCAGTATTCGACCTTCAGCGGCGGTGTCACGGGTTGCAGAACTCCGCAGGTGTGCCGGTCTTGCCGCCGCGCAGGAGCTCGACGGTGATGCAGACGCGCGAAGCAGGGTCGACGGGAGCGATGGTGGCGAGGGCCTCCTTCGTCGCATTGACCGACCCCGGCTGCTCCGACCTCCACCACCGGTAGGCGTCGCCGTCCTGAGGGGCGGGGTTCTTCCAGACGAAGGTCACGGAGGTGTTGCCGTCGCCGCGGGTCGCCGCACCGTCGGTCGGAGCCGGGACGCCGCCGCCCACGATCGCGTCGGCGGGGTCTCCTCCGGTGCCGCCGCTCGCCTGGTTCGTCGTCTCCGGCTCGGGAACCCCCGTGCTGAGGATCGCCGCCGTGACGCCACCGCCGACCACCACGAGCGCGCCGACGATCACGAGCGTCGTCACGAGACCGCGGCGCGAGCGCCGGCGTGCAGGATCGGGGCTCGCTTCCGGCGGGGCCTCGGTGGGAGCGGGCGCTGCGGGAGGCGGCGGAACCGGCACACGGGGCCGGGCGACGGTGTCCTCGGAGGCGGGCGTCGCCGGACGCCGCAGCTGAGTCCGATCGACGACCTCCGACGCGTCCGTTCGAGGGATCGACTCGGGCTGGATGGTCGTGACGCTTCGCGCGCGCGTGGGCTCCTCGGACGGCGGGGAGGCGGGAGCCTCGATCCGACCGGGCATCGTCGGCGACGCAGGGGCGAGCGGCTGGGCTTCGATGGTCGCGACTGAACGAACCCGGGTCTCGTCGCCATCCTCGCCGCCGTCGACGGCGACCTGTTCGAGCTCGAGGTTCGGGACCTCGATGGTGGTCGGCGAGTAGCCGAGCTCCAGCTCGACGCGCTGCAGGGCCCGTCCGAAGTCGATCGCCGTCGCGAAACGGTCGGCACTGCGCAGCGACATGCCCTTCTGCAGCACGGCCACCAGCGAGCGCGGCACATCGTCGCGACCGAGTGGCGTGATGGCGCCGCGTTCGATCCGCCCGATGAGGTCGAGCGTGCCGTTCGAACGGCCCGGGATCTCGAACGGCGACCGGCCGGCGAGGAGGGTCCAGATGGTGGCGGCGAGCGAGAAGACGTCGCTGCGGACGTCGGGCTGGGGGTCGTCCTCGAACATCTCTGACGGCGACCAGGGCACGCTCAGGCCGACGGACGCGCCGCCCCCGGTGGTGCCCCCGGCCTCGAGACCGGTGCCGGCCGTCGTCGTGTGGACCGGCAGCTCCTCCTCGAGGCTCGACGAGATGCCGAAGTCGGTGAGCGCGGGCCAGCCGTAGTCGTTGGTGAGCACGTTGCCGGGCTTGATGTCGCGGTGGAGGATCCCGGCCGCGTGCGCGGTCGCGATGGCCCCCGACAGCCGCACCCCGATGCGCAGGGCATCGGAGACCGAGAACGTCTCGCGCTTGTACCGCTCGGCGAGGCTGGGCCCGGAGCAGTACTCCATGACGAAGTAGGGGCGTTCGTCGTCGGTCACGTCGGCGTGGAAGATCGTGACGATGTAAGGATGCGCCGACAGCTGGGCCATGAGGTTTGCCTCGGCGACGAACGCGTCGCGCGAGGCGGGCGCCAGATCGTCGGCCAGCAGCACCTTGACCGCGACGTTGCGCTTCGGCAGCGCCTGTTCGTAGAGGAACACGTCGGAGAATCCGCCGGTCCCGAGCAGTTTGACGAAGCTGTACCCGCGCAGCTCAGGCGGGGTTTGAGGAAGCCGCCTCATCCGAGATCCGCCTCATCCGTCACGGTGATGGTGAGGCCGCCGCCGAGATCGATGACGGTCCCCGCCAGGACGGTCGACGGCACACCGGCGCGGAGGCGTTGCGGTGCCTGGCCGGGGAGCTGGATGCTCGTGCCGTTGACGGAATGCAGGTCGGTGACGACGGCGGAGTCGCCGCTCAGATCGACGCGGGCGTGACTGCGAGACAGGTCGGGGTCGTCGGGGATGGCGACGAGGCGCGGGATGCTGCCCGCCGAGACCTTGGACGCCGAAGGCGACCGGCCGACGATGACGGATCCCGTGAGCGCCTCGCGCTGGCCGGTCGAGAACACCAGGACCAGACGCGGCGTCTTGTCGGCGCCCGCTGCTCCCCCGCCGCGCTGCGCGTTCTCCGCTGCGGCCTGCTGACGGAGCTTCTGGAGATCACCGCTGAGGACGGTCATGCCGTCGTGCTCTCCCGAATCCATCGGAGCTGCAGAGGGTGCCGACTCCTCCGTCTCGTCGGGTTCGCGGACCGCCGCCGATTCGATGGGGCGCACGACCGTCTCTTCGAACAGATGGGCGTAGGCGTCGCCCGGTCCCGACGAGGTGAATTCGGCGATGGTGTTCTCCGAGACCGGGGTCGGCGCAGGCGGAGCCGCGACGATCGGCGGGACGGTGATGATCGGAGCGGGCTCGGGCTCGGTGGCGGGCTCGGCAGCGGCGGACTCGGGCGCGGCGACGGAGGCCGCCTCCGGGTCGACAGAACTGGTCGCGGGCTGCGCCGGTTCCTCGACGGACCCGACCGCGACGGGCGCTGTGGCCGGAGCGCGGCCGGAGCGCAACGTCACCGAGTTCGTCGGAACGACCCCGTCGCGGAGGCGCAGTCGACGACCGCCGGAGGCGGGCCCTCCCTGCAGCGAGATCTCGTCACCGGAGAGCAGCCGCTCGGCCCAGGTCGTGTAGTCGCCGCCGTCGACCCGCTCGTCGCCGGTGAGAACCGATGCTGTTCCGCGCACCATGACGCGCCACCCGGTGCCCGTCGTCTCGGCGAAAGCGAACGACGGCAGTCCTGCGAGACCCGAGGCGAGCAACCGACCGAGCACGGCTCCACCCGGATCCGCGGCCGCGAGCGCCTCGCCGAGCGCGTCCGTCGACGCGTCGTCGGCGGAGTCGATGAGCAGGGCCGAGCCCGGGCGCGCCAGGAGGAGCCATCCGGTGTCCGCCACCGTGTAGCTCGCACCCCAGTCGTCGTCCCGCGTCGTTTCCACGTTCGTCCCCATCAATCGTCCCGTGTCGTTCTCGGTCGTCAGCCGCGAGGCCGGGTGTCTTCCAGGATCGCGGGCGAGCGCTGCCCCGTCGTGTGATCGTCGAAGGCCGCGTCGCGCTCGAACTCCACGACGACCGCTGTCGCGTTGTCGCGCCCACCGACCGCGAGGGCCGCCTCGACGAGGGCTTCGGCGACCGTGACGTCTTCGTGGTCGTGGGCCGCGAGGATGGACGCGATCTGAGCGTCGCCGAGCTCTTTCGTGATGCCGTCCGAACAGACGAGGAACGTCTGCGACCCGTTCGCGGGGAGGAGCCAGACATCGATGTCGACGAGCACGTCGGTGCCCACGGCGCGCGTGATGACATTGCGATCGGGGTGCCACGACGCCTGATCGGCGGTGATCAGCCCCTCGTCGACGAGTTCCTGCACGAGCGAATGGTCGACGCTGATCTGCTCGAGATACCGGCCGTCCCAGCTGTAGACGCGCGAGTCGCCGACGTTGACGACGAGCCAGTTCACGTCGGCGCCGTGGGCGTCCTGGATGAGGCAGACCCCTGTCACGGTGCTGCCCGAGCGATGCTCGGCGCCGGCGTCTCCGAGCACACGCTCGTTGGCGTCGTGGAGGGCGCCGATCACGTCGTCAGCGGTCGGCAGGCTGTCGCCGACCAGGCGGGCGAGGGTTTCGACGATGGCATTGCTCGCCCGGGCCCCGTGCTCGTGCCCGCCCATGCCGTCGGCGACGATGCCGAGCGGGAAGCGGGCGAGGAAGGAATCCTCGTTGGCGCGACGGACGTGCCCCGTGTCGGTGTGTCCGACGATCCTGACCTCGGCGGTGGATCCGCCGGGCAACTCCACGCGCTTGCGCGCGTCAGCTCCGGTCGACATGGCTACACGCTACATTCCCCGACACGCGCCGGTCAGCGAGGTGTTTCGTCGGTGGGCGCCGAGGAGCGCACCGCGTCCTTCGGGTCGGGCAGGGACGGATCGCGCTTCATCTTCACCAGGCTCGCGATCGTGGCGACGGCCATCGCACCGATGATGACGCCGAGAGAGGTCAAAGTGCCGATCTCCGGGGCCCATTCGACGCCCTCCCCGCCATTGATGAACGGCAGCTCGTTCTCGTGGAGAGCGTGCAGGACGAGCTTCACGCCGATGAAGGCGAGGATGAACGCGATGCCGTACTTGAGATAGACGAGCTTGTCGATCAGGTCGCCGAGCAGGAAGTAGAGCTGGCGCAGGCCCATGAGGGCGAAGATGTTGGCCGTGAAGACCAGGAACGGACTGGTCGTGATGCCGAAGATCGCGGGGATCGAGTCGAGCGCGAAGAGCAGGTCGGTGGCCCCCAGCGAGACGAAGACCAGGATGACGGGCGTCAGCACCTTCTTGCCGTCGACCTCGGTGCGCAGCTTGTTCCGGTCATACTCCTCGGTGATCGGGATCCGCTTGCGCAGGAAGCGGATGAGGAAGCTGTCGGACGAGTCGTCGTCCTCCTTGCCGAACGCCTGCGTGATCGCGGTGTAGATGAGGAACGCGCCGAACAGATAGAACACGGCGCTGAAGTTCTCGATGATCGCCGAGCCCAACGCGATGAAGACACCCCGGAACACCAGCGCCAGGATGATGCCGACCATCAGGATCTCCTGCTGATACTTCTTCGGCACCTTGAAGCTCGCCATGATGATGACGAATACGAACAGGTTGTCGATGCTGAGGCTGTACTCGGTGAGCCAGCCCGCGACGAACTGTCCTGCGGTCTCGCCGCCCGCGATGGCGAACAGGATCCCCGCGAAGATGAGCGCGAGCGCGACGTAGAACCCGACCCACAGCGATGATTCCCGCGTCGACGGCACGTGCGGTCGCCGGTAGGCCAGCACCAGGTCGGCGACGAGGATCACTCCGAGGACGACGTAGGCGCCGATCTGGAATGCGATCGGGACTTGGGTGCCGTCCATGGGATCCTCTCGTGAGCCGCCGGTGGGGCGGATGTCGCGCGTCGGCCCGCAGGCCGATGCGAGAGCTTACGTGCCGCGTCCGACAGGTTCCCGAACCCCTGCGGACCGTATCAGCGGGTCGCGGTCGAGCGCTCCCCCGGGAGCAGGAGGATGAGACAGCTGAGCACGGCAGCGGCTGTCGCGAACAGGGCGACCGCCCCGAAACCCCACATCGCGAGAAGGGCAGCGCCCACCCCGGCTCCCACCGCGCCTCCCAGGAAGACGATGAACAGATAGAGGGTGTTCACCGCTCCCGCCTGATCGCCGGCCGAACGCAGCAGGGCTGCCTGGTGGGTCACTTGACACACCTGCCCCCCGAGAGTGACAAGCAGGAGACCCGTCACCACGGCGGGCGCGGATTCGGAACCGATCGCCAGTACCACGCATCCCGCGACGACGCCTCCCAAGGCCCAGCGCAGCCCGACTCGCCGGGCGACGGGCACCAGCCCCGCCGTCAGCAAGCCGACCAGTGCAACGACGATCCCGAACACGGCAGGGGCTCCCCCTCCCCCCGGGATGCCTGCCGCGACCGTCGCCCAGACCGAGTTGAACGCGACGAAGACGAGCCCTTGGCATATGCCTGCTCTCCCCGACTCGGGCACACGTGTCAATGCTCTGGAGAAAGTGGACACGAACGCGCCGCGCCACCGAACGTTCTCGGGAGCGATGTCCGGGCCGATCAGACGCAGTTGCCACAGCGCAGCCCCGAGCGCCAACACAGCGAACACGACGTATACGGCACGCCATCCGTGGGCTTCCTCGACGATCGTGGCCACCAAGCGCCCTCCGAAGATGCCGACGAGAACGCCCGACCCGATCAGCGCGATGGAGGGCGCCACTCCCGACACCGGACCGTGACGAGCCACCGTCGCCACGATGATTTGCGCGGAGTTCGTGAAGAAGCCGGCCAAGAACACTGCGATGCAGGCGATCCACAGACTGTGGGCGGCGGCTGCCACGAGCAGTGCTCCCGCGCTGAGACAGATCTGGACGGGTATCTGTCTACGCGGCCGAAGGCCATCCGAGAGCGGCACGAGCAGCAGAATCCCCAACGCGTAGCCGAGCTGGGCCGCGACGACGATCGCTCCCGCGTCGCCCACCCCGACTCCGAGGCCCTCGGCCATGGACGCCAGGAGCGGTTGTGGAAGGTAGGCGATCGCTACGGTCAACGATGCGACGGCGGCGAGTTGGCGAGACGAGGAAGCCCACGAACGGTGATGCCCCCCGTGCAGTGGCGAGCGCGGCGTCCGTGGGCTCCTCACGTCTGCGAGTCCGGATCGGGTCAGGTGAGCATGAAGCCGCCGTCGATGACGACACCGTGCCCGTAGATGAATGACGAGTCGTCGCTCGCGAGGAACACCGCGAGACGTGCGATGTCGTCCGCGTCGCCCACCCGGCGAGCGGGAACCGCTGAGAAGAGTTCGAGCGAAGAGGGGTCGGCCTCCCAGAACGGACGGGTCAGACCCGTATCGACGGCTCCGGGGCAGATCGCGTTGGCGCGCACGTTCTTCGAGGCGTAGTCGAGCGCGAGCTGCTTGGTGAACCCGAGGATGCCGTGCTTCGACGTCGTATAGGCCGCTCCTCCCGAGCCTGCGAGGAAGGACGCCACTGAGGCGGTGGTCACCACGGTCCCGCCGCCGCCCTCGATGATGTGGGGCAGCACGGCCTTGGTGACGATGTACGCGGAGAGCAGGTTGATGCCGATGACGCGCTCCCAGAGGTCGTCATCGCACTCCAACAGCGGAGTCTGGTTGTCGAAGATCCCCGCGTTGAGGATGAGCGTCGAGTATCCGCCGAAGGCATCGAGACCGACCTTGACCGCGGCGGCGACCTGCTCCTTGTCGCGGACATCCGCTCCCGCGGAGACCGCTTCCCCACCGCGCTCGACGATGGTCGCGGCCGTGGCCGCTGCCGTCTCGGGGTTGACGTCGACGGCGACGACCTTTGCTCCCTCATCGGCGAAGCGGTAGGAGATGGCCTGTCCCATCCCGGAGCCCGCTCCCGTGACGAATGCGACACGGCCTTCCAGCTTTCCTGACATGTGATTCTCCTTACTTTCGGGGTTGGCGCGGTTCAGGGGAGGATGCGGTGCTGCCGCAGTCCGCGGAGCAGGTCGATGAACATCTGCTCGGTGTCGATGACCTCGGTGAAACCCGCCTGGCGGAGCTTGACCGTGCTGACGAACGCGGGCGAGCTGTTGCGACCGTCCGAGCCGTAGGCGAATGCGAAGTCGGCGTAGTGGTGGGATTCGCCGACCAGCTGTGCAATGGTCGTGCGTTCGAGGTCGTGGGCTTCGACGATCTCGGCCCAGGTCTTCTCCTGCTCCTCTTCGAGCAGCCACACGGCCAGCTGGCGTGGTGAGTCCGGTCCGGTCTCGAGGCCCATCTCACCGGCGAGCGCGGGCCAGAGGTCGCGCCACTCGAAGACGTCGCCGTTCGTGACGTTGAAGGTCTCGTTGCGAGCGGCCTCCGCGTCGGCGGCCCATTCGAGAGCACCGGCGAGCAGGCGGGCGTCGACGGCCTCGGCTACGTAGGACGCTCCGCCCGGGTAGGTGAAGGGCTCGCCGCGGTGCCTCAGGATCGCGCCGTAGATGCCGATGATGGGCACGAGGTTCATGGTCGCCCCGGTGGAGAGCCCGAATACGAACTGCGGACGGAGGATCGTCCAGGCTGCGCCCCGCTCGGGAGCCCAGGCCTTGAGCATGTCCTCCTGCTCCCAGTAGAAGTTCCGGTGCTCGACGCGCGGCTGCGACTCCTTGGCCGGCACGCGCATGGGCTGGATGTGCACGCCGTACGCCTTGGTGCCCTGCAGCACGCTGATGTGCTGGATCTTCGCGCCGGCCGCGTCGAGACCGGCGAGGACGTTCTCGAGCATGAGGCGGTTTCGGGCGATCTGCTGCTCGTTGCGCCAGCCCTCGATGAGGCCGGGCATCTCATAGAGCGCCGCGTAGACCACGTGCGTCACGTCCGGCACCGAGGCGAGCGCTTCCCTCGTCGCGTCGGCCGACGAGAGGTCGACGGGGAGGAAGCTGTAGATCGACTCGTCGACGAACTCGGGGGCGCGGCGCGATGCCGCCACCACGTCCCAGCCCTCGCGGGCGAATCGCTCGATGCTCGCCGACCCGACGATCCCGGATGCCCCGAGGATGAGTACCTTGCCTGCCATCTCTGACTCCTTCGTTCTTCAGCGGATGGGGATCGGGATCAGAACAGATCCCAGAGACTCGGCCGGGCGGCGAGCTCGGCCGCCGATTCGCGCGCGATGACCCGACCTGAGCGCATCACGTAGGCCTCGTCCGAGACACGGAGGGCCTTGGCCACGCTCTGCTCGACGAGGAGCACCGAGAGCCCGTCCTCATCGGCGAGCCGGCGGAGGTCGTCGAAGAGCTGATCGACCACGACGGGGGCGAGACCCAGCGACGGCTCGTCCAAGAGAAGAAGCTTGGGCGATGCCATGAGGGCGATACCGAGACTCAGCATGCGGCGCTGACCGCCGGACATCGTGCCCGCGAGCTGAGTCCGCCGCTCGGCGAGGATCGGCCACTTGTCGAGCACCCACTCGCGGCGCTCCCGCCGTCTGGCGGCGTCCTTCTCGGTGAAGGCACCCATATTGAGGTTCTCCTCGACCGTGAGCGCCGGGAAGACGAAGCGCTCCGACGGCACGAATCCGACGCCCGCACGCACGCGGTCTCGCGTGGACCCGCGGTCGATGCGTTCCCCATCGAGCAGGATCTCGCCGGCTTTGGGATCGATCAGCCCGAAAGCCGTCGAGATGGTCGTGGTCTTCCCGGCTCCGTTGTGTCCGAGCAGGACGGTGATCTGAGCGGGCTGGACCACGAGATCGAGGTCGAAGACGATCTGTTTCGAACCGTACCCGGCCGACAGTCCCTTCAATTCCAGGCGGGGAACCTGCGACGTCGGTGCGGCAGCCGGAACGGCCGCCGTGTCAAGAGATGCCAAAGTACGCCTCCGCGAGTCGTGTGTCAGCGAGAAGGTCGTGGATGCGCCCCTCGGCGGTCACCGTCCCGTTCTCCATGAAGTAGCCCCAGTCGGCGAGACGACTGATGGCCTGGATGCTGTGCTCGACGATGCAGATGGTGTGACCGAGATCGCGCATCCTCTCGATGAGGGCCAACAGCTCCTCGGCAGCGCTGCCCTCGATGCCCGACAGCGGCTCGTCGAGCAGGAATATCTCGGCCCCGGTGGCGAGCACGCGAGCGAAGGCGACCTGCTTCTGCTGGGCGAAGGACAACGCACTCGTGGCCGTGCGGATCTCGGGATCGAGACCGACGAATGTCAGCCACTCCGCAGCGGTCTTGGCGAATTCGCGCTCCTGTCGACGCCAACGCAGGGGCGCGAAGAAAAGCAGCGCCGGGTTCTCCCCCGCGTGTGGCCTGCCGGCCATCACGACATTCTCGAGCGGGGTCAGCGAGCCGAATACACGGAGATCTTGGAAGGAGCGAACCATGCCCGCGCGGGCCACGCGCTCCGGTGTCCACCGGGTGATGTCCGTCCCGCCGAGGTGGACGACCCCGGCGTCCGGGCGGAGCTCGCCCGTGATGAGGTTGAAGACCGTGCTCTTGCCGGCCCCGTTCGGGCCGACCAGCGCGGTGATCTCGCCGCGACGAAGCTGAAGGGACAGATCGCGGACGGCGTGAACGCCTCCGAAGCTCTTGTCGATGCCCTCGATGACGACGACGGGCTCGGGTCGCTCGCCGCTCTTGCGCGGCGCGACCTCCGCGGCGTCGCCGGTGTGGGTCGGACGCGCCTCCTCCGCCGAGGGGCCGCCCTTCCCCGTGGCATCCCGCGGACGCAGCACCCTGCGGCGCTCGGGGATGAGACCCACGGGCCGGAAGCGCATGATGAGGATGAGGAGGAGTCCGAACACGACCGGTCGGATGAGTGCGGAGTCTTCGGGGCGCAGTTTGAGCACCTGCTGCAGCACGGGTGAGACCGCCACGATGAGGATGGCGCCGACGATGGATCCCGGCAACGACGCGGTGCCGCCCACGATCACCATCGCGAACACGAGCATGGTCTGGTCCAGCGAGAACAGACTCGGGGCCGCGATGCCGTTGTATAGGACGAGGAGTCCGCCCGCGAAGGCGGTGATGGCTGCCATGACGCCGAAGGTGAAGAGCTGCACGCCGAGCGGGTTCTTGCCGAGCGACCGCACGGCCACCGTGTCGTCCTTCGCCGCGCGGAGAAGTCGTCCGAGAGGCGACTCCGCGATGATCCAGCAGATGGCCACGGCGACTGCGAGGAAGATCGCGAGCCAGGGCACGTAGTCGCTCGGGAGCAGCAGATCGCTCCCACCGAAGTTCGGCAGAGGGAGCCCGATGAGGCCCTGTTGGCTCCCCAGCTGCGGTGAGGCGACGATGACGGTGACGGTGAGGATCGAGAGCGAGAGCGTCATCAGCATGACGTACTCGGCGCTGAGCTTGAGGATGGGGCCGCTGATGAGGAGGGACGCCGCTCCCCCGATGACGGCACCGATCAGAAGGGCCGGCAGCGCGGGCATGCCCTGGCCGAGAAGCACGAGGGCCGTCGAGTATCCTCCGAACGCTCCGAACGCCGCAGACCCGATCGAGAAGATGCCCGCATAGCCGATGAGCACATTGAGGGACACGGCGAACATCGCGAAGATGAGCGCCTGGTCGAGGTAACCGATCCAGAATTCCATGACCTCAGCTCCTCGCTGCCATGACGGGGGTCAAACGGATGACACCACTGCCCTTGAGCAGGAGGTAGACGAAGAGGAGGCCGAAGATCACGATGTTGGTCAGGTTCGAGGGGATGACGAGGGCGCTGACCACCTGGACGATCCCGAGCGTGAGGCCGACGATCACCACGCGGAGGCCGGGCGCCGTTGCCCCGGCGAGGAAGGCGATCACAAACGCGGAAAACATGGGGTCGTATCCCATGGACGGCGTGGCCGAATAGCGCGCCGCCGCGAAGACCCCGTAGAGACCGGAACCGGCCGACGCGACCACGAAGATGGCGACGAAGACCGACTCGGGTCGGATGCCCACGACCTTCGCCATCGAGGGGTTGACCCGCACGCCGCGCACGATCTGACCGAAGCGCGTGTAGCGCAAGGCGACGACGCCGGCTGCTGCCACGAGGCCGAAGACGATGAGCGCGGTGAGGTCGAAGGTGGTCATCCGCAGTCCGAAGGGCAGCGCGATGATCGTGACCGGAACAAGCTCGAACGCGATCGAGGTCGCCTCTCGGGCCCAGACGAACTGGATGAGGCTCTGCCCGCCAATGGCGAGCCCGAGAGCCGTGACGAAGATGGGGAGCAGTGCGGCCTCACCGGAACGGCGGGCCAGCGGGCGGTAGAGCACGAGTTCGATGAGCCCGCCGAGTACGGCTGCGGCGACGACGCCGGCGATGGCGGCCACTGGACCCGGCACACCCGCCTGACCGAGGAGAGCGGCGACGAAGGCCGCGAGCGTGATCGTCAGCGAGTAGGCGAAGTGGAATCGCTGCGCCACGTTGAGGATGAGGGACATTCCGAGTCCCAGGACGGCGAGCTGCACTCCGGTGATGAGTCCGTTGAGCACGAGCTGCCCGATGAGGGTGAGATCCACGTTGATCGCTTTCGAGAGGAGCCGGTGTGCGGGCCGCGCAGGGCCCGCACACCGGCTTCGACTAGTTGGTGAGACTGAAGTCGGTTCCGCCGATGCCGTAGGTGGCCAGTCGGCTGATCTCCCCGTTCTTGTAGACGAAGACGCCCATCTCGCGGGTCTCGAGGCTGTGCGAGTCGGCGTCGATCGACTCCTCACCGCTCAGGTCCTCCGGGGTTCCGCCGTAGACCGAGGCGAAGGTCAGGTTCGACTCGAAGGCCTTGAGGAGGTCCTCGCCGCTGTTGACGTCACCGCCCGCCTTGAGCGTGCGCTGGACCGTGGTCCAGAGCTTGAACATGTCCTGGTAGTAGTTCGCGAAATAGAAGTCGACTGTCAGGTCCGGGTAGGCCTCCTTGGCCGTGTCCACCATGTACTTGGCCCACTGGTTCGACGGGTTGGTGGCGTCGAAGTAGTCGAGCGAGAACATGAAGCCATCCGCAGCCGAGCCGGCGATGTCGGCGACGTCCGGGATGAACTCCACACCGATGACGGGGAGGTCGGATCCGGCTGCGCGCAGCTGCTTGAGGAAGTAGCCGCCGTCGGTCCCGTACTGCACGGAGATGACCATCTGCGCGTCGGTCGCGACGATCTTGTTGACCGCGCTCGAGAAGTCGGTACCGCCGTAGGTCACGATCTCGGTGTCGACCAGTTCGATGCCGTTCGCTTCGAGCTCATCGGTGGCCTTCGCGACCGAGTCGGCCGTGTTCTCCGCGCCCGTGTCGCCGATGATGATGGCGACCTTCTTGATGTCGGGCATGGCCTCCGCGATGTACTTCGCGGTGCCGACGAAGGTGTCGTTCGGCGGGAGGGCACGGGTGCCGTAGAAGTACGGCATGCCCTTCGCGAACTCCTGCGTCCCGCCGCCGCCGTCGAGGGACAGGATCTTGTACTGCTCGATGGGCTGAAGCGCGGATCCGAGCACTGCGATGTAGGAGTACAGGGCCATGTGCACGCCCTCCTGCGAGAACTCGCGGGTGGTCTGCACGCCGGCCTGGGCGTCGCCGGACTTGTGGTCCTTGACGCTCAACTCGAAGGTCGGACCACCGGCGGCCTTGATCTGGTCGGCCGCCAGCTGGGCGCCCTTGACCATGACGTCGCCGAAGTACGCTCCCTGACCGGAGAGGGCCACGTCGAGACCGACGGGGATGGTGAGGTCGCCACCCAGGTTCTCGGTGTCGGCGCCGGAGAAGGCGATGACATCACCCTCGACGTCGGAGGTGGAGGTGGCGGCCGGGGTGGTGTCTCCGCCGGAGGCACAGGCAGCGAGGGCGAAGATCGCCACCCCCGCGACGAAACCGGTCAGCGTGCGCCGACCAGCCTTCGAAATAACAGACATCATCGTCCTTTCGAGCCGCGTCATCGCGGTCATCTGCTGTGAGGTGAAGCTCGCTGCTTCGATGTCGGCCTTGCATATTTCTAAGCGAGCGTTCGGTACGTTCGGCCACTAAACACGATCGACTGAGGCGCTGTCAATAGCCCGAGCCGTCCATCAAGGTCAGACCCGCAGACCGCCGCCGACGTTGAGCACTTCACCCGTGATGTAGGAGGCCTCACGCGAAGCGAGGAAGGCGACGGCGGCCGCGACGTCCTCGCTCGTCCCCATTCGCCGGACGGGGAGGTCTGCGACCGCAGCGGCCGCATAGGGACCCCATTCCCGGCCGGTCCGATCCGCCACCGCACGGAGCATGGGCGTATCGATGTACCCGGGCGCCACGACGTTGCTGGTGATCCCGAAAGGCCCCAGCTCCAGGGCGGCTGTGCGCGCGAAACCGATTATTCCCGCCTTTGCTGCCGAGTAGTTGACCTGGCCGCGATTGCCGTGGGCGGCCACACTCGACAGGCTGACGATCCGGCCCCAGCCGGCCTCCACCATGCCGGCCTGGGCGCGCCTCGTCATCAGGAAGGCGCCCGTGAGATGCACGTCGAGGACGGCGCTCCACTCCTTCTCGGACATGCGGAAGAGCAACGCGTCGCGCGTCACGCCCGCGTTGTTGACGAGCACCTGCACCGGACCGAGGTCCTGCTCGATCCGATGGAACGCCGCGTCGACATCCTTGGCGCACGTGACGTCCGCACCCACCCCGGACGCCCGCCGACCCAGCGCCGAAACGTCTCGTTCGGTGTCGGAAGAATCCGTCAGATCGACGACGGCCACATCCATACCGTCGCGAGCCAGCCGGACGGCGATCGCGGCTCCGATACCTCGCGCAGCGCCCGTGACGACCGCGACCGTCACCTGTCTCGAAGGCGGTCGAGCGGCGACACCCCTGTCAGCTCCGTGTCGACGAGGTAGGACGAGAGGATCTCGACCGCGAGAGGACCATCGATGGAGGATTCCGCGGCGACCCGTTGCCACTCGGGATCATCCCTGAAGGCCTGCCAGTTCGCGGACGGATCTCCCACGTGCCGGATGAGATAGACGAGCACATCGGGGTCGGCCTCATCCCGCCAGTAACCCCCGGACCGCATGCCGTGCTTCTCGAACAGGGCGATGGTGTGATCGCGGAACCGGGCGAGGAGGGCCTCGCGCTTGCCCTCGGCCGCTCGATAGGTGCGCAACTCGAGCGCACTCACAGGGTGGCCTCACTGCCGAGGATCGTCGTGCACTGGCTCGAGAGGAAACCGCCGTTGCCGTTGACGAGCGCCACATCGCAATCGGCCACCTGCCGGTCGCCGCTCTCACCGCGGATCTGGCGGACGGCCTCGACGAGGAGTAGTAGGCCGTACATGCCCGGGTGCGCATAGGAGAGCCCGCCCCCGTTGGTGTTGACCGGAAGTCCGCCACCGGGGCCGATGCCGACGTCGGTGACGAACGCGCCGGCCTCGCCCTTGCCGCAGAATCCGAGGTCCTCGAGGAACAACAGCGTGTTGATCGTGAACGCGTCGTAGAGCTCGACGACATCAATATCGGCGATCCCGAGACCCGCGGCCTCGAAAGCGCGCTCACCCGATTGCACGGCCGGGGTGGTCGTGAAATCGGGCATGCTGGAGATGTGCAGATGGCTCTGCGCCTCCCCGCTGCCGAGCACGAACACCGGTGACTTCTTCGTGTCCTTCGCACGTTCGGCCGAGGTCACGACGACCGCACCACCGCCGTCGGTGAGCAGGCAGCAGTCCTTCACACTCAGCGGGTCGCTGATCATCGGCGCGGCGAGCGCCTCCTCGAGGCTCATGGGCTTGCGTGACCAGGCCACCGGATTCATGACCGCCCACTCCCGGGCGGCGACGGCGACCCGAGCCAGATGCTCACGGGTCGTGCCGTACTGATGCATGTGCCGCGACGCAGCGAGGGCGTACGCGCTGATGGGCATCATGGGCGAGTAGGGCTCTTCGTACGGGTTCGGTGCCTCCTGCGGGATCACCCCACCCGATTTCAGAAGCGACCGTTGGGTGCTGCCATAGGCGATGAGCGCGACGTCGCAGAGACCCGCGGCAATGGCGGCCTCGGCGTGGTGCAGGTGGGCTTCGAACGACGAACCACCGGTGTTGGACCCGTCCGAGTAGCGGGCATTGATGCCGAGATACTCACCGAGACTCAGCGAGCCCATCATCATCTGTGTACCCGCGGCGAACAGGCCGTCGACCTCGGAGAGCTCGATACCCGCATCATCGAGCGCGCGCACAGCCGCCTGCCCCATGAGGTCCGCCGGCGTGGTTCCGGGAGCGACCTCGCCGAGATCGGATTCGGCGACACCGACGATGGCGGTGCGGCCTCGCAGCGATTCGGTCATGACTTCTCCTCGAGGAGTTCGAAGGCGGGTAGTTCGGCCCCATCCGGGCCGAGAGGCAGCATCACGAGACGGACCCTCTGCCCGACGCGGACGTCGTCGGGCGCCGTCCCGGTGACGGTCGACATCATCCGGAATCCCTCATCCAGATCGACCATCGAGACGTTGTGCGGCTCGTCGCCCCGGGGGCGGACGGTGGTCGTCGCGTACACGGTCCCGATACCCATCGAGACCCGCCACTCGAGGTCGGTGTCTCCTGTCACAGGCTCGGTCACACGGGGGAAGAAGACGGGGCGCCCCGATCCCTTAGCCACCTGATACCCGAGCTGCCCCCTAGCGGCGTAGGCGAGGAACGTCGCGCGCGGCGACTCCTCGATCCGACCTGCGGTCGTCATGCCGCACCTCCTGTCGTCTCCGTGTAGTCATAGAAACCCGCGCCGGACTTGCGACCCAGTCGCCCCTGATCGACGAGCCGGGTGACGGCCGCGACGGGCTGATCTCTCTGATCACCGGTCTGCTCGAAGATGAGCTGCTGCATCTGGCGATTGACGTCGAGGCCCGCCATGTCGAGCAATTCGAACGGGCCCATGGGGTATCGCAGAGCAGTGCGGCAGATCTCGTCGACCGCTTCGACGGTGGCGTACCCGCCCTCCACCAGCGCGGCCGCCTCGGCGACGACGGCGCTCACGATGCGATTGGCGACGAACCCCGGGATCTCTCGGTCGAGTCGCACCGGCGAGCGCCCCATCCGCCGGCAGACGTCGAGGACCGCCGGGATGACGTCGGGAGCGAGTCCGTCTCGCGCGACGACCTCGACGCACTCCATGACGAGGGGCGGATTGAAGAAGTGCATGTTGCAGACGCGATCGGGACGATCCGAGCGCTCCCCGAGGATCGACGCGACGATGCTCGAGGAGTTGGAGGCGAAGATGCACGCGTCCGTCACGAGGGCGCTGAGGGAACGGAAGAGCTCGACCTTGGCCTCGAGGTCTTCGATGATGGCTTCGATGACGAGTTGCGCGTCCACCGCCCCCGCAGCGAGGTCGCCCGTGAACACCAGCCGCGCGAAAGCGGCATCCATCTCTTCCTGAGACATGTCCCCCTTCGCGACCCGGCGAGCGAGGCGCGAGCGGAGGGACTGCTCGGCGTTGAGCAACCCCTCTGCCCGCACGTCGTGCAGATGGACGCTCATGCCGCCGAGGGCTCCGAGCAGCGCGATTTGCGCGCCCATGGCCCCGGCGCCCACCACGAGCACTCTGTCGATCGTCATCGTCATCTTCCTTCGAATCGTGCGGGACGCTTCTCCACGAAGGAGGACGTACCTTCGGCCCGGTCGGCCGTTCCATGGATCGCCGCGAGCGCGAGGCTCTCGGCGAGTAGCGCGGTGTCGGAGTCGCTCTGGGCGGCGACGCGGACGGTCATGCGGGCGACACGAACGGCGATGGGGGCCTTCGTGGCCACGGTCTCGGCGGTCGCCCGCGCGACGTCGAGCAGATCGGCGTCGCGCACGACCGAGCTCACGATTCCCACGGACAGGGCCTCGTCGGCCCGCACCGTACGACCCGTCAGGATCATCTCCAGCGCACGCCCGGCACCGACCAGGCGCGTGAG
The DNA here is from genome assembly GCA_913778905.1 of uncultured Naasia sp. Classification (GTDB taxonomy): domain Bacteria; phylum Actinomycetota; class Actinomycetes; order Actinomycetales; family Microbacteriaceae; genus Naasia. The sequence continues at coordinate 31,514 of CAJYYA010000014.1, read as the reverse complement.
CCGCGTGATGCCACCGGCGGCGGGGAGAAGCGACCAGGTCAGCTCGGGCAGTGCGAAGGTCGCACGCTCGCCCGCGATGCGGATGTCGCAGGCTAGAGCGAGTTCCAGGCCCCCACCGAGCGCGTAGCCGTTCACGGCGGCGATGGTCGGCGTGCTCGATCGCGCGATGTCGTCGAGCACTCGCTGCATGGGCAGACGCAACGCCTCGGCGACCCCTCGGGGCTCGGCCATCTCGGCGAGGTCCCCTCCGACCGAGAACGCCCGCTCCCCTGCACCCGTCAGGATGATGACCGCGACATCGCTGCGCGCGTCGAGCTCGGCGAAGGTGTCGGCGAGCTCGTGCAGGGTCGCCGCGTCGAGGGCGTTGAGCACGTGCGACCGGTCGATGGTCAGCAGGGCTACGCCGTCGGTGACGTCGGTGGTGATCACGGAACCTCTTTGCGCGACAGTGAGCTGGATTCGCTTTCTAAGCGAACGCTTGTTCTGAGATGGTGTGATGCGGGGGCGGGCACTGTCAAGCACCCTCACCCGCGAAGAGCGGACAGGCCGGTGATGTACTTGCCGACGATGAGGCTCTGGATGTGGTCGGTGCCGTCGTAGGTGAAGACGGCCTCCATGTCGGCGAAATGCCGCCCGACGACATGTTGGGCGAGCATGCCGTTGCCCCCCATCAGGTCACGGGCCCGCGCGACCACCTGACGCCCCATCCGAGCGCACAGCATCTTCGCGGCGCTCGCTGTGACGTGCGTCAGCGTCCCGTTCTCGAGCGCCCGACTCGTCTGCAGGCAGGTGAGCCGCATCGACGAGATGAGCACCGCCATCTCGGCCAGCCCCTCCTGCACCAACTGGAAGCCCGCGAGCGGGCGCCCGAACTGCATTCGGCGTCCGACGTACTCCACGACGGTCTCGAACGCGCCGATCGAGAGGCCGAGGGCCTGCCAGGCCGCGATCGGCCGTACGGCGTTGAAGGTGCCGGCGATCTGATGCCCGCCGTCGCCACCCGTGAGCCGATCGGACGCAGGGACGAACACGTCGGTCATGACGATGTCGGTCGGCCACGAGGAGCGCATGCCGATCTTGCCCTCGATCGGAACAGCAGAGAAGTCTTCCGCCTTCCCGTCCACCACGAAAGCGCCGAGCGCTCCCGTCTCGTCCTTCGCGAAGACGACCACGATGTCGGCGATGGAGGCGTTGCCGACCCACCGCTTACGTCCCGTGAGGCGGTAACCACCGTCGACGACTCGGGCGGTGGTCTCGATGCCCGAGGTGTCGCTGCCGTGGTCCGGCTCGGTGATGCCGAGCGCCCCGACGAGCTCGCCCCGAGCCATGCCGGGTAGCCACCGTTCCTTCTGCTCATCGGTACCGAGCGACGAGATCGCTCGCAGCGAGAGGACCCCGTGGATCCCGAAGAATGCGGAAAGGCCGAAGTCGACCTTGGCGAGCTCGGCGGCGATGAGCCCGTCGGTGACATCGCCGAGGCCCGAGCAGCCGTAGCCGTCGACCCCTCCTCCGTAGACCTCCAGCGACGTGAGTTCGGGAACGAGCTCGAGCGCCATCCGGCCCTCTGTCCAGCGCGCCGCGGCGCCCTCGGCCGCGTGCTCCCTGTTGAAGCGCGCGATGCGCTTCCTGGTCGCCCTCTCGACGTCGGTCAGGAGACTTTCCGTCTGGAAGAGGTCCGATTTGGCCGTCAGCGCAGTGCCGTCGTCGGCCGCCTCGACTCCCGCGGCCACTAGGACAACTCGCGAAGCGACTTGCGGGTGATCTTCCCCGTCACGGTCTTGGGCAGGTCGTCGAGGAACTCGACGATCCGGGGCACCTTGAAAGCGGCGAGCCGTTCCCGGCAGAACGCGACCAGCTCATCGGCCTCCACCGAGGCACCACCCCGCAGGCTGACGAAAGCCTTGACCGTCTCACCGCGGTACTCGTCGGGAACCCCGACCACCCCCGCCTCGCGGACGGCTGGATGCTCGTATAGCACCTCCTCCACCTCCTGCGGCCAGACCTTGAAGCCCGAGGCATTGATCTGATCCTTCTTGCGATCGACCAGATAGAACCAACCGTTCTCGTCCATCGTCGCCATGTCGCCCGTCCGAAGCCAGCCGTCGGAGAGCTGAGCCGCGGTTTCAGCAGGGTTGTTCCAGTAACCCGCCATGACGTGACGCCCGCGGACGACGAGCTCTCCCGGCTCTCCGAGGGGAACCTCCTGGTCGTCGTCGCCGAGGAGCTTGGCCTCGGTATCCGGCAGCGGAACGCCGAGGGCGAGCGAACCCGATGCAGACACGGGACTCTGTGCGCCGAGCGGGGTTCCGAACGTCGGGGACGTCGTCTCGGTGAGTCCGTACCCGTTGTGCAGGTACACGCCCGTCGCGCTGCGGTAGCGCTCGATGACACTCGGCGGGATGGGGGCTCCGCCGCAGATGATCTTCGTGAGCGACGAGATGTCGGTCGTCCCGATCTCGGGGTGCTCGAGGAAGGACAGGAACACCGTGGTGGCTCCGACGGTGAACGTGACCTTGTATTCATCGATCAGTCGCAGGATCGTCGACACGTCGAAGCGATAACCCAGCACGAGAGCAGCGCCCGAGAGCAGACTCAGGGACAGACTGCAGATGAGCCCGGTCACATGGAATAGCGGAGCCATCGCGAAAGTCACATCCGAGGAATCGATGCGACGCATGCTCTGGAAGGACTGACTGCTGAACAGCACGTTGCCGTGCGTCAGCATCGCCCCCTTCGGCGTGCCCGTCGTCCCCGAGGTGTAGGCGATGAAGGCCAGGTGGTCTCGGGTCAACGGGACGGCGTCCACCTGCGCGTCGGCGTAGCGCTCGAGGATGTCGCCGTACCACACGGACCCGTCTCTCGACACGTCCGCGACCTGCTGCAGAACCGAGGGGCGCTCGGCCCCGGCGAGCGCCCGGAGACCGTTCGTCGTGATCACGATGCGCAGGGAGGACTCGGGGCGGACAGCGTCGATGATCGGCAGCAGCTCGTCGAGCGCGACGATCGCGACCAGACCCGAGTCGCGCACGATGTGACCCAGTTCGCGCTCGCGATACATGACATTGATGGGCACGATGGCAGCGCCGAGCTTCCAGACCGCGAGCGCACTCGTCACGAACTCCGGCACGTTCTGCAGGTAGAGGCCGACCGCGTCGCCGTGCCCCACACCCGCCTCGCGGAGGGCGGCCGCCACGGCGTCCGCCTCCCGGTCGAGACGTTCGTTGGACCAGGTCGCGTCGAAATAGGCCACGGCGAGAGCATCGGGCGACTGGGCTCGGCGAGCGAGGAACACGTCGCGGACGGACACCGCCGCGTCCATGTCGTGGAATCCCGTCGTATCGCCCCAGACCTTCATCCAGGGCGCCGCGGCATAGACGGATGTCATTTGACAGCGATGGGGTTGACCGGGGCTCCCGTCGCGTTGGCGATCTTGATGGGGCCGGCGGAGTAGAGGAAGTCGTACTGTCCGTCTTCGGCGCAGTCGGCGGCGAGCGCGTCGAGCGAGAGGATCTCCGCGAACGCGATCCCGAGGTTGCGCATGAGGGCGGCGTGGAGGACGAACGCGGCCCCGGATTCGTGGACGGTGCGCTCGTTGCCGATGGTGTCGGTCGCCAGGCTGACGACGTCGTTGTCAGCGAACCACTGCACGAGCTCGGGGCTGAAGTTGAGGCCCGGTTCGATGAAGTCGGCGTAGAACTCGCCCTGCTCGCGCGAGTAATAGCTGCCGATCTCGCCGGTGCGGACCAGCAGGATCGATCCCTTCCCGATCTCGACCTTCTGCTTCTCGAGGCAGGCGAGCACGTCGTCGAGACCAATGGCGGTGCCCTTGTCGAGGTAGTCGACGCCGAAGTGGCGGGCCATGTCGAGAAGCACACCGCGGCCGACGATCCCGTGACGGGCGATGGGCAGGACCGAGGCCTTCTCCATGCCGTGGGTGGTGCTCGAGGCGGGGTAGCCGTTGTAGACCTGGTCGTCGTACCAGACATGGCCCAGCGCGTCGTAGTGGGTGGCCCCCTGCAGGAACATGGCGACGTAGTCGTCGGCGTATTCCGTACCGCCGGGATTCGTGACCTTCTTCCCCGCCGTGTAGGAGCTGCGGTCCTGGGTGTTGTAGCGCTGAGTTTGAGCTCGCCCGGGCCAGATGGGGTCGTTACCGGTGCCGAACTCACCACCGAGCGTGAAGACCTTGCCACTGCGGACGGAGCCGACGGCCTTGAGAACGAGCTCGGGAGTGAGGATGTTGACGGCACCGAGTTCGTCCTGATCGCCCCAGCGACCCCAGTTGGTCGGTGAGTTCGCGAGCAGGTCGCGGACGTTGGCTGCTTCGGTCATAACTATCTCCTTTGATAGGCGCCGCTTCGGGGCGCGGGTGAAGAGTGTCGAGTCGGGGGGGGAGGGCGGGTTCAGGCTCGGCGGTAACCCTCGAGGATCTCGTCGGACACCTCGTCGAGGTTGAAGACGAGGTTGTCAGGGGTGCGGGTCGTGAGCCAGACCAGATCTTCGGTCGTCGACATGTTGGCCTCGACGTGGGGCATGAACGGCGGCACCCAGACCCAGTCGCCCTGCTTCATGTCGAGGTATTCGGCGTAGTTCTCGCCGAAGTAGATGCGAGCCGTTCCGCGGAGCACGTATCCGCCCGTCTCGGCCTCACCGTGATGGTGCGGCAGGGAGCGGTACCCCGGAGTGTTCGACACCTGGCCGAACCAGATCTTGGTCGCAGGGGTGTGCTGCGGACCGACGCCCGACACGCGGATGGCGCCGCCCGACTGCATCGTCTGGGTGTCCTCCTCACCCGCCTTGGTCACCTGCGGTCGCTCGTCCCAGCGGAGTTCGTCTGCCATGTCTTCCTTGCTTCCTCGTGTGGTGGTGGTGCGCGTCACGACGCGGCGAGTTCGGTTCCGGCGATGTAGGCCATGGTCATACCGGGGCCGAGCGTGCCGCCCGCCCCCGGGTAGCCGCCGCCGGAGGGGTGGGCCGTGGTGTTGCCCGCCGCGTAGAGCCCCGCGATGGGCTCGCCGTCGACGTCGATGGCGCGGCCCCTCTCGTCGGTCACGATGCCGCCGTTGGTGCCGAACGCACCGGGGACGACCTGCACCGCGTAATACGGGCCGCGGGTGAGCGGCGCGAGCGAGCGGTTCGGATAGCCCCGGGTACCGTCGCCCCAATACTGGTCGTAGTCGTTGCCACCGCGCGTGAAGTCCTCGTCGACGCCCGCGACCGCGAATCGATTGAAGCGCTCAACCGTCTCGGTGAGGGCGCCCTCGGGCAGCCCGATCTGCGCGGCGAGCCCCTCGAGGGTCTCGTCCCGCCACATCCACTCGGGCGTCTCATCGCCCGACCGGTAGGTGAGGTAGCCGTACTGGGCCATGTACTCGTCGTCGACGATCACGTGAGCGGGGAGGTGCTCGTATCCGTGACCGACGGGGTCGACGGCGTGGAAGGCGCGCGTCATGTCGTTGTAGTTCTGCGACTCGTTGACGAAGCGCTTGCCGTGCTTGTCGACGATGATGGACCCCGGCCCCTGGCGCTCGAAGCGCAGCAGGGTGCCGAGTTGTTCGCCGTCGCAGAGATCTCCGGGGATCACCGACATCGGCGACCAGAAGGCCTCCCGCATGTTGCCGAGCGCCACCCCGAGCCGCTGCGCCATGCGGATTCCGTCGCCGGTGTTGAAGGGCGGCGAGCAACGGGCCATGAGCGGGCCGCCGAGGAACTGCTTCGCCATGTCGTGGTCCCATTCGAAGCCGCCACATGCCAGCAGCACCCCCGCGGACGCGCGGAACTCTGTCCCCTCGGCGACGACTCCCACGACGCGCCCGTCGTCGACGATCAGGCGGTCGGCGCGTGCGCCGGTGACCAATACGACACCCGCTTCGTCCGCGGCCTTCAGTAGCGGTGCGACCACCGCATTACCGCGCGAGACGAGACCTCCGTCGAAACGCTCCTTCAGCAGATCCCAGGGGAAGCGGGTGAACGCCACCCACTGCTCGTACTCCTGCATGGAGAACGGCATACGGCGATCCGGCCGCAGAGCCTCTTTCAGTCGCCCGAGGGTGTTCGAGTCGAAGAACGCGGGATCGAGGGAGCGCCCGCCGGGGACCGAACCCTCGAGGTCGGGCCGGTAATCGGGATAGTCGTCGACCGAGGTGAAGGTGAGCCCCGCGTGCTCGGCGGCGAATTCGAGCATGTCGGGCCCGCGCTCCACCACCGCGCGCAGGACCGGGGCGGGCGTGTGCCCCTGCGAGACCTGCTCCAGATAGCGGATACCTGCTTCGACGCTGTCGGTGAGCCCGCGCTCGAGCATGTACGGGTTGTTCGCAACCCAGAGCGTGCCGCCCGAGATCGCCGACGTGCCGCCGAGCAGGTCGGCCTTCTCCAGCACGACGACGCGCTTCCCACTCGTCGCCGCGACGAGCGCGCCGACGAGAGCTCCCGCGCCGGAGCCGACGACCACGACGTCGAATGCGGTGGCATCCGCCCCCTCGGGGAGATTCCAGTACTTCACTGCTCGTCCTTTCGAATCGCCAGGAGACGCGCCGCCTCCATCGCCGTCTGTCCGACGCGCACGCCCGCCGCCGCCGCGAGGCGGTTGCAGGCCGTGACGATGCCGTCGAAGTAAGTGCTGTGGCCGTCGCCCATGCGCGCGGTCGCCGCGGATACCGCCGCCCCCGGGATGCCCGCCGCGGCGGCGGGCTCGAGGGCGGCGAGTCCGGACTCGTTCTTCCCCATCGCGCCGTCCGAGCAGATGAACCCCCACGGCCGGGATCCGATGATGTAGTCGATGACGCTGCGGCCGGTGTGACCTGCGGTGCAGAGCACGTTGGTGTCGCGATCCTCGGGGAGGGCGTCGGCGATGGAGTTCGTGCACACGACGGCGTGATCTCCGAAGGTGGCGACGACTTCGCGGTTGGTCGGGTCGATTGCCGTTCCGACGCCCGCCTCGAGCAGAATCGCGGCGGCGTCCTGGATGCCCATGCCGGGCCTGACCCCTACCGCCTCGGCGTAGCCGTTGACGCGCGAGATGATGCCGCATTCCCACATGTCGGCACCGTTTCCGTGTTCGACGTCCTCGATGCGGACGGCCGCGGCAGGGATCCGGAGCGCCTCGAAGAACCACAGTCCCGAGATGCCGGCGCCGTCCTTGCCGATGCCGCAGTCGAGTCCGATGATCGCCGCCGGCTGCGCCTCCTCGAGGAGACGTGCGCAGTAGACCCCTGCGTACGACGCGTTCACGATGACCTCGGTGCGGGGCGCCGCGTCCGTCGTCGTGGCATGACGATGGGCATGGGTGGCCGAATCGAGGACGACGACCGACCGATCACCCGAGTCGAGCGGTCGGAAGCGGTTCTCCGGCGCTCCGGACTGCGCACTCATCGCTTTCCACTCCCCCTGCGCACGAGACGGTTCGTCATACGTCCCACGCCTTCGATCTCCGTCACCAGCACGTCGCCGTCCGCGAGGAAGCGCTGCGGTGAACGCGCCGCGCCGACACCGGCGGGCGTCCCTGTCGCGATGATGTCTCCGGGCTCCAGCGTCATGAAGCTCGTGATGTAGCGGACGATGTCGACAGGCGTGAAGATGAGGTCGGACGTCGACCCGTTCTGCAGGGTGTCGCCGTTCACCATCGTCGCGACCGTCATACCGGCAGAGACATCGACCTCGTCGGCCGTCACCACGACGGGGCCGAGCGGGGTCGTCCGGTCGAAGGTCTTGCCCTGCAACCACTCCTCGGTGCGCTTCTGCCAGTCGCGGACGGAGACGTCGTTCATGGCGGTGTAGCCGAAGACGGCGTCCGCCGCCTGCGACTCGTCCGCATCGCGAGTGGTCCGTCCGACGACGATGACCAGCTCCGCCTCCCAGTCGACCTTCTCGCTGACCTCCGCCGCGGGGAGTTCGATGTCGTCTCCCGGGCCCACCAGCGCCGTCGCGAATTTGGCGAACAGGGTGGGATGGGCCGGGGCCTGCTTGCCCACTTCGCGCGCATGCTCGTGGTAGTTGAGCCCCACGCACACGATCTTTCCGGGGCGGGCGATAGGCGTGAGCAGTTCGGAGTCGTCAGGGCGAGGCCTGCGCTCCCCGTCGGTCTGCTGGAGCTGCGGCCGTCTGAGCAGATCGGCGACATCCGCGGCGTCGAGCAGCACGGCGTGCGCACCCTCCTCGCGGAAGGCTCGCGGACGACCGTCCACCAGCATCGATCCGAAGCGCGTCATGCCGCACCACCCGGTGCCCACTCGACCCAGTGGGTGTCGTCCTGGATCATCGGAACCTTGGCGTAAAGCAGACGCGTCACCCCGCCGGATTCGTTGACCAGACAGTGGTGAGAACCGCGCATGCACAGAAGCGACGCACCTGCCCGCAGCTCCGATCGGACCGCCCGGCCCTGCCAGACCACGATCACTCCTTCGAGCACGGCGAAGAACTCGTCATAGCCTTCGTGGAAGTGATTGGGGAAGACTTCTCCCGGCTGGAAGGTCTTGACTCCAGCGAACACATCGGGGGTGTCGATGAGGGTGACGCGGTCGTCGCTGCTCTCGCCGGCCACGGCGAGCGCGTCAGCGCTGAGCAGTGTTATCGGCAGCATCACCGGACTCCTTTCGACGTCGTCGTCCCTGGTGGAAGCGAGACTAAACGAGCGTTAGGAAATGGTCAATAACTGATCGAACGCTCGCTAGAGTGAGGCGAGCTTGACAGCAGTACAGTGGACAGAGTCGTCTACAGATTGGGTATCCATCGATGGCCAGTACCGACACCGAGATCGATTCGGACGCGCCAGTGCGCCGTCGTGCGACGCGAATGGGCCCCGGGCCGATCATCGCCTCCGCGCTGCACTCCTTCTACACCGTCGGTTACGGCGCCGCCTCCGTCCGCGACATCGCGTCGGGTGCGGACGTCACCGTAGCGGCGGTGTACCATCACTTCGCATCGAAGCAGGACATGCTCGTCCACATCATGTCCGGCGCCATGCAGGACAATCTCGTGGCGATCCGGGCGCAGCATGACGCCCATCAGGGCGATGAGCCCGCGCAGCTTCGAAGCATGGTCGAGTCGATCGTCGAGTACCACACCGGCCATCAGGCCGAGGCATTCGTCGGCAACTCGGAGCTTCGCAGCCTGGAGGAGCCGGGGCGCAGCATCATCGTCGCCATGCGAGACGAGGAGGAGAAACTGTTCCGGGCCGTGCTTGAACGGGGCATGGAATCCGGCGCATTCTCGACATCCGACTCGGTCATCACGGCCCGCGCGATCCTTGCCATGGCCTCGGGAGTGGCTGCCTGGTACCGACCGAATGGCCGCCTGTCGCTGGCACAGCTGCAACGGCAGTACGGCGAGATGGCACTCCGACTCGCCGGGGCCTGATCACTACCCTGCGGAACCGACACGGCTGCGTGTCGGCGCCGCGCCGGCTGAGGAATCGAGGCCACCACAAAGAAGAAGCGGACCACCCTGTTGGGTGATCCGCTTCTTCTTTCTGTGACCCCAGCGGGATTCGAACCCGCGTTACCGCCGTGAGAGGGCGACGTCCTAGGCCGCTAAACGATGGGGCCCTAGTCGTGCTCAGCAAGCCGAGCGCCTGAATGACTATAGGGGAAAGCGGCGCCGGACGCGAATCGAGGGGCCCGAGCAGCCGCCGCACCCGTTCCGCAGTGTCAGGAGACGCCGGGGTCCGGCGACCCGACACCGCTTCCACTCGGATCGAGCAGGTGCAGGGCATCCGGAACGATGTCGACCCGCACCGGAAGCCGACCGAGACGCTCGCCGTCCGCATAGGCGACCACGCCCTGCGCGTCGATCGTCACCATCCCCGCCCGCTCGACCTGAACCTCCTCCAGGTCCACGTGGGTGCCCTGGAAGACGCGAGGAAAGAGCTGCAGGAACCGGATCCGCTTCATCGGCATCACCGCCACGATGTCGAGCAACCCGTCGGCCGGATCGGCACCGGGTGCGATCCGCATGCCCCCGCCCAGAGACGAACTGTTCGCGACGGCCAGCAGCAGCGAATCCATCGCCTCGGGGGAACGACGGTCGCGTGAGACGGCGTAGCGGATCGGGCGCAGTGCGGCGAGTTCGCGGAGAAGAGCGAACACGTATCGGCTGGCCCCGCGCGGTCGCCGCATGCTGTTGGCACGCTCGTTCACCTTCGCGTCGAAGCCGCAGGACACGACTCCCGCGGCCCAGACATGGCGGTTCTCGACCGTGACAAGCATCGCGTCGACCGTACGCGTCGGGCCACGCAACGCTTCTATCAGCTGATCGATCGACCTCGTCGGGTCGCCTGCGGCGTAGCCGACGACCCGGGCGAAATCGTTCCCCGTGCCGGTCGGCACGATTCCGAGCGGCGTACCGGTTCCTGCGACGACACCCACCCCGAGGTGCACCATGCCGTCTCCGCCGACCACGACCAGCGCATCCGCACCGGCGGCGAGCGCTCGCCGCACCGCCGCCTCCAGTGCACGGATGTCCGGCGCGGCGATTCGACGCACGTCGAAACCGGCAACGGTCAAGCGGCGCTCGGCCTCCTCGCCCGCACCGGCCCGACGCCCGAACGAAGCGGACGGATTGACCGCGAGAACGACTCGGCGCCGAGTGACCATCCCGTCATCTTGGCCGAGCGCGCCCGGTGGGTCCGATCCTCACACGCCCCCTGTGAGGAATCTCGGCGCGCACTCACCATCTGCCGACAGAGTGACCTGCGACCGACCTGAGCGAGGAGATTCATGTCCGACACCAGCAGCCCGTCTACGTCGTCGGAGGCCGCTCCGACCGCCTCACCGAAGGGCATGAGCACCGGAGCATTGCTCGGCATCGTCGGCGGGGGTATCGCCCTCCTCGTCGTCGTGATCTCGGTCGTCATGGCCCTGGTCATCGGGCAGAGCCGCTCGTCAGGGCTCGCTGGATACTCAGCCGGGGGCGAGTCGAACCAGGGACCCGCAGCCGTGGTCGAGGCCTATCTGCAGGCCCTCGCAGCGTCGGATGCGGAGAAGGCGCTCGAGTACGTCCAGACCCCGCCCTCCGACACGGCTCTGCTCACCGACGACGCGCTGGCCGCGTCGAACGCGCTGGCACCGATTTCGGACATCTCCGTCACCGAACCCGCTGATGCGGATTTCTCGACCGAGGTTCGCGCGTCGTTCACGATGGGCGCGAAGCCGGTCGACGCGGTCTTCCGGGTGAGCGAGTACAAGTCCGAGGGAACGTGGCTCATCGACAACGCCATCGCCGAGGTCGACCTCTCGCGCTTCGACGGACTCGACCTCGAGCTGAACGGCGAGAGCGTGGGAGAGTCAACAGAAGTGTTCCCCGGCACTTATGAACTGACGACCACCACTCCGAACTTCGTGCTGTCGGGCGCGACCACACTCACGGTGAGCGACGGCTACGCCTTCCCTTCGCTGTCGGACCTCGACGTCGCACTCTCCGACGAGGGACTCGCCCTCTTCCGCTCCACCGTCCAGGATGCGGCAGCCGCTTGCCTCGCGTCGAAGTCGCTGATCGCCGGATGCGGACTCGACATTCCGGAAACCCTGTCGGACGGCAGCCGGCCCGTCGACGGCACTCTGACGCGCAGCCTCAGCGCGGAGGGCCGGGCGACGCTCGACTCGCTCGAGCCGGACATCCGTTACGGCGCCCCGTTGCAGGTACGCGGCGACTACATCGGGGTGGTGACGGTGACCGGTGAGTTCGACGTCGACGGGGGTCGAGTGTCAGGCGACCTCGTCTTCGGTCCCAGCCTCGGCTCACCGTTCGTCGACTTCAGTTCGGGCTCGCCCGTGCTGACCTGGGACTGATCACAGAAAAGCGACGCGCCCAGGGCACTTCGAGACACCACCCAGACTCCGGGTATCTGATGAACCCATGCAGATCACCAAGCTTGAACACGCCACCCTCGTCTTCAAGCTTTCCGGACGTTCGCTCATCCTGGATCCCGGCAACCTGACCACCCCGGTCACGGATGCGGGCGACGTTGTCGCGATCGTGATCACGCACGAGCACCCGGACCACTGGACCCCGGAGCAGCTGCGGCGGATCCTGGCGAAAAGTCCCGGCGCTACGATTTACGGCCCCGCGGGCGTAGCGGCTGCGACAGGCGACGAGTTCGACGTCCAGGTGGTTGCGCCCGGTGACCGGGCCGATGCCGGGCCGTTCGCACTGCGGTTCTTCGGCGGCGAGCACGCCGTCATCCACTCCTCGATCCCCGTCATCGACAACGTCGGCGTGCTCGTCAACGACACGGTCTACTACCCCGGCGACTCACTGTTCGTACCGGAGGACGTCGTCATCGACACCCTGGCGACTCCTGCAGGGGCTCCCTGGCTAAAGATCGGCGAGGTGATCGACTTCGTGCTCGCGGTCGCACCGAAGCGGAGTTTCCCCATGCACGACATGGTGCTGTCGCAGGCGGGCAAGAACATCCACTTCGACCGCATCAAGAGCGCCACCGAGAAGGGCGGCGGGGAATTCTTCCCGCTTAACCCGTCTGAGTCCATCAACCTCTGATCTCGCTTCTGGCTCGCGGCCCCCGCGTGCCGGAATTCGATAGCCGCTCTCGTGTGAGCGGCGTCATTCAGCGCTTGGAAGTCGCCGAGCGCGCGATGACCCAGAAGAGGTAGGCGCCGCCGAGGGCGCCGGTGACGAGCCCGACCGGGATCTGCAGCGGCGCGAGAGCACGTTGCGCGAGCACGTCTGCGAGCAGCAGCAGCACAGCTCCCATCGCTCCCGAGGCGGCCATGGGGATCCCCGCACCGCCCACCGCCCGTCGCGCGATCTGGGGAGCGGTGAGCGCGACGAAGCCGATGGGACCAGCCACAGCGGTCGCCGTTCCGGTGAGCCCGACCGCGAGGATCACGAGAAGCGTCTGCGTCAGTCCGGTGCGCACCCCCAGCGCCCCGGCGGACTCCTCCCCCAGCTCGAGCATCCGCAACGGACGGCGGAGCAGGGCGATACCGGCGAGTATCGGCGGGATGACGAGCGCCAGGAAGGCGACGTCGCCGCAGCTCACCGCGGTGAGACTGCCATGGAGCCACAGCGACGCGGAGCGGGCGATCTCGAGGGGCGCCCGAGTGAGCAGGTAGTCGTTGACCGCCACGAAGAGGGCCGCCAGAGCGACACCCGCGAGGATCGTCCGGTCGCGGGCCAGGCCGCTTCCACGGGCGAGCCAGAAGACCAGCCCGAGCGCGACGAGGCCGCCCGACCACGCCCCGACCGCCGGGTTGCCGGCAGGCGTCACGATGACCAGGCACACGAGCGCGCCGGTGGCGGACCCGGCGCTGAAGCCGACCAGATCCGGACTCCCGAGCGGGTTCCGCGAGAGCGTCTGGAAGACCATGCCGGCTATCCCGAGGCCCGCGCCGATGATGAGCGCGGCGAGCGCCCTCGGCAGCCGCATGTCGACCACGATCAGGCGGTCGCTGCCGTCGCCGCCGCCGAGAAGTGCGGCGAGGACATCGGCCGGGCTCGCCTGGAACGAGCCGGTGGTCAGCGCCACGACGGCCCCCACGGCGGCGGCGACGACGAGAACCACCAGCACCGTCACGTACCTGCGGCGCCCGGCGGCGCGAGCGCGATCGAGCCGCGGTACGGCGGTCATCGTCGGATCCGCGAGATCAGGATGAGGAGCACGGGGGCGCCGAGGAAAGCGGCGACGATGCCTGCCTCCACCTCCCCTGGTGGGGCGATGACGCGGCCCACCACGTCGCTCAGCACCGCGAGAACCGCTCCGGCGAGGGCGGCGAGCGGAACCGTGACGCGAAGGTCGGGGCCGGCGAGGCGGCGGATCGTGTGGGCGACGAGCAGACCGATGAAGGCGAGCGGCCCTGCCGCGGCGGTCGCCGCTCCGCACAACAGAGTGATCGCGAGGCCGGCACCGATGGTCACGACGACCGGGTCCACGCCGAGGGAACGGGCGAGGTCGTCGCCCAACATGAGCTGGTTGAGACTCCGAGCGAACAGCACGGCCAGCAGCAGGCCCGCGGCGACGAAGGGAACCAGCGACAGGAAGACGTCGAGCTCGCGTCGCTCGAACGACCCCACCACCCAGAACCGGAACGACTCGAAGGTGTCCTCGTCGAGGAGGGTGACGATGCCGACGAACGAGCTGAGGCACGCCCCGAGCGCGACACCCGCGAGGATCATCCCGACGGGGTCGTCCCGCCGCCTGGACTGCCCCACCAGATAGACGACGGTCGCCGCGACCGCAGCCCCGCCCAGTGCGAACCAGATGTAACCGCTCGCGGTCCCCACGCCGAGGAAGCCGATGGCGACGACCACCGCCGCGGATGCGCCTGCGTTGACCCCGAGCAGCCCCGGATCCGCGAGCGGATTGCGCGTGATCGCCTGCATGAGCACTCCCGCGACACCCAACGCCGAGCCCGCCATCACCGCGGTGAGTGTTCGAGGGACGCGCAGTTGCTGCACGATGATCGCCGCTGGGGTGTCGGAGTGCGCGAAGAGGGCGCCGACGACGTCGCCGAACGGGACGAATCGCGAGCCGATGGCAAGACTCAGGACCACGGCTCCGGCCAGGGCGGCTCCCAGGACGACTGTCGCGGCGATCGCTCGACCGGCCGTCCGGCGTCCGGATTCCCCTACGTCAGGCGGCTTCACGTCGGTCACTCAGGTTAGGCTAACCTAATCCGAGTGACTAGATCTCAATCCCGCACCACCACGGCCATTCGATCTCTCGCCATCCTCGCCACTGCTCTGGTCCTGGCCGGATGCGCCGCAACGACCACCTCGCCCTCCGCCTCCCTCCCCGACGCCGAGGCGGGTTCGTCAGGCGACTGGGTCGTGTCCCGAACCATGGCGGACGGCATGGGATCGACGAAAGCGGACGGCACCTTCCCACGCACGGTGACCCATTACGCCGGCACGACGGAGATCCCGACGAAGCCGCAACACATCGCCGTCGTCTCAACCGGACAGCTCGACGCGCTGCTGTCGCTGGACATCGTGCCCGCCGCGGCGACGCGCGCCAAGAAGGCCGACCTCGTGCCCGGCTACCTCGCCGACGAATTCCCGCAGTACGCGGACCCGCTCGCGGAGATGGCCGACATCGGCGAGCGCACCGAGCCCGACCTGGAGGCGATCGCCCAGGCCAAGCCGGATCTCATCCTCATCAACTCGACGCGCGGCACCGAGATCTACGACGCTCTATCTGCTATCGCGCCGACCGTCGTCACGCTCGGCAACGGCGTGAACTGGAAGAGCGACTTCCTCCTGATCGCAGACTCGCTCGGCCGCGAGGGCGATGCGCAGAAGCAGCTCGACGATCTGCAGTCCTCCGCGGCGGTATTCGCAGCCACGCTCCCCTCCCCCGCCCCGACGGTGTCGTTCCTCCAGACGACGGGCGATCGAACCCGCATCATGGGCTTCCCGTCGTTCACCGGCGGGCTCGCCCAGGACCTCGGCCTGGGCCGCCCGGAGTCGCAGCTCTTCGACGACACCTCGCAGGAGATCAGCGCCGAGCAGCTCGACCTCGCGGATGCCGATCGGATCTTCTACGCGGGCAACGGCGACGGTCTCAAGCTGATCGAGGGCGCCGCTCTCTGGCCGACGCTCACGGCAGTACAGGAGAAGCACGCGACGAAGGTCGATCTCGACCCGTTCTTCCTCAACGCGGGACCGGTCGCGGCCCGCTTGGTGGTCGCCGAAATCACCAGCGCACTCGACTGACCCGCCCGCCCCGTCCATCCCGCGCCTGCTGCTGAACAAATGCAGGAGTCACCAGCGATATGCAGGACGTTCGCTCCGCCTCCCGGATAAAGGGCCCGGAATCATCGGGATCCGCACCGGCCTGGCAGGGCGGTGAACTCGGATCTCCTGCATTCGTTTTGATGGCTCCTGCATTTGTTCAGCCGGAGTGCGCCATCGATAGCCGACCCCCGCCCGGCCCGGTCCGACACATTCGAATCGGGCCGGGCGTCGTTTCGCGCTATTGCGTTCTTCGACGACTCACACCGGTTTCCTTAACGATTCTCATTCTCAGTAGAGTGCTGCTGGCCGTCCGGCCACAGCTCCTCACTGAAAGCGATCGATGCATCAGATCCCCCATCCGCGGCGACGGGTTCCCCTCGCCGCCCTCATCGCGGCCGCACTTGCGGCGTCCGCTCTCACCGCGTGCAGTTCTGCAGCCGACAGCACGTCCGAACGCCGCCCGCTCGTCGGCTCGGCCCCGTCCTGGTCCGCTGACCTGAGCGCCAATGCAACTGACACTGTTCCCACCGGGAACACCGCCGCGACCGTCGTGCTGAACGAACACGCGGACCCGTCCGAGGTCGACCGCACCATCGCGTGGCTGAGCTCGGAAGGTCTGACCGTCACGGACCGGCGCGCGAGCATCGCCGCCCTCGGCGTGAGCGGTTCCTACGCCGCTCTCGCGTCGGCTTTCGACACCTCGTTCGCGGAGACCCGTGTCGCCGGGCGCGCCGCGATAGCACCGGTCCGTGATCTCTCCATTCCCGCCGACCTCACCGCGGTCGACACCGTCGCCGGCCTCGTGTCGACCGACGCCATGAAGCCGTCCGCTCAAGCCGCTCCCGCGGTGAGCGACGACTGCGCCGCCTACTGGGGTGAGAAGCTCTCCTCGACCTGGCCCGCATCCGTCGACGTCACCTACAAGTCGAACGCACTCTGCGGATACGGCCCCCAACAGCTGCGCGCGATCCACGAGCTCCCATCCGACGCGACAGGAAAGGGCGCCACGGTCGCCATCGTCGGCGTCTTCGACGACGCGCGCGTCCAGGCGAACACCGACACGTACTTCACGTCGCGAGGACTTTCCGCGTTCGCCAACGGCCAGTACGTGCACAACTCCCCGGCGGCTCCCGACAACTCGCGCTGCGGCGGCCCCGCGGCGTGGACCGTCGAGCAGCACCTCGATGTGCAGGCCGTCCGCGCGGTGGCTCCCGACGCGAACATCGTCTATTGGGGCGCGAACGACTGCGAAGCATCGACGCTCTACCTGCGCGTGCTCGACGCCGTCGAGGCCTCGCCGCGTCCCGATGTGGTCTCACTGTCGTTCGGAGGTCCCGAGGAGCTCGACACCGACGCCGATCGCACGCTGCTCAACCGCGTCCTGGTCGAGGCCGGTGCAAGGGGCGTCTCGGTCTTCGCGTCCACCGGCAACGAGGGCGACTACACCCTCGCGGGTGACCACGCGGGCGAGGCGGACGTCGCCTCCCCGGCATCCAGCCCCTACATCACCGCCGTGGGCGGGGCCAGCATCGGGCTCGGCCGGGACGACTCCGTCGCAGTGAGCTCCGGCTGGGAGGTGCAGACCCGCTTCGCGCAGAACGGCGGGATCATCCCGCCCGGCTTCATCTACGGCGCCGGCGGCGGCGAGTCGAAGTTCTACGACCGCCCGACCTGGCAGCGCGAAAAGCTGGCGGTCGCGGGCACGAAACGACTCCTCCCGGACGTCGCGTCGCTCGCCGATCCGAATACCGGCTTCACCGTCGCTGTCCCGAACCAGGCCGGCACGGGCGTCACCTACGAAGCGCACGGCGGCACGAGTCTCGCGACCCCGATGGTCGCCTCGGTCGTCGCGATCGCGAAGGCCCGCACTGGCGTGAAGGTCGGTCTCGCGACTCCATTCCTCTACGACCTGATGGGCGACGACTCCGCGATCCGCGACATCACCCCGGCATCGGCCGGCACCTGGTACCGCCGCAGCCCCAAGACGGGCCAGCTCTGGCTCGAAACCCTTTACCTGTGGGACACCAAGCCGCAGAGCCTGCAGTCGGGCGCTGGCTGGGACCCCGTCACCGGACTCGGTATCCCTCGTGGTGCCGCGTTCCTCGATGAGTTCGGAGCACAGCGATGATCCCCCGTACCCCCCTCCGCCTCGCGGCGGCCGGCGTCCTCCTCGCAGGCCTGGCCGGTGCGTTGGCGGCGACGCCCCCGGCCATGGCCGCGAACGCCCCGCTCACGAGCGCCTACGGGATCCAGATGATGGACTCCGACGGCGGGACCCTGCAGGCGCAGGCTCCGCTCAGCGAGTACGTGAGCGGCCCGACCGTCGAGGGGTCGCTCGCATCGACGAGTGACGTCTACCGCCTCAACACGACGCGAACCGCGGGACTGAGCACTCGCGCGGCTGCGGACGGCGCTCTGGCTCGAGTGGAGAGCGGGACGTTCCAACTCCGTGACCGCGTACCGGTGACGTTCACCGGCCTTGAGGCCACCTGCGGCACCGACGGAACCACCGCCGTCAGCTTCGACACCCTCACGGTCGACGGCGTGAACGTGCTCGACGCCGCCAAGCTCAGCGACGGATACACCTACGACCTGCCGAACTCGTCGACCTGGGGCCCGACCAAGCTCTTCATCGGCGAGCGGTCCGTCGTGTCGGGTCGCGTTCAGGTGACTGCCCTCCGTATCGAGGCCGCGGCCGGCTGGTCCGAGATCTGGCGCGTCCGTCTCGGCACCGCGGCGTGCACCCCGTCCACGAACGCCGCCGCGGATTCGCTCGTGTCGGGCGTCTCGGTCACGTCACAGGCCGGCGCATCACTGATCCCCTCGGCCCCGCGGCTGACCGAGCCGGGAACGGTCACGGCGGCGAACGTGCGCGCGGCGGGGTCGGCCTCGAAGGCGACTGATGTCACCGTCTCGCACAACGAGGACGGCTCCAGCGCGGTGCGGATCGGTTCCTTCACGCAGATCCCGGACACCTCGTCGGTCGGGGAGTACATGTGGTCGGCGCTGCGCGTGTACGGGCTGAACCTGGATGTGGCGGCCAACGGCGGCTCGAAGCTCACGTTCGATCGTGACTTCTCAGCGGTCTTCGTGAACGGTGTCTGGATCAACACCGGAACCGATCTCTACACGGGGCTCGACACCAACGGGGTTCCTCGCGTGAAGGTGCACCTGAACGAGCGCGTCACGCAATCGGACGGCAGCATCCTCATCACGGCCCTCCGCTACGAGGACCTGACGGGTGCGTACCCGTCGGTCAGTCTCGGCACCGTGCACTGGACGGCCCCCGCGGTCACCCCGGATCCGGGCCCGGCGCCCGAGCCGACGACGGATCCGGTCCTGCCCCCGCGCTTCGCCTTCGCCCTCGACGCCCACGGCCCCTCGGCGGTCGACCCCGCTGCTCTCGCAGCTCGTCCGGTCGCGGGATCCACGGATTCCGGCACTATCTCGAACGCCCCCGAGTCGGCGAACTCCGCGTCCATCGCAGACGGTGCGATCGGCCAGATCAAGGTGACGGACGCGGTCACGAGTAGCACCGCCGACGCGTCGACCGTGTCGCTGGGCTCGCTGTCGCTCTACCCCGGTTCGTCTGCCGAGGTGGCGCTGAGCGACGTCAAGCTGGTCGTGACCGCGAAGGAGATCTCGGTGACCACCGGCGGCGGCACCGTCGCGGGCACCCCGGTCGCAGCCGGGGCCATCGCCCCCAACACGGTGATCGCGGTAGAGGGTCGCACGATGACCGTGACGCTCAACAAGCAGGCCGCGTCGGCATCGGGCCGTCTTCTGGGCGCGACTGCTGAGGGTTCGACGGTGTCTCGTGTGGCGGACGGTTCGGTGACGGTCACGGCTGTGGATGTCGACGACGAGCGGGGCGTCGGGTCCCACGTCCGCGCGGCGGTCGTC
Source organism: uncultured Naasia sp. (assembly GCA_913778905.1). Taxonomy (GTDB): domain Bacteria; phylum Actinomycetota; class Actinomycetes; order Actinomycetales; family Microbacteriaceae; genus Naasia. The sequence goes on along the minus strand of CAJYYA010000014.1, from coordinate 11,924 downwards.
ACGGCGGATGCTCTCGAGATACCGGATACGGGTGTCGATCCCGGCGCCGGCGGCGGCACCCAACCGGGCACGGGCGGCGGCGGGACTGTCCCGGGCTCGGACGGCACGACGGGTTCGGGCGCGGGCCTGGGCAACGGAGCAATCGGGATCGACGATGTCGCGCCGGCAGCCGGCAACCTCGCCTCCCGGGGCCTGGCGTCGACCGGCTTCGACGGGGGCAGCTGGGGTGTTGCGATCATCGCGAGCCTTCTGGCTCTCGCAGCCGGTGCGGGACTCGTGGTGACCGGCCGCCGTAGCCGGGCGCGTCGCGGCTGAGCGAGCGCACCCGCTGACGCAGGGCGGGGCGGACCACCACGGTCCGCCCCGCCCTCGCCGTTCCCGCTGGGAAGGCAACGCCTCTGGTTTCGTCACCGGACCCCTGCGATACTCCCGCAATGCGTTACGAGACCTCGCTCTGGCAGAAGGGCAACAACACCGGCATCCCGGTTCCGGATGAGGTCGTCGCGGCGCTCGGCGGCGGGAGGCGAGCGCTGGTGACCGTGACGGTGAATGGCTTCACCTACCCGAGCGCCATCGGCGCGATGGACGGCCGGAGCCTGATCCCGTTCTCGGCCGAACGGCGGGCAGCCACGGGTCTCACTGGCGGCGAGGCCCTGACGGTCGACATCGAGCTCGACACCTCTCCGCGTACGGTCGACGTGCCGGAGGACCTCGCCGGTGCACTCGCGGACGCCGGAGTCCGTGCCGCCTTCGACGCCCTTCCTCCCAGCGCACGCAAGGCCCATGTCTCGAACATCTCCGCGGCGAAGGCCGCTGATACCCGCGCCCGCCGAGTGGCCGCGGTCGTCGCCAAACTTTCCTGACCGCCCCGTCGTCCCGCCTCTTCGAGTCGCCCTTCACCGACCGCGCTCCGACCGGCCCGAGCCAGCTCTTCAGCGACGACCAAGTCGACGACATCGTGAACATCCTCGGCGAGGTGAAGCACCGAGCCGGCGTCGCCTAGCTCGAACTGCCATCTTGTGCTTCGGTGAGCCTCTGCCGCACCACCTCAGCGAATCGAGGCGCCCCACCTCTCTGGAGTCGAGCCAAGAGCGTCCCATTCGCATCAGCGTGTCGCATGGCGCGATCGGCGCCCGATTCGCCCAACGAGGTCGAACGACCCACACGGGTCCCAGCTTCTGCCGAGGGCTTGCGTTGCGACTCCGGACCGGTCGGTGGTCGACGCCGCTCTCAGTCGGCGGCGAGTCCGGCCAGGACGGCTGCGGCTTCGGCGCGGGCCGTCTCGACCTCCGCACCACCGAGGCCCAGGACTCGCAGGCACGACGCCGCGATGGTGTCGTCGTCGTGACCGCTCGTGTCCTCGTCGTCGCGTCGGAGCTGGATCACCGTCTCGGCGAGTTGCAGGAGCACCGCGCCGAGTCGCGACTCTCCCAGGCTCGACGCCACATCCGGGTGCGCCGCAGCCGAACCGAGACGACCGTAGATGCGCCGCAGCTGCACGCGCTGTCTTCGGAACTGCTCGTAGCGGTCGTCCTGCAGTTCGGGCAGGAGGTACAGCGTCCCGATGTTGTGCGGCGTGGCCCGGAGTGTTCCGGCATCGATGCTGGCCAGCGCGAAGAGTGCGCCGGCGGGCGACACATCGCCCGGCACACGGGCCTCGATGCTCTCGACGAAGTCGATGCTCGGACGCACGGACCCGCTGAGCAGCTCCGCGAGGATCTCGTCCTTCCCCGCGAAGTGGTAGTAGAGCGACTGCTGGCGGATGCCGACCTTCTCGGCGATGGCCCGCGTCGAGGTCCCCGAGAAACCGGATTCGGAGAAGAGCTCGGCGGCGGCCGCGAGGATCTGCTCTCTCCCGGACAGCCCCGAGGGCACCCCTTCGGCGTTCACTCGGGGTCGTCCGGCTCGGTTGGTCGCGGAATTCGGACTCATGCTCCTGATGATCTCATCGTGGTCGACACGGCTGTCGTCATGACGCGGGAGACGGCGCCTGCTGCTGAGGCCGAGGAGACTGAGAAGCTGCCCGCCACGCCAGCCATCCACCGTGGTCGCTGATGTCGAGCGCATCCTGTGTGGCAAAGGGTTCGCAGAGGAAGCCGGACACGACGCGACCGTCGTCGAGAGTCACCGACCCGATGGTCATGGGCGACGGCAGCGAATCGACGAACACCCCGAAACCGGCGGCCGGGAGCGACCAGATCTCCCCGACCACCGCTCTTCCCTCGCTCAGAACCTTCAGGAGCCCCGGTTTGGGTGGCGTCGTCGGGAGTGCGAACAGGGCGTAGTCGGGACTCGTCGTGATGGCCTCGACGAAGGTTCCGCCGGCCGTGACCAGCTGATGGTTGAGGGGCTGCCCCGTGAGGTGCGCGCCCACGACGAGCAGATCGACCCGAGGTGCCGCGATCCGCTCGGCGAGCTGAGCGAGGGCTTCGTCGTGGAAGGCGGGTGCCGTGAACATGACGCCGAAAGGCAACCCGCCGACCGCTCCCGCAGGCACCGCCAGCGACGCCATGTCCAAGAGGTTGGCGAAGTTCGTATACCGTCCCATCCGACTGTTCCCGCCCACCGGATCCGCGCGCAGCTCATCGATCGTCGGATGCCAGGTCGTCGTCGGCGTGAGGAGCGCATCCGTGCCGGCGAGCGCCTCCCGCGCGGCGACGCCGAGCCGGTCGAGCCGCTCCCGATCGCGGAACAGCTCGACCGCCGTCCGCTCCGCGCCTCCGAGCACGATGCCCGCGACCGTCTGGTCGAGATCGGATCCGATGAGTTCTTCATGCGCGTCGATGTGGTCGCCGACCGCCGCGTAGCGCTCGGCGACGAAAGCTCCCTCGTAGAGCAGGCTCGCGGCGGCGAGCAGCGGAGAGATGTCGACCTCGACGATCTCGACTCCGGTCGCGGCGAGGCCGGCGACGGCGGCTCGGAACGCCTCGGCCCACCCGTCCGCCAGGGATTCGAGGTGCTCGCGGGTGGGGATGGCGACACGCGGCACGGCGGGCAGCGCGGCCTCCGCCGCGGCCTGCGGCGACCACGCGCGTCCGAGCGGATCGAGTCCGTCGACGCCGGTCATGATCCGAGTCACGGTGCGGGCGAGACGGAGTTCTCGGGCGAACACCGTGACGCAGTCCAGCGATCGGCAGGCGGGAACGACGCCCGTCGCCGGGATCACCCCTCGCGTGGGCTTGACGCCGACGATCCCGTTCAGCGCTGCGGGGACCCGCCCGGAGCCGGCTGTGTCCGTCCCGAGCGCGATGTCGACGACGCCGAGTGCGACGGCGACCGCCGAACCAGAGCTCGACCCGCCCGAGATGCGGGCGGGATCCCACGCGTTGCGGACGGCGCCGAAGGGGCTTCGCGTGCCGACCAACCCCGTGGCGAACTGGTCGAGGTTGGTCTTCCCGAGGATCACGGCCCCCGCAGCGCGGAGGCGGGCGACCGCCGTCGCGTCGGCGGACGGGTCGTAGGAGAAGCTCCGCGCTCCGGCAGTCGTGGGAAGCCCTGAGACGTCGATGTTGTCCTTCACGGCTGCGACCAGGCCCGCCAAGGGGAGGCGCTCCCCCGCGTCGAGTCGCGCGTCGATGGCCGCCGCTTCGGCGACGGCTTCCGCTTCCTCGCGGAGGGAGATCCAGATCTCCGGGCGGTCGAGGTCGGCGATGCGAGAGTACGCGTCACGCACACGTGCCGCACTGGAGATTCGGGCCACGTCAGTTCTCCTGGATCGCGAGAAGGATCTGCCCGGGAGCAACCTGCTCACCGGGGCGGGTGTAGATCTCGACGACGGTGCCGTCGCGAGGGGCGAGGACGGAGGACTCCATCTTCATGGCCTCGAGCGACACGAGCTTCTCGCCCGCCGTCACCCGCTGACCCGGGATGACACCGAGCTGCCACACCGTCGATGTGAAGGGGGCGGGTACCGGGATCGACCCCGGCGGCACCACGACGGACTCCGAGGGAGGAGCGACGACGGCGTCGGCACGCACGTCGAACTCGCCGGATGCGCGCCACCGCTCCTTCTCCTCGGCGAACGCCCGGGCCTGTCTCGCGCGGAACTCCGAGATCGACTGGTCGTTCTCAGCGAGGAACCGCTCGTAGTCGGCGATCGCGAAACTGCCCTCCTCGGTCTCGTAGGGGCCGCGACCGGCGTCGGTCTCGGCACGCAACTCGAGAAGCTCGTCGGCTGAGACCGGGTACCACTCGATCCGGTCGAAGAAGCGGAGCGCCCACGGGTTCTCGGTGAAGAGCCCGCCACGACGGAACCGGTTCCAGATCTGCACGGTGCGTCCGACGAATTGATATCCGCCCGGGCCCTCCATGCCGTAGATGCACATGTAGGCGCCCCCGATGCCGACCGAGTTCTCGGCCGTCCACGTTCGCGCGGGGTTGTACTTGGTCGTGACCAGACGGTGTCGCGGATCGAGCGGGGTCGCGACGGGGGCGCCGAGATACACATCACCGAGACCCAGCACGAGGTAGCTCGCGTCGAAGACGGTTCGGAAGACGTCGTCCACCGACTCAAGACCGTTGATCCTCCGGATGAACTCGATGTTGGACGGCGTCCACGGAGCGTCCGACCGGACGCCGTTCATGTACCGCTCGATGGCGAGGTGGGTAGCCGGATCGTCCCAGGAGAGCGGCAACCGCACGCGTCGGGACGGCACGACGAGGTCGCGCGTCGCAGGGATCTCGCTCTCGATCTCGCGCAGGAGTCCGGCGAGCTCCGTGGCCTTGAGCTCACCCGAATCGGTCTTCACCTGGAGGGACCGGATGCCGGGGGTCAGTTCGCGGACCCCCTTCGGCGTCTGCTCGTCGAGTCGGGTCATGAGCGCGTGCACGCGCATCCGCAGGCCCAGGTCGAGCGTGAGATCGCCGTACTCGATGAGGAGATTGTCGTCGCCGTCGCGGCGGTAGGTGACCGACGGCCGGTCCTCCTCCGCCTCGAGTCGGGCGATGACACCGTCGTCGCCGTCACCACCCGAGCTCAGAACCGTGAGCGAGGACCGCCGATCGGCGAGCGCCGCGGCATCCGCTTCCCGGACGGGCACGAAACGCACGGTGTCGCCGGGGCGGAGCTGCCCCAGCTTCCAGAGCTCTCCACTGCCAACGACGGCGGGGCAGACGAACCCGCCGAGACTCGGTCCGTCCGGGCCCAGGATGATGGGAGTGTCGCCTGTGAAGTCGATCGCCCCGATCGCGTAGGGGTTGTCGTGGATGTTCGACGGGTGCAGTCCCGCTTCACCACCGTCGGTGCGTGCCCAGGTGGGGCGGGGACCGTCGAGGCGGACGCCGGTGCGCGCGGAGTTGTAGTGCACCGAATAGTCGGTCGCGTAGAACACGTCCATGTCGGCACGGGTGAAGAAGTCGGGCGCCCCGTGCGGACCCTCGGTGACACCGATCTGCCATGAGGAGGTGATGGCGGGTCGCCGGTCGTGAGGCGTCGCGCCTCGGACCACTCCCAGACGCTCCCCCTCGGGGAAGGCGGGATGTGGCTGATCCGAGTCCGGGGATCCCGGCCGGAGCACGTCGCCCGGCACGAGGGCCCGCCCGGCGTGCCCACCGAAACCGCCCAGTGTGAAGGTGGACGCGCTCCCGAGGTAGAGCGGCACGTCGAGTCCTCCGCGGACGGCGAGGTAGGAACGTTGGCCGGGTCCGTGAAGCGTCCCGATCGAGAGGGTGGCCCCTGCTGGAACCTCGAACGGCTCCCACATGGTCGCCTCCGTCCCGTCGACCGACGCGCTGACGGGCGCCCCGGTCAGGGCCACCATCGTCGCGACGCTGAAGCGCAACGTCGGACCGGTCGCGGTGATTTCGAGCCCCGGTGCGCCGGCGGGGTTGCCCACCGACAGATTGGCCTCCGCGAAGGACACCGCGTCCATGGGACCGCTCGGCGGGACCCCGATCTGCCAGTAGCCGGTTCGGCCGGGCAGATCCTGCACTGTGGTCATGGCGCCCGACTCGAGCACGTCGATGCGCGGGTCGGGGTCGACCGGGGACTCGAGCGTCGAGGTGGAATGGGTTGCGGCGCGCAGGGTGATCTCGTCGGTGAGCGACCGCAGCAATCCCAGGTTGGTGACGACGCCGTCGACACGACTGACGTCGAGTCCTTCGCGCAGCAGGTCGAGCGCGGAATCGCGCGTGGGGGCCGCGGCGATCACCTTCGCCAGCATGGGGTCGTAGTGCGGCGACACGTCGAGGCCCGTCTCGATCCAGCCGTCGACGCGGATACCGTCGAGGACGGGAGCGCCCGTGCCGGGGAAGACGGCCTGGGTGACGAGGCCTGAACTCGGCAGCCCGCCCTTCGCGGGGTCCTCGGCGTAGACCCGAGCCTCGACAGCCCAGCCTCGGGGTTCGAAGGGAGTCGTGAAGACCGAGGCGTCGATCGACGCGGCACCGTCTCGGGCGAGGCGGATCATCATCTCGACCAGGTCGACGCCGTAGACCTCCTCGGTGACGGGGTGCTCGACCTGCAGGCGCGTGTTCACCTCGAGGAACGACGCCTCTTCGCGGATCGGGTCGTAGACGAACTCGACCGTCCCGGCGGAACGGTACTGGACCGACGCCGCGAGGGCTCGGGCCGACTCGTGCAGCTGTGTGCGCTTGACGTCGGGAAGGGCCGGTGCGGGTGCCTCCTCGATCACCTTCTGGTTGCGCCGCTGCAGGGAGCAGTCACGGTCGCCGATGACGGCCACCCGGCCGTCGCCCGCGCCGAACAGCTGGACCTCGACATGGCGGGCCGGGCGCACGAGGCGCTCGAGGAAGACGCCCGCCGATCCGAAGTTCCTCTCTCCCAGACGGGCGACGCGTGCGTAAGCATCCCGCACCTCCGCGGCAGTCGAGCACGCCTGCATGCCGATACCGCCGCCGCCGCCGGTGGCCTTGAGCATCACGGGCAGGCCGATGCGTTCGGCCTCCGCGACCGCTTCGTCCGCGGACCCCAGCAGGCCCGTGCCGGCCAGCATCGGCACCCCGGCACGCTGAGCGAGTTCGCGCGCCGTGTGCTTCTCACCGAAGGCGGCGATCTGATCGGGCGTCGGCCCGATGAACACGATGCCCTCCGACTCGATACGGCGCGCGAAGTCGAGATTCTCGGAGAGGAAGCCGTACCCCGGGTGGATCGCACCGACCCCGAGACGCAGAGCCTCCTCGATCAAGTGGTCGACGTCGAGGTACGACTCCTTCGCCGGGGCCGGGCCGAGACGCACGGCGACATCCGCCTCACGGACGTGAGGCGCGGCACGGTCGGCGTCGGAGTAGACAGCGACCGTGCGCAGACCCAGGGCCTTCGCGGAGCGGATGATGCGGCGCGCGATCTCGCCACGGTTGGCGATCAGGATCGTGTCGAAGCCGGTCATGCCAGCCCCTCCGTGCGGGCCGCCCCGGCCGATGTCGTCGCGGCCGTCACGATCATCCGCAACGGGGTGGGATTGAAGTCGTTGCAGGGGTTGTTCATCTGCGGACAGTTCGACACGATCACCAGCACGTCCATCTCGGCGCGAAGCGCGACGCGCTTGCCGGGTGCCGAGATGCCGTCGACGATTCCGAGTGAGCCGTCCGCCTCGACGGGCACGTTCATGAACCAGTTGACGTTAGAGACCAGGTCGCGCACGCCCAACCCGTGACGCCCCGCCTCGGCGAGGAAGTTCTCCCGACATCCGTGCTGGAACTCGGTGTGGAACCCGTACCGCAGGGTGTTGGACTCCTTGGAGCAGGCTCCACCGATGGTGTCCTGTCGATCGATCTCGTTGCCGGTCACGGTCATGAGGGCGCGCCCCTCATTGGAGACCAGCACCGAGCCCTCGCGTAGATAGGCGTTTCCCTGCGCGGCCAGAGTGTCAGGCACCGAGTAGCGCTCGTCGGTGTCGGCGGCGTTGTAGACGAGGAAGTCGGCCGATTGATTGCCCCCGACGTCGACGATGGTGAGGGTGTGCCCCGCGAGGACGAACGCCGACCACGGCGCAAGGGGGGCGACCTCGTCGTCACTCACGACGGTTCCGCCGGAAAGAGGCTCCGACCAGTCGAGAACCGTGTCCGGGGTGTAGACGGCCCCGACGGGCACCGTCGATTCGAGCTCACCCCTCGCGGTCGAGAAGATGCGGACGGGGAGAGCGGAGGCCGGCGAGGCGGTGGCGCTCCGGGCGGCGGACTGAGATGTCGGAATGGCGGTCACGGATCAGATCCCTCGGGCGTCGGCGTAGTCGATCGAATTGAGATAGGCGCGGTTGAGTTCGGGCGTGCGCGTGAAGCGCTCGTCCGTCGGACCGGTCGGTTCACCCCGCCATGCGTGCACCCGTAGCGGGCCGACCCGGTACCGGGGAGCCGGGTCGAGGGGGTGCGGGACGTTGACGATCAGGATGAGGAGCGGCAGTTCGGCGACGAGCTCGACGTGGGTTCCCGGTCCTGCGCTTCCGGTGAAGCGGAGCGTCCCGTCCTCCTCGACTCGTACCCCTTGGAAGAACGAGACCGACGGTGGAAGGTCTCGGCCGGTGAGACCGTGCTTCGCCGCCGCCAGCAGGAAACGCGACCGACCGGACGGGGCGGGTCCCTCGGGGGCCGCGGATCCGTACTTCCTCTCGCTCACGCTGTCCGTCGTGGTTCCACAGAAGGCGTCGTGACGACCCGACGAGTCCTCGGTGATCGTCGCCAGGGCACGGCCGTCACCGGAGAGCAACGGATGCCCGTCGCCGAGATAGGCCTGCCAGGGGATCTTGACGGTGTCCGCGACGTTGAGCCTCTCGGAGGTTTCGAGAGCGTTGAAGAGGACGATGTGCGCGCAGGCGAGACCGGTGGGGTCGTCGAGTCGGACTCGGGTTCCGCGCGCGACCACCCTGTGCGTGTACCCGCCCGGTGCCACCGTTTCGGCCCACGTGAGTGCGGACGGCTGGACACCATCCGGGACGAACGGCGAGGTGGACGCCGGCCGGTAGGGCATGTGTTCGGACCGCCGGTCGGCTTGGGCGCGCGCGTCGGCGCGGGCCGCCCGCACGCTGTCGGTGGTGTGGTCATCGGCGATCGTGTGCACGAGTGTGGTCTCTCTGTCGGGTGCGGGCGTCCGTGGTGGGCGCGCGAAGAATGGCTCGGTCCGACCGCGGAGGGGCGGCCGAACCGAGCGGTTCAGGCCTGGACGCGAACGGATCCGTTGTCGCTGCGGTCGGTGTCGGCGGGCGCTGCGGCAAGCAGGTCGCCGAACGCGTCCGCCGCGCTGTGCGGGATGTGACCGAGTCGGATGGCCCCGTCTCGAGCGCGGTTGCGCAGATGGACGAGGATCCCGACGGCGAAGGTCGCACCGATGAAGAGCAGAGCGCTCCACTGCAGCCACCAGGTCTCGCCGGTGAGGTCGTAGATCTCCGCACGAGGCCAGGCGAGATTGACGATCATGACGAGCTGGTAGAGAACCGCCACGACGTTGAGCAGAACGCCCCAGCGTCCGAGGCTGAAGAGCGGCCTGCCGTCCTCGTCGATACCGTCGGCGACCGCCGGCCCCGTGCGCCGCAGGCGGGCCACGAGGAGCGGGAGCGTGACCCCGAGATACGCGAGGTAGAGCATCGCGATGCAGAGGCTCGAGAGGGCTGTGAAGATCGCGCTCTGTCCGAAGTTCACGGCCAGCGCAAGAGCTGCTCCGACACCGACGACCACGCTCGTCGCGATCGGTGTGCCGGTGCGAGGCGAAACCTTGGCGAGTGTGCGCCAGAACGGGAGCGACTTCTCGCGGGCCATCGAGAAGACCATGCGCGAACCGGACGTCTGCACCGCGAGAGTGCAGGCGAAGACCGCGACGGCCACCGTCACCAACAGAAGTCTCCCGAGCACCGGCCCGAGCCGCTCGGTCACCACGTAGGCGATACCTCCGGTCGCGAGGGAGCCGTCGGTGAGGCTGGGGGCAGCGACGAGGGTGGCGATGATGAGAAGCGCTCCGCCGAGGCCGGAGACGACCACGGCAGTCACGATGGTGCGGGCCACCGTACGGCGAGGAGTGTGGGTCTCCTCCGCCAGCTCACCTGCCGAGTCGAATCCGACCAGCACGTACGCCGCCATGAGCGACGACGCCAGGAACGCCCAGATGTAGGGATCCTCGGTCGGAGTGGCACCCTCCGTGGAGAAGACGACGTCTGCCCCGCGCACGGGGAGGAGGAAGAGTGCCGCCACGAGGATCACCACGCCGACGATCTCGACGAGTACCCCCACACTCGTCGCGAGGGCCATGAGCCGCACGCTGAGGATGTTCACCGTCGTGGTGATGGCCAGAAGGATCACGCCGAGCAGGATGGCATTCTGCGCACCGGTCGGTGAGGCGAGCGACGGGTCGGCCGTGGGACCGCCGACGATCTGGAAACCGTCCCAGATGGCCGGGAGCACGGCTTGGACCGCGATGGCGGCGACGGCGACCGTGAGTGTCTGCGCGATGATCATCGTCCAGCCCGTGAACCAGCCGAAGGTGGTGCCGGCCAGGCGGCTCGACCACTGGAAGATCGATCCTGAGATGGGCCAGCGGGCGGCCAGCTGCGCGAAGTTGAGCGCGACGAGAAGCTGACCGACGAATACCAGGGGCCAGGTCCAGAAGAATGCCGCTCCCCCGAAGCCGAAGCCGAGTCCGAACAACTGGAACACCGTCGTGAGGATGGACACGAAGGAGAAGCCCGCCGCGAAAGACGAGAAGGAGCCGACTCCGCGTCGCAGCTCCTGACGGTAGACGGTCGTCGTCGACGACGAAGGCGGCGCCGACGACACGGGGCTGACCGAGGGGGGTTCTGTTGCACTCATGACGGGCCTTCCGCGATGCGAGAGTCAATACCTGTCGAACGACAGGTGGTGTGATCTCATCGTGGCGAGCACCCGTTGCCCGGCGATTACCCGGGCGTTAAATCGGTGTTTCCCTCGTTACAGGCAGATGACGGCGCCGGAGGCGATGCAGGCCCGCGTGGGTGCGCATTAACGCGAAAACCCCCGCTCGTAAGCGGGGGTTGTGGCTGGGGTACCTGGACTCGAACCAAGAATAACTGAACCAGAATCAGTCGTGTTGCCAATTACACCATACCCCACCGGGGTACCAGACCCTGGTGGAACCTACGCCAGGCGCAGGAGCCGTCGTCAATCATACGGCATCCGGAGAGTGCTTTGTGACACTTTTGAGGACTCGGTCGCCGCGGTCTTGCCCCAGAGATCCGACTGGATCCGACGGCGGTTAACGACGAAAAGGCCACCCGTTCGGGTGGCCCTTTCTTTGTCTTGCTGTCCCCGTCCGTCCACCTGCTCTGGTGGTGTCGGGGTAATGGATGTCCGGCGGTGTCCTACTCTCCCACAGGGTCCCCCCTGCAGTACCATCGGCGCTGAGAGTCTTAGCTTCCGGGTTCGGAATGTGACCGGGCGTTTCCCTCTCGCTATAGCCGCCGAAACACTTTCGATGTTTCAGCCCACACAACCCCTCACGAAGAGCGGTGGTGTGGTTTGTTCCCGTACATCGGGAACCACAAAGTGGACGCGAACACACAGTCTTGGTCGAGACTCATATCTCGAACCCACCCAAAAGGGGTGGGAGTGTTGTCAAGTTATCGGCTTATTAGTACCGGTCAGCTGCACAGGTCGTTAGTCCCTGCTTCCACATCCGGCCTATCAACCCAGTCGTCTACTGGGAGCCTCTCCCCAAAAGGGATGGAAATCTCATCTTGAAGCCGGCTTCCCGCTTAGATGCTTTCAGCGGTTATCCGTTCCGAACGTAGCCAATCAGCGGTGCCCTTGGCAGGACAACTGACACACCAGAGGTTCGTCCATCCCGGTCCTCTCGTACTAGGGATAGCTCTTCTCAAATTTCCTACGCGCGCAGCGGATAGGGACCGAACTGTCTCACGACGTTCTAAACCCAGCTCGCGTACCGCTTTAATGGGCGAACAGCCCAACCCTTGGGACCTACTCCAGCCCCAGGATGCGACGAGCCG
>CAJYYA010000013.1 GCA_913778905.1 uncultured Naasia sp. | reverse complement strand
CTCGGTACGCTTCGCTACTCGACCTCCGTGGGTTCCGGACGTCGAGTAGGCCGCCAGGCCGTACCGAGACGGCTCGAGTAGCCGAAGGCGTACCGAGAGCAGACAGAACAGCATCGGCGAAGCCGATCCCTCGCGCTCACCCCGAGCTGGGGCCTCGATACGCTCCGCTACCCGGCCGATCTCGGTACAGGACGCTTCGCGGCCGCTACTCGACCTCCAGGACTCCGAAAGGCGCCGCGCTGACGACGACGATCAGGGGTACGCCGGCCTGTCAGTACAGGAGGTTCGTGAGGCGACGGCGGGCAGGGGCGACCCGGGGATCCTCGGCGCCCACGATCTCGAAGTAGTCGAGGAGGCGCGTACGGACCGCGTTCTTCCCTGACGCATCGAGACGGGGGAAGAGGGTCAGCAGCCGATCGAAGGCGTCGTCGACGTGCCCACCCGAGACGTCGACATCGGCCACGTCGAGCTGTGCCTCCAGGTCGTCGGGCGAGGCCGCAGCAGCGGATCGCACGCTGTCGAGCGTCTTGCCGGCGAGACGTGCGATGAGGCTGACCTGCGCCAACCCGGCGACGGCCAGAGAATCGTTCGGGTTCTGGGCGATCGCCGTCTTGTACTCGCGGATCGCGCCCTGATAGTCGCCGCGCTCGATCGCCTCGTACGCCTCGGCGTGATGCGGCGGCAGCGGCTCCTCGACGGGAGCGGCGGCCTGCTCGGCGGGCGCGCCGTCCACTGCGACCGAACCGGTGATCCCGTTCTGGGCGGCCAGCACGAGCAACTGATCGAAGACCTCGCGCACCTGTTCTTCGGGCAGAGCACCGACGAAGAGCGACACCGGACGTCCACCCAGCACCGCGGCGACCGTGGGAAGCGACTCGGCACCGAAAGCCTGAGCCAGCTGCGGATTGGCATCGACGTCGACGGTCACCAGGAGCAGCTTGCCCCGGTAAGACTCAACGATGCGCTCGAGAGCCGGGGAGAGCGTCTTGCAGGGCTCGCACCACTCGGCCCACAGGTCGACGACGATCGGTACTTCGCGCGACAGCTCCAGCACCTGCGAGAAGTTCGCGTCGGTGCCCTCGAGCACCAGGCTGGGCACCGGGATGCCTCCCGCGAGCTCGTCGGGGGAGGCCGGGTTGACCCCGGCGCTCGCGGGAGCGCCGTGAGGGCGAGCGGAACGCTGCACGAGCGGCGACAGATCGATCCCGCCACGGAGGTTGCCGAGCGGCGGCACGGGGTTGCTCATCGAGTCACAGTTCCTTCGTGGAGATCAGGTTCTGGTTGAACCCGAGGAGGGTGACCTTGCTCTGGTCGTCCGTGCTCGGGGGCACGTAGAACAGCAGCTGGTAGTCGTAGGTCGACTCGATACCGGTGCTCGTCGAGTCCTTGCCGACCAGCGCCTTGATGCGGCCGGAGAGGTTGATCGTGGCACCGGACTCCACGGGCTTGATGGTCTCCTTCTCGACGATGTCGAGGGCGACGATGGCCCCCGACTCGTTCGAAGCGAAGGCGACGATCGGGCCGGATCCCGCGCCGTTGGCGAACTCGAGCGATGCGGTGGTCGGGAGTTTCGACTTCCGCTCGTTCTTCGAGTCGACGCCGTAGGTCTTGCGCAGCTGGTCGGGCTCGGCATTGAAGATGCCGACAGAGGGGCTGCTATCGCCCTGTGCGAGCACATCCGCATAGGCCGCGCCGAGCTGGTCGGGGCGGACGGACAGCAGTCGGTTGTCGGTGTTCAGTACCGGCGCTCCGACCGTCGATGGGGCGACGGCCGGGAAGTCGGTGTCGGCCTGCAGGCGCATCGCGTAGTTGACGAGGTACTGCGACTGCGGTGTCTCCTGGATCAGCACGAGCACGGTCGGTGCCGTATCCGCTGTGTTGTCGCCGACGATGGCCATGACGCGGCGCGGCCAGGTCGACGTGGCCTCGGGCAGGTCGAGCTGGATGGGTGTGGCCGGAATCGCGTTGGGAGCGGCGATGCCCCCGTCGGCTCCGCGCTGCTGGTAGTTGGCCTGGCGCTCCTGGAGGGCGGGACCCGCGAAGCGGGTCGCGATGAGATCGGAGTTGCGCTCCGAGTCGGCCTGGGTGGCGACGTCGGAGACCTCCTTGACGATGCGCTCGACCTGGGAGGGCGTGACGGCGACCGGTGTAATCTCCGCTTCGGCCTCGGCTGACGCGGACGCGGTGGGCGTCGGGGTGGGGGCATCGCCGAAGTACTCGGACACGTTCACGTTCGAGCATCCGGTGAGCACCAGCGCGGACGCACCGACGAGGGCCAGACCGCTCATCGCACGGACTCCCCCGCGACGGTAGGTGGGCTCGTCGTCGGCATCCACGCCACCGCGCGGTCCACCGAGGAAGGCGGGACGGGGCCGCTTCGGTCGCGGAGAGGACTTGCGACGAGGGCCGCGGGTCCGCCGCATGTGCACGAACCCCCAGATGAGCAGCACGAGGCCGAGGAGGAAGAAGAGCGCACCGCCGATGATGAGCGGCCCGGCGAAGGGCGTGGAGTTCGTCACGGGCCAGGAGACGTCGATCTGGCCGGGGCCCGGCGCTGTCCCGTCGCTCGCGAGGATGATCGAGATGTCGTCGGGGACGTTCACGGTCCAGGTCAGTTGATTCTCCGCGCTGGTCTCTTCGAGCCAGAGATCGCTGCCCACCGGTGAGACGGGCGTCGTCTGCGCCTCGGTCGAGCCATCCGCGGTCGTACCCGCCGCGAGCTGAAGGGGCTCACCGACACGGACCTCGCTTGTGAGCTGCTGCTCCTCGGCGTTCCATCCGATGCTGTTGTAGGACTGGCCGGCGAGCCAGGCCTGCACGTCGCCCGTGCGGCCGTACGCCGCGAACACCGTGCCGTTGCCGAGAGCGTCGAGGCGCTGCTGACCCGAGAAGGTGTTGAGCACACTGCCGTCGATGACGGTGTACGGCGCTGAGTCATCGAGTTGGACGGTCGCCTGCTGACGGTCGTCCGGCGCGAACACGGTGCGCTGGGCGATCCCGAACGCCACCATGCCGGCGGCGACGATGAACGCCACGATGGCGAGTGCGAATCGCACGTTGGTTCTCCTTCCGCGCTGCCGAGCGAGGGGTACACCACACCGAGACGGCGGGCGCTCGTCGACGTGGGCGTTCCCGACAGGGCTCGCTCGCCGGGTACGAGACGGCAGATGAAATCACTCAACGATACGGGAGAGCCCCACCCGCGAGACCTCACGTTCTCTGCCAGTGAACGATCCATCAGGTGTTGCAAGGACTCGACTACCCCTGCGGTCTAAGCTGATCAGCGCACTTCGCCATGCTCCCGATCCGGGTGACGAAGGCGGTAAGCACTCTCGTGAGGAGCGACATATGGCACTCGACGACGCGAACTTCTCGGTGGCCATGCGCGGCTACAACCGCGAGGAGGTCGACAAGGCGGTCAACGATCTCCGCCGCGATCTCATCAAGGCGAACACGGAGCGGGCCGAGGCACAGAAGGAGATCAAGCGCCTCAATTCGCGCGTCGATGAGCTCGACTCGGAGCTCGAAGAGGTCGGTGCACCCACGTATTCGGGTCTCGGTCAGAAGCTCGAGAGCACGCTGCGCACCGCTGAGGAGCAGTCGACCCGACTCATCGCGCAGGCCGACATCGATGCCGAGCGGCTCCGCGTCGGCGTGCAGGGTGAGGTCGATCAGCTGAAGGCCGAGGCCAACGCTCTCGCGGACCGCACCATCACCGAGGCACGCTCGCGCGCGGCCTCGATGCTCGAATCGGCTCGTTCCGAGGCCGATGACATGACCTTCCGTGCCGAGGACTCCGCTGAACGGATGGTCCAGGACGCGACCCGTGAGGCGGCATCGATCCGCGCCGCCGTCGAGACCGAGGTCGCCGACCTCCGTACATCCACCGCCGCCGAGGTCGCCGCACTGATCGCCGCCGCGGAGAAGGAGTCGTCCGAGACGCGGGCCGCCGCGCTCCGCGAGACCACGGCCGCCCGCGACGACGCCGCCCTGCTGGCGCGCGAGACGGAGACGGGCCGAGCGGCTCTCGTCCGTGAGATCGAGGCGGCGAGGACCGACCTGGATCGCGACATCACCGAGGCTCGCGCCGCGCTGGCCCGGGAACAGGACGCGGTCCGCGCCGAGCTCGCTCGCGAAGTCGAGACGACCCGCACCGACCTCGACCGAGAGGTCGCGATCACCCGCGCGGACCTCGCCCGTGAGGTGGAGACGGAGCGTGACGCGCTCGCTCGTGCCGTCGCCGACGAGCGCGCCGCGCTCGATGCGGAAGTGCGGCAGACGCGCATCGATCTCGCCAACGAGGTCGAGAGCGCCCGAGCCGAGATCGTGCGGGAGGTCGAGTCCGCGGCGGCGGCGCGTGACGCCGCAGCAGCCGATGCCCGGGCCATGCTCACCGCAGAGCTCGAGAAGACGCGGGTCGACTTCGACCGCGATGCCGAGGCGGCGAAGGACGAACTGCGCGACGAGCTCGCAGCGCTCCGCGCCCAGATCGCTCGCGAGGGCGAGGAGGCTCGCGCCGAGCTGGCCGCCGAGATCGCCGCGAAGCGCGACGAGGCCGAAACGGGTTACCTCCTGCGCCACCGCGAAGCGGTCGCCCAGACCCAGGCGTATCTCGATCAGGCGAACCTCGAGCTCGCCGACGCCACGCGTCGCGCCAACGAGAGTCGACTCGAAGCCGACACGCTCGGAGTCTCTGCCGAACGCGATGCCCGCACCCTGCGAGAAGACGCCGAGACCCAGGCTGCCGCCACGGTCCGCGACGCGCAGGAGCGCGCTCAGTCGATCGTCGCCGAAGCCGAGGAACGTGCACGCACGACGCTCGCCGACGCCGAGAAGCGTCTGTCGGAGATCCGTATGGAGCGCGAGGCCGTCGCGTCCTACTTCAGCAATCTGAAGGGCGTCCTCTCCCAGGTCGCCGATCAGAACAACGACGACGACTGACTGACGAGGACCGGCTCCGTATGAAGATCCACAATCCGTTCCGGCTGGGACTTCTCGCGGGGCTCGGGGTGCTCGTCGCGCTCCTCATCGGTTCGATGATCGGCCAGCTCGCGACGATCCTCACCTACGTCGGAGCGGCACTGTTCCTCGCCCTCGGGCTCGATCCCCTCGTCTCCGCCCTGGAGCGTCGTCATCTTCCGCGCTGGGCCGCCCTCCTGGTCACCCTGATCGTCGTCCTCGGCGGCTTCGTGGGCGTCATGTTCGCCATCGTGCCGGTGATCGTCTCCCAGGCGTCGTCACTCGTGACCGAGATCATCCTCTACAGCCAGAGCATCACGATCGACGAACTGCTGGACAACGTGCAGCGCGCCGTCGGCAGCGGCGTTCCGGTGCGCGAGATCTATTCGCAGGCCACGACCTACCTGCAGCAGAACTTCACGACGATCAGTGGCGGTCTCCTCACCGTCGCCGTGGGCGTCGGCAACGGGATCTTCGGGGCGATCATCGTCCTCATCCTGACGCTCTACTTCACCGCGTCTCTCGAGTCCTTCAAGCGCGGGCTCTACCAGCTCGTCCCGGCCACCAAGCGTGTGCGCTTCATCGACATCACCGAGCAGATCGTGACCTCGGTGGGCCGTTACGTCATCGGGCAGGTGTCGCTCGCACTCTGCAACGGCGTGCTGACCTTCGCCTTTCTCAACATCATCGGTGGGAAGCTGCCAGCGGTCTTCGCATTCATCGCGTTCCTGTGCTCGCTCGTGCCGCTGGTCGGGACGATCACGGGGTCGGTCATCATCATCCTGGGACAGCTCGTGCTGGCCCCCGAGTCGCCGGCGACCTGGATCGCTGCCGCGATCTATTACCTCGTCTACATGCAGGTCGAGGCTTATCTTCTGAGTCCCAACATCATGAAGCGGGCCGTCAAGGTCCCCGGTGTGATCGTCGTCATCGGTGCGCTCGTCGGCGGAACCCTCCTCGGAGTGCTCGGAGCACTCGTCGCCATCCCCGTCGCCGCAGCCATCCAGCTCATCGTGAAGCAGGTCCTCGTGCCACGTCAGAACGAGCTCTGAGCGGGAGCCTCGAGGCCCCGTTCACACATCGCGACCGGTCAGTTCGGCCACCGGGTCGGCAGAGGCGCAGCCGCGGGGTTGACGCGCGCCACGATCTCGTCGAGGACCCGTTTGGTCGAGTTCTCACCCACCCACAGGTGCTTCGCTCCGTCGACGGCGATGACCTCGATGTTGGGAGCGACGGCGAATCTGTCGCGCGCCTCGGCGGGGCGCAGGAAATCGTCGTGCTCGGGAACGAGCGCGACGACCGCCCGTGGATCGTCCTTCCAAGCCGCGATCTCCGCCTCGGTTGCTCGGTGCAGCGGCGGGGAGAGCAGGAAAACCCCGCGGACTCCTGGCTGGCGGCCGTACTTGAGCGCCAGCTCGGTTCCGAACGACCACCCCACGATCCACGGGTCCGGCAGTCCGCGTGACGAGACGAACTCGAGAGCAGCCGCGACATCCGCCCGCTCGCCGACCCCCTCGTCGAAGTGCCCCTCACTCGTTCCCCGCGGCGACGACGTCCCGCGGGTGTTGAAGCGGAGCACCGCGAGATCGGCCATGGCCGGCAGACGCGCCGCGGCCTTGCGCAGAACGTGGGAATCCATGAATCCGCCTGCCGTCGGCAGCGGGTGCAGGGTCACGAGAGTCGCCACCGGGTCCGTCTCGAGCGGCACCGCGAGCTCTCCGACGAGCGTGAGCCCGTCGACGGTCGTCATCTCGATGTCTTCTCGACGGGCGGGCAGCTCGATCCCGCCGCGGACCTCGACCGGGCTCGTCATCACATCACCTTCCAACAGTGGGAGTGCCAATGCCGACGCTCCGCGAGATCTCGTGCATCCCCGAGGACACCGTCAGCTCGCCACGCGACGAGGTGGGCAGCACCCGCCTCGATGACGTTGCCGCATCCCGGACAGGTGTACGCCTTCTCCGAACGGGAAGCGCCCACCGGCTGCACGGTCCAGGCCGCGCCGCGGCGAACCTCCGTCCTCCGGAATCCGGCGATCAGGCGGCTGAGATCGTAATCCTCGTCATCCGGGTCCGACCGCTCATCACGGCGCCGGTTACTGCGGGGCATGACAGATCGATCCAGGCTCGAACGCGCCGGGCACGGATGGGGTCAGTACCAGCCGCGGGATTCGGACGACGCCCAGGCGCCGCACGGGCTCCCGTAACGACTGGTGATGTAGCCGAGGCCCCATTCGATCTGGGTCGCGGGGTTGGTCTCCCAGTCGGCGCCCGCACTCGCCATCTTGCTGCCGGGAAGGGATTGCGGGATGCCGTAGGCACCACTCGAGGAGTTCAGGGCGTTGACCCGCCATCCGGACTCGCGATTCCACAGGGACACGAGGCAGTCGTATTCGCCGCTCCCCCACCCTCGGGCCATGACCTTCTCGTAGGCGATGGCCTGCGCGGTGCCGGGATCCGGTACGGCCGCCGCGGACGCGGTGTAGGAACCGCCGCCCCCGCCGCTGGTGGACGTCGACGTAGTGGCGACCGGCTGAGGCTTCGGCGCCTCGGTGACCGTGAAGTCGTCCCGCGCGAAGGCGACGGCGTCAGCCTGTACGGAATCGATGACCTGGGGGTCGCCCGCCGAGACGACGATCGGAGCCTGGTAGTAGGGCTGGGCGACGGCACCCGCGTACGGGTCAGTCACATTCACCAGGATGATCCCGAAGGCGGCGACGAATCCGAAGAGCGACAGCGCGATGTTCCCGCGCAGTCTGCTGCGGTACCTCGGGGTCACCGGACGGGCGCCCGTCCGGGAGACGACGCCTCCTGTGCGGTGCGATACGGCCACTGCGCTCTCAGAATGCTTACCCACGATGCCTCAAGGGTAGCAAACGCATAACGATCCCGGCCCGGATCGCCCCGAATCGGGGCCACGGGCGGCTTCTGGAGAGCCGGGGAGCCACTTCGTCACCGCCCCGAGAACGGCGTCGCTATCGAACGGCGAGCATGACGTCGACGACGCCGTCGAGGAGGAGGTCGACCTCCCACTCGCGATAGCCGCCCCGTTCCGCTCGGAACGCGACGGTGCGCACCTCGTCCACACCGACGTTCTCACCCTCACGGAAGTATCGGCGCAGACGAGCGCAGAAACGATCGACCTCGCGTCGGTTGTACCCCTCGGTCAGTCCTCCGACGCGACGGAACTTCTGCTTGTCGGGCCGGGCGAGTCGGTCGAGGATCTCCGTCGCGCCTTCGCGGGCCTGACTGAACCACGCCTTGTCGCCGACAGACCGATACGCGCTCTCGCGCTCCCGTGCGGCGAAAGCGTCTTCGAGCCGCTCGAGGGCCGCATCGACGTGGCTGGGCGAATACCCGCCCCGCTCGAGGCCGAAGGCGGTGCGACGGATACCCGCCGCGTTCAGGGAGGCGTCTCCCGAGATGCCCCCGTCCTCGGAGCGCTCGTAAGCCTTCCGTGCGGATTCGAGGAACTCGTCGACCTCGGCGACCCGATAACCACGCCCGCGCTGCACGCGCGGAAAAGTCGATCCCATCGCTCCATCATGGCCCAACGCGTGCGGCCACCCCGGCAGCGGCGGCCGGTCAGGCGAAAATCAGATAGAGCACGTAGGCGGCGGCCGCCGAGGGCAGGATCGAATCGAGACGGTCGAGAAACCCCCCGTGCCCCGGCAGCCACGAGCTGATGTCCTTGATGCCGAGATCGCGTTTCATGAGCGACTCGGCGAGATCGCCCACGGTCGCGGTGACCACGATGACGAGTCCGAAGACCACGCCGACCCACCAGGGCTGCTGCAGCATCAACATCGCGAGCAGAACGCCCGCGACGAGCGAGGTGAGGACGGCGCCCGCGAACCCCTCCCACGTCTTCTTGGGACTGATGCGCGGCGCCATCGGGTGCTTGCCGAACGACAGACCCGACGCGTATGCCCCCACATCGGCACCGATGACGAGGATCAGGAACGCCAGGGTCCACCACTCGCCGCCCGGGCGGGACACGAGCACGACCGCGAAGGTGCCGAGCAGCGTGACGTAGAGCTGGATGAACGAGCCGGCGCCCAGATCGCGCGCCAGCTCGCGCCCGGCGACCCGCATCGACGGGACCACCGCCTCCGCGAGACGCCACAGCGTGACGAGCACGACAGCCGCGCAGATGGCGATCCACTGCCCGACACCGGGGACGTAGTAGGCGATGGGGAGGGCGAGCACCGCCGCGACGACACTGGGGATACGCGGCACGTCGCGACCGGCCGTCCGCAGAGCCCCCGCCAATTCGAGGATCGCGAAGACGATGACGAATGCTGCCACCAGCATGAACAGCTGCTTGAAGACGATGAGGCTCAGCAGCATCGCGACGCCCAGGACGACCCCGAACAGGGTTGCGAAGAGCAGGTTGCGGCCGGTGCGCGCGTTGATGCGCTCCTGCGTCTCGTCGAATTGGCGCCGAGCGTCACGCAGCTGCGACTCGATCTCTACGCGCCCGGCCTCGATCTGCGCCTGGAACTCCGCACGGGTGCGGGGCGCATGCCATCGATCCGGACGTTGCGGCACGACGGATCAGACCTCGAGGAGTTCTGCTTCTTTGCGCTTGAGAAGGTCGTCGATCTGGTCGACGTAGACCTTGGTGATCGACTCGAGCTCCTTCTCGCCGCGAGCGATCTCGTCGTCGCTCACCTCGCCCTTGAGGGCATCGAGGTCGTCCTTCGCCTTGCGACGGATGTTGCGGACGGAGACCTTGGAGTCCTCGCCCTTGCCCCGGACGATCTTCACGAACTCCTTGCGGCGGTCCTCGGTGAGCTCGGGGATGGTGACCCGGATCAGGTTGCCGTCGTTCTGAGGGCTGCCGCCGAGGTTGGGGTTCGAGGCGATGGCCTTCTCGATCTCTTTCAGCGCGCTCTTGTCATAGGGGGTGATGACGATCGTGCGGGCCTCGGGGTTGTTGAGCGAGGCGAGCTGGGCGAGCGGGGTCGGCGAGCCGTAGTAGTCGACCATCACGCGCTGGAACAGCAGAGGATTCGCCCGCCCGGTGCGCACGGTGTTGAAGTCGTTCGTGGCAGCCTCGATGGCCTTCTTCATGCGGTCTGTTGCGTCGGAGAGGACGTCGGCGATCACTTCGGACTCCTTCGTAAGTCGTAGTTGTTCATCTTAGGCCGGGGTACCTCCGCGGCCCGTGTCGCGCCCATCGGCGCACGGCCGTCAGGCGGAGACGAGGGTTCCGATGCGCTCGCCGAGAATCGCGCGGGTGACGTTCTTCTCGCCTTCCATGCCGAAGACGACCATGTCCATGCCGTTGTCCATGCAGAGGCTGAAGGCGGTGGAATCCACGACCTTGAGACCCTTCTGAAGCGCGTCGCGGTACGTGACGGTGTCGAGCTTGACGGCGCTCGAATCGACGCGCGGGTCCGCGCTGTAGACCCCGTCGACGCCGTTCTTGGCGACCAGCACGACATCCGCCCGGATCTCGAGGGCGCGCTGCGCCGAGACCGTGTCGGTGGAGAAGTAGGGAAGGCCCGCTCCGGCACCGAAGATGACGACGCGCCCCTTCTCGAGGTGCCGGATCGCGCGGCGGGGGATGTAGGGCTCGGCGACCTGCGTCATGGCGATGGCGGACTGGACGCGCGTCTCGGCGCCCGCCTGCTCGAGGAAGTCCTGCAGGGCGAGTGCGTTCATCACCGTGCCGAGCATGCCCATGTAGTCGGCGCGGCCGCGCTCCATTCCGCCCTGCTGGAGCTGTGCGCCGCGGAAGAAGTTGCCGCCGCCGACGACGATCGCGATCTCGACCGTCTTGGCGGCCTCGGCGATCTGCCGGGCGATGCTCATGACGACCTCGGGATCGACGCCGAGCGCCCCGTTGCCGAACGCTTCCCCGGAAAGCTTGAGGAGGACCCGTCGTCTCGCCTGCGTGGTCATGAGTTCCTTCCGTCGAAAAGCCTCGGCAAGCCTACCCGCCGTGTGCCGTTCTCATTCGCGGGCGATATCGGCCCCTCCTCGCGCTCAGCAGGAACTTCGGCGCCTCGGCAGTGGGAATCGGTCCGGTTGGTCCTGCTGGGGTGTCGAAGTTCCTGCTGAGCGCGAGAAGAAGGCGGAACGAGGACGGGCCCCGCACCTCCGAGGAGATGCAGGGCCCGTCAGGGGTGCGCGGTGGCGTCAGGCGCCGACCTTGAAGCGGGCGAAGCCCGTCACGGTCAGGCCTGCGTCGGCGACGACCTTGCTGATCGACAGCTTGTTGTCGCGTGCGTAGTCCTGCTCGAGCAGGGCGACCTGCTTGAAGTAGGCGCCCAGACGACCCTCGACGATCTTGGGGAGCGCGGCCTCGGGCTTGCCCTCGTTGCGGCTGATCTCCTCGACGATGCGACGCTCGTTCTCGACGTCGGCGGCCGGGACCTCGTCCTTGGTGAGGTACTGGGGAGCGGCGAAGGAGATGTGCTGCGCGATGCTGCGCGCCGTCTCCGCGTCCGAACCCTCGTACGCCACAACGACGCCGATCTGCGGGGGCAGGTCCTGGCTGGTCTTGTGGAGGTACACGGCGAAGTTCTCACCGGTCACGCGAGCGACCTGACGGAGCTCGACCTTCTCGCCGATGATGGCGGCGTCGTCGTCGATGGTGGCACCGACGGTCGAGTCACCGAGCGGTGCGGCGAGCGCGGACTCGACCGAGTCGGCTCCGGCGGCCGCGACGGCCTTCAGCACCTTGTCGCCGAGAGCGACGAAGCGGTCGTTCTTCGCGACGAAGTCGGTCTCGCAGGCGAGCTCGATGAGGGTGACGGCACCCTCGGTCTCCTGCGCGGCGACGAGGCCCTCGCTGGTGGAGCGGTCGGCACGCTTCGCGTTGCCCTTCGCGCCCTTGAGGCGGAGGATCTCGACCGCCTTCTCGATGTCGCCGTCGGCCTCGACCAGAGCGTTCTTGGTGTCGACCATTCCGGTGCCGAGACGCTCGCGGAGCGCCTTCACGTCCTGCAGGCTCACATTGGCCATGCTTCTACTCCTTCACTCGTGGTGTTCACGTGCTTGATATCAGACGGAAGCGGCGAGAATCCGAACACGTCGGACCCCCGCCGCCTCCTGGAAGTGGCTGGCGCCTTATTCGGCGGAAGCGGTCTCGGCCTTCTCGGCTTCGGCCTTCTTCGCGGAGGGCTTTCCCTTGGTGGCGGGCTTCTTCTCGTCCTCGGTGGCCGAGGCCTCTTCGCGAGCCTCGAGCTCGGCGTCGGTCTCGGGCTTGTGGGTGACGACGAGCGACTCGTCGGTCTTCGAAGCGAGATCGGCCTCGGCTGCGGCGTCGGCGTCGTTCTCCTCGACCGGGACCTCAGCGGCGGCGGGCGCCTCCGAAGCCTGGAGCAGCTCCTGCTCCCACTCGGCGAGGGGCTCGGCGGCCTGGCCCTCGGCGGGCTTCTGGTGACGCTGGATGAGGCCCTCGGCGGCGGCGTCGGCGATGATGCGGGTCAGCAGCGCGACCGAACGGATGGCGTCGTCGTTGCCCGGGATCGGGTAGGCCAGCTCATCGGGGTCGGCGTTGGTGTCGAGGATTCCGATGACCGGGATACCCAGCTTCTTCGCCTCGTTGACGGCGAGGTGCTCGCGCTTCGAGTCGACGACCCAGATGGCCGACGGCGTCTTGGTCAGGTTGCGGATACCGCCGAGCGACTTCTCCAGCTTGTCGCGCTCGCGACGCTGGATGAGCAGCTCCTTCTTGGTGTAACCGCGCGTGGTGTCGTCGAAGTCGACGAGGTCGAGCTCCTTGAGACGGTTGAGGCGCTTGGCGACGGTCTGGAAGTTGGTGAGGAGTCCGCCGAGCCAACGCTGGTTGACGTAGGGCTGTCCGACGCGGGTCGCCTGCTCGGCGATGGTCTCCTGGGCCTGCTTCTTCGTTCCGACGAAGAGGACGGTGCCGCCGTGGGCGACGGTCTCCTTGACGAAGTCGTACGCGGTGTCGATGTACGACAGCGACTTCTGGAGGTCGATGATGTGGATGCCGCTGCGCTCGGTCAGGATGAAGCGCTTGACCTTCGGGTTCCACCGACGGGTCTGGTGTCCGAAGTGGACGCCGCTGTCGAGCAGCTGGCGAATGGTGACGACGGCCATGGCCATCTCTCCTTCTCATGATGCGGCGCACGCTGAGGCACGACCGCGTTACCGGGTTGCTACCGCGCCGTCGGATGACGCGCGGATCCTGGTGCCCGACACGCATCCGCCACCGTTCGACCGGGCTCTCACCCGATCCGCGATGGACCGCTGGACGCTGATGCCGACGAAGCGAAGTCGTCTATGGGCACGCGAAGTCACTCCGGACCAGCCGGAGTGCACCGCAATGCTACCAGTGCGCGGGGCCTGATACGCCAGGGAGTTCTAGGCGGAGACCTTCTTGCGTCGTGAGAACACCAATCCGCCGACATCCTCGAGCTTGACGCCCTTGGTCTCCGGCACGAAGAAGAAGACGAACAGCAGCGAGACGGCGGCGAACACGGCGTACATGCCGTAGGCGACGACGAGCGACAGGTCGGCCAGGGCCGGGAAGGACACCGTGATGAGGAAGTTGGCGATCCACTGCGCCGACGCGGCGACACCGAGCGCCTTGGCACGGATCCGGTTCGGGAAGATCTCCCCCAGCAGAACCCAGACCAGCGGACCCCACGTGGCACCGAACGACACCACGAACGCGTTCGCGGCGATGAGGGCGATGATGCCCCACGCGCCGGGGAGGGTGACGGAGTCGCCGTTGGTCTGCGCCTGGCTGAACGCGACGGCCATGGCGCCGAGCGAGATGGCCATACCCGCCGAACCGGCCAGCAGCATGGGGCGGCGGCCCACCTTGTCGACGAACGCGATGGCGATGAAGGTCACCGCGACATTGACCACGGAAGAGATCACCGAGATGAGGAACGAGTCGGTGAAGCCCACCGCGTTCCAGAGAGTCGTCGAGTAATAGAAGATCACGTTGATCCCGACGAACTGCTGCAGCACCGAGAGTCCGAGACCGATCCAGACCACCGGGGCCAGCCCGAGGGCCGAGCCGCGGAGACTCGCCTTCTTCTGGTTCTCCTCGTCTTCGCGGATGCCGTCGCGGATGCGCTTCTGCTCGGCGTCCACCTCTCCCTCGGGAAGCACGGTCCTGAGCACCGCGGCCGCGTCGTCGTACCTGCCCTTGGAGATGAGGAAGCGCGGAGACTCCGGGAGCTTGAGCGCCAGCAGCCCGTAGACGACCGACGGCAGCACGCCGACGATGAACATCCAGCGCCACGCCTCGATGCCGAGCAGGATGCGCGTCGCGCCGTCCTTGCCGTCGAAGCCGGCGAGCAGCGCGTCGGAGAGGAGCGCCGCGAAGATGCCCAGGGTGATCGCGAGCTGCTGGAGCGAGGCCAGACGGCCCCGGACGAGCGCGGGGACCACCTCGGCGATGTAGGTGGGCGCGACGACCGACGAGATGCCGATGCCGAGGCCGCCGATGACGCGCCAGAGGGCGAAGTCCCAGACCCCGAATGCGATACCTGCCCCGATGGAGCTGATGAAGAAGAGGATCGCGCCGAGGAGCATGACCTTGAGTCGGCCGACGCGATCGGCCAGCGCACCCGCGATGTAGGCGCCGACGGCGCATCCGATGAGGGCGATGGCGACGGCGAAGCCCTGGACGAACGCGCTCAGCCCGAACTGTTCCCCGATCGCGTCGACCGCTCCGTTGATGACGGAGGAGTCGAAACCGAAGAGGAAGCCGCCGACGGCCGCGGCGATGGCGAGCGCATACACGCGACGCCTGATGTGGGCGGGTACGTCCTTCTGACTGAGCGGCTGCTGGCCTGTCTCGGATCGGGTCGACATGGGTCGAGACTCCTTCCCCGCGTGACCACGCGGGATCGCATTACTCACGGGGAGAGGACCTTGGCTGGACATCCATGTCCCTCACAGGCGCGACTCAGCGTGCTTTCTCCACCATCTCAGCACCGGTCACCTCAGCGTTGGCCGAGACACGCGAAAGTCGGGAGGGTGACTCGTCTCCCCGCCTCCCCTCTGGGGCGTCGCGCATGGGTGCCGGGAGGCGGACCGAGTCGGAGCAGCTCTGACCCGGGACGATTCGCCCGCCTCCGCGCCCTCGGCGCCGCCGCGCTCATCGCAGTGCTGCTGACGTCGGCGACGGCCTCTCCTGCCGGGGCCACCGGTGCCGATGACGCCCGGTGGGTGTGGCCGGTCGAGCCCGCGATCCTCGTCCGCGGATACGAGGCACCGGCATCGCGCTACGCGGCAGGTCATCGCGGGATCGATCTCGCCGCGGACGTCGGCGCCGAGGTCGTCGCTCCCGACGACGGCGTCGTCCGTTTCGCCGGGTGGGTCGTCGACCGCCCCCTGGTCTCCATCGATCACGGCGGCGGCATCGTGTCGAGCTTCGAACCCGTCACGGCCAATGTCGCCGAGGGCCAGCGGGTCTCGCGAGGCCAGCGGATCGGGGTCGTCGCGGCGGGCTCCCATTGCTCGGACACAGGTCGGATCGCGAGCTCCGCCTGCCTGCATATCGGAGCTCGACTGCACGGTGAGTACTTCTCCCCGTTGGTGAAGCTCGGCGGGATCCCGCGGGCGGTACTGCTTCCCGTCGAGTGATTAGGCGGCCTCCTCTAGGAGCGGGGATGCGCCTGCTCGTAGACCGCACGCAGCCGCTCGGAGGAGACGTGCGTGTAGATCTGGGTGGTCCCGAGGCTCGAGTGCCCGAGGAGTTCCTGCACGGCGCGGAGGTCCGCTCCCCCGTCGAGGAGGTGGGTCGCTGCCGTGTGCCGCAGCGTGTGCGGACCGGACGGGCCGCTGCCCGGCACCCGTTCGAGCATCCGTGCGACGAGTCGGTAGACGGTGCGAGTCCCGAGCCTCGCGCCGTGGGAGCCGAGGAACACGGCGGGCGTCTCGCCCACGGAAAGACGGGGGCGGGCCTCGTGCAGATAACGATCGAGAGCGCGTGCCGCGGGACCGCCGAAGGGCACGGTGCGTTCCTTCGACCCCTTGCCCATCACCCGCACGACTCGCCGCTCGAAGTCGAGGTCGTCGATATCGATCCCGCAGAGCTCGGAGACGCGGAGTCCCGACGCGTAGAGCAGCTCCGCCACCGCGAGGTCTCGAACGGCGACGGGATCGCCATCGTGCGCGGCTTGTTCGAGGGTCGTCAGGAGATCGGTCGTCTGCGCGGCCGGAATGACGCGCGGCAGGGTCGATCGCGACTTCGGGGACCGGAGCCGCAGCGACGGGTCGGCGTCGATGATGCGCTCGCGGAGGAGCCAGGAGCAGAAGGCACGGGTCGAGGCGGTGCGCCGCGCAATGGACGCGCGAGCGAGCCCGCGCTCGGTGCAGTCGAGGAGCCAGTCGCGCAGGAGGTCGAGGCTGAGCGCTTCGGTCGCCGCCGCACCCGAAGTCCGTTCGGCGAAGGCGCTCAGGTCGGCGAGATCCGCCCGGTACCCGCGCACGGTATTGTCGGACACCCCACGCTCGGCGCGCATGGCCGCGACGAAGTCGTCGGCGGCGCGGGCGAGTTCCATGCTCCTAGATTGCGCCGTCGGGGCTCCACGATGCGAGCCGACACGTCGTGGAGCTTCGAGGTCGCTGCCCGACCGAAGGCTATGCGCCGCAGGTGGCCTCAGACCTGCGGGGCGGATTCGATGACGGCGTCCAACGCCCTCCGCATCTCGAGACGCTCGTCGATCTCCGTGGTCAGCCTGTCGCGCTCCGCGAGGAGTCGCAGGGTCAGCGCCGTCGTCTGCGAGTCCGGATCCGCGAGACACGGCAGAACATCTCTGATGGTGGCAGTGCTGAGACCTACCCGGATCAATCGGCGGATGATGACGACCCGCTCGATCGTCGGCGCGGCGAAGATGCGCTGGCCTGCATCGGTTCGGACGGACTCGATGAGTCCCCGTTCCTCGTAGTGCCGCAGCGATGGCACACTGGCGCCCGTCGCCGCCGATAGTTCCCCGATGCGCACTTGACCCTCACACTGATGTCAGCTTCCAGTCTCCGGGTATGACAGCACAGACACCGCCGACGTCCCCCGTCCGACAACTCCGGCTCGTCGTCGAAGTGGAAGATTACGACGAGGCACTGGCCTTCTACCGCGACGCGCTGGGACTCCACGAGCTGGCCGCCTTTCAGGGTGAGGGGGAATCTCGCGTCGCCATCCTGCATGCCGGCGCCGCGACGCTCGAGATCGCCAACTCCGCACAGAAGCGGATGATCGACGCTGTCGAAGCGGACGGCGAGCCCAGCGCTCGCCTGCGGGTCGCTCTCGAGGTCGACAGCACTTCCGCAGTCACCGAGCGGCTGGTCGCCGCTGGAGCCAACCTGATAGCGACGCCTCGAGAGACGCCCTGGAGATCGATCAACTCGCGTCTGGCTGCGCCGGGTTCGCTCCAGGTCACTCTGTTCCAGGAACTCGAGCCGGTCGCGCCCCGAGAATCCCGGCGAGGACTCGGCGCCTGAGCCACCGGCCGCGCCGGTCAGACGGGGTTGGCCGCGAAGAAACCGTCGGGCAGGTGTACGACGTCCGGGTAGTCGTCCGCGACGAGGGGCACATGGACGGCGCGGCCGTCGGCGTACAGATGCAGGAGCGCGAGCCCTTGCGCCCCGTCGACCCCGGTGAGCCCGAGGTGTGTCGCCTCGGGACGGATCGTGTAACTCGTCGCGGTCACGACGTGAACCGGAACGCCGCCGAGGAGACCCGAGGTCGGGTAATGGAAGTGCCCGGCGAGCACCGCACGCACGTCGGTTCCGCGAATGACATCGGCGAGCGCCTCGGGTGCGCGCAGCTGCAGTGTCTGCAGCTCCCCGACCACGGTGGGGATGGGCGGGTGGTGCAGGGCCAGGACCGAACCGTGAGGCGCGGGGGTTGCGAGGACGTCGCGCAGCCAGGCGAGCTGCTCGTCGTCGAGTTCGCCGTGGCCGCGGCCCGGTACCGACGTGTCGAGCGTGATGATCCTCAGGCCGTCGCGATCGGCGACCGTGTCGAGCGGGGCGTCGCCATCCTGGCCCAACAGCCCGGCGCGGAGCGGTCCGCGGACGTCGTGATTGCCGGCGACCCACACGACGGGGCAGCCGAGCCGCTCGGCCACGGGTTCGATGAGAGCCCGGACCCGCTCGTAGGCGTCGAGCTCGCCGAGATCGGCGATGTCGCCCGTGTGGACGATGGCGTCGATGCGCCGTTCCGTGCTCTCGAGCCGGCGAAGGGCTCGTCGGAGGTTCGAGACGGTGTCCACGCCGTGCAGCGGCGCGCCTCCGGCGATCAGGTGCGTGTCGCTGAGGTGGGCGATGACGTGCGTGGGCGTCGCGGTGTCAGGCATGTCCGCATCGTATCCAGCGCCTCCGACGTCACGGTGCGGCGTAGGCGTTGGGGACTCAACCGGGCCGCGTCGCCGACTCCCCCGCGGCGGTGAGTTCTTAGGATGTCCGTGTGCCATCCGTGCTCGCCGTCTGCCTCGTCCATCAGCTGATCGCCGACTCCGGGTACAACGGTGTGACGGCCATCGACAAGCGAGCCGCCGACGGCGCCGTCAAGGTCACCCGGTACGGACTGCGGGGTGACGTGCAGGCCGACCGCAAGCACCACGGTGGACTCGAGCAGGCGCTCTACGTGTACGGCGAGGACGACGCCGCGTTCTGGGCCGAACAGCTCGGCCGCGACCTGCCCGCGGGCTGGTTCGGCGAGAACCTCCGCGTCGAGGGCATCGACCCGACGCAGGCGCGGGTGGGCGAGCGCTGGCGTATCGGCGACGGCCCCGGCGCCTTCGAGATCGAGGCCACCGATCCGCGTACCCCCTGCGCGACCTTCGCCCGCTGGGTCGGCGGACCGGAGTCGAAGGGCTGGGTCAAGCGCTTCGCCGACGAGGGGCGCCTGGGCGCGTACTTCCGGGTGCTGAAGAACGGCAGCGTCTCGGCGGGCGACCGGGTCGAGGTCGTCCACGTCCCGGAGGACGCGCCCACCCTTCTCGAGGTCTTCCGCGCCTGAGCCGTCACGGGCGCCGCCAGCCGGTGGCGGTCTCGACAGCGGATCCGTCGAGCTCCAGGAGCAGGAGCGCACCCTCCACGTCGGCGACGGAGAGGCCCGACCTGGCCGCGATGCGATCCGCGGTCGACGAGCGCGAGCTGAGTGCGTCGAACACCCGGGTCAGCGTCGGGTCCGAGGACGCCGTCACCAGAGTCGTCGCCGACCCGACCTCCTCCACTCCCCCGGCCAACTCCGCCATCTCCTCGCCGCTCGTCACGCACACAGCGTCGTACTCGCGGAGCAGCCGATGGCACCCCGCCGACGACGCGGAGTTGATCGACCCCGGCACCGCGCCCAGGGGACGCCCCAGTGCGGCCGCATGACCGGCCGTGTTGATCGATCCCGACCGCGAACCCGCCTCGATCACCACGGTCGCCCGGCTCGCGGCCGCGATGAGACGGTTGCGTTGCAGGAAGCGGAAGCGGGTGGGTGCCGTCCCGCACGGCACCTCGGACACGACCGCGCCGCTCGCCGCGACGCGCTGCAGGAGCTCGGTGTGCCCGGACGGATAGAAGCGGTCGAGGCCACCCGCGAGAAAGGCGATGGTCACCCCGTCGTGAGCCAGGGCAGCGCGATGCGCGACACCGTCGATACCGTAGGCACCGCCGGAGACGATCGCGTAACCGCGCCCCACGAGGCCGGCGACCGCATCGACCGTGGCCTCTTCGCCGTAGCGGCTCGCCGCCCGTGACCCGATGACCGCGATCGAGCGCTCCAGATGTTCGATCGCGCCGGGCGTGGCCGACGTCCACAGCGCCAGAGGCGCGTGGTCACCGAGGTCGTCGAGCTGGGCGGGCCAGGCGGGGTCGTCCGGGAGCAGGAGCCCGACCCCACGCCGGCCCGCGGTTTCGAGCGAGGCGAGCACCTCCGACGACACCAGCCGGGGACGCCACCGCGCGAGGGCCCGCTCGGCCGCAGCCGAGTCGAGCTCGGGCACGGCCCGCAGGAGCCGATCGACGTCGCCCGACAGGACGATCGAGAGCGCCCGGGCCGCACCCGCCTCTCCGATCAGGGCGCCCGCTGCCGCATCGCCCGGCTCGGCGATGCTCGACCAGGCCGCCCGCGCGAACACCCGC
Organism: uncultured Naasia sp.; assembly: GCA_913778905.1. GTDB lineage: Bacteria > Actinomycetota > Actinomycetes > Actinomycetales > Microbacteriaceae > Naasia. Next base: position 37,297 of record CAJYYA010000013.1, on the reverse strand, counting down.
TCGATCGCCTCGTCGTCGGCCGTGTCGATGGGTCTCACACGCGCCACCGAGTCGGCGATGCGCTGTCGATCCACCCCGAAGATCGCGGTCTTCATCACGCGTCGCCCCTTCTGAGGCGCAGGGCTCCCCCGACATGGGTGAGCCCGGGGCTGTCCTGACCGTCGAGATCGGCGAGAGTCCAGGCCACCCGTAGCGTCCGGTCGTATCCGCGCATCGAGATGAGACCTTTCTCGAGAGCCCGGTCGAGCGGATCGCTGACGGCGTGCGGCAGCCGGTACCGCTCCGAGCGGAGCACGGAACCCGGAACTTGCGAGTTGCGTTGCCACGGCGTCTCCCGCCACCGATGGTGGGCGATACTTCGCGCCGCCACGACCCGCTGACGTGCGTCCGCACTCGAGGTGTAGGGCATCGTCGACTGCGTGCGTAACTGCGCCGCCGTCACCCGCGGTACCCGCAACCGGATGTCCACCCGGTCGAGGAGGGGTCCGGAGAGCTTCTTCAAATAGTTCACGCGCTTCATCGGCGGGCAGTCGCAGCGCTGGTCGCGGGAGTCGGCGTTGCCGCAGGGGCACGGATTCGCGGCGAGCACGAGTTGGAACCGGGCCGGGAAGTGTGCGACCGCGCTCGCACGCTCGACGCTGATCCGTCCGCTCTCGAGCGGTTGACGAAGCGAGTCGAGGACGGAGGTCTGGAACTCGGGTGCCTCGTCGAGAAAGAGGACTCCGCTGCTCGCGCGGGCAGCGGCTCCGGGCCGGATGACCCGACTCCCGCCGCCGATCATCGCCGACGCGGTGGCGTGATGGTGTGGCGCTTCGAAGGGCGGACGAGTGGTGAGATCGGATCCGACTTCGACGCCGGAGAGGGAGCGCATGGACGCGACCTCGAGCGCGGCGGCCTCGTCCAGCGGCGGCAGGATGCCGGGAAGCCTGGATGCCAGCATCGTCTTCCCTGCGCCGGGTGCACCGACCATGAACACATGGTGTCCGCCGGCTGCGGCCACGACCAGCGCGTCGATCGCGTCGCGGTTGCCGACGACGTCGGACAGATCGCCGGGATCGGATTCGACCACCGGCATCACGGTCGCCTCGATGGGCTCGACGGGGACACTGTCGAGTTCGGCGCCGAGACGGATGGCGACCTCGCGGAGCGACGGTGCCCCCATGACACGGATCCCGGGTACGAGCGACGCTTCCGCCTCGTTGGCCGACGGGACCACGACCTGTTCCACTCCGGCCCGGGCGGCCGCGAGGACGGCGGGAAGGATTCCGCGGATCGGACGGATCCTCCCGTCGAGCGCCAGCTCGCCGATGTGGGCGGTGCGTCTCGCCGACTCGACCGGGATGGTGCCGTCGGCGACCAGGGTGGCGACCGCGATGGCCAGATCGAAACCGGCACCCTGCTTCGGCAGTTCGGCCGGGGAGAGATTGACGGTCACATGCCGGATCGGGAACTCGAGCCCCGAGTTGAGGATGCCCGCACGGACCCGATGCTCCGCCTCACGGAGGGCCGAGTCGGGCAGACCGATCAGCTTGAAACCGGGAGTCTGCGTGCCGAGGCCGGCCTCGACTTCCACCAGCGCACCGTCGAGGCCCAGCAGGGCGACGGCGGTGGTGCGTCCGACGGTCATCCTCGAACCCCGGCGAAGACCTCGATGCGGGGAGCGAACGCATTGGGCGCACCGACGACGGAGACGACATCGATCCGCAGACGCCCGTGGCGCCCCGGATGGGCGGACCGCCACGCGAGCCCGAGACGGTGGAGACGCCCGAGCTTCGTCGGGGTCACCGCCTCGAACGGATGCCCGAAATTCACACTCCGACGCGTCTTCACCTCGACCACCACGAGGACGTCGCCCTGCGCTGCCACGATGTCGATCTCGCCCGACGGACAGCGCCAGTTGCGGTCGAGGACCCGGTAGCCCCGGTCGGTCAGATGTCGCGCTGCGAGCTCCTCGCCCCAACGCCCCAAGTCGTCTTTCGTCGCCATGCAGGCGATGCTGGTGCGCAGAGAGCGACGCGGTCCCCGGCGTCAACAAGCGGGGAGAAGATCCGCTTCACGGGTGCAGGGTGTGGAGGAGACCTCCAGAGCAGCACGATGCCCGGCCCCTGCGTATCGCTCCGCTCAACGGGCGGGGTCGGCGGCGACTACTCGTCGAGGGCGAGTTCCTGCGGGAGCTCGAGCTCCTTGGAGGACAGCTCCTCGACGTTGACGTCCTTGAAGGTCAGAACTCGGACGCTCTTCACGAAGCGGTCGGAACGGTAGACGTCCCACACCCAGACGTCCGACATCGTGAGCTCGAAGTAGAAGTCGTGCTCGGTGTCGCGACGGACCAGCTCGACCTCGTTGGCGAGGTAGAAGCGGCGCTCCGTCTCGACGACGTACTTGAACTGCCCCACGATGTCGCGGTACTCGCGATACAGGGCCAGCTCGACCTCGCGGTCGTAGTCGTCGAAATCGTCGTCGTTCATCCCTGCAATCCTACGTGCGCCGAATCGCCGCTCGCGTCGAGCGGCCCCGCGACCTGGGCCTCGGCCGACAACGCGGCGTCGTCGAACAGCGACGGGGTGCGCAACCAGCTGTGCCGATGCAGCGGAGAGGCCCCGCGACGCTCGATGGCGGCCCAGTGAGCCGCCGATCCGTAACCCTTGTTGCTGATCCAGCCGTAGTCGGGATGCCGTGCGTGGTGCTGGATCATCAGCTCGTCGCGTTCCACCTTCGCGAGCACGGATGCGCCGGACACCGACGCGCAGGTCATGTCCGCCTTGATCCGCATCGACACGGGCGGCGCGTCGGCCAGGGCCGCCGTGCGTGCGGCGGGGCTGAACCAGTCGAACTTGCCGTCGAGCAGCATGACGCTGCCCGCGCAGTCGAAGCCCGACTCGCAGAGTGCCTGAAAGGCGCGGACGCCGGCCAGCCCCAGGGCGGCAGTCAAACCGATCTCGTCGATCTCCTCGTTGCTCGCCATGCCGACGGCGGACCACAGCGCCCACTTGCGGACGACCGGCTGCAGCTCGACGCGACGCGGCTCGCTGAGCAGCTTCGAGTCGCGCAGGCCCTTCGGCACTCGACGTGCGATGTCGACGACGCACAGCCCGACGGCCACCGGACCGGCGATCGCACCGCGCCCGACCTCGTCACAGCCGATGACCCAGCGCGCCCCCTCGGCGGACAGAGCACGCTCATGACGGAGCGTCGGCGCGATGGACGCCGCCGGCCGCTTCGCCGCCGCCCGAGGTCGGGTCGACCGGACAGCGGGCTCAGCCGCCATCGGAGCTCGGGGCGGCGACGGGCGGAGCGAGGCTCTGCGCGGGCTCGATATCGCGGAACACCTCGGGGTAGTCCCCCAGCCAGGTCCATCGATCGATCGGCCAGGAGATCACGAAGGCACGACCCACGACGTTCTCGATGGGGACGAAACCGCCGCCCGGCTTGTCGGTGTTGTAGCGCGAGTCACGCGAGTTGTAGCGGTTGTCGCCCATGACCCACAGGTATCCGTCGGGCACGGTGACGTCGAAGTCCTTGTCGCTCACCCGCGTGCGTCCGCCCGGGAGCAGGACGTAGGGCTCGTTGATGGGCACATCGTTGATGCTCATCTGCCCGAGCGCGTTGCAGCACGTGATGTGGTCGCCGGGCAGTCCGATGATCCGTTTCACGAGGTGGTCGTTGCTGTCCGAGGCGGAGAGGCCGATGACGGTCAGAACCCAGTCGATGGCCGCGGTCAGCGGCGGCTGAGACGTGGCCGGCTGCGTGGGGAGCCATCCGCCCGGATCCTTGAACACGACCACGTCACCGTGGTCGAGGGGGAAGAGCCGCGGCTCGAGCTGGTTCACGATGATCCGGTCGTCCTTCTGCAGGGTGTTCTGCATGGACTCGGACGGGATGTAGAACGAGCGGATCAGGAACGTCTTGATGAGGAACGAGACGAGGATCGCGACGAGGAGGATGACGACGACGTCGCGCAGGAACAAGAGCCCGCTCTTGCCCCGCGACGGCTTCTCGTCGCCCTCGGGCGCGCGACGACTGTGCCCCTCGGCCTCGCGCAGATCGCGGCGCGTGCTGCGCTGCTCGCCACGGCCGTTCGGGTCTTCCCCCGCCGCGCTGGCACTGTCGTTCACGGCATCCACCCGTCGTTGAGAAAGCATCCGGAATCGATACGGATGAACCGCCGATGGACACAAAAACTGATCCCCCGCGACAGTGTACGTCGCGAGGGATCAGTTGGAGGCGCAGCCGGCTCAGCTGTCGCGCTTCTCCTTGATCTTGGCCTTCTTGCCACGCAGTCCGCGCAGGTAGTACAGCTTCGCGCGACGCACGTCACCACGGGTGACGACCTCGATGTGGTCGATGACCGGCGAGTGCACCGGGAAGGTGCGCTCGACGCCGACCTGGAAGCTGATCTTGCGGACGGTGAAGGTCTCGCGGACACCCGAGCTCTGACGGGCGATGACGACGCCCTGGAACACCTGGACACGGCTGCGCGAGCCTTCCACGATGTTCACGTGCACCTTGACGGTGTCGCCGGGGCGGAAGTCGGGGACGTCACTACGCAGCGAAGCCGCGTCGATCTGATCGATGAGGTTGCTCATGGGCATTCCAGTTCTTGCACCCGCCGCAGGTCGAATGCACACGATGATCGGGCGGCGCCCCTACCCGTTCGAACAACGGAAGGCGACACCCGAAGGAGTCGATGGATCGGTCGCGACGTGGAAGTTCCCCTGCGGCAGAACGCGCCGCGACACAATCGTTCATTCTGTCACAGCGCTCACAGCCATGGCAAACAGCGGAGTCGATCCGGCCTACGCCGGTTCGTCACAACCGACGGATGACCATCGCGGTGATGTCGTCCGTGGCGCCGTCCGAGCTGCGCCGGACGATCTCGTCGACCGCCTCCTGTGACGTCGTGGATTCGAGGACGATGGCCTCGACCTCCTCCAGGGCGATGGGAGACCCGTTGAAGAAGTCGAGCACGCCGTCGCTCACCACGACGAGGCTGTCGCCCGGGTCGAGCTGCGCCGAGTGCTCGATCCACTGCCCCTCCTGGCCGATGCCGAGGGGCAGATCCGAGCCCACGAGTCGGCGCGACGTACGTGTCTCGCCGTCGACGATGATGGCCAGCCCGTGGCCCGCGTCGACGAAGGTCAGAGCGCCCGAGGCGGCATCCAACCGTGCATGGAAGAGCGTCACGAAACCGGGTGTTCCGTCGGCGTCCGTGTCGAGTGCCGCAGCGGACGCATCGAGCACGTCCGCGATGCTGTCCTTCTTCGCCCCCGACCGCATGACAGCGCGGACGGTGGCGGCGATGATGGCGGCCCCCACCCCTTTGCCCATGACGTCGGCGAGGGTGAACGCCGCCCCCTGGGGCGTCGGATACCAGTCGTAGAAGTCCCCACCCACCATGCGGGCGGGCGAGCACAGTCCGCTCACCTCGTAGCCGGGCAGAGCGCTGAAAGGTCGGGGCGACAGGGAACGCTGCACCGCCGCCGCCTGTTCCAGCTCCTGCCGGTAGGCCACGTCCTTCTCGATCTGATCGATGAGCTCGAGGAGGATGAAGAGCTCCGGCTCGGTCAGGACGCGGGGCTGCGAGTCGACGAGCCGCAAAGACCCCACCCGTCGACCCCGAGGATCGCTGATGGGCGCGGATGCGAAGAAGCGGATGCCCCCTGCCTCGGTGACGAGCGGGTCCTGCCGGAAGCGCGGATCCCGCGACGCGTCCACGACGATGAGGATGTCGTTGGTGCGGTGCGACTCGTGGTCGAACACGTCGCGCTCGGCGGCGCTCAACTCCTGGGCCTGGCCACCGTCGCGATCCCACTGGTACCGACTGCCGAGGAGGCTGACGCGCACGAGGCGGACCCCGAACATCCGCAGGGCGACACGCGCCGCTCGGTCGAGCTGAGTGCCCCACTCGCCGGGTGCACCGAGCTGCGCCCGGACTCGACTCTGGACCAGTTGCTGGAGTGCCGACGGGTCCGATCCGCCCGCCGACGGCGAGGCGCTCGTGCCCGGGACGGGCGTCGTCGACACGGATCCGCTCACAGGGTGCGGGCGAGACGCCAGTGGTTGGCGTCGTCCGAACGCGAGTAGTCCACCTCGTCGACCAGGGCACGGATCAGAGGGATGCCTCGTCCTGACTCCTCGAGGTCGTCGGGCATCTCACGGTCCAGATCGATGTCTCCGGCCTCGCCGTCATCGACGACCTCGGCCGCCAGAGACCTGTCCGACACCTCCATGACGAGACTGCAGACGACCCCGCCCGGGCCCGCGGCATGACGGATCACATTGGCCGTCAACTCGATGAGGGCCGTCTCGAAACGGAAGCGCTCCATCGGCGGCACATCACTGGCCTGCCAGACGGTGTCGAGGAACTCGTGGACGGTGTCGACATCGTCCGGCGGCGAACTCAGCCGCAGAGTGAACGTCGTCAACTCAGGCCCAGGAGGCCAGAGCGGCCTCCGTGTCGTCGTAGTGAACGAGGACACGGCCGAGGTTCGTGAGCTGCAGCACCAGCTGGACCTGCTCACTGGGAGCCGAGATCCGCAGATCGCCGCCGGCCTCGCGCGCCGTCTTGAGCCCGGAGATCAGGCCGCCGAGACCCGAGGAATCGATGAACTCGATGTCGGACAGGTCGACGACGATGTGGACGTCGCCGGCGCTGACGACTGCCCCGATGGTCTCGCGGAGGTCGATGGCGGACGTCATGTTGAGGCGACCCGATGGGCTGAGGACGGTGAGCCCCCCGTCACGCCGATCTACCTTGATGTCCATCCGCTTCTCCCCCTGGCGCGCGCTCTTCGCGATCGACGGTCAATCGAGCAAGCTGCGCGTTCACTCAATTCTCGCTCCGCCGGGAGGGCGCGACAGCCCCCAGATCGGGAGGACCCCGATCTGGGGGCGCGGAGACGGTGGACTCCCCCGTCTATCTCTTCGGCGCGTCCGGCGGGAGCACGATGAGTTCGCCCGCATCGATCGGGTCCATCCGCAACGTGGGCTGCGATGCGCGCTGGATGTCCTCGAAAGCGACGCGGAATCGAGCCTTCGTCTCGCGGACGAGCTGCCAGATCGCCGACCAGAACGCGGCCACGGCGCCGATGACTCCGAAGACGACGAACCACTCGACGCCGGGGCCGAAGAAGCCGAGCCCGATGAGCATGGCGTGCCAGAACGCCAGGATGCCGACGTCGAGCCAGGACACCGCCTTGGCCTCTCGCACGGAACGACGGGCGATGGTGAGGGCGACGACCACCAGGACCGACACCACCAGAAGCGGGATGGCGATCACCACGCCGAGAAGAGCGCCCGCGGTCTGACCCCAGATGGCCCAGCCGACGAGCAGCCAGACGGGGAGCACGACGGCCGCGGCCGTCTGCCAGTAGAAGAAAGCCCGGCGCACCAACATGCGCGTCAGTGTAGGACGAGATCGGGCCCCCGCATCAGAGCGGTTCGCCGACAGCACACGGCCCCGCCCGCCCGCCGGGCGCCCGGATAGGCTCGGATGGTTGCGCGGAGCCCGACGCGACGGTGAGCGGAAGACCAGGAGAGCCATGATCGAGTTGAGAACCCCCGCAGAGATCGAGGCGATGCGCCCGGCGGGTCGTTTCGTGGCCGATGTCCTGACCCGACTCGAAAGCGAGATCGCGGTCGGCGTCGATCTCCTCGACCTCGACCGCATCGCCCACCAGATGATCCGCGAGCGCGGCGCCGAGAGCTGCTACATCGACTACCACCCGTCCTTCGGCGCGATGCCCTTCGGCAAGGTGCTCTGCACCTCCGTCAACGACGCCGTCCTCCACGGCCTGCCGCACGCCTACAAGATCAAGGACGGTGACGTCGTCTCGGTCGACTTCGCCGCCTCGGTCGACGGCTGGGTCGCCGACTCGGCGCTCACCGTGATCGCGGGCACGAAGGATCCGGAGGACGTCCGCATCATCGAGACCACTCGCAAGGCCCTCGAGGCCGGTATCTCCGAGGCGAAGGTCGGCAACAAGATCGGCGACATCTCCGCCGCCATCGGCGACGTCTGCGCCGCCGAGGGCTACTCGGTCAACCTCGACTTCGGCGGCCACGGAGTCGGACGCACGATGCACGGCGACCCGCATGTCGCCAACGACGGTCGTCGCGGCCGTGGCCTCAAGATGAAGGCCGGCCTGGTGATCGCGATCGAGCCGTGGCTGCTCCGCACCACCGATGAGCTGTACACGGATCCCGACGGCTGGACGCTGCGTAGTGCGGACGGATCGCGCGGCGCCCACAGCGAGCACACGGTCGCCATCACCCCCGACGGGCCCGTCATCCTGACGCAGCGCTCGGTCTGACCCCTGATCCCCCGCGACTGCGGAGTGTCGCGCCGACTGCGGGGCGTCTGGGCCCCGCAGTGGCGGCGACACTCCGCAGTTGCGGGGGATGCGGGTCAGTCGGGCAGGAGATCCGGGCGGACGCGGCGCGTGCGCTCGACCTGCTGCTCGCGGCGCCAGGCGGCGATGGCCGCGTGGTTGCCGGACAGGAGCACGGGCGGGACTTCGAGATCGCGCCAGACGGACGGTTTGGTGTAGCTCGGGTACTCGAGCAGACCGTCCTCGTGACTCTCCTCGGTCAGCGACTCGGGGTTGCCGACGACGCCGGGGATGAGGCGCCCGATCGCTTCGATCATCGCCGTGACGGCGACCTCGCCGCCGTTGAGGACGTAGTCGCCGAGGCTGACCTGACGCACGCGCATCCGCGTCTCGGCATGCTCGACGACGCGACTGTCGATGCCCTCGTAGCGCCCGCAGGCGAAGAGGAGATGCTTCTCAGCGGCGAACTCGCGCGCCAGCGACTGGGTGAAACGCTCGCCCGCGGGAGTCGGGACGATGAGCACGGGCCCGTTCTCGGAGACGTCCGCATCCGGAGCCAGCGCATCGAGGGCTTCCCCCCAGGGCTCGGGGCGCATGACCATGCCGGCTCCACCGCCGTAGGGGGTGTCATCGACCGTGCGATGACGGTCGTGCGTCCACTGGCGCAGGTCGTGCGCCTGAACCTCCAGGAGGCCCGACGTGCGGGCCTTACCGAGCAGCGAGATGTCGAGGACGCCGAAGAACTCGGGGAAGATCGTGACGATGTCGATGCGCACGCGTCGCCTCCGCAGGTCAGTCGGTCGAGGTCGGCGCCGCGTCGGGCCTCGCCTGCTGCGACTCCGCGGCCACCTCTACCGAGGTCGATCCCTCAACCTCGGCCTCCTCCGTGGGAGAAGGCGCCGGATCATCGTCCGGGATCTCCTCGAAGAGCCCCATGGGCGGCGTCACGATGACGCGACCGCCGGCGATGTCGACGGTCGGAACGATCGCGCGTACGAAGGGAACCAGCACCTCTGCAGTACCCACGCGGACGACGAGCAGATCCTGAGCGGGGAGATGCTCGAGACGGTCGACCACACCGATCTTACGATCGTCGCGGACCACGTCGAGGCCGACGAGCTGGTGGTCGTACCAGGCGTCGTCCTCTGCCGGCTCATCAGGTGTCTGATCGACCCACAGAATGGCCTTGACGAGGGATTCGGCCGCGGTGCGGTCGGTCACGTCGTCGAAGAATCCGACCGGCTGATTGTTGTACCAACGCAGCTCGCTCAGGGTGAGGCGCTTGCCGTGCCAGGGAGATTCCTCCGGCACCTGCAGAGCGAACTCCGCCCCCTTGATGAAACGACGATCGGGATCGTCGGTGAAGAGCTCGAGCTTGAGCCCTCCCTTGAGACCGTGTGCCTTCGTCAGACGTCCGACGCGGAGCTGCGTCTGCGCGGACGGTCCCGACGGCTGCTTGCGCGGCACTACTGGTCGGTGTCGACGACGTCCACGCGGACGCGTCGACCATCGGCGAGAGCACCGATGACCGTGCGGAGAGCCTTGGCGGTACGGCCGGAACGGCCGATCACACGGCCGAGGTCGTCGGGGTGCACCCGCACCTCGAGCAGATCGCCACGGCTCGTCGACTTCTCTTCGACCTGCACCTGGTCGGGATTATCGACGATTCCCTTGACGAGGTGCTCGAGGGCGGATGCCAGCACGATCGACTACGCCTGAGCCGCGTCGTCCGACGCAGCGTCCTCGGCGGGAGCCTCGGCAGCGGCGGGCGCCTCGGCCTTGGGCTCGGTCTTCGGGCGGAGAACCGGCTTCTTCTTCTCGTCGGCCTGGAAGACCGGCTTGGCCTCCTTGGTCTTGACGGTGCTGACGGCGTCCTTGTCGCCCTTGAAGCGACCCCAGTCGCCGGTCAGCTTGAGGAGGGCGGCAACCTGCTCGGTCGGCTGGGCGCCGACACTCAGCCAGTACTGCGCACGCTCCGAGTCGATCTCGATGAGCGAGGGGTTCTCGGTGGGGTGGTACTTGCCGATCTCCTCGATCGAGCGACCGTCGCGCTTGGTGCGCGAGTCGGCGACGACGATGCGGTAGTAGGGCGCGCGGATCTTGCCGAAGCGCTTGAGACGGATCTTGACAGACACTGATTTCTCCTGAATTGCGTGAGCGATGACTGCACCGCGAACCGGAGACGTGGGGCGCACGCCGGAGCGGAAACTCGAGATGAGACCTGCACGCCAGATAGAGGGTCGGACGCGTCGCAGACTCGACCAGCCATTCTGACAGATGATCCGGCTCACCCGCCACCCGGAGAGCATCGGAGACGAACTTCGTGCAGCCCATCTCGCCGGAACGCCCCGGCTCGCTCTCAGAGTTCTGCACGAGCCTTCCGCCGGGACACGGCGACACCCACGAGGCAGAGCGCTCCGCCGACCACGGCGGCGACAGCGGGTGCTTCACCGAAGAAGAGCAGCCCCGCGACGATGACGAGCGGGGGCACGATGTAGGTCGTGACTCCCAGCTGCGCCGCGGGGACCCTCTTGAGCGCGTATCCCCACGTCGAGAATGCGACTGCCGTCGGGACGAGGCCGAGGTAGACGACACCGGCGATCGCCCCGGGGTCCGCCTCAGCTGTATCGCGGACGAGATCGCCTGCGAACGGCAGGCACAGGATGACGCCGGCCACAGCGCCGGTGAAAGTCGCCTGCGCGACCGGGATCCGGACGAGGGCCTTCTTCTGGAACAGGACCGCCACGGCCGAGGTCACGGCTGCGGCGAGCGCGGCGACGACACCCCATCCGAGGTGAGCGGCCGACGCTCCGTTGGCGAACCCGATGAGCAGGACGCCGACGAAAGCGATCACGAGTCCGAGGACGAGAGGTCGGTGGAGACGTTCACCGAGGACGAGCACGGATCCCACGGCGATGAGGAGGGGGCCGATGTTGACGATCATCGAGGCCGTGCCGGCATCGACGGTCTGCTCGGCGAGATTGAGGGCGACGTTGTAGACCCCGAACCAGAGGGCGCCGTAACCGGCGAGGAGCAGCCACTCCCGCGTCGTGGGACGGACCCACCGGCGGCCGATCATGAGCACGCCCAGCGCTGCGGCTCCGACGAGCATCCGTCCGAGGGCCAGCGCGCCGGGGCTGAAATCGTGACCCACCCCGCGGATGACGATGAAGGCGCTCGCCCAGGCCAGCAGCGACGCCACGATCGCGACGACGGTTCGCGTCGAGAAGGTGCGCACGGGAGTCGGATGGGGGTGGAGCGAGGCGGTCACGCAGCTCACGCTAATCCCGCATATGTCGTGCGGCTCACCGTTCGGGATGCGACGTCCGAAAGGCGCGCAGGGGCGCCTCATTCCGCGCGATGGCCGGTGATGCTCGCGTCGACCTCGCCGACGAGGTCGATATTCGGCTGCACGGTGTCAGGATGGGCGCGTGTCCATCGAATTCGCGTCATCGAAGCGCTCCACACTCGGTTTGGAGTGGGAGCTGGCCCTCGTCGACCACGTGACGGGAGACCTCTCCCCCACGGCTCCGCAACTGCTCGAGCAGTTGGGCGACGCCGATGAGAACGGCCAGTGCAAGATCACCGGCGAACTGCTCACCAACACCGTCGAGATCGTGTCGGGCGTGCACGGCACCGTCGCCGCCGCCGTGGCCGACCTCGAAGAGAGCATCGCGAAGGTCCGCGACGCCGCCGAGCCGCTCGGCGTCGACCTCATGTGCTCCGGCACGCACCCGTTCGCCCAGTGGACGCAGCAGCAGATCACCGAGAAGGAGCGTTACGCGACCCTCATCGACCGCACGCAGTGGTGGGGTCGGCAGATGCTCATCTGGGGCGTCCACATGCACGTGGGGATCGAGGATCGCGACAAGGTCCTGCCGATCCTGAACGGGCTGCTGACCTACTACCCGCACTTCCAGGCACTGTCGGCGTCGAGTCCTTTCTGGACGGGCGAGCGGACCGGATACGCGTCAAGCCGCGCCATGCTCTTCCAGCAGCTGCCGACAGCGGGGCTCCCGCCGCAGTTCGGCGCATGGGGCAACTACGAGTCGATGATCGACGACATGCTGCACATCGGCGTGATCGACCATTGGGACGAGATCCGGTGGGACATCCGCCCCTCGCCGAAGTGGGGCACCATCGAGATCCGCGCGTGCGACGGCCTGTCGACCGTGCACGAGCTCAAGGCCATGGCCGCGCTCGTGCAATGCCTCGTCGAGGAGCTGTCGACTCAGCTCGACGACGGGCACGACGTCCCGATGATGCAGCCCTGGTATGTGCGCGAGAACAAGTGGCGAGCCGCCCGCTACGGGATGGACACGATCCTCATCCAGAACGCCGCGGGCGACGAGAGGTTGGTCGCGGACGACACTCGGGAGCTCATCGCACGCCTCGAGCCCGTTGCAGAACGTCTGGGTTGCCTCGAGGAGCTGCAGGGGCTGCACGCCATCCTCGAGCGCGGCGCGAGCTACCAGCGTCAACTCGCCGTCGCCGAGGCGCACGGCGGCAGCACGAAGGCCGTGGTCGCACACCTCGTCTCGGAGCTGCGCGACGGCTTCGCGCACTGACCACCCGCTCGGGCGGGTCGCCCTTCATTTCGCTGCGCTCGATGGGCGGGCTCCCGCCCGTTGAGCGGAGCGAAACGAAGGGACGAACGGGTCAGTTCTTGGAGTCGCGCCAGTCGATCCACTTCTGCACCGACGCGAAGTCGTAGTCGGGGGCCGTGATGCCGACCGTGAAGAGGCGCACGCCGAGGTCGTACTGCGCCTCCGCCTCCTCAATGGACCGCGTGCGGATCTCGGTCGACAGCTCGATCCCGCTGACGTCGCGCCCGACGTCGTCCGCGTGGGCTCGGAGGATGTCGAGCTTGCGACGCAGCGTCTCCTCGTCGGAGAAGCTGTGCCAGATGTCGGCGTGTTCGGCGACGATGCGCAGGGTCTTCTTCTCGCCGCCACCGCCGATGAGGATCGGGATGTCGCGAACGGGAGCCGGGTTGAGCTTGGTCCACCGATCACGGATGACGGGCAGGTCGGCGGCGAGGGCGTCGAGCCGACCGCCGACGGTCCCGAACTCGTATCCGTACTCGTCGTAGTCGCGCTCGAACCAGCCCGACCCGGTGCCGAAGATGAAGCGGCCTCCGGAGATGTGGTCGATGGTGCGCGCCATGTCGGCCTGCAGGTTGGGGTTGCGGTACGAGTTGCAGTTGACGAGAGGGCCGATCTCGATGCGCTCGGTCTGCTCCGCCCACGCGGCCAGCTCGGTCCACGCCTCGAAGTGCAGCCCGTCCTTCTCACCCGACAGGGGGAAGAAGTGATCCCAGTTGAAGGCGACGTCGGCGCCCATGTCCTCGACCCGCTTCAGGGTCTCGCGGATGAGGGCGTACTCGGCGTGCTGGGGAGCGATCTGCACGCCGATGCGCACCTTGCGGTCGGCGGCGTGGAAGGGGTCGGTCGTCATGGTGCGATGCTAAGCACCGCTCTGCGCCGATCGAAAGCGGAAGGCGCCGAGTCCGGGGCGGAATCCCAGTCTCGACGCCTTCCACGGTCACCTCAGTCGGTGCTCTCGGCTCCGCCGGGCTCGGCCGTCGCGACGATCACCGCACGGGCGATCGCGTTGAAGTTGAGGTTGAAGCCGAGGAATGAGGGCGTCGACTCGGGATCGATCTCGAGCGCCTGGGTGAGGGCGTGCACGGCCACGAAGTAGCGGTGCGTTCCTGTTCCCTCGGGCGGGGTGGCCCCGACGAACTGCTTGAGGCGCACTTCGTTGGGGAGCGTGACTGCCCCGTCGGGAAGACCCGCACCGTCGGGCGAGCCCGCACCACTCGGCAAGTCGGTGGTCGACGCGGGGATGTTGAAGACGGCCCAGTGCCAGAATCCGGCTCCGGTGGGCGCGTCGGGGTCGTAGACGGTGACGGCGAAGTGGGTCGTCTCCTCGGGGAATCCCGACCAGGAGAGCTGAGGCGAGACGTCCTGCCCACCGGCATCCGCCCCGTACTGGGCGGGGGCGAGCTCACCGCCGTCGGTGAAGTCGGAGCTGGTGAGGGTGAACGACGGGAGGGGCATGAGGCCCTCGTAGGGGTTGTGTCCGGTCATGAGCCGAACTTAGAGAGAGGAGGTCAACGCCCCCTGAGTGACATCGGTGAGCGCGCTCAGCCGACGGGCGCGGACCCCGTGGGAACGGGGCCGTCTCCGATCCCGTCGATGTCCTGAGCACCTGCCGTATCGGGGGTGAACTCGCCGAGGGCGGCTCCCTCCGAGTCGATGAGCACGAGGAGTCCCTCACGGATGCGCGCGCTCTCAGTCTGGCCGAGCATCGTGCCGATCGCCACCAGCCCGTCGCAGTACATCATGGTGCTCGGGCCGGCGTTAGCCGTGAAGACGCCGTCGCTGCCGATCGACCACTCCCCCTGCGCGCCGTTGCACCCGTCGGAGAGCGTCAGAGAGCCGTCGCCGGCGAGCTCGAGAAAGGCTTGGGGAGCTGCGTCCTCTGCGGTGGGCACCCAACGGCCCACGAGCTGGTCGGACGTCGCGACCGCGTCGTTCGGATCACCCTCGCTTCCCGGACCGCCCGCGCATCCGCTGAGCATCAGGATCGCCGCGGCGATCACTCCCACCCCCGCGAAGGCTCGCCCGCATCGGGTACCTCGTCGTACCGCCATGGTGGCTTCCTCTCACCGTCGGATGTGCTGCTCAGCCGAGTCCGGCGTCACCGTCAGGCCGCGGTCAGCGCCCCAGCATCTTCTGCAGAGCCGCCAGCTCGTCCTCGCTCGGTGCTCCCGCCGCACCTCGGCCCAGCCCGAAGCCGGAACCCCCGGCCGAGGTCACTGCGGGCTTGCCCTCGGCGAGAGCTTTGGCCTCGGCGGCGCGCTTGGCCGGGTTGCCGGACTTCGACGTCTTCTTCGGCTGCTGCTTCTTCCCGCGGCCTCCACCGAATCCGGCGCCGGGGATGGGCCCCATGCCGGGCACCTGCGGCACGCCGCCCTTGGCGACCGTCTTCATCATCTTCGCCGCCTGCTCGAAGCGCTGGACGAGCTGATTGACGTCCGTGACCGTCATGCCCGAACCGCGCGCGATGCGCAAACGACGGGACCCGTTGAGCAGCTTGGGGTTGACGCGCTCGGCCTTGGTCATCGACTGGATGATCGCCTCGGTGCGCACGATCTCGCGCTCGTCGAAGTTGTCGAGCTGCTCGCGCATGCCCTTCGCGCCGGGCAGCATGCTCATCATCTTCTTGATGGAGCCCATGTTCCGCAGCTGCTGCATCTGACCGAGGAAGTCGTCGAGCGTGAACGTGTCGGTCGCGAACTTCTCGGCGACCTTGCGCGCCTCTTCCTCGTCGAAGGCCGACTGGGCCTGCTCGATGAGCGTGAGGATGTCACCGAGGTCGAGGATGCGGCTCGCCATGCGGTCGGGGTGGAAGGGCTCGAAGTCGTCGAGTCCCTCACCGACCGAGGCGAACATGATGGGGCGCTGCGTGACCGAGGCGACCGAGAGAGCGGCACCACCGCGCGAGTCGCCGTCGAGCTTGGTCAGCACGACACCGGTGAAGTCGACGCCGTCCTGGAACGCCTGGGCGGTCTTGACCGCGTCCTGACCGATGAGCGAGTCGATGACGAAGAGGACCTCGTCGGGATCGACGGCCTTGCGGATATCGGCGGCCTGCTTCATCATCTCGGCGTCGACGCCGAGGCGACCCGCGGTGTCGACGATGACGACGTCGTACTGCTTGTCGCGGGCGTGCTTGATGCCGTCCTTGGCGACCCGCACCGGGTTGCCGACGCCGTTGCCGGGCTCGGGGGCGAAGATGTTCGCGCCCGCCTGCTCGGCGACGACCTGGAGCTGGGTCACGGCGTTGGGGCGCTGGAGGTCGCAGGCCACGAGCAGCGGTGTGTGCCCCTCCTTGACGAGCCACTTCGCGAGCTTGCCCGCCAGCGTCGTCTTACCGGCACCCTGCAGACCCGCCAGCATGATGACGGTCGGCGGCTGCTTGGCGAACTCGAGACGGCGCTGCTGGCCGCCGAGGATGCCGACGAGCTCTTCGTTGACGATCTGCACGACCTGCTGGGCGGGGTTCAGCGCCTGCGATGCGCTGGCCTCCATGGCCCGCTCGCGCACCGACGCCGTGAAGGTCTTGACGACGTCGAGGTTGACGTCGGCCTCGAGCAGCGCTCGGCGGATCTCGCGCACCGTACCGTCGACGTCGGCCGGCGAGAGCCGTCCCTTGTTGCGGAGGTTCGCCAGCGTGGAAGTGAGCCGGTCGGAGAGCGTGCCGAAAGTCGCCATGATCCCGACAGTCTACTTTCCCGTGTCGGAGGCCGATCGGCCGGCCGGTGGGCTCGGGGTGGGGCCTCGGGCGACGGGCCTCGATACGCTCCGCTACTCGGCCGATCTCGGTACGGGGCGCTCCGCAGCCCCTACTCGACCTCCAGGCTCCGGACTCCGCAGCCCACGTGACGTACGCCTTCCGGACGTCGAGTAGCGAAGCGTGCCGAGACGGCTCGAGTAGCGAAGCGTGCCGAGAGCACCCGCGGCAGGTTTATGGACCCCGTCCAACAATGGGCTTACGCTGTCCGCGTGGCTGACATCCTCGACACCGGGCTCGGCTCGGATCTTCTCGACTATCGCGCGGGCTGGGAACTGCAGCGCCGCATCCATCGCGACGTGGTGACCCGCGCCATCCCGGACACCGTCGTCCTCTGCGAGCACGTGAGCGTATACACGGCGGGCAAGCGCACAGCCCCCGAAGAGCGGCCGACGGACTCCGCCATTCCCGTGATCGACGTCCATCGCGGCGGCAAGATCACCTGGCATGGCCCGGGTCAGCTCGTCGGCTATCCCATCGTCCGACTGCCGGAGCCGGTCGACGTCGTCGCCTTCGTGCGTCTGCTCGAGGCCGTGATGGTGGGGGTGCTGGCCGATCTCGGAATCCGCGCCGAGCGGGTCGCCGGCCGCTCGGGGGTGTGGGTCCGACGGGCCGACTCGGTCGTCGAGGTGTACGACAAGGTGGGCGCCATCGGCCTCCGAGTGGAGGAGGGCGTCACGATGCACGGCTTCGCCCTCAACTGCTCGAACGACCTCTCCCCTTACGCCGCCATCATCCCCTGCGGCATCGCCGACGCCGGCGTGACGACGATCAGCCGACTGCTCGGACGCCCCGTGACCCCGGCGGACGTCGCCGACTCCGTCACCGGGCACCTGCAGCGCTCCCTCAGCGCCATGCGCACTTCGACGACCTCGGCGGTGGCGGCATGACCCCGGCGGTGAACATCGGCATGCCGATGGAGGTCGACAAGCACGGTCGCAAGATGCTCCGCATCGAGACCCGCAACAGCAGGACACCGATCGAACACAAGCCCGAGTGGATCAAGACCCGTGCGAGGTTCGGTCCCGAGTACACCCAGCTGCAGTCGCTCGTGAAGGAGGAGGGCCTCCACACGGTCTGCCAGGAGGCGGGCTGCCCGAACATCTACGAGTGCTGGGAGGACCGCGAGGCCACCTTCCTGATCGGTGGGTCGCAGTGCACCCGTCGTTGCGACTTCTGCCAGATCGACACCGGCAAACCCGCGCAGTACGACACCGACGAGCCGCGCCGCGTCGCCGATTCGGTCACGCGGATGGGCCTGCGCTACGCGACCGTCACGGGTGTCGCGCGCGACGACCTGCCCGACGAGGGCGCCTGGCTGCACGCCGAGACCGTGCGGCGGATCCATGCCGCCAACCCGGGCACGGGTGTCGAGATCCTCGCGACGGACTTCTCCGGGAACCCCGACCTGCTCGGTGAGGTCTTCTCGAGCCGTCCGGAGGTCTTCGCTCACAACGTCGAGACGGTCCCCCGCCTCTTCAAGCGGATCCGCCCCGCATTCACCTATGCGACATCGCTCGACGTGTTGACCCAGGCGCGCGCGGCGGGCCTGATCACCAAGTCGAACCTCATCCTCGGGATGGGCGAGACGCGCGCCGAGATCAGCGAGGCGCTTCGCGATCTGCACGAGGCCGGCACGGACATCCTCACGGTCACGCAGTATCTGAGGCCGTCGCCGCGACACCTGCCCGTCGACCGATGGGTGACACCCGCCGAGTTCGTCGACATCAAAGAAGAGGCTGAAGAGGTCGGATTCCTCGGCGTCCTCGCCGGGCCGCTCGTTCGCTCCTCGTACCGAGCGGGTCGGCTCTGGGCGCAGTCCATGGCCCGGAAGGGCAGACCGCTGCCGGAGTCGCTCCGTCACCTGGCCGACGAGTCGCTCGGATTCGCGCAGGCCGTCGGCTGACCCGGGCGGTCCACGCCGTCCGGCCTAGGGTGGGCGGGTGAAGAGCGTCGAACTCGGTCGGTCCGGAGTCCAGGTCTCCGAGGTGTTCTTCGGGGCCGGCGGCATCGGCGGGGTCGGCTCGAGCCGTGCGGCGATCGGTCGCGGTTTGAAGATCGGCCCCGGCCTGGAACGCATGGACGAGGCGTGGTCGCGCGGCATCCGCGTCATCGACACCGCGAACTCCTACGGCGGCGGTGTGAGCGAGTCGACGGTCGGCCGCTGGCTCGGCGAACGCGAGCCGGAGGGCGCTGTGGTCGCGACCAAGGTGGGCGCCCCCGTGGAGCCGGGGCAGACGACCGTCGACCTGTCGGGGCCTCACATCCGTCGGCAGCTGGCCGCATCGATCCGCAAGCTGGGCCGCGTCGACCTCTTCCTGACGCATGCTCCCGATCCCTCGACCCCCATCGCCGAAACGCTGACGGCGATGGCGGAGGCGATCGAGACGCGCCGGATCCGCGCGTGGGGTGCGAGCAACATCGGCGTGCGCGGGCTCGAGGAGCTGCTGAACATCGCCGACGCTGAGGGCCTTCCTCGGCCCGAGTGGGTGCAGAACGGCTTCAACGTCGCGATGCGCGGCGACGAGCGCGACCTCCTCCCCCTGGTGCGGAGCGCGGGGCTCGGCTACACCCCGTATTCGCCGCTCGCCGGCGGGGTGCTCTCCGACCGCTACCTGGACGGCGCCGAGGTGCAGCCGGGCAGTCGGATCGACATAGCGCGGGGCTTCTACGCCGACTTCCTCACCGAGGCCGCCCTCGCGCGGGTGGCGCAGCTGCGCGGTGTCGCGCGCGACCTCGACGTCTCGACATCCGGCCTGGCTCTCGCCTGGCTGCTGCACCATCCCGATGTCACCGCCCCGATCGTGTCGCCGCGCACCAGCGACCAGTGGGTCGCCCTCGACGAGGCGCTCGAGATCGAGCTCGCCGAGGAGGAGTACGAGGCCGTCTCGGCCCTCTTCCCGTCCTGAGGTCCCGCCTCGGCTGAACGAATGCAGGAGTTCTGTGACGAATGCAGGATCCGCGCGCTCGAATGCAGGATGTCCCGTCCGAGATGCGCGGGAAATCGGGGCAGACGCACGTGAGGTGCACGCCATCTCCTGCATCCCGCACAGAAGTCCTGCATTTGTTGAGTGCGGGGCGGCTAGCTTCGTGACATGGCACACCTGATCCCCTTCAACGGGCATGAACCCCGCGTCGGAGCGGGCGTCTTCATCGCGCCGACCGCGTCCGTCATCGGCGACGTCGCCCTCGAGGACGGCGTCGGCATCTTCTACGGGGCCGTGCTGCGCGGGGACTCCTCGACCATCGAGATCGGAGCGGGTAGCAACGTGCAGGACAACGCGGTCCTGCATGCAGACCCCGGCTTCCCCGCCCGTGTCGGAACGGGCGTCAGCATCGGGCATGGGGCCGTCGTGCACGGCTGCACCGTCGAGGACGACTCCCTCATCGGCATGAACGCGACCGTGCTGAACGGGGCCGTCATCGGGACCGGTTCGCTGGTCGCCGCCGGCGCCGTCGTTCTGGAGGGCACGGTCGTCCCGGCCGGCTCTCTCGTCGCGGGCGTACCCGCGAAGGTCCGCCGCGAGCTCTCGGACGACGAGCGCGCGGCCGTCCGCCGCAACGCCGAGAACTACCGGACGCTGACCGCGCGGCACCGCGAGGCGCACGCATGAGGCACGGGATCGTCGTCCTCCCGCAGCAGCCGTGGGCCGAGGCGCAGCATGTGTGGCGTCGTGCGGAGGAACTCGGCTTCGACACGGCGTGGACCTACGACCATCTGTCATGGCGATCACTCGCCGACCAGCCTTGGCATGCGACTGTCCCGACGCTGACCGCTGCGGCGATGGTGACCTCGACGATCCGCCTCGGCACCTACGTCGCCTCGCCCAACTTCCGCCATCCGGTCACCTTCGCGAAGGAGGCCGCCACGATCGACGACATCTCCGGCGGTCGCTTCCAGCTCGGGATCGGATCGGGCGGCACCGGCTTCGATGCGACCGTCCTGGGTCAGGGGCCGCTCAGCCCGGGCGCGCGGCACCGGCGCTTCGTCGAGTTCGTCGACGGACTCGACTCCCTGCTCCGACACGAGGACGATGCGACTGCGGGCGGCATCTCGTTCGAGGGCGAATTCTTCACCGCCGACCACGCGCGCATGGTCGGGACGCCCGCACAACGACCACGACTGCCCCTGCTGCTGGCCGCCGACGGGCCCAAGGGGGTTCGTTTCGCGGCAGAGCGCGGCGATGCGTGGATCACGAACGGCGGCGGATTCGACGCGGAGTCGGGAGCCCCCGTCGAGGCGTGGTGGGCGCAGGTCGCCGAGCTCATGGCACTGTCCCGCGAGGCGGAGGAGCAGACCGGGCGTCCGATCGATCGGGTGCTGTCGCTCGACTCGTCGCCCGTCTACTCGCTGAGCTCGGTCGACGCGTTCGAGGACGCGGCCGGTCGAGCGGAGGAGCTCGGCTTCGACGAGATCGTCACGCACTGGCCCCGTGCGGATGGGATCTACGCCGGAAGCGAGAACACGCTCGTCGAGGTCGCTTCGCGATTCTGACGGGCCGGCGACCGGCACCACGGCTTCGTGAGCATTCCTAGTGATGCCTTGTGCGGCCATAAAGTGAGGGCAATGGTTGCACGTCCCTCGGAGCTCGATCCACTCGCCCTCTCCGCCGATCGTGTGAGATCGGGCGAGAGTCGGGTCGTGGTGGTCCTGGGCGAGCCGGGGACGGGCACGAGCTGGGTGCTCGCCACCGCGACCGCCGCTCTCTCCGACTTCACCGTCATCCGTTGCGACGGACTCGAAACCGACGCGCAGACGCCGGGCGCGTGGTTCGAAGCCTTGGGCGCTCTCCTCGGGGTCCCCGCCGACGTGGCTCCCGTCATCGCGGAGTTACGGCGCCTCGCCGCGCTCGGTCCGGTATGCGTCGCCGTCGACGACTCGCACTGGCTCGACGAACGCTCTTCCGCCGCCCTTCAGACGGTGGTCCGGGGCGTGCGGGGATCGGCGATCCTGGTCGTCGTCGTAGCGAAGACGGCGGAGAGCCGCACGGCCTCGTCGCTCGGGCGCCGAGAGGCGAGCGGGAACGGCGGAGCGATCGTGCAGGTGCGTCCTTTCGATCTGGCGCAGACCGCTGAGCTGCTCCACGAGCACGGGCTCACCGACATCCCCCGTCCCACCGTCGCCCGACTGTCCGAACTCACCGCGGGAGTGCCGCTCCATCTCATGAGCGTCATCGAGGCCGACCGGGACGCACTGCGGTCGGGTATGACGAGCCCCCTCCCCCTGCCGGACTCGTTCCGAAGTCGAATGGCAGCCGACCTGGCTCTCCTGTCCTCGCAGGGCCGGCGAGCTCTCGATCTGGTCGCACTGGCCGACGGGGATCTGACGACGGCCGACCTCCTCGCGACGGCGGAGACGCTGGGCTGGGACGTGTCGATCGACGATGCCCGTTCGGCGCCTCACCTCCGGGCCATTGACGGCGCTGACACACGCCTGTCGATCGACTTCGCACCGATGCGGGAGCTGCTCAGATCCGGGATCCCTGCGCAGACGAGACGCACCGCTCACGCCGCGCTCGCCGCTCGCGCCGTCGGAGAAACACGACTCGGGTACCTCCTGGCGGCGATGGAGGGTCCCGACGAATCGGTGGCCGTCGAGTTCGAGGATCGCGCGGAGACGCTCAGCCGCTCCGGGCGCTACTCCGAGGCCGTCGGACTCCTCAGCGCCGCCGCCCGTGCGACTCCGGCACCCGAGCTTCGTCGGCGCCGTCTCGTCGACGCCGTCTCCGTGGCGCTCCTCGCAACGGATGGCGAAGCCGCCCGATCGCTGCGTCCCTCCCTTGAGAAGAAGCTCGACGGACGCGTCCGAGAGGTCGCCCTGGCCGCGGTCGAAGTCCTCAGCGGCGAGTACGCTGCAGCAGCTGCACGGCTCGGCCGGACCGCGCACCTTCCGCCGCCGGGGGACGACTTCATGCCCCGCCCGTCTTTCGACCGGTTGCTGTCCGCCGTGGCCGCGACTGCTTCGTGGGGGGTCGGAGATGTGAGGGGCGTCCTCACGGTGACCGCCGGCGACCACTGGACCGGGACGGGGCTGGACGCTCGGATCCGTCTCTATCAGGCGTACGGACGATGGTTCGCGGGCGATGCAGACGGCGCGCGCGCCTCGCTCGCCCCGATGCTGGTCGACGTTCCGCATCGTCCCGAGCACTCCGACGCCGCCAACCTGCTCGCTCAGCAGCACTTCTACGCCGGTGACCTCGCATCGGCGACGGCCGCTTTCGACTCGGTCATCGTCGCCAGCAGCGCAACGGGCGGACAGGTCCAGCTCGCATTGTGCGGTCGAGCTTTGACCGCCCTCGCCGCCGGGCGGTGGAGCGACGCCATCGGCGACGCGAATCGGGTTCTCGAGCTGACCGGTCTGCTGGGCGGCGGGGACGACGACTGCGTCGCGCATGTCGTCCTCGCGATCATCGCGGCGGCGGCCGACCGTCTCGACGAGGGGACGGCGCATGCTGAGACGGCTCGGCAGCTCGCACACGCGCGTCCGCTTGCGCAGAACATCGGCTGGGCGGCGATCGCGTCAGCCGTGGTGGCCACCGCGCGCGGGCGCCACGCCGACACCGTCCGTTTTCTCCGTCCGCTGACCGAGGGGGCGCTCGACCATGCGGCGCGAATCCTCGCGATGACCCAATGGGTCCCGCTGCTCGCCGCCGCGCTCGCCGAGCAGGGGAAGCCGGATGAAGCCGATCAGGTCCTCGACACCTACCCCTCCCCTATGCCGCCCTTCCTCGGACATCCGGAGTGGGCACGCGCCGTCATCGCCGGTGCACGAGGAGCTCAGGCCGAGGCGATCGACATCCTCACCGTGCTGACCCACAGCGCCGATGAGTCGACTCCCCTCGCCACGGCTCTCGCCTTGAGAACACGGGCGGCGGTGGCCGACGGGACCGGTCGCAGGGCCGACGCCGATCGGGACCGGCGGCAGGCACGCCTTCTCACCATGGGGGCCCACCCGTCGCCGGAGGAGCCGCGGGGCGAATGGGCGATCCTCACCGACCGCGAACGGGACTGCGTGGCGCTCGCCGCCGACGGCCTGACGAATCGGGAGATCGCCGCCGCGCTCCACGTCTCCGTCAAGACCGTCGAGTATCACCTGGGCCGGGCCCTCGGTCGCCTGGGCCTCACCTCGCGGCGACAGCTCCGGGCTCGCTGACCGAGGACCCGCCTGCCTAGCGCGGCGACCTCCTCCTCCGACGACGACCCAGGAGCATCGCTCCGAGGGTGAGCAGGAGCAGTGCCCCGGCCGTCGTCGCCGGGGCCTCGACGCCCGTTCCCGCGAGAGCGGCTCCGGCCGTCTGGGACGTGCTTCCGCCGTTCGGGCCGCTGCTCGGCTCGGGAGCGGGAGCGGCGACATCGACGGATGCGGTCGCGGTCACCTCCCCGAGACGCGCCGTGATGACGCGCGTACCCGCGGACGGGAACGTCACGGTGAAGCGCTGGACCACGTCGTCGACGTGATCGCTGACGAGCGTCACCGTGTCCGCCGTCGCGCCGGCATCGTTCCCGAAGGCGTCGACTGCGTCCACCTCGAATGTCGTCAATTCGTTCTGCTGCACTCGGGACTCGGACGGTGTCACCGAGAGCGCGGTCACCGCACCGGCGGTCACCGTCAGCGTGCGCCTGACGGATGCCTCTCCCGCGACAGCAACCGCGTCGTAGCTCCCCGCCGCCGTCGGGCGGCATCCCGCCGTGCAATCGACGGCACCCTCCACCGGGTCGTCGGCCACCGCCGCGCGTGCCACGGCACCCGCTCGACGGGCGTGGGTCTCGGCTCCGTGCTCAGCGACGTCGGCCCGTCGAGCATGCGCGTCGGCGTCCGCGCGGGGAAGGAGGGTGAGCGTCGCCCCGTCGACCGGGTTCCCGAACGAGTCCGTTGCAGCCAGTGTCGGAACCAGATCCTCACCCGCTGCGATCGTCTCGGGCAGGTCGGCCGTCACGGAGGCCGCCTCCGCGGCGACCACTTCGACACGGACCTCACCGGACCGGAGGCTCGTCTGCGGGGTGCTCCCCGTCGATGCGGTGACGGCGTGGATGCCGGCTCGGGTGAAGGTGCACACCATGGCGTCGCACGTGCCGTCCGGCGACGCCGACAGGGCCACCTGTGCGCCGCTCACCGTGTTGCCGAACCGGTCCAGAACGGACGCCGCGTACTCCACCGGCCGGCCGGCCATCACCGAGGTAGTGGGGGTGGCCGGCTCGAGCGTGACCGTTGCCGCAGCGGCGGCTGTGACCGTCACCGTCGCGCGCTGGATCTGGCCCGCGCTGGACAGCTTCACCACGCTCTCGCCCGCGACAGTGCTCGAGCACGACAACCCATCACAGGTCGCGGCCCCGCTCTCCACCTCGACGGTCACCGGCTCGGAGACCGGGTTGCCCCAGGTGTCCGTCGTCGACATCGAGAACGCGATCGGTTCGCCCGCGACGACGGCCGCCGACGAAGGCGTGACGGTACTGCGAGTGATCGCTCCGGCGACGATGGTCACCGGAACCGACTGGCTGGGGCCGTCCGCGCTGCGAACGGTGACGAGGTGCGCGCCTGCGCGGGTCATCGTGCAGGTCAGCCCCGAGCAGGTGCCGTCGGGGCTCGCGGTCAGGGTGACGCCCGCTCCGCTCAGAGCGTTACCGAACTCGTCGAGAACGCTGACCTGAAACTGCACCGGCTGCCCGGCGGTGACGGTCTCGGACGGGCGGGTCGGTTCGATCGTCGCCCGGGCCGCCGTCGCGGGCTCTACCGTCAGCGTCACGCGTTGGGTCTGACTCGCGCTCTCGAGGACGATCGTGCTCTCCCCCGCCACTGTGCTCGCACAGCTGGTGCCGTCGCAGACCGCCGCACCCCTCTCCACTCTGGCGGTCACGTCAGCGGTGACGGGATTGCCGAAGAGATCCGCCGTCGTCATCGTGAAGGTCGCGGACCGGCCTGCGACGACCGTCGCCGTGGAGGGGGTGACGGTACTGCGGGTGGCGAGTCCCGCGACCACGGCGACCCGCTCCGAGACCACGAGGTCGCGCTCGGCGAAGGTCGCGGTGACCGTGTGATCACCTGCTCGGGTGATGGTGCAGGTGAGGCCGACGCAGGTGCCGTCGGGATCCGCGGTCAACACGATGGCCGCCCCGTCGATCACGTTGCCGAACCGATCGGCCACGACGGCCCCGAAGGTGATCGGCGACCCAGCCGAAAGGGGCCCCGTGGGCGCCTCGATACTGATCTGGGACGCGAGACCGGGCGCGACCGTCAGGGTGGCGTCTTTCGTGACGCCTGCGCTGGAGAACGAGATCACACTCTCTCCCGCGACGGTGCTCGAGCAGTTCAGCCCGTCGCAGGTCGCGGCCCCGCTCTTCACCACCGCAGTCACCGTGTCGGAGATCGGGTTGCCCCATTCGTCCGCGGTCGTCATCGAGAAGGAGACGGGCTCACCCGCGATCGTCGACGCGGCAGCGGGAGTGATCTCGCCCCGGCTCGCCGCTCCCGCGACGATGGTGATCTGCTGCGACTGGCTCGCCCCACCCTGGGAGGCGCTCACGGTGACCACCCCCACTGACGTACCCGTACAGCGGATGACGGCGACGTCCGGCTTGCGTGTGCACTCGAGACCGGGCGCGGAGAAGGCTGTCCGGTCCGGCGACAGCACGTTGCCGAACCGATCGGTCGCTTCGGCGGTCACGCTGAACCGGGTACCGGCGGCCACGCTCGATGCGGATGGCGTCAGAGTCAGACTCGATGCGGCCCCCGGTGCGGCGGTGAGCACCGCCGTCGCCACCGCGTCGCCGGCGGTGAAGGTGACGGTGCTGTCGCCCGCTACGGTCGAGCCGCAGCGCATTCCGTCGCACCAGCCGGACGGCGTGGCGACCGTCACCCTGGCGTCGGTGAGGTTCCCCCACTGATCGAAGACGCGCGGTGCGAAGGTCACTCCGCCCGGCTCCTCGCGACTGGACACCTCGATGTCGGCAGAGGTGGGCGTGACGTCGACCCGGGCGGGAGCGCCCGGCAGGACGCGGATGGTCGTGGTGCCGCTCACGTCACCCGAGGTCACCCGCACGGTCTGCGATCCGGCGGCGGTGAGGGTGCAGCTGAGAGCTTGGCACGTGCCGCCGTCCGCGCTGAGGCTCGCCGACGAGACGGTCATCACACGGCCCTCGGTGTCGAACCCGCTCACCGCGAAAGCGACCGCCTGACCCGCGACGGCGGCAGTCGCCGCAGGCGTCAGGACCAGCGTCTTCAGCACGGCGGGTGCACGCACCACGAGCGACGCCTGAGCTGTCGCAGTCGCATGGTGCGGGTCCCCCGTGAAGGTCGCCGTGACCCGGTAGCTCCCCAGAGGGAGCTTGCCCGGAGTCACGTCGAGGGCCGCCCGCCCGCCGGAGGCGCGGACGGCTCCCAGGTTGACGGAACGGCCGCCGGATATCGGAACGGCGGTGAAGTCCACGTATCCGGTCGCCGACTCGGTCAATCCCACCTCGAGTCGCCCCGTCGCATCGGATCGCATCTCCGCGTCGGACATCTGCATGGACACCGCGAGCAGGCCGACGGTGACGGTGAGATCGGTCGTAGCGGACGTGTAGGAGTCGTCTCCCGAGTACGAGGCGGTGAAGACCGAAGAGCCCGGCTCGAGGTCTGTCGGCGTCAAGAGCACCGCGGTCCCGTCCGAGCCCGCCACGGTGTAACCGAGATCGCGAGGCCCGCTCGCGGTCTGAACGCTGAACCGTACTTTGCCGCGGGCCCCCGCCGGCACCTTGGCGGTGAGAGTCCCCGTGGTTCCCCAGCTCAGACTCGAAGCGGAGAGCGCGACGGTACTCGTCGTCTTCTGCACGGTGACCGAGGGCGTGGGCGATGCTGTCGCTGCCGGAACTCCTCGGGATCCCGGATAGACGACGGAGACGGGGTAGGTGCCGCTCGGCAGCCCGGGAACCGTCAGAGAGGCGACGCCGCTCGAGAGCGGGACCTCGACCGAGTCGCGCGACCCCACGGTGAAGCGGACCACCCCGCCGGGAGTCGCGGCGGGGTGAGTGACCCGCGCCGTGACGGTGAACGGGGTCCCCGCAGCGACGCTCCCCTGCGGGGTTTCGACCGCCAGCCCCGTTGCGGCGTCGCTGAACTGGACGGCTACCGCATTCGAATGCAAGCCGGACGGCATCCATTCAGCCGAGATCGACGCCGCGGACGGCAGATAGCGGACGAAATTCTCGTGGGTCACCGGATAGGTGATCGTCACCGTCGAGTAGTTCACCTCGTAGTTGATGCCTGAGCGTCGGGGGGAGGTGTTCCCGGCGCTGGTACGCAAACTGATCGAATCCAGGATCGTGTCCAAAGAGGGCACTCTTTTATCGAGGAACTTCAGAGTTATCGTCGCCGTCATATCCCAGTGACCGGCCGGGGTCGGCGGTGCAACGTCACGATCGAGCGTGAGGGAAGCTGACACCGGCCCGGGGACCCACTCGACTACGACCATTGACCCGTCACGGGCGGACGCGGACGCGTTTCCCAGATTGATGCCCCCGGCCCCGCCGCCGCTCGAGCTCGCAGTCTGCCTCGAGATCCCGCCGCCGCCGCCGCCGGTGAGTCCACCACCGCCTCCGCCTCCACCAGGTTTGGCGTCGCCCCACACATTGAACAGACATTCGTACTTGGTGCAGGGCTGTGCCGATGCGCCGGCACCGCCCGCGCCTCCAGAGGCGTCGCCGCCTGGCCTTCCGGAATCCCCTCCGCAGCCTCCGCCGCCCGACGCTCGACCTCCGCAGCCGTCCGGGCCTTGGCCGTCGCTGTTCGCGTCGCCTCCCCCGGAGCTGCCGGCTCCGCCACCGCCCGCCGCGATGGCGACCGTGCGCGCGTTCTGACCGCGGATGTTGTCGCTCACCTTCAAAAAGGTGGCGCCGCCTCCACCGCCGCCGCCCGTGCCACCGTCCACGCCGTTTCCGCCGGCGCCGCCCCCGCCGGCTCCACCGCCGCCACCGCCGCCACCGTTTGCATCGCCGCCACGAGCACCTACCTCGATGACGAAGGCCCCCGCGTCCATCGTCGCCGGGGTGAAGGTGTAGACGACCTCCGCACCGCGCCCTCCCTGGGCCTTCCCGCTGTTCCCCCCGGCCGCACCGCGGAGGATGAAGCGAATCGAGTCGGTGCTACCGATGTCGGACAACAAGAGCTTCCCGCCGCTCTGAAACGTCATCCGACAGAGGCCGGAGTCCTCGCATGTCTTCTGGGGAGCTGCTGAAGCCGACTCACCCTCGGGGAGCACGGCCACGCCTGCAGCGATGAGGACGATCGAGACGAAGGCTCCGAGGAGCCGCCGGGCGGTGGAGGTCGCCTGACGGCGAGTTGCTGATGACACGGGAAACTCTCTATTCGGACTCAGGGGCCGAATCACGCTAGAGCTCGACGCGGCCGCCGTCCCTAGGGTCTTTCCCTAGTCCTCATCAGCGCCTTGCAGCGCGTCCCCCGTGCTCCGACGTCAGCCGACGAGGTTCTGGGCGAACACATGCGGGGTGAAGCCCGTCAGGTCGCCGATGCCCTCGCCCTGACCCACGAGCTTGATGGGCAGGCCCGTCTTCTCCTGGACCGCGAGGACGAAACCGCCCTTCGCCGAGCCGTCGAGCTTGGTCAGCACGAGCCCGGTCACACCCGCGACCTCGAGGAACGCGTCCGCCTGCGCGAGACCGTTCTGCCCGGTCGTCGCATCCAGCACCAGGAGCACCTCGGCGATGGGGGCCTGCTTCTCGATGACGCGGCGGATCTTGCCGAGCTCGTCCATGAGGCCGGACTTGTTCTGCAGGCGGCCGGCCGTGTCGATGATGACGATCTCGATGCCTTCGCGCTTGGCGCGGTCGACCGTCTGGAAAGCCACGGACGCCGGATCCTGGCCCTGGTGCTGCGGACGCACGATCTCGGCCCCGGCCCGCTCGGACCAGGTGGCGAGCTGCTCGACGGCCGCGGCACGGAACGTGTCGGCCGCGCCGACGACGACCGTGCGGTCGAAGTTGCGCACGAACTTCGCGAACTTGCCGATGGTGGTGGTCTTGCCGACGCCGTTGACGCCCACGACGAGGACCACGGCGGGACGCTCCTGCAGCTTGAGCGTCGAGTCGTACTTCGACAGCCGCTCCTCGATGGTCTCGCGGAGCATGCGCTGCAGATCCTTCGGGTCGGTCGTGCGGTAGCGCTCGACCTTGGCGCGCAGGTCGTCGATGACCTCCTCGGTCACCGTCGGGCCGAAGTCGGCACCGATGAGGGCCGCCTCGAGGTCCTCCCACGTGTCGTCGTCGATGGTGCGCTTCGCGAACATGCCGCGGAGAGCGCCGGTGAGGGACCAGGGAGTGCGTTCTGCCACGCCCGCCAGGCTACCGGGCGGCACCGATCATCTTCCTGCGCGGTCGACGATCACCGCTCTCCGGCGGTGGCCAGGGCGGCGCGGACGGGATCCAGCGCTGCGCGCCGCTCGTCCGACGAGACCTCGTCGAGTCGCCCCAGCAGCTTCCATGCGGCGGCCTGCACGATCCGCTGCTCGATCCCGTACTCCACGAACGGGTCGAAGACGGACCGGACGAGCTGCTCGATCGCGGGCCAGTGGACCACGACGCCATTGCCGTGCGGGTCGAGCAGGCCCGTGGTCGGCCGTCGGCGTCCGGACCAGAGCGGCACGAGCGCGCCCGAGGCGGAGTCGAGTGCAGCGACCGCCGTGTAGGGGTCATTGGTTCCGGACGCGAGGCCGCGCACCCCCACCTCGACGAGCTGCTGCAGCGCGAACGACACGTCGTGAATCGGGGTCCGGGCGATCCCGATGAGGAAGTGGCGTCGGAGGCTGCTCGCATCGCCGCCGAGCGCGCGCTCCGGATCGCCCGCCGACCCGATCCGAGCGAGGACGTCACCGGGCAGCACATACGTCCCCGGCATCGCGACCACCTCGACGATCACCCCGGCGGACCCCGCCGCGGCGGCCAGCCGCTTCCAGTCGACGGTCTCGACATACCCCTCCCGGGCGGACCGGACCGGGACACTCGCGTGCGCGACCTCGATCGGCTCGGTGGTCCACCCGGCCCGCGGCTCGACCGGGTAGGCGAACTCGAGGGCGGCCGACAGATCGTCGCGGACCCTCTTCTGCAAGGACGTGATCTGCACCGAGGAGGCGATGTGGTTGATGAAGAAGACGAGCACGGCGACGTCCACGACACCGATGACGATGGCCGCGTGCACCGCGAGGATGGGGACGAACGCCTCGACGCCCTCCCCCTCGACGTGCACGCTCCGCAATGCGGTGATGCAGTACAGGAAGGTGGCGGTGAACATCGCCAGGACGACCTGGTTGGCCCGGTCGGCGATGAAGTTGCGCACCAGGCGAGGCCCGTAGGTCGACGACGTGGTGGCCAGTACCGAGATGGTGATGGAGAACGAGGTGCCCGCGACCGTGAGCATCGCGGTCCCGATGGTGGTCAGGATCGAGCGTCCGCCGCTCGCGCTGAGCGCATCCGACAGCGGCAGGTCCGTGAGTCCCGGCAGTGCGAGGCTGTCGACCGCGACGAGCGCCTCTGCGAGGACGATGGCCGCGATCCCGAACACCGCGGGCAGGAACCAGAACGACTCGCGGATGCGCAGGAGGACCTTCATCCTCGGCCTCCTCGACGTGGGCGACCCTGGGCGATGTTCACGGCGCCAGGGTAGCCAAGGCGGGTCCGCCGATCCTGACCGGATGCCCGTCGCTCACGCGACGGTCGACTCGACGGTCCCGGCATCTTCGGCGAGGGGCGCACGGCGCTCGACGCGCTGCCCGATGACCGCGGAGATGCCGTCCTGACGCATCGAGACGCCGTACAGCGCGTCGGCCAACTCCATGGTGCGCTTCTGGTGGGTGATCACGATGAGCTGAGATGAACGGCGGAGGTCCTCGAAGACGGCGAGCAACCGCCCGAGGTTGGCGTCGTCGAGAGCGGCCTCGACCTCGTCCATGATGTAGAACGGGCTCGGCCGCGCCTTGAAGATCGCGATGAGCAGCGCCACGGCCGCGAGCGAGCGTTCGCCGCCGGACAGCAGAGACAACCGCTCGATCTTCTTGCCGACCGGTCTGACCGACACCTCGATCCCGGTGTGCAGCAGGTCACCCGGCTCGGAGAGCTCGATGCTGCCGACTCCGCCGGGGAACAGAATCGGGAAGACCTCGGCGAAGGCCGCCTTCGTGTCCTCGAAGGCTTCCGCGAAGACCCGCTGCATGGTCTCGTCCAGCTCGTCGATGATCGTGATGAGGTCGCGGCGCGTCTCGGTGAGGTCGTTCAACTGCTCCGTCAGGAAACGGTGACGCTGCTCCAGCGCGGCGTACTCCTCGAGCGCCAACGGGTTCACTCGGCCCAGCTGAGCGAGGGCGCGCTCGGCCTTCTCGAGGCGCCTCTGCTGCTCGGCCCGGACGAACGGCCGCCCCGCAGGTGCGTCGGTCTCGTCATCGGGCGCCACATCTCCTCCGTCGGAGTCGGCCGCGACTGCGGGGATGAGCACTCCCGGTCCGTACTCCGCCAGAAGCGTCTGCTCATCGAGGCCGAGGGCGCCGACCCGCTCCAGCAGGGACGAGAGGTGGAGCTTCTTCTCGTAGATCTGCAGTTCGAGCCCGTGGACGCTCTCGGTGATTCCCGCGAGGCGGGCACGGAGGTCGGCCTCGCCGCGACGAAGCTCGCTCAACTCGGCATTGCGGGCGCTGCGCTCCTGCTCGGCGAGGGCCAGGCGCGAGCGGGCCTCACCGACCGAGACCGCGACATGGTCGAGAACCTCGGGCAGGGCCTGCGCGACGCCGGAAGCAGCGTCGATCTGACGACGGCGGATGACGGCACGCCGAGCGGCTTCCTCTGCGGCGCGGCGGTCCTGCTCCAGACGCCGTTCGAGGCCGGCGGTGCGCGAGGTCTCCGCTCGGACGCGCTCCCGTGCGGTGTCGACGGCCAGACGCGCCTCGATCTCGCGTTCCCGTGCCCTCTCCACTGCTGCCGCCAGGGGCTCGCGCGCGCCGGGATCGAAGACCGGCCGCGGGATGGCGCGGGCCGCCTCGAGCGCCTCACGTGCGGCGACCGCCTGCGCTTCCACCTCGTCGACCTGCCCCGCGGTTGCGGCGAGCGCTGCGGCGAGGCGGTCGTACTCCGCTTCGGCGGCATCCATCTGCGCACGGAGGCGTGACGCGGTCTCGGCGCGCGCGGCGGTGGCCTGGTCGATCCGTCGGAGCTCGCTCAGGGCCGAGGCGGCGCGGGTCTTCGCGGTCTGCAGGCGGGCCCGCTCGGCCTCGAGCGCGGAGCGCGCCTCGTCTGCGGCCTCGACCGCGGAGGCGAGCCCCGCGGACGCGGCGTCGCGCTCGGCGATCAGCTCGATCCGGCTGCGCTCACCGCCGCGGCCCCCGCGCAGCACCTGCGGAGACAGCACGTCGCCCTCGCGGGTGATGAGCGTGGCGGGGGGCTCGGCTCGGCGCATGCTCGGCCACAGTTCGCGTGCCGCCTCGAGATCGTCGACGAAGACCACGTCGCGCAGCAGATCGAGGACACCGCCGGGACCTGTCACGACCTGGAGCGCAGGGGTGCCGCCGGCCGGGGCGTTCGGGCCACGGTCGACGGCACCGCCGCTCCCCTGCGCCACGACGACCTCGACTCTGCCGAGGTCGGCGGAATGGGCGTGCTCGAGGGCGGCGAGCGCCGACTCGGCGTCCGTGGCCAGGACGGCGTCGGCCAGGGATCCGAGGGCCGCGGCGACCGCGGCCTCCCATCCGCCGGTCACGGTGAGCGCGTCGGCGACGAGCCCCCGGATCCCCTCGATGCGGGCTCGAGCCAGATCGTCGGTGCCGTTGCGGCCGTCGAGGGCCAGCGACAGCGCCCCCTGCCGCGCGGTGAGCGATGCGCGCTCCCGCTCGGCCGTGTGAAGCACCGCCCGCAGCGTCTCGACGGCGGTCTCCGCGGCAGCGGCCGCCTTGCCCGCTTCCTCGTACTCCGTGTTGAGCGCGGACACATCACCCTCGACGGCAGCCGTCCCCGCATCGTCGTCCGCGAACCGGGCCCGTGCGTGCTCTCGGCGGTCTCGGGCTCCGTCGAGCGCGTTCTCCTGTCGCAGGAGTTCGCCACGAACGGACGCCAGTTTGGACGCGGCCGTGTCGGCTCGCCCACCGAGTTGTGAGAGGCTCAGGTCGTAGCGCGACACCTCGGTCGCCTGCGCTTGGATGACCTCGTCGACGGCGTCGAGAGCGCGGCGGGCGTCGCGGGTCCGCTCCTGAGCATCTACGAAAGCCTGTTCGGCGGTCTCGATGGCGGCCTTCAATCGGATGCCCTCGGCTCGGGAGTCCGCGACCATCTGCGGTGTGACCGACGGGGCGGCGGCGGGGGCGTCATCGACGGTCCCGAGAAGCGCGAGCCTCTGGTTCGCCAGGGTGTACAGACTGCGGAACCGTTCCTGAACGGCTTCGAGATCGAAAGCCACGCGGCGTGCGGCGTCGACCTCGTCCGAGACCTGTTCGGCCTCGAGCGCCGCTGCGCGGGCGGTCGCGGCCTCGAGCTGCTGCGAGATGACGACACGCTCCTCGCTGCGTTCCTGCTCCGTCGAGGCGAACTCGCCGAGCGATTGGCGGAGACCGGCGATCTCGTCCGCCAGAAGCCGAGCCCGCGCGTCTCGCACCTCCGCCTGGATGCTCGCGGCCTCCCGCGCGATCCGCGCCTGGGCGCCGAGGGGCTTCAGCTGCCGACGGATCTCACCCGCCAGGTCCGACAGGCGGGTCAGGTTGGCCTGCATGCTCTCGAGCTTGCGCTGGGTCTTCTCCTTGCGACGCCGATGCTTGAGGATTCCCGCGGCCTCCTCGATGAAGCCGCGGCGGTCGGCGGGGCTCGCGTGGAGGACGGTGTCGAGCTGCCCCTGTCCGACGATGACGTGCATCTCGCGGCCGAGCCCGGAGTCGCTCAGCAACTCCTGCACGTCGAGCAGACGGCAGTTGTCGCCGTTGATCGCGTATTCGCTGCCGCCGTTGCGGAACAGGGTCCGGCGGATGGTGACCTCGGTGTACTCGATCGGCAGCGCACCGTCGGAGTTGTCGATCGTGAGGGTGACCTCGGCTCGCCCCAGCGGCCCCTTGGTCGCCGTTCCGGCGAAGATGACGTCCTCCATCTTGCCGCCGCGCAGGGTCTTGGCCCCCTGCTCCCCCATGACCCAGGCGAGCGCGTCGACGACGTTGCTCTTGCCCGATCCGTTCGGCCCGACGACGCATGTCACACCCGGCTCGAAGGCGAACGTGGTGGGGTGCGCGAACGACTTGAAGCCCTTGATCGTCAGGCTCTTCAGGTACATCGCTCCCCCTTCCCGCTCGATCCGGCGGCACAGACCAGGTCAACGGTACCGATCCGGACGCCCGACGGTCGCTACGGCCTCCCCGAAACAGCTCCGCGGAATTCACGATGAGTTCTCGACGAAGCCCGCCGATGACCGCGCGAAGCGGCGGATACGTGGTTACGCTTTTCGCTCCGGTTCCGCAGCTGGGCCGCGTTCCGCGACCCGTTCCCGCCCGATCAGGAGGCTCGAAGACCTCATGTCCGTCGCGACCCGCCGCCCGCCCGCTACGCGCGGGCGTCCGCGAGCGAACGCCCGCGCCGGGTCTCGAACCACCTCCCGCGGTCGCGCGACGAGCCCCCGCCGTCGCCCCGGGTCGCGTCGTCGGCGTGGGGCGAAGTCCATGTGGCGCCTCCTCGCCCTGGGCGGCAGCTTCGCTCTCGTGGTCGCCCTGATGGTCGTCATGGGTTTGTCCTCGGGGTCCTCACGCGGTCTGGTGTGCGTCGATGCGGAAGGCCGGCCGCTCGAGCCGGGAGCGACGATCGCCGGGTACGGGTCCGACCAGCTCGCCAACGCCAAATCGATCGTCTCCGCTGGCGAGAGTCTCGGCGCTCCCCGTGACGCGCAGATCATCGCGGTCATGACGGCGATGGGCGAATCCGGCCTGCGTGTGCTCGACCACGGCGATTCCGCGGGCCCCGACAGCCGCGGTCTGTTCCAGCAGCGCGACAACGGCGCATGGGGCACTTACGAGGACCGGATGAACCCCACCGTCAGTGCCGACAACTTCTACCGGGACCTCCTCGACACCCCGGGCTGGGAGTCGATGGAACCGACCATCGCCGCGCATACGGTGCAGGGCAACTCCGACTCCGGACACTACGAGCGGTGGTACCCCGCCGCGGTCGAGGTCGTCGACGCCCTCACCGTCCGCTCCCTGCAATGCGGCGGCGACGGCGACATCCCCGTCCCGGAGAGCGGGACTAACTAGAGCCGAGCCCGGGTGCGCGGCAGACGCTGGCAGTGCGGGCAGAAGTGGCTCGAGCGGTTCATGAAGCTGGCGCGGGCGATCGGGGTGCCGCACCGGGCGCACGGGGTGCCCTGCTGGCCGTAGGCATTGAGGCGTTGCGAGAAGTAGCCCGAGGCTCCGTTGACGTTGACGTACTGCGCGTCGAAACTCGTGCCGCCGTCCTCCAGGGCGCGGGCGAGCACGGAACGGAGCTCGGCGAGCAGAGTCGTGGCACGCGGCTTCGTCAGCGAGTCGGCGGCAGTGTCGTAGTGCAGCTGAGCCGCCCAGAGCGCCTCGTCGGCGTAGATGTTGCCGATGCCGCTCAGAAGGGTCTGATCGAGGAGGACGCGCTTGATCCCGGATCCGCGCCGCTTCAGCGCCTTCAGGAACGCGGCGTCGTCGAAAGCCGGATCGAGCGGGTCGCGGGCGATGTGCGCGACCTGGGACGGGACGCGGGTGTCGTCCGCTCCGAAGCCGGCGGCGAAGGCGTCGCCGTCGACCAACTCGTCGACGGCCATCGAGCCGAAGATGCGCTGATCGACGAAGGCCAGGTCGAGGGGGCCGTGACCGGGCGACTCGATGCCGATCCGAATCCGCAGCAGACGGTCGTCGGGGGCGTTCACCTCGCGCAGGAGCACCTGGCCGCTCATGCCGAGGTGCGCGACGAGGGCCCGATCGCGATCCTGCAGCGGCATCCACAGGAACTTGCCTCGGCGGACGGCCGCGTCGATCCGCGAACCGACGAGCTCGTTCTCGAACGACCCGGGAGGGCCGACGTGCCGCCGCAGGGATCGAGGTTCGAGCACGCGGACGCCGGTGATGAGTGCGCCGGCGACGACAGGGGCCAGGCCTGCGCGGACGGTCTCGACCTCGGGCAGCTCGGGCACTCACCGTCTCCTCGTCGTTCGCGCCGCCGAGGCCTCGGCGATGTCGCCCGACGACTTTAGACGACGGCGGCCGGGGCAGGGCTCGGTACGGGACGGGATCCGGAACTCTTCCGGACGTCGAGTAGGCCGCCAGGCCGTACCGAGACGGCTCGAGTAGCCGAAGGCGTACCGAGAGCGCACCAGAACGGCATCGACACAGTCGATCCCTTGGCATGGCCTCGATACGCTTCGCCACTCGGCCGTGGGTCCCACGTGCGTTGAGCACGAGGGACTCGGAACGCCTCCGGCTGCTCGACCTCCGAGGACCGTCAGCCCTTCACGCTGCCCGCCGCGAGCCCCGACTGCCAGTACCGCTGCAGGAACAGGAACGCCACGATGAGCGGCACGATCGAGACCATCGATCCGGCCAGCACCGTCGAGAACAGCACCTGGGCGCCGCCGCCCGACGACG
>CAJYYA010000012.1 GCA_913778905.1 uncultured Naasia sp. | reverse complement strand
GCTGCGCCGATACTGTCTCGTCTGCTCTCGGTGCGGCCTGGCGGCCTGCTCGAGCCGTCTCGGTACGCTTCGCTACTCGACGTCCGGAAGGGTTCCGGCGGCCGCCATGCGTGCCACAGGTGTCAGTCTCCGCTGACCTGGGTTGCGGGGGTCGAGTAGCGGAGCGTATCGAGACCGGCCGAGTAGCCGAAGGCGTATCGAGGCCCCCACAAGCGTCAGAGGCCCCGCTCCGATCCGGAGCGGGGCCTCTTCGTGTGCAGGAGGTCAGCGGGCCAGCCAGGCCTCGATGTCCGCCACCGTGCGGGGGATGCCCGCCGACAGATTGATCGCCCCCGTGGCCGTGACGACGATGTCGTCCTCCAGACGGGCACCGATGCCACGGTAACGCTCGGGGACGGTCAGGTCGTCGGGCTGGAAGTACAGGCCGGGCTCGATCGTGAACACCATGCCCTCCTCGAGGACACCCTCCCGGTAGAGCTCCCGACGCGCCTTGGCGCAGTCGTGCACATCGATTCCGAGGTGGTGACTGGTGCCGTGCACCATGTAGCGGCGGTGACGCTGGTCTTCGCTATCGAGCAGGGTTTCGGCATCCGCGTCGACAAGGCCCCACTCGCTGATCTTGCGGGCGATGACGGCCATGGCCGCGTCATGGATCTCCGAGAACCTGATGCCCGGCTTCACGATCGCGAGCGCCGCGTCGGCCGCCTCGAGAACCGCCTCGTAGACCTCGCGCTGCGCATCCGTGAACTTCCCGTCCACCGGCACGGTGCGGGTGATGTCTGCCGTGTAGAGGCTGTCGAGCTCGACGCCCGCGTCAATGAGGATGAGGTCGCCGGCCAGCACTGCGCCGTCGTTGCGCGTCCAGTGGAGGATGCAGGCGTGCGAGCCGGACGCCGCGATGGTCTCGTAGCCGACCGCGTAGCCGTCGAGGCGGGCGCGCGCGTGGAAGACACCCTCGACGACCCGCTCACCGCGGCGCTCGCGCTGCGCGCGATCGAGCTGGGCGACGACGTCGTCGAAACCGCGCGACGTGGCCTCGACCGCGAGCCGCATCTGCTCGATCTCGTACTCGTCCTTGACGAGACGCATCTCGCTGAGCGTCTGTGCCAGTTCGGCGTCGTCCGACACGAGGTCGTCCTCGGTGCTCACGAAGTCCTTCAGGTCCCCGGTCGCCAGGTCGAGGTCGGTCGAGACCTCGCCGAGGGTGGGGCGGGCGCCGATCCAGAACTCGCCGATCGCGGGGTCGGCGTAGAACTCGTCGGTGTCGCGGCCCGCTGCGGGACGGAAGAAGAGGGTGGAGACGTGGCCGTCGCCGCTCGGATCCATCACGAGGACGGCGCCGGGCTCGGAATCGGATGCCCACCCGGTGAGCCAGGAGAAGGCGGAGTCGGCGCGGAACGGATAGTCGGTGTCGTTGGAGCGGACCTTGAGCTCACCCGCAGGCACGACGATGCGCTTGCCCGGGTAGGCCTCGGACAGCCGACGGCGCCGAGCAGCCGCGTACGGGGCCTGCGCGCGCTGGGGCGGGTGCGCGTCCGCCCGCTCGGCCCAGCCCTGCGAGATGTAGTTCGAGAACGACGCGGGCCAGCCCGCGCCCCGGTTGGCGTTCGCCGGTCGTAGACCAGTGGCCGGTTCGCCGGTCTCCGCGGGAGCTGATGTCTCGGAGGTGGCGAGCTCGACGGTCTCGATGGTGTCGACAGACTCGTCGCTCGCGATGGTGTCCTGCGGTTCGTTGCTCATCTCTCCATTGTGTCGCCCATCGCGTGGTCCCACACGCGCGGGCCCGTCGATCGGGGATGAAAGTCAGCCGGTGGGGCTCAACTGCGCCAGAACGGGGCGGTGGTCGCTACCCGACCCGTCCTGATCGAGGATCACCCGGAACCCGGTGGTGCGCCAGGCCGGCCCGGACATCACGTGATCGATCGGGGCGCCGAGCACGGGCGGCACGGCGGCGGGCCAGGTCCCGACGGCACCGGCTCCGAC
This sequence comes from uncultured Naasia sp., assembly GCA_913778905.1. Lineage (GTDB taxonomy): Bacteria > Actinomycetota > Actinomycetes > Actinomycetales > Microbacteriaceae > Naasia. Next base: position 315,008 of record CAJYYA010000012.1, on the reverse strand, counting down.
CGACAGAGCAGCGTCGGAGCAGGCCCCGAGCTCGGACTCCCCGCCGTCGAGCGGGGCGTCGAGACCGGCGAACGCGTCGAGCGTGGCGTTGAAGTCACCCGCCATGACGACATCCGGGGCATCGCAGAGGGCCGCCAGGTCGTCGAGGTCGTTGCGCCAGGAACGCAGCTCGCCCAGGACAGGCGCGACGGCGTGCACCGCCACGATGGTCGGCCCGCCGTCGCGCGAGGTGGCGACGACGCTCGGCAGCACATCGGTGACGCCCTCTTCGGAGATGTCGTAGTCGCCCAGTCGCTCGCTGATCAGGAGCGACGTCGACCGGGCTCTGGCGATCTCGTCGTAGGCGACGGTGTGCGGCACCAGCGCGAGACCCTGTTCGGCTGCGAGCGCGGCGACCTCGTCAGCGAACGCGGCGGTCGATTCCGGCAGGGAGACGATGTCCGCCTCGTTGACGACGGCCAGGCGGGCGACGTCGTCGGCGGAGGCGGCCTCGCCGAGCGTGTTCCAGGCGAGAACGCGGATGTCGTCGGAACCGCGCGTCTCGAAGCCCGGTCCGCCGAAGCCGCGGCTGGCGAGGAGGCCGGCCGTCGCGACGGCGAAGACGAGGAGCAACAGGGCGAGGGACCCGAGGAAGCGCCGCATCGGCGCGACGACAGCGGCGAGCAGGCCGAGCGCGAGAGCGCCTGCGACCGCTGCGGCTGCGGCGGCGCCGCGAAGGGATACCACCTGTGCGAACCCGACGGTCCGCTGCAGATCGAGGAGCTGCGGCCAGAACAGCACCGTCAGGACGGCCGTCGCTACCAGGAGCAACAGGACGGACAGGGCGCGGAGCACTCGGAACACCCTACGCAGGCCTCGCCCAGAGGGGCGTCAGGCTCGCTCGCCTAGCATGAGCCAATGTCCGCTTTCGGTGCCGCCGACCTCCACGCGCACTCCACGGTGTCCGACGGAACCGAAGCGCCGGCCGACCTCGTCCGCTCCGCGCGGAAGGCCGGTCTCGACGTCGTCGCCCTGACCGACCACGACTCGACGGCCGGATGGGCGGAAGCCGCTGCAACGGCTCGTGACACAGGAGTCAATCTCATCCCCGGCATGGAGCTCAGCACCCGCCGGGGCTGGGCGAGCGTGCACCTGCTCGGGTACCTCTTCGACCCCGACGACGCAGCCCTGCGAGCGGAGACCGACCGGATCCGGATCGATCGCACCTCGCGCGCCGAACGGATGGTCGAGCGCATCGGGCACGACTACGAACTCGTCTGGGACGACGTGCTCGCACAGACCGTCCCCGGGACGACCATCGGGCGCCCCCACATCGCCGATGCTCTCGTCGCGAAGGGCCATGTCCGCGACCGCGGGGAGGCGTTCGCGAGCATCCTGCACTGGCGTACCGGCTACTACCAGCCGCATTACGCGCCCGATCCGCTCGTCGGGGTGCAGCTCGTCGTGGCAGCCGGGGGCTTGCCGGTGCTCGCGCATCCGGCGGTGTCGGAAGAACGGATCATTCCCGAGGACGAGATGGCCGAGCTGGTCGATGCCGGTCTGTTCGGGCTCGAGGTCCACCACCGGGACAACAGCCCCGCGGGTGCGCGGGTGCTGCTGGGGTACGCCAAGCGGTTCGGGCTCGCGATCACCGGATCGAGTGACTACCACGGCGACGGCAAGCCCAACCGGCTCGGCGAGAACACGACGGCCCCGGAGGTCATCGAGCGCATCGTCTCGGAGGCGACGGGAAGTCGTCCCATCCTGCGCTGAGCGCTGCTCCGGCGCTCGCCTGCACCGCCGCCCCCTGGGCGGAGCGAGATAGGTCGTTGTGCGGTGTTTTCGGGCGGCGGTCGGTCCCTTCGTTTCGCTTCGCTCAACGGGCGGGGGAAAGAGCCCTGCGTCGTTTATGACGGCCTTGGCGGGCCTGCTCAACGGGCAGGGTGTGGGTCCGCCCGTTGAGCGAAGCGAAACGCAGGCCCTGTGACGGGGTCGAGGGAGAGTGGACGAACGGCCCTTCCCGCGGTGCGGGAAGGGCCGTTCGAGGCTGGATCAGTTGGCGGTCGGCGGGGCCTGGGTGCTCGGGCCGCGGCGACGGCGGCGGCGCGGGCGAGGGGCCCCCGATCCGTCGTGCGTGCCCGCGCCCTCGGCGCCCTCGGCGTGAGCCTGCTGCTGCGGGGCGTGCCCCGTCTCGGCGCCCGTGGTCACCGGGCTGCCGCCGGTGCGGCGTCGGGTACGCGAGCGTCGTGCGCCGCTGTCGGACGATCCGCTTCCCGACGCTCCGCCGTCCGACGAACGTCCGCCGGAGGAGCGTCCACCGGACGAACGGGGCTCGCGGGGTTCCGTCGCCGCGGTGGGCGCCGACTTGAGACGGCCCTTCGTTCCGGCGGGGATGTCGAGGTCGGTGTAGAGGTGGGGCGACGACGAGTAGGTCTCGGTCGGCTCCGGCTGGCCGAAGTCGAGGGCCTTGTTGATGAGGGCCCACTTGTGCAGGTCGTCCCAGTCGACGAAGGTCACCGCGATACCGGTCTTGCCGGCACGGCCGGTGCGTCCGGCGCGGTGCAGGTAGGTGTCGTGGTCGTCGGGGATGGTGTGGTTGATGACGTGGGTCACATCGTCGACGTCGATGCCGCGGGCGGCGACATCGGTGGCGATGAGGACGTCCTTCTTGCCGGCCTTGAACGCGGCCATGGCGCGCTCACGCTGCTCCTGGCTGAGATCGCCGTGTACGGCAGCGGCGTTGAAGCCGCGGTCGCCCAGCTCCTCGACCAGCTTCGCGGCGGCGCGCTTGGTGCGCGTGAAGATCACGGTCTTGCCGCGACCCTCGGCCTGCAGGATGCGCGCGATGACCTCGTCCTTGTCGAGCGAGTGCGCGCGGTAGATGAGGTGCTTGATGTTGGCCTGCGTCAGACCCTCGTCGGGGTCGGTGGCTCGGATGTGCACCGGCCGGTTCATGAAGCGGCGCGCGAGGGCGACGATGGGGCCCGGCATGGTGGCCGAGAACAGCATGGTGTGGCGGGTCGCGGGAGTCTGCGCGAAGAGCTTCTCGATGTCGGCGAGGAAGCCGAGGTCGAGCATCTTGTCGGCCTCGTCGAGCACCATCTCGCGGACGTTCGACAGCGAGAGCAGGCGCTGACCGGCGAGGTCGAGGAGGCGACCGGGCGTGCCGATGGCGATCTGAGCGCCCGCTTTGATCTGCTCGATCTGGCCCTCGTAGGCCTTGCCGCCGTAGATCGAGACGACCTTCGTCGCGCGGCCCGATGTGGCGAGCTCGAGGTCCTCGGTCACCTGGACCGCGAGCTCGCGGGTCGGGACGACGATGAGCGCCTGCACGCCGGGTGCCGGGTCGAGACCCAGGCGCTGGACCACGGGGAGACCGAACCCGAAGGTCTTGCCGGTTCCCGTCTTCGCCTGGCCGATGATGTCCTGGCCGGAGAGGGCCATCGGGATGGTCTGGGTCTGGATGGGGAAGGGATCGGTGATGCCCTTGGCTGCCAGGGCGTCGACGATATCGCCGTCGACTCCGAGTTCGGAGAATGTCACGTGCGGGTGAGCCTGTCTGTGTGCGCGCCCGCCCCGGAGAGGGGCGCTGAGCGGAAAGAGTGCGCCTGTTTCAGCTCAGGCGCCGTCACCTCCGGCCCATGCGTATGGGCGGGAGTCGAGGGCCAGCCTAGTCGCGACCGCCGATCGGAGCGAGGAACGGGCGCTCGACACCTAAGCTTGTCGCTCGTGAGATGGTTCGGGCGAGGCGGCAAGGCGGCCGAGGGCACGCGTTCACGATCGAAGTCGAAGGCGCACGCCGAGCTTCCGATCGATCGAGTCGCCCTCGACAACGTCGAGCTCGACCCGCTGGCCCTCCTGGGACGTGCCGCCTACGTGCAGTTGGCACAATTCCACGCTCTCTCCCGCGCGGCTGCGGACGCCCCGACCGTGGAGGCGAAGGGATCCCTCGCCTCCGCCGCCGGACAGTTCCTGGCCTCTCACCGGGCGATGGTCGCCGCGCTCGAGCACCGCGGCGCCAACCCGGCCGAGGCCATGGCTCCCTTCGAGCCCGCGACCGACCGGTTCTTCGCCGACGTGCGCGGCGCCAACTGGTACGAGGGTCTGACCTCCTGCTATCTCGTCGACGGGCTCCTCGACGACTTCTACTCCCGTCTTCTCGCGGGGATCGAACCCGACGGCCGCGAGCTGTCCCGCCTGCTGACCGGTCCGCGCGCGTCGGCGGAGGTCGTGGCGGTGCTCTCCGCCGCCATCGCTCGCGATCCGAGACTCGGCTCCCGCCTCGCGGTCTGGGGGCGGCGTCTCGTGGGCGACACCCTCCTGTGCGCTCGCGGAGCCCTGCCCGAGACGGTGCGTACACCGGCGGGTGAGGCGCGGGTCGAACCGGTGTTGACCGAGCTGATGGCTGAGCACACCCGCCGCATGGACCGTCTCGGCCTCACGGCCTGACGGCCCGCGCCATCGGACCGTCCCTTCGACGAGAAAACCGGCCGCACTCTATGGAGTGCGGCGGGTTTCTTCGTGGGACGGAGACTCAGGCGATACGACCGCTCGACAGGTCGGCGAGCCGACGAGCGTCATGCAGTTCACGCTGACGTCCGATCAGGACGGCCGCAGCCGCCGACGTCGCGGCCGAAAGGCCCAGCGAGATCCACCAGATCCAGCCCCCGTCCCAGGTGAAACCGATCCAGGTCAGTGCGACCCAGAGGATGCTGGCCGCCGCCGTGCCGATCGCGGGGACGAGGAGTGCGCCGTTGGTGAGACGGCGGGGGAGTGTGTAGCGGGCGAGGATGCCGAGCAGTGCGCCACCCAGCGCCACGAACAGGAGCTCCATCGCGGTCGGGTCAGGCGACGAAGCCGACGCGGCGGGCCTTCTCGGTGCCCACCTCGATGTACGACAGGGCGGCGGTCGCGATGATGTAGACCTTGCCGGCCTCATCGGTCAGCGTGAAGTGCTTGGCGTCGCTCGCGAGCGCGTCGGCGACGGTCTTCTCGACCTCGGCGGCGGGCTGCGAGGTCTCGAAGCTGAGTTCACGGGGGCTGTTCGCGATGCCGATGCGGATGTCCACTGCTCGACCCTTCCTGATTGGCTGTCCTGGGTGCTCCGGCGCGATCCGCGGGTGCGGGGGAGCGCCGCCCGGCACGACGACCGGTAGCGATCCAACCCTAGGCCAGCGATGCGAGCGTCCCGGCGGCGTTCACTGTGAGCGTGTGCCCGGTTCCGCACCGGGTGCGCGGCCCGGGCGGTGTCGGACGGGGCGGCTACCGTGATCGACGTGATTCAGACGGTCTCCTCGCAGAAGCAGCTGCCCGGTGATGCGGACGTGGACGAGTGGCAGCGAGCGGTCTTCGACCTGTCGCCGGCGGCGAGCGCCATCGTCGTCGGCGGTCCCGGTTCGGGGAAGACCCGGACGCTCGTCGAACTGGTGGCACGACGGCTGCTCGTCGACCGGTTCGACCCGGCCGACGTCCTCGTCCTCGCGCCCACCCGCACCACGGCGACGGCCTTGCGGGACGTACTCGCCCGGCGGGTGGGGATCGCCCTGCCCGGCCCGCTCGCGCGGACCGCGTCGTCCGTCGCGGCGGAGATCGCACGTGCCGAAGCCGCGGTGCGCGGAGACGAGGCGCCGCGCCTGCTGACCGGTGCGGAGCAGGACGCCATCATCGGCGATCTCCTGGACGGTCAGATCTCCGACGCGAAGGGCGCCCGGACGGGCGACGGTGCTCCCCGGGACGAGGTGGGAACCGAGGACGACGGCACCCCGTGGCCCCGTGAGCTGGGGCCCGAGATCCGCGCGTTGTCGACCTTCCGCACCGAGCTCCGCGAGCTGCTCGGTCGCTGTCAGGAGGCCGACGTCCGGCCCGCCGAGCTCCGGGAGCTGGGGAACCGTCTCGGCCGACCGGAATGGGTGGCGGCCGGGCACTTCTTCGACGTCTATTACGCGACCATCGACTCGTTCCGCGGCGCCTACCTCGACTCCGCCGAGATGCTCGCCGAAGCCGCCGCGATCGTCGCCGACGGTCGGTCGGTGCGCATGCCGAAGCTCGTGATGGTCGACGACGCCCAGGAGCTCACCGTCGGAGCGATCGAGCTGCTCCGCGGGTGGGCAGCGCATGGCGCGGCCGTCATCGCGTTCGGCGATCCCGATGTGGCGGTGACCGGTTTCCGCGGCGGTCGAGGCGACCTCCTCGCCTCGCTCGGCGTCGAGCTGCGTCTTCAGATGCCGGTCCTCACCCTGCCGGGTTCGCATCGCGTGTCCGGCCCGGCGGGTGAGCTGCTCGCCCGGGTCACGGACCGCATCGGTGCATCCCGTCTCACGGGGCATCGGGCCCGGGTCGCTCCAGCCGATGCAGAGCCCACCGGGCTCGTGCGCATCGAAGCTCCCACCCGTGCCGACGAGGTCGCCCGTCTCGGACGCCGCATGCGCGAGCTGCATGTCCTGGAGGGGATCGCCTGGAGTCGGATGGCGGTCGTCCTGCGTTCGGGAGCAGCCGTGCCGTCGTTCGCGAGGAGTCTCTCGATCCACGGCGTGCCGACGCGAACCACCCTGGCGCCGCGGGCCCTGCGAGAGGAATGGGCTGCCCGCGCGCTCGTTCGCGCCGTGCAGGCGGCCATCCGACCCGACGCGCTCGACATCGACACCGCGCACGACCTCCTGCTCGGCCCGCTCGGCGGGATCGATGTCCTCGCATTGAGGCGGCTCCGCCTGGCGCTCCGTCACGAGGAGCTCGCCGCGGGGCGCAACCGGTCCGCCGATGACCTGCTTCTCGCGGCGCTGGCGGATCCCGAGATGCTCGCCGACATCGACACGGCTGTCGCCCGTCGAGCGGCCCGTCTCGCCGAGACGCTCGACACCGTCCGTCGTCAGCACGAGCAGACGACGACGGTGGACGAGATGCTGTGGACGGTGTGGGACCGGAGCTCGCTCGCGACGACCTGGGCCGCTGCGGCCGAGGGCACCGGGGTGCTCGCCGACGAGGCGAACCGGCATCTCGACTCGGTCGTGGCGCTCTTCGCCTCGGCCGAGCGGTTCGTCGAACGCTCGCCGGACCGTCAGGCGGGTGCCTTCATCGACGACTTCCTGCAGTCCGATCTACCCGAGGACAGCCTCGCGGCTCGGGCCCGGAGCGAATCGGTGCTGGTCGGCACGGCGGCGTCGCTCATCGGCATGGAGTTCGACGTGACGGCGGTCGCGTCGCTTCAGGACGGCGTGTGGCCGAACCCCCGCCTGCGCGGATCCCTTCTGCATGCCGACGAGCTGTCCGCGGCCGTCGAGGGAGCTCCTCTCGAGGTGCTCGACGCCCGCGCGGCCGTCCTGCACGACGAGCTGAGGATGTTCGCGCTCGCGATCTCGCGGGCGCGGGGTCTCCTCATCCTCAGTGCCGTGTCGAGTGCCGACGAGCAGCCGTCGGCGCTCCTGCGACTCGTGCCGGACGGCGTCCCGGTCGCGACCGACGGCGATCCGCTGACTCTGCGTGGCATGGTGGGGCGGCTCAGGCGGGAGCTCGCCGGCGGTCGTCGCCCCGCGTCGGCCGCCGCTCTGGCACGTCTCGCCCGCGAGCACGTTGCGGGGGCCGCTCCCACAGACTGGTACGGCATGCGCGAGCCGTCGACGGAGGCGCCCCTCGTCGATCTCGACGACCCGGACGCCCGCGTCCAGGTCTCCCCGTCGAAGCTCGCTCTCGTCGAGAAGTCACCGCTCGGGTGGTTCATCGACACCATGGCCGCATCGCCGTCGGGCTTCAAGGCCGACCTCGGCTCGCTGCTGCACGCGGCCATGGAGAAGCTGTCGACCACCCCCGGAGCCCGCCTCGACACGGATGCCGTCATGGAGATCATCGACGAGCGGTGGCACGAGTTCCGCTTCGACTCGGAGTGGGAGGACGCGTTCGAGCACAGCCGGGCGCGCGTTCGCGCCGCGGGGCTGGCCGACTACCTCACGGCCTTCGAACGGGACGGTCATACCCTCGCCGGGGCGGAGACCTCCTTCGCCTTCCAGCTGGGTCGGGCCGAGGTACGGGGCAGCATCGACCGCATCGAGCACACGACGGACGGTGCCGTGGTCATCGTCGACCTCAAGACGGGATCGACCGTTCCGACGGGTGCCGAACTGGCCGGCCATGCGCAGCTGGGGCTCTATCAGCTCGCCGCCGAGCACGGCGGGCTCGAGAACCTGCCGCAGGGGGCCGAGCCCGGCGGTGCCAAGCTCGTCTTCATTCACGAGGGCACCCGTGGCCGGCTCTATCGGGAGTATCCGCAGCATCCGCTGGATGCGGAAGGCCTGGAGGCGTTCCGGGGCCGGGTCGAGGACGCCGCGAAGGTCATGGCCGGCACACTGTTCCCCGGGGTCGGCGGCCTTTCGGAGCGGGATCCGCACAGCCGCTATCCGTACCGGGTGCACCTCATCCCGGCGGTGTCCGAGTGACGTCGCGAATCGACGAAGGAACCACCTTGAACGGCCTGATCACGCCTCCGACGGGCGGTCCGGATCGAGTGCGCTTCAGCGCCGCCGACATCGCCGACACCCTCGGCCTGCCCCGGCCCACCCTGCAGCAGACATCCGTGATCGAGGCGGCACGCGTGCCCACCCTCGTCGTGGCGGGTGCCGGAAGCGGCAAGACCGAGACGATGTCGGCTCGCGTGGTGTGGCTGTTGGCCAACGGCCTCGTCGGGCCGGCTGAGGTCCTCGGGCTCACGTTCACCCGCAAGGCCGCGGGCGAACTGGCGGAGCGGGTGCAGCACCGTGTCGCCGCGCTGTCGTCCAGCGGGCTGCTGGAGACCCCGTTCGACGCGTTCGACGCCCCGACCGTGTCTACCTACAACGCCTTCGCCAGCGCGATCTTCCGCGAGCATGCGGTGAGCATCGGCCGCGAACCGGATGCCACAGTGCTCGGCGACGCCGCGGCCTGGCAGCTCGCCCGTCGAGTCGTGTCGTCCGCCGAGGATCCGGAACTCGCGGGCCTCGACAAGCCCGTGGACCGGGTCACCGAGGGGGTGCTCTCGCTCAGCGCCGCTCTCACCGAGAACGGTGTGCACGTCGAGGACGTCGCGCGGATGGCCACCCGTTTCGTGGACATCGCGGCGTTGCCGATCGGGAACCCCCGGAAGAAGAAGGACTACGACTGCGTCGTCGAGGCCGCCGCCGCCGTCGGATCGCTTCCCGTGCTGCTGCGTCTCGCCGGTCGCTACGCGGAGGAGAAGACACGGCGGGGACTCATCGAGTTCTCGGACCAGGTCGCTTTCGCACTCGAGATCGCGAGTCGATCCCAGGCCGTGCGGCAGGCCTACCGCGAACGCTTCCCGATCGTGCTGCTCGACGAGTACCAGGACACGAGCGTCGGACAGACACGCCTGCTCTCGACGCTCTTCCACGACAGCGCGGTGATGGCGGTGGGGGATCCGCACCAGTCGATCTACGGGTGGCGCGGCGCGAGCGCGAGCAACCTCGGTCGCTTCTCACAGGACTTCAGCTCGGAGGCCGACGGCCCCGCCCCGACCTTCGCGCTGTCGATCAGCTGGCGGAACCCGCCGCGGGTGCTCGCCGCGGCCGATGCTCTGGTCCGACCGCTGACGGCCGCGTCGATCGTGCCCGTCGAGCCGCTCGCCCCTCGCCCCGGCGCTGCGGAGGGTGCGGTCGACGTCGTCTGGGAGGAGACCGTCCTCGACGAGGCGGCTCGGATCGCCGACTGGCTTTCGTCGCGTCTGGGGGCGGGCGGGCCAGACGCGCCGTCCGCTGCGATCCTCTGCCGCTCGCTCAAGAAGATCGCCGTCTTCACCAAGGCGCTGGCGGCACGCGACGTCCGCTTCCAGGTCCTCGGGATCGGGGGTCTGCTGGAAGAGCCGGCCGTCGCCGATCTCGTCTCCGTGCTGCACGCGCTGGACGACCCGACCAGTGGCGCGTATCTCATCCGCCTGCTGACCGGGGCGCGATGGCGGATCGGTCTGCGCGACATTCAGGCGCTTCGGGCGCTCGCCGGGTGGATCGCGCGTCGCGATGTCACCTACAAGCGTCTCGACGACGAGATCGTCGACTCCATCAGGGCGGGGTTCGGCGTCGACGAGGGGGTGTCGCTCGTCGACGCGCTCGACTTCATCGCGATCGCGCGCGAGGGGCACTCCGAGCTCGAGCGCTTCTCGCCAGAGGGGCTCGCCCGGATGAAGATGGCGGCCGCCGAGCTGGCAGACCTCCGCCGTCGTTCCGGCCTGGGTCTCGTCGACCTGGTGGCGCTCGTCATCGAGCAGACGGCGCTCGACATCGAGGTGAGCGCCAACGAATCCTCGACTCTGGGTTGCGGGTCTCTCGACTCGTTCCTCGCGATCGTCGACGACTTCTCCCGCGTCGACCAGTCCGCGAGCCTGAGATCCTTCCTCGCGTGGCTGCACCTGGCGGAGGAGCGCGAGAACCTCGGCGCGCGCGCGGTCGATCCCGAACCCGGCACGGTGCAGATCCTCACCATCCACGGCGCCAAGGGCCTCGAATGGGACCACGTCGTGGTGCCGCGCATGGTGGACGGCGAACTACCGGGACCCATGCGGACCTCGAAGGGCTGGCTGACCTTCGCCGAGCTGCCCTACGAGTTCCGAGGAGACTCCCGAGACCTCCCGACCCTCGGGTGGGCCGCCTGCGCCGACCAGCGCGAGTTCGACGACGAGTTCCAGCGGTATCAAGCGGCCGTCAAGTCGCGCGACGCCGACGAGCAGCGCCGGCTCGCCTATGTCGCCGTGACTCGCGCCCGCAAGGAGTTGCTGCTGACCGGGTCGTTCTGGAGCACCCAGCGCAAGCCTCGGGGGCCCGGAAGGTTTCTGCTCGACATCGCCGAGGCTCTGCGGCTCGACCCGGCGCTGTTCCCGGCCGAGCCGCACCACGACAGCAACCCCCTCGACGCGCTGGTCGATCACATCCCCTGGCCGAGCGATCCTCTCGGCACCCGACGTTCCCGCGTCGAGGAGGCGGCGGCTGCCGTCGAGGCGGCCGATCCCGACGCGCCCACCCCCTGGGACCGGGAACTCGATCTGCTCCTCGCCGAGCGTGACGAGCAGCGAAGAGGAATCGTCATCACCGAGCCGCCGATCCGGATCTCGGCCTCGTCATTCAAAGATCACGTCAGCGATCCCGACGCCATGGCCCGAGCGCTGCGGCGTCCGCTTCCGAGGCGGCCGTTCCGGCAGACGCGACTCGGCACGTTATTCCACACGTGGGTCGAGCAACGCTCCGACGCCCGCGCCACGGGCGATGTCGTCGACGCGCTCCCGTTCGAACTCGATGCGACGGAATCGGCGGACGAGCGCGATCTGACGGACCTCGCTCAGCTGCAGCGCAACTTCGAGGAGTCCGAGTGGGGTGCCCGCCAGCCCGAGGCGGTCGAGCTCGAAATCCACCTGCCGCTCGCCGACCGGGTGGTCGTCTGCAAGCTCGACGCGGTGTTTCGCCGGGGCGAGAAGTGGGAGATCGTCGACTGGAAGACCGGGAAGCCGCCGAAGGACGCCGACGACCTGGCCCAGAAGACCTTCCAGCTCGCGCTCTACCGACTGGCCTTCGCCACCTGGCAGGGCGTGTCGGTCGACGACGTCGACGCCGCGTTCTTCTTCGTGGCGTCGGGCGAGATCATCCGGCCGACAGAGTTCCCGACGCGAGACGAGCTCGAGCGGACCTGGCGGGAGAGCCACCCGGTGTGACCGGCGGGCGGGTGCGAGCCCGCCGCGTGCGGTTACTCGCTGAGCGTGCCGCGGCTGGAGCCGCCGGCGACCTGGGGACGCTCGTCGAGCATCTGGCGCACCTCGTCGATGTCGAGGACCGGGGCGGTCTCGTGTGCGAGCGAGCCCTGGTGCTCGACACGCACGCTCTCGACGAGCACGTCGAGCATCTGAACGGCGTCGTCGATGATGGCCTGCTCGCGCGAATCGATGCCGTAGAGCAACCAGCGCGCGAGTTCGAGCTCGGCGTAGAGCATGGCGCGGCGGCGGATCTCGCGATCGGCGGCCCCGCGACGGGCGGCCGCGTAGCTCGAGAAGATCCGGTCCACCGACTCGGGGCTCGGGGCCGACAGCGCCCACGACAGGTCCTTGGCCGGGTCGCCGACACGGAGGTCGGACCAGCCGACGATGCCGGTGATGCTGTTCTCGGTGTTGTGCAGCAGCACATCGGCGCTCATGGCGCCGTGTGCGACCGTCGACTGGAACTGCCACAGCGACGTGTCGTCGGTGGCGCTCTCCCAGCGCGACAGGAGAGCGGCGGGCACCATCGACGACGCGGCGGCGCGGTCCATGATGCCGACGACCGAGCGGAGGCTGTCCATCGACGAGACGACGGGGAGACCGGCGTCGATCACGACACTGGTGGGCAGCGAGTGGACGGCGGCCAGGGCTTCGCCGATCGACTCGGGCAGGCCGGTCTCGGGGGTGATCTTCTCGAGTCCGAGGCGGCGTCCGTAGACGAAGTCGGTGACGACGGCCCGGCCTCCGGGGACACCGTCACGGGGACGGACCCGCGTCTGACCGACGTAGCTGGCCAGCTCGAAGGGGAGGCGTGTGCGCACACCGGAGCTGAGTGCGCCCAGCGCGGTGAGCTCCGCGAGCTGCGCCTTCTCGGCCGCTTCGGAGTTGGCGACCCGCACGAGGAAGTGCCGTCCATCGCGCGCCGTGAGCAACGCGGTGTCGAACTCGCCCTGCCGGTTCGAGCTGAACGGCTGGGCCGCAGCGACGTCGAGTCCGGGGACGGCAGACGTCGCGAGCGCGGCTAGAGTGAGATGGGATCTGGCCATAGCGTCCAGGGTAGGCGGGGGTTCCTGCCGGTCCCGACTCGCCACGCGGTGACGGGGCGTTGATCGCGGCCCGACCGGCCACGCCGGCCTCGGGAATCCGTCTCGCCGTCGCTGTCTCGTCCGGGAAGGTCAAACCGTGTCGGAATCCGCCCGCAGGTCCCTCGAGGAGGCGCTCCCGCTCTCGCGGACGGCCGTCGATCGCGACTACCTGACGCGCTCGCAGCCCGACGTGATCGACGAGCTTCTCGCGGACCCGTCGGTGCGCGCTGTGGTGCTCGCGGACGGGATGGCGCTGCTCGAGCAGGCGGTGGGCGGCTCACCGCGCCTCGCGCTGATCCCGGTGACCGCGTTGACCGCGGTTCCCGAACTCACGCTCTATCTCGGCAGGATCCTCGACGGGCGGCATGCCGGGGCGCGGCTCGTGGCCGCGGTCGTCGATGCCGACGCCCGCGCCGCGCTGACCGACGACGACGCGCGCTGGGGCGATCTGCGGATGATCGGTGCGGACCTCGACGCGCTCGACGCGGGGATCTTCACCGAGGCACTCGCCCTCGCCAACTGGCATGCTTCCCACGCCTTCTCCCCGCGCACCGGGGAGCCCACGGTTCCGGGTTCCGCGGGCTGGGTCCGCTACCCGGCCGGCCAGGTCGACGAGGCCTCCGGTTATCACGTGTTCCCGCGCACCGACCCGGCCGTCATCGTCGCCGTCGTGGACTCCGAGGATCGTCTGCTGCTGGGGGCGAATGCGCGGTGGGCCGGCAAGCTCTACTCGGTGCTCGCCGGTTTCGTCGAGCCGGGTGAGTCCTTCGAAGCCGCCGTCGTCCGGGAGATGTTCGAGGAGTCCGGTCTCGTGGTGAGCGATCCGAAATATTTCGGATCGCAGCCGTGGCCGTTCCCCGCGTCCATCATGGTGGGGTTCACGGCCCGCGTCGCCGCCGGTGCCGACTCGGCACTGCATCCCGACGGCGACGAGATCATGGACTTGAAATGGGTCACTCGCGAGGAGATCGCGGACCCGGCACGGGGCTACGGCCTTCCGGGGCGCACCTCGATCGCGAGGGCTCTCATCGAGAACTGGTTCGGCGGCCCCATCGAGGACGGGCGTAGGTGACCGCCGAGAGTCTCCTCGACGCGCTCGACGACGAGCAGCGCCAGTCCGCTGAGGCTCTACTGGGCCCGGTGTGCCTCCTGGCCGGGGCGGGCACGGGCAAGACCCGGGCCATCACGCATCGCATCGCCTACGGCGTCGCATCCGGGGTCTACCCGCCGAACCGGGTCATGGCACTCACCTTCACCACGCGCGCCGCAGGGGAGTTGCGTAGTCGCCTCCGGCCACTGGGCGGTGCCGGTGTCGCCGCGCGGACCTTCCATTCGGCGGCGCTCGCCCAGTTGAGCTTCTTCTGGCCGCAGACCATCGGCGGGACCCTGCCGCGGGTGCTCGACAGCAAGGCCCGCCTCCTCGCTCAGGCTGCCGAGCAGGCCGGTCTCGCCGTCGACACAGCCGTCCTGCGCGATCTCGCCTCCGAGATCGAGTGGCGCAAAGGAGCGGGCCTCTCCCTGGAGGAGTACGAGGCGAAGGCGCACTCGCGCCCTCTGCCCGGCGGATTCGACCCCCCTCGCGTTGTCGACGTCCACCGCGCGTACGAGCAGCTCAAAGACGCGCGACGCCAGATCGACTTCGAGGACGTCCTCCTGGCGACCATCGGGATGATCGAGGAGGAGGAGCGGGTCGCGCAGCAGATCCGCGAGCAGTACCGCTTCTTCGTGGTCGACGAGTTCCAGGACGTGTCGCCCCTGCAGAACCAGCTGCTCGACAGCTGGCTGGGCGACCGCCGTGACCTCTGCGTGGTCGGCGACGCGAGCCAGACCATCTACACCTTCGCCGGTGCGCGATCGGAGTACCTCCTCGATTTCGGCGCGCGCTACCCCGACGCCAAGGTGATCCGTCTCGAGCGCAACTACCGCTCGGATCCGATCATCCTCGGCGCCGCGAACCGTCTGATGCGCGGGCGTCCGGGGGCGCTGACGCTCGCGCCTACCCGCCCGCCGGTACCGCGCGCGCAGGCCTCGGTGACCCGCTTCCCGGATGAACTGAGCGAGGCGCGGAGCGTGGCGGACGAGATCGCACAACGCATCGAGGCGGGGGAGAGCCCCTCGTCCATCGCGGTGCTGTTCCGGATCAACTCGCAGAGCGCTGCTCTCGAGACGGCCCTCGATGAACGCGGTGTCTCGTCGGCGGTGCGCGGGTCGGGGCGTTTCTTCGACCAGCGCGAGGTCAAGGAGGCGTTGATGATGCTGCGCGCTGCCGCCCTCACTCTGTCGGACGAGCCGCTGTTCAAGACCGTCAGCGACGTGCTGCGCTCACTGGGGTGGGCGCAGAACGCGCCGGAGACCAGGGGCGCGCTGCGGGACAGGTGGGAGTCGCTCGACACCCTCATGACGATGGCCGAGCAGTGCCCGCCCGGCACGACGGTCGCCGGCTTCGTCGAGGAGCTCCTCGAACGGCAGGCGGCGCAGCACGAGCCGACTCGCGACGCCGTCACGCTGGCGACGCTCCACTCGGCCAAGGGGCTCGAGTGGGACACGGTCTACCTCGTCGGTCTCACCGAGGGGTATCTGCCGATCAGTTACGCCAGGTCGCCCGAGGCCATCGAGGAGGAACGGCGCCTCCTGTACGTCGGGATCACCCGCGCGCGTGTGGCGCTGCGGATGACGTGGGCCGCCGTCGGGCCGCATCGAGCGAGCGCACGGGCGCGATCCCGCTTCCTGGAAGATCTCGGCACGAGCATCTCGGATGCGGCGCCCACACCCGTCGGCTGACGGAGCCCCTGCCTCGCACGCGGACGGACTCGCCCATCTTCGATCGGTGGTCACCGGCGAAAGCGCCATCGTGCTCGACGTGGCCGCGGCTTCCGGTGAAGTCGAGGAGAGCCGTCGTGACCGCGGCCGCTGTGAGCAGAGCCGCGGCCGGGTCGACCTCGAGGGTGCGGACTCGGGACGTGGCGGTCAGCTGAGCGAGCAGTTGAGGGCGGTCCAGGTCGTCCTCGCCGCGGCTCAGCTCGACGCATTCGAGACAGGCGGTCTCGCCGGGGTGGACGAGGGGGCCGATGTCGATGACCCCGGGCGCGGGGTTCACGGGCAGCAGGGGGACGTCGCGACTCATCCAGAAGAGGGCCGTGCGGGGAGGGACGACGATCGGGGCGAGGACGACGGCCACGTCGACGGTCTCGCCGCGGTCCACGATCTCGGCTCCGCTGCGTCGTACGGCGTCGCCGACGAGGCGACCGAGTCCCGCGTCGTCGGTCGGCCAGTCCTCGGTGCGTTCGAGCGCGACTCGTGAAGCGGGAAGTGGGACGGGATCGGACGCGATCAGAACGGGCGAGAGCCTGTCGATGAGGTGCGTGATGCGCGCGTGGTCGATGCCGAACTCGGCGCCCATCAGGGGAAGAGCATCGGGGTGCGTGCCACGCAGGAGGACGTCGATGAGCAGCTCTTCGGCGCGCCCCACCTCGTCGAGTTCGACGAGGGGCCGTTCGATTCCGAATCTCAGACGGGTGGGCGAGACCCACAGTGGGCTGTGGAGAGGATCGATGCGCAGCATGTCGTCATGGTGCCCGGAGCTCTATCGCTCTCGCCCGGCTTGTGCACAGGGGTGCGACCCGCGGGGAGACTCAGGCGTCGAGCTGCGAGCGCCACCACGGCGTCTCGACGAAACCGCGCTTCAGGTAGAGCAGCTCCATGCTGGCCGTCCACCCCTGGACGCCGTCGAGGTGGGCGAGCGATCCCGTGATGAACCCGTAGAGCTCGGTGCTCGACGGGGAGATGACCTCGCACAGCAGGGCGTTCTCGTCGAGGAGGGCTGCGAGATACCGGACGAACGGGTACTCGGCGAGCTGACGGGCCACGTTTTCGAGCCTCGAGGGGGCGACCGTGACCGTGAGCAGCGTCTCCGCCCCCATACCGAGCGCTGCCGAGGGGATGAGCGTCAAGATGTCGACGCAGCGGGAACTCCGCATGCGCTCGTACCGTCGCCGAACGCTGGATTCATTCATCCCGAGACGGTCCGCGATGCTCTGGAAGGTCTCGCGCCCGTCGTCGCCGAGTGCCTTCAGGATGGCCCGGTCGGCTTCGTCGAAGTGTTCCGGACCGCATTCCTCGTGCTGTGCCGCGCCGATCACGGCGTCCCCGGGTTCAGGACCCAGCAGCTCGCCGTACAGCTGACGGCCCCAGTCGAAGCTCACCTTGTAGACGTGCAGGATCAGGTCGCTGCGCCACCGCTCGACACCGGTGATCGACTGCAGCTCTCCGATGAGTTGGGGGTAGCGGATGGCGCCGCCCCGGACGATGAGCTCCGCCATGACGTCGTAGGTTCCGGTCACGAGCGTGACGAAACGGACGTCGGGGTTCTCCACCAGAGCGGCAGCGACCGCGAGATGTCCCCCCGGCTTGCAGTTGATGCGCACCAGGAAGGAGTCGTACGGCCCGTCTGCGGCGAGGGCGGGGACGGCTGCGACACGCACGACTCCGTCGACGAGCAGCTGTTGGCCTCGCCGTGCCACGGTCGTCACCGGGGCGCCCACCGCTTCCGCGACGGCACGCCAGCTGGCGCGTCCGTCGCGCTGAAGGGCGACGACGATCCTCTTGTCGAGCTCGCTCAGTCGATCGAGGACGGCGGGGTTCACGCGTTCGGTGCCCCGCTCGGCGGCACCGTTTCGTGGAGGAACGATCGGACCGTCTTCGTCCACTTCTCCGCCTCCTCGATCTGCGGCGAGTGTCCCGACTCCTCGAACACGACGAGTTTCGAGTCCGGGATCAGGTCCGCGATGGTCTCGCTGCACGATACCGGTGTGATCCAGTCCGTGCGGCCGACCGTGATGAGGGTCGGCGCGGTGACGGTCGGGAGGAGCGGCTTGAGATCGTAGGACTTCAGGTTCACCGAGAAGGCGTAGTTGTGCGCCTCGTAACGGTACGGAGTCGCCTGGACCTTCCGTTCCGTCGCCTCGGGGTCGTAGTGGAAGTCGTAGAGCGGCAGGATCTCGCGCCAGCAGTCCATGAGATCGGCGTCGTCTCGAACGCGACCCTCGTCGATCCGGTCGAACTTCTCCATGTCGATGGTGACCCGGTCGCTGGCGAGTGCGTTCTCGCGTGCGAGGTGGGCGTTCCCGTTGTCGGCCGACGTGTCGCGGAGGACGATGGCGCTCACCCGGTCCGGGTAGCGGATCGCGTACTCCATGGCCATGAACCCGCCGTAGGACCCGCCCGCCATCACGACGGTCTCGGCCCCGATCCATTCGCGGAGCCCGTCGAGGTCGGCGGCCCACTGCTCGTGACTGAAGACCCCGGACCCTTCGCTCTCGCCGCTGCCGCGAGCGTCGAACACCACGACCCGGTACTCGTCCGCGAGCCGGCCGAAGCTCGCCCGCGGCTCGGCTCGCGAGCCGAGCCCGGGTGCGCCGTGGTGAGTGAGGATCACGGGAGCGCCCTCAGGCCCGAGGACCTCGACCGCGAGTTCGTTGCCGTTGATGATCACGCGTTCGGCGGTGCTCGTCGCTTTCGCGAATTCGGGGGAGACGTCGTCGGCCATAGCGGTGGGTCCTTATCGATCAGAGAGGAATGGTGCAGTCGTCGAGCGACCGCGGGTAGGACGTGAGGGGCTCGGAGCCGTCCGAGGTGACGAGCATGCTGTCGCTGATCCGGTAACCGGCGTGACCCGGGATGTAGATGCCCGGCTCGTTGGACACGATCATCCCGACCTCGAGCGGCGTCGGGTCGCCGTCTTCGAGCCACGGCGGCTCGTGCATGCCCAGGCCGATGCCGTGGCCCTGGCGGTGGCGGAGGTACTGACCGAGACCGGCTTCGCGGATCACCGAGAGGCACCGGGCGTTGCTGTCCGCGCAGCGGACCCCGGGGGCGATCGCGCGGGATCCCTCGGCCTGGGCCGCGCGAACCGCGTCGTGGTAGCGGCGCTGGTCGGCGCTCGGCTCGCCGAGGACGAAGGTCCGCTCGCCTTCGACGAAGCGACCGCCGACGGCTGCGCCGAGCGAGAGCATGAAGGTGTCGCCGTCCCGAAGTCGATATCCGGAAGGCAGACCGTGGGGGATCGCGGAGTTCGCTCCGGCGTAGACGAGTCCGCCGGCGAGGAACGAGATCACGACGACCTCGCGGTGCTCGGCGTACATGAGGCCCACCCCGGTGCGACCGACGTGGGCGGCCAACTCCGCCTCGGAGGGGAGCCGATCCCCGTCGGCGATCGCGTCGGTGATGAGCGAAACCCCCGCGGTGAGCATGAGGTCGGTGATGCGGGCCGCCTCACGGTGCTGCTCGATCTCCTCGGGGAACTTCACGTAGCGGGCACGGGTGACCAGTTCGGTCGGCACCCATTCGACGGCGGCGAAGGCGCCGTTCATCAGCGCCAGTCGATGCTGCGTGACCTGGGTCGTCACGCCGACCCGACCCGAGTGTGCGCCCGCCGCGCGGGCGAGAGGCGCGAACGGGTTCTCGACGCCGGGGTACTCCGCGAAGGCGACGATCGATGCCCGCGCACCCTGCTCCTCCGCATGCTGGCGCTCCAGCTCGGGCAGGAGCAGCGTCGCGTCGCCGGCGTCGGTGAGCAGCACGGCGACAGGGCGCTCGCCGGGGTGGTGGAAGAACCCGGTGAGGTACGACACATCCTCGGGATCGTCCGTCACGATCGCCTGCAGACCTTCGGCGGTCAGGCGTTGTGCGACACGTGCCTGGATGCGGTCGTAGACCTCCGGATCGAGGCGCTGCGTGAAGGCGGCGATATCAACGGTCATGATTGCGCGGGTTCCTCGCGTCGTTGTAGCTGATCGAGAGCAGGGTCGCCGAGAGCACCAGGGCGAGGATCGCGAGGGACGGGAAGAGCGTGAGCCACCAGGCCGACACCATCGCTCCCGAGGTCTGGGCCTCGTAGAGGATGCGACCCCAGGACCAGGTCGTCGGGTCGCCGAGGCCGAGGAACGCGAGCCCCGCGGCCGACAGGACCGCGCGGGACGCCGTCACGACGACGGACACGACGATGACGGGCGTGACGGCGGGGATGACGTGGCGGCCGAGGATCCACGCGTGGTTGCGGGTCATCAGGCGCGCCGCGTCGATGTAGGGGAGCTTCACGACCGACAGGGCCTGCGACCGGACGAGGCGAGTGACCTCGGGCCAGGAGAAGGCTGCGACGACCAGGATGATCGTCGATGTGCTCGGCCCGGCGAGAGCGGCGACGAGGATCATCAGCGGCAGCACCGGGAGCGAGAGCGTCAGGTCGACGAAGATGCTGATGACCGTGTCGAGGCGGGGGACGTAAGCGCCGATCACGGCGACGAGGGTCCCGAAGACGATGGCGATGGCGGATGCCGCCGCGGCGACGAGGACCGACTGCTGCGTGCCCCAGACGACCTCGGAGTAGACGTCGCGGCCGAGCGAGTCCGTGCCGAAGACGTGGCCCGGTCCGGGCGGGCGGAGGACCTCGGTGCCGTAGCTCGCCGGATAAGCGGCCAGCAGCGGCGCGAGGACGCTGACGAGCACGAGTACGAGAAGGATCGCGAGGGACACCATCCCGAGCGGCTGGCGGCGGAACGCGTGCCACGTGGCGCGGCTCGCACGACGGCTGCCGGTGCCGACCGACTCGACGAGGGGGCCGGTGGTCTCGGAGGCGGGGAGCGGAGCGGTCATGAGGTCTTCACTCTCGGGTCGAGGAATCCGTAGGCGATGTCGGTCAGCATGTTGACGAAGACGACGGTCACCGCGAGGAGCAGGAATGCGCCCTGCAGGACCGGGAAGTCCAGCTGGGTGACGGCCTCGTAGATGCCGCGGCCGATACCGGGATAGGCGAACACCGTCTCGGTGAGCACGGCGCCGCCGACGACGAAGCCGAGCTGCAGCCCGATGAGGGTCGTCGCGGGAAGGAGCGCGTTGCGAAGGGCGTGCTTCCAGAGGATCCGGCGGGGTGAGAGCCCGTTGGCCTTGGCGAGGGTGACGTAGTCGTCGCCGAGTGCGTCGATCAGAGTTCCGCGCATCGTCAGCACGTAGGAGCCCAATTGGATGAGGGTCAGCGAGACGGCCGGTAGGACGAGGTGCGAGACGACCGAGCCGTACCACTCCATCCCGTAGACCCCGTCGCTGTAGGCGCCCCCGATGGGGAACCAGCCGAGATTGAGGCCGAAGATCAGGAGGAGCAGGATCCCCACGCTCGGCACGAAGAGCGACTGGCCGGTGACGCCGAACACCTGGACGAAGCGGTCGAGGAAGCGGTTCTTGTGCGAGGCGGCGACGACGCCGAGCGGGATTCCGATGACCACGGTCAGCACGAGTGCGCTGACCGTGAGGAGCAGAGTCCACGGGAGCCGCTGCAGGAGGACGTCGATCACCGGGATCGACTGGGTGAAGGAGGTGCCCAGGTTGCCCTGGATCAGCTGCCCGAGGTACAGGAAGTACTGGACGAGGAGCGGCTGATCCAGGCCGTACTGGGTGAGGAGGGCCGCCCGGGTCTCGTCCGTCATGTTCGGGCTCGCGACGGCGAGCGCGGGGTCACCCGGCAGCAGTCGCAGCAGGAGGAATGTCACGGTCACGGCGAACAGGATCGTGAAGATCCCGCGGCCGAGGCGCCGGAGCACGAACAGGGCGATGGACACGCGAGCGGCCCTTCCTTTCAGACGGTCTCAGCAGCCGGGGCTACTGGGCGACCTTGTTGGCGCTGGCGAGCGACACGGGGTTGACGATCGACAGCAGCTCGCTGGGCTTGGACAGGAAACCGGTCCAGTCGGAGCTGTGGGCCACGTAGAGGTTCTGCGTGTACATGACGTTGTCGTAGACCTCGTCGTGCACGATCTTCGCGGCCTCGCGCATGATCCGGATCTTCTCGGTCTCGTCGAACGTGACCGAGGCCTCCTGGATGAGCGTGTTCAGCTCGGGGTCGTCGACCAGGGTGTAGTTGATCGCTCCGCCCGGCAGGTAGGACAGGGTGAAGTTGGTCACCGGGTCGTCCATGATCGCGAAGTTGCCGGCGTAGATGTCGTAGTCGCCGTCGTTGGTCTGCGCGAGGTAGGTGTTGCGCTCCGTGCCCTGCAGCTCGATGGTGATGCCCGCCTCGGCCGCGCCGTCCTTGACCAGCTGAGCCCACTGGCTCGTGACCGGGTCCTGGAGGGAGTAGATGAGTCGGAACGACACCGGGAAGTTGCCGCTCGAGTCGGCCTTGTAGCCGGCCTTCTCCATGAGCTGACGGGACAGGGCCGGGTCGTACTCGTACTCGGTGATCGAGTCGTCGTAGTAGTTCGCGAGCACAGGCATGAGCGGGCTGGACCCCGTGGACACGGCCTGTCCCTGCAGCACGACGTTGCGGATCGCCTCGTAGTCGGCGGCGTGGGCCAGAGCCTGCCGCACCTCCGTCTTCGCGAGGTCGGGCTGCGTCATGTTGTAGGTCATGTGGGCGTAGCCGAGGCCGGTGACCTCGACGACCTCGATGCCGTCGGTGGTGCGCAGCTGCTCGACCTGCGACGGCGGGAGCGAGTTGGCGATGGCGTCCACCTCACCGCTCTTGAGGGCGAGGATCTCCGTGTTCACGTCCGGGAAGACGCGGTAGACGACCTGGGCGGGGATGGGGGTCCCGCCCTCGACGAGCGGGTAGTTCTCCATGCGCTCGAGCGTGTAGGACTGCCCGACCTGGACCTTGGTGAGCTTGAACGGCCCGGCGCTCACCCAGCCCCCGTCACCGCCGTCGTTCGCGAACTCGGCGACCGAGCCGCCGGGCTCGAAGACGTGCTGCGGCACGACGTTGCCCCAGAATCCGATCTCCTCGACGATCGACGAGTCCGGCTGGGTCAGCTTGATCTCGATGCGCGTGTCCGACACGGCCGTGGCCGATTCGAAGTTGGCCATCTGACCGTAGAAGGTGCCGGAGGGCTTGTCCTGCTTGACGGCGTTCATCGTGTACGCCACATCCTCGGCCGTCAGCTTCTCGCCGTCGCTCCAGGTCATGTCGTCGCGGATCTCGTAGAACCCGGTGGTGTCGTCGACGTATCCCCACTCTTCGGCGAGCTGAGGCTCCTTCGAACCGTCGTCGCCGATCGAGAGCAGGTGCGGATACATCAGGTTGGTGATCCAGTAGTCGCTTCGGCTGTTGCCGATCAGCGGGTTGTAGTTCACGACATCGGTGGTCGTGGCGATGGTCAGCGTGTCGCTGCCCGCCTCCGGTGACCCGCTGCTCGTGTTCTCCGGTGCCTGCGGGGCGCAGGCGGTGAGAGCCAGAGCCGCGATCGCCGCGCCTCCGACCAGGGAAACGATTCTTCGACGCATCAGACCCAGACCTCCTCGAGTACCCGCACGGTGTTGCCGCCGACGACGGCGCGGATCTCGTCGTCGGAGTAGTCGTTCTTGACCAGCCAGCTGATGATGTTGGCCATCGCCTCGGTGGGGTTCTCCACGCCGTCGACGTAGGGGACCTCTTCGTAGTCGACGTGGCCGTGCGCCTGCCCGATCGAGAGCTGCGCGGCGAAGGCGTGGTGGAGGCCCACGTGGTCGCCGTACAGGGTGTCGGGTCCGAAACTCACGTGCTCGATGCCCACGAGGTCGACGCAGTACTTGAAGTGGTCCATGACCGACTCGAGCGAGTGCTTGGGGTGGTCGGGGGAGAGCGTGGTGTGGGGGGCCGCCTCGATGCCGATGACTCCGCCGCGCTTCGCGCACTCGATGATCGTCTCGTCGGTCTTCATGCGGTTCGTGGGCCAGAGGCCGCGGGCGCCGGCGTGGGTGATGAACACGGGCTTGGTCGACGCCTTGATGACGTCGACGCATGTGCGGTCGCCCGAGTGGGAGATGTCGATGGCGATCCCGAGCTTGTTCATGCGGGCCACGGCGCGCTCGCCGAAGTAGGTCAGACCGCCGTCGCCGCGCTCCTTGAGACCGCTGCCGAGATAGTTGGCCTCCGAATAGGCGATGCCCATCTGACGGACGCCGAAACCGTAGAGCACGTCGAGTCGGTCGACCTCGTTCTCGATGGGGGTCGCCGCCTCGAGAGCGAAGATATGGGCGACGCGACCGGTCTCCTTCGCGTACTGGATGTCCTTCAGCGTCTCGCCCTTGATGACGTAGTCCTGGTGGGCGATGTCCGCCATGCGAACCCCCAGGTCGTGAAGGACGTCCTGGTACTTCCAGCCGGCGTCGCTCGAGATGCAGCAGGTGCCGTCCATCCCGTTGTCGAACACGGCTGTGAGCCCGGAGCGGGAGAGGCCCTCGTAGCCGGTGGGTTCGCGACCGGTGCGGATGTGGTCGCGAAGCTGGCTCATGTCCTCGGGGAAGACCTGGACGTGTTCGTGCAGCGAGATGACCGTCTCGTTCTCGAGCAGTCGCTTCGAGCGGTCGGCCTGCTCGGCGCTGAGGTCGAGGCCCGCATACTCGGGCACCCGGCCGAGCTGCTTCGAGTATTCGAACGCGCGGTAGTCGACTCCCTTCTCCAGGTAGTCGTAGGCGGTGTAGCCGGTGTAGCGCTCCGCGGGTTCGAGCAAGGGGATCTCCATCTCATAGACGTGCTTTCGACGGCGACAACCGACAGATGACCGATTGAGGTGCCTTGCAGGACACCGTCGCTCCTATTCGGCACACCTGTCAACACATCTGGTGGAAATCGGCGCGAAGTTTTTCTGTCTGAAACATTCCGGCGCCTCTGGGCGTGCATGATGGTCGCATGGAGACATCCGAAGCCATTCGCCCGCCCGTGCTCAGCGTGCGCGGCCTGGACATCGACTTCCGCACCTCTCGTGGGCCCACCTCGGTCGTCGCCGGACTCGATCTCGACGTGCGGCCCGGGGAGCTGGTCGCTCTGCTCGGCGAGTCCGGATCGGGTAAGACCGTCACGGCCCGCGCCATCATGGGCATTCAGGACGAGGCCGCCACGGTCAGAGCCGATCGCTTGGATCTCGACGGAGCCTCGCTGCTCGGCCTGTCCGACGACCAACGGCGTCGCCTCCGCGGCGACAGCATGAGCATGGTCCTGCAGGATGCGCTCTCGTCGCTCAACCCGGTCCTCTCGATCGGCGATCAGATCGGCGAGATCTTCCGGGTTCACCGGGCGCTCGGGCGCAAACAGGCCCGTGCGCGCGCCATCGAGTTGCTCGACATCGTCGGCATCGCCTCACCGGCGGCGCGGGTCGACGACTATCCTCACCAGTTCTCCGGCGGGATGCGGCAGCGGATCCTCATCGCGATGGCCATCGCCCTCGAACCCAAGCTGCTCATCGCCGACGAGCCGACCACCGCGCTCGACGTGACGGTGCAGGCGCAGATCCTCCGCCTTCTGCACGACCTGCGCGGCCGACTCGACATGGGGGTGCTTCTCATCACCCACGACATCGGCGTCGTGACCGAGGTCGCCGACCGTCTCGTGGTCATGCATCACGGGAGGGTCGTCGAGCAGGGTGATGCCGACACGGTGTTCGCGACCCCATCGGACGCCTACACCCGGCGCCTCCTCGGTTCGGCCCCGCGCCCTGAACCGGCGCGTGTCCTGTCGGCTGAGAACCTCGCCGGGGACCCGATCCTGCAGGTCTCGGACCTGGCGCGCACATTCGTCACCGGCTCGGCCCTGGCCAAGAAGACGGTGAAGGCGGTCGCCGGTGTCGATCTCGTACTCCGTCGCGGCGAGACACTCGGCATCGTCGGCGAATCGGGCAGCGGCAAGTCGACGCTCGCGCGCATGGTGGTGGGGCTCGAGAGCGTCGACCGGGGGAGCGTCCTCTACCGCGGTGAGGACGTCACCCGGCGGACGAGAGGTCGGCGCCCCGCTGCGCAAGCCGGCGTCGGCATGGTGTTCCAGGACCCCTACACGTCCCTCGATCCGCGCATGCGCGTCCGCGACGTGATCGCCGAGCCGCATGCGGTCGCTCGGATCGGTACCGCGGCGTCGCGACGTGACCGGGTGGCGCAGTTGCTCGAGCTCGTCGGGTTGCAGCCGGACATGATGGAACGCTTCCCGCACCAGTTCTCCGGCGGGCAGCGGCAGAGGATCGGCATCGCCCGCTCGCTCATGCGCGATCCCGATGTGCTGGTCTGCGACGAGCCCGTCTCCGCCCTCGATGTGACGATCCAGGCGCAGGTGGTCGACCTGCTGGTCGACATCCAGGAGCGTCTGGGACTCAGCATCCTGTTCATCTCGCACGATCTGTCGGTCGTGCGCAATCTCGCGCACCGGGTCCTCGTGATGTACCGGGGCGAGGTCGTCGAGACGGGTGGCACGGAGCAGATCTTCGAGGACCCTCAGCACGACTACACGAGGTCGTTGCTGGCCTCGATCCCGCCGCTCACGCGCGCGGAACGGGGCAAGCTGACCTTCGCCGCCTGACCGGGCGTCGCCCATCATTTCGCTTCGCTCAATGGGCGGGCGGTGTCCGCCCGTTGAGGGAAGCGAAACGAAGGGCGTCGCCGCTACTTCTCGTGGGGGCGGTCGCCCTCGTCGCGGAGGAGGTCCTCCAGGGCCTGGTCGATGTCGTCCATCTCCGAGGCGGGTGCCTGCAATCGAGCGATGAGCGCCTGCGGGTCGTCGATGTCCTCCGCCGTCGGCAGGAGGTCGGGGTGCGACCAGAGGGCGTCCCGACGCTCGGCGCCCAGCGCATCCGTCACGGCCTGCCACATCGCCGCGGCCTCGCGGAGTCGGCGGGGGCGCAGCTCGAGCCCGACGAGCGAGGCGAAGGCCGACTCGGCGGGCCCGCCCGATGCGCGGCGGCGGCGGACCGTCTCGGCCACCGCGCCGCTCTTCGGCAGACGCGTGGTCGCGGCCGCGGTCACGACGTCGACCCAGCCCTCGACGAGCGCGAGCATGGTCTCCAGCCGGGCGAGCGCGGCGTTCTGCTGCTCGGTGCGCGGCGGGATGAACTTGCCCGAGGTCAGCGCGTTCTTGATCTGCTCGGGATCGCTGGGGTCGAGGTCGGTGAGGACCTCCTCGAAGTCGGTCATGTCGACGCGGATCCCGTGGGCGAACTCGGTCACCGACGTCAGCAGGCCGGTACGCAGCCAGCGCGCGTGGCGGAACAGCCGCGCGTGAGCGAGCTCGCGAACGGAGAGATAGAGCGCCACCTGGTCGGAGCCGATGTCGAGGCCCTCGCCGAACCCGTCGATGTTCTGCGCGAGCACGACGGCACGATCCTCGATGAGCGGGATCCCGATGTCCCCGCCCGAGACGACCTCGCCGGACAGCTGCGCGACGACCTGACCGAGTTGCACGGCGAAGAGGGTGCCGCCGACGCCGCGGAGGAGACCCTCGGCGTCGCCCAGCATGCCGCTCATCTCCTCCGGCAACTGGTCTCGTGTCAGCGCGGTCAGAGCGTCGGTGATGCTCTCGGCGACCGGCTCCACGAGCTGGGTCCACACGGGCATGGTCTCGCGGACCCATTCCGTTCGCGTGATGATGCGCGGGGTCGTGGGCAGCTCCGCGATGTCCGTCGCCTCGTCGAGCCAGAGGGCGGCGACCCCCAGAGCGGCGTCGAGAGACGCGCGCTGCTGATCGGTCACCGAGAGGCTGCCGGCACGGGCCGCCTCGGTCGCCTGATCCGTGGCGAGCTTCCAGTTCACCCCGTCGGCCGACGCCTGGACGGCCCCCTGCAGCTGCGCCATGAGACGGGCCATGCTCGCCGGGTCCGACGTGAGTCCGGCAGCACCCGCGAGGGCGCTCGGGTCGACTCCGCCCTCCGCCATCATCTTCTCGATGAGCTTGCGCAGCTCGTCCGGGTCGGGCAGGTTCTGCGACGGATCCGACATGCGAGGGTCCTCTCGGAAAGCGAAGGGTTTCCACGCTAACCCGCCCCTCACGGCACCAGCGGTGTCTGAAGCGTTTACGCTTCTGCCCGCCGCGAACATCTCGCGGACCTCCCGCCCGCACGTCGTTCGAGTGGGAACGAAAGGACTTCGCGAGCTGCTGTGACCTTCTTCTCACGACCCGACGCAGGCCCGGGATACGACTCCGATGACGATCTCGACGACGGTCTGGTCCCCGTGACGCACGAGCAGCGTCGCGCCGTCCGCCGCCGCCGGATCGGATGGGCGCTGATCTCGATGTCGATGCTCATCACGGTCGTCCTGGCGTTCGCCCCGTCGCCCTACGTGGTCGAGACGCCGGGGCCGGTGTACAACACTCTCGGCAGCGTGACGAACAACGGAACCGAGACGCAGCTCATCACCATCGACGGCGCCGAGAGATATCCGACGTCGGGGGCTCTCGACCTGCTCACGGTCTCCGTCATCGGCAGCCCCGACCGCCCGGCATCGATGTTCGAGGTGGCCATGTCGTGGTTCGACAGCAGCCGTTCGGTGCAGCCGGTCGAGAAGATCTACCAGCCGGGCATCACCTCCGACCAGCAGCGCGAGCAGGCCCAGACCCAGATGCAGAACTCCCAGCAGGAAGCGGTCAGCGCGGCATTGACCGAGTTGGGATATCAGGTGAAGGGCACGGTCACCGTGGTCTCGATCTTCGACGGGTCGGGAGCGGTGGACGTGTTGCAGCCGGGCGACGTCATCACGTCGGTCGACGGCCAGCAGATCGAGGACCTTCCAGACCTGCGGGCGCTGCTGGCCGCTCACGGGACCGAGACGGATGCCGCCATCGGAATCGACCGCGACGGCCAGCAGCTCACCGTCCAGATCCGCCCCATCGAACGGGGCGGTGTCGTCGCCCTCGGCGTCGGGGTGCAGGTCTCCTACGACTTCCCGGTCGACGTCTCGATCGAGCTCCCCAACGTCGGCGGGCCGAGCGCGGGAATGATGTTCGCGCTCGGGATCTACGACAAGCTCACCGAGGGCGAGCTCACGGGCGGCGCGACCGTCGCGGGGACCGGCACCATCGACGCGGCGGGAGTGGTCGGCCCGATCGGCGGCATTCGGCAGAAGATGTACGGCGCACGACAAGCTGGTGCGACGCTGTTCCTCGCGCCGGTGGACAACTGCGACGAGGTGGTCGGCAACATCCCGGCGGGTCTGGACGTCGTCGCCGTGAGTACGCTGACACAGGCCCTCGACGACGTGAAGGCGGTCGCCGCAGGGACCGATCCATCGACGCTCCAGGGCTGTTCCACAGGCAGCTGACAGGCCCGGCGTCGGGGCATAACGGCCTGGTCACACTGTCGAATCTCCAGGAACCCCTTATTCGACGCCCGGTAGAATCCCGACCGTGACGTCCACAGCCGCCGCCCCTCCTCGTAAGAACCGCTCGACCCTCGCCGTCACCGCAGGCATCGTCGCAGCGCTTCTCGTCGCTTTCTTCATCTTCGCCGGCCTCTACGCCGACGTCCTCTGGTACGACCAGCTCGGCTTCCAGTCCGTGCTGTTCACCCAGTGGGGATCGGTCGCGGCGCTCTTCGCCATCGGATTCCTGACGATGGCCGTCCCGGTCTTCGTGAGCCTGTTCCTGGCCTACCGCTTCCGACCGGTGTACGCGCGCTCGGCTGCCCAGATCGACCGCTATCAGCAGGTCATCGACCCGCTGCGTCGTCTCGCCGTCATCGGGATCCCCCTCGTCATCGGCCTCTTCGCCGGCGTCTCGGCGAGCACACGCTGGCAGGCCGCGCTCCTCTACCTGAACCGCACGCCCTCGGGCACGACCGACCCGCAGTTCGGCATCGACATCTCGTTCTACCTGTTCGATCTGCCGTTCCTGCGCGGGGTCGTCGGATTCCTGTCAGCCGTCGTGATCATCGCGGGCATCCTCGCCATCGCGACCCACTACCTCTACGGGGCGCTGGGCGTGAACGGCCGCGATCTCCGCATCACCAAGGCCGCCCGCATCCAGATCGCGGTCACCGCGGCGATCTACGTGCTCCTCCAGGCGGTCAGCATCTTCTTCGACCAGTTCGCGACGCTCTACGAGGTCGGGAGCCGCATCACGGGCGCCAGCTACACCGACGTCAACGTGGTCATCCCCACGCGTCAGATCCTCGCGATGATCGCGATCGTCGTCGCGCTGCTGTTCCTCGTCGCGGCCGTCACGGGTCGGTGGCGGTTCCCGGTCATCGGCACCGCGCTCCTCGTGGTCGCCGCTCTGGTCATCGGTTCGGTCGCCCCCTGGGTGGTCCAGCGCTTCCAGGTGCTCCCGAGCGAGCTGAGCCTCGAGCGGCCGTACATCCAGCGCAACATCGACATGACCCGCGAGGCCTATGGTGTGGCGGGCGTGCAGGAGGAGCAGTACGACGCGACCACGCAGGCCACGGCCGGCGCTCTGCGTTCGGACGCCGAGACCACCGCCAACATCCGCATCCTCGACCCCGCGATCGTGTCGCCGTCGTTCGCTCAGCTGCAGCGCTTCAAGCAGTACTACCAGTTCCAGCAGGATCTCGACGTCGACCGTTACGAGATCGGCGGCCAGACCACCGACGCCGTGGTCGCCGTCCGCGAGCTGAACCAGGCGGGCTTGGGCGACTCTCAGACCTGGTACAACCGCACCGTCGTCTACACGCACGGCTACGGGCTGGTCGCCGCCTACGGCAACCAGCGTTCGACCGACGGCCAGCCGGTGTTCCTCGAGTCGGACATCCCGTCCACCGGACAGCTCGGCGACTACGAGCCCCGCGTCTACTTCGGCGAAGCGGCCCAGGGCTACTCGATCGTCGGAGCGCCCGATGGAACCGACCCCATCGAGCTCGACTACCCGTCGAACGGCGGTGAGGGCGACGGACAAATCCGCACGACCTTCACCGGCAACGGGGGTCCGTCGGTCGGCAACTGGTTCAACAAGCTCATCTATGCGCTGAAGTTCCAGTCCGAGCAGATCTTCCTGTCGGACGCCGTGAACCAGGACTCGCAGATCCTGTACGACCGGGACCCGCGTCAGCGCGTCGCGAAGGTCGCTCCGTATCTGACGATGGATTCGGATGCGTACCCGACCGTCGTCGACGGACGCCTCAAGTGGGTCGTGGACGGCTACACGACCGCGTCGACCTATCCCTACTCCAAGGTGCAGAGCCTGTCGGAGGCCATCGCCGACACGTTCACGCCGACCCCCTCCTACGTCGTCGACAACGTCAACTACATCCGCAACTCGGTGAAGGCCACGGTCGACGCCTACGACGGATCTGTCGACCTCTACGTGTGGGATACCTCGGACCCGGTGATCGAATCGTGGCAGAAGGTGTTCCCCACCTCGCTCAAGCCGATGTCGGACATGTCGGCCGACCTCATGAGCCACGTCCGCTACCCGCAGGATCTGTTCAAGGTGCAGCGCGCGATCCTCGGCACGTACCACGTGACCGACGCGGGCAGTTTCTACAACTCGGACGACGCCTGGCGTACACCGGCCGACCCGACCGCCGGGTCGAACCAGGACCTCCTGCAGCCGCCGTACTACCTGACGATGCAGGTGCCGGGTTCGGATTCCCCGACCTACTCGCTCTACTCGACGTTCATCCCGAACAACCAGGGAGCGAATTCGCAGAGCGTTCTGACCGGCTACCTCGCTGTGGACTCGGACGCCGGTTCGACGGCGGGTCAGAAGTCCGACGGTTACGGGACGCTCCGATTGCTGGAGCTG
Organism: uncultured Naasia sp.; assembly: GCA_913778905.1. Lineage (GTDB taxonomy): Bacteria > Actinomycetota > Actinomycetes > Actinomycetales > Microbacteriaceae > Naasia. The sequence continues at coordinate 283,750 of CAJYYA010000012.1, read as the reverse complement.
CCGAAGGACGACACGGTGCCGGGGCCGGGTCAGGTGCAGAACACCTTCAACTCGAACGCGACAGTGGCGAACCAGCTGAACATCCTGCAGACCGGTGGCAGCACCGATGTGCTGCGGGGCAACCTGCTCACGCTTCCGGTGGGTGGCGGACTGCTCTACGTGCAGCCGGTCTACGTGCAGTCGAGCGGTGAGACGCGTCTGCCTCTGCTCCGCAAGGTGCTCGTGGCCTTCGGCGACCGGGTGGCGTTCGAGGACACCCTCGACAAGGCGCTCGACGAGCTCTTCCAGGGCGATTCCGGTGCCGGTGCGGGCGACGCCAACGTCCCCGACACTCCGGACGGAACAGGCAACGGCACGGGTGGCGGTACCGGCACCGGCGGCACCACGGGAGGTGGCACGGGCTCCTCGACGCAGAGTCCGGAGTTGTCGCAGGCGCTGCAGGCGGCCAGCCAGGCGCTGCAGGATCGCCAGGCGGCGTACGCGGCGAACGACCTGGTGGCGGCGGCCGAGGCCGACCAGCGTCTCCAGTCGGCGCTGCAGCAGGCGATCGCCGCGGGCAGCTGATCCGCTGACGACCTGAGGAGGGGCCGGGCACCGAGAGGTGCCCGGCCCCTCCTCGTTGTCTGGGGGGCGAATCGGCTTCGCCGATGCTGTTCTGTTCGCTCTCGGTACGGCCTGGCGGCCTACTCGACGTCCGGAACTCCGGGGGTCGAGTAGCGGAGCGTACCGAGACCGGCCGAGTAGCGAAGCGTATCGAGGCCCGACCCCGCCGCCGACGACCCCGTGGCGTAACCCCCTCGAAACCTCTGGTAAGCTTTTACATGTAGCGCGGGGTGGAGCAGTTCGGTAGCTCGCTGGGCTCATAACCCAGAGGTCGCAGGTTCAAATCCTGTCCCCGCAACGAATAGGAAGGCCCCGGATCCACTTGATTCGGGGCCTTTCGCTTTCGCGGAGCGAGCAATTCAGATTGCAAGCCGGCCGCAAGCGTGCGGAGAGCCGCGTCGAATGCGCGAGGTCGATGATCCGATTGTGAGACCGCGCCCCCGCCTGCTCGTCGCCGCTTTGGTGGTCGTCGCCTTGCTCGCCGGATGCAGCGCGCTGGGGGCGCCCTCCGGCTCATCCGGAGGGTCGATCTCGACGGTGCGGGCCACGGGCGACCGGCGCACGGTCGACGAACCGACAATCCCCGCCACCACCTGCACTACCGTCGGCTCGCAGCTGAGCCTGACGGAGGGCCATGCAGGCGAAGCGGACGAGGCCGCGCCGCCGGACACCGCCCGGCTCCAGTCCGCCCTGGACGGCTGCACGCAGACGGCTTCGAGCACGCCCGTCGCCGTACGACTGAGCGCCATTGGGAGTGACGCCGACTTCCTCACCGGGCCCCTGAGGATCGGATCGGGGGAGGTACTCGTCCTCGACTCCGATGTCACCGTCTACGGATCGACCGATCCCGCGGATTACCAGACGTCGGGCGGCCCCGACTGCGGCACGATCGGCGGTGGAGGAAACGGCTGCCTCCCGCTCATCACCCTCACCGGGTCGCACTCCGGCATCGAGTCGCACGCGGACCCGGCGGGCCGCCGGGGACGCATCGACGGTCGAGGCGGTGACCCCATGACCGTCGCGGGCGCCGATACCGGGCAGAGCTGGTGGCAGCTCGCCGCGTCGGCGAAGAGCGGGGGAGCACAGAACGTGCCCCGTCTCATCCAGTCGAGCCACGCCGACGACGTGACCCTCTACGACATCGACCTCGTCGACTCGGCGGGCTTCCACGTCTCGTTCCAGAACGGCGACGGCTTCACCGCGTGGGGCGTCCGGATCCACACCCCTGCGACGGCACGGAACACCGACGGCATCGACCCCGCGGGCGCGACCGACGTCACGATCGCCCATTCCTGGATCATGGACGGCGACGACGGCATCGCTATCAAGGGTGGATCCGCGCCGTCGGCCCACATCTCGATCGTCGACGACCACTTCTACGGAACCCACGGCATCTCGATCGGCAGTGAAACCACCGCCGGGGTCAGTGACGTCCTCGTCGCGGACGACACGGTGGACGGCACCGATTCTCTGGGCAACGCCAGCGCCTCCTCGGCGGGGGTGCGGATCAAGAGCTCCCCGAAGGCGGGTGGGGCCGTGACGCAGGTGACCTATCAGGACGTCTGCGCGACGAGGACGAAGGCTCCGCTCGACTTCGACACCGATTACGAGAAGGGCACCGGCGGCACGACGCCGTCGTTCACCGACATCGTGATCGACGGGTTCACAGCGACCGCGTCGCCTTCCGGAGCCGCATCCACGTTCCGAGGGCTCGACGCTCAGCACCCCTTGCAGCTCTCGCTGGCGCGCACGGCCGTCGACACCGCGACCGTATCCGGGGCCTTCGCGGACATCGGGGTCGGCTCCGACGTCACCTTCGGAGGGCGACCCCTCGCACCACCCGAAGCGTCGATACACCTCATCGCTCCGATGCCCGCGGTCACGGCGGATACAGCAGCGCCCGCCTGTACTTTTCCGAGCTACCCGGCGATGTGAAGCTACTCGCCGTCGTAGCTCTTGACGAAGTCGGGCACCGCGCTCAATCGACGAATGGTCGCGCTGGACGGATCCCATCGTTTCGCGAGCGAGTGGCAGCAGCCCCTCGATGCGCTCGTTTTCCGTGCCTAGCAAGAGGGATCGCTGCGCTCCGACGTCAACTCGAACGACATCACCTTCGCGGCATTCCGGCTCGGGTGGTACCTCAACCTCCCACTGGGCGAGAAGCGGCGGGTGCTCGACCGGCAGACGACCATCGTGCTCGACGGCCTCCGCGCCTACGGTTCGCCCATCGTCATGCCGGATGCCCCTTCTCGCACGACGATGTGCACAAGATCTTCCGTCACGAGGTCGACAATCCGCGCCGCCACGAAGACGCCGACGCCGACGCCCTCGAAGGGGAGGATGCCGACGAGTGACTCGGCTCGGATCAGTGGTTCAGGACTGCGATCCCGAGGGGGGTGACGACGCCGTCCTCGTCGTCGAGGTAGCCGCCCACCACGAGGGTCTCCATGGCCGCCGGCATGGCCCGCTTCAGCTGATGCCAGTCGCCCGTCGAGCCGCCCTGCTCGAGGTGCACCTTGTCGACGGCGGCCATGCCGAGGCCGTGACGGTTGCCCGCGAAGCGTCCCGCCAGACCCCAGAATCGGATGGCGCGCAGAAGGGCGAGCTCGACCTCGTCGAGCCCGCCCTTCCGCGATCCGCCTGCCATCCCGCCAGATTATCCCCGCTTGTACGGGTATTCCGGCTCAGTTGGTACGCCGCAACGTTCTCTATGAGCCGGAATACCCGTGCGAAGGGGGTGGCCCGCTCGCCCATGATCCTTCGCCGGCGTGGGGCCGTTGGAAGAATCGATGTCGGCGGAGAAGTCCTCACTTCGTCGACCTCGCTGTGCGGACGTCTCGCCCACTGAGCGAAGCGGAATGAGGGACCCTCCTCCAGGTCGAGCGGTGCAGACTTCTCCCATGACGCACGGCCGCCTGATGCTGCTCGACACCGCCGCGCTCTACTTCCGCGCCTTCTACGGGGTGCCCGACTCGGTGAAGGATCCGGATGGCGTGCCGGTCAACGGGGCGAAGGGGCTGCTCGACATGATCGCCCGCCTCGTCGCCGACTTCGAGCCCGATGAGCTCGTCGCCTGCTGGGACGACGCGTGGCGTCCGACCTGGCGCGTCGAGCTGGTGCCGAGCTACAAGGCGCAGCGCGTCGACGCGGCGGGCGACGGGGGAGAGGTCGTCCCGGAGGCGCTGACGGCGCAGGTGCCGCTCATTCGGGAAACCCTCGAGGCTCTGGGCATCCCGATCGTGGGTGCCGACGATCACGAGGCCGACGACGTCATCGGGACCCTCACCGCGACCGCGGATGGACCCGTCGATGTGGTCACGGGCGACCGCGACCTGTTCCAGGTCGTCGACGACGACCGCGAGGTGCGGGTGGTGTACACGGCCCGCGGGATGTCGAGACTCGAGATCGTGACCGACGCGGTGCTGCGGGACAAGTACGGGGTATCCGCCGCTCAGTATGCCGATTTCGCGACCATGCGCGGCGACGCCTCCGACGGCCTTCCCGGTGTCGCGGGGGTGGGGGAGAAGACCGCGGCTGCTCTGCTCGCCGCGTTCGGTGACCTGGACGGCATCCGGGCAGCAGCCGGCGAGACCCCGGCGTCGCCGATGACGAAGGCGGTCGCCGCGAAGATCGCGGCTGCGTCCGACTACCTCGACCACGCGCCCCGGGTGGTCCGCGTCGTCACCGATCTCGACCTCCCCGCGTTCGATCCGTCGATACGAGTCGGGCACGAGGGACGAGCTCATCTGGAGGAGCTCGCGACGACCCGGGGGCTCGGCGGTTCGGTGGCGCGGGTGCTGTCGTCGATGGATTCGGCGACTCGGCGCACTCAGCTGTGACGCTGCACGGGGCGGGCGGCGCGCCTCATCGCGCCGCCCGCCCATCGTCAGCAGGTCTTCGCGCCGTACGGCACCTTCACCTGAGCCGAGGCCGATCCCTCAGTCGTCACCTTCACCGTGACGCTACCGGCCGGCACACTGCCGAGGCGCGAGGAGAAGGAGGCGGAGGAAGTGGCGCCGGCACCGATCCGATCCGACCGGGATCCGTACGCCGTCCCGAGGTCGATGGAGACCGGCGTCCCCTCCCCGTTCTTGACCGTGCTCAGCAGGACGACCTTCGAGGCCACGCACCGAGCGCTCACCGCGGGCACGACGTCCAGCACGCGGACACGGGCCTCGACGAAGCCGCTGGTCGCCACGGTGCCGCGCACGGTCACCGTCGCCCCGGCCTTCAGCGCGGCGGCATCGAATTTCTCCCAGCTGACGGCGACCTGCCCGAGGTTCTTCTCAGTCGCCGTCCCGCGGCCCTGGACGGCGGTCACCGTGGCAGGCAGGGCGGGCGCTGAGCCCGGCAGGGTGGTCAGGGAGACGTCCGCGGCATCGATGAGGCGGTCCGGCTGATATTTACCGAGGATCGCCTCGTACTCCCGCACCGAGATGGGCAGAACGGTCCCGTGGCGCGCGGACTTCGGCAGGTTGCGGTTCTGCACGATCGTCCAGTCGCCCGCCGCGAGGCTGGTCGCCTTGAACGGGACGTAGCCGTCGCCACCGTAGTAGGGGGCCTGGTCGATGAAGGCATAGACCCCGCCGTCGCCGTTCACGTCTCCCTTGTTCGGGCGGAACAGGGTGGTCCCCTCGCCCTCGTCGAACATGATCGAGCGGCCGGAGGTGCCGGTGTACCACTGGCCGTATCCGACACCGCTCTGGCGCGGCTCCCATGCATTGCCGGTGCCGGACGAGAGCCACGGGTCGTCACCCGGCGTGATGGTCTCGTACAGATCCTTCGTGCGGTCCACGCGCGGGATGTTCGACCCCTCCGTGACCGTGAACCGGTAGTACCAGCCGTCCTCCTGCATGATCGTGGAGTCGATGGTGCCGTTGCCCGCCCCGGGCTGCCGCTCGTCGATCCACACCTTGGGCTCGGTGAACGTCACGAAGTCCCGAGTCGTGACGTACATCATCCGGTTCCAGTTGGCGCCCTCGTCGCGCGGCACCGACAGGTCGCCGCTCGGGTAGAGGTTCGACGCCCAGAACACGACGTACTGGCCGAGAGCGGGGTCGTAGAACGCCTCCGGCGCCCAGGTGTTGCCGGCCTCCGGAGCGGAGACCAGCACGTGGCGCTGCTCGCTCCACGTCACGAGGTCGGTCGACTCCCACACCTCGATGTAGCGGCTGCTGTCCACCTGGCTGAGGGTGTTGCGGTAGGCGTTGAGGTCGGTCGCGAGCAGGTAGAACCGGTCGCCCTCGGGGGAGCGGATCACGAACGGATCGCGGAGTCCCTGCTGCCCCTTGGTCGATTCCAGCACGGGCCGGTCGTTGTTGACGGTCACCCAGTCGAGGGCGTTGTTCCCGTTCGACACGGCGTAGCGGACCTTCTCGTCATCGGCGTTCGCCTCGCCGGTGAAGTAGGGGAAGAGATAGGCCTTCGTCTCCTCGGTCACGGGAGCGGGGACGACCGTCGCGGTCAGGGTGCGGGTGGCGGTCCCGGATCCGAGGGTCACCGTCGCGGTGAGCTCCACCGTCGCTGCCGGGGCACCGGTGGCGGGCCTCGTCACCCAGCCGTCGGGGCGGATGACGGCGGGCCGAGTCGACGACCAGACGACCGAGGCGTTGCCGACTCTGGTAGGCAGCGTGAGATTCTCCCGCACGTCGCCGAGTCGTGGGATCGAGAGCCCCGCCGCGATCGAGCGGGCGTCGGCGGCATCGTCGCGAGGGGCGACGGTCACATCGAAGGTGCGCCGGGTGCTCTCGCTCCCGCGCGTCACCGTGGCCGTGAGGGTTGCGGTCGCCGGCTGCGAGCCCTCGGGGCCCCGTGTCACGACGCCGCTCGCGGTGACGGCCCCGGGGTTCGAGGTGGCCCAGGCGATGGTCGTGCCGCTGGCACCCTTCGCCGGGAGGGCGAGATCGGTCGTGACGGCCGAGAGGTCGCCCAGTCGGATGGCGGCGGCGTCGCTGTCGGTCGACTGCTTCAGGACATCGACCGCCAGGGTGCCGACCTCGGCGGCGGTGAGGGCGCGGTTGTAGATCCGGAAGTCGCGGACCTTGCCCTGGAAGGACGGATCCCAGCTGTAGACGCTGCGCCCGATGTGGTTGAAGGTGGTGCTGCCCAGCTGGTCCGGGGTCGTCGTGACCCGCGTGTTACGGGTACGCTCCACGCCGTCCTCGTACAGGATCCCCGTCGTCCCGGTCTGGGTGTAGGTCATGTGCTTCCACAGTCCCCGCGCCAGGGTCGGGTTGCCCGAGGGTTGGATGTTGATCTCCTGCCCCTGGCCGCTCGGGGTGATGACCGTGTGGAACGAATCCCCCGAGCCGAACAGGTAGCGCTCGCCGGCCCCGTTCCCCGCACGGTTGCCGATCCCGTAGATCATGTAGTAGTTGGCCTGCTCCGGGGCGATGAAGACGTCGAAGTCGACCGAGATCGCGCTGAGACCACGGTTGATGTCGTTCGGCAGACGGATCGCGTTGCCGCTGCCATCGCGTCCACCCGAGAAGACGAAGCCTCCTCCGTCTCCCGCCCAGGTCGCCGCTCCGTCGACCGAGCCGGGGCCGATGGAACTTCTCGGGGCGGAGTTCGGGACGCTGGTTCCCGACGTCTGATCGAGGGCGTACCGGGCGACGAGGCCATCGGTGATGTCGTCTCCCGCAGCCGCGCTCGCGGTCGTGACGGCGGTGAGGGGGGCCACGAGGGCGAACGCGGCCAGCGTGGCGGCGGTGAGTAGGCGTCGACGGCGACGTGCGGGCATGGATCCTCTTCCTCGAGTGCACACCGGCCGGGATGTTCCCGGTAACACCGGAGGTTAGCTCATCGATGCGGCGTTGTGCACCCCTCGTGTGCGGACTGGGCGTTCGAACCGATCGGCGCGTGCGGTGGGTCGAGGTGGATCTGGGAGGTGTCGCGGATCGCTTGACTCTCGACGCCATGAGTGCAAACGTTTACATCAGCACTTGCTGTAAACGTTTGCAGTCTCGCTCGAAGGAGAGCCCATGGCGCGTGTCACGATCGTCCAGGTCGCCGAGCGCGCCGGCGTGTCCACCGCATCGGCGTCCCGCGCTCTGAACGGACTGATCGCCAGCGCCGAGACCGTGGAGAAGGTCATGCAGGCCGCGCGCGAGCTGGGCTACGTCGCCGACGCCACCGCCCAGTCCCTCAAACGCGGCAAGACCCTGCAGCTCGGCTACGCCGTCGCCGACATCGGCAACCCCGTCTACGTCGAGATCATGTCCGCCATCGAGCGGGTCGTCCAGGCGTCGGGCTACCGGCTCATCATCTCGTCGACCGGGACAGCGTCGTCCTCGGTCGATGTCGTCCGTGACCTCAGTCGCGGTCTCGTCGACGGCATGATCCTGTCGCCCCTGCGAGTCACGGACGACCTCATCGCGGCTCTCGAGGCCGCCCCCATCCCCTTCGTCGTCCTCGGCCGTGTGCCCGACTCCGCCGGCTTCGACGCGGTCCGCGCCGACTCGAGCACCGCCATGCGCCTCGTCGTCGAGCACCTCGCGGCCGAGGGACGCCGCTCGCTCGCGTTCCTCAATGGCCCCGCCGACACCACTCCGGGCGCCCTGCGTCTCGAGGGATTCCGCGCTGCCGTCGCGATGCACGCCGATGTCCGCAGCCGCCTCGCCGAGGCCGCCGACTTCACGATCACGGCCGGATACGAAGCCGCGATGCCCTTGCTGACCGCGGCCGATCGGCCCGACGCGATCGTCGCGGCCAACGACCTCATCGGACTCGGCGTGCTGCGCGCCGCAGAGGATCTCGGTCTCTCGGTCCCGAGCGACGTCGCCGTCACCGGTATCGACGACACCGAGCTCGCCGCCGTCGTGCGTCCCGGCCTCACGAGCGTCGATCTCGGCGCCGACGCCCGTGGAGCAGCCGCCGCCGAGATGCTGCTCGCCCGTATCGCCGATCCCTCCCGCCCCGCGCACGTGCTGACGGTCACCCCGTCGCTCGTCGTCCGGGGCTCCACCGTGCCGCAGCGTCCCGTCGCCCTCGGGTCGGCCGCGCTCGCGACCCCCACCGACGAGGAAGAGAGGACAGCGGGATGACCGTCATCGACACCCCCGCCGCGCCGACGCCGTCGAAGAAGCCGGCCAAGCGCATCGGAGCGCGCGTCCGGGCGCAGCGCAAGGAAGCCATCGCCCTGGTGATCCCCGCCCTGCTGCCGATCATCGTGTTCTCGGCGATCCCGCTCATCAGCGGCGTCGCGCTCGGGTTCACCGATGCGACGCTCGCGCGCAACGCCGAGACGAACTTCGTCGGCCTCGACAACTTCGTAGCCCTCGGCGGTGACACCCGATTCTGGGGGTCCTTCGGGATCGGCCTCGTCTGGGCCGGCTCCGTCGCCGGGCTGACGCTCATCAGCGCCATGGGTCTCGCGCTCCTGCTCAACAGCGACCTCAAGCTCAAGAGCCTGACCCGCATCCTCGCCCTCATCCCGTGGGCCATGCCGCCCGTGGTGATCGCCATCGTGTGGCGGATGATCTACAACCCCAACTCCGGGCCCCTCAACGGCACGCTCGAGTTCTTCGGGATCCCCGGCGTCAACTGGCTGGGCGACTTCTCGACCGCCCTGCCCGCCGTCATCGTCGTCGGCGTCTGGAGCGGCATCCCGCAGACCACCGTGCTCCTGCTCGCCGGGATGCAATCGATCGCGCCCGAGCAGCACGAGGCCGCCGCGGTCGACGGCGCCGGAGCCGTGCGCCGGTTCTGGCACGTCACCCTGCCGGCGCTGCGGCCCGTCATCATCGCCGTCACCGCGCTCGACTTCATCTGGCAGTTCAATTCCTTCGGCCTCATCTACGTGCTCACCGAGGGCGGCCCCGGCGGTCAGACGATGATCCCGCCGCTCTTCACCTACCTCGAGGCCTTCCGCAATCGCGAGATCGGGTACGCCTCCGCGATGGGCAACGTGCTGGTGCTGGCGATCCTCGTGATCCTGTCCGTCTATCTCGTGAACCAGTTCCGGCAGAACAGGAAGGTGCGCGCATGATCGCCCGTCGCCCCCGGTACGCCACGGTCCTGATGTACGCGGTGCTCGCCGCCTACCTCGTCTTCCTCGGATTCCCGCTGCTGTGGCTGCTCTCGGCGTCGTTCAAGTCGTCGCGGGAGCTCAACTCCCTCAGCGTCAACCTGATCCCGATCGAGTGGGACTTCAGCAATTACGCGAATGCGCTCGATCGGCAGAACCTCGTGACCGCGTTCGGCAACTCGATGCTCGTCGCGATCGTCACGATGATCGTCGCGGTGCTGCTCTCCATGCCCATGGCGTACGCGCTCGCCCGCCTGAAGGGGCGCCTCCGGGCCGCGGGCACGGTCTGGATCCTGATCAGCCAGGTGTTCCCGACGATCCTCATCATCATCCCGCTGTTCCTGGTGCTCCGGAGCCTGCAGCTGAATGACACCCTGTTCGGCCTGATCCTCGTCTACGTCACCTTCACGATGCCGTTCACGCTGTGGATGCTCCAGGGCTACGTCGCCGCGATCCCGCCGGAGCTCGAGGAGGCCGCCGAGATGGACGGGGCGGGGCGCTTCACGATTCTCCGGACCGTGATCCTCCCGCTGCTCGCGCCCGGCCTCGTCGCGACGGCCATGTTCACGTTCGTCTCGGCGTGGAACGAGTTCTTCCTCGCGCTCGTGCTGCTGCAGAGCCCCGAGCTCTACACCTTGCCGATCGCGCTGCGCTCGTTCCTCGGCGCCGAGGGGCAGACGCAGCTCGGTCCGCTCGCGGCCGGCGCGATCCTCGCCACCATCCCGTCGCTCGTCATCTTCGGGATCCTCCAGAAGAAGCTCACCGGCGGCATGCTCGCCGGCGCCGTCAAGGGCTGAGCCCTCCCCACGACCCGCACACCCACCCACCACAGACCGTTCATCACAGCAGAAGGAAAGGCCTCAACATGAAGAGATTCCGTGGCATCGGCGCCATCGCTCTCGCGGGCGTCGCCGCTCTCGCCCTCGCGGGCTGCCAGCAGGGCAGCGCCAGCGGCGGCGGAGGCGAGGGCGACGGCCCCATCACCCTCGAGTTCCAATCGCTCTCGGACCAGCCCACCACGCAGGCGGCGGTCAAGGAGATCGTCGACCAATGGAACACGGACAACCCCGACGTCCAGGTCTCGATCGTCCAGGGCGGCTGGGACGGCGCCTACGACAAGCTGATCACCCAGTTCACCGGTGGCACCGCGCCCGACATCATCCACTTCGAGGCCAGCTCGATCGTGTCGTTCGCGCAGGACGGCTACCTCGCCGACCTGAACGACCTCGTCGCGCCCGACCTCAAGAGCGACATCTCGCAGGGCATCTGGGACTCGGTCACGCAGGACGGCAAGATCATCGCCTACCCGTCGACGCTGCAGTCGTACATGGTGTTCGCGAACGCCGACCTGCTCGCCCAGGCGGGCGTCGAGGTGCCCTCGGGCGACTCGATGACGTGGGATCAGTTCGAGGAGATCGCGAAGGCGACGACGACGCCCGAGCACTATGGCGTCGGCTGGGGCCTCAAGTCGCCCACCGCGACCGTCATGAGCATGGCGCTCGGCTTCGACGGCGGGTTCTTCGAGGGCGGTGGCGCCGACGCGTCGATCGACGTGGGCGACGGCGAGCTCGCCGTGCCCGGGCGCATCCACGACATGGCTTACGCCGACAAGTCGATCGATCCGACGTCGCTGACGCAGTCGGGGTCGGACGTGCTCGCATCGTTCTACGGCGGCAAGGTCGCCATGACCGTGCAGGGCTCGTTCCAGGCCACGAACATGGCCAAGGACGCCCCCGAGGGCCTGAACTGGGTCGCGTTGCCTCCCATCGCCGGCACGGCCGGAGCGGTCCAGGCTGCCAATCCGCAGACCTACTCGATCAACGTCGACTCGCCTCACGTGCAGGAGTCGGCCGACTTCCTGAACTTCTTCATGAGCGGCGACAACCTCGCGAAGATCGCCTACGCCGACGCTCTCATCCCGTCGTCGGGTGAGGCCCGCGCCGCGGTCGAGAAGCTCGCCGGCGATGATCAGGCCTGGAAGCAGGTGCTCGCATCCGGTGAAGGTCTCGAGGGCCCGCCGTTCCTCAAGGTCTCGAAGTACCAGGAGTGGAAGGACACCGTCGCGACCCCGGCCCTGCAGCAGTACCTGGCGGACCAGATCTCGAAGGACCAGCTCGCGACGCAGCTGACCGACGGCTGGGCCGACGTCAACGGCTGAGCCGGCCGGAGATCCGAATGACGACGCGGGGCGGGCGTAGCCCGTCCGCCCCGCAGGATGCGAAGTGAGGGAACACATGGACGTGCTGCACGATCGGGTGGCGGCGGTGCTGGCGGGAGCGGCGGTCGGTGACGCGCTGGGAGGCGCGACCGAGGGCTGGACGCCCGAGCAGATCGAGGAGCGCCACGGCGGCAGGGTGCAGGGGATCGTCGGCCCGTTCCTCGCCGACTGGCGGACCGCCCGGCCCATCGCGCCGTACCACAAGGGCGACGGACACGTCACGGACGACACTCTGATGACCCACGCGCTCATCGAGGTCTACTCGGCCAGGCGGCGTCACCTCGACGCCTACGACGTGGCGAGCGATCTCGTGCCCATCATGATCGGCGAGCGTCGATGGATCCCGGAGCTGGAGGACGAGGCCCTGATCCTCCAGCGGGTGTTCCTCGCGGAGAAGTGGCTCGTCATGAAGCTGCACTACGGGCATGCCGATCCCCGCGAGGCCGGCGTCGGCAACGTCGTCAACTGCGGCGCGACCATGTACATGGCCCCGGTGGGCCTGGTCAACATCGGCGATCCCCGCGGCGCCTACGCCGAGGCCATCGATCTCGCAGGAGCGCACCAGTCGTCCTACGGTCGCGAGGCGGCCGGCGTGTTCGCCGCCGCGGTCGCTGCCGCATCGGCTCCCGGCGCGAGCGTGGCCGATGTCCGCGCCGCGGTGCTCGACCTCGCCCACGACGGCACGGCCGCCGCCATAACCGCGGTCTTCGATGCGGTCGACGCCTTCCGAGCCCGCGGGGGAGCGGACGACCCGCGCGTGCTGAATCGCGTCCTCCGCGCCGCTGTGGCGCCATTCGACACCGTCGGCGATGAGTACCGCAAGCCCGCGATGGACGCCCGCCTCCCCTCTCGCACCAAGTCGATCGAGGAGCTGCCGGTCGCGCTCGGTCTGGTCGTGGCCCACGACGGCGACCTCCGCGCCGCCGTCGTCGACGCCGTCAACTACGGCCGTGACGCCGACTCCATCGCCACGATGGCGGGCGCGATCTGCGGCGGTCTCGGTGGCACCGCCGCGGTGCCCGCGGAGTGGATCGACGAGGTCACGCGCGCGAGCCGGCTGAACCTCGAGGGGGTCGTCGACGAGATGGTCGCGGTGGTGCGCGAGATCGGGCGCGCCGACGCGGAGGCGGCGCGTGCGCGTCTCGACGCTCTCGACGCCGTGCTGGCCGTCGGGGCCACGGCGTGAGACTCACCTGGGCTCAGCCGGAAGACCTCGTCCCCGCTGAGATCGCGGCCCTGCGCGAGCAGGGTGCCGACGAGGCGGGGATCGCGGAGATCGAGCGACGCTGGGCAGACGCGGGCGGCGCGACGCTCCTCGCGCCGTCGGGTGCGAGCGCCACGCCTGCGTCGCCCGAGTTGCGCGCTGTCGCACGCGGCGTGCTCGGCGAGCTGCAGACGCTGCAGGAACCGAGCGCGACCGAGCCGGACGAGTGGGAGGCGATCGTCGCCACCCTCCCGTCGGCTCCCGCGCTCCCGCGCAGCGTGGACGTCGATCGGATCCACGGCGCCTGGCTCGGTCGATCCGCGGGCTGCCTTCTCGGCAAGCCGGTCGAGAAGATCCCGCGTGCCGGGATCGAGGAGATCGCACGCGCGACCGGCAACTGGCCGATCCGCTCCTACTTCACCGCGATCGGGCTCCCGGCCGAGATCGCGACCCGCTGGCCGTGGAACCGTCGCTCGGCGCCGACCTCGCTCGTCGAGAACATCGCCGGTATGCCCGAGGACGACGACCTCAACTTCCCGATCCTCGCCCTCGATCTGCTCGAGCGCCACGGGGACGACCTCACGAGTGACGACGTCGCGGAGGCGTGGCTCGCGGCTCTGCCGGCGGGGCGGGTCTTCACGGCCGAGCGCGCCGCGTATCGAAACATCCTCGACGCCCGTCCCGTACCCGAGACGGCGAGGCACCTCAACCCGTTCCGGGAGTGGATCGGCGCCCTCATCCGCGCCGATGTGCACGGCTGGGTGCACCCCGGGGACGTGCGTGCCGCCGCCCGCTCGGCGTGGGTCGACGCCCGCCTCAGCCACACCCGCAACGGCGTCTACGGCGAGATGTGGGCCGGGGCCCTCTGCGCCGCCTCTCTGGTCGTCGAGTCGGGCCCGGTGGCCCTCGACGCGGCCGACGCCGTCGTGCCGCCGGAGTCGCGCCTCGCGGACGCGATCCGCGTCGGCCGCGAAACCGGTCGATCCCTCGCCGCGGGCACGACCACGACCGAAGTCGCGCTCGACGCAATGCACGACGCGCTCGGACACCTGCATTGGGTGCACACGTTGAACAACGCCGCGCTCATCGCCTGCGCCGTCGAGGCCTACGGCGACGATTTCACCTCGGCCGTCGCGCTCGCGGTGGCGGGCGGCTGGGACACCGATTCCGCCGGGGCCACCGTCGGTTCCGTGGTCGGCGGACTGCTCGGCTCGGCGCGGCTCGACGATGCCTGGATCGCGCCGCTGCAGGACCGGATCGCCACCTCGATGCCCGGCGGTCCGACCCGGTCGATCCGGGAGCTGGCCGAGCGCACCGCCGCTCTCGCGGAGCGCCTCGGTGGAGCAGCGCAGCGGGAGGGTCGGTCGTGAGCGGAGGCTTCGACCCGCTGGTGCCGCGCGAGATCGATCGACCCACGCCGGTCCCGCTCGACGCCGACGTCACCGTCGGAACCGCCGCCGAATCGCTGGACGACGCGAAGATCTTCATCCCGCCGACCGACCCCGCCGATCTTCCTGCGTGGCGGAGTCAGCTGATGGCCTGGCGCGACGGGGCCCGCGCGCGCTTGGGTACGCCAGACCGCTACGACGACCCCGCCTCGGCCTGGGCCAGCCGCTGCTTCACCGTGGCCCAGGTGTGGCTCTGGGACGAGCTGTTCTTCGACTTCGAGGCCCAGCGCTTCACGCCGGAGCGCTTCCTCGCCGATGCGCGTGAGCGCTTCGGCGGCATCGACGGGGTCGTGCTCTGGCACGCCTACCCCGTCATAGGCATCGACGACCGCAACCAGTGGGACTTCTATCGCGTCCCCGGTCTCGAGGAGGCCGCCGCGGCATTGCACGCGGAGGGTGTCGCCGTGTTCGTCGACTACAACCCCTGGGACACCGGCACCCGCCGCGGCGGGGAGGACGCCGAGGAGCTGGCCGTCACCGTTCGCCGATTGGGCGCCGACGGGGTGTTCCTCGACACCCTGAGGAAGGCGGATCCCGAGCTCGTCGCCGCCCTCGACGCTGCCCGTCCCGGCATCGGCCTCGAGGGCGAGTCGAAGCTCGCCACCGAGCGCATCGCCGACCACACGCTGTCGTGGGCGCAATGGTTCGCCGACTCCGACGTACCCGGCGTGCTGCGCGCCCGCTGGTTCGAGCGCCGTCACATGCAGCACCACATCCGCCGCTGGCATCGCGACCATGCCGAGGAGCTGCGCTCCGCCTGGCTCAACGGCGTCGGGGTCATGGTGTGGGAGGTCGTGTTCGGTGCGTGGGTCGGCTGGAACGACCGCGACGCGGCGACCCTCCGGCGGATGCTGCCCGTCCAGCGCGGCTTCCATCGCTGGCTGGTCGAGGGGGAGTGGACGCCGTTGACGATCCACTCGGCTCCGGTCTTCGGCTCGTCCTTCCTGCTCGACGGCGTGGAACTGGTGCTGCTCGCGAACGTGTCGGACGCTGCCGCGGAGGTCCGCTTCGACGGCGACCACGTGCCGCTTCACGACTCCGCCGAGACCGTACGTGCGGTCGCGGTTCCGGCGGGCGGCGTCGCGGCGGTCGTCCGCCTCGCGACCGGCGTCTCACGCCCGGCCGTCCTGGACGAGGTTCGCCAGGCGCTCGCGGCGGAACCGCCCGTGCGCGACGCGTCCTTCCCGCATCGCCGCCCCCGGCGCCTGACCGCCCCGGCGTGGGCGGGCCCGCGGCGCGAGCGCCCGGGCGATGGGGCGGCGCCCGAGCCGACCGTCGTCGTTCCCGCCGGGGAGCACGTGCTCACCGTCCGGTATCGCATGCGCGAGACCGGCATGTACGACGGAGCGCCCTACGTCGACGAGTGGAAGCCGCTGCCCCCGCGCCTCCACGACCAGCGCACGCTCGAACGGGTGGCCGACCTCGCCGCGCCGGTGCGCGTCGCCGCGGCTGAGGTGACCGAGGCCGAGTACGCCCGCTTCCTCGATGCCCTTGGGGAGAGCACCGACTCCCGGGATCCGGACCGTCCCGCGACGGGTATGACCTTCGCCCGAGCTCGCGAGTACGCAGCGTGGGCCGGGGGCCGTCTGCCCACGGAGGACGAATGGCAGCTCGCCGCGGCTGACCCGGCATTCACCCGCCGGAAACCCGAGGTGTGGAACTGGACCGAGTCCGAGCACTCCGACGGCCGCACCCGCTTCGTCATGCTCAAGGGCGGCAGTGCGCACCTGAGCGAAGGATCCGACTGGTACTTCGACGGCGGCGTCCGCAGGCCCGAGTTCGCCGCCAAACTGCTGCTGCCGGGTCTCGGCCAGGACGCGTCGCCGTCGATCGGCTTCCGCATCTGCTGGGAGGGGGAGGGATGAGCGCCCTCGAAGGACTGACGGTCGTCGATGCGTCGACCCTGTTCGCCGGCCCGATGGCCGCCATGCACCTCGGCGACATGGGCGCCGACGTCATCAAGGTCGAGCACCCGACCAAACCCGACCCCGCTCGCGGGCACGGGCCGAGCAAGAACGGCCACAACCTGTGGTGGAAGACGCTCGGGCGCAACAAGCGCACCGTCGCGATCGACCTGCACACCGAGGACGGGCGCGAGGCGTTCCTCCGACTCGCCCGCTCGGCCGATGTCGTGATCGAGAACTTCCGCCCCGGCACGCTCGAGCGGTGGGGCCTCGGTTACGACGTGCTGTCCGCCGCGAATCCTCGTCTCGTCCTCGCGAGGGTCACCGGGTTCGGCCAGATCGGTCCGTATCGCAGCCGCCCCGGTTTCGGCACGCTCGCGGAGGCGATGAGCGGGTTTGCGGCGGCGACGGGGGAGCCCGATGGGCCGCCGACCCTGCCGCCCTTCGGCCTCGCCGACGGCATCGCCTCTCTGGCGACCGCCTTCGCGATCATGACCGCGCTGCAGAGCCGTGAGCGCACGGGAGCCGGTCAGGTCGTCGACGTCGCCATCATCGAGCCCATCCTCGCCATGCTCGGGCCGCAGATCACCCGCTGGGACCAGCTCGGCACGGTTCAGCCGCGCACCGGCAACCGCTCGGCCAACAACGCGCCCCGCAACACGTATCGCACCGCCGACGGATCCTGGGTCGCCGTCTCGACGAGCGCTCAGTCCATCGCCGAGCGGGTCGTCGCCCTCGTGGGGCGCCCGGAGCTGGCCGACGAGCCGTGGTTCTCCTCCGGCGCCACGCGCGCCGAGCACGCCGACGAACTCGACGACGCCGTCGGCTCCTGGATCGCCCGGCACTCCCGTGCCGAGGTGATCGAGGCCTTCGAAGCCGCGCAGGCGGCGGTCGCGCCCGTCTACGATCCTGCCGACATCGTCGCGGATCCGCAGTTCCAGGCTCTCGGCACGATCCACCGGATCCACGACGAGGACCTCGGCGACATGGCGATGCAGGGCCCGCTGTTCCGCCTGTCGGACGACGAGGCGACGATCCGCTTCACCGGCCGCGGTCACGGTGCGGACACCGACGAGGTTCTCGCCGAGCTCGGCTTCACGGAAGCGGATCTCGCCCGGATGCGTTCGGAAGGATCGATCGCGTGACCCGCCCGATCGTCGTCGCCCTCTACGCGCCCGCCGACCGCCCCGACCGCTTCGCCAAGGCGCTGGACGCGGGCGCCGACGCGGTCATCGTCGACCTCGAAGACGCCGTGACGTCGTCGCGCAAGGCGGACGGGCGCGCGGCGCTCGCCGAGTTCGCCGCCGCGTGGGGTGAGCGCGACGCGGGGGCGACCGGATCGGCGCCGGCCGTGCAGGTGCGGGTCAACGCCCGCGGTTCCGCCGAGCACGAGGCCGATCTCGCCGCGGTCGCCGAGCTTCCCGCCGCGTTCGGGATCCGCCTGCCCAAGACGCAGTCGGCCGACGACGTGGCCTCCGTCCGTGCAGCGGCCCCGGGGCGCGACGTGCATGCCCTGCTCGAGTCGGCGCTCGCGATCGAGCGCGCGTTCGATATCGCGAGCGCAGGCGTCGCGTCGGTCGCGTCCGGCGAGGCCGATCTCCGCGCGGAACTCGGAGTGCCTGCCGGGCCCGCGGGGGAGCCGGGGCTCGCCTGGTCGAGGTCCCGACTGGTGAACGCCGCGGCCGCCGCGGGACTGCCGCAGCCGCTCATGGCCGTGTGGGCCGACGTCGCCGACCTCACCGGGCTCGATCGGAGTTGCCGGGACGGGCGCGCCCTCGGGTATGCGGGGCGCACTGCGATCCACCCGCGGCAGATCGAGGTCATCCGTCGGGCGTTCACACCCGGAGAGGACGAACTGGCCCGGGCTCGGCTCATCGTGGAGCGGATTCGAGACGCCGCCCGTGACGGGACCGGGGCGTTCGTGCTGGCAGACGGGACCTTCGTCGACATCGCCATGGTGAGGGCTGCCGAGCGCACTTTGGCTGCTGGGGCGGCTGACCGTCCGTAGTGCTCAGGAGACGCGGTCGCCGAGACGCGCCTTCTGCCGACGACGCAGCACGGCCAGGTCGTCGGCGAGTGCGCGCGAAAACCGCGGAGGCGTCCGATTAGCCGCGCAGGACCGTTCCGAGAGCGTCCACGATCCGGGTGGCTCGAGGGTCGATCGCCTCCATCTGATTGGTGACGAAAGCGAAGCCCACACCGTGCTCGCGATCACCGAATGCGACCTGTCCGCCCGCCCCGTCGTGACCGATGCTGCCGGCTCCGAGGTAGTGCCGTGCCTGCGAGTCGAGCTGGAAGCCCATTCCCCACCTGGGCCAGGGCGCGGGTGCGGGGTAGAACGGAGCCCCCTCGGTCTGCACGGCGGCTGCCTCGTCGAGCACGTCGTCGCCGACCAGGCGTACTCCCGCGGTCGTGGTGACGGTGGCCGACCAGGCCGTCGCGAGCCCGCGAGCGGTGGCGATCCCGCCGGCTCCGGGGATCTGCGCCTCATGTGCGGCCGGCGCATTGAAGCCGCCGTCGGGCGTGACCAGGGCCCGGGGTAGCGCTCCGCCGAGTGTCATGGCCTGCCCTGGCCAGTCGATGCCTCCTGCTGCCGCCGCCTCCGCATCCTGAACGGCGACGAGGTCGGCCAGCGTCGAGCCGACGGTGAGATGCGCGACACGCGGCTCCAGTGCGGGATCGAGACCAAGCCACAGATCGGCGGCGAGGGGCTCGGCGATCGTCTCTCGAAGCAGCTCGCCGGGCATCTTCCCGGTCACACGGCGCATCACCTCGCCGATCAGCCAGCCGTGGGTGATCGCGTGGTAGGCGTAGGCGCTGTCCGGCTCCCACAGAGGCTCCTGCGCGGCGAGCCCCTCGACGATCGGGTCCCAGGCGAGCATCTGGGCGGTGGTGAACGGCCGACGGGGGGCTGACAAACCCGACCGGTGCGAGAGGATCTCGCGAACCGTGATCGCTTCTTTGCCCTCGGCCGCGAACTCCGGCCAGTAGGTGGCGACCGGAGCGTCGTAGCGGAGGCACCCGTCTTCGACCAGCTTCGCGGCGAGGATCGACATGATCCCCTTGGTGCAGGAGAACACCACCGTGGCAGTGTCCTGTCGCCAGGGCGACCCGTCCCTCGTGTCGGCGAGGCCACCCCAGCCCTCCACGACCGGAGTTCCGTCGACGAGCACCGACAGCGCACCGCCCATCTGCGGGAATTCTTCGAAGGCTCTGGCGAACGCGTCGGCGACCGGCTCGTAACCGGGGGCGACCAGATCGAGTGTGGGAGCGGGGACGGTCACGGGGTGGTCTCCTTCACCAGCACCGAGAGGGTGCCGTTGTTCATGGTCACTGGCATCGGGTCGGTGATGCGGCCTGCGAATCTGCCTTCGGCGTCCTGGTTCACGAATGCGAGGAGCTGCCACTCTCCGGCTCGGTCACGAATGACACGGCCGCTGTACAGGCGCTCGTCCAGCAGGAGGGTCGGCTCCGACAAGCGCGTCGCTCCCCGTCCATCGCTCAGGAGTTCGGCACTCCAGATCCCTCCCGTCTCGCCCGCTTCTTCACGCGATCCTGCGAGGTGCGCGGAGTCGCAGGAGAAGAGGAGCATCTGCGCGCTGTCGATGGTGATCAGCTGGGGCACTTCGAGATGGGCGAAGCCGAGTCCCGGGCCGTCGAGCGGTGGCCGGACCGTCCAGGAGTCGAGGTCGTCGGACTCGGCGACCGCGACGACCCCACGGTCGCGATCCGGTCGGTCGCCCTGTCGAGCGCGGGCCGTGATGAGCATCCGCCACCCACCGTCGATCGGATACACCCAGGGGTCTCGCCAGGCCTCCTCGTGCCAGGTGCCGTCGGCGAGCGACTCGTAGATCCGCTCGTCGAGGACGGCGACGGGCGACCCGGTCTTCGTCCACGTGTGCAGGTCATCGGATCGCGCCGCGCCCACCGACTCGACGTTGGTATGGGCCGTCTCGTTCACGAATCGGGTACCGGTGTAGAACATGCGCCACCCGCCCGCGGGGTCCCTGACGACGCTGCCGGTCCAGGTGGCTGAGGCGTCGAAGCCGTCGGTCCCCCCGGGTTGGAGAACGATTCCATGATCGGTCCAGTCGACGAGATCGGGGGAAGTCGCATGGCCGATGCGCGCGTTCCGGTGCCGGAGGTGTTCGTCGCCGAGCGACTTCGGTGCTCGCAGGTAATACATGTGGAAGGTCTCGCCGTCATCGGCGAACCAGAAGTCCCAGACCCAGTGGTCCGGCAGCGTGAAACTCATGACGTCTCGACCGAAGAGGGGATCAGCCTTTGACCGCGCCCTGGAGGAGGGCTCGGACGAACTGGCGTTGGAAGATGAGGAAGACGATGATCGCGGGCGTGATGATGAGCAGAGCGCCGGCGTTCAGCAGCGGGATGCTCAGCGAGTACTGGCCCTGGAAGAAGGTGAGCGCACCCGCGACCGTGCGGTTCAGGGGGTCGGCCACCAATACGACGGGCAGCAGGAACTGATTCCAGGTCCACAGGAACAACAGGATCGCGAGCGCCGACGTGGCGGGCACGGCGAGCGGCAGCTGGATCCGGACGAACTCCTGCCAGGTCGTCGCGCCGTCGACTCGGGCGGCTTCCGAGAGTTCCGGCGGGACGTTGACGAAGTGCGCGCGCATCCAGAACACGCTGAACGGCATGAAGAGACCGATCAGAGGGAAGACGATGGCGAGCTGGGTGTTGAGCGTCCCCATCGACTGAGCCTGGTAGTAGAGCGGAATGATCAGCGCCTCGAATGGGATGGTCAAGCCCAGCACGAAGAAGATGAGGATGAAGCGCCCGCCCTTCATGCGCAGACCGCCGAGGGCGTAGCCGGCCATCGTGGCGATGATGATGCTGATCGGCACGACCCCGAGCACGATGAGAGCGCTCGACTGCATGAGCCGGAACACGTTTCCCACCTCGAAGGCCGTGACGAAATTGATCCATTGCGGATCGCTCGGCCAGACGAAACCGGTCGGGTTCTGGTCGGCGGGCTGAAGCGCGGCGGACAGCATGCTGGCGAGAGGCACGAGGGTGATCACCAGCGCGATCACGAGGAGGAGACGGCCGAGGATGACCTCGGATTTGTTGTTGATCATCGGTCGCTGGTCCTGGAGAGGCGCTGGATGGGGAGGACGACGGCGAGCACGAGCACCATCAGGACGATTCCGAATGCGGAGGCGAGACCCACATCGCTCTGCGTGAAGCCGATCCGGAAGATCGAGATGCCGGGCACGAGGGTCGCGCGACCCGGACCACCCTGCGTCGAGGTGTAGATGATGTCGAAGCTGCTGAGAGCGGCGATGACGGTGAGGGTGATGAGCACCGCGATCTCCTGACGGAGACCGGGCAGGGTGATGGTGAAGAACTCGCGCCACCACCCGGCGCCGTCCAAGCGGATGGCCTCGTAGAGCGAGCCGTCGATCTTGCTGATGCCGGTCAGCAGCAGAACGGTGCAGAGCCCGGTGAGCACCCACGAACCGATGAGACCGACCGCCGGGAGAGCGGTGTCATAGCCGGCCAGCCACGAGCGGGTGATGCCCCCGAGGCCGATGGCGGACAGGAACTGGTTGATCGCGCCTGTCTGGGCGTACATCCACGACCAGGCGATTCCCGCGGCGGCGAGCGGGATGATCTGGGGGAGGAAGAGGATGGTCTGCGAGATGGTCGTGAACGGGCCGGCCTTCATCGTGCGGATGAGGGAGGCGAGCATGAGCCCGACTCCGACGGGGATGACGGTGAAGAAGGCGACCAGGATGAACGCGTTCGCGATCGAGGCGAGCAGGGTCGGATCCGTGACCACGGTGAGGTAGTTCTCGAACCCCACCCAGGTCGACGGACCGATGCCGTTCCAGTCGTAGAAGGAATACTGCACGCCGAGGATCAGCGGCCAGATCACGAACGAGATGTAGGCGATCAGGGCGGGGGTCAGCAGGAGCCAGGCAGCGATCGTGGCCCGTCGGGCCGCCGCCGAAACGGCGACCCGACGTGTGATGAGCGGAGCACGGGTGCTCATGGGGCGTCAGTCCTCTTCTCAGTGCGCTGCGGTGTGCAGCCGTGTTCCGTCATCGTGGTGCATGGTTCAGCCGACTTCGCCCTCGTAGAACTTCTGGACGCGCTCGACGAACTCCTGGCCGGTGATCTGGCTGGTGACGAGGAGCTGCGACTCGGGGATGATCGAGCCCGCGTAAATGCCGGCCGTGGTGTTGGCCATGAAGTCGACCTGGCCGTCCTCCGCGCCGAGCTGCGACGACATCTCGAGGGCCTGACCGATCAGGGATCCGCTCTCCACGCTGGGGAGCGCGAGGCTCGGGTCGCCGCCGGGTGAGGCGCCGGTCACGTCGACGATGATCTGGCGGGCCTTCTCGTCGGTGTGGACCCAGTTGAGGAAGTAGGCGATCTCGTTGAGGTGCTTCGACTTCGCGGCGACCGAGAAGGAGTTCGCAGCGCCCATGGCGACGTGCTTGCCGCCCGCGGTGGCCGGGGGAGCGAGGAAGTAGGTGACGTCGCTCCCGAGTGCCTTCTGGTAGTTGGCGGCCTCCCAGTTGCCGTTCCAGGCGAAGAGGCCCTGGCCGCCGGTGAAGTTGCTGTTGAACGTGAAGTAGTCGATGGCGTTGATGTCGGACGGGAAGTATCCGGCGTCGGCCCACTTGCGGATGAGTTCGGCGCCCTTGACGTTGCCCTCGGTGTCGAAGGTGGCGCCCTTCTCGTTGAACATCCACGACAGGAACTCGTCCTTGTCGGCGTACTGGTTCATCGCGGCCTGCACGACGAAGTTCACGACGCCGTCCTTGTCGCCGGACATGATCGGCTGGACGCCGCCCGCCTTGGCGATCGCCAGGTCCTTCTCCAGCTCGTCGAGGGTCTGCGGCGGTGCGGTGATACCGAGCTGCGATGCCAGCTTGGTGTTCATGTAGATGCCCGTGACGCTGTAGCCGAGGCCGAGCTGGTAGAGCGAACCGCTGCCGCGCGTGCCGTCCTCGGTCATGCGGAGGGGGGCGAGCTGCGAGGCGGGCCACTTGTCCCAGCCGTAGGCGTCGAAATACGGGTCGAGGTTGGCGACGAGGCCGTCCTTGACGGTGTCGCCCAGGGTGGGGAGGCGGATCAGGTCGGGCGGGGTGTCGCTCGCGAGCAGCTTGGGTGCGTTGGCGGTGAGGTTCTGGAACGTGTCGCGCGTGATGTTGAACGTGACGTTCGGGTGCTGCTTGGTGAACTCCTCGGTCAGCTTGTCGGTGACGGGGAATCCGGTCTCGTCGGCGATCGTGAGGACCACGTCGTCGGTGGTCAGCTCGGTGCTGACGGGGGCCTGCGAGGTGGTGGAGGCGGTTCCCGATGATCCCGGGGCGCAGCCGGTCAGGGCCGCCGCCGCGATAGCGCTGAGAGCGACGACCGCGAGGCCGGTGCCCCCTCGGCGTGTGCGGAACAGTGTCATTGCTGTGACTCCTTTGTCGAAGATCGTCGATGATCGAGAACGGCGAGACTGTTCCCGACGACTCTGCTAAATGGTTTCAGCAGGGCTATTGTGCAGACACCGGCACTGATCCGCAACCACCTGCGGGGAGTCGGCTGGATGTCGACCACTACGATTCGGCAACGAGTGAGGAAGGTGATCGCATGGCCAAACGAGTCACGCTGTCTGACGTCGCTCGACGGGCGGGCCTGTCGCCCGCGGCGGCCTCGATGATCCTCAATGGGCGCCCGGACACCCGCCTCTCGGAGGAGGCGCACAACCGTGTCAATACCGCCGCAGCCGAACTGGGCTACCGGCCGAACCTCGCGGCCCGGAGTCTCCGCACCGAGAAGACGCAGACCATCGGGTTCGTCTCGGACCAAGTCGCGACGACGCGATTCGCCAGCGGGTTGATCAAGGGCGCGCTCGATGCCGCCGAGAAGGCCGACCATGTCGTGCTCGTCACCGAGACGGGCGGCGATCCCCGCCGCGAGGCGGCGGCGATCGACGCGCTGGTCGACCGCCAGGTCGACGGGATCATCTTCGCCACCATGCGAGCGCGTGAACTATTCGTGCCTGAGCTCCCGAGTGGAACGCGGGCTGTGCTCCTCAACGCGACCAACCCCCGATACACGACTTCGGTCCTGCCGGACGAGCTGCAGGGCGGGACGGACGCCATCCGCCGGCTCTGTGCGGCCGGTCATCGCTCATCGATCGTCCTTCTCGGGCAGAGCGATGAGCTGGAGAAGGATGCCTTCCGGTCGGTGACCGTGGGACGGCGTATCACCGGTATCCGTCGCGAGATGGCCCGATCGGGCATCGCCTTCGAAGCCGAGGAGTCCGTATGGATCTGGGATCCCGAGTTCGGGTACGAGGCCATGAACCGTCTGATCGATCGTGTGCCCGATGTTCGGGCGGTGGTCTGCATGAACGACCGTCTGGCGTTCGGCGCTCACGCCGCTCTCGCCGAGCGGGGTCTCTCTGTGCCGGATGACGTGTCGCTGGTCTCGTTCGACAACGACGAGGTCGCGGCATATCTGCGCCCGGGGCTCACGACCGTCGCCCTGCCTCACCAGCAGATGGGGGCGCGGGCGGTCGAACTGCTCCTCGGGGATGACGCACCCGGTGAGCACCTGGTGCCGATGCCTCTCATCGAACGCAGCTCGATCGCCGCTCCGCGCGGATAGCGAGGCCGAGCGGGGCGTCACCGGGCGGGACGACGCTCAGGAGACGCGGTCGCCGAGACGCGCCTTCTGCCGACGACGCAGCACGGCCAGGTCGTCGGCGAGTGCGCGCATCCGCTCGTTGCGTTCTCGACGGTAGGCGGGATCGCGGCGGTAGGGCATGACCGCCGAGATCCGTGCCTGGATCACATCGTCGAGGGCGGATTCGCGCGCCGAATGGATGAGGTCGCGCAGGGCCGTGTCGTCGTCGCCGAGCTCGTACAGGCGCCTGGCCGTCTCGCGGCCCACCCGCTCGCGGAGCGTGAGAGCTCGGACGTCTTGGCGTCGATAGTCGTCGTGGAAGGTAGCCCGGCCCGGCTTCTTCGCGGCCTTGGTCGCGACGACTTCGAGCCGTTCGGCCTCGTCGCTCTTCTCCTCGGCGAGCGACCTCGCATCGGCCCGGACCTCCTCGATGAGGGCGTCCTCATCGAACGTCTCGCCGGCCCCGAGCACCTGCATGATGAGCCGGTTCTTGGCCGACATCCGCAGCGCTGACCGCACGATCAGCATGCCTTCGTCGACGAGCCGGTCGACCTCTTCGGCGGGTACGTCCAGGGCGGAGTCCGTGCGCTTCGTGGTCTTGGTCTTGGTTTTGGTCTTGGTCTTCGCCTTGCCGGGGACCTCGCACTTGTCCGCGGGCTTCGCTTTCCTCGATGAGGAGGATCTCGTCTCGGGAGCCTTCCCGCCCGTCGCCTTCGTCGACTCCTCGGCTTCGTCGTTCTTCGCGGGCTTCGCGACGGGGTCGAGCGCGTTGCCGTCGCGGTCGCTCGCCGCAGCGGGCTCGGGCACCGTCACATCGGCGGATCGGGTGAGGCGCTCCAGGCGCTTCCACGCCACCGGCCACCTCCTCCTGACCCGATCCGACGGGCACGTCCGATCGTATCCGCCGTGCCTGAACCGCCCGCCGGAATATCGGACGGAGCAGAGGGGGCGGGCCTAGGGTGGGCGCATGGCCAGCGATGCACAGCTCGGCGTGGCGGTGGCGCAATTCGCCCCCGGACGCGACGCCGTCGAGAACCTCGATCGGATCACGGGGCTCTGCGCCCTCGCCGCCTCGCGCGGCGCCCAGCTCGTCCTCCTCCCGGAGTACTCGTCGTACTTCTCTAATCCGATGGACGGAAGTTTCGCCCGCAACGCGCAGGAGCTCGACGGCCGTTTCGTCGAGGGCCTCACCGCTCTCGCCGCGCGGCTGGGCATCACGATCGTCGCGGGTGTGGTGGAGAAGGTCGCCGAGAGCGGCAAGTTCTCGAACACCATCGTCGCGGTCGACTCCTCAGGCGTTCGCGCGAGCTACCGCAAACTGCACCTCTACGACGCCTTCGGCCAGAAGGAGAGCGACTTCGTCGTCCCCGGCGATCCCGCCGACGCTCCGGAGATCTTCGAGGTCGGCGGCGTCCGCGTCGGCATCCAGACCTGCTACGACGTGCGCTTCCCCGAGGTCACGAGGCGGCTCGTCGACGCGGGTGCCGACCTCGTGCTGATCCCCGCGGAATGGGTGGCCGGTCCGCTCAAGGAGAGCCACTGGCGAACCCTCGTCACCGCGCGGGCGATCGAGAACACGATCTACGTGGCAGCCGCCGACCACGCTCCGCCGGTCGGAGTCGGCAACAGCCTCATCGTCGGACCGATGGGTGTGCATATGGTCGAGATCGGTGAGGCGACGGATGTCGCGGTCGCGTGGATCTCCACCGAACGTCTCGCGCAGGTCCGGGCCAAGAACCCGGCGTTGAAGCTGCGGCGCTACAAGGTCGTGCCTATCGGCGAGTGATCGCACGCCGTTCCACCGTCCACGGCCTCGACGGCGGTGGGGGGAGCGGGCGGGCCGGGGCCGTCCGCGACGCGATGAGAGCTCCGAGCGGCCGGGGGATCAGCCGAGCGCCGCGAGACGCTCCGTCGCTGCCTCGAGCACGTCGAGGCGCTTGCAGAATGCGAACCGCACGAGCGAGCGGAAGGCCGGCGCGTCTTCGGGATGGCAGAAGGCCGTGATCGGGATCCCGACCACACCGGCGAGCTGCGGGAGTTCCCGGCACAGGGTGGCGCCGTCGGGGTGGCCCAACGGGAGAGCATCGGCCACGACGAAGTAGCCCGCGGGCGGAACGGACACCCCGAATCCCGCGGTGCGCAACCCCTCGACGAGGAGATCGCGTTTCGCCTGGAGGTCGGCGGCGAGGCCCGTGAAGACCGAGTCGGGCAGAGCGAGACCCGCAGCGATGGCGGGCTGGAACGGCCCCGCGTTGACGTAGGTCAGGTACTGCTTCACCGCGAGGACGGCATCGACGATCGCGGGGGCAGCGATGAGCCAGCCGACCTTCCACCCCGTGGTGTTGAAGGTCTTGCCTCCTGAGGAGATGGTGATGGTGCGCTCCCGCGCTCCCGGCAGGGTGGCGATCGGGGTATGGACTCGACCGTCGTACATGAGGTGCTCGTAGACCTCGTCGGTCACGATCAGGGCGTCGTGCCGGATGGCCAGCTCGACGATGAGCTCCAGCGTCTCCCGGTCGAACACCGCGCCGGTCGGGTTGTGGGGCGCGTTGAGGATGATCAGGCGCGTCGCATCCGTGACGCTCTCGCGCAGTCGGTCGAGGTCGGGGCGGAACTCCGGCGCGATCAGGGGGACAGTGCG
This sequence comes from uncultured Naasia sp., assembly GCA_913778905.1. GTDB lineage: Bacteria > Actinomycetota > Actinomycetes > Actinomycetales > Microbacteriaceae > Naasia. Next base: position 256,046 of record CAJYYA010000012.1, on the reverse strand, counting down.
GTGCACGCCTCTTCCGAATGCGATGCAGGCTCCGTACTCGTCGTAGAACGGTGCGAAGGTCAGCACCTCATCGCCTTCGTCGATCAGGGCGAGGATGGTCGCGGAGAGCGCTTCGGTCGCCCCGGCGGTGACGAGGACCTCGCGTTCGGCGTCGACATCGAGACCGTAGAAGCGCTTCTGATGGGCGGCGATGGCCTCGCGCAGCACGGCCATGCCGCGGCCCGGCGGGTACTGGTTGTTGCCGCCGGCGATTTCACGCTGGGCGACTTCGAGCACCTCGCGCGGTCCGTCGTAGTCGGGGAAGCCCTGGCCCAGGTTGATGGCGCCCGTCGCGGCGGCCAGCTGGCTCATCTCGGAGAAGATGGTGGGGACGGCCGAGCCGTCCTCCGCGAGGAGGAGAGCGCCTCGCGCGGCGCGTTGCCAGGATCCCTGCACTGTCACGGCGCAACGCTACCGCGCAGCCGCGGAACCGCGACGATCGGAGCCGCCGATCGTCGTAGCAAGCTCATAGAAACCGGCCAGGAAGCCTATAAGCCCCATCAATTCGGCCCACAGGATGCCGCGGCATCCTGAATGCACCGAGAGGAGCACGACCCCCATGAGCAACGAAGACCCCACCCGCGACAGCCAGCAGCCCGAGGCGACCGGCCACGACGAGGCCGCTATCCGCGCCGAGCACACCGGTGCCGCATCGCAGCACGACGCGACCCCGCCCGCAACGCAGCCGGCCGAGTCCGCGCAGCCGCCTGCCGCCCCCGAGGCGCACAATCCGGTAGCCCCGCAGGCAGCCCCCCACGCTTCTGAGGCCGCTCACCCGGCTTCCCAGCACCCGGCGCCCCAGCACCCGACGGCCCCGTACCCGGCACCCCAGCACCCCACGGCGCAGTACCCCGCGCCCCACGCCTCGCAGCCCGGCTTCCAGGCCCCGCCGACTCAGCCGTCGATCTACGACATCCCCCCGGCCAAGGAGCACACGGCCGGAGCCGCTTTCGGTCCGGCTGCGACGGCGACCGCTCCCGCCGCCCCGAATGAGAAGAAGCGTCGCGGACTCGCCGTCCCGATCATCGCCGCCCTCGCGGTGGGAGCTCTCCTCGGTGGAGCGTCGGGCGCCGGCATCGCCCTCGTCGTCAACGACCAGAACCCCCGGGTCGTCAGCCAGTCGGGTGGCGGGACCAACGTCACCGTCAATCGGGCCTCCGACGCGACCACCGTCACGGCGGTGGCCGCCAAGTCGTCGCCCTCGGTCGTGACCATCTCGGTCTCGGGCAACAGTTCGGCGGGCACCGGATCGGGCGTCATCCTCAGCGCCGACGGCTACGTCCTGACCAACACGCACGTCGTGACGCTCGACGGAGCCGTGGGCAACGCGAAGGTGTCGGTCACGACCGACGACGGCCGCGTCTACACCGCGACGATCGTCGGCACCGACCCGGTGGTCGACCTCGCCGTCATCAAGCTGGACAACGCCAGCGGCCTGACTCCGATGGAGTTCGCCGACTCGACCAAGCTCAACGTCGGCGACTCGGCCATCGCGATCGGCGCGCCGCTCGGCCTCAGCGGCACCGTCACCGACGGCATCATCTCGTCGCTCAACCGCAGCATCACGGTCAAGTCGTCCGCGGTGCCGAAGAGCGAGGGCGAAACCGCCCCGGACGAGAACGGGCAGTCGCCGTACGACTTCTGGAACTTCGACATCCCCGGTCAGGGCCAGCAGCAGCAGCAACAGCAGCAGCAGTCGTCGGGCACCATCTCCATCCCGGTCATCCAGACGGATGCGGCCATCAACCCCGGCAACTCGGGCGGCGCCCTGCTCAACACCGAGGGGGAGCTGATCGGGGTGAACGTCGCCATCGCGAGCGCCGGCGGCAGCAGCTCCGGTCAGTCCGGCAACATCGGAGTCGGCTTCGCGATCCCGGCCGATCTCGCCAAGCGGGTCGCCGACGAGATCATCGAGAACGGTTCGGCGACGCACGGACTGCTCGGAGCCGGGGTCGCCGACGCCACGAGGGTCGACCCCTCGGCTGGTCAGTCGGGCGCCTACCTGCAGGAGATCACCAACGGCGGGGCAGCGCAGAAGGCCGGTCTCAAGGCGGGTGACATCGTGACGGAGTTCAACGGCACGCAGATCACCAACTCGACCGACCTCACCGCGCAGGTCCGGTATCTCGCTGCCGGGGCGGAGGCCAACCTGGTCTACGTCCGTGACGGTCAGCGCTACGAGGCGACCGTGACTCTCGGAACACTCAGCCTCTGATTCGTTCCTCCTCGAGGTGAGGAAGGGCCGGTGCACCGCGGTGCACCGGCCCTTCCTGCATCGCTGCATCGCGCCCGGGACGTCGTCCGACAAGCGACATCTGCTCGATTCAGGGCCGCGCGTCGGCGTCGGCAGCGGCGTCGGGCCCCTCCAGCGCGCGCGGCTTGCGGCGGAACGGCGAGCGCCGGCGAGGTGAGTCCTCGCCCGGTTCGATACCCCGGGCGGTCGTCTTCACCGTCAGTGCCAGCTCGGGGAGGAAGTCCTCGGGCAGCGGGGGGAACGCCTCGCGGGAGCTCGAGACGACGCGTCGTCCGAGCAGGTGGTTGCCGGTTCCGCCGATGACCGCTCCGACGCCGAAGGGGACCATGCGCCCGATGACGGTTCCGCTCTGGCGGGTCAGGAAGCTGCGCATGAAGCGCTTCCGAAGCGAGTCGGTCAGCGGACCCATGATCGCCTGAGGCATCGAGGTGGTCACCAGCTCGCCCCAGAACGCCGGGCGTCCGAGGCCGGCCTTGCCGCTCATCTGACCGGCGAATTGCTTGACCAGCTTGCGGCCACCCTCGCCGAGCATCATCGCCATGACCAGGGCGCGGGCGCGTTCCGGCTCACGCACGGCGAGGCCGTGCAGTTCCGCGACGGATTGCGCGAAGAGGGCGCTGGCCTCGAGGAAGCCGGCCGTCTCGACGCCGCTGAGTGCGAGCGCCGCTCCGGTGCCGACTCCGGGGAAGACCGCGGATGCTCCCACCGCGGCCCCGCCGGTCGTGACCGCCGTGAGGTACTCCCGCTCGAGGACCCGAAGCACCTGCTCCGGTGTCGCCTGCGGACGGAGACGCCGGATCGCTTTGATGTTGGCGATCACAGCGGGTCGCTGCACCGCGAGCAGCTTGTCGAATGCGGTGACCACGTGACGCGGCAGGTCGTCGGGACCGCCGTGCGGATCGGTGTCCGAGCCCGCCCGTGGAACGTCGTTCTTCGTCATGCGTGGATTGTAGGAACCCGCACCGGGGAACTACCGGAAGACGGTGTCGAGGGCACGGTCGGCGGACTCGATCCGTTGCTGAGAATCTCTGCGGGGATTCTTATGAATGAGCCGGGCTCAGTGAGCGTGCCCTCGCGAGGGCGGACGGTCGGTCGGCTCGGCCCCGGTTCATCGGAGAGACTCACATCGGTGGGCGAGGACCGGCCCGCGCATCCGCCTTACCGGCCCGAGGAATCATCCTCGGGAACGATGCCCGCCGGGCCCGTCGTGCGGGTTCGGCGAGAGGGGGGTTGCTACCTTTGCTTCTGTGACAGCTGCCGCCGACAACGCACCCGAGGAGTCCGCGGCCCCCGCAGCGCCCGCCGAGAAGACTGCGGTCGCCGCGGCCGACGGCACGTCCCGCTCCGGGCCGACTGTGCCGGTGACCACGACCTCACGCACGCGGACTCGCACGCGGGTAGCCCGCCCTGCGGGCCCCGCGTCGTCCGATCCGTCAGCCGTCGCCGCGGACGCTGCCGCCGAGGCGACCGAAGCCACCGAACCCGCTCCTGCAGCCACGCGTGCGCCGGCCAAGCGGGCACCGGTCAAACGAGCACCGGCCGCAGCCGCGACCACCGCCTCCGCCACGGGCGCCGCCGACGAGGCAGCGAGACCGACCACCGCTCCGAAGCGCGCCACGTCGCGGACGTCCGCCTCCAAGCCGGCTGCCGCCAGGACGACCCGCACCCGTTCGACGGCGGCGTCGAAGGCTGCCGCGCCCGCCGGGAACGATGGCGTCGAGCCGACCGTGAATGCCGCGTCGCCCGCCGGCACCGAGTCGTCGGAGGGGGCGGCGAATAAGCCGACCCGTGCCGCCCGCCCGGCGCCGCCGAAGACGTCGACCACGACTCCGCGCGCGCCCCGCCGCCCCGCCGCGTCACGATCCGCCTCGCAGGCTCGTCCGGCCGCCGTGCCCACACCGACGGGCGGAAGCGAAGCCGTCGACGCTACCAAAGACGAGTCTCGCGCGACCGCCTCAGCGGAGGTCGCCGCGGCTCCGGAGCACACCTCCGTCACCGCTCCCGTCAGGGAGCAGCCCGCGGCCGCCACTGCAGAGCCGGATGTCGACGTCCGCGCGCCGGAGGACGACGGCACCACGGCTGATCCGATCCTCTCGGAGCCGGAGCCGGAGCCGGAGCCGGAGCCGGAGCCGGAGCCGGAGCCGGAGCCGGAGCCGGAGCCAGAGATGGAGCCGAAGCCGGAGCCCGAGCCGGAGCCGGAGCCGGACACTGACCAGGCGACGAAGGCCGACCTGGCGCCGGAGGCCGACCAGGCTCCGGATGCTGACCTGGCGCCGGAGGCCGAGTCCGAAGCGCCGCTCGAGCCTGTGGCCGCCCAGCCGGACGCCGCTCCCGAGTCCGCGCGAGAAGACTTTCCGAAGATCAAAGCCGAGCCGGACGCCGAACCCCAGGGTTCGGTCGCTTCCGAACCGGACGCCGGCGCGGAAACCCCCGCCGACCCCGGCCGCGTGCCCCAGCCGGTCCCGACAGCTCGGACCGGCAAGGGGAGAAAGATCGCCGCGCCCGAGCCCACCCCGGTCGCCGCGCCGGATACGGTGTCCGCGTCGGACGACGAGCCGGAGTCCTCGTGGAGCCTCGATCCCGAGGAGTCGGCGGTCCGCCATGACGCTCCCGAAGGGACGCACGCTCCGGACCTCGTCGACAACCCGGTGCTCAGGATCACGGGGCTCACCAAGCGTTTCGGGGAGAAGGTCGCGGTCGACGCCATCGATCTCGCCGTTCCGACGGGGTCGCTGTACGGCATCGTGGGGCCCAACGGTGCGGGGAAGACGACCACTCTGTCGATGATCACCGGGCTGCTCCGGCCGGATTCGGGAGACGTCGTGGTGAACGACGTCCACGTCTGGAACGAGCCCGAGCGCGCCAAACGCAGCATCGGCGTCCTGCCCGACTCACTCCGTCTCTTCGACCGGCTGACCGGCGCGCAGATGCTCTACTACGCCGGCGTCTTGCGCGGGCTCGATCGGGGCACCGTCATGAAGCGCTCCGCCGACCTGGCGGCCGCGTTCGGCATCGAGGACGCGATGCGTCGTCTCGTGACGGACTACTCGGCGGGCATGACCAAGAAGATCGCCCTCGCGGCGGCCATGATCCACTCGCCGCGCATCCTCGTGCTCGATGAACCCTTCGAGTCGGTCGACCCCGTTTCGGCGGCGAACCTCGTCGAGATCCTGCAGCGCTACGTCGCCGGCGGCGGCACGGTCGTGCTCTCCAGCCACGGGATGGACTTCATCCAGCGCGTCTGCGATCGCGTCGCCGTCATCGTCGGTGGTCGGGTCCTTGCGTCCGGGACCATGGACGAGGTCCGCGACGGCCGCACCCTCGAGGAGCGTTTCGTCGAGCTCGCCGGCGGACGCAAGGCAGCGGAGGGCATGGAGTGGTTGCACACTTTCTCCGACTGAAGCTGCAGCTTCTCGCCAACTCCTTCCGGCGCGGCCCCTGGCAGGTCTTCGGGCTGGTCGTGGCGGTCTTGTACGGGATCGGCGCAGCCGTGCTGTGTTCCGCCGGGCTGCTGGCGCTGCGTTTCTTCGACGAGGAGACCGCCCGCTCGTTCACGATCATCGGCGGTTCGCTCATCGTGGCCGGCTTCGCCGTCGTCCCGTTGATGTTCGGACTCGACGACGCTCTCGATCCGCGCCGGTTCTCGCTGTTCGGGCTCGACAACACGAAGCTGTCGCTCGCGCTTCTCGTCGCGGCCCTGGTGAGCGTTCCGACGCTCGCTCTCCTCATCGTCGTGCTCAGCCAGATCGTGACCTGGACCCGCCTGCCGGGTCTGTCCTTCCTCGCGTTGCTCGGCGCGGTGCTGACCGTGGCCACCTGCGTCCTCGCGGCCCGCGTGACGACCTCCGTCGCGGCTTTCCTGCTCGCGACGCGGCGGGCGCGTGAGTTCAGTGCGATCCTCGGGCTGCTGGTGCTGGTCCTCCTCTCGCCGATCGTGTTCGTCCTCGCCGGCGTCGACTGGGCCACGGACGATGGACGCACCGCGCGCGCCTTCGCCGACACCCTCGCGTGGACCCCCCTCGGCGCCGCCTGGGCGATCCCCGGCGACGCGGCCATCGGTGACGGGGGAGGTGCGTTCCTGCATCTGCTGATCGCCGTCGCCACGCCCGCTCTGCTCTGGCTCGCCTGGACGAAGCTCGTCGCGTGGATGCTGGTCTCACCCGAACGAGAGGGGCGCGCCAAGAGCTACGCCGGGCTCGGGTGGTTCGACCGGCTCCCCGACAACCCTGGCGGGGCGATCGCCGCCCGAAGTGCGACCTATTGGGCCCGCGATCCCCGTTATTGGGTCTCGCTGGTCGTCGTGCCCTTCACGCCGATCATCGTGATGCTCCCACTGCTCGTGGTGGGGGTACCGGGCACGATCGTCGCCCTGATACCCGTCCCCGTCTTCTCGCTACTCCTCGGATGGAGCCTGCACAACGACACCGCCTACGACAACACCGCCGTCTGGCAGCACGTCGTCTCGGGTATCAGGGGGCGTTCGGATCGCCTGGGCCGGCTCTTCCCGGCGCTGGCCTTCGGCGTGCCGATCATCCTCGTCGGCTCGGTCGTGTCGGCATACTTCTTCGGCGACTGGGCCGGACTCGGCGGCATCCTCGGCATCAGTCTCTCGCTGCTGCTGGCGGGTATGGGGCTGTCGAGCATCACCTCGGCCCGGTTCCCCTACGCGGTCGTGCGTCCGGGTGACAGCCCGTTCAGTCAGCCGCAGAACACGGGCGCCACGGTCGCCTTCGTGCAGACCGTCTCGTTCCTCGTCACCGCGGTCCTGTCGGCCCCCGCCATCGTGCTCGCCGTCCTCGGTTACGTCTCCGACCCCGCCTTCTACACGTGGTCACTCGTGGCTGGTCTCGCGACGGGACTCCTGGTCCTCGCCGTCGGCGTCTGGATCGGTTCGCGGATCTTCCGACGTCGTGGGCCGGAGATCCTGGCGGCCTCGCTGCAGGCCGCCTGAGCGATCGCGGAGACGGTCGGCGGTTCCGGCCGGCGTCCGTGCCGCGGGCGTACAATCCACCCGTGGCTTTCTTCGACTCGACCATGGAACCCGGACCCGGCGGCGGGGGCACCGATGTGCTCGACCGTGAGCTGCAGGAGCTCCTCGAGAAGGAGCAGCTCGACGACGGCGATCACGACAAGTTCGCCCATTACGTCAAGAAGGACAAGATCGTCGAGTCCGCCGTCACGGGCAAGCCCGTCAAGGCGCTGTGCGGCAAGAAGTGGGTCCCGGGTCGCGACCCGTCGAAGTTCGCGGTGTGCCCCACCTGCCAGGAGATCTACGAGAAGCTCAAGCCCTGACTCTCTGAACAAGTGCAGGAGTCGCGTGACGAATGCAGGATCGCGCGTCCGAAGTGCAGGACGGCCTTCGCGGGATCCCGATAAGTCCGGGGTAGACGCGGCTGGTCAATTCTCGAGGTCCTGCATTCGATCTGCGAGGTCCTGCATTCCGTCAGACGAGAGGCGCGTCAGGCGGGCCCGGCGCGTCACTCATAGCGCGCCGCCAGCTCGGGGTCACCCGAGCTGAGGCGGAACGCGTCACGGGGGAGTTCTGCGATCGCGTCCGCCCGGTGGGCCCGAGCAGCTGCAGCCCCCGCCGCGCCGAGGAACGACTCGGCGGCCACACCCGCGGTCATCAGAGGAACGTGGAGTGCGCGCTCGCCCTCCGCGGCTCGCGCCGGAACACCGCCGACATCCCGGCGGATGATCTCGGCCGTGGCGATCCCACGGTCGTTCACTGCGCGGAAGGCTCGCTTGCTGCCGCCGACGCTGACCTTGGCCGCCGAGCGCTTGGCGACGGAGATCCATTCGCCGGTGTCGTCGCGGTGGGCCACGAGCTTGTAGACCATGCCGGCGGCGGGACTGCCGGATCCCGTGACGACCGACGTCCCGACCCCGTACGAGTCGACGGGGGAGGCCGCGAGGATCGCGATGCCGTACTCGTCGAGGTCGTTGGTGACGGTGATGCGTGTCCCGGTCGCCCCGAGCGCGTCCAGCTGTGCGCGAACCTCGGCGACGACGATGGGGAGATCGCCCGAGTCGATGCGGACCGCGCCGAGCCCGGTACCCGCGATCTCGACGGCGCGCGCGACGGCCGTGTGCACGTCATAGGTGTCGACCAGCAGGGTGGTGCCCGTGCCGAGAGTCTCGATCTGGGCTCGGAACGCATCCTCCTCGGAGTCATGGAGCAGGGTGAACGCGTGTGCGGCGGTGCCCATGGTCGGCACGCCCCAGGTGCGTCCGGCCTCGAGGTTGGACGTGGCGGAGAAGCCCGCGATGTAGGCGGCGCGGGCCGCGGCGACGGCGGAGTGCTCGCCGGTGCGACGCGAGCCCATCTCCGCGAGGGGTCGCGTTCCCGCGGCGGACACCATGCGCGCGGCGGCCGTGGCGACCGCGCTGTCGTAGTTCAAGATGCTCAAGACGAGGGTCTCGAGCAGGACCGCCTCGGCGAAGCGCCCCTCGACGACGAGGATCGGCGAACCGGGGAAGTAGACCTCGCCCTCGCGATAGCCGCGGATGTCGCCCGTGAAGCGGTAGTCGGCGAGGTAGTCGAGTGCGGCATCACCCACGATCCGGTTGTCGCGGAGCCAGGTCAGCTCGTCGTCACCGAAGCGGAAGCGGGACACGGCCTCGAGCACGCGACCCGTTCCGGCCACGATGCCGTAGCGGCGGCCGCCGGGGAGCGAGCGTCCGAAGACCTCGAAGACGCAGTCCCGTTCGTGGGTCCCGGAGCGTATGGCGGCCTCGAGCATGGTGAGCTCGTAGCGGTCGGTGAGGAGCGCGGTGCTGTGCGTCACCCGGGTCAGCCTAGCGAGCGCGTCTAGACTCTCACCCTGTGACCGATGCGCCGATTGGAGTCTTCGACTCGGGTGTCGGCGGTCTGACCGTGGCCCGCGCGATCATCGATCAGCTGCCGCGGGAGTCGATCCTCTACGTCGGCGACACCGCCAACGGCCCCTATGGGCCCCTCCCCATCGCCGAGGTGCGCAGGCATGCCCTCGACGTCATGGATTCCCTCGTCGAGCAGGGGGTCAAGTTGCTCGTCATCGCTTGCAACTCCGCGTCCGCCGCCGTTCTGCGAGACGCCCGCGAGCGGTACGAGGTCGAGCACGGGATCCCGGTCGTGGAGGTGATCCAGCCGGCCGCCCGCACGGCGGTGCGACGCACGCGCAACGGTCGCGTCGGGGTCATCGGCACGGTCGCGACCATCACCTCGCGGGCGTACGAGGACGCATTCGCCGCCGCTCCGCACCTCACCCTGACCACGGCGGCATGTCCGCGGTTCGTCGAATTCGTCGAGGCGGGCGTGACGTCGGGGCCTGAGCTGTTCGCGGTGGCGGAGGAGTACCTCGCTCCGTTGAAGGCGGCGGACATCGACACCCTGGTACTCGGGTGCACGCATTACCCGCTCCTGTCCGCGGCGATCCAGTACGTCGTCGGGCCGGACGTCGCCCTCGTCTCGAGCGCGGACGAGACCGCGCGCGACGTCTACCGCCGTCTCGTCGAACACGACCTGCTCCGCACCGAGCCCGGCGAGCCCAGCCGGGTCTACGAGGCGACCGGCGAGAGCGCTCACGAGTTCACCCGTCTCGCACGCCGCTTCCTCGGCTTGGAGGCTCCCCGTGCCGACACCGTCCTCACGGGCACCATCACGCTTCCCCGTGTCGGCGGACCCGTCTGACCCATGCTCCCCGATCCGTCGCCGCAGCGGCGATCACGACCACCTCACGCAAAGGACACGCCATGACCCGCATCGACGGACGCACCAACGATCAACTCCGCGAGGTCACGATCGAGCGGGGCTGGAGCTCGCAGGCCGAGGGGTCGGCACTCATCTCGTTCGGCGGGACCAAGGTGCTGTGCACCGCGTCGTTCACCAACGGAGTGCCCCGTTGGTTGACCGGCAAGGGCACCGGCTGGATCACGGCGGAATACGCGATGCTTCCCCGCGCCACCAACTCCCGGAACGACCGTGAGTCGGTCAAGGGCAAGATCGGCGGGCGCACGCACGAGATCTCCCGCCTCATCGGGCGCAGCCTCCGCGCCGTCATCGACCTGAAGGCGCTCGGTGAGAACACCGTCGTACTCGACTGCGATGTGCTCCAGGCCGACGGCGGAACCCGGACCGCCGCGATCACGGGCGCCTACGTCGCCCTCGCCGACGCGGTCGAGTGGGCGCGTGGCAAGAAGTTCATCGGTCAGAAGGCGCAGCCGCTCATCGACTCCGTCGCCGCCGTCTCGGTCGGCATCATCGACGGCGAGCCCATGCTCGATCTCGCCTACACCGAGGACGTGCGTGCCGAGACCGACATGAACGTCGTCGCGACCGGCCGCGGTCTCTTCGTCGAGGTGCAGGGCACCGCGGAGCGCGCCCCGTTCGACCGCCGCGAGCTCGACTCGCTGCTCGACCTCGCTCTCGCCGGCACGAACGATCTCGCAGCCTTCCAGCGGGCGGCGCTCGAGGCCCAGGCCGAGGCGACCCGGTGACCTCTACCCGGCGGGTCGTGCTCGCGACCCACAACGCCCACAAGGTGGTCGAACTCCGACGCATCCTGGGGGAGCGGCTCGGCGGAATCGAGCTGATCGGTTACGACGGCCCCGAACCCGTGGAGGACGGTGACACGTTCGAGGCGAACGCCCTCATCAAGGCGCGGGCCGCTGCAGCCCACACCGGCCTGCCCGCCATCGCCGACGACTCCGGGATCTCCGCGGATGCGCTCGGCGGTGCCCCCGGCATCCACTCCGCACGCTACGCGGGGACGCGCGATGACGGGGACAATCTGGCCCTCCTGCTTCAGAACCTCGTGGGCGTCGCCGAGGCCGACCGCGGTGCCGAGTTCACGTGTGCAGCCGCGGCAGTCATCCCCGGGCCGGAGGGCGACACCGAGCACGTCGAGATCGCTCGCTGGCGAGGCTCCATCGCCGAAGCGCCCTTCGGCGGCGGAGGGTTCGGATACGACCCGATCTTCCGTCCGCACGACGGCGGCGGACGTTCGGCCGCCGAGCTCAGCCCGGCCGAGAAGGATGCGCTGAGTCACCGCACGCAGGCCTTCACCGCGCTGCTGCCGTGGCTGCTCGACCACGTCGAGTGACTCCTGCGGTCGCTCCTCTCGAACAACCGCCCTCTCGATGGGGCGCCTGAGGGGCATACGGCGTACCGTGAGTCGATGACATCTCACGGCTCGGCGGGGCACTCGCACGGCGCGGACGCGTCGAGGCGGCGGCTCATCGCCGCGCTGGTGATCACCGCGGGGTTCGCGCTGGCCGAGGTCGTCGGGGCGTTGCTGACGGGGTCTCTGACGCTGCTCGCCGACGCCGGCCACATGCTGTCCGACTCGGTCGGGCTCGCGATCGCGCTGATCGCACTGTCGGTCGCGGCGCGACCGGCGACCGACAGGGCCACCTTCGGCTTCCGGCGCGCCGAGGTGTTCGGCGCCCTCATCAACGCGTTGCTGCTGCTCGGGATCGCGGTCTTCGTCGGCGTCGAGGCGGTCTCCCGGCTCGTGAATCCCGCGAGCGAGGGGATCCTCGCCCTGCCGATGCTGATCGTGGCGGCGGTCGGACTGTGCGCCAATCTCGCCTCGCTGTCCATCCTGCGCGCCGGCAAGGACACCTCGATCAACATGCGGGGCGCCTACCTCGAGGTCCTCGGCGACCTACTCGGTTCAGCGGCTGCGATCGTTGCGGCGCTCGTGATCCTGACGACCGGATTCGCGCCAGCCGACTCCATCGCTTCTCTCGCGGTGGCGCTCATGATCCTCCCCAGAGCCCTCTCGCTGCTCCGTGACGTGACCGGGGTGCTCAACCAGTCGGTTCCGGCGGGGACGAGCGTCGACGACATCCGTCAGCACATCCTCGAGACTCCGGGTGTGGTCGACGTGCACGACGTCCACGTGTGGGCCATCACGACCGGCGCGCCTGTCTTCACGGCCCACGTCGTGGTCGAGCCCGAGGTCTTCGAGTCCGGCGGGGTCGACCGCCTGCTCGACGACCTGGGCGGGTGCCTCGAGGAGCACTTCGACGTCGATCACTCGACCTTTCAGATCGAGCCGTCCGACCACGTCGAGCACGAGCACGAACACTCCCGCCACCGCTAGCCCTGTCGGCCGCGCGGACACGCCGGTAGAGTCCGCCCATGGCCGCCCCGCTCTCCGACGTCGCGATCGAGGACTACCTCAAGGTCGTGTACTCGCACACCGAGTGGCAGGAACAGCCCATCACGGGCACCCAGCTGGCGGCGCGTCTCGGCCTCTCCCCGTCCAGCATCACGGAGATGGTCAAGAAGCTCGCCGCCCGCGGGCTGGTCGAGCACGTCCCCTACGGCGCGATCACCCTCACCGACGAGGGGCGGATCCGCGCTCTGCGGATGGTGCGTCGTCACCGCCTGATCGAGACCTGGCTCGTCGAGCGCTTCGGGTACGGCTGGGAGGAGGTGCACGACGAGGCCGAGGTACTGGAGCACGCCGTGAGCGACCGCCTGCTGGACGCCATTGCCCAGGAACTCGGTCATCCGACCGTCGATCCGCACGGCGATCCCATCCCCTCGGCCCAGGGGGAGGTCGACCGGCCGCCCGCTGTGCGGTGGGACACGTTGACCAGCGGATCGGGCCGGATCGTGCGGGTCAGCGACCGAGTTCCCGAGCTCCTCACGCGTCTCGCCGGACGTGGCCTGCAGGTCGGCAGCGAGGTCGAAGCCGGTGAGCGGGACGCGGAGCTCGCGACCGCGGTGTGGGTGGCGATCGAGTGACCCGTTGCCGGGGCGTCCGCGCCTCCTTAGAATTTTCGGTATGCCGAAAAATCCGAGGATAGCTCTGTGACGTCCTCCTCGACGGTCGGTTCCGCACCGTCGCGTCGCACGCGCCTCCTGCCGCTCCTGGGCCCCGCAGTCGTCGCCGGCGTGGCCTACCTCGATCCGGGCAACGTCGCCAGCAACATGACCGCGGGCGCGACCTACGGATACCTGCTCGTGTGGGTCGTCGTGGTGGGCAATCTCATGGCCTGGCTGATCCAGTACCTTTCGGCGAAGCTGGGCATCGTGACCGGGGAGAGCCTCCCGCAGGCTCTCGGTGCCCGGTTCCGGAAGCGGGGAACCCGTCTCGCCTTCTGGGTCCAGGCCGAACTCGTCGCCATGGCCACCGATATCGCCGAGATCCTGGGCGGAGCCGTCGCCCTCAATCTGTTGTTCGGCATCCCGCTGCTCCTGGGCGGAGTCATCACCGGAGGGGTCTCCATCCTCCTGCTCCTCGTGCAGTCGCGGCGCGGCCCCCGGGTGTTCGAACGTCTCGTCCTCGGTCTCGTCCTGGTCATCGCGGTCGGGTTCTGCGCCGGCATCGTGGTCGGCCCGCCCGACCCGGCGCAGGCCGTCGCCGGCCTCGTTCCTCGTTTCGAGGACTCGGGCTCGGTACTGCTCGCGGCATCGATCCTCGGGGCGACCGTCATGCCTCACGCGATCTACGCGCACTCCTCGCTGACCCGAGATCGCTTCTCCGGCACGGTAGAGGCGCGGGACACGAAGCTCCTGCTCCGAGCCACCCGGGTCGATGTGACGGGGGCGCTCGCCGTCGCAGGCGGGGTGAACGTGATCATCCTGCTCGTCGCCGCCGCATCGCTCCAGGGCGTTCCCGGAACCGACACTCTCGAAGGCGCCTACGCGGCGCTCGAAGCGGGGCTGGGGCCTGTCGTGGCGGTGCTCTTCGCCGTCGCCCTGCTGGCTTCCGGCCTCGCGTCGTCGTCGGTCGGCGCGTACGCCGGCTCCGAGATCATGCACGGTTTGCTGCGGGCGCCGGTCTCGCTGCTGGCTCGTCGGGTCGTCACCCTGGTCCCCGCGCTCGCGGTGCTCCTGCTCGGCGTCGATCCCACCCTCGCGCTGATACTCAGCCAGGTGGTGCTGTCCTTCGGGATCCCGTTCGCGCTCATCCCGCTCATCGCCCTCACGGCTCGGCGCACCGTTCTCGGGGACCATGTCAACCGGTGGTGGACGACGGGTCTCGCGATCATCGCGGCGGCCGCGCTCATCGTCCTCAACGGCGTGCTCATCGTGCTGGTGGTCACGGGCGCCTGACAGCGGCAACCGGCTGTCCGGATCAGTCGCGAGCGCTCATCCGTTCCATTTCGCGCTCGACACTGCTCTCACGGTTGAGGCCCGGGATCTCGACGAGTCGCACCGCGGCAACGACGACGGCGATACCTACCCCGAACATGGGCCAGATCGGCCAGAAATAGCTCCCCGGCCCTGACGTCACGAGCCACGCCGACGTGGTGACGATCGCGACGACGAACCAGGTGGAGACGCGTCCGATGAGGTGACGACGGGCGTCGACCCGTACTTCGGCGGCGATGCGGACTCTGTCCTGCGTTTCGTTCATGAGCGAGACGCTACCGACGGCCCGCTCGCGCCGACATCCACCGATCAGCCGACCCGGGTCATCGACCGGAGGAGCTCAGTTCTTGAGGTCTTCGTCGCCGAGGACCAGGCCCTGGGTGCCCCCGGCGGTCGTCCCCGCCGCACGGGCCTTCTTGGCCTTCTGCAGGCTCTGCACGTAGTGGAAGATCGTGGGGATCAGGGTGATCGCGACCGCACCGAGCAGGATGACGTCGATGTAGCTGACGACGAAGTCGCGGACGGGCGGGATGTAGCCGAGGACGTAACCGAGCAGCGTCAGTCCGGCGCCCCAGATGATCGCGCCGATGGCGTTGTAGAGCGAGTATTTCTTGTAGTTCATATGGCCGACACCCGCCGCGACCGGGGCGAACGTGCGGACGATCGGGACGAAGCGGGCCACGATCACGGCGAGACCGCCGAAGCGCTCGAAGAACCCGTTGGTGCGCCTGACGTTCTCGATGCTGAAGAGTCCGGTCTCTTTGCGCTCGAAGATCCGGGGCCCCACCTTGTGGCCGATCAGGTAGCCGACCTCACCGCCGACGAAGGCGGCGAACGAGATGGCGAGACATACCCACCAGATGTCGATGTCGATCACGCCTGAGAACGTCAGGATCCCGGAGATGATGAGCAGGGTGTCGCCCGGTAGGAGGAAGCCGACGAGAAGGCCGGTCTCGGCGAAGACAATGAAACAGATGCCGAGCAGGGCGAAGGCGCCGAACCCCTCGATCAGGTTCTGCGGGTCGAGCCAGGGGATCAGGGCGGACGGATGCAGCAGATGCACGAGGGCTCCAGTCGTCGAGAGAGACGCGCGGTCCTGCCTGGGCGGCCTTCGGCTGTGTGGCGTCGCCCCAGGGTATCCGAGAACTCACGCGCGCCGGCCTGTTCGGCGGAGGCGCGTGTCACTTCGGACGGCGGACCCCAATCGCTCGCGCAGGGTCCACTTCGGGTCGCCCGTGAGGGTGACGACGGGGCGTGATCGCCAGGTCATGGTCTCCAGGTCCCGCTCCGACAGGTTCAGCTCGCGCCGACTCCGTTCGATGAGACGTCGAGCGTCTGCAGGCTCCACTCCACTGCGCACGTAGAACAGGGACCCGCCGCGGAACAGCATCGACCCCTCATGGGTGACGCGCAGGACCTCGCCCGCGCGAGTCTCGCCGATCCGCCAACGCCTCATGATCGACGCTCTCCCGGGGAGCAGGCCGAAGGTCAAGGTGCCCCTCGCAGGAGACATGCGCAATCTCTGTGACAACCGGAAGATCCTCCCGTCGACCTCGCAGACACTCGACAGTCGGATCTTCTCGCCCGAGCGTCGCGAGACGAAGACCTCGATGGTCTCGACCTTGGGGCGTGCGTCGAGGAAGCCTGCGGTGCCTGCTGCCATGTACCACGAGCCCGCGAGCCGGTCCGCCGTCGGTGCGTGAAGACGGTCCATGATCATCCCTTCCCGGCGAGAAGTATGGTGCCTTCAGGGAGGGCGGACGAGGATCCGTGACACCTGTGTTCGACGAATCGGCCGAATCAGCTCTCGGGAAGCGCCTCGGCGGGGAGCTTGCGCACGCGCGGACGGCGTCGACGGCGTTCGGGGATCATCGAGCGCATCTCCTCGAGCTTGCCGAAGCACAGCATGCGATCGCCCGCCTCGAGGACCACTCCCTTGCGCGGGTTCGGGATCACGGTCGCGCCGCGGTGCAGGGTGAGGACCGTGATATCGCGTTCCCACAGGCCGGAGTCGCCGAGTCTCACGCCGACGAGCTCCGCGTTGGTGTGCACCAGCAGTTCGGCCACCCCGTAACCGGTCGAGACGCTGAGTCGTTGACGCACGTCGATCTCGGGGAAGGCGACCTGGTTGGCGATGTAGTCGACGATCGCGCCGGCCACGTCCAGCTGCGTGGCGGCTTCGATGCCCTGCAGGCCGGGGGAGGAGTTGACCTCCATGACCAGGGGACCCTCGTCGCCCTCGAGCATGTCGACACCGGCGACCTTGAGACCCATGATCTGGGCGGAGCGCACGGCCGCCTGCTCGTACTCGGGGGTGAGTTCCACGGCCTCGACCGACCCGCCGCGGTGCACGTTCGAGCGGAACTCGTCGCCGTTCGCGCGGCGTCGCATGGCGGCGATCACCCGGTCGCCGACGACCAGGGCGCGGACGTCCTTGCCGCGGCTCTCGCGCACGAAGTGCTGGATGAGCACGTTCTGGTTGGTGGATTGCAGCGTCTCGATGATCGCCTCCGCGACCTTCACCTCGGGAGCGAGGATGACACCGATGCCCTGCGTGCCCTCGAGCAGCTTGATGACGACGGGGGCGCCACCGACCCGCTCGATCGCCGCGCGCACGTCCGCCCGGTTCCGCACGAACGCGGTGGCGGGGATGCCGATGTTGTGCCGCGACAGGATCTGCGTCGCCCGCAGCTTGTCCCGGGCATTCGAGATCCCGTTCGCCGTGTTCGGCGTGTAGACATCCATCTGCTCGAACTGGCGCACCACGGCGGTGCCGAAGTAGGTGATGGAGGCACCGATGCGGGGGAGGATCGCGTCGTAGTCGCTCAGCGGGCGGCCCCGGTATTGGAGGTCGGGCGAATCGGCCGAGAGGTCGATCCCGAAACGCAGGGTGTTCAACACCTTGACGTCATGTCCCCGCTCTTCCGCCGAAGAGCGCAGACGCTGGGTCGAATAGGCGCGCGGGGCGCGCGAAAGAATGGCGAGTTTCATATCCGGGCTCTAAGGGGTCGACGCTGAGAAGATGGGCTCGTGAGACAGACGCCCCATTCAAACATCCTCGCCGGGTGGCGCGAGTGGGTTCGACTGCCCGGTATCGACGTGCCCTGGATCAAGGCGAAGCTGGACACGGGAGCGCAGACGTCGTCGCTGCACGCGTTCGACTCGGAGGAGTTCAAGCGTGAGGGCTCGGACTGGGTGCGGTTCACCGTCCGCCCCTGGCAGGAGTCGGAGGAGGACGGCGTCGTCGTCGAGCTCCCCGTCCACGATCGGCGTCGCGTTCGCAGTTCGAACGGCATCGTGCAGGAGCGTCTCGTCGTGCGGATGAATCTCGTGCTCATCGGGCACGAGGTCGATGCCGAAGTGACTCTCAACAACCGTGATCAGATGGGCTTCCGGATGCTCATCGGTCGGGAAGCCCTCCAGCAGGGGTTCGTCGTCGACTCGGGCCGATCGTTCGTCGGTGAGCGTCCGCCACGGGCGATCCGACGCCGGAACAGCGGCGAAGAGGCCGCCGCGGTGGCTACTGGGGAGTCTTGATCTCCTGAGTACGGCGATTCCGCTTCGCCGTGAGCATGAAATTCCGCATCCGCTCCGACCCACCCGGCACCATGCCGTCGGGTCGCTCGCGGAACGACATCGAATCGATGTGGCGAGGAAGAAGGCCCATTCTCGAAGCGTCGGACTGAAGGGTCAGAACCGCCGCCGCATGGGGGAGTTCAGCGCGGGCCAGGATCAGGCCTCCACCTCGCACGAGGAGTGACGGGCGGACCATACACGCGATGAGTGTTTCCGCCTCGTTCATGCATAAGTCCCATGACGGAGCCAGACGCGTTGCGCCTCGTCGGCCCTGCCACGACAGCGAGCCCGACTCGGACGGAACGGCGATCGCGGCGGTCCGGAGCCGGCGGCCCGTGGGGGTGAGGTTGTCCGCGAAGAAGCGGATCGTGTGGTCGCCTTCGGATACGGCCATCAACTCGATCGCCTCGATGCGCGGCCAGCGATCGATCAGCCCGTCCCAGGTCGCGAGCAGATACCAGTGTCCGAGCCATCGAGCGCTGTCGGATGCATCCGTCATGGCCACCCTGCTCCTTGTTCCTCCAGCCGAATCGGTCGGCCAGCGCTCGGAAAGCGTATGAGCAGGGTGATATCCCGGCCAGACCCTGTTAGGGGGCGGTACGGCGGGGCCGCTCGATTGCCTCGCGATCCACCTGCTTCACGAACGGGTGAGGGGCGACTCCTAGCGGAGCCGCCCCTCACCCGTTCGTGCGGAAGGTGGGACTTGATCCCTCGCGCACGGCCTGCACGCCGCTTCGCGTCGCGCAGGAACCGGCGGCGAGGGGCCCACCACTCGAGTGGCTTCGCGATCCACCTGCTTCACGAACGGGTGAGGGGCGACTCCTAGCGGAGCCGCCCCTCACCCGTTCGTGCGGAAGGTGGGACTTGAACCCACACGCCCGAAGGCACAGGAACCTAAATCCTGCGTGTCTGCCGATTTCACCACTCCCGCGAACTCTGACGATTCTAGAGAGGCTCGTGGTCCGCCCGCCCGCCCATTGAGCGAAGCGAAATGAAGGGCCTGTATCGCCGGCCATCCCGACCATCGATAGATCGGTATATCTGTCGGGAAAGAGGCGAGCACTCCTCACAGGGCGCTTAGCGTGGAAGCTCCGACAGATGTTGGACGTGTTGCCGCTGGGGGTGGCGCGGTGATCCGAAAGGTCCATCAGGCATGACGAAGAAGCCAGCCCGTCGACTCCATCGTTCTCTCGCTGCGGTCGCCGCCGCGAGCTGTCTCACAGCCGCGACCCTGCTCGCATCGACCTCGGCGAACGCCGCGGAGGCGACGGGTGTCGGCCCCTACACCGCCGCTGAACAAGCGCTCGCAGCGCACGACGGCATCACGCCCGAGCAGGCGCGCGAGAAGTTCGCGGAGCAGGCCGTGCAGTCCGAGGCGGCGGCGGCCATCAGCGACGCCCTCGGTGCCGACCTCTCCGCCGGCGCGTACATCGATGCGTCCGGACAGCTCGTCGCGACGGCCACGAGCGGCGCCGCGGTCGCTGCGGTCGCCGACGTCGCCCGATCCGTCGGTGCGGACGTCGAGATCCGGGTCGTCGCCAAGTCCGAGGCCGAGCTGACGGCGCAGAACGACGCCGTGACCGCCGCGGCAGTCGACGTGCCAGGCATCGCGAGCTGGGCGGTCGATCCCGAAGCGAACAACGTCGTCGTGCAGGCCGTGGCCGGTGCGAGCGATCCGGCCACGCTCGAGGCGCTCGCCGCGATTCGTGCGACCGGGGCCACGGTCGTCGAAACCGAGGCGCTGCCGACCCAGCTCGCGAGCATGGTCGGTGGGGAGCAGTACGAGTTCCGTGTGGACGGTTCGAACTACGTCTGCTCGGTCGGCTTCCCGGCCCGGACGTCGAGCGGGGCCGCCGCGATGGTGTCTGCCGGCCACTGCGTCGAGGGCGCGTCGTCGTTCTCGTTCAAGGGCTCCAACATGGGCTCGCCCATCGGCTTCAGCTTCCCGGGCGACGACTACGCCGCGTTCACCCTCGCGAGCTCGGTCACGCCGCGCGGAGCGGTGACCACCTGGGACGGCAACGAGGTGACGGTCGCCGGCTCTCAGGAGGCCGCCGTGGGGGCGTCGATCTGCAAGAGCGGCCGCACCACCCAGTGGACCTGCGGGACGATCACGGGCAAGAACGCGACCGTCAACTACGGCGGCGGGGACACCGTCAGCGGGCTGACCTCGACCACCGCCTGCACGCAGCAGGGCGACTCCGGTGGCGCGAACGTCGCGGGCAGCCAGGCGCAGGCCGTGACGAGCGGCGGGGCGCTCTTCGATCACGACAACAACGCCTCGACCGCTCCCGTCTGCGGCGAGCGAGCCGGACGCACCAACCAGTCCTTCGTGCAGCCCGTGAATGAGATCCTGCAGCGCTACAACCTGACCCTGCAGACCGGCTCCAGCACCTCGACCGCCGCCCCGAGCGGCTCGGGCTCGTCCGGCTCCACGCGCGACAGCCTCCTCGGCGGCCTGTTCCGCTGACCCGCTGGCTGACCGGCCCGCCCCGCCCATTGAGCGAAGCGAAATGAAGGGCCCCTGCGTTTCGCTCCGTTCAACGGGCGGGCCCGCCCGTCTGCCGCCCGACCGCCCATTGAGCGAAGCGAAATGAAGGGGCACGCCCGCCTTCCTGCCCCGGTCGCTGAGGAGGCGCGCCAGCGCCGTCGCGAAGCGCCCGGGAACGAGCGGTGTGGATAATCCGCCCGCCGCTTCCGGGCCTTCCGCGACACTGCCGGGATGTCCTCCGCGGTCCAGTCCATCGCCGATTCCGTCCGTCAGCGGGTGCGCCGTGACGGCGTCGACCTGTCCGCCGATCCCGCCGCCGCTCGTCGTTACGCCCGCGAGGCGGTGCGCGGCTACAGCGAGCGGGCCCTCGTGGGCGACGGGGTCCCGCTCGCCGACGACCGAGAGGCGGAGGGTCTTGTCCTCGCCGAGCTGACCGGCTTCGGCGCTCTGCAGCCCTACCTCGACGACCCCGAGGTGGAGGAGCTGTGGATCAACGGCCCCAGCCGGGTCTTCATCGCCAAGGGCGGCGTCTCGGAGCTGACCCCGCTCGTGCTGCCCGATGACGCGATCCGTTCGCTGGTGGAGCGGATGCTCGTCTCCTCCGGTCGCCGCGTGGACCTGTCCTCGCCCTTCGTCGACGCCTCACTGCCGGATGGGTCGCGTCTGCACGTCGTCATCCCCGATGTCACGCGGCGGCACTGGGCCGTGAACATCCGCAAGTTCGGGCGCAAGGTCCGCGACCTCGGCGCGCTCGTCGAAGCGGGCTCCCTCGACCGCCGCGCGGCTGAATTCCTCCGTATGAGCGTCCTCGCCGGCGCCAACATCCTCGTCTCCGGCGCTACGCAGGCGGGCAAGACCACCATGCTGACCGCGCTGCTCGCCGCATCACGCCCGGGGGAGCGCATCGTCACGGTCGAGGAGACCTTCGAGCTCGACCTCCGTGCCCGCGACGTCGTCGGCATGCAGTGTCGCCAGCCCAGCCTCGAAGGCACGGGAGAGGTCACCCTCCGGCGTCTCGTCAAGGAAGCCCTGCGGATGCGTCCCGACCGGCTCGTGATCGGCGAGGTGCGCGAGGCGGAGTCGCTCGATCTGCTCATCGCCCTCAGCAGCGGGATCCCGGGCGCGTGCTCGTTGCACGCGGGAAGTGCGCGCGAGGCGCTCACCAAGCTGTGCACTCTTCCGCTGTTGGCCGGTCGCAACATCGACGCGAGTTTCGTGGTACCCACGGTGGCGTCCACCATCGACGTCGTCGTCCAGTGCGCCATGGACCGCCACGGCAAGCGCCGCGTCATAGAGATCGTCGCGCCGACGGGCCGGGTCGAGAACGGGATCATCGAAGCCTCCGTCCTCTTCACTCGCCGCGGAGACGAGCTGGTCGCCACCGGCAGCTACCCCGAGCGGATGGGCAAGTACCGAGCCGCCGGGCTGGACCCGGCCCACGTCCTGGGCGGTGCCGCGTGAGCGTGCTCCTCGGTCTGTCGCTGGCCGTCGGCATCCTGCTCATCCTGTCCCCGCGTCTGTGGCCGCGGGGTGCGCGTTTGGCGGAACGCAGCGTCCGCCGCTCGCGCCTCCGCCTTCTGCTCGACGGGGCGGGCATGGACCGCATCTCCGCCGGCGGGTTCGTCGGCCTCTGCTCCTGTGCCGGACTCGTCGCCGGAGCCGTCGTGCTCGGCATCACCGGAATCCCCGTCGTTTCCGGTCTCGCGGTCGTCGCGGGAGCTGGCGCGCCGATCGGCGTCGCGCAGTGGCGCACCAACACGCGGCAGGCCGCCGCACGACGGAGCTGGCCCGACCTCATCGATCATCTCGTCGCATCGGTTCGGTCGGGCGTCGCTCTGCCCGAGGCCCTCGGTGCGCTCTCCACCGTCGGGCCGCAGTCCTTGCGCCCGGCGTTCGCCGCTTTCGCTCGGGAGTACGGCGCGACCGGCCAGTTCGGCGAAGCGGTCGACACGCTGAAAGCGCGGATCGGAGACCCTATCGCCGACCGCATCGTCGAGACCCTCCGGATGGCCCGCGAAGTCGGTGGCACGGAGCTGTCGACCGTGCTCCGCGGTCTCGCCCAGCATCTGCGCGCCGAGGCCGCCGTCCGGGCAGAGCTCGAAGCGCGCCAGTCGTGGGTATCGAACGCCGCGCGCCTCGGTGTGGCCGCCCCCTGGATCGTGCTTCTGCTGCTGTCCACCCGCCCGGAGACCGCGCAGGCCTTCGCCGGGCCGGGTGGCGTCACGCTGCTGCTCGGCGGGGCAATCCTCACCGTCATCGCCTATCGCATCATGCGCCGCATCGGCCGCCTCCCCACCGAGACGCGGGTCTTCGCATGATGACGGCGCAGCTCGGCTGGTCGCTGCTCGTCGGCACCCTGCTCGGTGTGGGCTTGTGGTCGATCCTCCTCACCACTCCGCGACTCACCCGCCTTCGACTGGACGACCGTCTCGCGGCCCAACTCCTCGACATCTCTGCCGAGGCCAGGCGCATGTCGGCACCGCGTCGTAGCGATCCGGTCGGAACACTCGGCGCACTGCTCGGTCCGATCCTCCCGGGGACGCGGCAGCTCCTCGACCGCTTCCTGGGCGGGGCCGACCGTCTCGCCGATGACCTGCGCCGAGCGGGGTCGACCGGTGGCATCGACCGGTACCGGGCTCAGCAGGCGGCCGCCCTCCTCGGGGGCGGTGCGCTCGGTGCCGTCCTCGCGCTCGCAGGCGTCGGGTCCGGGGCCGTGGGAGTGGTCGCCGGTCTGGCACTGCCCCTGACGGGCGCGCTGGGCGGCGTCGTCGGGTGCGATCGCCTGTTGGCGCACCGGGTGCGAGCGCGGCGGACCCGCATGGTGGCCGAGCTCCCGACTGTCCTGGAGTTCCTGGCCCTGAGTCTCTCCGCGGGCGAAGGCATCCACGACGCACTGCGCAGAGTCGCGCGCGTCGGATCCGGTGAGTTGTCGCGCGAGTTCCGGGGGCTCGTCGCGGAGGTGGCCGCGGGGCGCCCGCTCGGTCGCGCATTGGAGGACATGTCCCGCACCCTCTCGGTGCCACCTCTTACGAGAGCCGTCGATCAGCTCGTCTCGGCGCTCGACCGTGGCGCGCCGCTGGCGAGCGTCCTGCAGGCGCAAGCGAGCGATTGTCGGGAGCAGTCGACCCGCGACCTGCTCGAGGTCGCGGGCAAGAAAGAGGTGGGCATGATGGTCCCGCTGGTCTTCCTGATCCTCCCGTTCACCATCGCTATCGCGGTCTACCCGGGACTGGTCGCCCTGCAGACGGGGTTCTGACCCGGGGCGCGTTCATCACGGTCTGTCATCCTGGTCGGATGGCCGACTCCACCGCAGACCCGTTCGCGGACGACGACGGCGAGGCTCTCGTCCGCGTCCACCGGGTGAAGCACGGTGATCTCGAGGCGCGGGTGAGCTCCATCGACGGGCCAGACGGACGCGCCTTCGTGCTCGTCGCCGGAATCGGCGTGGCGGCCAACTACTACGAGAACCTCGCCCCGGTCTTGAGTACCGAGGGGTCCGTCTACGCCCTCGACCTGCCGGGTTTCGCGGGAGTGAAGCGCCCACATGGCCGCATCAGCATGGAACGGTACGCGGACGTCGTCGAAGCCGCGCTCGACGAGCTCGGGCTCGACGACCCGGTGCTCATCGGGCACTCGATGGGCACGCAGGTCGTGACCCTGGTGGCAGCGCGACGTCCGCAGCTCTCGACGTTGATCCTCATCGGGCCGGTGGTCGACATGCGGGCCCGGCGCCTGGGCATCCAAGCCGTCCGCTTCGTCCGGTCGTCGGTCCGTGAGCCCCTGGCTGTCGCCTTCCTCGCGACGAGCGCATACCTGCTGTGCGGTTTCGGGTGGTTCTTCCGGGTGCTGCCGGTGATGATGCGGTTCCGGATGGAGGAGGTTCTGCCGAGGGTCGGGGCGCACGTGCTCATCATCCGCGGCGAGTACGACTACGTCGCTCCGCGCGGATGGGTGGAGCACCTCACCCGGCTGGCACCGCAGGGGGCGAGCTGGGAGATCGAGAACGCCGCCCATTCCGTGATGCATTCGGCCGCGCGCGGGGTCGCGCGGCTCGCGATCGAGGAGGCGAACACGCCATTCGACGAGCGCAACGCGCACGACCTCGAGGTGATGACCGAGCGTGAGGCGGCCACCCCCGATCCGACCGGACTCGATTGGCGGCTGGCGATCGCGGCGATCGTCGCCAGGATCCGCGAGATGCGAGCCAGCGCGAAGGACGACGACCGTGCCATCGAGCGGGCCAAGTCGAAGCACGCGCGGGTGCAGCGTGCGGTGTTCGAGGACCGGACGACGGACGACTGAGGTCGGTGCTGCCGGGAGGGCTGTGACGACTCGCTCCCCGTCCGAGAACGGACTTCGGGTCCGGCGAGGGAACGCGACTGTCCGTGAACGAACCTTCCGGTGACGAGCGGGGCCGGTGAGCTCAGACGACCCGCGGCCGCTGCCGACTGCGCCGCCGCGACCAGCGGACGAGCCTGACCCCGCCGATGACGAGGGCGATCAGCACGATGACGACGAGGACGGGGAGCAGGATCGCCGAGAGGGCGAGTCCGACGCTCGCGATGTCCTCGCCCACACTCAGCGCGGGGGAGGCGAACCCGGCGAGCGCCGCCGTCGCGACGACCCGCAGTGCTGCTTTGGCCAGGTGCACGGCGAGGGCGATGACGATGCCGATCACCACGGGCACCCAGGCGTCAGAGGTGAAGAAGGTACTCGGATCCGGCACGGCCGGCGTCGCCGCGGCGGTTCCCGAGCCGAAGACGATGCCGCCCGACGCGGGCCTGACCGCGGTCTGAACGAAATCGTTGATCGAGTCGACTGCCGGCACCTTGTCGGCGATGAACTCGAGCACGAGCAGGAACCCGACGACACCGAGAACCCAATCGTTCTCGAGCCATGCCCACGCGGAGGGGAGCGCGACGATGTCGGTGAAGCGAGCCAGGAGCCCGAGCAGGAGCAGCGGGATGTAGGCGTTGAGGCCCGCGGCGGCTGCGAGCCCGGTTCCGACGAGCGCTTCGATCACTTCGGCCTCCTCACCCGTGTCGTACCGTGTCGTGCGCCGAGAGCTCGATCGCATCGGCTGACCCGTCCATCCTCGCGGCCCCGCCTCCGAAACCCCACCACGCGTCCGCCCGCTCATACCGCTGCTGAACACATGCAGGATCTGCGTGCCGAATGCAGGACTGCCTTCCCGAAATGCAGGGGGCTTCCGCCGAATGGCGCACGATTCCGGGCTTGGTCCGACCAACGGATCCGCCTGCTCCTGCATTTCGCACGCGACTCCTGCATGTGTTCAGGCGAGCGGATGGGCGTGGGCTGTGGATGGATCCGGCGCGGGAAAGCGACACGCCGCGACTATTGCGGCGGAGGTTCAACCATGACACTGCTGACCATCACCGCTCGCCCCGAGTCCGCCCCTGCCGCGACCCGCGCGTCCCGCTTCGCATCCGCCGCCGCGCGGCTGCGAAGCCGGTTGCACGAGGATCGCGGAGACGTCCCCGGCTGGGTGCTCATCACCCTGATGACCGCCGGTCTCGTCCTCGTCATCTGGGGCGCCGCGGGGCCTGCGCTCACGGGAGTGTTCGAGCAGGCCATCTCGCGCGTCACGTCGTTCTGACGTGCGCGCGGTCGTCCGCCTCGGCGACGACCGGGGATCCGCTCCCGCCGAATTCGTCATGGTGAGCGGGCTCCTGGTCGTGCTCACCGTCGCCGTCCTGCAGCTCGCTCTCGCGCTCCACGTGCGCACGACCCTCATCGACGCGGCCTCGGAGGGGGCGCGCTACGCGGCGCTCGCCGACAGCGGTCTCGACGGGGGCGTGCAGCGCACCAGAGATCTGATCTCCACGGCCGTCGGATCGGGCTACGCCGAGAAGGTCTCGGCGGATGTCGTGGACCGCGGTGGTGCGCCCGTCGTCGAGATGCACGTGGACGCGCCGCTCCCGGTCATCGGGCTTCTCGGAGTGGACATCGGGACGGAGGTGACCGCCCATGCTCCGCTCGAGCGGATCTCGACCGAATAGGCCCTCCGGGCCCGCCGACGACTCGGGGTCCGCAGCACTCGAGTTCCTCGCCGCCGGGGTGATGCTCCTGGTGCCCATGGTGTACCTGGTCACGACGCTGTCCCACATCGAGACGGCGGCTCTCGCGACCGAGGGAGCAGCGCGACACGCTGCGCGCGTCATCGCTCGCGACGGCGGAGACGATTCGTCCGAAACCGCCGCCCGGTCGGTGGCGGCGACGGCCGCCGACTTCGGCATCGATCCGGCCCGGCTCGAGACCGATGTGCGGTGCGCCCCGGATCCTGCCGACTGCCGCCTGCCGGACAGCGTCGTCACCGTGGACATCTCCGTCGACGTGCCGCTGCCACTCGTGCCGACGGCACTCGATACGGCTCTGCCGCTGCGGGTACCCGTCGCGGCCAGCGCGAGCGCGCGGGTCTCCGACCTGGCACCGGTGTCATGAGCGGATGGATGGTTCGACTCGGGCGGAGAGCCTCCCGCGACGAGGGAAGCACGCTCCCTCTCATCGCCGGCTTCACTGCGGTGGCGCTCGCCCTGATCCTCACGGTCGCGGCGGCCGGCTCGCTCTACCTCGACCGCAAACGTGCCCTCACCGTGGCGGACGGTGCGGCGCTCGCGGCGTCCGAGTCGTTCGAACTCGGCGAGATGCGACTCGATGCGCATGGGGTCGCCCCGCATCTCGACCGGGCGGCGGCTCGCGCCGCTGCCGAGGACTTCCTGGCCCGCGATCCGGATCCGCGCACCGCCCGCCTCCGCCTCGTCGACGTCTCGATCGGCGACGGGCGCAGCGCCACCGTGACACTCGAGACCGTGTGGCACCCGCCGATGCTGACCGCGTTCCTGCCCGAGGGCGTCACCATCGACGTCACCTCCACCGCACGCAGCGTCTTCCGCTGACCCCCGCGCTCAGCAGGAGGAAAGACGACTCAGCAGGAGGAATCACGAGGATTCGTCCTGCTGAGCCGCCGAAGTTCCTGCTGAGCGCGAGGAGGGGTCAGCTCAGGATGTCCTTGACCATGGGGACGACCTTCGAGCCGTAGAGCTCGATGGCGTGGACAGCCTTCGAGTGGTCGAGGGGGCCGGCGCTGTACTTGAGGTCGAAGCGGTCGACGCCGAGCGCGCCCACCGAGGCGGCGATCTTGCGGGCCACGGTCTCGGGTGAGCCGACGTAGAGCGAGCCGTGCTCAACCTCCTGGTCGAATTCCCGCTTGCTCATGGGCGGCCAGCCGCGGTCGGCGCCGATGCGGTCGCGATTCGCCTTGAAGGCCGGGAAGAACTCCCTGGTCGCCTGCTCGTCGGTGTCGGCGATGTAGCCGGGGGAGTGCATGCCCATCGGGAGGCGCTCGCCGCCGAGCTGGTCGAGCGCGCGGTGGTAAAGATCGACGTAGGGCACGAAGCGCTTGGCGTCGCCACCGATGATCGCGAGCATGAGAGGCAGGTTGTAGCGGGCCGCGCGGACGACCGACTCGGGGCTGCCACCGACGCCGATCCAGGTGGTGAGCCTGCCCGACTCGGTCGGCGGGAAGACGCGCTGCTCGGTCAGCGGAGGTCGGATGCTGCCCGACCAGGTGACGGGACCTTCCTTCAGCAGCGCGGCGAAGAGGTCGAGCTTCTCGGTGAAGAGCTCTTCGTACTGGGACAGCTCGTGACCGAAGAGCGGGAAGGACTCGGTGAACGATCCGCGCCCGAGGATGACCTCGGCGCGGCCGTTCGAGATGGCGTCGAGCGTCGAGAAGCGCTGGAACACGCGGATCGGATCGTCGGAGCTGAGGACCGTGACGGCGGAGCCGAGGTGGATGTGCTCGGTGCGTGAGGCGATGGCCGCGAGCACGACGTCGGGTGCCGAGATGGCGTAGTCCTCCCGGTGGTGCTCGCCGAGGCCGATGAAGTCGAGGCCGACCTGATCGGCGACGACGCCCTCCTCGACGACGTCGCGTACGACCTGGGCGAGGGTCTTCGGGGTTCCGTCAGCGTTGTTGGTCGCGTCGCCGAAGGTGTCGATCCCGAACTGGGTCTCAGCCATGACTGTCCTCTTTTCATGCGTTTGCATCGATCCTAGACGGCAACCGTCGGACCCGCAGGATCATTCACACCAGGACCATCGTCCCGTGTCACAGACGCGGCGAGTAGCGGGGGAGATAGCGCACCAGGATGACGGCCCCCACCAAGCCGATCACGCCCATCGTGGCGGACGCGGCGGCGATGGAGACGGCGGCGGTCATTCCCGCAATGATCAACGGGGCGCTTGCGGCGCCGACGTCCGTCGAGAACCGCCACGCTCCGAGGAACGGAGCGGGGTGGGCAGGCGGCGCGAGGTCCGCGCCGAGCGTCATGAGGAGCCCGGCGCCCACACCGTTGGCGAGAGACAGGGCGATCGCGAGCACGATGAACCAGATCTCACGGGCCGCCAGGTCGTGGGTCAGGGAGAGGCCTATGAACGCCAGCGAGAGTCCGATGACCGACGGGAGCGCCGTGAAGAGGCGCCCGAAACGGTCCATGATCTGGCCGCCCGTGTAGAAGAGGGCGAAGTCGACGATGCCGGCCGCGCCGATGATGACGGCGGTGGTGGTGGCGTCCAGGCCGATACTCACGGCCCACAGGGGGAGCAGCACCTGGCGGCTTGCGCGCAGAGCGGAGATGACCGCGGCGCCGGTGCCGAGACGGAGGAGCAGGGGGGCGAAGCGGCGGAGGGTCGCGAACAGCCCCGTCGACTCCTCGGGCACGAGGCGTTCACCGGCGCGGATCGCCTCGACCTCCTCGGCGTCCTCGTCGGTACCCGAGGAGTCGGTGGGGGCCGTCGTGGCCTGCCGCTTGGCGGCGACGGATCCGAAAGTGGCTGAGGGATCGGGTAGCGCGATCAGCACCACGATCGCCGCGAGGCACAACGCGAGGTTCACCCAGACCGCCGCCCCGTTCCGACCGGTGAGTGCGATCACGCCGGCGGAGATGAAAGGCCCGAGAAGGAGCCCGAGGCGGAACGTGCCGCCCAGCGTCGAGAGGGCCCGCGCTCGATGGCTCAGCGGGACGTAGCTGGTCATGAAGGCATGACGCGCCAGAGCGAACACGGCGGTACCGAGGCCGATGAGGAAGATGCCGACGCCCAGCACGAGAGGTGTCGGTGAGAACGCCGTGGTGAGCAGGCCGACGATCGCGACGGTCGCCGCACCGATCATGGCCGCGCGTTCCCCGACCCTGGCGACGAGCCACCCGCTCGGGATGTCGCCGAACACCTCGCCGATGAGGAGCATCGCCGAGATGAGACCCGCGATCGCCAGACTCGCACCCAGTCCGGTCGAGAGGGTCGGAATGAGAGGGACCAGCGCACCCTGCCCGGTCGAGAAGAGAAGGGTGGGCAACAGGGCGGGAAGTGCGATGCTGCGCCAGCGGAACTCAGTGGCGGTGGCGGTCATGGCGTTTTCGACCATACGCCTGTCCGATCGGAGGTTCGCCCGGCCGGGTCGGCGCGGTATGCGGGGCTCGCGAGGGCTCTCCCGAGACCGTGTCAGTGCGCCCGACTAGGCTGGGGCGGCCATGGTTGACCTTGATTACTCCGCGCAGATCGCTGAACTGCGGTCCACTTTCACCAGCATCCGCACCGTCGTCGACGTCGACGCATTGCAGGCTCAGATCGCCGAGCTCTCCGAGAAGGCCGGCGCGCCCGACCTCTGGGACGACCCCGCGGCGGCGCAGAAGGTGACGAGCGCGCTCAGCCACGCGCAGGCGCAGCTCGCCAAGATCAATCAGATCGATCAGCGTCTCGACGATCTCGAGGTGCTTCTCGAGATGGTCAAGGAAGAGGACGACGACGAGCTCGCCGCCGAGACCGCGGGCGAAGCCGAGAACGAGCTCGCCGGTCTTCAGAAGACCATGGGTGAGCTCGAGGTCCAGACGCTGCTCAACGGCGAATACGACCCGCGCCCCGCCGTCATCACCATCCGCGCCGGTGCGGGCGGTGTCGACGCCGCCGACTTCGCCGAGATGCTCCTGCGCATGTATCTGCGCTGGGCCGAGCAGCACAAGTTCCCGGTCAACGTCATGGACACGTCCTACGCCGAAGAGGCCGGCATCAAGTCGGCCACCTTCGAGGTCGACGCTCCCTATGCGTTCGGCAACCTCTCGGTCGAGGCGGGCACGCACCGTCTTGTCCGCATGTCGCCCTTCGGCGCGGCGGGCAAGCGCCAGACGAGCTTCGCGGCGGTCGAGGTCATCCCGCTCATGGAGGAGACCGACGAGATCGAGATCGCGGAGAACGATCTGCGGGTCGATGTCTTCCGCTCGTCGGGCCCCGGTGGTCAGTCGGTCAACACCACCGACTCCGCCGTCCGCCTGACCCACATCCCCACCGGCACGGTCGTCTCGATGCAGAACGAGAAGAGCCAGATCCAGAACCGCGCCGCGGCCATGCGCGTCCTCCAGTCCCGCCTGCTCCTGCTCAAGCGCGAGGAGGAGAACGCCAAGAAGAAGGAGCTGGCCGGCAACATCACCGCCAGCTGGGGCGACCAGATCCGCTCCTACGTGCTCGCGCCGTACCAGATGGTCAAGGATCTCCGCAGCGAGTACGAGGTCAACAACCCCAGCAACGTCTTCGACGGCGACATCGACGGCTTCCTCACCGCCGGTATCCGCTGGCGCAAGCAGAAGCCGACCGACTGAATCGGGGCCCCCGGGGGCTGAGCGAGGCACGACTTAGGGATTCCCTAGCAAGTCGTGTCCTCGGGTGTCGCTCCGGCGATAACTCCTCATGCGTCCTTACCCTCGAAGGGCCATGATTCGATTCGAGCACGTCACCAAGATGTACCCCGGCAACTCCAAGCCGGCCCTGAACGGCACCGATGTCGAGATCAAGGCGGGGGAGTTCGTATTCCTCGTCGGGGCTTCGGGTAGCGGCAAGTCCAGCTTCCTCCGCCTCGTCCTCAAGGAGGACAAGCCCACGTCGGGCGAGATCCACGTGCTCGGGCAGAAGCTCAGCACGGTCTCGAACCGCAAGATCCCCTACTTCCGCCGCTCGCTCGGCGTCGTGTTCCAGGACTTCCGGCTGCTCCCCGGTCGTACCGTCTACCAGAACGTGGCCTTCACCCTCCAGGTGCTCGGCAAGTCACGCGGGTACATCCAGGAAGCCGTGCCCGACGTCCTCAAGATGGTCGGGCTCGACGGCAAGGCCGAGCGCCTGCCGCACGAGCTGTCGGGCGGTGAGCAGCAGCGTGTCGCCATCGCGCGCGCCGTGGTCAACAAGCCCGCCATCCTGCTCGCGGACGAGCCCACCGGAAACCTCGACCCCACGACGAGTGCGGGCATCATGCAGGTGCTCGAACTCATCAACGCGGGCGGCACCACGGTCGTGATGGCGACCCACGACGTCGGCATCGTGGACTCGATGAAGCGCCGGGTCATCGAGCTGATCGGCGGTGACATCGTGCGCGATGAGGTCGAGGGCGGTTACACGACCTCCATCCCGATCCAGCAGGGCGGGGACGCACCCGCCAGCTCGACCACCGCGGGTGCCACGGCCTTCGCCGCCGCGCTGGCGCAGGAGGCGCCCGTCGAACTTCCCAGCAGCCCGCACCCCGTCGTCGAGACCACCTCTCTGGTGCAGGAAGCTCCCGTCGCGCAGCCGGTGGCGGTGCCCGCGGAGCCGCAGATCCCCGTGTCGCAAGCGCCTTCGCCGGCCTACGAGGAGCCGCCGGTCACCCAGCCCATCACTCAGCAGCGCGCCGAGCGGCCGCCGGTCTTCGGCAGCCCGCTCGCGTACCCCGGCGCCGTGCCGACCATGACCGGAACCGTTCCGCGCGTCGGCCCCGGTGTCGAGCAGGCCCCCACGGAGCAGAGCGCTCCCGCCGCGCCTCACTCGGCGCCGATGTCGGATGCCACCGCCGCGGCCGAGCGCGCAGCCCTCGCCGACACCGGTGAACTCCGCCGTCCGCGCGGCCGTCGTTCGACCGGTGAGGCACCGTCCATCGCGCCCGCGCCCGCGTCCGCGTCGGCCTCCGCACAGGGTGCGGCGCAGGTGCCCCCGACGGCTCCCGCATCGCAACCCCAGCCGTCTGCGACGCAATCGACCCCGCAGCCCGCCCAGGATCCCCTGCGCGACATGCTCACCGGGCAGATGGCCCGCCCCGTCACCGGTCCGATCCAAGTACAGGGTGACGACAAGGATGACCCGCTGGCGCTCGCCGTGCGCCTCGGACTCCGCCGCGAAGGCGCGTCCCCCGAATCAACCGGCTCGCAGGAAGTAGGACCCACCTCGTGAGATTCGCCCTCATCTGGTCGGAGGTCATGCAGGGACTCCGACGCAACCTCTCGATGGTCGTCTCCGTCATCCTCGTGACGTTCATCTCGCTGACCTTCGTCGGTGCCGCCGCCCTCCTCCAGCTGCAGATCGTGCAGATGAAGAACTTCTGGTACGACAAGGCCCAGGTCGCCGTCTACATGTGCAACGGCACGGTCGGCAGCGAGGCGTGCACCGCGGGTGCTGCCACCCCCGAGCAGATCGCCTCGGTCCAGGCGCAGCTCGAGTCGCCTACGTTGGCGCCACTCATCGACCGCTTCTACGTCGAGACGCAGGACGAGGCGTTCGCCAACTTCAAGGAGCAGTTCGCGGGGAACGCCGTCGTCGACTACGTGACCCCCGACCTCCTCAACGAGGCTTTCTGGGTCAACCTCAAGGACCCGTCGCAGGCCGATGTGCTGACCGAGAGCCTGTCCGGCCTCCCCGGCGTCGACAGCGTCACGGACCAGCGGAGGCTGCTCGACCAGATCTTCGCCGTGCTGAACACTGCAAGCATTGCGGCCATCTCGATCGCGGCCGTCATGCTCGTGGCGGCCAGCCTGTTGATCTCCACCACCATCCGGCTCTCCGCCTACTCGCGCCGTCGCGAACTCGGCATCATGCGGCTCGTGGGCGCGTCGAACAGGTTCATTCAGACGCCGTTCGTGCTGGAAGGAGCGCTGGCGTCGCTCGTGGGATCGCTTCTCGCGGGAGGCGTAGTGGTCGGGCTCGTCCACTTCGTCGTCCAGGGATACTTGGCGCAGAGTCAGCTCGGCTTCTCGTTCGTGACCATGCAGGACGCCTTCATCGTCGTGCCGCTGCTCATCGTGGTCGGTGTGCTGCTGGCCGCGGTGTCGGCGCAGCTGTCGATCCGAAGACACCTCCGCGTCTAGCGCGGCACCTTCCCCCGCGACTGCGGAGTGTCGCACCCATTGCGGGGCGTTTCGGCCTTGCAGTCGGTACGACACTCCGCAGTCGCGGGGGAGAGGGCGTCTAGACTGGGACGCTGCTGACGAGAGTGTGGAGGTGGAGCATGCCCAAGGAGAAGGGTCAGCGAGTCGTCGCGACCAACCGCAAGGCGCGCCACGACTACACGATCGAGGACACCTACGAGGCCGGGATGGTGCTGAGCGGCACCGAGGTCAAATCCCTGCGTGAGGGGCGGGCGTCGCTCGTCGACGGGTATGCGTTCATCGACGCCGGCGAGGCCTGGCTCGACGCGGTCTACATCCCCGAGTGGGGAAGCGGATCGTGGACGAACCACTCCACGCGTCGCAAGCGCAAGCTGCTGCTGCACAAGGAGCAGATCCTCAAGATCAGCCATCGCATCAAGGACGGCGGGTACACGCTCGTCCCGCTGCAGATCTACTTCAATGAGGGACGCGCGAAAGTCGAGATCGCGATCGCCAAGGGCAAGCGCGAGTACGACAAGCGGCAGGCCCTCCGCGAGCGTCAAGACACCCGCGAGGCGCAGCGCGCCATGTCGTCCCGTCGCCACCTCGGGGACTGACAAGTCACTGACGGGCACTCGGGCCGGCCTCGATACGCCGTCGGCTACTCGGCCGGTCTCGGTACGCGGTGCTTCGCAACCGCTACTCGACCTCCGGACATCCGATACGCCCGGATTCGCGGAGGTCGAGTAGGCGCCGCGAAGCGCGCCGTATCGAGACCGGCCGAGTAGCGAAGCGTATCGAGGCCCTGATCGAACCGATCAGCCTCAGCGAGCCGTGATCCGGACGACCGCCCGCTTCGGCCGGCCCTGGCCCTCGCCGATCGACATCAAGCTGCGCGCCTGATCCCCGTACTTCTCGACGATCGACGCGATCCCGGCGTCGACGCCCTCCTCGTCCAGAACCACGTCAGCATGCGCCCGCACCGTCGGCGCGTCAGGCGCGACCTCGCCAGTGCGGGTGCATGGCTGGATCTCGACATCCCCGTTGTTTCGCAGACGCTTGACCTTGCCCGACTCCAGTCCGGTCGTGAACACCAGCGTCTCGCCGTCTCGCGCGACCCATACCGGAGTGGCCACGCCGACACCCGTGCGGCGGAACGTGGTGAACGAGATGTACTGCTCGTCGGCCATGGCGGCGAGATCGGCGGGGAGGGGCTGCTCGGTGGTCACCCTTCCATTCTCCGGGCTGATGCGCCTCCTGGAAGAGGCGCGGGCATAGATCGAACAGATTCCGAGTTGTAGACTGATGGGCCGGGTCGGATGACGGCGCGGAACACACAACTCCACAGCGCGATGGTGGCCCCTTCGCACACGTCTCCCGTTCCGGGCGACGCGAAGGACAGTACGGGGATGATCGGTTTCGACATTGCCTGAATGACCGTGAGAAGCGGGCCGAGGATGCAGGGTTATCTCGTAAACGATCTCTGCAAACAACAGGTGCCAATTCCAAGCGCACCGACTTCGCTCTCGCTGTCTAAGCCAGAGCCATGAAGTCCGTCAGCCCGAATGCGTCCCCGGTTCGGATGCTGGCGTCGACTAGGGGACTTGCTGCGATGTTGCGTCTCAGGGCATCGCGGGACTTGAACTGCGACTGGGCTCGTCGGGGTAGGCGCTTGTGACAAACCCCGGAGCCGAGTAGAACGACTTCCGCAAGATACGCCCGTAGAAGGCACGGGATTACAGCAATGGACGGGGGTTCAATTCCCCCCATCTCCACAAACGGTCACCATCGCGCTGCTGGGTTGCTCTCCGGGGTGTGCGCCTCTTCATTTCGCTTCGCTCAATGGGCAAGGCGGCCTCGCCCGTTGAGCGGAGCGAAACGCAGAGACGCCGTGCCCGATCGGATCAGCCGTTGACGAGGGGGATCAGGTCCGTGCCGATCCGCTCGAGCTCCGGCACCATGGGCGACGCCTGGATCAGCAAGGTGTCGAGGCCCGCGTCCTGGAAGGCGAGGATCCGGTCTGCGACCTGCCGAGGTGTGCCCACCAGGTTGGGCCGTAGACCCCGGTTCGACACCGAGTAGTCGCGCAGATCGACCTTCTGCTCCAACTGCGATTTGCTGATGAACTGCTGGTACGACTCGTACGCCGGACCCTCGGTGACGTTCGTGATGCGGTCGAGCTCGGCCTGGGCCTCCTCCTCCGTGTCTCGCACGATCACGTAGGCCGCCATGCCGAAGTGGCTGAAGGGCTCCTTGCCCGCATCCTCGCGGCGGCGCGTCATCTCGTCGATCTTCACTCGGAGCTCGTCCACCGTGCCGCCGTGCGTGAGGTAGGCGTCGGCGAATGCGACGATCGAGCGCTTGCCCGCCTCGCTCTCGCCTCCCGCGTAGAGCACGGGAGCGGGCGTCGGCTTGGGCTCGAGGTGACTGCCTTCGAGGTGGTAGTACTCGCCCGTGAAATCGAAGACGGGCTCGGTCCACAATCCCTTGAGGATCGCGACGAACTCCTCGGTGCGCTTGTAGCGGTCGTCGTGGGCCGAGAAGATGCCGCCGTACTGTTTCGCCTCGTCCTCCCACCACGCCGAGACGACGTTGAGGGTGAAACGCCCGCTGCTGATCGCGTTGATCGTCTCGGCCTGCTTCGCCGTGACCGCGGGCAGGTGGAACCCGGGACGCACCGCGGCCATGATCTCGAGCTTCGTCGTCACGGCCGCCAGGCCGGTCGCCACGGCCCACGCCTCGAGACTGGGTGCGGCGACGCCCTTGATGTCGTTGAGATTGAGCTCCGGGACGAGGGTGACCTCGAAGCCGCCTGCCTCGGCGACACGTGCCGCCTCGGCGGCGTATTCGAAGGTGGCGGGCATCTGCTCATCCTCGACATTGCGCAGCCAGCCGCCGAAGATGGGGGTCCAGTATCCGAATCTCACGCGAGTGCTCCTGTCTGCGAACCGGCTGCTGGAGGTCCGCCGGCGACTCCGTACTCGGCGTCGAGCAGGCGTCCGAGGAAGCGGGCGATCGAGCCGGGACCGGAGACGGGGGACTCGGCCTCGACATCCGGGTTGTAGTTGGTGTTGGTGTTGATGTCGTAGGTGACGGTGCGGCCGTCGAGCGTCTCGATGAACTCGATGCCGGCGATCTGCACGTTCGCGCGTCGGAGCAGCTTCTCGTAGGCCTGAATGAGGGGATGATCCGCCGTGATCTCGGTGCGTCGGGAGAACAGCGGCGGGGGAGTTGCGCCGTCGGCGCCGGGAACAGCGCACGCGTCGGCCGGGCACAGCTCGAAGCTGCCGGCGCTCGTGTCGACGCGGACCGCGTAGACGAAGCGGCCGTCGACGAATTCGGCGCGAGTCACGAAGGGCTCTCGGGCGGTGAGGAACTCCTGGATGAGCGTGATCCCGTCCGCAGGCTCCTCGAAAGCGGCGGATCCGACGTAGGCATCGAAGTCGTCGTAGCTGTCGAAACGGCGGACGCCGAGTCCTTTGCCGCCCTGGTTGTGCTTGGTGATGAACGGCGTCGGGAAGGTGCGTGCGACCCGGAGGAGGTCGTCGCGGCCGAAGACCGCGGTGGTGCGCGGGACGTCGATGCCGGCGGTGCGGAGGAGGGCATGCTGGGCGACCTTGCTGACCTCGAGCTCCACGACCGAACGACCGTTGACGACCGTGCGGCCCCAGGACTCGAGCCAGGTCAGGTAGGCGCGCGTGAACTCCTTGGTCGTCGCGTGGTCCCGCGTGTGAGCGGACGCGCTGAGCCGCGACCAGAACACGCCCTCGGGCGGCGTCTCATCGAGGGCGATGGCGCCGTCTATGAGGAGCACCTCCTGCACCGAAACCCCCTCGGCATCGAACGCGGCTTCGAGGGGCGGGAACCATTCGGGGTTGTCGTGAATCACATACACGCGAGGTCTGGTCACCCTCCGACCCTAAGCACGTCGCCTCGACAGCGCCCCGGATGTGACGCCCCGCGTCATCCGCGCGGGGATCGCCCTGCGTTTCGCTTCGCTCAACGGGCGGGTGGGCGGGTGCTCCGGCCCGCCCATTGAGCGGAGCGAAATGAAGGGCTGGAAGCGGCGTCTAATCTGTCGGTCGCTGAGGAGGCTGCTTGCGGCCGTCGCGAAGCGGCCCGGTGGCGGCGGGGTTCGCTCTGCGTTTCGCTCCGCTCAACGGGCGGGCGGGCGGTCCGGCCCGCCCATTGAGCGAAGCGAAATGAAGGGCTGGAAGCGGCGTGTGGTCTGTCGATCGCTGAGGAGGATGCTTGCGGCCGTCGCGAAGCGGCCCGGTGGCGGCGGGGTTCGCTCTGCGTTTCGCTGCGCTCAACGGGCGGGCGGATGCGCCGTGCTCAGAAGTCGCGGAGGTTCGCGCGGAGGCCGCCCGGGGCGTAGGAGGTGCGGAGGATGCCGCGGCGGCGGAGGATCGGCACGAGCTCATCGAGCATCCGATGGATCGACACGGGGTGCAGGTCGCCGGAGAAGATGAAGCCGTCGTTGTCCGCTTCCTCGCCGAAGCGCTCGATGAAGTCGGCGACCTCCTCCGCGGTGCCCACGAGACCTGTGCCGTCGGTGATGCGTCCCTTCCGTGCCTTCGTCGCCGCCAGCTCCCGAAGCGGAACCCCCTCGAAGGAGTCCCGTCCGCCGAGCAGGCCCCGGATGGTGCCCTGCGACACATGCTGGCCGAAGATCGCCGGGTCGAGCGGTGCGTCGAGGTCCAGCTTCGTCAGGTCGGTCTCGAGATCGCTCGACTGTGCCGCGAGCACCGCCCGCAGCGTCTCCTCGTCTGGCGAATACGAGGCCCGCACGATCCGGTCCGCCTCGTCCGCGCTGCCGACGATCTCCGGCTTGAACACGAACAGCACCTTGACGTCGGACGGCCGCCGTCCCTGGGCGATCGCGGCCTCGTGGATCTTCGCCCGGTAGGCGGCGACGGCATCGACGTTCAACGGCGCGAGCGCCAGCTGGATGTCCGAATTGCGGCCCGCGAATGCGAGACCCGGCCCGGACCCGCCGGGGGACACGAGCACAGGGTCTCCGAGGTCGCCGTGCGGCACGGCGTTGAGGGGCCCGGCCACATCGAAGTACGACCCCTGATGACGGAAGCGTTCCAGCTTCGACGCATCCGCGAACGTGTTCGTCGCGCGATCTCCGATCAGCGCGCCGTCTCCCCAGCTGCGCCAGAGACGCCGGGCGACGTCCGTCCACTCCTCGGCCCGGTCGTAGGCCGCGTCGTGCGCGAGCTCCTCCAACCCGAAGTGGCGGGCGCTCTTCACGTCGGTGACGAGGTTGATGCCGACCCGCCCGCCGCTGAGGTGCTGAAGGGTCGAGAACTGTCGAGCGCCGAGATAGGGCGGGGTGGCCCCGGCGTTCACGGTCGGCGCGAAGCCGATGTGCTCGGTCGCGTCGAGCAGGTAGGGGACGAGCATCAGGGGGTCGTGCTTCGGCCCGCCGTAGGCCTGCCCGACCCGCACGTCGAGCGTCTCGTCGGTCCCGAGGGAGATCGCGTCCTCGATGATGACGAGGTCGAGACCGGCCTGCTCCAACTCGCGGACCGACTGCTGGTAGAGCTTCGGCGTCCGCCAGTCCCACCCCCACTCCCAGTAGGGATGGCCCCAGCCCTGCGGTCCGAAACCGCGGGCGAAGAACCAGCCGAAGTGCTGGGGGCGGCTCACGCCCGGGCCCCCGCGAACACCGCGCGGCCCGTCGAATCGGCCGCGGGGACGTGTTCCAGCGCCTGCTCCAGGTCGGCGATGATGTCGGCGGCGTCCTCGAGCCCGATCGACAGCCGCAGGACGCCGTCGTCGATCCCGAGTGCGTCGCGCTCATCCGCCGTCAGCGACCCGTGAGTCGTCGTCGCGGGATGGAGGACGAGAGAGCGGACGTCGCCCAGGTGCGTCATGCGCGAGATCACGGCGACGTTGTCGTGCAGGGCACGGGCGGCTTCGAGCCCACCGTGCAGGCGGACGGCGAAGACCGAGCCGGCTCCGCGGGGCAGGTACTCGTCCGCGAGGGCGTGGTACGGGCTGGAGTCGAGCCCGCTGTAATCGACCCGGTCCACAGCGGGGTGAGTCTCGAGCCATCGGGCAACGGCCAGGGCCGTCTGCGAGTGGCGCTCCATCCGCAGCGACAGGGTCTCGAGGCCCTGCTGCACCACGA
Organism: uncultured Naasia sp.; assembly: GCA_913778905.1. Classification (GTDB taxonomy): domain Bacteria; phylum Actinomycetota; class Actinomycetes; order Actinomycetales; family Microbacteriaceae; genus Naasia. The sequence goes on along the minus strand of CAJYYA010000012.1, from coordinate 216,275 downwards.
ACGCGTTGGACGGTGACAGCGTGGGCCCGAGGCGCTGCACGATCACATCGCGCGTGTACTGCGCGTACGCGGCGGGGCCGTTGCGATCGACGAAGGTCGTGCCCGCGGCACCGGGGGTGCTGAACTGCGGGTGGAGGTCGGCGTGATCCGCCCACGGGAAGCGGCCGCCGTCGACGATGACGCCTCCGAGAGCCGAGCCGTTCCCGGTGATGAATTTGCTCGTCGAATGGACGACGATGTCGGCGCCATGGTCGAGCGGGCGCACGAGGTAGGGCGTCGCGAGGGTGCTGTCGACGACGAGCGGCAGGCCGTGGGCATGGGCGATGTCCGCGACCCCGCGCACATCGAGGACCTCGTTGCGGGGGTTGGAGATCGACTCAGCGAAGAGGGCGCGGGTCTCGGGACGGATCGCCTCGCGCCAGGCGTCGAGACCCGAGCTGTCGTCGACGAAGGTCACCGCGATGCCGAAGCGGGCGAACACCTCCACGAAGAGGCTCCGGGACCCGGAGTAGATGCTGCGGGCGGCGACGAGGTGGTCGCCGTCGCGCAGGATGGCGAGCAGTGCGTCGGCGACGGCCGCCTGGCCGCTCGCGACGACGACCGCGTCGACCCCGCCTTCGAGGTCGGCCAGCTTGCGCTCGAGGGAGGTGAGAGTGGGGTTGCCGACCCGGGTGTAGCTGTAGCCGCCGCGGCCTTCGAATGCCGCCTTCGCTGCTTCCAGGTCGTCGAACACGAAGCCGGCCGAGAGGTAGACGGGGGTGATGCGCGCGCCGGTCGCGGGATCCGGCGATTGTCCTGCGTGCACCTGGCGGGTGGCGAATGCGGGCGTGGCACCCGCAGCGTTGATCGTCATCCCGTCACTTTCGCATCGCGACGGTCGGCCGTGCACGTTCGGTGTCGCCCCGTTACGCCCCGCCGCGCCCGCCCGCTGAACGAATGCAGGAGGTCGATTCACGAATGCAGGAGATCCGGCTCCGAATTCAGGAGGACCATCTTCTGATCCCGATGATTCCGGGCCGGTCGACGAACCTGCGAAACGCATCTCCTGCATTCGGTACGCGAATCCTGCATTTGTTCAGGAGGACGGCCGGGCGGGCGGGGTGGGGCGGCTGCGTCAGCGGCGGAGCACCTTGCGGGCCAGGGAGTTGCCGATCACCTGCGTCAGCTGGACGAGCACGATGATGATGAGCACGGCGGCCCACGTGACGGTCGGATCGAAGAGGCGGTAGCCGTACTGCACGGCGAAGTTTCCGAGGCCGCCGCCGCCGATCAGCCCGGCCACGGCCGACATGTCGGTGATCGCGATGAACACGAACGTGTAGCCGAGGATGAGCGGACCGAGGGCCTCGGGGATCAGCACCGTGAAGATGATCCTCAGATTGCCGGCGCCGACCGACCGCGCCGCTTCGATGACACCGGGGCGAACAGTGAGCAGGTTCTGCTCGACGATGCGTCCGATGGCGAACATCGAGCCGACGACCAGCCCGAAGATGGCCGCGTTGTTGCCGATACCCGTCCCGATCACGAGGCGGGCCAGGGGCTGAACGGCCGCGAGCAGGATGATGAACGGGATCGGCCGGAAGGTGTTCACCAGCAGGTTGAGCACGGCGAAGACGGCCTTGTTCTGCAGCAGGTTGCCCGAGCGGGTGAGGTACAGGGCGAGTCCGAGCAGAAGCCCGAGGAGTCCGCCGATCACCATGGCGATGCCCACCATGTAGACGGTCTCGAAGGCGGCCGTCCAGAGGCGGGGGAGGAGTTCGATCAGCCGGTCCATGTCAGTGTGCCTCCGTGATCGTGGCGACGTCCGCCAACTGGGCGAGCACCGAGTCGATGGATGCGTCACCGCCGGTGATGGCGAGCGTCAGCGTGCCGAAGGTGCGTCCGCGGATCTCGTCGATGCCGCCGTGGACGAGTTCGAAGCGGAGGCCCGCCTCGCTGAGGGCGACGAAGATCTGGGCTTGCGCTGACCCGCCGTCGACGAAGGAGAAGGAGACGACGCGACCCGGGTGGCGCTGCCTCAGACTGACGAGCTCGTCTTCTCCGGGCGGCGCCGAGACGACACCGACGGTCAGCTGTCTGGTCGCTGCGGCCTGCGGGGCGGCGAACACGTCGAAGACGTCGCCCTGCTCGACGATGCGGCCCTTTTCCATGACCGAGACGCGATGGGCGATCTGCCGGATGACCTCCATCTCGTGCGTGATGACGACGATGGTGACGCCGAGGTCCTCGTTCACCCGCTTCAGCAGACGAAGCACGTCTCGCGTCGTCTCGGGATCGAGGGCGCTCGTGGCCTCATCGGCGAGCAGGATCGACGGATTCGTGGCGAGCGCTCGCGCGATGCCGACGCGCTGCTTCTGTCCGCCCGACAGCTGCTCGGGATAGGCATGCGCCTGCTCGACGAGGCCGACGAAATGCAGCAGTTCGCTGATCCGCCGCTGGTGCTCGGAAGCCGGGACACCGGCCGCCTTGAGCGGGAACTCGATGTTGCCCCACACCGTCTTCGACTCGAAGAGGTTGAACTGCTGGAAGATCATGCCGATCCCACGCCGCTCCTGGCGCAGGGCCTTTTCGGGGAGCGCCGTCAGGTCGCGGTCCTGCACTGTCACGGAGCCGGATGTCGGCCGCTCGAGCGCGTTGATGAGACGGACCAGCGTGCTCTTCCCGGCTCCGGAGTAGCCGATGATGCCGTGGATCTCACCCGCCTCGATGTCGAGGCTGACGTTGTCGACGGCGGCGGTGACGGCCGCTCCCCGGCTGCGGGGCGGGTAGGTCTTCGTGACGTCTCTCAGGCTGATGACGCTCATGGATCCTCGAAAATCTCTGGTCGAAACGGTGTCGCGCCGGATCCGCTGAGGGGATCGGCGCGGATGACGCGGTCGAGCGCGCCGCAGGCTGTCAGCCGACGGCGCGCTCGCGGACTTGAGGGACCTACTTGATCTCCGACTCGACGGTTGCGAGCGCTTCCTTCAGCTCGGCCACCGGTGTCTTCACCAGCTGCGCCGTATCGCCGGAGACCTCCACGAGGCCCGACGTAACTGCCGGGGTGTCCTGGAAGATCGCGACGAGACGGCCCAGCACCTCGTTGTCCGCATCGGCGGCACGGGCGGCGAAGATGTTGATGTAAGGCTGAGCACTGGGATCGTTCGGGTCGTCCGAGGCGAGGGCGTCGGCGAAGCTGAGCCCGGCATCCTCGACGAAGTCGTTGTTGATGACGGCTGCGGCGACGTCGGGCAGCGACGTGGGGGTGAGCGCGGCCTCGAGGGAGGTCACCTTGACCTTCGAGGCGGGCAGGACATCGTCGAGTGTCGAGAAGGGGCTGCCGCCGTCCGTCAGCTCCACGAGACGCGCGGACTGCAGCACGAGGAGCGAGCGGGCGAGGTTGCTCGCGTCGTTGGGCACGGCCACCGTCGATCCGGCCGGGATCTCGGCGACCGTCTTGTATTTGGTCGAGTAGAGCGAGAGGGGGTAGATCGCGGTCGAGCCGATGGGGGTCAGGTCGTCGCCGGCTGACTTGTTGTACTGGGCGAGGTAGATGATGTGCTGGAACTGGTTCAGATCGAGATCGCCCTGGCTGAGCGCGGGGTTGGGCTGCGCGTAGTCGGTGAAGTCGACGAGCTCGACGCTGATGCCGGCGTCCTTCGCCGCCTGGACATACACATCCCAGTAGGGATCGCTCGCCCCGACGACGCCGATGCGAACCGGATCGGATTCGGATCCGAGCCCATCGGCGACGACCGCCGTGTCGCCTTCCGCGGTGCTGCCGGCGGCCCCGGATCCGCCCGCGGTGGTGCCGCTGTTCGAGAACACGAGCGGCAACGCGATCACCAGGGCGACGACGACGACCACGGCGCCGATGATGAGGCCGATGAGCGGCCCGCGCTTCTTCGGCGGCTGGACGAGCGGAGTGGATTCTGACACGGGGGCCTCCTGTGCTGCGCTGCGGCTGTGGTGCAGCTGGTTACGGTGTGGGACGGCGCAGCCTGGTCGCTTCGCCTCCGTCGATGGTGCCCGGTATAGGCATGACGGTCGTGAAATATGTCGAAGTGTTCCGATGGGCTCCGATCCTGTTGTGCATCCGTCGGCGCGGATGCCGCGAGATGTGGGGGCGTCGGCCTCCGCGTCACGGCGTATCGACCGGCTAGCGTGGACTCATGCCGCCCCTCGACGTCGACGCACGCGTCGCGTCGGTCGTGGACTCCTGGCTCGTCTGGCTTCCCCGGTGGACGCCGAGCCTGGCCAGGCGGACAGCCCGCGTCTGCCGCAAATGCTTCGGCTCACCTGTCGTCGCGGCCGCGGGACTCGAGGAAGCGCCGCACAAGGTGCAGCACGCGCTCGTCAGCCGCATCCACGCGCTGGTCGACGCCGATGTCGCGGCGTACACCGCCAGTGAGCTGCCGCTGCTGCAGGACTGGCTGAACCGGAGCGAAGCCGAGCGTCGCGCCGAACGCGCCTACCGTCCCGAGGAGGGGCTCGACCACGAATTCGAGGGCTTGGGCGTCGACCCCGAGCCGGTCGAGGGAGCTCCGTATCTCTTCACCCTGGCGGGACTGTCGGAGGAATCGACGGTCGAGACGGCTCCGACCGACATCGTCGAGGAGCATCCCGATCCGGACGACGAGGAGGAGCACGCGCGCCACCACGAGCGGGAGGCCCTCACCGCCCTTGAGAAAGAGCAGGTCAAGCAGCAAATCGAGGTCGCCGACCAGCGTGCCATGGCCGTGGGTCGCGCCGCGTGCATGGCGCTCGCCGGACATCGTGCCCGCATCACGGAAGCGGTGGCGTTGATCGTCACCCCGCAGATCGACGCCCTCATGGACGAGCTGACCGCGGGGCTCGATGTCCCCGATTCGCCGTCCGACTTCCTGCGCTGACCGACTGCGCGACCGACCGACCGACCGACCGGCCGGCCGACCGACCGACCGGCTGACCTGGTGTCCCCGCGCTCAGCAGTGACTTCGGCGCTCCAGCAGGGGAAATCGGGTCGAAAGTGCCTGCTGAGGTGCTGTTCCTCCTGCTGAGCGCGTGGAGGTGGAAGGGTCAGGAGGCGAGGAGATCGGCGAGAACCAGGCCGAGGCCGCCGGCCGCGACGCAGGCGACGAGCGTGCCGAGGCCGTGGAGGGCGCCGGCCAGGATCCGGCGCCGGCGTAGCAGGCGCACGGTGTCGAGGCTCGCAGTGCTGAAGGTCGTGTAGCCGCCGAGCAGGCCCGTGCACAGCACGAGGCGCCATTCCTCGCTCACCGAACCGACCAGGGCCAGCCCGGTGATGAGCCCCAGCAGGAACGAGCCGGTGATGTTGATCATCACGACCCCCGTCGGCGGCGCGGCGGCGAAGCGTGCCCGTATCAGGCCGTCGATGACGAACCGCAACGCGGATCCGACACCGCCCGCCGCGGCGATGCCGGCGAAGAGCAACGGGGTCACTCCGCTTCCTCCGGGCCCGTGTCGACCGAGCGGCCCAGACCGGCGACCAGGATCCCGAGGCTCGTCGCCACCGCGCCGAGCGACACCGTTCCGAGTGCGTAGAGCACCGCGAGACCGGGGGAGTCTGCCGCGATCAGGAGGGCCGTGTCACCGGCGAACGCGCTGTAGGTGGTGAATCCACCGATGACGCCGGTTCCCACTCCGAGGCGGATGTCCCGTCTCCAACCGACATCCGGGCCGGTCCGGGTCAGGAATTCCAGCAACGCGCCGAGCGCGAACGCCCCGAGCAGATTGATGGCGAAGACGGTGAAGGGGAACCCGCCGCCCGGGGTCGGGAAGACGAGCGTCGAACCTTCGCGGAGAGCTGTGCCGACGACTCCGCCCGCCGCGACGAGAGCGATGAAGCGTGGACGCAGGTGCAGAGGGCGGTGGGCGGCTGCGGTGGGCACCGGGCTCCCCTCCTTCTCAGCGGATGACGTGATCACTGTGGCACAGCCGGGCGGTGGGTGAGGGCACGGACCGGGGCCCCTTCATTTCGCTGCGCTCAATGGGCGGGGCGGGCGGGGGATCGGTTGGGCTTTCATGTCGCTGTTCTCAGTGGGCGGGTGATGCCCGCCCATTGAGCGCAGCGAAATGAAGGGCTGCAGTGAATGTCAGGGGATGAGTGCGAGCTTTCCGCCGGGGTGCTGGTCCGAGAGGAAGGTCAACGCCTCGACGGCCTGATCGAGAGGATACGTCCGAGCCATGGGGACCACGAGGTCCCCGCGCCCGGCTGCGTCGATCAACTTCTGGCGCACCTGGTCGCGGAACTTCGCGCTCTCCGGGAACCGGCCCATGATGATGCGGTAGCCGTCGCGCTCGGCACGGTCGAAGTTCGCGATGCTGACGATCCTCCCCCGGTTCTCGATCAGGGCGAGAGAGACATCGAGGGCCTCATCCGTCCCGACACAGTCGAGGGAGGCCGCGATCCCGTCGGGAGCGAGCTCGCGGAGGCGCTGCTCGAGCCCGTCGCCATACGCCACCGGCTCACCGCCGAACTTCCGCACCACGTCGAAGTTCTTCTCCGAGGCGGTTCCGATGGCACGGATGCCGAGGTCGCGGGCCTGCTGTAGAACGCTGACGCCGACGGCCCCCGAGGCTCCGTGGACGACGACCGTCTCGCCGCGCCGGGAATCGGTGACGGCGATCATCTCCGCCGCCGTCGTGCCGGCGAGCAGCAGATTGGCCGCTTCAGGGAAGCCGAGGGTGCCGGGCTTGGCGAACACGTCACGAGCGGGGACTGTCAGGAGGTCCGAATACCCGCCCCGGACGCGGAAGGCGAGCACCTCGTCGCCGACCGCTCCGCCGCCCGAGCCGATCTCGGTGTCCGGACCGATCGCGACGATGACACCGGCGATCTCGTAGCCGATCGGGACCGGCAGGTCGCTGTCGTCGCCCTGACGCACGTGCTTATAGTCGGCGGGGTTCATACCGGCGGCTCGTATCTCGACGACCACCTCACCGGGTTTCGGCGCCGAGATCTCCACGTCCTCCATCTCGAGGACGTCCAGTCCACCGAAGCGGGCGGCGATCCAGCGACGGGAGGTCAGAGGGAACTCGACTGGGACGGAGACGGATGCGGAAGTGGTAGTCACGAGAGCCGATTCGACACCCGCAGTTTGAGCATCCGCTGGGCGTCGCAGGTTGCCTGAGAAGGCGTTCGGCTGACCGTCGGAGGCGGGGTATACCGTCATGCGGTGACTACAGCCGAGCCCGCCGCCCTTCCTGATCGCGTCCGGTGGCAGGCCTTCGGTGTCAGTGTGTCCGTCGCCGCGCTGACCATCCTGGATCTGTCCAAGGTGAACGTCGGACTGCCGTCCATCGAGGCGTCTCTGGGTGCCGGACCGACGGAGTTGCAGACCGTCGTCGCCGGCTACGCGCTCGCATTCGGTCTCTCGCTCGTCCCGTCGGGACGTCTCGGCGACCTCAAGTCCCGCCGGATCATGTTCATCATCGGTCTCATCGCCTTCACGGCGACGAGTCTGCTGTGCGCTCTCGCTCCCAACGCGCCCCTGCTCATCATCGGCCGATTCCTTCAGGGCATCGCGGCCGGGATCCAGATGCCCCAGGTCCTGGGGCTCACCCAGCAGCTGTTCCAGGGCAAGGAGCGCGGACAGGCGTTCGGCCTTTTCGGCGCCATCATCGGACTGTCGACCGCCTTCGGACCCACCATCGGCGGCCTGCTCATCGCCGTCGGCGGGGACCGGGACGGGTGGCGCCTGCTCTTCTGGATGAACGTCCCGCTCGGCATCATCCTGCTGATCGCCGCCATCCGGCTGCTGCCCAAGAAGCAGAAGCACGAGTCGAAGGTCATGGACCTCGATCCGGTCGGCCTCCTCCTGCTCGGCGTCACGATCGTGGCATTCATGCTGCCGTTCGTCCTCACGACGGGTGCGCCCAGCGACGACCCGAACCGCTGGTGGCTCCTGGCGGTCGCGGTCATCTCGGGCACCGGATTCGTCCTGTGGGAACGTCGGTATGCACGTCGCGGCCACTCGCCCGTCGTCAAGTTCTCGCTCTTCTCCCTGGCGTCCTATCGAAACGGACTCCTGATCGCGACCGTCTATTTCGCCGCCATCCCGTCGATCTTCCTGCTGACCACGCTCTACCTGCAGCAGGGCCTCGACCTCGAACCCGTGTTCGCGGGCATGGTCACCATCCCGTTCGCGCTCGCCTCCGCTGTGACTGCCTGGATCGGTGGGCGCCTCGTCGACCGGCTCGGTCGGACGCTCGTCGTCATCGGCCTGGCGATCGTGCTGGTCGGCATCACGATCGTGATGATCCTGGCGGTCGTGACTCCTGCCGAGGCCAGCCCGTGGGCCATGGCGGCCGCACTGACGGTGGCGGGCACGGGGGCCGGATTCGTGATCTCGCCTAACCAGACCCTTACCCTCCAGGAGATCCCGGTCACCGAGGGCGGAGTGGCCGGATCCATGGCGCAACTCGGTCAGCGCGTCGGCACCGCCATGGGGCTCGCGGCGGCGACCTCGCTGTTCTTCTCGACCCTCTATGCCGAAGGCGGCAACGGCGACCAGCTCGGGGTCTACCACGACAGCTATCGCAACGGCGTACTGGTGGCGCTCGTCCTCATCGCCGCCGCGCTGGCGCTGGGGCTGCTCGACAGGCGCAGCCGCCGCAAGGCTTCGCTCGTCTGAGCCTCCTCGGAGCGGACTTCCTCCGGGTCAGCCGTTGATCGCTGCGAGCATGGCGTCGTGGAGGTGGTCGTTCGTGGCGAGTGCATCGCCGCCATCGAGCACGTGCGCGCCGCTCGTGGCGGTCAGTCGGCCGCCGGCCTCCTCGACGATGGGCCGGAGGGCGGCGAGGTCGTAGACGGCCGGTCCGAACTCCGCGACGGCGTCGACGGAGCCTTCGGCGATCATCATGTACGGCCAGAAGTCGCCGTACGCACGGGTGCGCCAGACCGTGTCGACGAGGTTCAGGAGCTGGTCGGTGCGGCCGGCCTTCCGCCAGTACTGGATGTCGTTGTAGCTGAGCGACGCGTCGGCCAGCTCGCGGACGCCCGAGGCGGTCAGCCGTCGCGGAGCCTCCGAACCCTCGGCGAGCCACGCGCCTTCGCCCTCGGCGGCCCACCAGCGGCGCCCGAGCGCAGGCGCGCTCACCACGCCGAGGACGGGAACGCCGTCCACGACGAGCGCGATGAGGGTCGCCCAGACCGGGACGCCGCGGAGGAAGTTGGCGGTGCCGTCGATCGGATCCAGTACCCATTGGCGGCCGTCGCGGAGTTCGCCGCCGAACTCCTCGCCGTAGACGGCGTCGTCGGGGCGCTCCTCGCGGATAGCGGCGCGGAGCGCTTGCTCGACCGCACGATCGGCGTCGGTGACCGGGGTGCGGTCGGGCTTCGTCTCGACGCGGAGGTCCATGGCGCGGTAGCGCTCCAGCGAGATCACGTGGGCCATGTCGGCCAGGTCACGAGCGAAGCGGAGATCGTCGGCGAGATCGAACGGAACGGTCACCCGGCCAGGCTATGGGATCGGGCCTCCACCGATGCTGTTCCGCGAGGGTATCGGCTGCGCCGATGCTGTTGCGGTCTGCTCTCGATACGTCGCTTCGCCCCTACTCGAGCCGTCTCGGTACGGCCTGGCGGCCTACTCGACGTCCGGAACCCACGGAGGTCGAGTAGCGGAGCGTACCGAGACCGGCCGAGTAGCGAAGCGTATCGAGGCCCCAGCTCGGGGTGAGCGTGAGGGATCGGCTTCGCCGATGCTGTTTCCCCGCGCTCTCGGTACGTCGCTGCGCTCCTACTCGAGCCGTCTCGGTACGGCCTGGCGGCCTACTCGACGTCCGGAACGGTTCCAGAGGTCGAGTAGCGGCCGCGAAGCGCCGCGTATCGAGACCGGCCGAGTAGCGAAGCGTATCGAGGCCCTAGCCCGGTGTGAGCGTGAGGGATCGGCTGTGCCGATGCTGTTCTGTTTGCTCTCGGTACGCCTGCGGCTACTCGAGCCGTCTCGGTACGGCCTGGCGGCCTACTCGACGTCCGGAACTCCGGAGGTCGAGTAGCGGCCGCGAAGCGCCGCGTACCGAGACCCGCCGAGTAGCCGGAGGCGTATCGAGGCCCTACGTAGGTCGGTCTCGGTCGTGCGGCTCACGACACGCCGGCGCTTGTCCGACGGATGGTGGGCAATCAGCCCAGTCGGAGGAACGGCGCGCACAGTGAGGCGATGACGTCGTCGCGGGTTCCCAGCCGGCCGGGGTCGCGGACGACGGCGTCGGGCGGCACCCGTGGCGTCGGCGAGCGGGTCGACCGGGTCGAGAGGATCGCCGTCGTGCAGGCAGGCGGTCTGAGCGAACTCCTTCTCACACTTCCCGCCATGGAGGGATTGCGTGCCGCATACCCGGCGGCCGAGATGGCGTTGTTGACGACATCCGCCAACCGGGAGCTCCTGGCCCCCCGCACGGGGCCGTGGACATCGCTCGTCACCCTCCCGCCCGCGGTGACCGCAGCTTCGCGCAGACGGCGCGTCTCATCCGCTGACGCCCCGCCGGTCGCGCAGGCGGGTGCCGATACGCGTCGCACCCTCCAAAGCCTCTCGGACACACGGTTCGACATCGGCATCCAGTTGACGGTCGACTCGCGCTCGGCGGACGACTTCCTCCTGCACCTGGGGGCGCGGGTCTCGGCCGGAACGAGTGCACACGGGGCCGAAGGCTTCGACCGGGCGATCGAGTTCGTCCCTCTGCAGCACACGACTCTGCGGGCTCTCGAGATCGTCAGCCTCGTCGGCGCTCAGCCGGCCGCCCTCGCTGCCGCGCTCCCGATCCTCCGCGAGGACCGCGACCGCGCGCGGCACCTCATCCGACCTCTCAGCGACGGAGGTCGGCCCCTGCTGGCCCTTCATCCGGGCGGGAGCGACCCGCGTCACCGGTGGCCGACCGGGTGGTTCGGTGAGATCGCCGCCCGGGCTGCCACGAGCGGGTGGCGCGTCGTGGTCCTGGGATCCGAGCAGGACGGCCGCCTGGCGCGCGATCTCATCGGGCAGGCCGTCAATCACGGCGCCGACTGTCGCCGGATCCTCGATCTCACCGGTCGAACCGACCTCAGTGATCTCATCGGGATCGCCGACGCCGCCGATGTCCTGGTGGGCAACGACAGCGGCCCCCTCCACATCGCCGAAGCGGTCGGCACGCCGAGCGTCGGCATCTTCTGGGTCGGGGGGAGCATCACCTCCGCGCCGCTCAGTCGCCGACGTCATCGCGTGCACATCGGCTGGACCACCAGCTGCCCGATCTGCGGGAAGGACGCGACCCAGGCGCTGTGGACGGGAGACAGCTGCGATCACGAGCCGTCATTCGTGACGGCCGTCCCGGTCGCGCCGGTGTGGGACGACGTCGAGGAGCTCGTCGCCGAGACCCGGCAGGAGGTCGCCCCGCAGCACCCCGACGCGTTCGTCGGCGATGACACCGGCGCTTTCGACCTCCGCGACCTCGACGACTACTGAGCGCACCGCCCGGTCATGACTGGTCGCGATTTCGGGTCAGCCGGTCGGTTCGTCGTCGCCCGCTGCGTCCGCGGGCGTCCAGTCCTGCCCGGCCTTCGGGTCGAGGGTGACGAGGATGCGCTGCAGCGAGTCGAGCCGGCGGACCCCCGTGTCGCCGAGTTCGCCTCCGCGCACGCGGTCGACGATCTCCCACTCGTGCGCCTCCGGCAACGGCACCTCGCCCTCCGGAGGGGTGGGCGCGATCGCCTTCCGCGCGAAGGAGCGCATGACGCTGGCGGGATCCACATGGCCGAGCCCGAACGAGCGCACGCCCGGGGTGTCGATGATCCAGCCCGATCCGCCCAGTCCGTCGCGGACGCGCAGGGAGACGGTGGACGACGACGTGTGACGACCGCGGCCGGTCACCTCGTTGACGACGCCCACCGCGCGATTCGCATCTGGCACGAGTGCATTCACGAGGGTCGACTTGCCGACTCCGGAGTGGCCGACGGCGACGGTCGTGTGTCCGATCAGGCGCTCGTGGAAGGCGTCGAGGTCCGTGTCGCCGCGCACCGTCGTGATGACGTCGAGGTCGAGCACCGAGAACTCGGCGAGGAAGTCCGAAGGGTCGGCGAGGTCGGTCTTCGTGACGACGAGGATCGGGTCGATCCCCGCGTCAAAGGCGGCGATGAGGTAGCGGTCGACGAGTCCGGCACGCGGTTCGGGATTCGCGGCCGCCACGACGATGAGAAGTTGATCGGCATTGGCGACCACCACGCGCTCGATCTCGTCGCTGTCGTCGGCACTGCGACGGAGGAGCGTCGTGCGATCGGCGACGCGGACGATCCGCGAGAGCGTTCCCTCCGCGCCCGTGACGTCTCCTACGACGTCGACGAAGTCACCGGTCACGATCGGGGTGCGGCCGAGTTCGCGGGCCCGCTTCGAGGTGATCTCGCGCTCGTCGGGGGTGTTCTCGTCGATGAGGACGGTCAGGCGTCCGCGGTCGACGGTGAGGACGCGGCCGCGCTGGGCGTCCTCGTGGTCGGGGCGCTGCTTCGAACGGGGACGGTTCCCCTTCGGGTTGGGGCGAACCCGCGCCGACGACTCGTCGTAGCCGGAGTAGGGCTCGTCGTCATCGTCTCCTGTCAACCAGCTCACGGGAGCAGGGGCTCCGGTCCGGAGATCATCTCGGCCCACAGTTCGGGGAACTGGGGGAGCGTCTTCGAGGTCGCGGCGATGTCGTCGACCTGGACGCCGGGGACGGCGAGGCCGATGAGTGCGCCCGACGTGGCCATGCGGTGGTCCTCGTAGCTGCGCCAGGGGCGCGAATCGGGGGCTGTCAGCGGTCGGGTCTCGATCTCGAGCCCCTCGTCGAGCTCGGTGACGGATCCGCCGAGGGCGGTGATCTCGTTCGCGAGCGCCGCGAGGCGGTCGGTCTCATGGCCGCGGAGGTGGCCGATCCCGGTGACCCGGCTCGTGCTCGAGCCGAGTGCCGCCAGCGTCGCGAGCGCGGGCGCGAGTTCGCCGCCGAGCGTCAGGTCGAGGTCGATGCCCTCGAAGGTGCGGCCTCCGACGACGCCTTCGCCGCCGTCGACCGTCAGGGAACCGCCATCGAGCGACACGGTGGCGCCGAAGCGGGGGAGGATCTCGCGCAGATGATCGCCGACCTGGGTCGTCGTGGCAGGCCAGCCGTCGATCGTGACGGTCCCGCCCGCGACGACCGCCGCGCAGAGGAAGGGCGCGGCGTTGGAGAGATCGGGCTCGATGTCGACCACGCGGCCGGAGATGGGGCCCGGCGCGACGACCCAGACGCCCTGCTCGGGCGTCGTGACAGTGACCCCGCGCGCCTGCAGGACGGCGACGGTCATCTCGATATGGGGCATGGACGGCAGACGCTCACCGGTGTGCCGCAGCGTGAGGCCCTTCTCGAAGCGAGGCGCCGCGAGCAGCAGACCCGACACGAATTGGCTGGACGCCGACGCATCGATGCTCAACTCGCCGCCCTCGACGCGACCCATCCCGTGCACCGTGAAGGGGAGCGAACCGCGGTTGTCGTCGCTCACGTCCACTCCGAGCCCGCGCAGCGAGTCCACGGTGGTCTTCATGGGGCGGCGGCGGGCGCCCTCGTCGCCGTCGAAGGTCACGGGGCCCAGCGCCAGGGCCGCGACGGGAGGGAGGAAACGCATGAGCGTCCCGGCGAGACCGCAGTCGATCGAGCCGGCGCCGACGAGTTCGGCGGGCGTGATGAGCAGGTCGGGGCCGTAGCCGCGGTCCGTGCCCTCGATGGGCTCGATACTCGTGCCCATCTCCCGGAGAGCCGCGATCATGAGGATGGAGTCGCGGGACTGCAGGGGAGCTCGCAGCGTCGAAGGGGAATCGGCCAGTGCCGACAGCACCAGCTCACGATTGGTGAGGCTCTTCGATCCGGGCAGAGTCAGGCGGGCCGAGAGCGGGCCGGTCGCGTGCGGGGCGGACCACAGCGGATCGGGGCCGGGAGAGGTGTCACGAGCTTCGAAGTCGTCGCCCGGCAGACGGAATTGCGGACCAGCGGTGCCGAGGATTCCCATTCGGCAAAGGATACCGGCGGAATACGACACCGGCCGAAGGGGTTCTCCTTCAGGTGCCGCGCGATACAGCTCGCGGCAGGGCTGCTGAGAGTGAGAGGAGCAGAGTGACACTCACCGTGACACGTGAGGCCCCGCGGGTACGCTGGGCCCCGATGAGCACTCCCGCCGACGCCTCGACCCCCGCACAGACCGAACCGACGGTTCAGGACTCCGAATTCGATGCGTTCGGAGACTCGGCCGACGACGTCGACGGCGCTGCGGACGAGGCGGAAGCGACCATCGTAGAGGCGATCGAGGAGGTGCGGGCGCCGAACGCGGACGAGCTCCGCGGACTGTTCGAGGAACAGGCGTTGCCCTTCATCGACCAGCTCTACGCGGCCGGCCTGCGGATGACCCGCAATCCTGCGGATGCGCAGGACCTGGTGCAGGAGACCTTCGTCAAGGCGTTCGCGGCCTTCGCCAAATTCGAGCAGGGCACGAATCTGAAGGCCTGGCTCTACCGCATCCAGACGAACACGTTCATCAACAGCTACCGGAAGAACCAGCGCAACCCCTACCAGGGCACCATCGACGAGCTCGAGGACTGGCAGATGGGCGGCGCCGAGTCGGCGACGGCGGGCTCTTCCACGGGTCGGTCCGCCGAGGCGGAAGCCATCGACCACCTGCCCGATTCGGCTGTCAAGGATGCGCTCCAGGCGGTCCCGGAGGACTTCCGGATGGCGGTCTACTTCGCCGATGTCGAGGGTTTCTCCTACCAGGAGATCGCCGACATCATGAAGACCCCCGTGGGCACCGTCATGAGCCGACTCCACCGAGGGCGTCGCCTGTTGCGCGAGCTCCTCACCGACTACGCCGCCGAGCGCGGCCTCAGCGTCGGCGCGACGTCGCGTCGTCGCTCCCCGAAGAAAGATGTGACGCCCGACGCACAGGGCACGAACGAGACGGATGCGAACCGATGAGCGATTGCGGCTGCGAGAAGGCCAAAGCCGAACTCGAGGAATACCTGCACAACGAGCTCTGCCGCGAGGATGCGGCCGATATCCGCGAGCACATGGCCAACTGCCGGGACTGCGCCGGTGAGCACCGGGTCGGCATCGTGCTGACCGAGGCGGTCAAGCGGGCCTGCGCGGACACCGCTCCCGAGGAGCTCCGCGCCCAAGTCCTCACGCGCCTCCGCGCCATCCAGACATCGCACTGACGCGGGCCCACCGGATCGCACCGCGGCTCCGAACTCCCGTCATGCGCAGAATCACCCGTTTGACTGCGGTCCTCCTCGCCGGGTTGGGGCTCGTGAGCTGCTCGGCCGTCGCTCCGGCATCTTCGGGAGGCGAGGCGCCCACCTCTGCTCCTACGGACAGCGTCCCGACGGGTGACGGCCCCCTGGTCGCGTTCTACGGCGACTCCTACACCCTGGGAACCGGTGCCAGCGACCTCGCCCGGCGCTGGTCGACGCAGATCGTCGAAGAGCGGGGTTGGCGCGAGTTCAACCCGAGTGTCAACGGGCTCGGCTTCGTCAACAATCGCACCAGTTACGGCGAAGACGACTTCGATCTCCCCGCCCGCATCATCAAGACCCACCCGGACATCGTGTTCGTCACGATGGGGCTGAACGACAACTTCAGCTACGACCGCGCGGCCGACCGCATCCACGAGCAGATCGGCATCGATTTCGAGCGCTTGAAGACTGGACTGCCCGATGCGCGCTTCATCGTGGTGGAGCCCTTCTGGTACACGGACGAGCGGCCCGAGTCCGTCGAGATCATCATCGGCTGGGTGAAGCAGGCTGCGGCCGATATCGACGCCGACTACATCCCCGGTGCCTCGCACTGGATCGAAGGACACCCGGAGTGGATGGCCGCCGACGGCCTGCACCCGAATGACGAAGGCTACGCCGAGATGGCCACGCGAATGGACTCGGAGCTGCAGCAGCTCGGGCTCTGACGAAGAGCGTGCACAGAAGAAGGGCCCCACCTGATCCAGGTGGGGCCCTTCTTCGTCGAGTGACTCAGGTCACATGGTGGTCTGGCCATTCATCGCCGCCGTGAGCAGGATGGCGCCGAGGATCATCGAGATCAGGCACGCGGCGATTCCGACGAAGCTGAGGATGATACCGATCAGGGGGAGCTTGCCCGCGGCGGGCTCGCTCTTGCGTCCCATGAAGCCGAGGATGACGCCGGCGATGCCGAGCAGGATCCAGATGATGGGGAGGAAGAGCGAGAAGAGGATGCTGACGCCGCCGAAGACGACGGACAGGATGGACTTCGTCTTCTTGGGGGAAGCGGACGCTCCACCGGTTGCGGTGTAGGGAGCGGGCTCAGAGGGCAGCGACACGGAAACTCCTTAGTGTTGTGCGGAAGATGGCCGAGACGGCTCTCTTCGAAACCTATCGGTCGTCTGTGGATTTCGAGACCGAACACGAGGCGGACACCCAGCTTTCAGCCCGACACGCCCTCGTTTCCCACCTCGCTTTCAGGTTGGCACCGTGGGCACCACCAGGTCCGGCGTTGTTCCGGGTCCGCTCGAACCTCGTCGCGCACGCGGATCGTCGTGCCGCAACGCAGGCATGGTCTGCCCGCTCGGCCGGCTACCCAATGACTACGACCCGGGCGGGTGTCGCCCGTCGTGACCTGGTAGGCGTTGGGCGGAGTGGCCGAATAGCGCAGGGTCCGGACAGCGAGACGGACCAGGGGCGCAAGGTCGACGGTTCCGACAGGACGCCAGGGATGCAGCCCACGAAGGAAGCAGAGTTCGTTGGCCCAGAGGTTGCCGATCCCGGCGAGATTCCGCTGATCCAGTAGTGCGACGATGATGGCGCGGTCGGGTCGCCTTCCGAGCCGCCGGAGAGCTTCGTCCTCGTCCCAGTCGGTACGCAGTGGGTCAGGGCCGAGATGTCCGATGACGGTGTTCTCGTCGGCGGTGCGCAGCAGGTCGATGATGGGTACGTCGACTGCCCAGGCGGTGGGACCTGCGTGTGTGGCGAGGACGGCTCTGACGTCGGGCATGATCCTGCGGGGGAGCACCTTCCCCGGTCCGGTGACTGTCCAACTGCCCTGCATGAGCAGATGCGTGTGGAGCGTGTCGCCCGTGTCGAAGCGCGTGAGCATGTGTTTGCCATGCGTCGCGATCTCCAGCACCTCGAGATCGCGCACGATCAGTCCCGCCGCCCGCCCTCCGCGCAGCTCCACACGGTCGAGTCGCTGGCGCTCGAGCGCCGGACGCAGACGAGCCGCCAACCGGAACACGCTGTCGCCCTCAGGCATCAGCGATCCTTTCCGATCGGCGGCTCGTCTCGTGGCGGCCGTCGGCCGCGACGTGTCAGCTCAGGTCGACGGCGCGCGCGATGAGCGCGGTCTGCTCCTGGGCGTGACGCTTGGCGGATCCCGCAGCGGGCGAGGCGGCCGCGGCACGCGACACGACGCGGATGGTCCGCCCGTCGAGGTGCTTCGCCAGCTCGAGGCAGACGAACGGCCAGGCGCCCTGATTCTCCGGCTCGTCCTGAGCCCAGACC
This sequence comes from uncultured Naasia sp., assembly GCA_913778905.1. Taxonomy (GTDB): domain Bacteria; phylum Actinomycetota; class Actinomycetes; order Actinomycetales; family Microbacteriaceae; genus Naasia. The sequence goes on along the minus strand of CAJYYA010000012.1, from coordinate 198,804 downwards.
AGCTCGGCTCCCGGGTACTCGGCGAGGACCTTGGCGAGCTCCTCGAGCGGCAGCGGGTAGAACTGCTCGAGGCGGACGAGCGCGATCTCCTCGCTCGATTCGCGCTTGCCGAGTTCGGTCAGCAGGTCGTAGTGGATCTTGCCGGCGTGCAGCACGACACGACGCACCTTCGACTTGTCGGTCAGACGCGCGTCGTCGAGCACGGGCTCGAAGCGGCCGTTCGTGAAGTCCTCGATCGAGCTCGATGCTCCGCGCAGGCGGAGCATCGACTTCGGCGTGAACACCACGAGCGGGCGGCGCGGGCGGGCGTAGGCCTGACGGCGCAGCAGGTGGAAGTACGACGCCGGCGTCGAGGGCTCGGCCACCGTCATGTTGTCCTCGGCGCAGAGCTGCAGGTACCGCTCGATGCGGGCGGACGAGTGGTCCGGTCCCTGGCCCTCGTAGCCGTGCGGGAGCAGCATGACGACGCTCGAGCGCTGACCCCACTTCTGCTCGGCCGACGAGATGAACTCGTCGATGACCGTCTGCGCACCGTTCGCGAAGTCGCCGAACTGGGCCTCCCACATGACGAGCGCGTCCGGGCGCTCGACCGAGTAGCCGTATTCGAACGCCAGCGCGGCGTACTCGCTCAGCAGAGAATCGTAGATCCACAGGCGCGCCTGCTCGTCGCTCAGGTTGAGCAGCGGCAGCCATTCCTGGCCGTTCTCACGGTCGTGGAACACGGCGTGACGCTGGACGAACGTGCCGCGACGGCTGTCCTGGCCGGCCAGACGCACCGGGGTGCCCTCGGTCAGCAGCGAACCGATCGCGAGAAGCTCGCCGAAGGCCCAGTCGATGTTGCCGTTGCGGCTCATGTCGAGACGCTTCTTGAGGAGAGCCTGCAGCTTCGGGTGCACCGTGAAGTTCGCGGGCGGGTTGTCGTGGGCGTCGCCGATGGCCTCGACGACCTCGCGGGACACCGCGGTCGTCGTCGGGTCGACCGGAGCGTCCTCACCACGCTGCGACTCGGGCATCTCGAGTTCGGCCACCTCGTCGGCGTCCGCGTCGGGCTCGACCACCGGGCTCGACGACGTCTGCGCGGCGTGCGTCTCGGCGAAGGCGCGCTCCAGGCGGTCCTGGAAATCGCGGTGCGCGTTGTCGTACTCCTCCTGCGTGATGTCGCCACGACCCACGAGGCCCTCGGTGTAGAGCTTGCGCACGCTGCGCTTCGCCTCGATGAGGTTGTACATCAGGGGCTGCGTCATCGAGGGGTCGTCGCCCTCGTTGTGACCGCGGCGGCGGTAGCAGACGAGGTCGATCACGACGTCCTTGTGGAACTGCTGGCGGAACTCGTAGGCCAGCTGAGCGACGCGGGCCACGGCCTCGGGGTCGTCGCCGTTCACGTGGAAGATCGGCGCCTGGACGGTCTTGGCGACGTCGGTCGAGTAGACCGAGGTCCGGCTCTCGCCGGGAGGCGTGGTGAAGCCGACCTGGTTGTTGACGACCAGGTGGATCGTGCCGCCCGTGCGGTAGCCGCGCAGCTGCGACATCTGCAGCGTCTCAACGACCACGCCCTGGCCGGCCATGGCGGCGTCACCGTGGATGAGGATCGGCAGGATCGAGAACGTGCCGGGGGCGAAGCGGTCCTGCTTGGCCCGGACGATGCCCTCGAGCACGCCGTCGACGGCCTCGAGGTGCGAGGGGTTCGCGGCGAGGTAGACGGGGATCTTCGCGCCGTCGGCGCCCTCGTAGGTGCCCTCGGTGCCGAGGTGGTACTTCACGTCCCCGGAACCCTGGACAGTCTTCGGGTCCTGCGTGCCCTCGAACTCGCGGAAGATCTGACCGTAGGTCTTGCCCGCGATGTTGGTCAGCACGTTGAGGCGGCCACGGTGCGCCATGCCGATGGCGACCTCGGACAGCTCGTCCTCGGCGGCCTCCTGGATCACGGTGTCGAGCAACGAGATCAGCGACTCGCTGCCCTCGAGGCTGAAGCGCTTCTGGCCGACGTACTTGGTCTGCAGGAAGGTCTCGAACGCCTCGGCCTCGTTGAGCTTCGAGAGGATCCGCATCTGCTCGTCGTGACGCGGCTTCTCGTAGGGCTTCTCGACCTGGTCCTGGATCCACTTGCGCTGCTCGGGGACCTGGATGTGCATGTACTCGAGTCCGACGGTGCGGCAGTACGAGTCGCGCAGGATTCCGAGGACCTCGCGCAGCTTGATCGAGCTCTTGCCGCCGAATCCGCCGACGACGAACTCGCGGTCGAGATCCCAGAAGGTGAGTCCGTGGCTCTCGATCTCGAGGTCGGGGTGCGTGCGCTGCACGTACTCGAGCGGGTCGATGTCGGCCATGAGGTGGCCGCGCACGCGGTAGGAGTTGATCAGCTCGTGAACACGGGCGGTCTTGGAGATCGCCGAGGCGGAGTCGACGTTGATGTCGGACTTCCAGTGGATGGGCGCGTACGGGATGCGAAGCGCCGCGAAGATGTCGTCGTAGAAGCCGCGCTGACCGATCAGCAGCTCGTGGACCATCTTGAGGAACTCGCCCGAACCCGCACCCTGGATGACGCGGTGGTCATAGGTCGAGGTGAGGGTGATGGTCTTGCCGATGCCGAGGTCGACGAGCGTCTTCTCGCTCGCGCCCTGGAATTCGGCCGGGTACTCGAGGGCCCCGGCACCGATGATGGCGCCCTGACCCTTCATCAGACGGGGCACCGAGTGGACGGTGCCGATTCCGCCGGGGTTCGTCAGCGACAGCGTCGTGCCCTGGAAGTCGCCCGCCTCGAGCTTGCCGGCGCGTGCCTTCTTCACCAGAGCCTCGTAGGCGGCGACGAACTCGCCGAAGTCCATGGTCTCGGCGCGCTTGATGCTCGGGACCATGAGGGCTCGGGTGCCGTCGGGCTTGGGCAGGTCGATCGCGATGCCGAGACCCACGTGAGCGGGCTGGACGAGAGACGGCTTGCCGTCGACCTCGGCGTAGTGCACGTTCTGGCTGGGGAACCCCTTGAGCACCTGGACGAGCGCCCAGCCGATGAGGTGGGTGAACGAGATCTTGCCGCCGCGCGCACGCTTCAGGTGGTTGTTGATGACGATGCGGTTGTCGATCATCAGCTTCGCCGGGATCGTGCGGACGCTCGTCGCGGTCGGGATCGTGAGGCTCTGATCCATGTTGGTCGAGAGGGTCTTCGCGAGGCCGCGGAGCGGGGTGACCTTGTCGGCCTCCGCCTCGCCCTGGGCATCGGCCTTACCGGCCGGGGCCTGAGCGGGGATCGGCTGCTGGCGCGGGGCGACCGAAGTGGTCTTGGCCGCGAGCTTCTCGGGGGCCGGCGCCGTCGTGGGTGCGGGGCTCTCGGAGACGGACACCGCGGGGGCGGGGGCCGGGGCCGGAGCCGCCGCAGGGGCCGGGGCGGGTGCTGCCGCGGGAGCCGGGGGAGCCTCGGTCGGGGTGGTCGCCGAGGGGAGCGTGATCGCGCCCGTCTCGGTGCTCACCGGGTGGTAGGCCTCCAGGGTCGGCCACCACGACTCGTCGACCGAGTTCTTGTCTTCCAGCCAGCGCTCGTACAGCTCGTCGACGAGCCATTCGTTCGCGCCGAATTCACCGGCTCCACCTTCATCGGTCCCGGTCATTTGGTTCGACACCAGACTGTTCGCCCACTCCCGTTGCACTGCGCGGATGATCTCCGCTTCCACGTATCCGAACGGGTATCGATCCTAGCCTGGACATCGTGCGCCACGGCTGACCGACGGGGCCGCGCACGTCGCGCATCGGAACGTGTCGATTGCTCTCTCGGCGAACCCCCACCAGGCCGGTCATCGGGCCTTCGTATACTTGACGCTCCCATGGACGATCCTCCGCATCCCCGTGCCGCCCGCGCCGCCACCTTGTTCCGGCCTCTTCTCGTGACTCAGCCGAGTGAGGGGCACTCGAACTGATGGACTGGATCCTTCTGGGAGTGGGTCTGATCCTCACGGTCGGGACCGGCTTCTTCGTGGCCTCGGAATTCGCGCTGGTCAATCTCGACCGCGGCGATCTCGAAGCGCGACAGGAACGCGGTGAGAAGCGCCTCGGCGGCACCATCGCGGCTCTCAAGATCACCTCGACCCACCTCTCCAGCGCACAGCTCGGCATCACCCTGACGACCCTGCTCACCGGGTACACGATGGAACCGGCCATCAGCCGTCTGCTCGAGGGTCCGTTCCTCGCGCTCGGACTTCCGGAGCCCGTCGTGCGGCCCGTCGGGGCCGTGGTCGGCATCGCCATCGCGACCCTCTTCTCGATGATCGTCGGCGAGTTGGTGCCGAAGAACATGGCCCTCGCGGTGCCGCGCGTCACGGCCAAGGTGGTCATCCCCTTCCAGACCCTCTTCACCACCGTCTTCCGCCCGGCGATCGCCGTGCTCAACGGGTCGGCGAACGGAATCCTCCGCTCGTTCGGCATCGAACCGAAGGAGGAGCTGTCGGGTGCTCGCACCGCGGAGGAGCTCAGCTCGCTGGTGCGCCGATCCGCCACCGCCGGAGTGCTCGACAGCGACACGGCCACCCTGCTCACCCGGACCCTCGAATTCTCGGACCTCGTGGCGGCGGATGTCATGACTCCGCGTCCGCGTCTCGCCGCCCTCGATCGCGGCGACACCGCTCAGGCCGTCATCGAGCTCGCGCGTCGGACGGGTCATTCGCGATTCCCCGTGACCGAGGGCGGGCTGGACGACATCGTCGGTCTGGTCCACATCAAGCAGGCCGTCGCCGTTCCGCGGGACAAGCGCTCGAGCGTGCCGGTCGGAGCCCTGCAGACCGAGGCGCTGCGCGTGCCAGAGACCATGCAACTCGACACCCTTCTCGCTGAACTCCGCGCCGCCGGGTATCAGATGGCGGTCGTGGTGGACGAGTACGGCGGAACGGCCGGGGTCGCGACCCTCGAGGACCTCGTCGAGGAGCTCGTGGGCGACCTCGCCGACGAGCACGACCGCACGCGAGCGGGCGTTGTCCGCAGCAAGACCTCGATCACCATCCCCGGCAGCCTGCGACCCGACGAGGTGCTCGAGCAGTCCGGTGTCGTGGTGCCCGAGGGCGACCACTACGAGACCATCGCCGGTTATGCGCTGCAACAGCTCGGCCGTCTCGCGGTCGTGGGTGATGTCGTGCCTCTGGAGCACGGCACGCTGACCGTGCTCCGCCTCGACGGCCGCCGCATCGACCGCCTGCGTTACATCCCCGCACCGCCCGACGAACCCGAGGTGATCGAGCCGCTGGGCGGGGTCCGAGGACGCGCGGGCACCGACGACAACGGGCGGGAGACGCCGTGAACGACTGGGCAGGCATCGCCTGGCTCGTGGTCCTGCTGCTGGCCAACGGGTTCTTCGTGGCCGCCGAATTCGCGGTCATCTCGGCACGTCGCTCGCAGATCGAGCCGCTCGCCGAATCCGGCAAGCGCAGCGCCAAGACCGCGCTGTGGGCCATGGAGCACGCGACGCTGATGCTCGCGACGTGTCAGCTCGGCATCACGGTCTGCTCGCTGCTGATCCTGAACGTCTCCGAGCCGGCCATCCACCACCTCCTCGAGATCCCGCTGGGTCTCACGGGGCTGTCCGAAGAGGCGATCGGCGTCATCGGGTTCATCCTCGCGCTGCTGCTGGTCTCCTACCTGCACGTCGTGATCGGCGAGATGGTGCCGAAGAACCTCTCGTTCTCGGTCCCGGATCGCGCCGTGCTGCTGCTCGCGCAGCCGCTCGTGTTCATCGCCACGGTGCTGCGCCCGATCATCGCCGCGCTCAACGGCACGGCCAACGCCATCGTCCGGCTCGTCGGCATCGAGCCGAAGGACGAGGCGGCCAGCACCTTCACGCTGGACGAAGTGCAGACGATCGTGTCGCAGTCGACGAAGGAGGGCGTGCTCGCCGACACCCGGGGCGGCCTGCTCGCCGCGTTCGAGTTCACGGAGAAGAAGGTCAGCGACATCGCACTGCCGCTCTCGTCTCTCGTGACGCTCGCCGCCGACGCGACCCCGGCAGACCTCGAACGTGCCGTCTCCCAGCGCGGGTTCTCCCGGTACGTGCTCGTCGATGAGGCGGGGGAGCCGACCGGCTACTTGCACCTCAAGGACGTGCTGGAGCTGGACGACGATGAATACGATCTGCCCGTGCCGGCGAAGTTCGTTCGTCAACTGGTGTCGATCTACGAGGGCACCGAGCTGGAGGACGCACTCGCCGCCATGCGCCGATCGGGCGTGCACGTGGCGCGCGCCTTCGACGAGAGCGGCGCGACGACCGGGGTCCTCTTCCTCGAGGACATCATCGAGGAACTCGTGGGCGAGGTCCACGACGCCACCCGCCGCCGCCTCTGAGGTCTCACCAGCGCGGGAGCAGGAGCAGGCTGAGGCCTGCCAGGACCGTGACGACCACGAGGTCGACGCGGAGCACTCCTCGCATGACGCTTCCACGCCGGGGAGGGTCTGGGCACAGTCGGGTCGCGAACTCGACGCGAGCCGGCGAGGACATGATGAACAGCGACCCCGCGACGTTCTGCATCGCCGTCACCCCCAGGGGCGAGACCCCCAGCGCCACGCCCGCAGCCGACTGAGGACCCGCGAACATCGCGTTGCTCCCGCTGTTCGATCCGCTGACGAATCCGCCCAGGCCGCCGATGAGCGGGATGGCCGCGAGATATCCGGAGCCGAGAGACGCGAGGGCGGCGGCGATCGTCTGCGACATCCCGCACTCCGCCATGACGGCTCCGAGGAGGATGAACAGTCCCGTGGCCGGGCCGACGAAAAGCCAGGCGCGCAGGGCGGCCGCGGCGGTGGATCCGCTGTCCCGGAGGCGGGAGCGTAGTGCGACGAGGCCGGCGGTCAGGAGCCACAGCGCGGGAGACGAGAGCAGATGCCAAGGCGTCCCGGTCAACCCGACGGCGCGGATGACGCTCGACGTGACGAGGACCCCGCCGAGCAGCACCGCGTAGGGCAGGACGGCGGCGAGGAGCCTCCGAGTGGCGGACAGGCGCCCCGCCCGCAGACGGTGGACGGCGAGGTGCAGCGCGAGAGTGACGGCGGCGCCGACGGAGCCGGCCGGGGCCGTTCCGAAGAGGGCGTTCGCACCCAGGATCGACGCCCACAGGACGATGCCCGAGGCGACTGCCCCGATGACTCCGCGCGCCCGTTCGCGCTTCTCCGTGACCATGAGGGCAGCGGCGATCCCGGTGCCGAGGAAGACCGGGAGGCTGAGGGCTGCACACGCCAGCCCGAGGGGGTCGAAGGCGACACCGCCTAGTCGTGCGGCCACCAGCGTGCCCGGGCCCATGGAACCCCACGGCACGACGCTCAGGCCGAGCAGCCCGAGGATCGCCGCCTTCCGGCCGCCGTAACCGAGAGCGAAGAGGATGGGGACACCGATCGCCAGGCCGATCCCGAAACCGGACAGGGCTTCGGCCAGCGGGGTGACCCCGTGCACGATGGCGAGCACCGGGGCCACACCGACGCCGAGGTTCTCCCTCAGCCAGTGGGCGATGGCCAGTTGACCGCCCGTGCGGCGACCCGCTTCGGCGAAGAAGATCCCGCCGGCGACGATCGCGAGGACCTCGAGGACGGTCGGCCACCACTGAGCGAGCACGTCCACCGCCTGGGGGCCGTCGAAGCCGAACCAGAGCATTCCACTTCCGACCGCTGCGGCGAGGCCGATGAATGCCGCCCGCGTCGCCGACTGCCGGAGGACGACCGCTGCGATGACGAACAGCAGCGGGGCTCCCGCAGCGAGGACGAGCACCGCCCCAGCATGCCATCCGGCCGGGTCGCGGCCCTACCCCGGAACGATCGCGGGGGGATCGGCTGCGCCGATGCTGTTCTGGCTGCTCTCGGTACGTCGCTTCGCTCCTACTCGAGCCGTCTCGGTACGGGACGCTTCGCGGTCCCTACTCGACGTCCGGGGGTCGAGTAGCGGAGCGTACCGAGACCGGCCGAGTAGCGGAGCGTATCGAGGCCCTCGCTCGGGTTCGACGTGAGGTATCGGCTGCGCCGATGCTGTTCTGTCGGCTCTCGGTACGTTGCTTCGCTCCTACTCGAGCCGTCTCGGTACGGCCTGGCGGCCTACTCGACGTCCGGAATCACGGAGGTCGAGTAGCGGAGCGTATCGAGACCGGCCGAGTAGCGGAGCGTATCGAGGCCCGACCTCGGGCCGTCAGCGGCGGGGGAGGGCTCGTTCGTATTGCGGGGGCATCGGGACGTCCGTGGCGCCCAGGGCGAGGGCGGCGCGGATCGGGAAGTGCGGGTCGCGGAGGGACTCGCGGGCGATCTGGACGACGTCCGCCGAGCCCTCGTCGAGGATGGCCTGCGCCTGATCGGGCTCGGTGATGAGGCCCACCGCGCTCACCGGCATCCCGGTCGCCTCACGCACGTGGGCGGCTAGGCCCACCTGATACCCGGGGCCCACCTCGATCCTGGCGGGCAGCACGCCACCGCTCGAGACGTCCACGAGGTCGACACCCGCGTCGCGGGCCCAGCCGGCGAGGGTCGCGGTCTGCTCCACGTCCCACCCGCCCTCGAGCCAGTCGGTGCCGCTCACGCGCAGCAGCACGAGCGTGTCATCGCCGACGGCATCACGAATGGCGCCGATGACGCGCATCGTCAACCGGGCCCGATTCTCGAGAGAGCCGCCGTACTCGTCGGTGCGCTCGTTCGACAGCGGTGACAGGAACTGGTGCAGCAGGTAGCCGTGAGCCGCGTGGATCTCCACCGCCTCGAAACCCGCGTCGACACTGCGACGGGCGGCGGTCGCGAAATCGTCGACGACCTTGTCGATCCCCGCGGCGTCGAGAGCGGACGGGGTGGAGTAGCCGGGGAACGCGTGCGCGGACGGCGCGACGGGCTGCCAACCGCCGTCCTGCTCCGGGACGGTTCCGCCGGCATCCGTGCCCCAACCGGGAGCGGTCGACGCCTTGCGGCCGGCATGCCCGAGCTGGATCCCGGCGACGGCGCCCTGGGACCGGATGAATTCGGTGATCGGCCGCCAGGCGGCGACCTGCTCGTCGTTCCAGATGCCGGTGTCGCGCGGCGAGATGCGTCCCTCGGGCGACACTCCGGTCGCCTCGGCGATCACCATCCCGGCCCCGCCGCGGGCGAGCGAGCCGAGGTGCACGAGGTGCCAATCGGTGGGAACACCGTCCTCCGCGAGCACGGAGTACTGGCACATCGGGGCGATCCAGAGACGGTTGCGCACGGTCGTGGAGCGGAGGGTGATGGGGGAGAAGAGCGAGATCGACATCGGGAACTCTAAGCGCTCCGGTCCGTCGGATATTCCGGAGCCCTTCCGCGACTGGATCGCGCCCGACGTGAAGCGGGCCGGGAGCCTCGCGGATTAGGGTCGGGCACCATGGCGACCGGATGGCGTGACTGGCGGGACGACGAGCTGCGCGACTGGCTGCGCATCCCCGTCGAGGGTGACGACAAGTATTCGCGCGGTGTCCTCGGGGTGTTGACCGGATCCGATCGGTATCCGGGAGCTGCGGTGCTCGGCGTCGAGGCGGCAGCCCGCACCGGCGCCGGCATGATCCGCTACGTCGGGGACGAGCGCCCGGCGGGCCTCATCCTGCAGCGCCGCCCCGAGGTCGTCACAGCGAACGGCCGCGTGCAGGCGTGGCTCCTCGGCTCGGGCATGGACGCGGGCGAGCGCTCCGCCGGTCTGGCCGAGGCGATGCGCGACGCGCTCGGCCAGCATCTGCCCACCGTCCTCGACGCGGGCGCGCTCGATCTGGCCCGGGACGCGGAGGGCCCGACTCTGCTCACCCCGCACGCGGGGGAGCTCGTGCGTGTGCTGGCCGGTCTCGGAACATCGACGACCCGTGACGCGGTCGAGACGGAGCCGGAACGCTGGTCGCGGCAGGTCGCGGACGAGACCGGTGCGACCGTGCTGCTCAAGGGGGCGGTCACCCATGTCGTGGCTCCCGGCGGAGAGGGCGTGCGTGTCCGGGCCGGCTCGCCCTGGCTCGCGACCGCGGGGTCCGGTGATGTCCTCGGCGGAATCCTGGGGGCTCTCCTCGCTGCGCACTCCGACGCGATCAGCACCGACCGCTCCCTGCTCACGGCCGTCGCCGCAGCGGGGGCACGTCTTCACGGCCTTGCCGGGGACCTCGCGGCGGACGGCGCTCCGCTCGTCGCTCTCGACATCGCCGAAGCCGTGCCCATGGCCTTCCGCGCCGCGTTCGGCCGATAGGACCGACTGAGTCCGCTCATAGAATTTCCTGAGGTTTCGCTCATGCCGCGCTGGCCGAGCGCCTCTAGCGTTTCAGGTGACACGACAACCAAACCGTGTTCCGATACGAGAAGAGCCCGTCATGGACACCACCCGCATCCTCACCACCACCGACCGCGCGACCCGCCCCGCCGCACGTGCCGCGCTCGCCGTCTTCGCCGGCGCCGGCATCATTACGGCGCTCGCCGGCTGCTCCACAACTCCCGCCGCGCAGACCGGATCCGGCACCACCGAGGCGTCGACCGGCACGTCGTCCGCTGCGCCCAGCAGCAGCGCGGCGAACGGATCCGGCAGCTCGTCCTCGGGTGGCTACAAGGATGGCACCTATAAGGCCGAGGGCTCCTACCAGTCGCCCGGCGGAGCCGAGTCCGTGGGCGTCTCCATCACCCTTCAAGGCGACGTCGTCACCGCCGTGACGGTCACCCCCGAAGCCAAGAGCGGCAACTCCAAGCAGTATCAGACAGCCTTCGCGAGCGGTATCTCGGGCGAGGTGGTCGGCAAGAAGATCGACGACCTGAAGGTCAGCAAGGTCTCGGGATCGTCGCTCACCTCGGGCGGGTTCAACCAGGCCCTCGAGACGATCAAGGGCGAGGCGAAGGCCTGATGCTCCCCGTCGAGCGGGTCGCGTTGACGAGCTGATGTCCGACGAGGGGGAGGGCGGGGCGTTCCACACCCTGCGATTCGACGCGATCGGCACGAGCTGGGAGGTCGACACCCACGAGTTGATGACGCCGACACAGACGCGGGCGCTGCACGAGCGGGTCGAGCGTTTCGACCGCGCCTACTCGCGCTTCCGCTCGGACTCCCTCGTCACCCGGCTGGCGGAGGATGGCGGAACCGTGGCCTTCCCCGACGATCTGCCCGCTCTCATCGAGGTCTACGAGACCCTGTTCGCGGCGACCGGCGGTGTGATGACGCCGTTGGTCGGGTCCTCGCTCGAGCGCCTGGGCTACGGTTCCGACTACACGCTCATGCCCTCCGGCCCGGCGATCGGGAGCCCGGACTGGGCTTCATCGATCGAGGTGTCGGGGACGTCGGTGACCGCACCGAGGCCGGCGCTCCTCGATTTCGGAGCCGCGGGTAAAGGCTACCTCGTCGATCTCGTCGCCGAGGTCCTCGCCGAGCTGGGTGCCACGGGTATCACGGTCGACGCGAGCGGGGATCTGCTCAATCGGTCGGGGGGAGTGCTGCGGATCGCCCTCGAGCACCCCTACAACCCCGAGCTCGCGATCGGCGTCGTGGAACTCGCCGAGGGCGCGCTCTGCGGATCGGCGAGCAACCGGCGCACCTGGGGCGCCGGCCTGCACCATGTGCTGGACGGACTCACCGGCCTGCCGGTCGAGGAGGTGGCGGCCACCTGGGCGGTCGCAGCCGACGCCTTGCACGCCGACGCCCTCGCCACGGCCCTCTTCTTCGAGGACGCGGCGACATTGCACGACCGCACCGGCTGGAACTTCGAGGCCGTGCGGATGATGACGAACGGACGCGTGGAGGTCACTTCCGACCTCCCGGGAGAGGTGTTCACGAGATGAACGCAGTAGGAGACGCCCTCGATCGCCTGACCGGGCGGCTTCCGATGTATCGGCTCGTCAGCCTGTGCCTCGGCGTCCTCCTCGCGGCGGCGATCGTCCTGTCGCTCACGGGTGCGCTGTTCTACACGCCCGTGCAGCTGCTCGTCTCGGCGCTGGTCGCCATCGCCTCGACCGCGGTGGTGTCGTCCCTCCTCGGGCTCGTCTTCCGAGTTCCCGTGCATCTCGAGTCGTCGGTCATCACCGGACTCATCGTGACGTTCCTGATGATCCCCACCGCGGACCCGCAACTGCTGCTCGCGACCGCACTCGTCGGCGCGCTCGCCGGGGCGTCGAAGTTCCTGCTCGCCTGGCGCGGCCGCCACCTCGTCAATCCGGCCGCCTTCGGAGCATTCGCCGTCGCGCTCACCGGTCTCGGTGCCGCCGGCTGGTGGGTCGCGACCGCGGGCCTGCTGCCGGTCGTCCTGGTGTCCGCCGTGCTGATCCTCTGGCGAACCCGTACCCATCTCGTCGGCCTGACGTTCGTCGTGCTGACCACGGCTCTCGTGACCGTCGGTCTGGTCGTGGGCGGGTCCGATCCGCTCACCGCTCTCGGCACCGCCCTGGCGTCCTACCCGATCCTCTTCCTCGCGACCTTCATGCTCACGGAGCCCCTGACCCTGCCTCCTCGCCGGCGTCAGCAGGTGGTGGTCGCGACGGTCATCGCAGTCGTGTTCGCCCTCCCGCTCTTCGTGTCCGTCTCGTTCGGCACCTTCTACCTCAGCCAGGAATTCGCGATCCTCGTCGGCAACCTCGTGGGGGTTGCGCTCGCATTCCCGATCGCGGCGCGCCTGCGATTCGTCGGCAGCCGACCGATCGGGCCCGACGCCGTCGAGTACCGGTTCGCTCCGACCAGGCCGCTGCGCTCGCACCGCCCGGGGCAATACGCGGAGCTGCACCTCGCCCATTCGCGCACCGACCGTCGGGGGCCTCGTCGTCACCTCTCGGTGGTCTCATCCGCCGGATCGGATGAGATCGCCTTCGCGGTCCGTCATCCCCGCGAACGGAGCAGCAGCTTCAAGCGGGCCCTGACCGAGCTCCAGCCGGGAGCGGTCGCACGGACGACCTGGGTGGGTGGCGACTTCATCCTTCCCCGCGATCGGAACACGCCCGTCCTCCTCGTCGCCGGGGGGATCGGGATCACGCCGTTCATCGGCGACCTGGCCGACGGAGCGCGGGAGGCGGTGCTCGTCTACCGCGTCGCGTCCGAGGCCGACCTGCTCTATCGCGACGAGCTCGAGGCGTCGGGCGTGCAGGTCGTCGTCGTCACACCCGAGCGCCCGTCGCGGCTGGCGGCCGGGTGGCGGTGGGAGGCGGACCTCGAGGCCGCGCTTCTCTCCCTCGAGGGGGCTGGCGCACGCGAGTCCTTCGTGTCCGGGACCGCCTCCTTCGTCAAGCGCGCCCGATCGGCTCTGCGGCGGGCGGGTGTGAGATCCATCAAGACCGACCTCTTCGCCGGATACTGAGCCCGTTCCGTCCGACTCCGCCCGATCGGGCGGTGTCGGCACCTCCTTCGAGGACCACTCGGGTAGCCTCCTACTCCGTGCCCTCCGACGCCTCCGCTACCGCTGTGCAGGAGCCGCGGACCCAGGATCCCCGCCCGGCTTCTCCGAGCACACGGGATTGGGCGCTCCTCGCTGCCGGGTTCCTCGCCGTGCACGTCGCGCTGTCCCTGATCAACCTCTACGACCGGGTCCACTACCCGTTCGGCGATGTGGTGGGCGTCTACCTGTTCTGGATGGACTACGCCCGGACGACCGGCGTCGTGGTCGGTCTCGACACGACGTGGGTGTACCCGCTCGGCGCTCTGGTGCCGATGGCGCTCCCGTACCTGTTCGGGTCGGCGCTGTACGGGGTCGCCTGGCTCGTGATGATCGCGGCGCTGAACGCCGTGGCGCTCGTCGCACTCGCGCGTCGCCGGCTCGGCCTCGCTTGGTGGTGGCTGGCCTTCCTGGTCTGCCTCGGACCCGTCGCCGTCGCCCGCATCGACGCGGTATCCGCGCCGCTCGCGGTTCTCGCCGTACTCCTCATCGCCAGGCATCCCGTCGTCGCGGGTGCGCTGCTCACGGCCGCCGCATGGATCAAGGTGTGGCCGGCGGCGCTGGTGGCCGCCGCGGTCATCGCCCTCCGCTCGCGGGTGCGGGTCGTCATCGGCGCGGCCGCCACCACGCTCGTCGTCGCCCTTGCCGCTCTGGCGCTGGGCGGGATCGGCGGGCTCTTCAGCTTCATCACGCAGCAGACGGGCCGCGGACTCCAGATCGAAGCGCCCGTGAGTCTGTGGTGGATGGCCTCGGCGGCCCTGCGCTCGGGGGCCCGCGCCTACTACGACACCGAGATCCTCACGTGGCAGGTGCGTGGACCCGGCACCCAGCTGGTCGCCGACCTGATGACGCCGCTCCTGCTCATCGTGGTCCTCGGCATCGTCGCGGCCGGCCTCGTCGCGCTGCGACGCGGAGCCGATCGGTTGTCCCTCTTCGCGGATCTCTCGCTCGCCCTGGTGCTCGCGTTCATCGTCGTCAACAAGGTCGGTTCGCCTCAGTTCATGGGCTGGCTCGCGGCGCCGGTCCTCCTGCTCCTTCTGCTTCGGGGTCGCCGCGAGTGGGTCGTGGCGGGCATCGTCCTGGTGGCCGCGGTGATCACGCAGATCATCTACCCGTGGGAGTACGGCGCGTTCACGAGCGCACAGCCCTGGGCCGTCGCGCTCCTGGGGCTCCGTCACCTGGCTCTGCTCAGCCTGCTCGCAGTCGCCATCGCCAGGGTGGTCACCGCACGCGGATCCGCCCCCGCTCTTTCGAAGGAGTCCTGATGCTCGTCGCCTTCTCGGTCGCCCCTAGCGGCGGATCCGCCCCCGATGCGTCGGTCCACGACGCGGTCGCGGCCGCTGTCCGCATCGTGCGCGAGTCCGGCCTGCCCAACCGCACCGACTCGATGTTCACCACCATCGAGGGGGAGTGGGACGAGGTCTTCGACGTCGTCAAGCGGGCCACCGAGGCGGTCGGCGCATTCGGGTCGCGTGTCTCGCTCGTCCTGAAGGCCGACATCCGCCCCGGGTACACGGGAGAGATGAGCGGGAAGCTCGACCGGCTGGAGCAGGCCCTGGCCGACGGCGACGCCTGACGGGTAGGCTTGACCCTTCGCCAGCGGCACAGGAGCCGACGTCCTCGACTCCCGGAGCACCCTTGATCAAGCCGCTGCACACCGCCTCATTCCCGACCGTCACCGGGTCGATCCGCACCCTCTCACCGGGCCACATCCGCCTCGCTCTCCTCGCGCTCGCCCTCGGCGGCTTCGGGATCGGGTGCACCGAGTTCGTGGCCATGGGGCTGCTGCCCGAGCTCTCGCGAGACCTGCTCCCCGAGCTCTACGTGGCGGATCCCGAGGCCGCGACCGCGCAGGGCGGCATCCTCATCTCGGCCTATGCGCTCGGCGTCGTCGTCGGGGCCCCCACGATCGCGGCCTTCACGTCGCGCTTCTCGCGGAAGAAGATGCTCGTCGTGTTCGCGGTCTGGTTCACCCTCGCCACGGTCGCTTCGGCTCTGCTGCCGTCGTTCGGACTCGTGCTCGCCGCTCGCTTCGTCGCCGGACTGCCGCACGGCGCCTTCTTCGGCGTCGCCTCGCTCGTCGCCGCCCGGATGCTCGGTCCCGGCAACCGCGGCAAGGGCGCTGCGTTCGTGCTCGGCGGCCTGACGATCGCCAACATCGTCGGCGTCCCCGCGATCACCGCACTCGGTCAGCAGACGAGCTGGCGAGTGGCGTACTTCGCGGTCGCCGTCATCTTCGCCCTGACCGCTGTGGCAGTCGCGTTCGCCGTCCCGCGGACGGCTCCGGACCCGGCCGCGTCCATCCGCGGCGAGCTCAAGGCCTTCACACGGCTGCAGGTCTGGTTCGCCCTGGCCATCGGCGCCATCGGATTCGGCGGCTTCTTCGCCGCGTACACCTACATCTCGCCCCTGGCGACCGAGGTCACCGGCCTCCCGGTGGATGCGATCCCGTTCGTCCTGGTCGTCTTCGGCATCGGCATGACGATCGGTAACTTCGCGGGCGGTGCCTTCGCCGACCGGGGGATCCGGCGGGCGGTGCTGACGTCGTTCGCCGCGGTCTTCGTGGCGCTGCTCGGACTCCTACTCACGGCCACCATGCCGGTCATGCTGTTCGTCTTCGTGCTGTTCATCGGCATCGCGTCGTCCGCTCTGTCGCCGGCCATCCAGGTGCGGCTCATGGAGATGGCGGAGGACAGCCAGACCATGGGCGCGGCCGTCAACCACGCCTCGCTCAACCTCGGCAACGCGCTCGGCGCGTTCCTCGGGGGTCTCGCCGTCGCTGCCGGTCTGGGTTATCTGTCGCCCATCGTGGTGGGCCTGGTCCTCACCGTCCTGGGCGTCGCGATCGCCCTGCTGAGCTTCGGTCTCGAGATCCGCTCCAACCGCCGCCGAGGCATCCTCACCCGCGACACGACCGACGCTCAGCCCGACCCGGCGCCCGTCGGCGGCTGACGCGTCTCCTCATCGTCGCCCGGCGCATCATCCGGGTCTGCACGACGGTCCCTCAGAGGGGCGAGGCGGGGAACGACGAACGCCCCGGAACCGTGACCGCATGGTCGGGTTCCGGGGCGTTCGTGACGACGGGGGTCAGTCGGTCTGCAGGAGGATGCCGTCCTGGATGGCACGCTTGCGAAGGGCCACCTTCGTTCCCACGTCGAAGCCCGCGACGCGGTACTTCTCGCGAATGCGCTTGAGGTAGGACTTGGCGGTCTCCTCGGAGATGCCGAGCTCGTAGGCGACCGTCTTGACGGGCTCGCCGCCGCCGTAGAGGGCCATGACGCGGCGCTCCTGGGCGCTGAGCTTGGGCGAGCCGCCGATGTCGCCCGCGTTGAGCGCGAGGTCGAGCTCGGCCGAGATGAACGACTCGCCGCGCGACGCCGCGCGGATGGCCTGCACGATCATGGACGCTTCCTCGCTCTTGACGAGGTAGCCGAGAGCGCCAGAGGCGAGCGCCTCGCGAACCACGTTCGGCTCCGAGTAGGTGCTCATGAGCACCGTCTTGACGCCCGTGGTCTTCAGGGTCGACAGCTTGAGCGAGATCGGGATGTTGTCCTTGAGGTCCAGGTCGAGCAGGACGACGTCGACGGGGAACTGCGGGTGCGTCAGCAGCTCGGGCCAGGTGGTCACGGCAGCCACCATGTCGATGTCTCCGGCAGCGTTGCGGATCCATTCGGTCAGTGCGCCGAGCAGCATCTTGTGGTCGTCGACGACCGCAAGACGGATGCGCTTCTGGGATTCGGTCACTGCTGTGCTCCTTGTTGTATGTCGACCGGATTGAAGAGAGTCAAGAGTCGGCCGGGTTGTCGGCGACGCATTCGATGTCGATGCGAAGGCTTCCGTCGCGCATCGAATCGGTGTGCTTGCCGACTCGGCGGACAGCATCCCATGTGGCGGGATCGACGCGTCCGCGCGCCACGCCCGTGGTCTCGATCGTGATGGGGACGAGCATCTTGTGCAGGATCGCCGAGCTCTGGGCGACCGCGACGGGCCCGAGCGTCACCTGCAGGGTGCGTTTCTGCGCGGAGGCCTTCGTGCCGGCCTCCCCGGCCAGCATCCAGATGGCGGAGAAGAGACCGTCGCGCTGGCGGGGGTCGAGGAGGCCCGCAAGAGTGCCGGGATCCGTGAGGGTCACGCGGCGACCGAGGACTTCCGACTCGGTGATGGCGTGGTGGAGCCATGTCTCACGACGGCCCTCGATGAGGTGCAGACGGAGTTCGGTCGCGAGCGAGGCCGCTCGCTGAGCGTACTTCTGCTCCAGCGGGAGAGCGGTGGCGCCGCTGGCGACACCCTCGAGTAGCTGCTCGGCGGCGAGGTCGAGACGTGCCAGCTCCTCGGAAGCCAGCATGCCGACGGCGTATCGCGGCGCCGAGACGGTGGACTGCACCAGCACACGGTCGAGCTCCATGGTCACCATGCGGCGGAATGCGCGGACGACCAAGGCTGCCAGGAACGCGGGCGCACAGGCCATCGCCAGGGTGGCGACGGTGGGTACGAGGGAGTCGGGGGAGCCGATTCCGGTCGCGACATCGGCGGCGAGGAGTACAGCGCCCACGACGGCGGCGCCAGCCCAGATCTCCCGGGCGCTTCGCACGGCGACGACGGCGACGAGTCCGACTCCGGCAGCGACCGCGGCTGTCACGGATTCGGCGATTCCGCGGCCCCAGACGGCCCACAGGTCGAGACCGATGACGACGGCGAGGCCGGCGAGATAGGTGATGAACATCCGGTCCGGTAGACGGTCGTCGTGGTGACGGATCACCAGGCCGACGCCGACGAGGAGCAACGCGAACAGGATCCAGGCGGCCACGGCTGCCGCGGGGACCGGGTACGCGGGCCACAGCTGCACGAACCGGCCGAGGCTCGGCAGCGACAGCATGATGCAGACGAACATGGCGCCCACGCCGAGGAGCCCCGTACCGAGGCTCCCGGCATGCTCCTCGAGGAGCTTCGAGCGGCTGGAGCGCACGGTGGGGCGCCGGAAGCGGCCCTTCTTGGCGGTCGCCGGTCGGTCCTGCACGCCGAGCGTGTTCTCGTCGATGGAGTCGTCGGGCTCGCCGTCGGCCATCGACGCGAGGTCGGAGATCGAGGTCATCGGGGCACCTCCAGGACGACCGTCGTGCCGGAGCCGGGAGCCGAGAAGACTCGGGCATTGCCGCCGACCTCGCGGAGGCGGGCGACGACGGACTCCTTGAAGCCGAGGCGGCCCTCTTCGATTGCGTCGAGGTCGAAGCCCACACCCTGGTCGGTGACCATGGCACGGATCGACGTGTCGTCATCGGTGATGGTGACGTGGGCCTCTTCGACGCCCGCGTGACGTCGTACGTTCTCGAGGCACTCGGCGAGTGAGCCGAGGAATGCGTCGAGCGTATGCACCGGCAGCAGGACCTGGCCCGTTCCGTGCCAGCTGACGGTGAGGCCCATACGACCGAAACGCTGCTTCACGGCCTCGAGGGTGTTTCCGAGCGTCGACTCCTCGACCGGGGTCTTGAGGTTGTACTCGCTCGCCGCCGCGGGCAGGGGCGCCGTGCCGAGGCGGAGCTGTCGCAGCAGCCGGGCGTCGTCACCGGCCTGCTGGACGAGCGCGTCGGCCGAGACGCCGACACCCTGATGCGCGAGGAGGGTGAGACTCGCGAGGACCGTGTCGTGGAGCAGACGGGCGCCCTGACGGCGCTGCGCCTCCGTCTCGCTGGCTTGGCGTTCCGCGCGATGCGCGCGGCCGATGTTCGAGATGCGGCGGGCAGCCCGGACCACGCCGGCGCTCAGGAGCGAGCCGACGACCATGGTGACCGCCCAGCCGCCCACCGCGCAGGCGATCGTCACGATCCCACCCGCGGCACCGAGCGACGCCACCACCGCCGCACCGATCGTGACGACGAAGGCGCCGGCGAGGAGGATCATGCGCCCGAGTGAGGTCATGAGGACCAGGGCGACCGCGGGGACAGCCCAGCCGGACACGAATCGCACAGCCGTCTCGGCTCCCCAGCTGATTCCGGTGGGGCTCGCCGCGACGCCGGTCAATGGCGAGAGGGCGCCGGTCGTCGACAGGTGGATGACCAGGACGATGCCGGTGCCGGCGACCGCGGCCAAGACGCTCCAGGCGAGAGCGCCGCTGGAGCCGAGACGCAGGAGCGCGGCGACGAGGAGAGCGAAGAACGGGAGGGTGAGTACGAGGTCGGCGTAGCTCATCGACCCCGGGAGCACGAGGCACAGCAGTGCGACGCCGGTGCCGGTCAGGCCGATGGTGCGCGCGCTCCTCCTGAGGAGTCGGTCGCGCTCGCTGACAATGCGTTCCATCGTGTGTTCTCTGCCCCCGTCGCCCATCCCCCTGATGGTTTGCGACGAGGGACATCGTGACATCTCCGTGCCCCGAAATGGGGGTTGCGCGCCGATATTCTTTCGGCGCGTCGCGGAGAAACCCTCTCAGAGGGTCACTCGGGAGTGATCCAGCCCTCGCGGATCGCGTAACGGCGAAGCAGGTTCCGAGTGCCGAGGTCGACGCCGATGGCGCGATACTTGCGGCGGGCCCGCTTGATGTAGGACTTGATGGTCTCTTCGGTGGTCGTCATGTCGGCGGCCACCTCCTTGATGGACCGGCCCGCGGCATAGAGGACGAGTGCGCGGTGCTCCTGCCGGCCGAGCTTTGGATCCTCCGCGTTGGCGAATTCGGCGAGCGCCTTCTCGACGAAGGTGCTGTGCTCGACCGTGCCCTCGGCCGCGGCGAGCACGCTCGCGACGAGTGCGTCCGCCGAATCCTGCTTCGAGAGGAATGCCGCTGCACCGGACGTGATGGCGCCGTGGATGCTGCCGGCGTCGGCATGCCGGCTGATGACGACGGTTCGGGATCCCGTGGTGGCCAGCGCGCGGAGCTTGGTCGAGACGGGGATGCTGTCCTCGAGATTGAGGTCGAGGACGACCACATCGACGGGGTACTCGGGGTGAGCGATGAACTCGGCCCAGCTGCTCACCGTCGCCACGACCTCGAGTGCCGGCGACGCACCGGCGAGGCGGGCGGTGATCCCTTCGGCGACCATGACGTGGTCGTCGATGACGGCTACGCGGACCGGTTCGACATCCAGCCGGGAGGGATCGGGTCTGTGCATGGCTCACTACCGTAGCGAAACTGAGGTTTTTACATCGCACATCTGTGGATAGATCATTAGACGCCCACCCGCCGGTCGCTGCCTACCTCTCATGCGCATGTTGGCGTGATGCGCCCCCTGTCTGGGGCGCATCTCAAGCGTCGAGGAGTCGACGAAGGTGAGCGCCCACGGCGTGGTCTTCGATGAGGAAGCCGTCGTGTCCGAACTCCGAACGGATGACCACCGGCGAATCGCCATCGATGTTCCCGGGTGCGAGTCGGGCGATCCTCTCCTGATCCTCGACGGGAAAGAGGCGGTCGCTGTCGATGCCGAGCACGAGAGTCGGAACCGAGATCGCGCCCAGCGCGTCGTCGAGACTCGACCGCCCCCGGCCGAGGTCATGCGAGCTCATGGCGTCGACAAGGCGAAGGTAGCTGTTGGCATCGAAACGTCGAGTGAATTTGTTTCCGTGGAAGTCGAGGTAGGACTCCACGGCGAACCGTCCGGCCCCGGACAGAGGGTCGAGGCCGCTTTGCCACGACCTGGCGAACCGCGCGTTCAGCTCATCGGGGGAGCGGTAGTTGAGGAGCGCCATCCGCCGCGCGAGGGCTAACCCTCGGTGGGGGCCGTCGCCCGGCGCCGCGTCGTAGTAATCGCCGCCGCGGAAGCGCGGGTCGATGTGGATCGCCTCGGTCTGCACGCCGTTGAGCGCGATCTGATCGGCGCTCGCGATGGCGGGCGCGGCCAGGACCGCCAACCTGTTCAGCCGATCTCCGTGGGCGACTCCCCATTCGAGTGCGTGCATGCCGCCCATGGAGCCGCCCACCACCGCGGCCCACCTCTCGATGCCGAGCCGGTCGGTGAAGGCGAGCTGGGCTGCGACCTGATCGGTGATGGTCACCCGGGGGAAGCGGGAGCCCCACTCCCGCCGGTCCGGAGCGAGCGACGCGGGTCCGGTCGTGCCCTGGCAGCCGCCGAGGATGTTCGGGGCCACGACGAACCAGCGGTCCGTGTCGAGCGCGCGGCCCGGTCCGACGATGCCGGACCACCAGCCCGCCGTGGGCTGGCCCGGGCCGGCGTCCCCCGTGAGGTGCGCATCGCCGGTGAGGGCGTGCAGGACGAGGATCGCGTTGTCACGAGCGGGGGAGAGCGTGCCGAACGTCTCGTAGGCCACCCGCACGCCGGGTAGGACGGATCCGTGCTCGAGTGTCAGGTCGCCGACGTCGAGGAAACGGCGACCGGCCACGGGGTCGCCCTCGCGCCAGGCACCCGTGGCCGGAGGCTTGCCGAGCAGGGCTCGTTGATCGGCCTCCGTGACGAAGGCCGACGGGATCGCATCTTCGGGGGTCTGCCAATCCATGGTGGTCCTCAGTATCGCGAAGCCCGGGCGCTGCCGGGCGAGTGTTACGGCGGCCGCTGGCTCAAGACGCGCAAGGCCCCGCATCCGGCTCGGATGCAGGGCCCAGCGTGGACGATGTGACGCTGTCAGACCGCCTGGGAGCTGAACTCGCGGGCGGCGCGGAGACCGGCCTCGAGGTCGGCTTTGAGATCCTCGACGTTCTCGAGTCCGATCGAGAGGCGCACCAGGCCGGGCGTGACACCCGTCGTGAGCTGCTGCTCGGGGGTCAACTGGGAGTGCGTCGTCGAGGCCGGGTGGATCACGAGCGAGCGCACATCGCCGATGTTGGCGAGATGGCTGAACAGCTCGAGGCTCTCCACGAACTTCGCGCCCGCGTCGACACCGCCCTTCAGCTCGAAGGAGATGATCGCGCCGGCGCCCCGGGGCGCGTACTTCTGGCCCGCCTTGTACCAGGGGCTCGACTGGAGACCCGCGTAGTTGACGCTCGCCACGTCCGGGTGGTTCTCGAGCCAGAGCGCGATGTCCTCGGCGTTCTGCACGTGGCGCTCGATGCGGAGGCTGAGGGTCTCGATGCCCTGGATGAGCGAGAACGCGCTGTCGGGCGAGATCGAGGCGCCGAGGTCGCGCAGAAGCTGCACGCGCGCCTTGATGATGTAGGCGATCCCGTCGCCCACCGCGTCGGTGTAGACCGCGCCGTGATAGCTCGGGTCGGGAGTGGTGAGGCCCGGGAACTTCTCCGAGTTCTCGCTCCACTTGAACTTGCCGCCGTCGACGATCGCGCCGGCGACGACGATGCCGTGGCCGCCGAGGAACTTGGTCGCCGAGTGGACGACGATGTCGGCGCCGTGCTCGAGCGGGCGGATCAGGTACGGCGTCGCGATCGTGTTGTCGACGATGAGCGGAACGCCCGCGGCGTGTGCGACGGCCGCGACCGACTCGATGTCGAGGATGTTGATGCGCGGGTTGCCGATGGTCTCGCCGAAGAACAGCTTGGTGTTCGGGCGGACGGCGCGGCGCCACTCCTCGGGGTCGTCCTGGTTCTCCACGAAGGTGGTCTCGATGCCGAGCTTCGCGAGCGTGTACTTGAAGAGGTTGTAGGTGCCGCCGTAGATCGAGCTCGACGACACGATGTGATCGCCGGCATGCGCGATGTTGAGGATCGCATAGGTCTCGGCCGCCTGGCCCGACGCGAGCAGCAGGCCTGCCGTGCCGCCCTCCAGCGCCGCGAGGCGGTCCTCGACGACGGCCTGAGTGGGGTTCTGAATGCGGTTGTAGATGTTGCCGAACTCGGCCAGCGCGAACAGGTTCTTCGCGTGCTGCGCGCTGTTGAAGACGTATGAGGTCGTCTTGTAGATGGGAGTGGCCCGGGCGTTGGTGACCGGGTCGGGCGAGGCTCCGGCGTGGATCTGCTGGGTCTCGAAGCGCCATTCGGAGTGAGTCATGCGGCGAGCCTATGGACGGGTGTCGGATGGAGGCAACGGGCGTCGTCACCACGCGTAACGTTCGTCGCCGGGGATCTCCAGCGATCCGTCTATACGGTGAAGCCCATGACCAAGCATGCAGTCGTCACAGGAGCCAGCACCGGGATCGGCTGGGCCATCGCCGCCCGCCTTCGCGCGAGCGGATGGCGGGTCACCGGGGTCGCCCGACGCGAAGACCGTCTGCAAGCCCTCGCCTCCGAGACAGGAGCCGAGTACTTCGTCGCCGACCTCACGTCCGATACGGACGTCGAGGCCCTCCGCGCGCATCTCGCCGAGAGCGGAGGCATCGACGCGCTCGTCAACAATGCGGGCGGCGCTCGCGGGCTCGAGCCCGTCGCGAACGCCGACGTCGACGCCTGGCGCTGGATGTTCGAAGCGAACGTGATCGCCCCCCAGCGCGTGACTGCGGCTCTGCTGCCGCTGCTGCGCGAGGGGGCCCGCTCGAACGGCGGATCCAGCATCGTCTTCATCACCTCGATCGCGTCGGCCGAGGCGTACGAGGGAGGGGCCGGGTACAACGCCGCCAAGGCCGCGGAGACGAGCGTCGCCAAGGTGCTCCGCCTGGAGCTGGCGGGGGAGCCGATCCGGGTGGTCGAGATCGCGCCGGGCATGGTCGAGACGGAGGAGTTCTCCCTCAACCGATTCGGCGGCGACGCGGATCGTGCGGCCTCCGTCTACAAGGGTGTCGAGAACCCGCTGACCGCATCCGACGTGGCCGAGGTGGTCGGGTTCTCGCTCGACCTGCCGTTGCACGTCAACCTCGATCACGTCACGGTACGACCTGTGGCGCAGCCCGTGCAGTTCAAAGTCATCCGCGAGCCGTTGAAGGTGCGGGGAGAGCACACACCCTAGGTTGGGGCCCCGTGGGGAGAAGAGTCGCGGGGGCCGACCAGATCACGCCGGGCGAGCCCGAGTCGGTGCTCGACTCGACGGCCGACGCGCTCGACAAGGTGGTGGAGACGAACACCTCGCCCGCCTACGAGCGCTGGGTCGAGTGGACCGGCTGGCCGTTGCTCGTCGCCGCGCTGCTCTTCATGCTCGGCTATTCGCTGCCGATTCTGCGCCTCGACCTCCCCGACGCGATCCACCAGCTCTGCCGGTGGACGGTATGGGGCACGTGGGGGCTCTTCGTCATCGACTACGGAGTGCGTTTCCTCCTCGTCCCGAAGAAGTGGCGTTTCATACTCGGCCACTGGCTCGACCTCATGTTCATCGTGGTTCCGCTCCTGCGCCCGCTGGCCCTCCTCCGCCTGCTGACCGTGTTCGTCGTATTGGATCGGCACGCGGGCACCCGACTGCGCAGCCGGGCGGGACTCTATGTCGCCGGTGGCACGGCGCTCGTGGTGTTCGCCGCCTCGGTCGCCGTCCTCGACGTCGAGCGTGCCGCGCCGGGCTCGCAGATCACCGACTTCGGCCAGGCGATCTGGTGGGCCTGCACCACCGTCACGACAGTGGGCTATG
The DNA here is from genome assembly GCA_913778905.1 of uncultured Naasia sp. Classification (GTDB taxonomy): domain Bacteria; phylum Actinomycetota; class Actinomycetes; order Actinomycetales; family Microbacteriaceae; genus Naasia. The sequence goes on along the minus strand of CAJYYA010000012.1, from coordinate 174,104 downwards.
GCGACGTCGTGCCCGTCACCATCCCCGGTCGGATCATCGCCGTGGCGCTCATGGTCTGCGGCGTTCTCCTCTTCGCCGTCGTCACGGCGAGCTTCAGCACCTGGTTCATCGAAGTGATCCAGAGAGGGCACACCGCGCCGCCCGTTCGCGACCGCAAGGCGACGGGGGAATTGGCCTCGCTTCGTGCTGAGATCGAGCGCCTCGAAGAGCGCCTGGCGGAGCGCCGCACCTCGTCCTGACCGAAAGCGAGGGAATGTAAATTCCTTGTTTCGGGGTACAGGATTCCGAGCGAATCCTTGCGTGTCCGCAGTCGCGCGCTTAGCGTCGAGGAGATCCCGGTCGCCGTTGACTCGTATCGCAGGCGGCCTCAGCAGGTCGGACGACGCACCCGTCGCCGGCCGTCTCGTCGAGGAGGCATCCATGCCCCGTAGAGCCCCCCTGCCCACCCTGATGGCCGGTATCGGCGCAGGATTACTGGCTTTGGCGCCGGCCGGAACCGCCGTCGCGGCTCCGATCGACCCGATCGGCTTCGCCGACACGGTCACGGTCGACGCGGTCGCCGAGCACCTCGAACGCCTGCAGACCATCGCGGCCGCGAACGGCGGAAACCGTGCGGTAGGCACTCCCGGGTATGAGGCGGGTGCGGCCTACATCGAGTCCGTTCTGACGGAAGCGGGGTACACGCCGGAGCGGCAGTACTTCGAGGTCACGACGCAGAGGATCACGTCGGACAGTCTCTCCATCGATGGGATAGCGATCGCCGAGCCGGATGCGCGCGCGCTCACCTACACCCCCTCAACGACTCCGACCACGGGAGCTACTGCTCAGCTGGTGGCCCCCGTCGAACTCCTGGGCTGCGATTCCGCGGCCTGGAGCGGCGTCGACGCGACCGGGAAGATCGCCCTGGTGCAACGCGGCGTCTGCTCCTTCGCGGAGAAGAACCTCGCCGCCTCGGAGGCCGGTGCCGCAGGCATCGTGATCTACAACAACGTCGACGGAAACTTGGCAGGTACATTGGGCGCCCCCGATCCCGACTTCATCCCGGGCTTCGGCATCACGAAGGCGAGGGGTGAAGCGGCCCTCGCGCAGCTCGAGAAAGACCCGACGCTCGAGGCAACGCTCGCGATCGATCAGACCACTCTCGTGAACGTTCCTACCTTCAACATCGTCGCCGAGACCTCGACCGGTACCCCCGACAACGTCGTCATGCTCGGCGCTCACCTCGACAGCGTCCCCGAGGGCCCCGGCATCAACGACAACGGCAGCGGTTCCGCAGCGATTCTCGAGACCGCCGTGCAGCTGGCTCAGTCCGGCGACCTGAACAACAAGGTGCGGTTCGCCTGGTGGGGTGCCGAGGAGATCGGACTCCTGGGCTCCGCGCACTACGTCGACGATCTCGTGGCGAATGACCCGGCCGAACTGGATCGCATCGCGACCTACCTCAACTTCGACATGGTCGGTTCGCCGAACTATGTGATCTCGGTCTACGACGCTGATCAGTCGACGTTCGAAGCTCCGGTCGACGTCCCCGAGGGTTCCGTGCAGACGGAGGACGTGTTCACCGACTACTTCGACTCGATCGGTCAGCCCTACGTCGACACCGAGTTCGACGGACGCAGCGACTACGAGGCCTTCATTCTCAACGGGATCCCCGCTTCGGGGCTGTTCACGGGGGCCGACGGTGAGAAGACCGCGGAGGAGGTCGCGCTGTTCGGTGGCGAAGAGGGCGAGCAGTACGACCCGAACTACCACACCGATCGGGACACCCTCGATCGCATCAACGAGCAGGGTCTGGGCATCATGCTCAAGGCCATCGCCTTCGCCACCGCGTCGCTGGCGAACGACACCTCCGCGATCAACGGATTCGGTGCCGCCCAGCCGAGCGAGCCTGTCGCTCCCGGCGCGACGCCGGCCGGTCAGCTCGCCGCGACGGGTGCGGATGCCACACCGTTCCTCGCCTCCGCGGGTCTGCTCATGATCGCGGGAGCCGCGGCGGTCGTCCTCGCCCGACGCCGCGCCCTCGCCGACGCCCGCCTGGAGGACTGACCTCGACGCGGCCGCTCATGCCGGTCGGGGCCCGCCGGATCTTCCTCGACCGAGGCGGTCCGGCGGGCCTCGATACGCTTCGCTACTCGGCCGGTCTCGGTACGGGGCGCTTCGCGGCCCCTACTCGACCTCCGGAGGTTCTGGACGTCGAATAGCGGAGCGTGTCGAGAGCAGCGAGCGCGACCTCGGGTGGGGCGAGCGGCAGAACGGGTAGCGTGGTCGGATGCCGACCGAAGCGCCCGAGAACCAGTCCGAGACGACCGTGCCGGGAGCGGGTGACGACACCGCTCTCACGAACGCTCGAGCCGCTGCGGAGCAGATCGACGACTCACCCGCCGCGCGGGGCGAGCTCCGAGACGACAAGGAACGCCTCGGCTGGGCCGAGTTCGGCGATGCTGCTCGTGCCCTCGGCCACGCCGTGGCGGACAGCGGCTTCGACGCCGAGGTCGTCGTGGCGATCGCTCGCGGTGGCCTCATCGTCGGCGGCGCCGTCGCCTACGCGCTCGGTGTGAAGACCTGCGGCAGCATCAACGTCGAGCTCTACACGGGCGTCGACGAGACCCTGCCCGAGCCCCTCGTCCTTCCGCCCTTCCTCGACGGCGAGGCACTTGCGGGCAAGCGGGTGCTGCTCGTCGACGACGTGTCCCAGTCGGGGCAGACCCTCAAGCTCGCGGTGGAGATCCTGCAGAACATGGGAGCCGAGGTGCGCAGCGTCTGCCTGTACACGAAGCCTCAGACCATCTTCATCCCCGACTTCTCGTGGAAAGACACCGACAAGTGGATCGTCTTCCCCTGGTCGGCCCTCCCTCCGGTGCCGAAGCGCGCCACCATCGCCGACGGCACGGCAGCCCACTCATGAGCATCCACCTCGTCGGCGGCGGATGGACCGAAGCGGGCTCCGAGTCCGCCTTCGCTCCCTTCGTCGTCGACGCGGCGGCCCGTGCCGAGGCGGTCGGGTACGGCGGGCGCCCGCGCATCGCCGTCATCGTCGTGCGGGACGGCGACGGGATCGAGCACGCGGCGAGACTCATCGCCGAGGCGTCGCACGGCGGCGAGTTCGACGAGCGCGTCACGGTGCTCGTCGAGAACTACCCGGCGGATCCCGCGATCCTCGACGACGTCGACGGCATCCTCGTCGGCGGCGGACTGACCCCGGCTTATCACGCGAGCCTGACGCCGCTGTTCGAGCGGATCCGCGAACTCGTCGGCGATGGGGTGCCCTACCTCGGGTTCTCAGCCGGCGCGATGATCGCCGCGGAGCGGGCCATCCTCGGCGGGTGGCGCATCGGCGGGGTCGCGGTCGCTCCGGAGGAGACGAGCGAGGAACTCGACGAGGTCACCGTGGTACCCGGTATCGGGCTCGTCGACCTCAGCATCGACGTGCACGCCGCCCAGTGGGGAACGCTCGGGCGCCTCGTCGCTGCTGCCGCGGCCGGCATCGCCGACGGCGGAGTGGCGATCGACGAAAGCACCTCGCTCGTCGTCGGTGGTCAGGACGGAGCCCGCGTGGTCGGCACCGGGAACGTGTGGCGAGTGCTGCCCACCGGCGACGGGTCGGCGACGGTGAGCGCCATCGCGGCGCCTCCCACCGCCTGATGGCCATCGGAGGGGAAGCGGCGGACGCGGCGCATCAGCGGGCTCGTTCGCTCGCTCAGCTCGCAGCATCGGGGGAGATGGATTCCGGCTGGGCTGCAGCCCTCGGCCCCGTCGAGGAGCGTATCCACGCTCTCGGCGACTTCCTGCGGACGGAGCACTCGGCGGGACGACAGACCCTGCCCGCCGGCCCGGACATCCTCCGCGCGTTCCGACAGCCGCTCGCCGACGTACGCGTGCTGATCGTGGGACAGGACCCCTACCCGACCCCGGGGCACCCGATCGGCCTGTCCTTCGCGACCTCGCGCGAGGTTCGACCGCTGCCGCGCAGTCTCGCCAATATCTACCGCGAACTGCGCGACGACCTCGGAGTCGAACCCGCCGCCCACGGGGACCTCGCATCCTGGACGGACAACGGCGTCCTCCTGCTCAACAGGGTGCTGACCGTGTCCGCCGGAGTCGCAGGGTCGCATCGAGGCAAGGGGTGGGAAGCGGTGACGGACGCAGCCATCCGCGCGCTGGTCGAACGTGGCGGACCTCTGGTGGCGATCCTCTGGGGCAACGACGCGCAGAAGCTGACGCCGTTGCTCGGCGGGGTGCCGGTCATCGCGTCGGTGCATCCGAGCCCGCTGTCGGCGTCCCGCGGATTCTTCGGATCGCGGCCGTTCAGCCGCGCCAACGCCCTGCTCGAGGAGCAGGGCGCACCCCCGGTGGACTGGACCGTGCACTAGGGCTTCCACCCGCCCGTTGAGCGGAGCGAAACGCAGGAACTTCATTTCGCTCCCGCCCGTTGAGCGAAGCGAAACGCAGGGACCTCATTTCGCTCCGCTCAATGGGCGGGAGGGCAGGCAATCGGCGGAACGCACGCGCCCTTCAACCGGGTCGCGGCGCTAGTCTCGACCCGTGCGACGCCGCCGGGGCGCCCTCGGGAGGAGTCTTCATGGCCGTCGATAGCGCTGCGAACGACGGAATCAGCGACATCGAGCGCGCCGCGGTCAAGCAGCGCGCCGCCGAGCTCCGTGCCGAGGCGAAGGGCGGCAAGGGTTCGGCGAAGCGCGAGCGAGAGGCCCAGGCCTGTGTCGAGGCCATCGCGGCTCTCACCGATCCCGACCGCACCATCGCCGAACGCCTGCATCGGATCGTCGCGGAAGAAGCTCCCGATCTGGACGCGAAGACCTGGTACGGGTTCCCCTCCTACGCCCGCGACGGCAAGGTCCTCGTGTTCTTCCAGCCCCGAGAGAAGTTCGATACTCGCTACGGCACCGTCGGCTTCCAGGACGTCGCCGCCCTCGACGACGGCGCGATCTGGGCGACCTCCTTCGCCGTCACCGAGATGACCGACGAGGTGGAGGCGCGTCTCCGCGAGACGGTTCGCCGCGCCGCGGGCTGACACCCGTCGCTCGGTGGGCGCGAGGACGCGGGATCACTCGTCGACGCGAGCTCGTGGACGCCACATCGCTTCAGGCTCGCCCGACGGGAGGCCGGTGATACGACCGAGGTCGACGAAACCGTGGCGCCGGTAGAGCGTTCGGTTGCGCGGTGTCGACGACTCCAGGTACGCGGCCGCGTTCGCGCGATCGATCAGCTCGAGTCGGTGTTCGAGGAGTGCGGAGCCGGCCCCGGTGCCGCGAGCGTCGGCTGAGACGCCGATCTCGGCGAGGTACCAGTGGGGGAGCGCAGGGCGCGGTCGCCGGAGCACCGAACGGCGCCGTGCCGCCGTGACGGCTCCACGGAGACCGAGTGCGCGCAGGTAGTTTGGGATCTGCGCCACGAAGTGAGCCGCCGAGGTGGCGCCCGGTGCCGGCTTCTCCCACACCGCGGTGCCGACGATCCTCCCGCGAGTGTCGAGAGCGACATCGACTGTTCCCGCCTGGACGGGCCCGCTCGACAGCATCGCCCAGAAGAGCGTCTCCAGTCGCTCGCGTCGTGCGGGGCCTGCGGGAACGAATGAGGCGAGCACCGGATCGCTCTCGAAGGCGTCGGCCAGCGGGGCGGCCGCGGCGCGCTCTCCGACGTGCGCCTGACGGACGGTGACGCGGCGGACGTGCCGCGAGGCGGAGGCGGGTGACGAGGGTGGGGTTGCGGGGCTCATGCGGTGAGCATACGCCTCGATTTGGCCACCTGGCCAAATTAAATACACTCGGGTGGTGGCACCTCGCGAACACCGCTCTCAAGACGAGCGTCGACGACAGCTCATCGACGCCGCGGTGTCCGTCATGTCCGACGAGGGTGTGGGGGCTGTGACCACTCGAGCCGTGACGGCGCGCGCGGGTCTCCCGCACGGATCGTTCCACTACTGCTTCGGATCGAAGGCCGACCTCTTCGCGGCGATCCTCGAGCAGGAACTGAAGACCTCGGTCTCGGTGGCATTCGGTTCTCCGCCCGAGGAGATCTCGCCCGCCGCCCGCATCGCGTTCGGTCTGCGCGCGAGACTCGCCCACGTCACCGCCCAACCGGATCGGGCTCTGGCTCTCGCAGAGCTGACGGCCATGTCGCACCGCGAGCCCGCTCTGAGTCACCTGGCGCAGTGGGAGCAGTCCGAGTACCGTCGCGAGGTCACCCGCAACGTCGACGAATGGACGGATTCCGCCGGACTCCGCTGGACGGCGAGCACCTCGGAGATCGCGGCCCTGGTCATCGCCGTCGCCGACGGCATCGCGACCTCGTGGCTCGCCGACCGTGACGATGCCGCGGCGGACGCGTCCATCGAGCTGGCGGCGCGCTCGATCGCGGGCTTGCTCGAGGAATGAATGTCCCGGGCGGCGCGGGCGATAATCGAACCCCAGGCCTGGGAAGGATGAGGGGGCGCGAGGATGCTTGAAGAGGAATACCAACCGCGACGGCAACTGCCCGCCCACCTGCGGAAGAAGGCCGAACCCGAAGCGCCGTTCACCTACTCGATCCGCGACGCCACCGAGGCGGACCTCCCCGATGTCCGCGAGATCTACAACTACTACGTCGTCAACAGTGTCGTCACGTTCGACGAGGACCAGATGACGCTCAAGGAGTGGCGGAACAAGTTCGCTCTGATCAAGAAGCTCAAGATGCCGTTCATCGTGGCCGTGTCGCCGAACGGCACCGTGCTCGGCTACGGTCTGGTCGCTCAGTGGAAACCGAAGGCTGCGTTCCGCTTCACGGTCGAGAACTCGATCTACCTGCGCCCGTCCGCCACCGGGAAAGGCCTCGGTCGTGTGCTGCTCGGCGATCTGATCGAGCGAACCCGCGCAGCCGGCTTCAAGGAGATGCTCGCCGTGGTCGCCGATAAAGGCGCCGAGGGGTCGATCAAGCTGCACGAGTCCTTCGGATTCAAAGAGATCGGCCGGATGGGGCGCGTCGGATTCAAGTTCGAGCGCTGGCTCGGAACTGTGCTTCTGCAGAAGAGCCTGAAGTAGCGTCGGATCCCATGGTCTTCGAGCTCCACCATCTGACCGCGCAGGAGCAGTGGGACTGGCTGTCCCGGGCTGAGGTGACTCCCCTCGAACTCGTGGAGCACTACCTGCGGCGCATCGAACGTTGGAACGGCGAGCTGGGGGCGCTCAGTCGCGTCGACGCCGATCGAGCGCTCGACCGGGCTCGTCGACTCCCCGAGTCGGTGCCGCGATCGGCCGAGCTCTGGGGCCTGCCGTACGCGGAGAAAGAGCTGGCCCGCCGCGCGGGGCACGCCCATTCCGGAGGCTCGCGCGCCTTCGCAGAGCGTCTCGCCACGGAGAACGACGCCGTGGTCGACGTCCTGGACGCCGCGGGCGGGATCAGCCTCGGCGCGACGACGGCGCCCGAGTTCGGCTTCCCGTCCTACACGGAGCCGCTCGGCCGGCCGCCGGCGCGCAATCCGTGGAGACTCGATCTGGGGGCGGGCGGATCGAGCGGGGGTGCGGCTGTGGCGGTGTCCGCGGGCCTGCTCCCGTTCGCTCACGCGACCGACGGCGGCGGATCGGCGCGCATCCCCGCAGCGGCGACGGGCCTCGTCGGCCTGAAACCCAGTCGGGGACTCATCGCGGCCGACCCCGACGCGCTCGCCGGACTCGTGACGAACGGAGCCATTGCTCGCACCGTCGCGGACGCCGCGATGCTCGTCGACGCGATGACCGCCCGGGTGGGCGGAGCGCTGCCGTCGGCGCACACTGTCGGGCCACCGGATCCGGGTCGTCTGCTGGGCGCCGCCGTCCGCGGTGAAGGGCGTTTCCAGATCGGCGTGTGCTTCGAGTCCCCGTGGGAAGCCGATCACGACATCCGCCTGGACCCGGACGCGCGTCGAGCCGTCGACGACGCAATCCGGATGCTGATCGATCGAGGTCATGGGGTCGAGGAGGTGGGGATGCCCCCGGTGGACGGGTACAGCGCCGCGTTCCGCACGGTCTGGCAGGCGGGCGCCGCGGCGCTGCCGCTCGACGAGTCCGCGCTGGAGCTCGTCGAGCCGCTCACCGCCTGGCTCGTGCGGGAGGGACGTCGTCTGCCGGTCGCTCGGCTCGTCGAGGCGCTGGCATGGCTCGCGGCCTGGGAGCGATCGCTCATCTCGCGCTGGTTCTCGACGTCGGGCGCGCGTCTGGACGCGGTGCTGACGCCGTCGATGGCTCTGACGCCGCGTCCGCTGGGGTGGTACGACTCGGAAGACGGCGACCGCAATTTCCGACAGCAGGTCGAGTACACGCCGTTCACGTCCTACGTGAACGTGTCCGGGCTGCCGGCGATCGCCCTCCCGACGACCATGACGGCCGACGGGGTGCCGATGGGTGTCCAGCTCGTCGGGCGTCCGGGCGGCGAAGCGACGCTCGTCTCGATAGCCCGCCAGCTCGAGCGCGCCCTTTCGTGGGAGCGCCGCCACCCCGCCCCCTGGTGACCAGATCGGATATTCCGGCACAGACCGCACGTTCCGGCGAGGACTTCTAGCCGGAACGTGCGGACCATGCCGGAATATCCGATCCCAGGTGACGGATCAGGTGAGGGGAAGTAAGGTAAGGATATGCTTACCTCGCAGGTCGTTCGACCGTCCTACCGGCCGTACCTGACCCGTGTCGCCCGCGTCGCGCGGCTGAGCGACTCGTTCCTTCGAGTGACGTTCACGGGTGACGATCTCGACGTTTTCGGCGACACCGGTCTCGATCAGCGCATCAAACTCCTCATCCCGTTCCTGGACGGCAGCGTGAGCGATGTCGGAGCGGACGACGAGGAGTCGCGGATCGCCGGCGACTGGTACGCCCGCTGGCGGGACCTGCCGAACGAACTGCGCAACCCCATGCGCACCTACACGGTGCGCGCGATCCGTGAGGACGACCGCGAGATCGACGTCGACTTCGTCTGCCACGGGGACACGGGCCCCGCGTCGGCGTGGGTGCTGCGAGCGATGCCGGGCGATGAGATCGTCATCATCGGGCCCGACGTGCGCAGCCCGAACCACCGGGAGGGCGTCGAGTTCGCCCCCGGGGCGGCGACCCGCCTGCTGTTCGTGGGTGACGAGACGGCTGTGCCCGCCGTCACGTCCATCCTCGAGACCCTTCCGACACATATCAGCGCCAGTGCCATCCTCGAGGTCCCGCACGCGGGCGACGCGCTGCCGGTGACGACGCACGACGGCGTCGAGGTCACGTGGCTCGCCCGCGAAGGGGCGGAGACCGGATCCCTGCTGCACCCGGCGGTGCAGGCGTGGTGCGCCCGTCGCGGGTTCGGCGGCGACGACCCGGATGAGCTCAGCGACATCGATGTCGACTTCGAAGTGCTGTGGGAGACCCCTGACAGCGCTCCGACCGATGGGTTCTATGCGTGGGTCGCGGGGGAGTCGTCGATGGTCAAGACCGTACGCCGCCACCTCGTCCGCGAGTGCGGCGTGCACCGCAGCCAGGTCGCCTTCATGGGCTACTGGCGCGCGGGGCGCAGCGAAGGCGTCTGACCTGTCGGAGGTCGAGTAGCGGAGCGTACCGAGACCGGCCGAGTAGCGAAGCGTATCGAGGCCCGCGCTCGGGTTCGATGTTCGGTATCGGCTGCGCCGATGCTGTTCTGTCTGCTCTCGGTACGCCTTCGGCTACTCGAGCCGTCTCGGTACGGCCTGGCGGCCTACTCGACGTCCGGAACCCCGGAGGTCGAGTAGCGGAGCGTATCGAGGCTGCTACCGCCCCACGCGGGTGGCGCTCGCCTCCCACAGGGCCGCGGCGAGTTCGGCGTCGTCGGCCTGAGGGCTCGTCGTGCCGTCCGCACGCAGGCGGTCGAAGTAGGTGCCGCTGGGAGCCGCGATCCGCTCCGATGCGATGAGGCGGACCAGCGGATCGGCGCCCTGCTCCACCGAGATCCCGTAATTGCCGGCGGAGAGCACTTTGATGGCGTTCATCAGCCAGTTCTCCGCACCGAAGCTCGTGCGGACGAGCCCAGGGTGGAACGAGTATGCCGAGACGCCCGTTCCCGCCGTTCGACGCGCGAGCTCGCGCGCGAAGAGCACATTGACGAGCTTCACATTGCAATAGGCGGGCCAGCCGCCGAGCCAGAGACCGCGCTGATTGTCCAGATCGTCGAGACGAATCCGGCCTCCGCGCGAGGCGAGGCTGGCTGTCTGGACGACCCGCACGCTCCCGGACGGCGCATCCGCGGCGGTCTCGACGAGTCGGGGCAGAAGGAGATCGGTCAGCAGGAAGCCGCCGAGGTGCGATTCCTGGAACGTCCGCTCGTTGCGGTCGACCGTGTAGGCACGTGACTTCTGCATGCCGCCGGCGTTGTCCGCCAGCACATGGATCCTCGGATAGCGCTCGAGCAGCCGGTCCGCCACCGCTCTGACATCGTCGAGGCGTCCGAAGTCCGCGACGAAGGCCTCGGCACCCAGCTGGTCGGCGACGGCTCGTGTGCGTTCGGGATTGCGACCGACGATCGCCACCTCGGCACCCAGAGCGGCCAGCGTCTCCGCCGCGTGGCGTCCGATGCCCGAACTCGCGCCCGTGATCACGACCGTGCGGCCGGTCATGTCAGACGGAGGGAGCAGGTCGTCGCTCATGCTCGCGCTCCCTCGCCGCGCGTGGCGGGCTCGGCGTCCTCGGTGGGTTCGGGCGTCACATCCGGGCCGGAGGCATCGGACTCCGCAGACAGCGACGCCGACGATGCCTTCGAAGCCCCAGACTGGGCGCCGGCGCGCGCGGGGCGACGGTACCCGCCCTTCTCCAGACCCGCTTGGATCTCGAAGCGGTTGGTGAACGGGTCGGATCCCGCCAGGCCGTAGAGCAGCGGCATCCAGAAGCCGTACCTGCGCCACTGCTCGACGTGCACCTTCTCGTGCTCGATCACGCCGGGGCCGTCGTTGTCGCGGGTCAGGTAGACGCGACCCACCGTCACGCCGCCTCGCTTGAATGCCCACCTCGGGAGTCCGGTGAGGACGATCAGGTCTCCGTCCCGACGGACTTTCCCGGTGCTGAGGGGGAGACCCCAGACGAGGCCGACCAGGGTGGCGTACTCGAAACCGAGTGCCCGGACCCAGCCACGGGGGAAGAGATCACGTCGTAGTTCGCCCACCGTGAGGCGGGCCATCAGGACGGACGCCCGTAGGTCTCGAGCAGCCGCAGCCACACCTCGCTGATGGTCGGGTAGGACGGCACGGCGTGCCAGAGCCGGTCGACGGGGACCTCGCCCACGACCGCGACCGTCGCGGAGTGGAGCAGATCGGCGACGTCCTGGCCGACGAAGGTGGCACCGATGATGACCTTGCGGTCTTCGTCGACGATCATGCGGGCCCTGCCGGTGTATCCGTCCGCCTGCAGAGCGGCTCCCGAGACGGAGCCGAGGTCGTAGTCGACCGTTTTGATCGTGAAACCGGCTTCCTTCGCAGTCTTCTCGGTGTACCCGATCGATGCGACCTCGGGGTCGGTGAAGGTGACCTGCGGTACCGCACCGTTGTCGGCGGTCGCGACGTGGGCGCCCCACTGTCCATCGAGGACCTCGCCCCCTTGAGCGCGTGCCGCGATGACCTCGCCGGCCGCACGTGCCTGGTACTTCCCTTGGTGGGTGAGCAGGGCGCGATGGTTCACATCGCCGACCGCGTAGAGCCAGGGCGAGTCGGAGTTCGTGTCGCCGGCGACCAGCAGGGTGTCGTCGACCTCGATCCAGTCGCCGTCTTCCAGGCCCACCGAGGCGAGCCCCAGGTCTTGGGTGCGCGGCGTGCGCCCCGTCGCCACGAGGACCTGTTCCGCGTGCACCTCGGTTCCGTCGTCGAGCGTGAGGACGGCGAGGCCGTGATCGTCGCGAGCGGCGCGGGTCGGCGAGGCGCCGAGCTTGACGGTCGCGCCGGTCTTCTCGAGCTGCGCGACGACGAGCTCGCCGGCGAACGGCTCCATGGGGGAGAGCAGCCCGCTGCGGGCGATGATCGTGACGTCGCTGCCGAGCGCCGTGAAGGCCGTGGCCATCTCGGCCGCCACGACGCCGCCGCCGATGATGGCGAGAGACGCGGGAACCTCCGTGACGCCCGTGGCCTCGCGGCTCGTCCAGGGTTCGATGTCCGCCAGCCCGTCGATGTCGGGCAGGAGGGCTGCGCTGCCGGTCGCGACGGCGACCGCGGCCCGAGCCTCGAGCTCGATGTCGTCGCCGTCGGGCGACGTGACGGTCACGCGACGAACGCCCGTGATCCGACCGTGTCCGCGGACGAGATCGATCCCTGCCGACTCGAGCCACTCGACCTGGCCCTTGTCCTCGTAGTCGCTCACGAACGAGTCGCGCCGCTTCAGCACGGCCGCGACGTCGAGGTCGCCGGTGACCGCCTCGGTCGCGCCCGCGACACGTTTCGCGCTCTCGAGCGCCAGTCCGGAACGCAGCAGCGCCTTCGACGGCATGCACGCCCAGTAGGAGCATTCGCCCCCGACCAGCTCGCTCTCGACGATGGCGACCTTCAGACCGCGCTTGGTGGCGTAGTCGGCGACGTTCTCGCCGACGGGACCGGCGCCGATCACGATGAGGTCGTAGTGCTCGGTCATGGGGATGCTCCTAGCGGTCGTCGAGGTGCGGTGTCGGACGTGGGTGGATCAGTCGCCCTGGAAGACCGGGGCTGTGCGGTTCATGAAGGCTTCGAGCCCCCGTCGGGAGTCGTTCGTCGCCGCGAGGCGCGACAGTTCGGTCGGCAGCGCGGCTGCGGCGGCCGACGGGTCGTGCTGAGCGAGTCGGGAGTTGGTGAGCACCGCGGCGACGGCGAGCGGGGCCTGGCGGGCGATGCTCTCTGCGAGCTCCACGGCACGGTCGAGTTGGGTGCCATGCGCGACGACCTCTTGAACAAGTCCCATCCGGTGCGCCTCGGCAACGTCGAAGAGGTCGCCCGTCAGCATCCAGCGCATTGCGTTGCCCCAGCCGACCGCGGCCGGGAAGCGGAGGGTCGCTCCGCCGAAGGGGAGGATCGCGCGGGACACCTCGATCTGGCCGAAACGCGTCGAGTCCGCCGCCACGGAGATGTCGCTCGCCAGGACGAGCTCGACGCCCAGGGTCAGACAGGTGCCCTGGACGGCCGTGACGACCGGGGTGGAGCGCGATTCGCCGGCGACTCCCCAGGGGTCGATGCCGCCCTCGGGGAGGAGGTCGATACCCTCGGGTGAGACCATCCGCGGGCCGATGTCGGCGAGATCGAGGCCGCCGGAGAAGTGGTCGCCGTGCGCGTGGACGACGATGGCGCGGACGTCCTCGTCACGGTCCGCTTCGCCGAAGGCGAGCGCCAGCTCGTGCAGCATGCGGAGGTCGGCAGCGTTGCGCTTAGCGACCCGATTCAGTCCGAGGAGGGCGATGAATCCGTGTCCGCCGGGGACTGCACAGCGTTCGACGGTGATGCGGCGCTCGTCCTCGGGGTCGCTCATGCCCTGAGGCTACCGCGGGCGGGGTGGGAGCCCGCCGGGCGTCGGCTGAGGGTGGGGGATGACTGGGCGAGAAGCCCGACGCCCAGCCGTTCACTGTGACCAGAGAGACTGCAATCGAATCTGGATCACCAACCACACCGACCGCAACAGCGTCGGGGCGATCTGCAACTACACCAACGGTCAGCTCTCGGGCGTGACCCAGGCCTCCGGGCGCAGCTACTCGGTGCAGTACGAAAACGCTCAGCGCCGAAGAGACCAACAACGGCAAGATCACCTACGGCTACGACGACGCGAACCGTCTCGTGACCCTGGCCGATCCTGACCAGTCCTGCCCCGCCGGCACGAGCGCACCCGCAGCCAGCGGCTGCACCCGCTTCGCCTACAACGCCAACGGAGCCGAAACCCTCCGCACCTTCCAGGGCAACGCCACCGTCGCAACCACCCGCGACAACTCCGGCCGCGCCACCCGCATCACCGCCAAGGACGGCTCCGGAGCGACCAAGGTCGACATCGGGTACAGCTACACCGCCCCTGGCCAGAGCGGTGCCAGCGCGGATCGGGGCACTATCCAGACCCGCACCGCGTACCTCGAGCAGGGCATCACCGCAGGAGCGGTCACGACCTATTCATACGACAGCCTGAACCGGCTCAAGTTGGCGGATGAGAAGGTCGGGTCGACGGCGAACGCGTCGTGGGCGTACAGCTACGACAACGCCGGCAACCGCACCAAGCAGATCCGCACCGGCAACACCGGCGCAGCCGCAGGGACCATCGACACCACTTACAACGCCGCCAACCAGATCACTGGCGCCACCGGCAGCAACGGGTCCTGGACCTACGACGCCGCCGGCAACCAGACCCGCAACGCCCTCACCGGTGTCACCTCCACCTTCAATGACCGAGGCGCGGTGACCGCGATTGGGTCAAGCACCTACACGGCCTGGAAGGCGGGCAACACCAACACCCTCACCCGCACCAACGGGGGAACCACCAACGGGTTCCTGGTCTCGCCGACGGGCCTGGTGATGTCGGGAAGTACCGGCGCGAGCCAGCGCCGGGCATACACCCGCACCCCGGACGGGGAGCTCACCACGGTGCGCTACTTCGAGGAGCGCTACTCGTTCGTGAAGGACTCCCTCGGCAGCGTCGTCGGAGCCTTCAACCGCAACGGGGCCTGGCAGGGCGGCTACTCCTACAGCCCCTACGGTGAAACCCGCTCCACCTTCAACGGCGTCTTCACCAACGACAACCCCATCCGATACATCAGCGGCTACTACGACACCACCGTGAATCGGTACCGGCTCGGGGCCCGCTACTACGACCCCGCGCTCGGACGCTTCACCCAAGCAGACCCGTCAGGCCAAGAGGCGAGTGCGTATGGCTACGCGTCTTGCAATCCTGTCAACAAGTCCGACTCGACAGGACTCGATGCCGACCTGCCGGCCAGTTGCTACGTCGCACTCGCGAGTGGCGTATTAGCTACGGTCGGCTTGTTGGCGGCCCTGCCCAGTCGAGGAGCCACGCTCGCTCTCGCCGCCGCTGGGTATGCACTGTCCACATATTCAGCAGTCGAGGCATCTGCGAGCGGTGACTGTTAGGAATGGCTATGGCCTCTTCAAGGTTTCTCCTCGTCCTTAGTGCGGTTCTAGCCGTTCTTGGAGCAGTAATGGCAGCGACGGCACCAAGTGACGGAGTGCGCATAGCTGGTTTGCTACTTGCCGCTGTGAGCGTGGCATTGGTGGTGGTGAGCTGGCGGAAGCTGCTGCGTAACCGTGAGTGAATAGCTCGAGTAATCAGCGGAGACGTGCAGCTTGAGAGCGGCGCGTCTCCGCTGTCTTTAGATCGCGTGCTGCGCCTCCGGGGGAAGGAGAGGTGAGACGACTGCAGCGTGTCCATGGCTCTCGAGCCCGAATTCTGTTCCCACGTCGCGCGAGCAATCTGTCCGTATAGGGATCCTGAAACGGGACGTCCTCAGCTTCGGGAGCGCCCCAGTAGACGTCGGCGGTCGGTCGTACCGTAAGGCCCGTCCGCAAGCAGTCCCGCGGAGGGGTCCCTATCTGCTACGGCGCGGTCGGTGCATCCAATAGACGGGAGCGCCGGTAAAACGAAGCTCGGGACATCCCGAGATCGCGTGCCACCTGGGCGGCAGGCTCGCCGCTTTCGACGAGTCGGATGGCGCTGCGGATCTGGCTGTCGGTGATGCGTTGCGGGCGGCCGCCGAGATCCTTGCCATCCTCGCGCCGCTTGGTCACCGAGTCGGTAACTCGCTCCCGCTTGATCTCGTACTCCATCTGAGCCAGCGCGGCCATGATCGTGAACAGCATCGACCCCATCGGGGTGGAAGTGTCGACGTCGCCCCCGCCGAGATTGAGTACGCGGAGGCCAGCGCCGCGAGCGCGGAGCTCGTCGGCGAAGGCGAGCATGTTCTGTGTTGAGCGCCCGAGTCGGTCGAGGGTGGTGATGACGAGGGTGTCGCCATCGTGGAGTGCGGCGAGTGCTCGATCGAATTGTGGTCGCGATGCTCGAGCTCCCGAGACGCCGTGGTCGATGTAGAGATCATCGCGTCGGATGCCGGCGGCGAGCAGGTCAGCCTCTTGACGGTCCGTCGACTGGTTGCGGGTCGAGACTCGCGCATAACCGATGAGCTTCGCCATTTGTGACCTCGATGTGTCTCGTAACCAACGGTGCGATCGGCAATCTACCGGCCTGGTTGCGATACATAGATGCGAGACTGCGAATGTCGCGGAATCTAGGCTGCGTAAGCCGCGGCTCAGGTTCAGGAGCGAGACGTCTCGTATCCCAAGGGTTGTGCGACGAGGGGTCTCCATGCGCGGTGGGATTGTCTCGCTGCGTTGTGGCGGCATTCGTCGCGACGGATCTCCCTCGCTGATCGTCCCGACCTGGCGGAACGAGTCTGGCGGCATCGCAAGGAATCGCATCGGAG
The DNA here is from genome assembly GCA_913778905.1 of uncultured Naasia sp. Taxonomy (GTDB): domain Bacteria; phylum Actinomycetota; class Actinomycetes; order Actinomycetales; family Microbacteriaceae; genus Naasia. The sequence continues at coordinate 157,721 of CAJYYA010000012.1, read as the reverse complement.
GCCCCCTATGTAGGACATGGCGCACCCGATCAGTGAGGTGATCGAACCGATCAGTGCGAGGAGCCCTGGTCCGGCGATCGCGATGCTGGCGCCCCGGCAGAAGGCCTCTATTTGTCGGGCTCGGCACTCAGACGGTGGTTGGTCTAGATGGCGGGGTCCGACATGCCACAGCCTCCTCGATTCGTGCGCAGCTCCACCTCTGCCAGGCGGCCACGCCTAGACCCTAGTCACTCTCCCGCTGCCAGCGATCGTGAGAACCCGTCGGGCGCGTTGCCGGCTATCAAGGCCGGGTGCTGGCGTGTCTTGAGGGCAGATGTCGGAGAAGGATCATCACGTCGATCGCTCGAGCTGTGATCACCGGACTTCCGACTGTCCAGGACCATTTGAGCGTTGCGGCACAGTCGACGGGAGGAGCATCACGTGTGACGAAGCCTCGGTAGAACCTGACGTACCCCAGCAGCGAGACGGTCGAGCCCAGGAACACCAGCACTCAGGTCACGACAGTGTGGATGTCTAGCCGTTCAGCAGTTCGTCAATAATGCCGTCGTAGGTTTCGAGTGGCGAGAAGGGACTCCGTCCATGACCACGGGAGAAAAAGCAGCCGTTGGAGGATTCGGGGTCATGGCAGCTGGGTGCCTCATCGCCCTGCTCTTCCCGAGCGTGCAGCAAGGAACCGCAACGTCTGGCTTCTCAGGAGCCCTGGGCCTGCCTATGTGGTTTCTTGCAGGGGCCGGATTCGTGTTCTGCTCTGCCTTCGTAATTATCGTGCTCGTCAACACTCAGCGGAGAAAGAAGGGGCGTCCGCCGCTCTAGACGCCTGCGGATTGTTGTTAAGCGAGGGAGGGTTGCGTCAGCTGACGAAGCCGTCTCTCGTCTTCGTCAGACCCAATTCGGTAGCGCGGCTTCCATCACCTGGGGCCCATTCATGACATTTGCGACGGTTATGCTTTGTCCTAGGGAAATCCCGGTGCGCCCCGGGCAGTGTTTCCGTCGGGACTGATGGGGTCAGAGCTGGTACAGGCGCATGAAGCGGATACTGCGGAGGTTATGTCGGCGGAACCGTTCGACTCAACTAGCTGAATCCTGGTGTCGGACCAGAACACTAAGAACTACGCGGATGCCACCCCTTTGCTCTGGGGCGTGTTCGCGGCGCTGGCCGCCTTCGTTGCGTACAAGCTGATCGCTTAGTCTCGGCAGAAGGATTGATCACAGTGGCCTCAGGAGTGGTGCTCTTCGCTATCGGGTTCGTCTCGTTCGCCGCCGCCGTGGTCTACGCGATGGTTGGCTATCGGAGGACAGGTGAGATCTTCTCCGGCAACAAACACGTGGTCTTCCCTTGGATCATTCTTTCCTTCCTCGTGGCCGCAGCTGGAGGTGTGGTCGTGGCGCTCACCAAGTAAGCCGCAGGTGGGGGCGGGCGGGTGTGGGTTGAGACGTATACCCGCCCTTCCTGGTTTCAGGTGCTCCACTCGCATGCTGCTCGCTACGGGGTCGGCAAGTTTGCGGGTTTCCCTTCAGTTGTGGCACCCGAATACATCAACGTAGGTCCAGGGGCGGAGCGGTTTTCATGGTGATGTGCCCACGATCGATCATTCATCAACACGGCCCAGGGGCCTCTTGATGAGACCTTCGCCATTGAGAGTGCGACAGACGGCGTCTTAGCCGACGAGGCTGCGGGCAAAGGGGTGATCGCGCCCCCGAGCACCCTGCGAAATATTGGCAGCGGCCTTCGCTGATCTGAGCAGGCACCGGGGCGAGTGAATCGAGATCAAATTGAGCGCGTTCTGCGATGTGCACGTTGATTCTCTCCGACTGCACGGTCGGGTTCCACCCGATTTCGATCAGCGAGACGGACGCCGGCCGGATTACGACGGGCCACGGCCGCGCGCGACATCCTTCCCATGCCGCCGATGTGTCAGTTCCGCGGGGCCGTGACCGCTGAGAGGATGCGGAGGATGGTGGATAGGTCGTCGTCGGCTGCCGCCGGGGTCGACGGCATAAACCCCGTCACCGCGGCGCCCACGATCGGGAAGCGGTCGCGGAGCGCGGCGATCGCGCCCACCACCTGGTCACGACTGAGGCCGAACGGAACGGGCGCGCCGACCCCGGCGATGGCATCCGGATCGAGCACGTCGAGATCGATGTGCAGATACACCGAGCCCGCCCCGGTCGCAGCGACCGCGGCGACCAGTGCCTCGGCGTCCGAGCCGGGGACGCGGCCGACACCGGCGGCTTCGATGTAGTCGACCTCCGCATCGTCGAGATCCCGGGTGCCCACCAGGACGGCGCGCTCCGGTGCGAGCGCGGGCTCCGGTACGAGCACGTCTTCGCCGTCGCCGAGCATCGTACGCAGAACCATGCCGCCGAAGGCATGACTGGGCGAGCTCTCGGGCGAATTGAGGTCGGCATGCGCGTCGAACCAGACGACGCAGACGTCGGGATGCTCCGCCACCGCCCGCGCGACACCGGCCAGGTCCGCGCCGCAGTCTCCGCCGACGATCATCGGGATGTCGTCCGGTGCGAGCGAGGTGAATGCCTCGACCACCGCATCCCGAACGGCTGCGATGGACGACAGGCGGTTGACGCTCGTGCCCACGGAGTCACCCGCGCCGGCGGGAACGGAGACCTCGACGGTCCGGGCTGAGGGCAGGTCCCCGCGGATCGCCTCCGCCCCGTCGATCAACCGCATCGCGCGGCTGGACGTCGACCCCTGCCACTCGGGTACTACGAAGAAGCGCCATCCCATCCGTTCAGTATCCCGCTTCCCCGCGCTCGGCAGGAGGAACAGCCGCTGAGCAGTACTGATCGGGCCGATTCCTCCTGCTGGACTGCGGTTCCTCCTGTTGAGCGACAGGGCGGTGGGGATCAGAGCCAGCCGCGTCGCCTGAAGGCGAGATAGAGACCGCCGCTGAGCAGCACCATGAGGCCGAGCGCGAAGGGGTAGCCCGCGGTCCAGGCGAGTTCGGGCATGTTCTGGAAGTTCATGCCGTAGACGCCCGTGATGATGCTCGGGGCGAAGAGGATCGCCGCCCACGATGAGATGCGCTTGACCTGCTCGCCCTGCTGCAGGCTCACCTCGCTGAGTCGGCGCATCTCGGCGTTCTGCTGCTCGCCGACGAGGGTCGAATTCGTGGTGAGCGCGTTCTGCAGCAGTTGCCGGAAGGCGTCCGCGCGCTCCGCGACCCGGAGTGCGTGATCCTGCACGTCGCGCAGGTTGCGGCGCAGCTCGACGTCGATCTCCTGTTTCTGAAATCCCTCGTCGAGACTGCGCAGCATCGGCAGGAGCGGGCTGACAGCGCGCTGGAACGCGATGACCTCGCGCAACAGCTCGTAGATGCGCCTGGCGGAGTCGCCAGGCCCGCTGAACAGCTGGTCCTCGATCTCGTCGATGTCGTTCATCAGTCCGGCCACGATGGGCTCGTACTCGTCGACGACCTGGTCGAGCACCCCGTAGAGCACAGCGAGCGGGCCGAGTCTCAGCAGCTCCGGAGTGTGTTCCATGCGCGAGCGGACGGCGGCGAGGTCGGGGGACTCGGCATGGCGGACGGTGATGACGAAGGTGGGCCCGATGAAGAGATGGACCTCGCCGAATTCGACCTTCTCCTCGGCGTCGAGGTAGCGAGCGGGCCGGAGGACGACGAAGATCACGTCCCCGTACTTCTCCAGCTTGGATCGCTGGTGACCGAGCAGGGCGTCTTCGACGGCCAACCCGTGGAGGTCGAACTCCTCCGCCACCGCGCGGAGCTCATCCTCGCTGGGACGGTAGAGCCCGATCCACGCCATCGCGTCATGGGCGCGGGCGGTCTCGAACGTCTCCGCCAGGCTCGGGGGCTCGGTGAGACGCACGCCGTCCTTGTAGACGGCGTTGTCGACGATCGGCATGCGACGATCTACCGGGCGAGCGAGGCCACCGCGGCCTCGACGGACTCGGAACCGGAGACCACCTCGAAGGTCCGACCGATGCTGCCTGTGTCGGCGATGACGGCGAGGATCACGGCAGCGACATCGGCGCGCGAGATCTTGCCGCGCTCGACCTTCTCGCCCACCTGGACGAGGCCGGTCGCCTCGTCGGACGTGAGCCCGCCGGGGCGGACGATCGTCCAGTCGAGGTCGGTCTCGCGGAGCCGTTCATCGGCGTCCCGCTTGGCCTCCACGTAGGCCGCCCACACCTCTTCGGTGTCGTCGTCGAGCGGCTCGTCGACACCCATCGCCGAGACCTGGACGAAGCGTCGGACGCCCGCGAGCTTCGCGGCCTGAGCGGAGAGGACGGAGCCCGCGAAGTCGACGGTGCGCTTGCGCTCCTTGGTCGATCCGGCGCCGGCACCCGCCGAGAAGACGACGGCATCGGCGCCGCGGAGGGCTTCGGCGAGTTCGTCGGCGCTCGCCGTCTCGATGTCGATCAGGGCGGTCTCCGCTCCGAGTCGGACGAGATCCTCGCCGTGTTCGCGGTTCCGGATGACGCCGACTCCCTCGTCGCCTGCTTCGTGGATCTGATTGAGGAGGTGCTGCCCGACCTGGCCGTGGGCGCCGATCACCGCGATACGTGTCATCCGGCAATCATGGCCCCGTCCGCCTGACCGAGCGCTCATCGTCCGACCTGACGGCACGAAGAATTCTTCCGATGGCCACCGCTGGGACGAGTGTCGTCCGGTGCGGTCGTCTCCCCGGAACTCGGTGGTAGCGTCCCCGACGTGAGCCGGATCGCCGCGGTGGCCACCGCACTGCCCCCCTACCGGTACACGCAGGCCGAGATCACCGAGATGCTCGCGCCGATGATCACCCCGGATCCCGCCAAGCAGGCTGTGATGCGACGTCTGCATGCCGGCAGCAAGGTCGATACCCGGCATCTCGTGATGCCGCTCGAGAGCTACCGCAACGCGGTCACCTTCACCGAGAGCAACGACCGTTTCATCGAGGCTGCGACCTCACTGGCGGCCGATGCTCTCCGCGATGCGCTGGCTGCCGCGGGAATCGGAGCGGATCAGGTCGACCACGTCCTCTTCACCTCCGTCACCGGGATCTCGGCTCCGTCCATCGACGCGTTGCTGGTCCCGCTGCTGGGCCTCCGCAGTGACGTCAAGAGGGTCCCGATGTTCGGGCTGGGCTGCGTCGGCGGAGCCGCCGGCCTGGGCCGTCTGCACGATTATCTGCTGGGCCATCCGGACGACGTCGCCGTGCTCGTCTCGGTGGAGCTCTGCTCGCTGACCGTGCAGCGTGATGACGATTCGATGGCCAACCTCGTCGCCAGCGGACTGTTCGGCGACGGCGCTGCGGCGGTCGTCGCGGTCGGTGCCCGCCGGGCCGTGGAACTCGGCGTGAACGGTCCGGACATCGTCGACGCACGGAGTCACCTGTACCCCGACAGCGGCCACATCCTGGGCTTCAACCCCGGCTCCACCGGGTTCCGGATCATCCTGACCGGGGGCATAGCCGACGTCGTGGACACCCACTTCGAACGCGATGTGGCCGAGTTCCTCGACGCCAACGGGGTCGAGCTCGAATCCGTGGCCGAGTTCTTCGCACATCCGGGCGGTCCCCGCGTGCTCGAGGCCTTCGCCCGCGCGCTGCATGTCGACGACAGTGCTCTCGCGGCGAGTTGGCGGTCGATGGCAGCGGTCGGCAACCTGTCGAGCTCGTCGATCCTGCATGTCCTGGCCGACTCGCTGGACGCCGGAACGCGGCGGCCGGGGGATGACGGACTCCTCTTCGCGCTCGGCCCCGGTCTCAGCGCCGAGCTCGTCCTGCTGCGCTGGCCGGAGCCGCAGGCGGCCCTCGGATCGGCGGCGGCAGAACAGGGCGAGGCACCCGGGTCGCCGGTCGACGGAGGCTCCGACGGCGACGTCCGCCACCCCGCCTCGAGCAGCGAAGCCGTCGCCGCGTGAGTGCACAATCCATCTCCGCAGCGGGTCTGCTCCGCTCCGCATCGGGTCCGTGCAGCCGCGTCGACGCGTTCCGATCCGTCCCCTCCCGCAGTCAGGAGCCGACCCCGTGAGCGTGATCTTCTACGCTGCCCTCCTGCTCGGGACGGGCGTCGAGCGCCTCGTCGAACTCGTCATCTCGAAGCGCAACGCGGCGTGGGCCTTCGCGCGCGGAGGGAAGGAGTACGGTCAGCGGCACTTCCCGTGGATGGTCGCACTGCACACGCTGTTCATCGTGGCCTGCTTCGTCGAGGTCGTCGCTCTGGACAGGCCTTTCATCCCGTGGCTCGGATGGCCGATGCTTGCCATCGCTCTCGCGTGTCAGGGCATGCGTTACTGGTGCATCACGGCCCTCGGACCCCAATGGAACACCCGGGTCATCGTCGTGCCCGGCGCCGGCCGCGTGGTCGGCGGGCCCTACCGTTTCATGTCCCACCCCAATTACTGGATCGTGGTCGTCGAGGGCATCGCCCTTCCGCTCGTGCACACCGCCTGGATCACCGCGATCACCTTCACGGCTCTCAATGCGATCCTCCTTCTCGGCTTCCGCATCCCGGTCGAGAACCGCGCCCTCGCGCAGCTCACCGGCGCCCCGACCCCGGCTCCGCCCACCCATGCCTAGATCGGATGTTCCGGCACAGACCGCACGTTCCGGCAGGCGTGTCGCGCCGGAACGTGCGGTCTCGATGGACGCCGAGGATCACGAGCGAGCGGATGTGCTCGTCGTCGGAGGCGGCCCCGTCGGACTTGTGGCCTCGATCCGCGCGCGTCTCGCAGGATTCGACACGGCGCTGCTCGAGCCCCACGGTGGCGTGCTCGACAAGGCCTGCGGCGAAGGCCTGATGCCGCGCGCGCTCGATTCCCTCCATGCGATCGGGGTGGATCCGGACGGTATGCCGATCGCCGGATTTCGGTACGTGAACAAGACCGACTCCGCCGAGCACCGCCTCGCCCGGCCGGGGCGTGGCGTCCGCCGGACGACCCTGCACGCCGCCCTGTCCCGACGAGCGGACGAGATCGGTGTGCGGCGGATCGCGGGCAGGGCCGGTGAGATCGTGCAACTGGGCGACACGGTCTCCACCGGTGGGGTCACCGCCTCATGGCTGCTCGCGTGCGATGGGCTGCACTCCACCGTGAGCAAGCGCCTCGGACTCGACGCCGCGCCGCGGCCGGGTTCCCGCCGCTTCGGGCTGCGGAAGCACTATGCGCTCGCCCCGTGGAGCGACCTCGTCGAGGTGTACTGGGGCCCGGACGCCGAGGCGTACGTCACGCCCGTCTCGCCTGATGAGGTGGGCGTCTCGATCCTCGCGCGACGCGGCACGGACTTCGATGCCGCCATCGCCGGAATGCCCGCCTTGGCGGCGCGGCTGGACGGAGCCAAGCCGGCCGGGGCCCTTCGCGGAGCCGGCCCGTTCGGTCACCGCACCACGCGTCGGGTCGCCGGACGGGTCCTGCTGGTCGGGGACTCATCGGGATACGTCGATGCTCTGACCGGCGAGGGATTGCGCGTCGGATTCGCCCAGGCCGAGGCGGCGGTGTCAGCCATCGCCGCGGGGAATCCGGGACGGTACGAGCGCGACTGGGAGCGTGTGACGGGTGAGGTGCGGCGGCTCACGAGCGTTCTGGTCGCGGCCGCGACATCCCCGCTCCGGCCTGCCATCGTGCCCGCGGCCGCCCGCCTGCCGCGGGTGTTCGCGGCCGCGGTCGACCGCCTTGCGGGCTGAGTGCGGCTGCTTCGTTCACTAGCCGAGCATTTCGCCCGCCCGCCCATTGAGCGAAGCGAAATGAAGGGGCCAGGTGACAGATGCGACGTTGAGCCGTGGGCGTTTCGCGACGGGCCTGGCGGCCCTCCTCAACGACCGGGGGTTGGGCGACTTGAGTGCCCCTGTCGCGACCACCCGATCGCCCCGATGTCGGAGGTTCGGGGGATGATGGGCGTGTGGGTTTGAAGGGCGGGCAGAGCGAGCGGCAGAGCTCCGGCGAGCTCGACAGCGACACCGCCACCATCCTCCACATCGACATGGATGCGTTCTTCGCCAGCGTCGAGTTGCTCGATCGCCCGGAGCTGCGCGGCAAGCCCGTCATCGTCGGCGGTGAGTCCGGGCGGTCCGTCGTCACATCGGCGACCTACGAGGCGCGCAAGTTCGGCGTGCGCTCGGCCATGCCGGTCGGGGCGGCACTGCGGCTGTGCCCCAAGGCCGTCGTGGTGCAGCCGCACTTCCACAAGTACACCCACTACTCGCGGATCGTCATGGGCATGTTCCGCGACGTCACCCCGCTCGTCGAACCGCTCAGCATCGACGAGGCCTTCCTCGACATCGCCGGCGCCCGCAAACTCCTCGGATCGCCGCTGCAGATCGCACGTTCGATCCGCTCCCGCGTCTTCAACGAGACCGGGCTGACCTGTTCGATCGGTGCCGCGTCGACCAAGTTCGTGGCGAAGCTGGCGTCCACTCAATCCAAGCCCGACGGGCTGCTCGTGATCCCGCACGACAGGACCATCGACTTCGTGCACCCCCTCCCGGTCGGGGCACTGTGGGGAGTGGGGAAGACGACGGCGGAGGCCCTCAAGGCGCGAGGTATCCACACCGTCCGCGATCTGGCGACCACCCCGCCCGATGTTCTGAAGAAGTGGGTGGGGGTCGCCGCCGGGCACAAGCTGCACGATCTGGCCTGGGCGCGCGATCCGCGCTCCGTGAACCCGCACGGCACCGAGAAGAGCGTCGGCCACGAGAACACGTTCGGGCACGACACCGACGACATGGTGGTGCTGCGACGCGAGCTGCTCGACCAGTCCGAGCGAGTCGCGGTGCGACTCCGACGTGCCGAGCTCAAGGGGCGGACCATCGCCCTCAAGCTCCGCTTCGGCGACTTCACGACCATCACCCGCTCGCGCACCCTGGGTGAGGCGACCGACACCGGGCGCCGGATCTACGAGCAGGCCCTCGAGCTGCTGCAGGAGGTCGACCTCGCGGGACGGCGCATCCGCCTGATCGGGGTGCGTGCGGAGCAGTTGACCGACGGCGACGACGACGGGCCGCTGACGCTCTGGGACGAGAGCGGTCCCGATGACAACTGGCGCGAAGCCGAGGGCGTCATGGATGCGGCGCGCGCTCGGTTCGGTGCCGGGGTCTTGGGCCCGGCGACGTTGCTGGGACGGGAGAAGCGGCGCGGAGACCGGCCGCGGTCGTTGGGGGAGACCAACAAGACCTGAGGGCGCGGCCCTGCGTTTCGCTGCGCTCAACGGGCGGGACGGGTGGGCTGATGGCCCTGCGTTTCGCTGCGCTCAACGGGCGGGACGGGCCCAGGGGCCGCCCATTGAGCGGAGCGAAATGAAGGGCCCGACCGCGGTCAGAACGCGTAGCGGATGGGGCAGGCCGGGAAATGCTCGGCGACGAGGGAGCGGAACGCGGCGACCGATTGAGCTTTGAGGTCGCGGCGGTAGCGGATGTTCGTCGCCCCGTTCTGCGACAGCTTCGACTCCTGCAGCTCAGGGCGCCACAGCAGCTCCTCCGCCTTCGGATGCCAGCCGAGGTTGACGTCGTGCAACTGCTCGTTGTGGGTGAGGAGGATGACCTCGGAAGCGATCTGCTCTTTGGCTGCCGGGGAGAGCGTGTCGTCGAGTTCGGTGAGCAGCTCCGTCCACTCCGCCCGCCAGTTTGAGGTGAGGATGACGGGGGAGAAGTTGACGTGCACCTCCCACCCGGCGTCCACGAAATCGTTGATCGCCGCGATGCGCTCTGCGATCGGCGAGGTGCGGATGTCGGTGACCTTCGCGGTGTTCTGCGGCATGAGGGAGAACCGGATGCGAGATCGACCGAGAGGATCCCAGTCGAGCAGCTCGCGGTTGACGAATTTCGTCGCGAACGAGAGCTTGGCGGTCGGCGACATGCGGAACAGCTCGCTCAATTCGCGGACGTTGTCGGAGAGCAGCGCGTCGGCCGAGCAGTCGCTGTTCTCCCCGATGTCGTAGACCCATGCCTCGGGATCACACTGATTCGGCTCCGTCTTCGGGCCCTGCTTCCTGATGTGGCGGGCGAGATGCGCTGCGATCTGATCGATGTTGGCGAAGACCGTGATCGGGTTGCTGTACCCCTTCCGGCGCGGCACGTAGCAATAGGCGCACGCCATCGCGCAGCCGTTGGCGGTCGACGGCGCGATGAAATCGGCGGACCGCCCGTTGGGCCTGGTCACGAGCGACTTCTTGATGCCCAGGACCAATGCCTCGGTCTTGATCCGCACCCACCGTTTGACGTTTGTCTCGTCGCCGTGGACCTCGGGGATCTGCCAGTGCGATGCGACCGGGACGATCTCGGCACCCGGCCATCGGGCCACGATGTCCTGCCCGCGAGGCAGCTCGAGCGCGGCCGGTTCGGCATAGATGCGGCGGATGTCGAGCAGGGGCGACGTCCGTGGGGTGGTCATGCGTCCTGTCTACCGGGGACGACCGACATCGCCCGGTCCTCTGCGTTTCGCTTCGCTCAACGGGCGAGGGCCTGGTCCTCTGCGTTTCGCTTCGCTCAACGGGCGAGGGCCCGGTTCTCTGCGTTTCGCTTCGCTCAACGGGCGAGGCGGGCCCGCCCATTGAGCGGAGCGAAATGAAGGGGACCAGCGATCGTCAGCGGAGGACGCCGAGACCGCGAGCCGCAGAGACGGCGGCGGTGCGTGATGAGACACCCAGCTTCGAGAACACGTGGACGAGGTGCGACTTGACCGTGGCATCGGAGATGTGGAGGGCGGCCGCGATCCGGGAGTTGCTCGCTCCATCCGCGACGAGGCCGAGCACCTCGATCTCCCGCGCCGACAGGGCGACCTGGGGTGCCCGCATCCGTGCCATGAGCCGGCCCGCGATCGCCGGAGCCAGGGCGCTCTCGCCGGCAGCCGCCGCTCGGACCGCAGCGAGGAGGTCGCCGGGCGGCGCGTCCTTCAGCAGGTATCCGCTCGCGCCGGCCTCGACAGCGCCGAGGATGTCCCCGTCGGTGTCGTAGTTGGTCAGCACGAGCACGTAGGGCGGAGCATCGAGTGCTCTCAGGCTCCGGGTGGCATCGGCCCCGGTGGCTGTCGATCGGAACTGCAGATCCATCAGGACGAGCTCGGGGGAGTGCTCGACCGCGAGATCGACGGCTTCGTCGGGCGTGCTCGCCTCGGCGACCACCACGAGGTCGGACTCGCCCTCCAGGAGCGCACGCAAGCCGGCGCGGACGACAGGGTGGTCGTCGGCGATGACGATCCGGATCACGACGCCCTCTCCGTCTCACATCTCGTGCCCGCCGAGACAGTCGCCGACACCCGATCCGACCTCGCTGCGGGCGGGACCGGCAGTGACACCCGCAACGTCGTGCCGCGTCCGGGCGTCGAATCGATGACCACGTCGCCCGCCAGCTGACTCACGCGCTCGCGTATCGCGGTCAGCCCGAACGAATCCGTTCTGCTCGCCCGGGCCGACTCCCTCACCGCCGCAGCATCGAAACCGATCCCGTCATCGGTGACCACGAGGTGCGCCGCCGCACCGTCCACCGAGGCCGAGATCCTCGCCCGAGTCGCGCCGGCATGCTGCACGATGTTCGCCAGCGCCCCCTGCGCCACACGCAGCAGAGCGGTCTGCTGCTCCATGGGCAGGTCCAGTCGATCGGGAACGTCGACCTCGACGAGGAGTCCGGCGCGCGGTAGCTGATCGGCGGCCAGTCGGTGCAGGGCCTCGCGCAGCCCGCGGTCGAGCGCCGGCGAGCTGAGCTCTCGGATGAAACGGCGCGCCTCTCCGAGTCCTTCCGCCGCCGTCTCGCGGGCACGGCGCACATGTGAGACACCGGCGCCGCCGGGATCCGCTCGTTCTGCGGCGTGCAGCAGCATCTGGATGCTCGACAGGCCCTGTGCCACCGTGTCGTGGATCTCGCGGGCGAGCCGGGCGCGCTCATCGGCCACGCCCTGTTCCCGTTCCTTCGCGGCCAGCTGGTCACGCGTCGCGATGAGTTCGGCCAGCAGTGCCTCGCGTTCGGCGGACTCGCGGGCGAGCGCCCGGTACCCCAGACCGATCAAGACGGCCACACCGGCCCCGACGAGGGGACCGACGACCCCGCCCAGGGTGAACGAGCCGTGCAGCCCGAGAGCGAGGATCGCGAGCACCGTGGCGACGACCACGGCGAGCGGGCCGCGGAATCCGGGCAGAACGTGGAGGTAGAGGAAGAAGAGCGGGAAGACCAGATACGCCGCTTCAGGAACGAGCGCCACCAGCCCGAGCCACACGGCGGACAGCGCGGCAACCCATGCCGCTCCCACCCAGGGGCGTTCTCGCGACGCGGGGGCGGCGCGGGCGCCGCCGACGACATAGACGGCCGCGAAGAGGACCGCCAGCAGGATCTCGACCCACATCAGCGGCTCCTGCGACACGACGATCCGCACCCCGACGAGCGCCAGCAACGCGGCGAACAGCACGTGGAGGCCGGTGCGCAGGCCGACGAAGACGGGGGTGAGGGTCGAGTGGGTCATTCCGGTAGCCAGCGTAGAAGGGGCACCCGACATCGCGGATCAACCGAAAGTTCGATCAGAGGACTCATCCTGCGGGCGACGACCTGCGGGACGGGAACGCGGATCGTGGAATCAGCTCGCCTCGGAGGGTCCGCGGCGGGAGGAAGGCCTCTCGTGTTCGTCGCCTGGCGGGATCTCCGCTTCGCCCGTGGACGGTTCGTGCTCATCGGCACGGTCGTCGCGCTCATCACCCTCCTCGTCGGGTTCCTCGCCGGACTGACCGGCGGGCTCGCCTCGCAGAACGTCTCCGGCGTCCTCGCACTGCCCGGCGACCGGCTCGTGCTGCAGAGCTCGGACGGGGCGGGTCCCACCTTCGGGCAGTCCGAGATCATGGACGCGGCGCTCACCGGTTGGCGGGAGGCGCCGGGGGTCACCTCCGTCACGCCGGTAGGTATCGCGCAGACGCGCGCCGAAGCGGACGGACAGCACGCCGCGGTCGCTCTCTTCGGGATGCCGGCCGGCGCAGCCGCGAGTGAGGTGGCCGCGCTCGCGCCGACACGAGACGGTGAGATCGGCCTGTCGGCAGGAGCCGCGAAGGAGCTCGGGGTGTCCATCGGCGGTAGCGTCACCGTCGCCGGAGCCGAGTATCGCGTCGCGAGCGTCGGAGCCGACGTCTGGTACAGCCACACCCCGATCGTCGCGATGACTCCGACCGCCTGGGCCTCGGCCGACACGGTGCTCGGCGGGGACGGCCGACCGACCGTTCTGGCCGTCAGCGGGGATGCCGACTGGTCGGCCGTCGCCGCGTCGACCGGGACGAGCGTCGCCACCCCGCTGGCGAGCCTTCCGCACCTCGAGACCTTCCGCTCCGAGGTCGGCTCCCTCGGCCTCATGATCGCGATGCTGTTCGGCGTCTCCGCCCTCGTCGTGGGCGCCTTCTTCACCGTCTGGACCATGCAGCGCGCCGGCGACGTCGCCGTCCTCAAAGCCCTCGGCGCCAGCACCCGATCGCTCGTCCGCGATGCTCTCGGCCAAGCCCTCGTCGTGCTCCTGGTCGGGACCGGGGTCGGCCTCCTGGCCGTCGTCGGGCTGGGAGCGCTCGCCGGATCGGCTCTCCCGTTCGTGCTGAGCCCGCTCACGACGCTCGTGCCCGCCTTCGCGATGGTGCTGCTCGGCCTCGTCGGCGCGGCCGTCGCCCTTCGCCCCGTCACTGCCGCCGATCCGCTCACGGCTCTCGGGAGCGCCCGATGAGCTCTCGCTTCTCTTCCGACCTCCGCCTTCGCATCCTCAGGAGCAACCGATGATCACCCTCGACAACGTCACCCTCTCCTTCGCCGACGGCGCCTCGCGGATCGTCGCGGTCGACAGCGTCACGCTCACGGGCCGACCCGGTGTCGTGACCGGCATCACGGGGCCCTCGGGCTCCGGCAAGTCGAGCATCCTGGCGCTGGCCGCGACGCTCATCCGCGCGGATTCCGGCCGCGTCGTCATCGGCGGAACGGATGTCGCGGAGCTGTCCCGTTCGGATCTCGCGGTGCTGCGTCGCGAGCGGATCGGGATCGTCTTCCAGCAGTCCAACCTGTTGCCGTCGCTGACCGCGAGGGAGCAACTGCAGGTGATGGGCGAGCTCGGGGGAGCGGGCGTCGCCTCGCGTCGCCGGGCGATCCGTGCCCGCGTGGACGAACTGCTCGATGCCGTCGGGCTGGCGGAACACGCCCACAAGCGCCCGGCACAACTGTCGGGCGGACAGCGTCAGCGCGTCGCGATCGCCCGGGCACTGGTGCATCAGCCCGAGGTGCTGCTGGTCGACGAGCCGACGAGTGCGCTCGATCGAGCGCGCGGGGTCGAGATCATGCAGCTCATCGCTCGCCTCACCCGCGAGCGGTCGACCGCGACGCTCCTGGTGACTCACGACGTGACGCCGACGGCATCGGTCGACGAGTGGGTGACGGTGGTGGACGGCCGTATCGATGCGGGAGCCCTCGCCGCGGTCTGAGGGAGCGGTCCGGGCCGTCGTGACGGGTCCGGCCTCCACATGCCCGGCCTCCTTCATTTCGCTCCGCTCAATGGGCGAGGTGGGCGAGGCCTCTTCATTTCGCTTCGCTCAATGGGCGAGGTGGGCCCGGCCTCTTTCATTTCGCTTCGCTCAATGGGCGAGGGAGGCTCGATGGGCGAGGCGGCCCGCCCATTGAGCGAAGCGAAATGAAGAGGCCGCAGCAGCCCCTACCGGATACCGCTGCGGGCGAAGCCCTGCACGAAGTAGCGCTGAAAGACCAGGAACAGCACCACCATCGGCAGCACCGAGACGAGTGCGAGCGCCATGCTCGCGCTGTAGTCCGGCGTCGACTGCCCCTTGAGATACAGCAACCCGATCGGCAGCGTGAACAGCGCGTTGTCCTTCAACGCGATGAGCGGCCACGCGAAGTCGTTCCACGAGCCGAGCAGGGTCAACAGCGACAGCACCGCGATGAGCGGCTTGCTGAGCGGCAGCACGATCTGCAGGAACACGCGCACGTGCCCGGCCCCGTCCATCCGAGCGGCCTCGATGAGCTCCTGCGGGATGGACAGGAAGAACTGCCGCGCCAAGAAGATCCCGAACGCCGCCGCCGCTCCCGGAAGGATCACCGACCAGTAGGTGCCGTAGATCTGCAAGCCGGTCACGAGCTTGAACTGGGCGACCATGATCGCCTGCACGGGAATCATCATCGTCGCGAGCGCCAGCAGGAACAGCAGATTGCGGCCGGGGAAGCTCATGCGGGCGAACGCATAACCGGCCAGCAGGTTGAGCACCACGGTGAACGCGGTGACGAACGCACCGATCACGAGCGAGTTGACGAACCACTCCGCGACCGGGAAGCGGGCGAAGACGGTCTCGAAGTTCTCCAACGAGATGCGGCTCGGCCAGAACCGCGGAGCCCCGGGGGCGAACACCTCGCCGCGGGGGGAGAACGCGACGACGAGCATCCAGTAGAGCGGGAAGAAGACGATCGCAGCGGCCAGGATGGCGAGAACCAGCCGCGTGACGAGCCCGGCCCGTGAGCCGATCCGGCGCCCTGGACGGGGTGCGGCGACGCGGTCGCGGGTCCGGGCGAGGTCGGCAGCCGGAGCGACCTGGGCGAGTGTCGAAGTGGTCATGGTCTTTGATCCCTTACTCGACGAGGTCGCGGGTGCGGCTCGTGCGCCACTGGACGTAGGTGAAGACGAGCGTGATCAGGAGGATGACGACGCCGAGGGCGGCTCCGTAGCCCTGCTCGCGGATCTGGAAGCCGTTGCGATAGGCGTATGTGCCGAGGACGGACGTCGAGAATCCCGGACCGCCGCCGGTCATGACGAACACGATGTCGAACACCTGGAACGACGCGATGACATTCATGATGAGCAGGAAGAACGTGGACGGGCCCACGAGGGGCACGGTGAGGGCCCGGAACTGCTGCCACCGATTGGCCCCGTCGATGCGCGCCGCCTCGTAGAGCTCGGGGGAGACGCTCTGCAGACCGGCGATGTAGATGACCATGTTGAAACCGATGCGCAGCCAGATGGCGGCCATCATGACCGAGATCATCGCGGCGGCCCCGTCGGACTGCCAGGACACGGGGCTCGCGCCGATCGCGACGAGCACCTTGTTCACGATGCCGGAGGTCTCGCTGAAGATGGTCACCGCGATCATCCCCGAGGCCACGCCCGAGATGACGAGCGGCAGGACGATGATCGTGCGGAAGACGCCGCGTGCGGGCAGGACCGAATTGAGGAGCACCGCGAGCCCGAGCCCGCCGACGAGTTCGATGGGAACCGTGACGACCGTGAACAGCAGGGTGTTGCCGAGGCTCTGCCAGAAGACCGGATCCGCGACCATACGCGCGTAGTTGTCGAGCCCGACCCATTCCGGGGTTCCGAACCCCCGCGTCGCCTGGAAGGAGAGTTGGATGGCGTACAGGATCGGCACGAACAGGAACAGCGCCATGAGGAGCAGGTTCGGGGCGAGGAAGCCGTAGCCCGCGAGCGCTTCGCGCCCCCGGGCCGTGCGGGGGCGGAAGGGCGCCGGGGCCCCCGTCCGCCCGCGCACGGTCAGGGTGGACATCAGTTGGTCGCCGTCTCGATACCGGCGCTGATGTTCTTCAGGGTGTCGGCCGTGCTCTGGCCGCCGACGAAGGCCTGTTCCAGCTGATCCTGCATGACGACCGAGATGGCGGCGAGCGACGGGGAGGTGAGCTGTTTGACGTCACTGGGCTCGATGGTGCCGGCCTGCTCGACGAACACGGGCATCACGTCGGGGCGTACCGCGAAGTCGATGTCCGCGGGGTCGATGTCGGCGCGGGTCGGGAGCTCGTTGGTCGCGGCGCAGAACGCCTTCATGTTCTCGGCATCCGACATGAACTTGAGGAACTTCACCGCGAGCTCGGGGTTCTTCGTCGTCTTGGTGGCGACGAGGGCGTTGCCGCCGAGGTCGGTCGCGCCGCGCTGGTCGACGGGCATCGGCGTGGCGGCCCACTCGAACTGCGCGAGGTTGTCGATGTCCGGCACGAGGAACGACCCGGCGAAAGCCATTGCGGCGGTCTCCTCGGTGAAGAACGAGTCGGCGTACGTGGCCGACTTGACCGAGCTCGTCGGGGGTACCCAGTTGTTACTGAAGAAGCTCTTGGTGAAATCGAGCGCCTTGGTTCCGGCGGCCGAGTCGATCGCCGGGGTGGTTCCGTCATCCTCGAGCAGCGTGCCGTCGGCCTCGAACAACCAGCTCAGCCAACGAGGGGTCCCCCCGAGCTGCCAGTTGTAGACGAACGGGTACTTCTCGGCGGGGAGCGATGCTCGGAGCTTGGCCGAGACGTCGGCGAACTCCTCCCACGTCCATGCGTCGTCGAGTGTCGTGGGGATGTCGGTGATCCCGGCCGCGGTCAGCAGGGGGACGTTGACGAGCAGCGCCGACACGTCCGTCTGGTGGGGCACACCGTAGGGCTTCCCGTCGAAGGACACGGCCTCCCAGAACGCCGGCGTGAAGGCCGAGATCTCGTCGGCGGAGAAGGAGCTGCTCAGGTCGAGCAGCTGATCCTGGCTCGAGTAGACGCCCAGGTTGCCGTAGTCGACGCGGAACACGTCGGGTGCTTCGCCGGAACTCAGCTGCGCGTCGATGTTGGTGAACATCTGGTCGTACGGGACCGCGTTGAGCTGGACCTTCGAGCCCGGATTAGCGGACTCGAACTCGCCGATCAGCTGCTCGAACGCAGCCTGCTCGGACTCGCTCGCCCACGTGGTGAACGTGATCGAGTCGCCGGACGCGGTGTCGCCGCCGCCTCCGCCGCCGAAGCCGGCGCATCCCGTGGCGGCGAGGGCCACGGTCGTGATGGCGGCCAGGGGCAGGACTCTGTTGGTTATCTTCATCGGTTCATTCCTCCGAGATCCGTCGAATGGATCGGTGCTGTGTGGGAAGGGGACTGCACGAGTGGGGCCGACTCGTCGAGTCGGCGTTCGGTGATGCTGACGAGCCCGTCGGGGGCGAACTGGCCGGCGAGGAGCAGATGCAGGTCGGGGCGGTCGTCAGGGGCGGCGTCGATGAGGCCCTGGATCGTCGCGGTCGCGTCTTCGATGGCGCGGACGCAGCCGAAGCGGAGGATGCGGTCGCGGTCGAGGTCGACGGGCCCGTAACCGTCGTGAAACTCCGCGCGCTGCTCGTCCGTGATGGGCGCTGAGAAGATCACGCCGAGCTCGATGAGCACCAGGTCGACTTCGCGAGGTGCGACGGTCGCTTCGTCGAAGTCGATGAGCCAGGGGCGGCGGGAGCCGTCCACGACGACGTTGCCGAGATGCGGGTCGCCATGCACGGGAACCCGAGGTACCGAGGTGCGGGAGCGCTTGAGTCTCCGTTCGACGCGAGCGAGCGACGTGAGTCGGGGGCGGTGCTCCTGCCAGAGGTCGGCGACGTCAGCGCTGTGATCATGGTCGGCGGATCGCGAAGTCTGAGCCAGACGGGCATCGACGTCTGCGATGAGGAGGCTCATGGGAAGTGACCAGCGGCGGATCCCCACACGCACGGGTCTCGCGGCTGTGGGGGCCGGATGCTCGTGAACGGCCCGGAGCGTCTGTCCGAACTCGCCCCACGACAGCGGCACGGGCGACAGAATCCCGTTGTCGCCGTCGATCCAGACCGCGACCGAGACGAGGACGCCGTCCTGCTCGACCCACGGGAGGCCCGTGTCGGCGACCAGGGGGTCGAGCACCCCTTCGACCCTCTCGTCCGTGAGAGAGGCGGCAAGCGCGAGGCCGAATCGGTTGTCCCGACGGGTCGCCTTGACGCACCAGCATCGCCCGTCGCCGGAGATGCCCTGCCAGACGCGGGCGCTCCCGTCGAGGCCTCCGACGATCGGCTCGAGGGAGACGAGGGTCAGCCCGAAACGGCTCTCGACGATGAGGTGGAGCCGCTCGCGCGACGCCTCGATTCGTGGGCTCTCTGAAAGAGCGGCGCGCGATGCGGCTCCGAGCTGGGGCTCGTTCTCGCCCGGGCGTTGCGCGGGTTCTGTTCGATTGCAAGCGGTGATGCTGTCGCCTCATCCCTGGGAGGAGCGGAGGCGGGGCTGGGAATTGCGAGCCTAGGACGCATCGCCCGGCTGAAGCTGAGGGTTTGGCATACGCAAGTGGGCGGGGCGCCATGGCGCCCCGCCCATTCACATTCCAGGGGCCGGGGATCGACGGTGTCGAGCCCGGCAAGGCGGGTTCAGTCGCCGGAGTTCGACCCCTCGGCCGATCCGTCGACGACCGCGTCGTCGGCGTCCTTCATCGCCTTGGCGCCTTCCTCCTGCGATTCCGCGCCGGCCCCGGTGGGGGAGCCGTTCTCGGGGACGCCGGATCCGGAGGTCTTCTCGTCGTTCGTCATGTCGTCTCCTCTTCGGGGGCGGAAGTCGTCGCCACCGTTCGTTCACCCTGCGCCGTCAGCCTGGACGTCGGGGGCGCTGCCGCTGATCGGTACCTGCAAGCGGGAGCTCGTCTCAGGCGGCGAGCATCCGATCCGCGGTGCGGAGCGACATCGCCATGATCGTGATCGCGGGGTTGGCGATGAGTGAACTGGCGAAGGTCGAGTTGTCGCTGATCCAGAGATTCGGCACGTCATGACTGCGGCCGTCGGGATCCACGACGTTGCGCTCGCGGTCAGCACCCATTCGGGCTGTCCCGACCGTGTGCGCCGTGCGGGCGAGCACCTGGAGATCCTTGCCCCCGGCGGCTTCGACGATCGCGGACATGCGTTCGGTGGCGTGCTTGTCGAGCGCCTTCTCGTTGGGGCCCGCCGTGAACGAGATGACGGCCTTGGGGATCCCGAACTCGTCGAGCTCGTCGGAGAGTTCGAGCCGGTTGCGGTCCGCCGGGAGGCATTCGCCGTTGATGCCGACCCCCGCCATGTAGCGGTAGTCGTCCATGGCGTCGACGAGCGCCTGCCCCCAGAGCCCGGCTCCGCGCGTGAGGGTCGTCGCGTAGGTGAGCGGCATGACGCCGAGGCTCTGGATGAGGTAGCCCCCGGCGAAGTCGGCATCGTTCGGACGCATCATGTCCTCCGAGATGATCGACGACGGGTAGCCGCGGTGGCCGCGCATGTCGGTGTCGAAGCGGCCCCATACCTGGGTCGCACCGTGCACCATGAAGTTGCGCCCCACCTGTCCGCTGCTGTTGGCGATGCCGGTGTGCAGCAGCAGACGGGGCGTTTCGACGCCCCCGGCCGAGAGCACGAGCTGTGCGCAGCGCTGACGGCGGTCGACCCCGTCCTTGCGGTACACCACGGCCGAGACACGGCCACGTGCGTCGAGCTCGATGCCGTGCACCATCGACTCCGCCCGGATCTCCGCCCCCGCCTTCACCGCGAGCGGCAGATAGGTGTTGTCGGTGCCCGCCTTGGATGAGTTGCGGCAGCCCTGGTGGCAGTTGCCGCAGTTCGCGCAGGCATGACGCAGCCCGAACTCCTCCTGATGGTGATCGTGGGTCACGAGCGCGGCTGGCGCGTCGGTCGCCGTGATGCCGACCGCTTGGCAGCCCCGGATCATCATGTCCGACGACGCGTTGCGGCGGGGGGCCGGATAGCGGTAGCTGCGTCCCGGATCCCACGGGTAGTCCGACGGGCCCGAGACACCGATGAAGTGCTCCACCTGCCCCAGGTAGCCCTTCAGCTCCTCGTAGTCCACGTCCCAGTCCTCGCCGAGACCCGAGTCGCGCTTGAGTCGGATGTCCGCCTCGCCGGGCCGAGGAGCGAAAGCGCCCCAGTGGAGCATCGAACCGCCGACGCCGCGACCGCTGTTGTTCTGCCCGAATGCGGTCGGGTCGGCGCCGCCACTGATCCTCTCGGACATCCAATTGATCTCGACAGCCTCGGTCTCGTCGCCCGTGTAATCGACGGGATCGAAGTTGGGGCCTGCCTCCAGGGCCACGACGCTGAGGCCGCGCGCCGCGAGTGTGGCCGTGAGCGGGGCACCTCCGGCGCCCGTGCCGACCACGACGACGTCGACGACCTCGTCGTCCGAGTAGTGGCGCATGCCGGTGAGATTCACTTCGACTCCTTGAGCGTGGGCTCCCACGCCTCGCGCTCGCCCGCGGCGAGCAGTTGATACCCGAACAGGTCGCGGCCGGACGAGCCGTTCGCGAAGCCGTCGAATCCGATGCGTGCCATGGTGGCGGGGTGGGCGAGCCATGTGCGGACCAGCGCAGCCCGGACGTCCTCGAACCACGCGTTCGCGGCGGCTTGAGTCATCGAGCCGAGCCCCGGACCGTCGTCGGCGGCCAGAGAAGCCAGCACGTCGTCCTGCTCGGCATCGGCCAGGTTCTCGAGGCCGTCCAGCGCGTCGAGGGCGATCAGGTACGCCTCGATGTCGGATGGGAGCTCCTTGCTGCGCCAGCCGTCGCCCTTCCCGTCGGCGAGTTCCCCGTCGATGCGCGTCGCCAGGTCGATCGGTACGCCTTGCTGCGGCACGACCCGCGCGGCGACCGCTCGGAGGGTGATGATGTGGCGGGCGCTGAGTACACGAGGCTTGTAGCGCGGGTTGTCGGCGAGGGCGCGACGGGCGAGGATGCCGCGGGTGCGGGGCTGGACGCGCGGCGACGCGACGAGCCGCGACCAATCGGTGGGGATGACAGGAGAGCGTCCTGCCTCGCCGAACCAGAAGGCTCGAATAGCCTCGGCGACCTCATCGGTCCTCTCGAGCGGGAGGAGATGCCCGGCACCGTCGAGGGTGAGGAAGCGGGGACGGGTGTAGACGGCCCCGTTGAGTCGCTGTTGGTTCTCGGGACCGAGGTCGCCGTCGGCGCCGCCGCTCACGATGAGGACCGGGACGTCGAGGGTACCCACCTGCTCGGACCAGTCCTCGCGGCTCCCGCGCTGAAGCCAGGCGCGCCAGGCCTCACGAGAGGTGCGGCGGAGATCGGTGAGAGCGGCCCGCAGCTCGTCGTCGGGAAGCGGGGATCCGGTGTTCGCGTCGACGAACTCGCGTGCCGCGTCATCGTCCAGGCCGCCTTCATCGGTCCAGGCGAGCATCTGCTCACGGCGCTCCTCGTCCATGGGCTCGGGCACCGGCGGGGAGCCGGCGAGGAGGACGACCCCGGCGAGTCCGAAGAGCGGAGCATCTCCGCTCAGCACCCGAGACGCGACGATGGACGCGATCTTGCCGCCCATGCTGTGGCCGAGGATCATCCACCGGGTGGCGCCGTGAGAGCGGATTCTGCGGACGACGTACGCGACCATCTCATCGACCGTGACGCCGTCCGCGGCGGACAGGTCGCCGAAGCCCGGGAGGTCGAGGCCGACGACGTCGACGTCGTCGGCGAGCCGTGCGGCGATCCCATCGAACTCTCGCGCGCTCGACCCGAGCGCGTGAAGGCAGAAGACGGTGGGGCGCGCCTCGATCGGCACAGGGTTTTCGGGAATGAAGCTGGTCACACGATCTCCTTCGGCGCCGAAGTGAGACGCGAATCGAAGCTACGCGAGGCTTCCTCGCCGGCTCCTGAGCGCCACCTGAGGTGTTGCGGTGTGCACCCGGAAAGAAGGCTGGGGCTCGGTGGAGAAAGGGGCTGCGGCGCAACGGGAGAGAGCCACCGTCGAGCGGTTCCGGGCCGATGCCGTTCGATCCGCGCCCCTGCGGGCGACACGCCGTGGATCAGCGCGGAGGTCATGTAAACAGCGGTTGTCGGGAACCTCCGTAAACCCTGTGTCCCCCCATCGGGGGACTCGATGCCTTCGAATCCTCGCCCGTGACAATCCTCAAATCCCCCCTGATGAGGATCCTCCCCGACGGCGCGGCGGCATCCATTCGCTCTTCTCTCACCCGAACCGGTTCTTTCGCGCTGGTCGGGCTCATCGCCTTCGTCGTCGACGTCGGCGTCTACAACCTGCTGCGGCTCACCCTGCTCGACGACAAGCCGATCGGCGCCAAGGTGATCTCGGTCGTGGTGGCGACGGTGGTGGCCTGGATGGGCAACCGCCTGCTCACCTTCCGCGACGCACGCACACGGCCTCTCCTGCAGGAGGCGGGGTTGTTCGCGGCAGCGAACCTGCTGGGCCTGGGCGCTTCCGCGCTCTGCTTGGTCGTATCGCACTACGTGCTCGGCTTCACGAGCGCCCTCGCCGACAACATCTCCGGCAATGTCATCGGACTCGCCCTCGGCACCGTGGTCCGTTACGTCGCCTATCGCCATGTCGTCTTCCGCCCCTCCTCGACGACCCGGCCCACCCCGGCGGTCGCGCAACCCCCGTCGATAGAGGGAGACGCCTCGTCCGCGTCGAACGCGACCGGCACCTCCCCCCATAACCCGTCCCTCCTCCCCTCGAAGGTCTCCGCGTGAACACCCTCATCGCACTCATCGGCTCCCTCCCCCCGGTCTTCGCCACCGTCCCCGCGCCCGGTGAACCGGGACCCGTCCTGACACCCCAGCCCGAGCAATCACCCGCGCAACAGGCGCCTGCGGTGGTCGTCCCGACCGATACGGGCTTCGCTCTCCCCAGCTGGACGCCTCTCGAATGGGTCGGCTACTCGAGCCTCGTCCTCCTGTCGCTCGCGCTCACGGCCATCGCTGTGACGACGCTGTGGTGGATGCTCCACGCCTGGCGCTCCGACGGTCACCTGTCCCGAACCGCCTTCGCGGCCGAATCGAAGCCCGCCCACCTGTCCTTCACGCTTCTCGTGCCCGGCCGGCATGAGGAAGAGGTCATGGGGCAGACCCTCGACACACTCGCGCAGCAGGACCACCCCGACTTCGAGATCATCGCCATCGTCGGTCACGACGACCCCGGCACCGAGGCGGTGGCCCGAGCCGCTGCGGCACGCCACCCGCACCTCATCAAGGTCGTCGTCGACGACAGTGTGCCGAAGAACAAGCCGAAGGCGTTGAATCGCGCGTTGAAAGTCTCCCGCGGCGATGTCGTCGGCGTATTCGACGCCGAGGACGAGGTCCATCCGCGTCTGCTGTCCCTGGTCGACACCAAATTCGCCGACACCGGTGCGGATGTCGTGCAGGGCGGGGTCCAGCTGATGAACTTCCGCTCCAGCTGGTGGTCGTTGCGCAACGTGCTCGAGTACTACTTCTGGTTCCGCTCGCGCCTGCACTTCCAAGCCGAGACAGGCTTCATCCCGCTCGGTGGCAACACCGTCTTCGCGAAGCGCGAATGGCTCGACTGGTCCGACGGATGGGACGAGAACTGCCTCGCTGAGGACTGCGAGCTGGGCGTCCGCTTCTCGAGCGCCGGAGCGAAGATCGTCGTGGCCTACAGCCCCGAGGTCGCCACCCGTGAAGAGACCCCCGGAACCCTCAAGTCTCTCTACAAGCAGCGCACCCGCTGGAACCAGGGCTTCCTCCAGGTTCTCCGCAAGGGCGAGTGGCGGAAGCTGCCGACGCTCCGTCAGCGCCTCTTCGCACGCTACCTGCTCGCCATGCCTTTCCTGCAGGCGGCGACCGGTCTCGTCATCCCGCTCTCGATCGTCCTCATCCTGTTCATCAAGGTGCCCACCCCGATCGCCCTGCTGAGCTTCCTGCCGCTGGCGCCGACGCTGGTCACCATCGCCGTCGAGATCGCAGGTCTCGGCGAGTTCGGGCGGGTTTATTCGATCAAGCCACGAGCGCGCGACTACGTCCGTCTCGTACTCGGGACCTTCCCGTACCAGGTGTTCCTCGCTCTGGCATCGGTGCGCTCCGTCGTTCGGCAGATCCGCGGAATCAACTCGTGGGAGAAGACGGAGCACTCCAACCTGCACCGTGACGCGACCCCCGCCGCCTCGGTCTCTGCTACGTCGGAGCCCGACAGCGCCGACCTGCCCGTCCTCGTCTCCGGAGGTGCCCGATGAGCCGAGTGCTCGAGCGTCCGATCGTCACCGGCCCGACTCCGTCCGGGCGTGCCCTGGCCGCGCGCCACGCCGCAGAGAGGAACACGCGTCCCGCCCATCCCGTGCGTCGCTTCGTCGACGTGCACCGTCGCTCCCTCGCCTGGCTCGGTTCTGTGCTGCTCATCGCCGGTCTCGTCCAGGGCGTCGGTATGGCCGGATCCCCGCAGCGCATCGACGATGAAGGCACCTACACGGCCCAGGCCTGGTCGGTGCTCAAGCTCGGCGAGCTCGCTCACTACACCTACTGGTACGACCACCCCCCTCTGGGCTGGCTCCAGCTGGCGGCCTACGGCCAGCTGACCTTCGCGTTCGAGCGCTACGACATCGCGGTGATCGCCATGCGCGAGGCCATGCTCGTCGCCATGGTCATCGCGACGGCCCTCATCTGGCTGCTCGCCCGCCGCATCGGACTGTCCCGCCTGGCCGCATCGTTCGGTGCGCTGGCGTTCGCGGTATCACCGCTCGCCGTGCAGTTCCACCGCACGGTCTACCTCGACAACGTCGCGGTGCCGTGGCTGATCGGTGCATTCCTCCTCGCCCTCACCAGGAAGGGTCAGCTCCTCGGATTCGCCGGTAGCGCCCTCTCGTTCGGTATCGCCGTACTGACGAAGGAGACGTTCCTCCTGGCTCTGCCGGTGCTCGCCTGGGTGATGTGGCGGAACTCCAATCCCGCCACCCGCCGATACACGCTGTCGGTCGCCGCCATGGTCTTGACCGTCGTGGGAACCACCTACCTTCTGCTGGCCGCGGTCAAGGGCGAACTCCTTCCCGGCCCCGACCGCGTCAGTCTCGCCACGGGAGTGGCTTTCCAGCTCGCGACCCGCGAGTCGAGCGGGTCCGCGTTCGAGGCCGGGTCGCTCCTCAACCAGACGCTGACACAGTGGTTCCAGCTCGATCCCGTGATCCTGGTCGCCGGTGCTGTCGCGGGTGTCGCAGGCCTCTTCTCCCGGCGGGTGCGTCCCTTCGCGGTGCTGTACCTCGCCTTCCTGGTCGTCGTCTTCCGACCGGGCGGCTACACGCCCGTCCCGTTCGTCATCCAGCTGCTGCCGTTCGCCGCGCTCCTCCTGGCCTGGGCGGCCGAGGCCGCCGTGCGTCGGGTGCGCCGGCGCGGGGCAACCCGTGCTCTCGGGTTCGCCGGCGCTGCCGTCGGGATCATCGGAGCGATCGTCGCCGGGCCGATCTGGTTCACCCAGCTTCGTGGACTGTGGCTGGCCGACCTCGATGCACCACTCCGCCAGGCGCAGGTGTGGGCCGAGCAGAACATCGACCGCGGGGACCGCGTGGTCGTCGACGACGCGATGTGGGTCGACCTCGTCCAGGCCGGCTTCCCTCGCGAGAACGTGGTCTGGTACTACAAGGTCGACACGGACTCCGACGTACGAGCCCAGCTTCCCAACGGCTGGCGCGACATCGACTGGGTCATCACGACCGATTCCATGCGCACCTTCCCGGACGGCTTCCCCCAGGTGAGCCAGGCCCTCGACAACTCGACGGTCGTCGCCTCATTCGGGTCGGGTGACCAGCAGGTCGACGTGCGTCGTGTCGCACCGGAGGGGCAGGAAGCTGCGGCCGAGGCGGCGGACGCAGCGGCCGGCACCCGCCTCTCGTTGGGATCGCAGCTCCTGGCCAACCCGCGGTTGAGCTTCACCGGTGACGGTGCGGACGCGCTCCGAGGCGGAACCGTCGATCCCGACCTGGTCGTCGCCCTCGGCCGGATCCTGGCCTCGCACGAACTCTCCGTGTCGACATTCCCTGTCGTCGATGGAGAGGACGGCACACTCCGCCGACAGGTCGTCATCGACACTGTCGACGGGGTCCCCGCCACGGGTGCGGTCGGCGACGCGCTCGCCGACGAATTCGCCCGACTGGGGGTCGGCTACGAGCCCCGCTCGTCGTCGACGGACAACGACGGATTGACGCTCCTCTACCCCCTCGACTGATTCGAGTCCCACCGCTCAGCCCCTGATGAAAGGCAATCCCATGACCTCCTCCACCTCCTCGCGCGGATCAGCGATCCGCTCTCGACTCGCGCGCATCGCCGCCTTCGGCGCGGGCGTCCTCATCGCCGCGGCGGGTATCGCGGTGCCCGCCGCGGCGCAGGCTGCGCCCGCCGACACCGGGTGGGTGCGCGTCGCCCACCTTTCACCCGACACGAAAGCCGTCGACATCGAGCTCACGGCCGTGTCCGGCGGTGAGTCCCTCTACCGGCTGTCCGACATCGGTTACGGAGTCGTCTCCGACTACATGTCCCTGCCCGTCGGCACGTACACGGTCTCGATGGTTGGCGCGGGAAGCCCCGACGGCACCACTCCTGCGATCACTGCGACCGTCGATGTCGCGGCCGGCAACGCCTCGACCCTCGCAGCCTTCGGTCTGAACGCCGACCTGCAGACGAAGGTCTTCGCGGACGACCTCACGGCACCGGCCGACGGTGATGCGCGGGTCCGGCTGATCCAGGCCTCGACCACCGCGTCAGAGGTCGACGTCGCGACGACGACCGGTATCGCCATCGCCGACAAGGCTGCGGCGGGATCCGCCACCGGGTACGCCCAGGTGGCATCCGGCCCGTGGGACCTCGACGTGAGCGGCACGAACGCAGCCCAGAACTCCTCCGCGTCCATCGACCTCGCGGCGGGGAGTGTCTCGACCCTTTTCGTCCTCGATGAGCCCAACGGTGCACTCACCATCAAGCCGGTCGTCGACAGTGCCTCGGTCGGCATGGCGCCCATCGGCGGCGTCGAGACCGGTGGGGGAGCACTCGCCCATACCGGCACCGAGGGAGCACCCGTATGGACGCTGGCCGCTTCGCTCGGCACCCTGATGGCCCTCGCCGCGGTGACACTTGTCGTCACGGCGACGGCTCGCGGCCGCCGGGGCAAGGCTGTCCGATGACGCGTCGGACGGTGGCGTGGGTGTCGGTAGCCGTGGCGGCCTCGCTTCTCGTCGTGGGCGGAATCGCCGTGACCGCGACCGGAGCCCTCACGCCCCGTGAGACCGGACCCGCCTCCGTTCCGATCACGCCGCAAACGGGAGACGCCGAGCCCGAACGTCGAACGGCCGCGTCGGCCGCCGCAGTGTTCCTCGACGAATGGGTGGATGGCGGCCGCGTCGTCCGCCGCGACCAGGGCGGTGACACGGTGAGCGAAGGGCAGGCGTACGGCCTCCTGGTCGCGCTTGCGGCCGATGACGAAGCAGCATTCGACGAGATCTGGACGTGGACCGCCGAGAACCTTCAGCGGTCTGACGCGCTCTTGGCGTGGCGTTGGGAAGGGGGACGGATCGTCGACGACGAGCCCGCCTCCGACGCCGACCTCGACGCCGCGCGAGCGCTCGCGCTCGCCGCGGACAAGTGGCAGCGAGAGGACCTGGGCCTCGAAGCCGACCGTCTCGCGACCGTCCTCATCGAGCGGATGACCGCGCCGGTGCCCTCCGGACTGATTCTGCTGCCCGGTCTCTGGGCGGCGGGGGAGCCCGCCGTCTACAACCCCTCCTACGCCTCGCCCGCCGCTTTCTCGGTGTTGGGGCAGCGGACCGGCGACCCCCGTTGGGCCGCTCTCGCCGAAGGATCTCGCGCGACCACCGGGGCCCTCCTCGACGTCGCGCCGCTGCCCTCGGACTGGGCGCGGGTCGGCAGTGACGGAACAGTGAGCGTGTCGGGAGGGCCGAGCGACGCCGACACGGTCGTGCGTTACTCGTACGACGCGGCGCGACTCCCGGTGCGCTACGCGGAGTCATGCGACCCGGCCGACGTCGCGCTCGCGGCACGGCTCGCCCCCGCTCTGCTTCGCGAGGACGACGGACGTGCAGTCCTCGACCTCGGCGGGAGTCCCGAGAACGAGGAGCGCCACCCACTCGCTCTCGCCGCCCGCGCGGGAGCCGTGGCCGGCACCGGTGATATCGAAGGCGCCGACCGCGACCTCGCCGCCGCCGACCTCCTCTCGCAGGAGCAGCCCACCTACTACGGCACGGCGTGGACCGCCCTGGCGGCGAATCTGCTGACCCGCAGCGACCTGGGCGGCTGCGCGATCCTCCCCTCCGACGAGGCGACGAATGACGACGGCACGACGGCCCCGGGGTCGGACGCGCAGAAGGCAGGCGAATAATGAACCGCTCCCGTGTGCTCCCGACCGCTCTCGCGGCCGCGCTGACGGCGACCGTCCTCGCGGGGTGCAGCACAGCTGTCACGCCGGCGGAAGAACCCGCTTCGGTGGGGTCCTCGGCTTCCGCACTCGCAGCCGACGGACCGCAGGCACCTGCCGCCCAGGCGTCCGCCGCCGCGGCCGCACCGCCCGTCCGCGTCAGGATCCCCGACATCGGCGTCGACGCCTCACTCGAAGATCTGCGCCGGGACGACGCCGGAGTGCTCCTTCCCCCGAAGGAGTGGATGGATGCCGGCTGGTATGTCGACGGGGTTCGTCCGGGCGCGATCGGACCAGCGGTCATCGCTGGCCATGTCGACACCTTCGATCAGGTCGCCGTCTTCGTCGATCTCGAGACCCTCCAACCCGGTGCCCGCATCGAAGTCGACCGAGCCGACGGATCCACCGTCGCATTCGCGGTGGATCGCATGATCGACGTCTCGAAGAAGGAGTTCCCCACCGCCGAGGTCTACGGGCCGACCGTGGGACCGGAACTCCGACTGATCACCTGCAACGGACCGTTCGACGACGCGGAGAACCGCTACGCCAACAATGTCGTGGTCTTCGCCACCGCAGTCCCGGCCTGAGATCATCCGTCCTCCTCGGACGACCCCAGTCTCCGAAACCCACCTCCTGCTCACCTCCCCGAGAAAGGAACCGATCATGGTCCGCACCGTCGTCGTCATCCCCACCTACAACGAGGCCGACAACCTTCCCCAGATCCTCGACCGACTCCACACGGCCGTGCCCGACGTCCACGCCCTCATCGTCGACGACGGGTCTCCCGACGGAACGGGTGAGCTCGCCGATGCCCGCGCGGCGAGTGACGACCGAGTCCATGTCCTCCATCGGACCGTGAAGGAGGGACTCGGCAAGGCCTACATCGACGCCTTCCGGTGGGCTCTCGATGCCGGCTACGACCGCGTGGTCGAGATGGATGCGGACGGCTCGCACCATCCCGAGCAGCTACCCGCCCTCCTTGCCCTCGCCGGCGACGACGATCTCGTCCTCGGTTCGCGATGGGTTCCGGGTGGGCGGATCGAGAACTGGCCGCTTTCGCGCCGCCTGCTCAGCAGGGGCGGGAACCTGTATGCGAGGCTCGCGCTCGGCATCAACGTGCGCGACGCGACCGGCGGGTACCGGGTGTTCACCCGCAGGGCGTTGGAGCGCATCGATCTCGACGGCGTCGCGTCGCACGGGTACTGCTTCCAGATCGACCTCGTCTGGCGGGCCCTGCAGGCCGGGCTGGGCGTCGTCGAGCACCCGATCACGTTCACCGAGCGCGTGCGCGGAGAGTCGAAGATGGACCGATCCATCGTGACGGAGTCCCTCACCCGAGTCACCGGATGGGGCCTGCGCCGCCGACTCCACGCTGTGCGGGAGTTGATCGCACATCACCGGCGCCTCCCGTCCGTGCGGGCGACCAGTCACATCGCTGTCCCGGGGCCCGCGGTCCGCTGAACCGGCATGAAGCGTGCTCGGCACCGCGGCGGCCGGTCCGGCCGTCCCCCGTCGTCCAAGGTCGCGGACCACGGGGGAGACGAGGTCAGTCGACGGCGATGCGGCTGATCAGTTCGTCGCGTCCGGGCTGGTCGCGGAGCACCGCGCGGGCGGCGTCGCGGGGCTCGGGGGAGTCGTCGTCGGAAATGCCCCAGAGGAGCACGCCCGCGACGCGGTCACCATCGAGGTAGTACACCACGCCGCGTTCGAGGTCGTCGCTCCACACCTCGACGGTGTCCAGAGAGCTGTCGACGGTGCCGACGGCCTCGTAGCGGTGGCCGAAGACGGCGGAGTAGTAGTACGGCGTGTGGGTGTAGGTCTCGTCCGAGCCCGTCATGACGCGCCCGACGAAAGGACCCTGCTGGTTCGCGCTGTCGACGTGCTCCACCCTGCGGCGGCCGAGAATGGCGTCGGGATAGGAGGCCACGTCCCCAGCGGCGAAGACATCGGCGACGGAGGTACGCAGGCGGTCGTCCACCACGATCCCGTCGTCGACCTCGATACCGCCCACTTCGGCGATACCGACCGCCGGCGTCACTCCGAGGCCAACGACGACAGCATCGGCCTCGACGACCGTGCCGTCTTCGAGGTCGAGAGCGACCCCGTCATCGTCCGCTCGCCCTTCGGCCACCTTGGCGCCCTGGACGACGCGCACACCGGCGTCGGTGAACAATTTCTCGAACCGTGCCGCGAGGCCTGCGGGGAACACCGATCCGCCGAGCACCTCGTCGGAGGTCACCAGGGCGACGCCGCAGTCGTTCTGCACGAGCGCCGCAGCCATCTCCGCGCCGATGTAACCGCCGCCGATGACCGCGAACGACAGCTTGCGGTCCGCGAGGGACCGCACCTGCTCGTAGTCGGCGAACGACCGGAAGTACGACACGCGGTCGCCGGGCTCGAGGCCGGGGAGCCGCTTCGGATTCCCTCCGGTGGCGAGCAGCAGCCGCCCGTAGCCGAACTCCTCACCCTCCCGGGTCCGCACCTTCTTCGCGTCGGCGTCGAGCGCGACGACCTCGGTCCCGAGTCGGAGATCGGCCTTGGCCTCGTCGATGTCGAGAGGCACCTTGTCCTCGCCGAACTCCGGATCGGTCCATAGCTTCTTCGACAGCGCCGGCCGCGTGTACGGCGGGTCGATATCGGCGCTCAGGATCCCGATGGTCGCCTCGGGCGCACCCTCGCGGATGGCCGTGGCGGCACCCGCGGCGACCATGCCGCCGCCGATGATCAGGTAATCGAATTCCATGGTGTCCTCCGGCCGATTCGGTGTTGACGGGACGTTACGAGATCGACTTGTGAGTCGCGCTCAGACTGCCCGGCGGATGATCGCACCGCTGGCGGCAGGGAGCAGCAGCTCGGCATCGGTGAGGTCGGCGGCGGCATCGGTCGCCAGCACGACCTCGCCGGTGATGGGCAGGGTGACATCCGCATCGCCGAGGTTGATCGCGATGTCGAGACCGGAGCGGTGGACGACGATCCAGCGCGCGTCCTCGTCGAAGTCGACGAACACGTCGGTGAATCGCGGATCGGTCAGCTCCGGCAGTTCCTTGCGCAACGCGATGAGACGCGTGTAGAGACGCAGCATCCGAGCGTGCGCATCCTCGTCCAGTTCCGACCAGTCGAGCTTCGACCGGGTGAAGGTCTCGGGGTCTTGAGGATCGGGTACGACGTCCGGATCCCAGCCCATCTTCGCGAACTCCGAGATGCGACCCTTGGCGGTCGCCTCGCCGAGCTCCTTCTCGGGATGCGAGGTGAAGAACTGCCACGGCGTCTTCGCGCCCCACTCCTCGCCCATGAAGAGCATCGGGGTCGTCGGGGCGGTCAGCATGATGAGGGCTGCGAGAGCCAGGTGGTTCTCGTCGAGGGTCGCGGTCAGCCGGTCGCCGGTCGCACGGTTGCCGATCTGGTCGTGATCCTGTGCGAACGTCACGAGACGCCACGCAGGCGTGCGCTCGAGGTCGATGGGGCGGCCGTGCGTACGACCCCGGAACGTCGACAGCGTCCGGGCGTGGAAGAAGCCCTGCTCGAGGACGGCGGCGAGGGCGCCGACCGAGTCGAAGTCCTCGTAATAGCCCGTCGTCTCGCCCGTGAGGTTCACGTGTAGGGCGTGGTGGAAGTCATCGCTCCACTGCGCGTCGATACCGGTGCCGTTCGCCTCGCGCGGGCGGATCATGCGCGGATCGTTCATGTCGCTCTCCGCGATGAGGAACAACGGACGGCCCACATGCGCCGCAAGGGCGGCGGTCTCCTCCGACATCTCCTCGAGGATGTGCACCGCGCGGTGGTCGACCAGCGCGTGCACCGCGTCGAGGCGCAGTCCGTCCACGTGGTAGTCGTGCAGCCACATCTTGACGTTGTCGAGGATGTACCGGCGGACCGTGTCGGACTGTTCGCCGTCGAGGTTCACCGAAGCACCCCACGTGTTCGAGCCCGACTCGTGCATGTACGGGCCGTACTCCGGCAGGTAGTTGCCGCTGGGGCCGAGGTGGTTGTAGACGACGTCCTGGATGACGCCGAGCCCGCGCTGGTGACAGGCGTCGACGAAGCGCTGATAGGCCTCAGGACCGCCGTAGGTCTCCTGGACGGTGTACCAGAGAACGCCGTCGTACCCCCAGTTGTGCGTGCCGTTGAAACCGTTGACCGGGAGGACCTCCACGTGGGTGATACCGAGATCCACGAGGTGGTCGAGCTTCTCGATCGCGGAGTCGAGAGTGCCCTCCGGCGTGTAGGTGCCGATGTGCATCTCGTATATGACGGCCCCGGCGAGCTGCTTTCCGGTCCAGGCGGAGTCCTGCCATTCGTACGACGAGGGATCGTAGACGCGGCTGAGGCCGTGCACCCCGTCGGGCTGGCGACGCGAGCGCGGATCGGGGCGCGGGTCGGTGTTGTCGCCGATCAGATAGCCGTAGTCAGTGGCCTCGGCCTCGGCCGCCCACCAGCCCTCGGGCTCGGGCTTCATCGGGATCTTCTCGCCGTCGGCGAGGAGGGTCATCTTGTCGGCGTCGGGCGCCCAGACGGTGAAGCGGGTCACGTGGATTCCTTCGGGTGCGAAGCGGAGAGCAGCGGGGCTTAGCGAGATCAGGCGTCGACGGTGAGCAGCGCGACGGGGTAATCGGACAGCACGTCTCCGAGGCGCAGGGAGCCGCCCTCGAAGCGACGCCCGGTGATGGCATCGCGCACCGAACCCCGGCCGATCTCGACCGTGGTGTCGCCCCACCCGCCGGCCTTGTCGAGACCGAGGGGGAGTCTCGTAGCGACGGTGATCGCACCGCCGCGGTCGAAGGCGACGACGTGGTCGGCGGCCTCACCCGTCGCGCGCAACGGCGTGTACCCGCCGAACAGCTCCGAGCGCTCGCGGCGGAGTCGCAGGGCGGTCGCCGTGACGAGCAGCTTGGCCGCACCGGTCTCATCGATGCTGGGCTTCTCGCCGGCGTCGATACGCTTCAGGGCTGCGCGACGTTCGTCGAAGTCGACGGCGCGGCGGTTGTCGGGGTCGACCAGCGACATCTCCCAGAACTCGCTGCCCTGATAGACGTCGGGCACACCGGGCGCGGTGAGCTGGATGAGCTTCGCCGAGAGCGAGTTGGACCAGCCGGCGTCGCGGAGGGCTTCGACGAGTTCGTCGACGATCGCCTTCACCTCCGCGTCGTCGAACGACGCGTCAATCAGGGCGTGCATCATCTCTTCGAACGCCTCGTCGGGCTCGGTCCAGGTCGTCGAGTCGCCGGCCTCGCGGGAGGCCTTCTCGACGTAGGCGTGCAGACGATCACGGCTCGCGGGGTAGGAGCCCACCACGGCTTGCCAGATGAGGTTCTCGAGCGGGCCGTCGCCGAGAGGGGCGGCCTTGCGCAGGCGGCGGAGGCCGTCGGCCCAGACCTCGGGGATCTCGGCGATGGCATCGATGCGGGCGCGCACGTCCTCGCCGCGCTTCGTGTCATGCGTCGAAAGGGTGGTCATCGAGAACGGGGAGTCGGCGTGGCGGCGCGCGGCGCGTTCGTGGAACTCGTCCACGGAGATCGCGAACTCGCTCGGATCGGCTCCGACCTCCGTGAGGCTCGTCAGGCGGGTGTAGCGGTAGAACGCGGTGTCTTCCACGCCCTTCGCCATGACCATGCCCGAGGTCTGCTGGAAACGCTGCGCGGCCGCGTTCGAGGGGTCGGAGAGCACAGGCAGCAGCTCGTCGATGGTCGATGCCAGCTCGGGACGGTGCTTCTTGGCGAGCTCGGCCGCCTCGTCGAGGTGGTTCTGCCCGAACGGCAGATAGGAGCGATAGACGGGGAAGCAGGTGAGCAACTCCCCGATCGCGTCGGCGACCGCCTCAGCACCCGCCGCCGACTCGTGCGCGGCAACGCGATCGATCCGCAAAACCTCGGAGTGCAGGATCCCGTCGGCGATGGAGCGCTTCGTGGTGTGGATGAGGTCGTGCCAGCCCTGCTCGGTGCCGCCGCGGATCTCGGTGTCGAGATCGGTGAGGGGCTTCTCACCGGCCGGGTCGATGAGCACCCGGTCGACATCCGCGAGGGCGTCGTACCCGGTGGTGCCCTGGGTCTTCCACTCGGTCGGCATCTTCTCGTCGCCCTCGAGGATCTTCTCGACCAGCACGTAGGTGCCGCCGGTCGCCTCGGCGAGATCGTCCAGGTAGGCGCCCGGGTCGAGCAGACCGTCCGGGTGATCGACCCGGAGGCCGTCGGCGAGACCATCCCGGATCCAGCGGACGATCTGCTCATGCGATTCGCTGAAGACGCTCGGCAGCTCGACGCGGATCGCCGCGAGGGTGTTGACCGCGAAGAAGCGACGGTAGTTGAGGTCGTAGTCGGCTCGACGCCAGTCCATCAGCTCGTAGTTCTGAGCCGCGTGGACCTCGACCGGATCATCGCCGACCTTCCCCGTGCCGGCGGCGACGGGGAACCTGTGGTCGTAGTAGTGCAGCTCGACGCCGCTCTCGCCGTCGACCAGCTTGAGTGCGTCGAGATCGTCGGCGCTGCCGAGCACGGGCACGCGGAGCTTGCCGGCGCCGAAATCCCAGTCGATGTCGAATGCCTCCGCGTACTTCGAGTCGCGACCGTTCTCGAGCACGTCCCACCACCACGCCATGAGCGCCGGAGTGGCGACTCCGACATGGTTCGGGACGATGTCGATCAGCACTCCGAGCCCGGCGTCGTGAGCAGCTTTCGCCGCCCGAGCCAGACCCTCGTCTCCACCGCGCACCGGGTCGACCTGCGAGTGATCCACGACGTCGTAGCCGTGATCCGAGTCCTTCTCCGCCTTCAGCAGGGGGGAGAGATAGACCCAGTCGGCGCCGAGATCCTTGATGTAGTCGATGGTCCGCACGACGTCGTCGAGATCGAACGACTCGCGCACCTGGATGCGGTAGGTGGAGACGGGGGTCTTCATGAGGATGAACTCCTGCGGGTTCGGACTGCGTCGGTCAGCTGTGGGAGGGCGGGACGATCGACGAGGGGTCGGATTGACCCTGGCTCAGCGCGGCGAGCGACGCGGCCACCGAGTGATCGGGCTCGTGATCCGGCTTCGTGTGCGCCTTGAGGACGACCATCGTGCGCCCCTCGACCGCCAGCGTGTCGCCGGCCTTGAAGGGGTTGCTGTCCGCCAGCTTCCCGGCGGTGTCGACCAGGACGTCCCAGCGGTCGTCGAACCCGATCGGCAAGGTGAAGTCGACGGTTCCACCATCGGCGTTGAAGTAGACGAGGAAGTCGTCGTCGATCAGCTCCTGGCCTCGCGAGTCGCGCTGGTGAACGCCCTGGCCGTTGAGGAACACGCCGACGCTCTTGGCGTACCCGGTGTCCCAGTCCTCCGGCTTCATCTCGTCACCCTCGGTGCCGAGCCAGATGATGTCGGGAGCCGGAGCGCCCTCTTCGCGCTCGACGGGGCGCCCGTCGAAGAAACGCGAACGGCGGAAGATCGGGTGCTCCTTCCGGAGACGCGACACCGCCGCGGTGAACTCGACGAGGGGCTCGTCGATCCGGTCCCAGTGCACCCAGCTGATCTCGCTGTCCTGGGCGTAGGTGTTGTTGTTGCCGCCCTGGCTGCGCCCCATCTCGTCGCCGTGCAGGATCATCGGGATGCCCTGCGAAAGCAGGAGGGTCGCGAGGAAGTTGCGCTGCTGCTTGGCGCGGATCGTCAGCACCTCGGGGTCGTCCGTGGGGCCTTCGACACCCGAGTTCCACGACCGGTTGTGCGATTCGCCGTCGTTGTTGTCCTCGCCGTTGGCGTCGTTGTGCTTCTCGTTGTAGGCGACGAGATCGTGGATGGTGAACCCGTCGTGGGCCGTGACGAAGTTGATGCTCGCGACGGGGCGGCGGCCGTCGTTCTCGTAGAGGTCTGCCGATCCGGTGATGCGGGCCGCGAACTCGCCGAGGGTCGACGGCTCGCCGCGCCAGAAGTCGCGGACGGTGTCGCGGAACTTGCCGTTCCACTCCGTCCACTGGGGCGGGAAGTTGCCGACCTGGTAGCCGCCGGGGCCCACGTCCCAGGGCTCGGCGATGAGCTTGACCTGCGAAACCACCGGGTCCTGCTGCACGAGCTCGAAGAAGGTCGACAGGCGGTCGACCTCGTAGAACTCGCGGGCGAGGGTCGAGGCCAGATCGAAACGGAAGCCGTCGACCCGCATCTCGGTCACCCAGTAACGGAGGCTGTCCATGATGAGCTGCAGTGAGTGCGGGTGTCGCACGTTGAGGGTGTTGCCCGTGCCCGTGTAGTCGGTGTAGTAGCGCTTGTCGTCTTCTTCGAGGCGGTAGTAGGCCTCGTTGTCGATGCCCTTGAAGCTCAGGGTCGGGCCCATGTGGTTGCCCTCGGCGGTGTGGTTGTAGACCACGTCGAGGATGACCTCGATACCCGCGGCGTGCATGGCGCGCACCATGCCCTTGAACTCCTGCACCTGCTGGCCCAGCTCGCCCGTGGAGGAGTACTCGTTGTGGGGCGCGAAGAAGCCGATGGTGTTGTAGCCCCAGTAGTTCCGCAGGTTCTTCTCGAGCAGCGTCGAGTCCTGCACGAACTGATGCACGGGCATGAGCTCGATGGCGGTGATCCCGAGCTTCTGCAGGTGCTCGATGATCGACGGGTGCGCGAGGCCCGCGTAGGTGCCGCGCTGCTCCTCGGGGATGTCGGGGTGCAGCTGCGTGAGGCCCTTCACGTGAGCCTCGTAGATCACCGTCTCGGAGTACGGGGTCTTCGGGTGACGGTCGCCCGTCCAG
Source organism: uncultured Naasia sp. (assembly GCA_913778905.1). Taxonomy (GTDB): domain Bacteria; phylum Actinomycetota; class Actinomycetes; order Actinomycetales; family Microbacteriaceae; genus Naasia. Next base: position 120,153 of record CAJYYA010000012.1, on the reverse strand, counting down.
TCGAAGAAGGGGTTGATGACGACCGAGTGCATGACGTGGCTCGCGGAGTCGTCGTCGTTGCGGGAGTCGGGGTCGCCGAAGTTGTAGGAGAAGAGCGCCTGATCCCAGTCGTATTCGCCGCACGTCGCCTTGGCGTAGGGATCGAGCAGAACCTTGCTCGGGTTGAAGCGCTTGCCCTCGCTGGGGTTGTACTCGCCGTGGATGCGGTAGCCGTAGCGCTGGCCCGGCTGCACCTGGGGCAGGTAGGCGTGCCAGACGTAGGCGTCCACGTCGATCAGCTCGACGCAGGTCTCGGTACCGTCCTCCTCGAACAGGCACAGCTCGACCTTCTCGGCTCCTTCGCTGAAGATGGCGAAGTTGGTGCCGCTTCCGTCGAACGTGGCTCCCAACGGGTAAGCGGTTCCGGGCCAGGCTTCCATGAATCCTCCGTGCTGATGGGACGTAAGAAAAGTTCGTGCCGATGTGCGGCGCAGTGAGCATCCCAGAGCGACCCTGGGAGCTGTCCTGTCCCGCCTGTCCAGATTGGCCCATACCGCCGACATTCGGCAGAAGCCCGGTGAATATCCAGAAAACGAATGCTCGGAACGACGGTGAGGCGACAGGAATCAGCGGAACGCGCGGGTCAGGTCGGCGATCAGGGCCAGGTGATCCGAGTCGTCGAGAGCCATCTGCTGCAGATAGACGCGGTCGGCGCCGAGCTCGCGCAGGCGGTCCAGGCGGTCCTCGACCTCCGCCCGTGTTCCGCCCAGGTTGCGTGCCCTCAGTTGCTCGGGGTCGCCACCGAACTGATCGGCCCGCCGCAGGAACTCCGCCTCCGTCTCACCCACGACGGTGGGCTGCGCGACGGAGAGCTTGAGAGTCGAAGGGTCTCGATCGAGCCGCTCGCACGCCTCGCGCACTCGATCGAACGCAGCTCGCACCTCGTCGTCGGGCACGAATCCGATATTGAACTCGGTAGCGAAGCGGGCAGCGAGCTCCGGGGTGCGCTTCGGGCCGCCACCGCCGACGATGACGGGCACCCGGCTCTGGAGTGGTTTGGGCAGAGCGGGGGAGTCGTGCAGTTGGTAGTGCTCGCCATGGAAGTCGAAGGTCCCGCCCTCGGGGGTCGCGAAGAGGCCTGTCACGATCTCGAGCTGCTCTTCCAACAATCCGAATCGCTTAGCGGGGAACGGAATGCCGTAGGCGCGATGTTCCTCTTCGAACCAGCCGGTGCCGAGACCCAACTCGACGCGCCCACCCGACATCCGATCGACCTGGGCCACCTGGATCGCCAGGATCCCCGGCACGCGGTAGGTGACCGACGAGACGAGGGTGCCCAGGCGGATCCTCGTCGTCTCGCGGGCGAGGCCGGCGAGCGTCGTCCAGGCGTCCGTCGAGCCCGGACCTGGATCGCCGTCACCCATGCGCAGGTAGTGGTCGCTTCGGAACCAGCCGTCGAAGCCCAGCCCTTCCGTCAGGCGGGCGCTCGCCAGCAACTCCTCGTAGTCGTATCCCTGCTGCGGCTCGGTGAAGATGCAGAACTCCATGGCCGCACCCTAGTCAGACGGGCCGACACCGTGCTCAGGTCTCGGTGACGAGCGCGAGCGATGTCGCACCGCACGAGACGACGCGGCCACCGTCGGGCAGCAGGTGATCCACCGCCGCCGAGCCCGCGGCTCGCAAGGGGAGGAGTGCGTCGCCGAGGCCCGCGATGCGAAGCATGGAGCCGGGCTGCACCCGGGCATCGGTGGATACGAGGACCCGGCCGGAGGCTGCGACGAGGGTCGCGCGTCCCGCCATCGTTCGCAGCTCGGGCAGGAGGGCGTTCTCGAGTCGGTCGACGAGGGCGTCCGCTCCGACGACGCCGGCCATGCGTCCCGCGACCATGACCGGTGCTGTGACCGTGATGGTGTAGTCGTCGGTGCACAGGTAGTCGACGTAGGGGCCCGTCAGGTGACGGCTTCCCGTGCGCTCGGGGTAGCGGAACCACTCGAGCGCCGTGTAATCGCGGAAGTCCTCGCTCTGGGGGTCGTCGCTCGTCGTGAGCCGCCGGAGCGCGGTGTGGCCGCCGAGCCACCAGGCGAGATGCCAGTGCGCGTCTCGAAGGAGGCCCGGCGCGACGACGAACCCCGCCCCCGTGACGAGCGATGTCGGCTGCAGGTGCTCGATCACCAGGTCTCCGACGACACGGTCGAGTTCCGCGACCGAAGGAGAGGGGTGCGCAGCGAGCCAATGGGCGATCGCGCGGCCCTGCTCGTCGACCGATGCGAAGATGCGGTCGATCCGCGCGGAGACCCGGCTCGCGACCGTGTGCGCCGCCTCGGTCGCCTCAGCGCTCATTTTCCATCCCCTCGCGCGCCGTGTCCGCTGTGGTCGAGGCGTCGACCTCGTGCTCGCCTCCGTCGTCCGGGATGCAGTCGAGGCGCGCTTTCTCCTCGAGCAGCCAATCGAGCGCGTCGGCGATGAAGCCCCGCATCGATGTGCGAGCCCCGTCCGGATCGACAGCCCGGATCGCGTCGATGATGTCGGCCCGGACTCTCGAACTGCGCTCACGGTACTCCTCCTCGCGGAGGCACAGCCACAGCACCGGCCCCGCCTCGGCCTGGAGTCGAGCCTCCTCATGGAGCAGCCGCGGGGACTGGCTCACGGCGGCGAGTTCGAACAGGAAACGGCCGAGTGCGCGCCTCGCCGAATCCGCCGAGGAGAGGTCGGCGGAGTGGTGGATCGCCTCGAGGGTCTCGATATCGTCGTCGCTGGCACGGTCGGCGGCGAGCTCGGCGGCCAAACCGGTGACCGCCGAGACGATCAGGGCGAGGTCGCGGAGGGCGACGCGGGACTGTCTGCGCAGACGCTCGCGGGCGAGCGCGCCTGCGGCGTCGCGGTCGTAGGTCACGAAACTGCCACCGTCGCGACCGCGCCGAGTGCGCACGAGCCCGCGGTTGCGCATGCCCTCGAGGGCCTCACGCGCGGTGACCAGAGCCACGCCCAGGCTGCGCGCGAGTTCGCTCTCGCTCGGAAGGCGCTCGCCGTCGCGCAGCATCCCGCTCACGATCGCATCCGTCAGCCGCTGCTCGACGAGTTCGGCCCGTCCGGCCGGTTCGATCGGGGCGAAGACGACCGAGCGGGCGTGATCGCCGCCGTCGGTCGAGTGGGGCATGGGGCTCCGGATGGTGAGTGACGAGTCCGCTCGGCGAGCGCCTCCGATGGAGGTCCCGACGTGTGACACGACCGTAACACGATCGTCCTCTTGCAGACATATGGATCCATATGATTTAGTTCACCCGACGTCGAAGGAGTCGTTACATGAGCGTTATCCCCGCCATCCGCGTGACCGGTCTCACCAAGCAATTCGGGTCCACGACAGCGGTGGACCACGTCGATCTGGAGATCGCCGCCGGCGAGTTCTTCTCGATGCTGGGGCCGTCCGGGTCGGGCAAGACCACGGTCCTACGACTCATCGCCGGTTTCGAGCAACCCACCGGCGGAACCGTCGAGCTCTTCGGGCAGGACGTGACGGGGAAGGCGCCGTTCGACCGGGACGTCAACACCGTCTTCCAGGACTACGCGCTCTTCCCCCACATGAGCGTTCTCGACAACGTCGCCTACGGACTCCGGGTGCGAGGCGTGCCGCGCACCGAGCGTCGCGACCGCGCCATGCGCGCTCTCGCCGCGGTGCGGCTCGACCAGTTCGCCGGGAGGAAGCCGAGCCAGCTGTCAGGGGGTCAGCGCCAGCGCGTGGCGCTCGCGAGGGCGACCGTCGTCGAACCGAAGGTGCTGCTGCTCGACGAACCGCTCGGCGCACTCGACCTGAAGCTGCGCGAGCAGATGCAGGTCGAGCTCAAGCAGATCCAGCGCGACCTCGGCATCACCTTCATCTTCGTCACGCACGACCAGGAGGAGGCGCTGACGATGTCCGACCGGATCGCCGTCTTCCACGACGGTCGGATCGAGCAGCTCGGCACGCCTCGCGACCTGTACGAGCGCCCCGCCTCACGGTTCGTCGCAGACTTCGTCGGCACCTCGAACCTGTTCGACGCCGACCTGTCCGAGTCCCTCATCGGACGGCGGGGTGAGCACTCCATCCGGCCCGAGAAGCTCACCGTCAGCGCCGAGCCGCCGAGCGGCGCGCAGATGCGCAGCGCCAGCGGGAGCCTCGTCGAGTCGATCTACGTCGGTAGCGGCATCCGCCAGGTGATCGACCTCGATGCCGGACCCCGCGTCACCGTTCTCGAGCGCAACGACCGTTCCCGGATCGCCGACCAGGAGCGCGGCGGGCGCGTGCACGTCAGCTGGCACGAGGACGACGTGGTCGCCCTCATCCCGCCGGGCGCCTGACCCTCATCCGTTTCCTTCCCCACCAGATCGATCACACAGCACATCGAGAGGAACATCATGATCACCCTCACCCGTGGCGCCCGCGCCGCGATGATCGCGTCCGTCGCGGTCGGATCCGTCCTCCTGCTCTCCGCCTGCGGCACCGCCGGCGCATCGGGGGGAGGGGCAGCACAAGAGGCCACCCAGCTCGGCGAGATGGAGAAGACCGTTTCGATCCTCGCCTGGCCCGGCTACGTCGAGGACGGCAGCAACGACCCGACGGTCGACTGGGTATCGGGCTTCGAAGAGAAGACCGGCTGCACGGTCGACGCCAAGACCTACGGCACCTCCGACGAGGCCGTCAACCTCATGAAGACGGGGGAGTACGACGTCATGGCGGCGTCGGGAGACGCGACCCTGCGCCTCATCGCGTCGGGCGACGTCGCACCCGTCAACACCGATCTCATCCCGAACTACGCCGGCGTCTACGACTTCCTCAAGGACAAAGAGTGGAACTCGGTCGACGGCAAGTCGTACGGCGTTCCGCACGGCTACGGCGCGAACCTCCTCATGTACAACACCGAGAAGTTCCCGCAGGCGCCCACATCCTGGGACGTCGTCTTCGACAAGGCCGGCGAGAACGCAGGGAAGGTGACGGCGTACGACTCGCCCATCTACATCGCCGATGCCGCTGTCTATCTCATGACCCACCAGCCCGACCTCGGCATCACCAACCCCTACGCGCTCGACGAGACGCAGTTCCAGGCCGCGGTCGATCTGCTGAAGGCGCAGCGCGCGAATGTCGGCGAGTACTGGTCGGACTACCTGAAGGAGATCCAGTCGTTCACCTCCGGCGACTCGGTTGTCGGGACGACCTGGCAGGTGATCCAGAACTCGCTCGCGGGCGAGGGGGCGCCCACGGCGGTCACCCTGCCGAAGGAGGGCGTCACGGGGTGGTCCGACACCTGGATGATCTCGTCCAAGGCGAAGAGCCCCAACTGCGCCTACGCATGGCTCGACTGGATCGCGAGCCCCGAGACCAACGCGCAGGCGACCGCCTACTTCGGAGAGGCCCCGTCCAGCCAGAAGGCGTGCGACTTCCGCGACGACTGCGAGGCGTACCACGCCGGTGACGCCGACTACGCGTCGAAGATCTGGTACTGGACGACCCCCATCGCCGACTGCGTCGACGGTCGCACGGACGTGCAGTGCGTCGACTACTCGAAGTGGACCGCTGCCTGGCAGGAGATCAAGGGCTGACGTGAGCGGGGCCCGGGCGTTTGAGTCCGGGCCCCGCGCCCCTCCGCTTTCGCTTCCCGATCCGCAGAAGGACACCATGACCACGACGACGACCCCGCCCGGCGTCACCCGGCCGGTTCCGGCGCCGCGACGCACGGCCGCACGCCGCTCATCCGCTTTCCTGGCGACTCACCCCCGTGTTCGTCTCGGGCTGCTGCTCACCGCTCCGCTCTTCTGGCTGGGCGTCGTCTACATCGTGGCCCTGGCCCTGCTGCTCGTCACGGCCCTGTGGAGCGTCGACAGCTTCACGGGACAGGTCCGCACCGAGTGGACCTTCGACAACATCGTCCAGGTCGTCACGGGGTCGCTCTATCAGACCGTCACCCTCCGCACCCTCGGGATCGCGCTCGCGGTCACGGTCATCGACGTCGCGCTCGCGCTCCCCATCGCCTTCTACATGGCGAAGGTGGCGACTCCACGGATGCAGCGCATCCTGCTCATCGCCGTATTGATGCCACTCTGGGCGAGCTACCTGGTGAAGGCCTACGCGTGGCGTTCCGTCCTGTCGCAGGAGGGGATCCTCGAGTGGCTCGTGTCGCCGTTCGGTGGGCACACCCCCGGTTACGGCCTCGCGGCCACCGTGGTGACGCTGTCCTATCTGTGGCTGCCCTATGTCATCCTGCCGATCTACGCGGGTCTCGAACGCGTGCCCGATTCGCTCCTCGAGGCGTCGTCCGACCTGGGTGGCAAACCGGGCCGTACGTTCCGCTCGGTGGTGCTTCCGCTCATCTTCCCCTCGATCGTGGCGGGCACGATCTTCAGCTTCTCGCTGTCGCTCGGCGACTACATCACGGTCAACATCGTGGGCGGGGCCAACCAGATGCTCGGCAACCTCGTCTACACGAACGTCGGCGCCGCCAACAACCTGCCGCTCGCGGCCGCGATCGCCCTCATCCCGATCGTCATCATCTTCGGCTATCTGGCCCTCGTGCGGCGCACGGGTGCCCTCGACAACCTCTAGGAGCCGACATGCGCCTCTCGACTCTTTCGCGCACGACTCTCGCGGTCGTCACCGGGGCGATCCTGCTGGTGGTCTATCTGCCGCTCCTCGTCGTACTGGTCAACTCCTTCTCGACGTCGACGTCGCTGACCTGGCCGCCTCCCGGGTTCACCCTCGAGTGGTGGGTCAAGGCGTTCGAGAGCGAGGGCGCGCGTCAGGCCGTCGCCACGAGTGTGCTCGTCGCCTGCGCCTCGACGGTGGTCGCTCTGCTGCTCGGCACTCTCATCTCGTTCGCGCTGCAACGCTTCTCGTTCTTCGGTCGCGAGACGGTGTCGTTGCTCGTGATCCTGCCCATCGCACTGCCGGGCATCATCACCGGTATCGCGCTCAACAACTTCTTCCGCACCATCGCCGGCGTCCCGCTGTCGATCTGGACCGTCATCATCGCCCACGCCACCTTCTGCATCGTGACGGTCTTCAACAACGTGATCGCCCGCCTGCGTCGCATGGGGACATCGCTCGAGGAGGCGTCGGCGGATCTCGGGGCGGGAGTCTGGACCACCTTCCGCCTCGTCACGTTCCCGCAGCTGCGCTCGGCGCTCCTCGCCGGCGGACTGCTCGCATTCGCGTTGAGCTTCGACGAGATCATCGTCACGACCTTCACGGCGGGATCGGGCGTGACGACCCTGCCCATCTTCATCCTCGACAACATGTTCCGCCCCAACCAGGCCCCGATCGTGGCCGTCATCGCGGTCGTCCTCGTCGTCGTCTCGGTGGTGCCCATCTATCTCGCCCAGCGCCTCTCCGGATCGGAGCAGACCCGGCATTGACGGCCGTGTAGTCTCGGACGCGAACACGGGAGTCCGGTATGCCGGGCTGAGAGGAAGCTTCTCCAAGCTTCGACCGTCGAACCTGATCTGGATCATGCCAGCGCAGGGAGGCAACTTTCATCAATCCCGTGCCCTACCAATCGATCTCTTCGAAAGGGGCACGATCTTCGTGACCGCAACCGACAAGACTGCAACCGCCCGACCGTCAGCAGAGGGAGGGGCCGTCGCGGCCGCCTCGCCCTTCCGTTGGCGCGTCGTCGATATCGTCACCGCCAGCGTCCTGGGCGTCGCCCTCGGACTCGTCTTCATCCTCTGGAACACCGCCGGCACCCCGCTCCGCGATGCGGTCGGCGCTCTCGCGCCCGGACTGTCCGCCCTCATGGCCGGCGTCTGGCTCATCCCCGCCGTCCTCGGTGCGCTGGTGATCCGCAAGCCGGGGGCCGCGCTCTACACCGAGACCATCGCAGCCATCGTCTCGGTCCTCATCGTCCCCAACGAGTGGGGATGGTGGACCATCGAGGCAGGCCTCGTGCAGGGCCTCGGAGCCGAGATCGTCATCGCCCTCTTCCTCTACCGCCGCTTCAACGTGACCGTCGCTGTGCTCGCGGGCATCGGCGCCGGTGTCGCGATGGCCGTCAACGACCTGGTCGTCTGGTACGCCACCGCTCTCACCGCCGAGTTCGCGGTCATCTACACGGTTAGCTCGATCGTCACCGGCGCGGCAGCCGGCGTCATCGCCTGGCTGCTCGTCCGAGCGCTCGCCAAGACGGGCGCCCTGTCGCGCTTCGCGGCCGGTCGTCAGCACAGCGAGCTGGTCTGAGCATCGCGCGTCCCACCCCCGCCCGCGTGGATGTCCGCGGGTGGGGGTGGCGGCACGCCTCCCGCCGTGCCTGGGCGGTGGAAAGGATCGACCTCGCCATCGAGCCCGGCGAACGGGTCCTCCTCCTTGGCGCGTCGGGGGCGGGGAAGTCGACTCTCCTTCACGGCATCGCGGGGCTGCTCGGCGGCGGTGAGGAGGGGGAGTCGAGGGGAGAGATCCTCGTCGACGGACGCCCGTCCGACACCATGCGCGCGCGCATCGGCCTCGTCCTGCAAGATCCCGAGAACCAGGCCGTCCTCGCCCGGGTGGGGGACGACGTCGCCTTCGGCCTCGAGAACCTCGCCGTCGATCCGAGCGAGATACGGACGGCCGTGCCCGCCGCTCTCGACCGCGTCGGACTCGGTGGCATCCCGCTCGACCACTCCACGTCCGCGCTCTCAGGCGGTCAGAAGCAGCGCCTCGCGCTCGCGGGCGTCCTCGCCATGCAGCCGGGACTGCTTCTGCTCGACGAACCCACCGCCAATCTGGACCCCGACGGCGTCGTGCAGCTCCGAGACGCCGTTCTCGGATCGCTCGACGGCCGGACTCTCGTCGTCATCGAGCACCGCGTCTCCACGTGGTGGCACGCGGTCGACCGCATCGTGGTGCTCGGAAGCGACGGAGTCCTCGCCGACGGACGGCCGGACACCGTCCTCGGCGCGGAACGCGAGCGGCTCGCCGCCGCAGGTGTCTGGCTCCCGCCGCTGGACTTGACGGCCCCGCCCCCTCCCGTGACCATGCCGGCGCCCCCTCGAGTCGAGGCCGATCCGCTCATGACCGCGCGCTCGTTGAGCGTCGGCCGACGCCGTAAGCCGTTCGCCGCGACGGGACTCGGGTTCACGCTGAGCGCCGGGTCCGCCATGGCGATCACGGGTCCGAACGGTGCGGGCAAGTCCACCACGGCGCTCACGATCGCGGGATTGCTTCCCCCCGCCGCGGGCGAGCTCGTGGCGGGGAAATCCCTGCGTCGGGGCGCCGGGCCCTCACCCCACGCCTGGCGTTCACGTCAGCTGCTCGACCGCATCGGCACGGTGTTCCAGTCGCCGGAGCACCAGTTCCTCGCGCCGTCCGTCCGGCAGGAGCTCGAGCTCGGACCCCGTGCGCTCGGCGCCGACACGACCGCAGCGGCGCGTATCGCCGAGGGATTCGCCGAACGACTCGGTCTCACTCACCTTCTGCGGGCGCATCCGTTCTCTCTCTCCGGAGGAGAGAAGCGGAGACTGTCCGTCGCGACCGTCTTGACCGCGTCTCCGAGCCTCATCGTCCTCGACGAGCCCACATTCGGGCAGGACGCCCGCACCTGGGGCGAGCTCGTCCGACTGCTCCGAGAGCAACTGACAGCCGGCCGCAGCATCGTGGCGGTGACGCACGACCGGGAGGTCGTCGATGCGCTCTGCGACGTCGAGCTCCGGCTCACCACCCCGTCGTCTCACGCGGGGGGAGAGAGATGAGTTTCCTGGAGACCGTCCGCGGCGACCGCCGCATCCATCTCATCAATCCGGTCGCGAAGATCGCCGCGTCCGCACTCATCGGCCTCGCGCTGCTCGTCACCATCGATCCGGTTTCGGCGGGCACCGCCCTCGTCCTCGAACTGCTTCTGGTGCCCTTCGCGGGTGTGCCGTGGCGTTCGCTGCTCCTCCGCACGTCCGTGCTGATCGTGGCGGCACCGCTCACGGCCGTCACGATCGCCCTGTACGGCCCGGTGTCGGGCCGGGTCTACGGCACCTTCCTGCTGGCGACCGTCAGCGACGGATCGCTGCAGCTCGCGCTGTCCGCGGCGTTGCGCGTGCTCGCGATCGGGTTGCCGGCGGTCCTCCTCGTCGCGACCGTCGATTCGACGGATCTGGCCGACGGGCTCGCGCAGACGTGGCGTCTGCCCGCCCGTTTCGTGCTCGGCGCTCTCGCTGGCCTCCGACTGCTCGGTCTGCTCGCCGAGGACTGGCAGAGCCTGCTGATGGCCAGGCGCGCGCGCGGCGTGGCCGACGCGGGTGGGCTGCTGGGCCGCGTGCGGTTCCTGGGAGGGGTCGCTTTCGCACTGCTGGTGCTGGCCATCCGGCGCGCGGGAACCCTGTCTCTGGCGATGGAGGCGCGCGGCTTCGGCGGATCCGGACCCCGCACCTGGGCGCGTCCCGCCCGCTTCGGACGGGACGAATGGTTGCTCGTGCTCCTCGGAGCGGCCATCGCCGTCATCGCCACCGTCGCCGCCGTCGCCGCGGGAAGCTGGAACTTCATCGGTGCGCGCTGACGAAGGCCTGCCCGTGTCGACGGTCACCTGGGTCGCAGCGGAGGTCATGGCATCGGCTCGGGGAGAACGCCCGATCGTTCTGATCGACGGCCGAAGCGGTGCGGGGAAGAGCACGTTCGCGACCGCGTTGGCCGAGGCGCTGCGTGCCGAGCTGGTTCGACTCGATGACGTCTACCCCGGTTGGGACGGGCTCGAAGCGGGGTCGGAGGCCGTCCACACCGAAATCATCCCTCTCTCGCAGTGGCACCGGTGGAGCTGGGACACGGGGGAGAGGACCACCCGTCACGTCGTCGACCCGGCACGCCCCCTCGTCATCGAAGGATGCGGTGCGTTGAGTCGCGCGGCCCGTCGCCTCGCGACCTACGGTGTATGGCTCGAACTCGACGACGCGTCGCGCAAAAACCGCGCGTTGACCAGGGACGGCGAGACGTATGCCCCGTTCTGGGAGCGCTGGGCGCGCCAGGAGGAGGCGTTCTCCGAACGTGAGCGGCCGAGGGAACTCGCCGATGTCGTGATCGACGGGTCCACCGTCGCGCTCTGAGAGGCGGCTCGACTACTTCGACGTGCGAGCGGCGACCATGTCGATGAACGCAGGGACGACGACCGAGGGGTTCACCAGTCGCCACAACGGGCCCGGGTCGGAGATGGTCCCGTTCAGAACGAGGGGAAGCGTGCGCGGCCCTTCACGGGACACGACGCTCAACGACCCCACCGTGAGACCGGTGCGCCCCGTCGTGATCGGGTCGAGCACGACCTGAGCACCCGAGGCGCTCGACCCCGCCCAATCCACCACGGAGAGTGCATCCTGAGCGACAGCCTCGGCGCTCTGGCCCCATGCGGTGTCGTAGCGACCCCACGCGGATCCCGAAGCGACCGCGTCCTGCGCGACGATCGACGAGGGGAGACCGGCGATCAGAGCGTCCATGTCGGCGTCGAGCTGGTCGTAGGAGGGCTCGCCCAGCATCGCTCCGTAGACGGTGACGGCGGTACCGCCGACCTCGACGGGATAGGCGAAGACGACGCAGACCCCCGCCTCGTCCGTGTAGCTGCGCGACAGTGTGACGACCCCGGAGCTCGCGCGATAGCCGATGGTGTTCTCCACGGGGGCACCGTGCAGAGACGTGTCACGGGGCGCGTTCGTGAGCTCGGCGAGCAGCGGATCGGCACGTACGAGGGCGGCGAGCCGGGCGAGATCCGAGCCGGTTCCGACGCTGGCCGGGTCGAGACCGGTCGTGTCGGCGACGGTGACGCCTGTCAGGTCGTGCGCGGCCAGCCATGACTTCGCCGCGACCAGGTAGGCATCGATAGATCCGAACGCCCAGCGGGCGAGCATCTCGGCGTGGTTGTTGCTCGACGCCACCACCATCGCCTGCAGGGCCTCGCGCTCGCTCCAGGAGTCGCCGGCGAGGACGCGCACGGCGCGGACTCCGGCGGCCTGATAGTTCACGAAGGATTGGAAGTCCTCGTTCGTGGCGCTGATGGTCGGGCCGGAGTCCGCGGCGCCGACGGGTTTCGCGTCGAGCACCACGAGTGCGGTGATCAGCTTGGTGGCGGCGGCCATCGGCACGGGGGTCGTGCTCCCGGCAGCCACGGGGGTCGCGTCGACTCCGAGGGAGAGGCCGCTGGAGCCGGCGACCGGAAGCGTGGGTGCCGGCGCCCCATCGCCGCTCGCGACGGGGGAGAGCGGAACCGCCGTGGCCGTGGGGAGCGGGGCCAGCAGAGCGACCGGCCCGTAGACCGCCGCGCCGACGATGAGGAGCGCGACCGCCCCGACGACGACCCTGTTGCGTTCCCGTTTCGGCATGTGCCTCAGGCTAGGGGACGTCCAGGATGAGTCGACGAAGGCCCGCTAGCGTGTGGCGCATGACTGACACGAACGAGCCGCAGAACACCAAGTACCTCGCCGAATTCTCCGGTGGGCCTCTCGACGGCACCACTGAGACGCGCGTTCTGGTCGACGGTCAGGTCGATGAGGAGATCAGCTCGATCGCCGCCGTCGGTGGGGCCGAGTCGCTCTACTGGTACGTCAAGGGCGAGGAGAAGGAGATCGGCGGAGAGCAGCACGTCACCTACACCTTCGACCCGCGCGACAGCGACCCCGTCGAGGCCGACGAGGAAGACGACTCGCTCCGCTTCTGAGGTGCCGCCTGTCGGGGCGGGGCCTCGATACGCCTCCGGCTACTCGGCCGGTCTCGGTGCGGCGCGCTTCGCGGCGCCTACTCGACCTCCGGACCTCCGGACCTCCGGACGTCGAGTAGCGGCCGCGAAGCGCCGCATACCGAGCCTCTCCGGTCGTCGAGTAGCGGCCGCGAAGCGCCGCGTACCGAGACGGCTCGAGTAGGAGCGCACCCACGTACCGAGAGCGCCCAGGTCAAGCGGTGCCGAGAGCGCCCCTACGCCCATCCGAGCTCGTGCAGGCGGGCGTCGTCGATCCCGTAGAAGTGAGCGATCTCGTGCACGAGCGTGATGTGCACCTCATCCCGCAGCTGGTCGATGTCGTCGCAGATGGCGAGCAGCGGCTCACGGAACAGGACGATCCGGTCGGGCATCTCGCCGAACCCGTAGGTGTCGCGTTCGGTCAGGGCCGTGCCCTCGTACACGCCGAGCAGATCGAGCGATCCGTCCTCGGGCCGGTCCTCGCACACGAATACGACGTTGTCGAGGCCGTCGATCATCTCGTCCGGAAGTGCGTCGAGCTCGTCCGTGACGAGCGACTCGAAGTCATCGGCGTTCATTTCCAGGGGCATCTTCGCCTCCCGCCGATGTTGCGGTCTCACGACCATCGAAAGAAGTGGGGTGAACGACGGGACTCGAACCCGCGACATCCGGCACCACAAGCCAGCGCTCTACCAACTGAGCTACGCCCACCATGCGACCCACGCGGCTTCCCGCGTGTGACAACTCGAACAGTCTATTACAGACGCGGAGCGAATTCTGCGACAACCGCCGCCGAGATGGCCTGCACCTCATCGGTCGAGGGCCCCGGAGCCGCGACGAAGGCGGCTTTGCGGTAGTAGTGCAGTTCGCGAATCGACTCGAGGATGTCGGCGAGAGCGCGGTGACCGCCGGCCTTCTCGGGCGAGTTGAAGTAGATGCGGGGATACCAACGGCGAGCGAGTTCCTTGATCGACGACACGTCGACGCTGCGGTAGTGCAGCCAGTCGTCGACCCGCGGCATGTATTTGACGAGGAACGACCGGTCCGTGCCGATGGTGTTCCCGGCGAGCGGCGCGTGCCCCTTGGTCGGGACATGGCGCTGGATGTATTCGAGCACCGCGAACTCGGCATCCGCCAGGCTCACGCCGTTCGACAGTTCGTCGATGAGTCCCGACTCGGTGTGCATGTTCGTCACGAACTCGTTCATGTGCTCGAGCGCGGAGTCGTTCGGCTTCACCACGATGCTGAACCCCGGATCGACCGGGGTGAGGTCGTAGTCGGTGATGACGACGGCCACCTCGACGATCTCGTCGATCGAGAGGTCGAGTCCCGTCATCTCGCAGTCGATCCAGACGAGTCGTTCGTTCGCTGTAGCCACCCGATCACTTTAGAGCGCGCCCCTGACACAGGGCGCACGGCCCCTCTAGGCTCGCACGTGTGACCACTGCCGCGGGAATCCTTCTGATCATCATCGCCGTCTGGAACTTCATCGTCTGGCCGGCATTCCTCAGGCGGGTGGTCCGTGATCCGAGATCGCAGTCGCAGAACGGCAAGGTCTCCAAGTTCCTCGTCGTCCACATCGTGCTCGTCACGATCTCGCTCGTGCTGGCCCTCGTCGGAGCTGTCTTCGGGATCCTCCTGCTGAACGGCGTGCGATGACCCAGCCGGGCGCCGCGGCAGCTCCGCAGGGAGACGGATCGGCGCCCGTGCAGCCTGTCGCCGTGCCAGGCCCGGGGTATCCGCGGACGTCCTCGACTGCAGCCGCGCTCAGCATCCGAGGCCTCACCAAGCGTTTCGGCGACAAGGTGGCGGTCGACGGCATCGATCTCGACATCCCCGTCGGCTCCTTCTACGGACTGGTGGGGCCGAACGGGGCGGGGAAGACCACGACCCTGTCGATGGCGACCGGACTCATGCGCCCCGACTCGGGTACCGTCCGTGTCCTCGATGTCGACGTGTGGCGGGACCTGCTCGCCGCGAAGCGGCTCATCGGAGTCCTCGGCGACGGGGTCCGTCTCTTCGACCGCCTCACCGGGCGTCAGCTCGTCACCTACGCGGGTCTCCTCACGGGGATGGATCGCGAGACGGTGCAGCAGCGCGTCGACGACCTCCTCCGACTACTCGACCTCGTCGAGTCGGCGGACAAGCTCGTCGTCGACTACTCGGCCGGTATGACGAAGAAGGTCGCGCTGGCCTGCGCGCTCGTGCACGCTCCCCGCCTCCTGGTCCTCGACGAGCCGTTCGAGTCCGTCGATCCGGTGTCGGCCGCGAACATCCGCGACATCCTCGCCGGGTGCGTCCGCAACGGCGGGACCGTCATCGTCTCCAGCCACTCGATGGACCTCGTCCAGCGCATGTGCGACCACGTCGCCGTCATCGCGGCCGGGCGGGTGCTCGTCGCGGGCACGGTCGACGAGGTGCGCGCCGGGGAGAGCCTCGAAGATCGCTTCGTCGAACTGGTCGGTGGGCGTCACGGGGGTGACGGACCCGAATGGTTGCGCACCTCCTGAGGCTCAGGCTCCTCCTGCTCGCGAGCTCGCTCAAGCGCAGTGCGTGGCAGGTCGTGGGCCTCGTGTTCGGCGGTCTGTACGGATTGCTTCTCCTGGGCGGCGCCGTGATCGGCCTCATCGCGCTGGCCTTCGCTCCACTCGAGATCGCTCAGACCACGATCGTCCTCGGCGGTGCCACCGTCGTGCTCGGGTGGCTGCTCCTGCCGATCATCCTCAACGGTATCGACGAGACTCTCGACCCCGCCCGCCTCGCGGTCTATCCGATCCCCATGCCGCAGTTGCTGGTCGGACTCACCCTCGCCGGCATCGTCGGCATCCCGGGCGTCGTCACCCTGATCGCGTCGCTCGCGACCATCGGCACGTGGATCCGGAACCCGGTGGCCGCCGTCGCCGCCGCGGTCTGCGCGATGGTCGCCGTCCTGACGTGCGTCGTCGGCTCCCGGGCCGTGGCGGCGGCCGCCTCCGGCTTCGGAACCCGTCGCCGCACCCGCGAGATCATGGGTGTCATCGTCTTCATCCCGCTGCTTCTGCTCGGCCCGCTGCTGTCGGGTATCGGGCAGGGGCTGTCGGATGCCGCCGCGTCGCTCCCGAGCATCGCGGGGATCGTGGCCTGGACTCCTCTCGGAGCGGTGTGGTCCGTTCCCGCGGATATCGTCGCCGGGAACCCCGGAGTGGCGGCGCTGCGTTTCGCCATCGCTCTGGTGACCCTGGCCGCTCTGGTCGCGGCCTGGCGGTACTTCCTCGCCGACGCGCTGGTGAACCCGCGGGTGTCGTCCGGCGGCGGCCCGCGGGCGAAGGGGCTGGGGCTCTTCGGGAAGATGCCCGGCACGCCGCTCGGTGCCGTCGCGGCTCGCGCCCTGACCTACTGGTTCCGGGATCCGCGATACGTGCGATCGCTGATCATCGCGCCGTTGCTGCCCGTGCTCTTCTACTTCTACTACCTCACCAACGGCAATGAGGCCCTGCTCGTGACGAGCGGACCCGTCGTGGCGCTCGCGCTGTCCCTGTCGATCTACTCGGACGTGTCGATGGACAACACCGCGTTCGCGCTGCACGTCTCGTCGGGCGTGAGCGGAGTCGCGGATCGTGGCGGGCGGGTCATCGCGGTACTCGCTTTCGCCGTGCCGATCCTCGTGCTGATCGGAGTGGGGACCGTCGCGGTGACGAACACCTGGGTCACTCTGCCCGCGCTCATCGGTCTGTCGTTCGGGATCCTCTTCTCCGGCCTCGGAATCGCGAGCGTCGTGTCGGCTCGGGTCGTGTTCCCGGCGCCGCTTCCGGGCGACAGCCCGTTCAAGTCGCCGCCCGGCGCCGGAGCCGCGACCCTGGCATCCTCGTTCGCGAGCTGGGGGATCCTGGCCGTCATCGCGCTCCCGGAGATCGTGTTGGGGATCATCGCCGTCGTCACCGGATCGCTGGTGCTGGGCGTCGTCAACCTGTTCGTCGGTCTCGTGCTGGGCACCCTCTTCATGGTGATCGGAATCCGCTGGGGCGGGAAGATCCTCGACCGCCGAGCTCCGGACCTGCTGCAGCAGCTCATGCGCCAGCGCTGAGGGGCCGGCGTTCGGAGGTCGAGTAGCGGAGAGTATCGAGGCCCCATCTCGGAGCGGGTGCATCGAGGCCCGCTTCGGCGACATCGGCCCGGTGACCCTCTCGCTAGGATCGACGGGACGCCCCGATAGCTCAATGGATAGAGCAACGGCCTTCTAATCCGTAGGTTGCAGGTTCGAGTCCTGCTCGGGGCACAAAGGAGTCAGACGTCCGCGAGGTGGGTGTGCATGCGGGCGCCGTCGCCGTTGAAGATGCTGAGGACCGCCGCGGGGCGTCGGCCGTCGGCGTTCATGGCGTGGGGGATACCGGTGTCGAACTCCGCCGCCTCGCCCCGGGTCAGCACGAGGTCTTGTGCGCCGAGCCTCAGTCGAAGGCGTCCCGAGAGCACGTACAGCCACTCGTAACCGGCGTGCACCCGCAGTGCGGGCAGCTCGTCCACCGGCGGGTAGGTGAGCCGGTAGGTCTCGACGGCCGAGTCCTCCGGAGCCAGCGGCACGATCACCATCCCGTCCCGGCGCACCTCGGGCCGCCGGATCCGCGGGTCGCGGGTTTCGGTCCGCACCAGGTCGTCCAGTCGAAGATCGAGCTGCCTCGCGAGCGGCACGATCAGCTCGAGCGACGCTTGCCGTTTGCCCGACTCGAGACGCGACAGAGTGCTGGGCGACATCCCGGCGCGCGCGGCGAGGTCGTCGAGGGTCAGGTCTTTCGCGCGACGTGCAGCGCGCAGTCGCGGTCCGATGAGGGCCAGTTCTTCGTGCATCCCTACCTCCCTTGTCGAGACTACTTGCTGATTCCGCAAGACGGATTGCGGATCTGAGCAGTCGGCGAGAAGGTCGGAGTATGAATCACGAGAGTTACGACGTCGTCGTCATCGGCGGTGGCCCTGCAGGACTCAGCGCCGCTCTGCTCCTCGGGCGCGCCCTTCGGAGCGTGCTCGTCATCGATGGCGGAGAGCCTCGCAACCTTCCGGCGGACCACGTCCACGGACTACTGGGGAACGAGAACCTGCCTCCGTCGGACCTCCTGGCGAAGGCCCGTTCCGAAGTGCAGACCTACGGCGTCGAAGTCGTGGCGGGCGAAGTCGAACGCGTGGATGAGACCCCAGCCGGTGTGGACGTGCTCCTCGTCGACGGGTCGCGCGCCTCGGCCCGGGCGCTCGTGGCGGCGAGCGGTCTCGTGGACGTCCTCCCCGCCATCCCCGGCCTCGCTGAGAAATGGGGGAGCAGCGTCATCCACTGCCCGTACTGCCACGGGTGGGAGGTGCGCGGTCGTCGGCTCGGCGTGCTCACCACGTCGCCGATGGGGATGCATCAGGCGCAGATGATCCGGCAGTGGAGCGACGACGTCACCGTGTTCACCGCCGGTCTCGGATCGCTCGACATGGCCGCGGAATTCCGCCTCCGATCGCGGGGCATCCGGTTGGTGGCTCCGCCCGTGGTCGAGATCCGCGGAGAGGGGCGAGCGCTCTCGTCGGTCGTCACGGTGGACGGGAGAGAGATCGAACTCGATGCCCTTCTCATCGCTCCGAGCCTGACACCACGAGACGGATACCTCGCCCACCTCGGTCTCGACCGGTCGGAGACGCCGGCGGGGGTGTTCTTGGCGACCGATCCGACGGGGCGTACCAGTTCGTCACGCATCTGGGCGGTCGGCAACGTCGCGGGCCCCGGTGCCACTGTGGCGGTGTCGATCGGAGAGGGGGCCGCGGCCGCCGGGGCTCTCAACGGGATGCTCATCGCCGAGGACTTCGACCGCGCGATGGCGAGCCGCGAGACGTGGCCGCAGATCGCGCCCTCCGACTACTGGGAGCATCGGTACTCGGGGCCCGACAGCGTGTGGTCGGGACGGGTCAACGCCGTGCTCGCCGATGTCGCCACGACGCTCGACCCGGGTACCGCGCTGGACCTGGGCTGCGGCGAAGGCGCCGACGTCGTCTGGCTCGCGCAACACGGCTGGCGGGCCATGGGCATCGACATCGCATCGTCGGCCATTGCGCGTGCCCGCGGGGCCGCGGCGCGGCTGGGGGTGTCGGACACCGCGACGTTCGAGACCGGGGATGTGGCCAGCCTTCCGCCAGAGCGGGAGTTCGATCTGGTCACGGCCAGCTTCCTGCACTCGCCCGTCGACCTGCCGCGCAGTGAGATCCTCCGCGCCGCGGCCGAACGGGTCGCGCCTGGCGGTCACCTGCTGATCACGTCGCACGCGGCGGTCCCGCCCCGGGCCCACATCCCCGAGGCTCTGACGCCGACCTTCCTGACCCCGGAGGAGGAGGTGACCGCCCTGGCTCTCGACCCCGCCGACTGGGAGCTGATCACCGCCGAGCTCCGCCCGAGGGAGACGACCGGCCGGGACGGCCTGCCCGCTCAGATAGAAGACTCCGTGGTGCTCTTCCACCGCCGTCCCTAATCGCCACCACTGACCGAATGAAGGAGAAACCGGGTCGGATTCACACTCTCATGCGGATCCGAGCCCGCGGTGCCGGATTTCTCCTTCATTCGGTCAGGTGCTCACCCCATGCGGGCGGCGTCAGGCGACGCGGAGCGCCTCCGCCGGAGGCACCCGGCTGGCACGCACCCCCGGGGCCAGCGATGCCAGCAACCCGAAGACGATGGCGCCCGCCACGACGACCGAGGCGAAGCCGAGGGGCAGCAGCGGCGGGCCGAAGTATTGCGACCCGAGGATGGAGTTCGCCCCGACGAAGCCGTAAAGCGTTCCGAGCAGAAGCCCGACGACGACCCCCACGACCGTCACGAGCAGGCTCTCCCACATCAGCATGAGCCGGGCCTGGCCGGTGGTGAACCCGACCGCGCGAAGAACGCCCAACTCGCGCCGACGCTGCAGCACCGACATCGAGAGGGTGCTGCCGAGACCGATCCCCGCCACCACGACGGAGAAACCGACGAGCACGTACACGGTCGTCAGCAATCCGCTGATCGCATCGGCCGTCTGCCCGCTGTCGTCGCCGAGGAATTCCCGTGTCGCGGCGAGGAACATCTCGCCGGCGACCGTGAACATGGTCAGCAGGGTTACACCGATGACGACCGAGATGAGGGTGCGCGAGGTCCTCACCGGGTCGGATGTCGACGATGCGGCAGCCAGCCGGGCGGGGGCACCGGATGGAAGCAGGCGAGACGCGAGCTTCAGCACCGGCGGCATCAGCACGGGGGAGGCCACGATCACTCCCACGATGGACGCCACGCCGCCGGGGAAGGCGATGAGCAGACCGAGCGGGCCGACGGCGCCGGCGAGGAGGCCGAGCGCGAGGAGCGCTGCGCCGATGCCGACCAGCACGAGCCCGAGGACCACGCGGACCCTCGACGCCTTCTCCGTGACCCGCTGAACACCCGCAGCATCTCGACTCGCCTCGATCGGGGCGACGCGGGAAGCGGACCGTGACCCGGCGAAGGATGCGGCCGTCGTCGCGCCCATCCCGCCCAGCATCGGCACGAGCACGAGCTGCGGAACCATGACGAACGGCAGGACCGCACCGGTCGTCTGCTCGATCAACGCGAGCCCCAGGAAGCTCAGCCCGATTCCGGCCAGGATTCCCACGGCGGCGCCGGCGGCTCCCACGATCACCCCGTCGATGAGCGAGGTGCGGCGAACCTGGGACCCGGTCGCGCCCACCAGACGCAGGAGGGCGATGTCCTTGATCCGTCCGGCGTAGACCATGGAGAAGGTGTTGCTGATGACGATGCCGGCCACGACGACGGCGATGCCGAGGAACACCACCGTGACGACGGCCATTCCGGTCCGGATCGCCTCGACCGCGTCGAACCCGGCGTCCCTGAGGACGGCGCTGAAGACCTCGGTGGTCTCCAGCAACAGGACTGCGAAGGCGGAGACGACGGCCACGACCGCGACGCTCGCCGCGTAGCTGCCCGCCGACTCTTTCAGCTGACGCAACGCCCAGGCCCTCATCGGACGGCTCCATCGAGCATGCGCTCGGCGATCGACTCGGCGGATCCGCCGGCCCAGTCGTCGACGATGCGTCCGTCGGCCATGCGCACGACGCGATCGGCTGCGCTCGCGGCGACGGCGTCGTGGGTCACGAGGACGATGGTCTGGCCGAACTCCGTCGATGCCGTTCGGAGCAGCTCGAGCACGTCACGGCTCGACGCGCTGTCCAGGCTGCCCGTGGGTTCGTCGGCGAAGAGGACGTCCGGGCGGGTGGCCAGCGCGCGAGCGATGGCGACGCGTTGCTGCTGACCGCCCGACAACTGCTGCGGCCGGTGCGAGATCCGCTCGGTCAGTCCGAGGTGGTCGACGAGAAGTCGGATCCACTGTTCGGTGTCCTTCGAGACGCGGGTTCCGGCGAGCAGGAACGGCAGGCGGATGTTCTCCATCACGTCGAGTGCGGGGAGCAGGTTGAACGATTGGAACACGAAGCCCATGCGCGTGCGGCGCAGACGGGTGAGCTGTTCGTCGCGCAGGCCGCCGATCTCCTGCTCGCCCAGCATGACCCGCCCGGTGGTCGGGGGCTCCAACCCGGCCATCACCTGGAGCAGGGTCGACTTGCCGGATCCGGACTGCCCCATGACCGCGGTGATCTTCGACCGCTCCACCGCGAGGTCGACGCCGCGAAGGGCGTGCACCAGACCTTCGCCCGAACCGAAGGTCTTCGTGACCCCGTATGCGGCGGCGGCCGGCTGGGTGGTGGCGGCGTGTGCGGTAGCGGCGACGGGAGGGGCGGTCGGCGCCGCGGCGGGCGGCGGGTCCATCGGTGTAGCGGATGCGTGATTCATGTCTTCAACGCTAGGAAGGCGTCAGAGGGGGCGAATCGTCCCGCCGGGCGAGATCCTCATCGATCCCGCGCCGAGGGTCTCATCCCCGAGGATGAGACGCCCGAGGGCCCACCACACCGGCCTCGTAGGCCACGACGACGGCCTGCACACGGTCGCGGGCGTCGAGCTTGGTCAGGATGTGTGCGACGTGCGTCTTCACGGTCGCCTCCGACAGATGCAGTGCGGTCGCTATCTCCGCGTTGGACCGCGCGGTCGCCATAAGGAGGAACACCTCGTGCTCTCGATCGGTGAGGGTGGCGATCATCCGCGAGAGGGCGTCATCGGGTTGCTCCGGCTCGGCGAGGAGGGGGACGACATGGTCCAGAAGCCGCCTGGTCATCGACGGAGCGATGACGGAGTCGCCGCGGTGCACGGTCCGAATGGCTTCGAGCAGGACCTCCGGGCGCGCATCCTTGAGGAGGAAGCCGCTCGCGCCGACGCGGATGGCTTCGAGGACGTACTCGTCGAGGTCGAAGGTCGTCAGCACGATGACCCGCGTGCGCGCCGACGGGCCGTCGAGCAGCCGGCGTGTGGCTTCGAGGCCGTCCATGCCGGGCATCCGCACGTCCATGAGGATCACGTCGGCCGTGCGGGTGGCCGCGTGGGTGAGTGCTTCTTCGCCGGACGAGGCCTCGAAGACCACCTCGAGGTCGGCCTGCGAGTCGACCAGCATCGTGAGGCCTCCGCGCACGAGCGTCTGATCGTCGACCACTCCCACGCGGATGGGGGCGGTGCCGATCGGATGCGTGATGTCGCTCATTCGCGTCCCTCCTGAGAAGCTTCCTGCGGATCGCGCCGGATGGATCTCCCGCCTGCCGAGGCGTCGCCAGGAGCGGGCGAGGACTTCGGAACGGCATCCGACGGGTAGGGGAGGGTCGCGACCACGGTGACCCCCTCTCCCGGGGACGAGATGACCAGTTCCCCCTCGTAGAGAGCCACCCGCTCGCGCATGCCCTGAAGCCCGTGTCCGGCGTCCACCTCGGAGTCCGGGGCCAGTCCGCGGCCGTCGTCGGAGATGCGGACCTGCACGTCCGTCGGTCGCCATTCGAACGCCACCGTGGCCCGGGCGTTCTCGCCGGCGTGCTTCAGGACATTGGTCAGCGATTCCTGCACGACACGGAACAGCACCAGCTCGGCCCCCTGCGGAAGGATCGGCCGGTGCCGTCCGCGATCCGGGAGGCGCGTCACCGGGAGGCCGGACGAGCGCACGGTCGCGATCAGCGCGTCGATGTCGGCGAGGCCGGATGCCGGAGCGGTCGGAGCCGCATCATCGTCGCGAAGCACGCCGAGCAGCCGGCGCATGTCGGCCAGAGACGAGCGAGCGGTCTCGGCAATGGCTTCGAGTGAGGGGAGAACGGGACCGGCGCTCGCCGGAGCCGCGTAGCGTGCACCGTCGGCCTGCGTCACGATGATCGACAGGGAGTGGGCGACGATGTCGTGCATCTCCCGGGCGATCCGAGCACGCTCGTCGGACGCGGCGAGCTGAAGCTCCCGTTCGCGTTCTCTCTCGAGGCGACGAGCTCGATCCGCGAACGCGTCGCGTTCGAGCCGGCGGGAGCGGGTGAGGTCGCCCGTGAGCCAGGCCACGGCGACGAGCGAGCCCCCGAGGACGACCGTGAAGATCGCGGTGACCCAGGGGCGCGGGGATTGACCCACGATCCAGAACTGGACACCCAGAGCCGTGATGCCGCCCAGGCCGAGCCCGAGACCCCACCAGGACGCCCAGCGAGGAGCGTAGGCGGCGAGTGCGGCGATCATGACGAGCACCGCGACCTGCGTGGCGAGCAGTTCCGTCCCGGTGAAGAGCTGGATGAGGCAGGCGACGACCATGACGGCCGCCGCCGGAAGGGGGTGCGTGCGGCGCCAGTAGAGGGGCACGCCCAGGGCCAGAGCCAGGATGAAGAGCGTCAGGCTGCGTGGCAGGTTGCTGCCGAGAGCATCGAGGACGACGGCCGCACCGTAGGGCAGGACCGTGAAGAACACGATGACGCTCGCGATCACCATGTCGATGGTCCTGGGGTGGCGCACCACCCATGCGTACGGACCGCGCGCGCCGGTCGCCGGGGAACTGCTCACGCTCCGACGCTATCCCTCGGCACCGACACGCACATCGCCCGCACGGATGAGGCAGCCCGTCCTCTCGAAGACGTGACTCCGGGCGCCTACGCGTCGCCCAGCGAGATGGCCTCGGCCTCGACGCGCTCGCTCTCGGGCTCGCCGTTCACACGGGCGAGAGGCTTGCGGGCCAGAACGATGACCAGCGTGGCGGCGAGCACGGCGACGGCGGCGACGAAGTACGGAGTCGACGCGGACACGGTGTCGGCGAGCACGGTCGCCAGCGGCGGAGCGACGGCTCCACCGATGAACCGCACGGACGAGTAGGACGACGAGGCGACCGAGCGGGGCAGATCCGTGGCTTCCATGACGGCCTCGGTCAGCACGGTGTTGAGCACACCCAGCACCAGCCCGCCCAGGACGACGGCGACGACGAGCAGCGCCGGCGTGTCGATGACGAGTGCCGCGAAGACGAGGTCCAGCGCGAGCGCCGGCAACGCGAACGAGAGCACGGTGGTGCGCGGCAGGCGCGCGGTCAGGATCGGGGCGATCCACACCGAGGTGATCGCGAGTCCCACACCCCAGCCGAAGAACGTGAGGCCGATGCCGATCGCGTCGAAGCCGAGGGGGAACGGCGTGTAGGCCAGGAGAATGAAGAACCCGACGTTGTAGAGGAACGCCGCGGCGGCCAGCGCGGCGAGGGCCGGCTGAGTCAGCGCCTTGAAGGGGGCGGAGAACGGGATCGGCGTGCGCTTCTCCGACGACTCGTTACGCAGCAGAGTCAGGATGGCGATGAACCCGACGGCCATGAGCGCGGCCGTGCCGAAGAAGGGTCCGCGCCAGCTGATGCTGCCGAGGAGCCCGCCGAGCAGGGGGCCTATCGCGATTCCGACGCCCAGCGCCGCCTCGTAGAGGATGATCGCCGACGAGGTGCCGCCGGAGGCCGCACCCACGATGGTCGCGAGTGCGGTCGAGATGAAGAGGGCGTTTCCCAGTCCCCATCCGGCTCGGAATCCGATGACGGCCTCGACGTTGCCGCTGACGGCCGCTGCGAAGGCGAAGACGATGATGAGCGCGAGGCCGGTGAGGAGGGTCCTCTTCGCACCGAGTCGGGACGACACCCAGCTGGTGACGAGCATCGCGACGCCGGTCACGAGCAGATAGCTCGTGAACAGCAGTTCGGCCTCGGTCGGGGTGGCCTCCAGGTCGGCGGCGATGGTGGGGAGGATGGGGTCGACGAGCCCGATTCCCATGAAAGCCACCACGCAGGCGAAGGCGACGGCCCACACCTGGCGGGGCTGATGGAAGATGCGGCCGGCCGAGCCGTGACCGGCGCTCACGCGGCGACCTGCTTGGAGTCGAACCCGCGCTCGAGGATGGCGGCGGCAGCGGAGAGAGTCGACCACTCCTCGTCGGACAGACCGTCGAACATCGACGACGCCTCGTCGGCGACCCGGGTGAGCCAGTCGGCGAGCAGCTTCTGGCCCTTGGGCGTCGTGGCGATGAGCCACGATCGTGCGTCATCCGTGTCGGCGATGCGGCGGATGAGGTCGTCGGAGGCGAGCCCGGCCACGATCTTGCTCATGGTCGGCTGACTGACCCTGCTCTGCGATGCGAGCTCGCCCAGGCGCATGGGGCCGTCGCTCTCGAGGATCGACAGGGTTCGCCAGATGGCGGGAGAGGTACGGTCCCCGCTGCTCTGCGCGGCGACGCGCGTCAGGCGGTGGGCCGAGACGACGAGGGATTGGAAGGTGCGTGTTGTCTCGTTCACACCAAAAGCATAGCCCGGCTATATAGCCGGGCTATGCAATCTCGCTCAGAGAGAACGCTCCGTCAGTCGGTCGTGACGGCCTGACGCGGACGCGCGCTGGCCGGTACGGGAACGAAGGCCTCGCCGCCGTCGGAGGGCTGCTGGACGGTACCCAGTGCGGTGGTGGGGGTGCGGGACTCCGACTCGAGCGGAGAGGAGGTGCGCTGCGCCGGAGCCGGGGCCGGCGCAGTCGCTGCAGCATTCGACGCCGGGCGGGCCGCCGACTGCGTCGGGGGAGTCTGCGTCGGCTTCGCGGACGAGGAGCTGTAGCGCTCGGAGTGCTGCTGTGCGACCCAGGCGTCCTGCTGCGCCTGCAGCTCACCCTGCTCGCGCGACATCTCGGCGTCCCACCGGCTGAGGTCGCTCTCGAAGATCTTGCGCGCGCGACGCGGGTGCTTCTGCCAGTCGAGGAGCCGGTCGCGGAACTCGGCCAGGGGCCCGTCGAACTGCACCGAGTAGGTGGCGGACGCGCGCTTGAACTGCGTGATCTCGTGACCGGCCCAATTGGCTGCGGTCGCGGCACCCGCTATGGGCAGGAGGCGCAGGTGGATGTCGGCGGTCGTCGCCGTACGGTCGGCGATGGCCTGCTCCTGCGGGGTGAGCGAGTTCCAGTTGGATGCCTGGCGCGCCGCGTCGATCAGCGACGAGACGGCGGCCGCCTTGGCCTCGCGATCGCGATCGCGAAGGAGGCGTTTGATGGCGCCGCGCGCGATGAGCGCGGCGACGACGGCGCCGATGACGATCGCGATGAACGGGATCACCGCTCCGAGGAGGATGCGCTCACCGGCGCTCGAGGTTGCCCAGTCGACCATGTCGTTCCACTGCATGCGCCGGACTATACCCACGCGGCGCGCGGAGGCCGTGACGACCCGCGCGAGTCTCAGGAATCGCTGATCGCGCGACCTTTACGCCTCGATACCGGTCCGGATGCAGCGGAGCGCCCACCGGCGCCGACCGACATGCGTCGGGACGGGTGGGCGTCACGAGAAGCGCAACGACGCGAGCGCATCCTCGAAGGTCCGGAACTCACCGACCACCCGGAACGAGCGGCGGTCGGGGGAGAGGCGCTTGGCGGTGTAGCCGCCCGCCGATCCGGCCGTGGGTTGCTCGACGTATCCGAGCACCGAGCCGTCGGCGCGCGTGATCCGCCAGAGGCCGTTGTTGAGCTGCGAGAACGACAGACCCGCGCCGATGCTCCCGCGGACGGGGGCGAGGGAAGGGATCGAGGTGCTGACCGACATCGTGTGCCTCCTGCGGACATCCGTCGCGGTGGATCCGCGACCTGACATCACGTTAGGGACGACCTCCGACACGGCCTCCCGCGTCGCGAGCCCGCCGGCGCCCTCAGCGGCTGGTGCCGTGAACGGCCAGAGGATCGATCGCCGCGATCTCGTCGTCGCTCAGCGGCTCGCCGTCCAGCGCGGCGAGGTTCTCGTCGAGCTGCGCGGTGCTCGAGGCCCCGATGAGCGCCGAGGTGACCTCTTCACGGCGCAGCACCCAGAGGAGCGCGAGCTGCGCGAGGGTCTGCCCGCGTCCCGCCGCGATGTCGTTGAGAGCCCGAGCCCGTTCCAGATACGTGCCGTCGATCTTGTCCTCCGACAGGAACCGGCTGGTCGCCGCCCGCGAGTCGCTGGGGATCGACCCGTCCAGGTAACGGTTGGTGAGGAGGCCCTGCGCGAGCGGAGAGAAGACGATCGAGCCGACGCCGTTCTCCTTCAGCACGGGCAGCAGGCCCTGCTCGGGCGTGCGATCGAACATGGAGTAGCGGGGCTGGTGGATGAGCAGCGGGATCTTGTGCTCGGCCAGCGCGGCGACCATGGCCTCGGTCTGGGCCGGGTCGTAGTTGGAGACGCCGACATAGAGCGCCCGTCCGCTGGTGACGGCTGTCGCGAGCGCGCCCGCGGTCTCCTCGATGGGCGTCTCGGGATCGGGTCGGTGGTGGTAGAAGATGTCGACGTAGTCGAGACCCATGCGGTCGAGGCTCTGATCGAGTGACGACAGCAGGTACTTGCGCGAGCCGTGGTCGCCGTAGGGACCCGGCCACATGTCGTAGCCGGCCTTCGTCGACACGATGATCTCGTCGCGGTAGGGGGACAGGTCTTCGCGGAGGAGACGGCCGAAGTTCGTCTCGGCGGATCCGTAGGGCGGACCGTAGTTGTTCGCGAGGTCGAAGTGGGTGATGCCGCGGTCGAACGCCCGGCGGACGATCGCGCGCTGCGATTCGATGGAGCGGGTGTCTCCGAAGTTGTGCCACAGACCGAGGGACAGGGGCGGCAGCAGGAGACCGCTGCGGCCCACGCGGCGGTAATGGAGGCTGGTGTACCGGTTCTCGTCAGCGAGGTATGTCACTCTCGCCATGCTAGTGATCGGGCGCGCGACTCTTCAGGCTCCTCTGCATGGAATGCGTGACCCGCTGTCACGGTTGGATGTAGAACGCGCCGCGGACCTCTCGCGGCGAGTGAACCGGGTGGGCAGAGAGCCGCCCGTGCGATGAAAGGAATACGCGACGTGGAGACCTTCGTTCTCGCCGGTGGATGCTTCTGGTGCCTCGATGCGGTGTATCGCACCCTGGAGGGCGTCTCCGATGTCGTCTCGGGCTACACAGGCGGCCGCACCCCCAACCCTTCCTACGAGGCCGTCTGCACCGGAGCGACCGGGCACGCCGAAGCCGTGGCCGTCACCTTCGACCCCGACGTGATCCCGCGCGAGATCATCCTGGACGTCTTCTTCACGCTGCACGACCCGCGTCAGCTGAACCGCCAGGGCAACGACGTCGGCACCCAGTACCGGTCGGCCATGTACTACGCCGACCATGAGCAGAAGCAGCTCTTCGAGGCGGCCGCCGCGCGGGCCGCCGAGATCTGGGACGGCACGATCGTCACCGAGATCGCCCCGCTCGGCGAGTATTTCGACGCCGAGGAGTACCACCAGGACTTCTTCGCCAAGAACCCCAACCAGGGCTATTGCATGGCGGTTGCTGTGCCCAAGGTCAACAAGGTCCGAAAGGGCTACGCCCAGTACATCAAGGCGGCGTAGGCTCCCAGACAACGGGGCCCTGCGGCATCTCGCCGGGCTCTCGAGAAGTGCCTTCGAAGGAGCAGGTATGACCGATTCAGCAACCACGACCGAGCCGCGCATCCGCAAGACCTGGGTCGCGTTCGGTGAGAACGGCGCGATCGCGTCGATTCACGCGATCGACGACGGGTACGCCGTCCGATTCCTGGGTCGCCAGGACTATCACGGGGTCTACGAGACCATCGAGATCGCCAAACGCGCCGTGACCACTCAGCGGCCGGGGGACGTGACGTTCGAGGAGCACTGACCCCTCGCCGTCTCCTCCCCATGAAGACCCTCGCCGGTGCACCCCACCGATGGGGGTCTTCTTCGTTCCGGGCGGAACGGCGCGAGCCAGACTCGGCGACGCAGGGCCGCGGACGCGAGGGGTGTCCGGCACAGATTGTCCTCGACGCGCCCGCGGCCGCTGCACCCATCGTCCCCGCGGGGACAGGCGACGAGCGAAGGAGCGACAGTCATGCAGGAACGAATCACGGTCATGGGGCGGGCGGCGACCGATCCGCAGCGGGTGACGAGGGATGGAGCGGGGACGGCGGCTCCCGTCACCTTCCGGTTCGCGACCCGGGACTCTCGGTTCGATGAGACCACGCGAGCCTGGGTCGAGTCGGAGACCAACTGGTACACGGTCAAGGCGTGGCGGGCACTGGGCGACAACGTGCTCGAGAGCGTCGCAAAGGGCCAACCGCTGATCATCCAGGGGCGCCTCGAGCTCGACAGTTGGACCGACTCGTCGGGTCGCGAGAGGATCACGCCGACCATCCACGCCGACTCGATCGGACACGACCTGCGTCGCGGCGCCTCCGCCTTCACCGCCCGGGCGACGTCGGCGGACGCTTCGGCCGTCGCGCCCCAGGGTGCGGTGGCAGGAGGGTCGCGGAACGACTGGGCGACCTCGCCGGAACTCGCCGACGCGCCATTCTGACGATGGGCATCATCTTGCGGGTTCGCCCGGCGGTGGCGCCCCAACTCTCATGCCCCCCCCTTGCGCCTCAGTTGTCGGGAGTTCAGTGTGTTGGTGTCGGCCAGACTCCGACATCAACATAAGCACAGGGGGAAGATAGATATGAGAACGACTTTCAAGGGAGCGATTGCTGCCGTCGTTGTGGCTGCCGGGATGGCTGTCGGGGTAGCGGCACCCGCACAGGCCGTGCAGTATGCCGGCGGCTATTACCCGACTTCCTCTCAGTGCCGAGCGGCCGCGAATGCGTACCGGGCTGACGGCTGGACGATCATCAGGAATTGCGAATACACCCCCGGTTACGGCTACCTCATCGACGCCAGAAGGAACTAGCTTCGAGGCCTGACTCGCCAGGGCGGGTCGCGCGTCTCGACTTGAGATGGCGGCCCGCCTTGTACGGTGGCATGCGCGGGCTCCGAGGTTCGCGCAATGACAAGCGAGGAGTTTCGTGAGAAGACCAGCCGCGTGCTTGATAGCTCTGGCAGTGGGAATAGCGGTCGCACTCACGGGGTGCACAGCGCCTTCCCCGGCGCCGGAGCCGACTGGAGAAGCATCGTCCACGCCTCAGACCAGTTCGACGCCCCAGCCGTCAGGCCCCTCACGCTTCGAGCCCGGCGCGGGCGCCGCGGGCAACCGGTACGTTTTCGACAACGCCGCCAGGCAAGTCGCGGCCAACCCGGACGCCCGTGGCCGAGAATTCATCGACGCGCTGGTAGCGGTTGGTTTCGACAAGAGCGCGATGATGCTGACCGTCGACGAGACTCCGCAGGGATACCTCGCCGCGTCCATCTCATGGTCGGTGAAGATCGGCGATGAGTGCCTAGTCGGGCAGTTCTTCCCCAAGCAGACCGATCCCTTGACCACCACCGGCGATGCTCAGGGTACGTTCTCGACGGTCATCACGAAGCCGATCGGCACCGGTGCATGCCTCATTGGAAACCAACGTCAGATCGACTGGTAGGACCCACTGCCGAACTGAGCGTTCGGGCTCGGCTCCCTAGAATGGACCAATGGCCGAATACATCTATTCCATGGTCCGCGCCCGCAAGGCGGTCGGCGACAAGCTGATCCTCGATGACGTCACGATGTCGTTCCTGCCCGGCGCCAAGATCGGTGTCGTCGGCCCCAACGGCGCCGGAAAATCCACCATCCTCAAGATCATGGCGGGACTCGACACCCCGTCCAACGGTGAGGCCCGACTGACCCCCGGTTACACGGTCGGCATCCTCATGCAGGAGCCCGAGCTCGACGAGTCGAAGACCGTTCTCGAGAACGTCCAGGAGGGCGTCGGCGAGATCAAGGGCAAGATCGACCGTTTCAACGAGATCTCCGCCCTCATGGCCGAGCCCGACGCCGACTTCGACACCCTGCTCGCCGAGATGGGAACCCTGCAGGAGGCCATCGACGCCGCTGACGCGTGGGATCTCGACTCGCAGCTCGAGCAGGCCATGGACGCGCTGCGCACCCCGCCGGGTGACTCGCCCGTCACCTCCCTCTCGGGCGGTGAGAAGCGCCGCGTGGCGCTGACCAAGCTCCTGCTGCAGAAGCCCGACCTCCTGCTCCTCGACGAACCCACCAACCACCTCGACGCCGAGAGAGTGCTCTGGCTCGAGCAGTTCCTGTCGAAGTACCCGGGCGCCGTCCTCGCCGTCACGCACGACCGGTACTTCCTCGACAACGTCGCGGAGTGGATCGCCGAGGTCGACCGCGGCAAGCTCTACCCCTACGAGGGGAACTACTCGACGTATCTCGAGAAGAAGGCCGCACGTCTCGACGTGCAGGGCAAGAAGGATCAGAAGCTCGCGAAGCGTCTCGCGACCGAGCTCGACTGGGTCCGCTCGAACGCGAAGGGCCGCCAGGCGAAGTCGAAGGCCCGTCTCGCTCGCTACGAGGAGATGGCGGCGGAGGCCGAGAAGACGAGGGTGCTCGACTTCGAGGAGATCGTCATCCCCGTCGGTCCCCGTCTCGGTTCCCAGGTCATCGACGCGAAGAAGCTCCACAAGTCGTTCGGAGAGCGCGTGCTCATCGACGACCTGTCGTTCACGCTTCCCCGCAACGGAATCGTCGGCGTCATCGGCCCGAACGGTGTCGGAAAGACGACCCTCTTCAAGACCATCGTCGGCTTCGAGCCGCTCGACGCGGGCGACCTGAAGATCGGCGAGACGGTCGACATCTCGTACGTCGACCAGAGCCGCGGCGGCATCGACCCGAACAAGAACCTGTGGGAGGTCGTTTCCGACGGTCTCGACTACATCCAGGTCGGCAAGCAGGAGATCCCGTCGCGGGCCTACGTGTCGCAGTTCGGCTTCAAGGGTCCGGATCAGCAGAAGAAGGCCGGGGTGCTCTCCGGTGGTGAGCGCAACCGCCTCAATCTGGCGCTGACGCTCAAGCAGGGCGGCAACCTGCTCCTCCTCGACGAGCCCACCAACGACCTGGACGTCGAGACCCTGGGCAGCCTCGAGAACGCTCTGCTCGAGTTCCCGGGTTGTGCCGTGGTCATCACGCACGACCGGTGGTTCCTCGACCGGATCGCGACCCACATCCTCGCCTACGAGGGCACCCCCGAGGATCCGGCCAACTGGTACTGGTTCGAGGGCAACTTCGCGGCGTACGAGGAGAAC
This sequence comes from uncultured Naasia sp., assembly GCA_913778905.1. Classification (GTDB taxonomy): domain Bacteria; phylum Actinomycetota; class Actinomycetes; order Actinomycetales; family Microbacteriaceae; genus Naasia. The sequence goes on along the minus strand of CAJYYA010000012.1, from coordinate 88,166 downwards.
AAGATCGAGCGCCTCGGCCCCGACGCCGCGAAGCCGAGCCGCATGACCTACCGCAAGCTCACCCGCGACTAGGTCGGATATTCCGGCACAAACCGCACGTTCCGGCGAGTGACCCTCGCCGGAACGTGCGGTTTCTTCGTTCCGGTACGGAACGCCGAACGTCGGGCGAGGAGGCAGGATGAAGGGATGCGACTGACTGTTCCGATCCGACTCCGCTGGAGCGACTTCGACGCCTATCAGCACGTCAACAACGCCGAGCTTCTGCGCCTGCTCGAGGAGGCGCGCATCGAAGCGTTCTGGGCCAGCGACGACGAGTCGGCTTCGGCGACCGCGGTGCTCGACGGTCGCCCCGGCGCGGACACCATGACTCTCATCGCCCGCCAGGAAGTCGAATACCTGCTCCCGATCCCGTACACGCGTTCGCCGCTCGAGATCGAGCTGTGGATCGGTCACCTCGGGGGAGCGAGCCTCAAGCTCTGCTACGAGATCTATTCGCCTGCCGGGGTGGAACCGCGCCTGAAGTTCGCGCAGGCCGCGACGACCCTCGTGATGGTCGGATCGAAGACCGGTCGTCCCGAGCGGATCACCGACGCGCAACGCGTCGCCTGGGAGCCCTACGTCGAGGCGCCACTGGAGTTCGCCCGCCGCTGAGACCGATCGGGCGGGCCGCTCCCCGGCGGTCGCGAGGTCTTTCATTCGAAGCTCTTAGATCGCCCCGCTACGTTCCACGAGGTCGACCAGCACATCCGCTTCGCCGGCCCCATGGCGAGGACGGACGAGGTATCAGTGGGACGTCGGATGACAGCGGGATCGCATCTGCTCGAATCGAGCGCTTCCTGGCGCCGGTTGGTGACGACGGCCGTTCTGGCTGTTGTCGCGGTCACGTCGGGCGGACTCCTGCTCAGAACCGCGGGTGCCGTCGAGATGCCTCTTTCGCAGGCGCTGAACCGCCTGCACGCGGGCTTCGTCGCGGAGCTCGGCGACCTCCTGTACCGGTGGGCGGGGCCGGTTCCGGCCATCGTCTCGACGGCTCTGGTGACCGCGGTGATCCTGATCGTCTCCCGCGACCTCCGCGTCGCGTCGACATTCGCCGTGACCATCGCGGTGACCTGGCTGTCGATGGCGCTCGTGAAGCTGACCGTCGACAGGCCGCGCCCCGATGCGAGCCTGCTCAGCTCGCCCTTTCAGCCCCTCCAGCACGACGCCTCGTACCCCAGCGGACATGCCGCGTTCCTGACGATCTTCGCCGTCACCCTGGTGGCCCTGATCCGTCGGAGGGACCTGCGGATCGTCGCGGCCGCCGCTGCGGTGCTGCTCGTCGTCGGAGCCCTCCTGCTGCTCACCATCGACGGCGTGCACTACCCGACGGACGTCACCGCCTCGGTGCTCTGGGCGCTCGCGGTCGGCCCTCTCGTCCGGGCGGCATGGGTGCGGATTGCGCTCCCGAGAATCCCGGGCTTGGGATCGGAGCGACCCGGAAGAGGCGCGGTCAAGCATCGCCTGACCTGACCCCACTACGCCCGTCGGCCGCCACTCGACGCCCGAGTCACCTCGCAGCGGGCAGACGCACCATGCCCTCCTGGGCGACGCTCGCGACGAGGATGCCGTCGCGCGTGTAGATGCGGCCCAGCGAGAGACCGCGTCCGCCCTGCGCGGTGGGGGACTCCTGGACGTAGAGCAGCCATTCGTCGACGCGGGCGGGTCGGTGCCACCACATGGCGTGGTCGAGACTGGCTGCCTTCAAGCCGGAGGCGATCCAGGCGACACCGTGTCGACGCAGGATGGACTCGAGGATCGTGTAATCGCTCGCATAGGCCAGAGCGGCCCGGTGGAGGTTCGGATCGTCCGGCATGGCACCGAAGCTCTTCAACCAGACCGCCTGGTGCGCGGTCTGCTCGCCGTCCACCCTGAGATAGATGGGGGAGGGCACGTGGCGCAGATCGAAGGGACGATGATGCGACCAGAAGTCGGCGACGGGATGGTCGATGCCCGCGAGCACCTCGGCCGTGCTCGGGAGGGTCTCCGGAGCCGGCACATCGGGCATGGGTGACTGATGGTCGAGGCCGCCGTCGTCCGTCTGGAATGAGGCGATCATCGAGAGGATCGGAGCGCCCTGCTGATAGGCCTGCGTGCGACGCGTCGAGAACGAGCGCCCGTCGTGGATGCGGTCGACCGAGAAGGTGATGGGATGACGGACGTCGCCCGGGCGGAGGAAGTAGCCGTGCATCGAGTGCGCCAGCCGATCCTCCGGAACGGTGCGCATGGCCGCCGTGATGGACTGCGCGAGCACCTGACCGCCGAAGACGCGGCCCTGCGGGCTCCACTGCGATGGTCCGGTGAAGATGTCTTCGCTGGTGCGCGCGCCGGTGTCGGTCAGATCGACGGCGGCCAGGAGGGAGGCGAGAGGATCGACCATGCCTCCATCCTGGCCGCTCCGGCGCGTCTCCGGGATCAGGCGTGCGGCGAGAAACCCCTACGACGGCCTCGAGACGCACTCAGCGGATCGCGCGGCCGGGTGCATCGGGTAGTTTGAGGAGCGCTGTGAGCTCCTCCTTCACCTTCACCGACCCGGCCTCGATCGGCGATCTGGCGACCTATCTGGGCCGCGCCGGACGAGTCGAGGAGGGCTCCGTCCGGCTCATCGCCGGTTCCGGCGTGCTCGCCGTCTACAGCGCCATCCTCTACCCGGCCGGTCTGCTGGACGAGAGCCCCACCGTTCTGGGCCTCCGCACCATGGCGCTCGCGGATCGTGAGACCGTCTTCGACGTCGTCGTGCCCGTCCGCTCGCTCATCGAGCGCCTCAAGCGCGTGCAGGGAGCGGACTCCGACGCGGAGCTCACCCTGTCGCTGCCCGTCCAGGTGAGCACAGTGACGTGGGCGGGCATCTCGCCGCCGAAGGGCGGTTGGACGCGCGTCGCCGAGACGACCGGCGAGGTGCTCGAGGGCGTCGCCCGTGAGGGGATCGACGAGGTGGCGAGCGTCGTTCCGACCGGCACAGGGGAGCAGATCGTGCGCCGCGTGCGGTCCGAGGTGTGGGGCCGCCCCATCCCGACGGTTCCGCACCTCCCCGCGGGGGCGGCATTCGCGGCCCTGAGCCTCGGTTTCCTGGGAGACCCGGCTGAGCAGATCCCGGTGTTCGAATCCGGCCCCTGGTCACGCGTCACCTCGCGCCGCGGTCACATCCTCGTCCGCCGTCGCGCCTGGTCGCTCCTCGGCTGAGCCGCTGAGAAGTCTCCTCTGAGCACGAGGGTGGCGGTAAGGATCATCGAGGCTCGGTCACAGCGAGCCATAAGGACCAGCCTTCCCGGCCACCGATAGGACACCTGCTCGACATCGAAGCGCCGCCGCGCGGCCATCGTGGGGGTTCACAGTGCCTAGCGCCCCACCCACCGTCCCCCGCCAGGTGCCCATGCAATCGCTCGTCCTCCTCTCCGCGGCTCGCTCCGATGCCGACCCCGCCGTGCAGGCGTGGGCCCGGTTTCGGAATGAGATCAGCGCCGTCCACCCCGTCGCCTCGGCACGCGTCTCCGACGCGGTCGTGCTGAGCCCTTCGACCGCCCCGCGGACGGCGGCCGCGTTCTGGCGGGTCCTCGCGACGAACAACCGCGAGCTGGCGCGCAGCTACTTCCTGTATCCGTCCTTCGCCGCCGCCGCGGGGCACGTGCAGCGGCTCATCCTCGCCGCCGACGAGTTGGCGATCGTCCCGCTCGGGGGCACCACGGGCCGAGAACACGGCTGGTACGCGACCATGGGGGACACCCCGGTGCTGAGCTGCAGCCGCTGGTACGGCGGCCGTTCGACCGCGCTGCAGGCGGGCATCGGGGCCATCCGCTCCCTGGCGACCGCGCGCATCGTCGAGTCGATGCATCTCATCGGCTCGCACCGAAGCAACCCGCGCGTGCCCGTGGGGTCGCAGCCCGTCGTCGCGTGAGCCGCCTACGGCTGCCCTCGGCCCCGGTCGGCGTCGCCTTGGCCCTGGCGTTGCTTGCGGGGTGGGTGGCGGCCGGATCCCTTCACGGTGAGGCTGCCGCAACCGACCCCGCCTCGGCCACCGATCTCGGGGTGACATTCGTCGACTCCGCGGTGATCGCCACAGACGACGTGTCATCGGCGACGACCACCGGGCCGGGAGCAGGAGCGGGTGCGCAGGCGGCCGGCGTGACCACCTCCTCACAGACCGCGAACGCCGCGGCGGGCAGGGTGACGGTCGCCATCGGCGATGCCGCCGAGCGAACGGGGATCTCGGCCCGAGCGCTCGGAGCCTACGCGGCCGCAGCGGCCGCGGTGCACTCCGTAGAGGTCGGGGGCTGCGGACTCCACTGGAGCCAACTCGCCGCCATCGGCTCGATCGAATCGGGGCATGGAACGCACGGTGGATCTACCCTCGGCGATGACGGCCGACCCCGTCCGGCGATCTATGGGCCCCGCCTCGACGGCACGAGCTTCATCCGGGTGCCCGATTCGGATGGGGGAGCGATCGACGGCGACACCGAGGTCGACCGGGCGGTGGGGCCCCTGCAGTTCATACCGCAGACCTGGGAGCGTTGGGGGGCGGACGGGGACGGCGACGGAGTGGCCGACCCGCAAGACCTCGACGATGCCTCTCTCGCGGCGGCGCACTACCTGTGTGCATCGGGCGATTTGACGGATCCCGAGACCCTCCACCGCGCCGTCTTCTCCTACAACCACGACGAGGACTATGTGCGGCTGGTGCTCGGCCGCGCCGCCGACTACGACCGGATGCTCGGGGGATGACGCCGTCCGAGACCCTGTTCGCCTCGCGATTCCGCCTGGCGGACACGCTCGGAACGGGGGGCAGCGCCCGTGTCGTCCGCGCGCGCGACGCAGTCGGTGACCGTGACGTCGCGCTCAAGATCCTGCACGAGCACCTTCGCGACGACCACGAGTTGCGGGACGGCTTCGTCGCCGGCGCGCGCCGGGCCGCAGCCGTGCGGCACGACCGGCTGGCTCGAATCCTCGCCTTCGGGATCGACGACCTCTCGGGTCGGCCGTGGATCGCGATGTCGATCGTTCCGGGTCGCACGCTCGCCGACCGGGTCGCGCATGGCCCGCTCGGACTCGTCGAGACCGTGGAGGTGCTCGCGCAGGTATTGGACGCTCTCGGCACCGTCCATGCGGCCGGGCTCGTGCACCGCGACCTCAGCCCCGGCAACGTCATGGTGCACGAGGGCCCCGATGGAGGCATCACCGCGACCGTGCTCGACCTCGGCCTCGCGGAAGTGACCGGACGTGCCGCCGCCTTCGAGGGCAGAGACGGGACCACGCTCGTGGAGGGGAGCGTCGACTACATGTCGCCCGAGCAGGCTATGGGCGCAGATCTTGATCACGCTGCCGACATCTATCAGGTGGGAGCGCTCGGCTACCTTGCGCTCACCGGCACCGCGCCCTTTCCCGACCTATCGCCTCGCGAGGCCATGGAGGCGCACATCGGCACGCTCGCGCCTCCGGTCTCCGCGCTCCGCCCCGATGCGCCGCGTGCTCTCGATGCGATCATCGCCCGCGCGATGCTCAAGAACCCGAAGGATCGCTTTCCCTCCGCGTACGACATGGCGCGGGCTCTGGGGCAGGTGAGGCCGCGCCTCTATGACATCGCGCGTCACGCCGAGCGCTCAGAGCCCACGACCGTTCCCCGCGGTGTCCCTTCCGTCCCGGGACGATCACCGGATGAGGCCGTGCACGGCGCGTCGGTGGGCGGAACCATCAGGGTCTCGTCGGCGACCGGACGCACGCGGCTACTCCTCCCGTTTCGTCCCGGCGAGGCGGACGCAGCCGACGCGCCGACCGAACGGATCAGCATCGCGCGTCGACGCCCGTCGAGAACGACTCGCACGGGCGTCGCTTCTCCGCGCCGGGAGGGCCGCCGGGAGCGGAGGGGTGCGTTCGTCGCGCTGCTCGTCGTCGTCGTGGGTGGCGGAGTGACGGCGGCAGTCGTCGGTGCGATAGTCACCGCCCCGGCCCCCGCGGTGGTCGCCGCGCCGGCAGTGACCACCGCCGCTCCAGCTCCGCAGGAAAGTCGGGAGGAGGATGAGCCCCAGCGCCGCGACGCCACGACCGTCGTCGTGCCCGACGTCCACGGCCTCTCCGCCGACGAAGCGAGCGCAGCGATCCGCCGCGCCGGCCTGACCGTGGGCGACATCGCCCAGCGCGACGGAGTCGTAGCCCGCGCAGCCGTTCTCGAAACGGATCCGGCCCCGGGGCGACATGTCGCACCGGGGACCGCCGTGGCTCTCGCCATCGCATCGGGGATGAACGTCGTCCCCGATGTTCTCGGTCTGGACGGCGCTCGCGCGGCACGGGCCCTCCGCGAGGCGGGGTTCGTCCCGAGCAGCGATCCTGTCCCCGGCAGAACGGGGGTGAGCGCGATGGAGCCGAACGCTGGAGAACGTCTCGAACTCGGCAGCATCGTCATCCTCGCCACCGCGCCGACCCCGCGGCCGACGCCCGTCATGACACCGGTCCCGGAGCCCACCTCCGAGCCGACCTCCGTCCCGACGATCGCGCCGAGCCCTACGTCGTCTCCGACCTCCGCGTCGCACGACTGAGTCGGCGTGCGTCGCGCCCCCGCGGGCCGCCCGCGTGGACACCCGGCGAGAACGTCTCGTCTACGCCTCATTCGGCGACAGGACCGCCCGCGTTCACCCAGCGCCCCCACGCTCTCACGAGCCGTGCGCCCACCCTGCGCGCACGCCCCGCACCACCGAGGACCCATCGATGAGCCCCACCCCCGTCCGCCCCACGGTGGAGACGACCGCGTGAGCGCGGTCACCTTCACGCCTCGCGCCGACGTCCGGAGCACCCCGCCCGCGTCGGGGCCCCGCAGAATCGCGCCCCGCGCGCACATCGCCGACCGCATCTTCCAGAGCGTCGCGGTCTCCGCCGGCGCCGTGACCGTGTCCATCATGCTCGCCGTCGGGCTCTTCCTCTCGCTCCGCGCGAAGGACGCACTCGTCGTGGCCGGTCCGTCGTTCCTGTTCGAGCAGGCGTGGTCGCCCGAGACGGGCGTCTTCGGCATCGCCGCGGTGCTGTTCGGCACGGTGAGCATCGCTCTCGTGGCCATGAGCGTCTCGGTGCCCCTCGCGCTCGGCACGTCGCTGCTCATCTCGGAGGTGCTGCGCGGGCGTCTGCAACGCACGCTCATCTCGATCGTCGACCTCATGGCCGCCGTGCCCAGCGTCGTGTTCGGCCTGTGGGGCGTCTTCTTCCTGCAGGCCGGGATCATCCCCGTCTCGCAGTGGATCTCGACGTACTTCGGATGGATCCCGATCTTCGCGGTCACCGGCGCTGACGGGGCACGCCTCACCGAGGCCAGCGCCGTCACCTCGTCCGCGTTCATCGCCGGGCTCGTCGTCGCGCTCATGGTCGTGCCGACGCAGACGTCGGTCATGCGGGAGGCGTTCTCGCAGGCTCCCGTCGGTGAGCGCGAGGGAGCGCTGGCGCTCGGGTCGACGCGCTTCGGGATGATCCGCGCCGTGGTGCTGCCCTTCGGTCGCGGCGGCATCATCGGCGGCACGATGCTCGGCCTCGGCCGCGCGCTCGGCGAGACCATCGCGGTCTACATGATCATCTCGCCCATCTTCACCATCAACTGGGAGGTGTTGAAGACCGGTTCGAACTCGGTCTCGGCCCTCATCGCGCTCCGCTACGGCGAGTCGAGCGACTTCGGTCTCTCCGCCCTCATGGCCGCAGGACTCGTGCTGTTCCTCGTCACGCTGGTGATCAACTTCACGGCGTCGTCCATCGTGGCGCGCTCGCGATCGGGAGCGTCGAGCTGATGACGACCCTCCTGCCGGGCGCCCCGGATCGCACCGAAACCACCGAGGTCATCGCCCCGGCCGCGACGCGGATCGCGCCGACCCGCACGGGGATCACGGTCATCCCTTTGCGCGACGGTGTCGCCCCCGCCGAACGTCGTGCCCTCTCCACCGTCACGACCTCGAGCGTGTTCGACGTCGTCGGCGCGCTCGCCGGCGGGGCGGCCCTCGCCACGCTGCTCTTCGGCTGGTTCGCCCCACTGACCGGTGTCGTGGGGTGGCTGCTGGTCGCCTTCGTCTCCTTCCTCCTCATCTACACCGTGCTGGCCTCGTTCACGTCGACGCGCGAGGAGATCCTGGACAGGGTCGTGACGGTGCTGCTCGGCAGCGCGGGCACGATCCTCATCGCGGCGCTCGTCTTCGTCGTCGCGTTCACGATCATCCGCGGGTCCGAGGCGCTGCCGCACATCAACTTCTTCCTCCAGACCATGGAGACGACGGGCCCGCTCGATCCCATCGACTCGGGCGGAATCGCGCATGCGGTCGTCGGAACGCTCATCCAGATCTCGATCGCCCTGGCCATCACGATCCCGCTGGGAGTCACGACCGCGGTGTTCCTCAACGAGGTCGGCGGTCCGTTCGCCCGCTTCGTCCGGACCGTCTCCGACGCCATGACGGCGCTGCCCTCGATCGTCGCGGGCCTGTTCGTCTACGCCGCGGTGATCTCCCTCATCACGCACCAGCGCTCCGGGTTCGCCGCGTCGCTCGCCATCACCGTCATGATGCTGCCGATCGTGATCCGCGCGTCGGACGTCGTGCTCCGCCTCGTGCCGGGCAATCTGCGCGAAGCCGCCTACGCACTGGGCACGAGTCGCTGGCGGACCGTGTGGCACGTGGTGCTGCCGACCTCGCGCTCGGGCCTCGTGACAGCCGTCATCCTCGGCACAGCCCGCGGCATCGGCGAGACCTCGCCCGTTCTGCTCACCTCGGGCGTCACGGCGGTCATGAACATCAACCCGTTCCAGGGGCCGATGATCTCGCTCCCGCTGCAGGTGTTCACCTTCATCAAATCACCGGAGCCGGGGATGATCGCCCGCGGTTTCGGCACCGCGGCCGTACTGATCCTTCTCGTCCTTCTTCTCTTCGTGATAGCTCGCACCATCGGCGGACGAGGCCCCGGCCAGTTGACCGAACGTCAGCTCATGCACGCACGAGCGGAGTCGATGGCGGATGTGGCTCGGATGTCGGCGAGGCGCGCCACCCTCTCCCCTCTCGGCCACGACCGCGGTCTCGCCGTCCCTCCCGAACCTGCCCCCGAAACCGAGGACATCAAGTGAAGCTCCCGCGTGCAGCGACCCGGCGACGGGTCATCCTGACCACGACCATCGCCCTTCTCAGCACTCTCGTGCTCAGCACCACCGCGCCCGTCTCTTCGGCGCTGGCCGACCAGACCTATGAACCGATCCAAGGACGTGGGTCGACGTGGTCGTCGGGTGCGATCGATCAATGGCGCGGCGCAGTCGCTAATCAGATGTCCGTCAACTACACGGCCGATGGCTCGAGCGACGGTCGGGCGAACTTCATCACGAAGATCGTCGACTTCGCCGTCAGTGAGATCCCATTCCAGACCAACCCGACGGACGGCTCGACTCCCGAGCAGCCCGGAACGGACTTCGCGTACATGCCCATCGTCGCGGGTGGTACCTCGTTCATGTACAACCTGAAGATCGGCGGAAAGCGCGTCACCAACCTCCGCCTGTCGGGCGAGACCATCGCGAAGATCTTCACCGGGAAGATCACCAAGTGGAACGATCCCCAGATCGCCGGCGACAATCCTGGTCTCGCCATGCCCGACAAGACCATCACCCCGGTGGTCCGTTCGGACGGGTCAGGGTCGAGCGCGCAGTTCTCCCTGTGGATGGTCAATCAGTACCCGCAGATCTGGAACGACTTCTGCAACTCCGGCGTCGGGTGTGCGGCCGGGAGCATGACCTCGCAGTATCCCGTCTTCCCCGGCGCCAAGGGCCAGGCGAAGTCCGACGGCGTCGCCGGATACGTCGCCCAGGACTACGGCGAAGGTGCCATCACCTACGTCGAGTACTCGTACCCGCTGAAGGCCAAGTTCCCTGTCGCGAAGGTGCTCAACAGCTCCGGCTACTACATCGAGCCCACCGCTTCATCCGTGGCCGTGGGCATGCTCGGCGCGGCCATCAAGGACGACCTCACCCAGGACCTCGGGGGTGTCTACAACAACTCCGATCCCCGGGCATATCCCCTCTCGAGCTACTCCTACCTCATCGTCCCGACATCAGCTCCACGGGGAGTGTTCACCGAAGGTCACGGTCGTACACTCGCGGCCTTCGCGAAATATTCCCTGTGCGAAGGGCAGCAGCAGGTCGGTCTCCTCGGCTACTCGCCATTACCGATGAATTTGGTCCAAGCGGGCTTCTCGCAGATTCGGCGCATCCCCGGCGGGGGACAGCTCGACCTCGACATCAATTCCTGCAACAACCCGACCTTCAAGCCGGGCGACTCCCTGGAGAGCAATCAGCTCGCGATCACGGCCCCTCAGCCGGCTGCTTGTGACAAGAAGGGGCCGGACCAGTGCACGACCGGCACCGCGGGAGCTCCCGACGAGACGCCGATCTCGGGCAGCGGCAACGGTGGCGGATCCTCCGACGCGGGCGTGAACGCCGGCAAGGCCGGCGCCGGGACGGCCGCCACCACCGCGGCGGGAGGCTCGTCCTCGCTCGCGACCGATGCGGTCTACGACGAGAACGGCCAGCTCGTCTCGGCTGCGGCCGGGGGAGGGACCGCCGTGTCGGCACCCTTCACGCTCGCGAGCGAGAGCTTCGGGATCTCCCAGGGGCTGATGCTCGCTGCCGTCGCCCTCCTGCTGCTCGGTGTCTTCCTCCCTCCGTTCCTCTCGCGCAAGCTCCGTCGGAGCTCCTCCTCACCACGGTGAGGAGTCGGAACGCCTGGGACAGCGCTGCGCGACGCGTCGTTGCCCGGACGTTCACCCCGTAGACACCCCGCCTCGGGAGCCTGAGACCGCAAGGTCGGGACGGCCCCCGCAGCCCCGATCACCCCACCATCTGGAGTCACCAGCCGTGAAGGCTTCTTCTCGCCGTGCCCTGACGCGCGGCCTCCGCACCGCGATCGCGAGCGTCGCCGTCGGCCTCATCGTCGGCTCCGGCGTCGCCCTCGCGGGCTCGGCCGGCGTCTCGTCGAGCGCCATGGCCGACTCCTCGAGCGCGATCACGGTCGCCGCCCGCGACCAGGACGTCACGATCGACACCGCTCCGCTGCCCGATCTCGAAGTCACCGTGTCGCAGACGAAGGATCTGCTCGCTCAGGGCGTGGCCATCAGCTGGACCGGGGGGAAGAAGTCGGGCGCCCCCACCTCCCAGACCGGGGGAAGCGACTTCCTGCAGATCATGCAGTGCTGGGGCGACGACCCCGAGAACCCGGGCCAGCCCGATCGCACCACGTGCCAGTACGGCGGGTTCGGCACCCCGGGTGCTCGCCGCAGCTCGCAGACCCTCGACGAGACGACCGTCGCCCCCGAGGACGCGCAGTGGACGTCGCCGAAGTCGGGGCCCTTCAACCCCGCCTACACCTCGGTGCCCTTCCGGTCCTCGACCGGTAAGACCATCGCCGCTGTCTCGGATCGGGTGCGCGATGAGAGCGTCGATCCGGGCAACACCGAGTTCTTCACGAAGTACACGACCAACGAGGTGCCCTGGGCGGGATCCGCGACCAACGGCACCGGGAGCGTCAACTTCTTCCTGCAGACCGACATCCAGGCCCCCGGCCTCGGCTGCGGACGCCCCTCGACGGCCGCCGACGGCGCGGTCACCGGCCAGAGCTGCTGGCTCGTCGTGATCCCGCGCGGCACCGCCGACCCGGGGGAGCAGGCCATCGTCAAATCGGGCCTCGACTTCGAAGCGTGGAAGCACCGCCTCGCCGTGAAGCTGGACTTCCTGCCCACCGGTGTGCACTGCCCGCTCGGCACCACCGAACGCCAGCTGGCAGGCAGCGAGTTCGCCGCCGACGCCATGCGTTCCTGGCAGCCGGCGCTCTGCGGGAAGCAGGGCGGATCGACCTACACCCTCATCGCCCAGGCCGAGTCGGACGCGGTGACGGCCGCCAACCAGGATGCCAACGCTCCGCTCGCTCTGACGACCCGCGCCGTCGACGGAGATCCGGCCGCCGACAAGCTCGTCTACGCCCCGGTCGCGGTCAGCGGCCTCTCGATCGCATTCTCGATCGACCGTGCGCCGCGCGCCGCCGGCGATGTCCCGGCGGACGCCGTCGAGCGCTCGCGCCTCCCCCTGACCGACATGAAGCTCACGCCGCGCCTCGTCGCGAAGATGCTGTCCTTCTCCTACGTCGACTCGCTGCCCGACGGCGCGGACAAGAGCCACATCGGCTACCACAGCCCCGCCGATGCCGGGCCGAACGCGCGCAACCTGACGCGCGATCCCGAGTTCCTCGCCATCAACGACCCCGAGTGGGCGTACCAGAGCATCGTGGCGGCCTCGGTCGGCGACGCTCTGGTGCCGTTCGGGCGCTCCGACGGCGCCCGAGCGGTATGGGACTACGTCATGAGCGACGAGAAGGCTCGCGCGTTCCTCGACGGCCAGCCCGACGAGTGGGGCATGAAGGTCAACCCGTGGGCCTCTACGAACGCGGCCATCAATCCCAGCGGAACAGGTCTCACCCTCCCACGTGATGATTTCCCCCGCCCCGATCCCATCGAGCGGGCAGCCGCAGATCCCAGCAACACCTCGAGCACCGTCAACCTCGTCGCTTACCGCCCGTACACCAGCAGCTTCGACGGGTCGGGTGTCCGGGTCCTACAGGGCGATGGCCAGATCCTCGGCGGCTGGGATCCCGTGGCGACCCCGCCTCGGTTCTCCAAGCAGACCCGTCGCGTACCCGGCGACCGCGCCGTCGTCGGCATCACCGACACGGCGGCCGCCGCGAAGTACACCGTCTACACCGCCGCGCTCCTCAATCCGGCGGGGCAGTACGTGGTGTCCACGACCGAGTCGATGACGGCGGCGACCGCCGCCATGACGGTGACGAGCCAGTCGCAGGTCTACGCTTTCGACCCCGCCTCAGAGCGAGCGAAGGGTGCGCCGGGCGCCTACCCGTTGACCCTGCCGGTCTACGCCGCCTCCCGCGTCGACTCGACCCAGCAGGATCGCCGCACCGCCTACGCCGACTTCATCGACTACGCGGCCACCGCCGGCCAGGTCGTGGGCACGGCCGAGGGACAGCTCCCGGCCGGCTACGCGCCGATCCCCGAGGGATGGCGCGACGCGGCGCTCGTCGCCGCCGAGTCGATCCGCAGCGGCAAGCGGGCCGCGACCGCGGTCGGAGGGGGCACGACCGGCGCGACCTCGATCTCGTCGTCCGGTTCGGGGTACTCGGGCTCCACCAGCTCGCTCGCGGCCTCGTCCGTCGATCCCGCGTCGGTCGCCGGCAACCCCGCGGCGACGGGGGAGGTCGCCGGGGTGCTCACCGGCAAGCCGACCCCCGACGACCCGAAGAACGGTGCCATCGCCGCCGCCGTCCCCGCCGCGATCGGGTCGGGCTTCGCCTGCTCCCTCGCCCTTCCGCTCATGACGAGGCTGCGCCGCCGCTTCCTCTGAAGAGCCCATCCCTCTTGCTCGTCATGCGCACCCGGCGCCTGACGACGAGCCGTCGCGCCCTGTCGCGTGCGGAGCCCTCGCCCCTCGAAAGGAAATGAAGTGAAGTTCAAGCAGCTCGCGGCCGCCACGGTCGTGACCGGTCTGGCGCTCACCGGCGTCCTCGTGACCACCGCACCGGCCAACGCCGAGCCCGTCGCCGGCGGCCTCTCGCTGGTCGGCTCCGACACTCTCCAGGACGTTGCGAACGCCCTCACCAACGGCACCAGCGTGGGCGGCTCCTTCGTCCGCCTGTCCGCGAACAACGCGACCCTCGGCTCGTTCGACGCGTTCGGCTCGTCGGCCATCCAGACCAAGCCGGGAGGGCCGTTCTTCGGTCGCCCCGCCGGTTCGGGCGACGGCGTCACCGCGCTCAGCCGTTCGATCGACGGCGCCAACTACAGCAAGAACAACATCAGCCGCGCGATCGCCGGCCAGGTCGACTTCGCCCGCTCCTCCTCGGGTGCGACGGTCGTGGACTCCGGCCCGCTGCTCTACGTGCCTTTCGGTCGTGACGCGGTCAGCTACGCCTACCGCGGCGCCTCCGACGTCACGGTCCCCGCCGAGATGGCGACGCTCAGCGCCGACCAGCTCAAGCAGATCTACTCCGGCGACATCAAGTCGATCGGCGGCGTCACGGTCGTCCCGGTCATCCCGCAGGACGGATCCGGAACCCGCAACTTCTTCCTCAACGCCCTCTACGGCACCTCCGGCACCCCGGCCGCCCCGGCCGGCGCCGCGGGCAACCCCCGTGTGCAGGAGAACGACGCCTCGCAGCTCACCCCCGCCGCAGGCACCATCTGGATCGTGCCGTTCTCGGCCGCGAGCTGGATCGCCCAGTCGAACGGCGTCACCGGTGTCAACACCATCGCGAACACCTCCACCCAGATCGGTGCGATCGACGGCAAGGCCGTCGTCAGCGGATCCGGCTCGTCGCTCAGCGCCAACTCGACCGGCTACAACGACACCCGCTTCGGCCGCGACACCTACATCGTCGCCGAGTACGCCCGCACCCAGACGTCCTCGTCGAAGTACGACGCGGGCGTGGCCCAGATGCTCGACTCCTCCGAGCTCAAGAGCCTGGCGAACTTCGGCGGCAGCCCCGCCTCCGCCGGGCCCGTGAAGCGCAAGTTCGGCTTCCTCCCTCCGCTCAACTCCACCCCCTTCCGCGCCGCGTCCAAGTGACGTCGGCCCACCAGAAACGGAACAACCACCCCATGAAGAAGAACCTCGTCCGCTTCGCCGCGGTCGGTGTCGTCGCCGCCGCGCTCGTCGCCGGCTCGGCATCGCTCGCCAACGCCGCCTCCGTGCCCACGGGCTCGAAGGCCGGCTACTTCCTGATCGACTCGGGCTCGGGCGACGCCGTCGCCGCGGGCAGCAAGCTCGCGTTCACCAAGGACGTCAGCGGCTCGCCGGTCGCCACCAACACGGCATTCGACAACACCAAGTCGTTCGAGGCCCCGGCGGACGCGACCTCGGTCGCGACGTTCATCGCCCCGCGCGGCTCCGAGAAGACCAAGTCGGCGTGGAAGGCCTTCGCCGACAACGGCTTCCAGACCAGCGACGCGGGCAAGCGCGTCACCTTCATGCCGGCCGCCCGTCTGTCCAGCCAGACCAACGGCGACATCAACGGCGTCAAGGCGAACGGAGGCGACTACAGCCTCGGCTTCGCGTTCCTCAACAACAACGGCAACACCATCGCCTCCGACGCGATCTACTTCACCTACATCACGGTCACGGCCGGTACGGGCGAGTGGACGTTCGACACCCCGAGCGCGAGCACCACGACGCCCACGGACTCCTCGAACTCCGGCCAGATCGGTCTCGAGACCACCACGGTCGCCGCTCAGGACGGTGCACTCAGCCTCTCGGTGCCCGCGAACTCGAAGGCCACGCTCGGCACGGCGACCCTGGTGAACAACCAGTCCACCTCGACCGGCACGCTTCCCGAGTTTTCGGTCGTCGACCAGCGCGTCGTCTCGGCCAAGGGCTGGTCGCTCACGGCGAGCGTCGCCGACTTCGCCCTGAGCACCGACGCGACCAAGACCATCTCGGCCGCCCAGCTCTCGACGACGCCGAAGGTCGTGTCGGCGAAGACCGATGCGGCCGGTGTCGTGGCGAAGGCGGCGACCGTGGTCGGCTCGGCGGCGAGCTCGTTCTCCTTCGCCGAGGCGCCTGTGGGCTCCGGCGTCGGCACCACGACGCTCGGCGGCGACCTGAAGTTCGTCGCCCCGTCGAACGCGGCGGCCGGCACCTACACCTCGAAGATGACGCTCACGCTCGTCTCGAAGTGACCCGGTCAGGCGGCGCCGCTCGGGGGAACTCCCTCGGTCGGCGCCGTCCTGCGTCCCGACCCCGACCATGGGGCTCGCAGCCGAGGCGGCCGCCTCCTCCGTGAGTCCCGCCCCGTCGGGACGACTCCCGGACACGGCTCGTTCACCGTTCCGACCTCGCCCCGCAAGACCCGAATGAATGAATCCATCGTGCTCTTCTCACCCCCTGCCGGCAGGCTCCGCCGCGCTCCGCTGCTCCGCGCCGCCCTCGCCGGCACCGTCCTGCTGACCGCGCTCGCGGGAGCCGCTCTGCCGGCCGCGTCTGCCTTCGCGGACGATGTCGACAGTCTGTCCATCACCCCTGCGGGGGAGAACGGCGCCCGCGACGACCGCAGCCGCCTCGATTACCAGGTCGCTCCCGGTCAGCACCTCGACGACCGCATCCAGATCACCAACACCGGGACGACCCACCAAGACGTCGTCGTCTACGCAGCGGACGCGTTCAACACCTCCTCCGGCGACCTGAGCCTCGTCGACGCCGGGGCGGAGTCCACCGACAGCGGCGCCTGGGTCACATTCGACGGCCAGAAGCGGATCACCGTGCCGCTCGACGCCGGCGCCTCGGCCGTCGTGCCCTTCGCGCTCGACGTCCCCGCCGACGCGGGCCCGGGAGACCACACCGCCGGCATCGTGGCGTCGGCGCAGAGCGTGTCCGATCAGATCCTCGTCGACCGCCGTGTCGCCACCCGCCTCTACGTGCGCGTGCCCGGCGACCTGCAGCCGGCCCTCTCGATCACCGGCGTCACCGCGACCTACGACGGCTTCTGGAACCCGTTCGACGGGTCGGAGACCATCACCTACACGGTCGAGAACACCGGCAACGTCGCCCTCGGCGCCGCGACCCTGGTGGGCACCCGCACCTGGTTCGGCATCGGGGTCGGGAGCGTCGACTCGGGCACCATGGACGAGCTCCTCCCCGGCAACCGCCGCGAGGTCACCACGACGCTCACCGGACTCGCGCAGCTCGGCTTCCTCAACCCGTACGTGGAGATGCGTCCCGAGACGGTCGGCGACAACGCGCTCCAGATCCCCGTGCCCTCGGTCGTCGCGCGCGACGCGTTCATTCCCGCCGTCCCGTGGTGGCTGCTCGTCCTCCTCGTCGTCGGGGGTGTCGGCTACCTGATCCTGCGGATCAGCGGTGCCTCGAACGAGAAGAGGGCTGCGGCCTGGCTCGCGTACACCGAGGAGCAGGCCCGCGAGCGAGCCCGGGAGGACCTCGTCGCCTCCGGCGCGTCTGGGGCGAGCGACTCGCCCCGTCCGAACGACCCGCGAGGGGGAGCGCATGGCTGATCGCATCCCGCGTCGCCTCGTCGCAGCCGCCGGGGTCGCGACGAGCGTCGCCGCGCTCCTGATGCTGGCGCCTCTCGCAGCGTTCGCGGCCGAGGGCACTGACGGCTCCGACATCGGCATCACCGTCACCACCACCCCCGCTCCATCCCCGTCGACCGGCGGGTCGGCGGCCGGATCCGGATCGGGGGCGGTCTCGGGATCCTCGTCCCCCGCGAGGCCCTCGTCCGGCTCGTCGAACGTCGCGTCGCGCGCGGCCGACACGACCGTGTCGACGCCCGACGGAGAGGTGCAGCAGGCGGCCGGTGGAGCCGCGCCCGTCGACGAGGTCGGCGTGCCCGGGATCGTCTACGTCAGCGGCCTGAACACGCGAGACGTCGTCTCCCTCAATCCGTTCGACGGCGCGATCGAGACCACCTTCACCGTGCGCAACGCGTCCACCGAGACCTACGACGTCGACGCCGTGATGTGGCTCGACGGGCCGTTCGGCAACGACCTCAGCGGCCGTGTCCCGATCGCCGTCGATGCGGTGGCGCCGGGAGAGACCCGCGCGGTGCGCGCACAGTTGAACGGCGTGGGTCAGTGGGGCTTCGTCACAGCCCACGCGACGGTGACCCCGCCGGGGAACGTGGGCGGTGTCGCAGTCAGTCCGATCACCCGCGAGGCCGGCGTCTTCGCGGCGCCGTGGTTCCTGGCTCTCGCCCTCTTCCTCGGCGCCCTCGGAGTCATCACCGTCCGCATCGTCTCCTGGGCATCTCGCCCCGTCACGGTGGAGACGGCATGACCGTGCTCGACGGAGCGGGGAGCCCGACGGGATCGGTGGGCACCACGCCGCCGGTGCCGCACCGCGGAATGCCTCGACCGCCCAAACCGCCGCGCCGCATCCCCGCGTCGATGCGGGAACCCCGCCCGCTCGGCCCCCGTGAGGCCGCGGCCCGGACGGCGCTCATGCTGGTCGCCGTGCTGCTCCTGGGTTTCATCGCGAACCTCATGGTGCTGGGTCAGCTCCAGCACCAGATCGCTCAGCAGAACCTCGAGAACACCTTCATCGCCCAGCTCGCGGAGGGCACCGCTCCGGTGAGCGAGGGGACCGTCGACGACGTGCTCCTCTCGGACGGCGCACCCGTCGCGCTCATCGAGATCCCCGAGATCGGGCTCCGCGAGGTGATCGTCGAGGGCACCGACGCCGCGACGACCAAAGCCGGCCCCGGGCACCAGCGCGACACCGTGCTACCCGGGCAGAAGGGCGTCAGCATCATCCAGGGCCGTCAGGCCGCCTACGGTGGCCCCTTCTCCCGGCTGCAGGAGCTGGTGCCTGGTCAGCGCTTCACCGTCGTGACCGGGCAGGGCGAGCACACCTATGAGGTCATCGGCCTGCGCTACGCGGGAGACGCCGCTCCGCCTCCGCCGCGGGCGGGGGAGAGTCGGCTGATCCTCGCGACCGCTCGGGGAGCCGCCTACATGCCGACGGGAGTCGCCCGCATCGACGCCCGACTCGTATCGGAGGCGCAGCCGAGCGGCACCCGGCAGACCACCGCCGTCTCGCTCCCACCGCAGGACCGGCCTCTCGCCACCGACACTTCGACGGTCTGGGCGCTCGTGTTCGCCGCTCAGCTCCTGCTCATCATCGAGGGCGCCGCCGTGTGGTCCTTCGTCCGCGTCGGAGCCCGCAAGACCTGGGTCGTGTTCGCGCCGCTCACCCTGCTCGCCGGCATCTACGTCGCCGACCAGGCCGCGAACCTGCTGCCCAACCTGCTGTGACGTCTCCCCGTCGCCCCCGTACCCGCACCCCGAACCGACCGGACCCGCACATGATCCCCACCCCGAACGAACTCCCGCAGACGGGGGCCGTCCCCACCGTCGGCGCACATCCCGAGCCGAACGACCAGACCGTCGTCATCGCGCCCGCCGCACCCGTCGCCGCGCTGGCACCGGGTGCATCGGGCCCGGCGCGGATCGTTCCCGTCGACGCCGCTGAGAAGACCCGTCGTCTGTCACTGCCGGGGATGTCGCGTCCGAAGGGTCTCGCGGGTGCGCGTCCGCCCAAGCCGCCCCGCGCGTCGCGCGGCACCAGCGCGCTGTTCGAGACCCATGTCGCGGGGGCCCAGGCCCGCGTCGTGCCCGAATCGCCGCGCCCCCCGCTCGCCTCCCTCGAGGCGGACAACATCTCCGCGTGGTTCGGCTCCCACCAGGTGCTCGATCGCGTCTCGCTCACCATGCCCGCCGGGCAGGTGACCGCGCTCATCGGTCCGTCGGGATGTGGCAAGTCCACGTTCCTGCGCATCCTCAACCGCATGCACGAGCTCGTCCCGTCGGCCGGGCTCGCGGGCGAGGTACGTCTCGACGGGGAGGACATCTACGACACCTCGCGCAAGCTCATCGACGCCCGCAAGAGCATCGGCATGGTGTTCCAGAAGCCCAACCCGTTCCCCGCGATGTCGATCTACGACAACGTCGTGGCCGGGCTCAAGCTCACGGGCCAGCGGGTGAGCCGCGATGTGAAGGACGAGCTCGTCGAGAGCTCGCTCACCAAGGCAGGGCTCTGGAAAGAGGTCAAGGATCGCCTCCGTCAGCCCGGCGGCGGTCTGTCGGGTGGGCAGCAGCAGCGGCTCTGCATCGCCCGGTCACTCGCCGTCACCCCTCGGGTCCTCCTGATGGACGAGCCCTGCTCGGCCCTCGACCCGACGTCGACGCGTGTCATCGAGGACACCATGCTCGAACTCGTGAAGGACGTCACCATCGTGATCGTGACGCACAACATGCAGCAGGCGCAGCGCGTCTCGCAGCAGTGCGCGTTCTTCCTCGCGTCACAGGGCACACCCGGCATGATCGTCGAGCACGGTGACACCGAGGCGATGTTCGCCGACCCCATCGATCCTCGGACGCACGATTACGTCAACGGCCGCTTCGGCTGATCCGCCGCGTCTGGCGCTCGAGATCCGCTCATAGGCGGGTGGTCAGTCGTCGAAGGTGTTGACCATCGCGTAGGCGGCGCGCTCGAGATAGCCCCAGAGCGTCGCGTCGTAGAGAGGCGGCAGTTCGAGCGAGTCGACCGCATCGCGCATGTGCCGCAGCCATCGGTCGCGCTGAGCCGGCCCGATGACGAACGCGTTGTGGCGCATCCGCAGTCTCGGGTGTCCGCGTTTCTGGCTGTAGGTCGTGGGGCCGCCCCAGTACTGCTCGAGGAACCCGATGAGTCGCTCGATGGCGGGCTCGAGGTCCTCTTCGGGATAGATCGCCAGGAGCGCTGGATCGTGAGCGACACCTTCGTAGAAGCGACGCACCAGCCTCTCGAACGTCGGCCTTCCACCGATCTGGTCGTAGAAGTTGCCGCCGACTGCTTCGCCGCCCGGTTGGGATCGGAGGGTGAGCGGCGCGCCGTTCGGGCCCGCCTCAGGCGTACCCGAGGCCGGTCGGGCCGCCGCCGCGTCGGGAACCGAGTCGCTCATTCGTTGCTCGCAGGAGGAGTGGTGCCGCTCGACGGCTTGCTCGTCCCATCGGGCTCGGGCTCTTCTGAGGGCTTCGCAGGGCCGGAAGGGTTGGCGGGCTGAGAACCGGCCCCGGCGGTTTTTGACGTGCGCGGGTTCCGCGTGGATCCGGTCGCGTTCCCTGTGGTGCGCGAGCCGGGCGTGGCGCGCTTCGGCTTGGCGGTGCCTTGAGCGGCCGATTCCTCGGTGCCGGTGCCGGTGCCGGGGTCCGCGCCGGTGGCACTGCCCGGTCGATCGAGAGGGGCGGTGGGAGCCGCATCGTCCGCGGAGTCGGTCACCGGCAGTGCGGCCGTCTGCGTGTCGTCGGAGGCGGCCCCATCGGTCAACGTCGAGTCCGAGTGGACGGGCGGGGTCGGGCGCGTCTTGGGAGCCGTCGCCTGCGGAACGATCTCGGTGGGCGGCAGGGAGATGGCACCCGGGTGCTCGGTCTTGGGCTTGCGGATGCGGGGGAGACGCGGCTTCTTGGCTGCGGGGGCGGGCTCGGCCTTCGTGGGCACCGGCGCCGTCTTGGGCGGGCGGGCACCGCGCACGCTCGTCGCTCCGTCCATCCCCGTGAGCACGACGGTGTGCAGCGACGGGAGCTTGACGCCCATCGCGTCGAGGGTCTTCTTCAGCCGGAGGCGAAGCTCGCGCGCCACGTCGTCCCGCGCGCTCGTGCGGGTCTTCATGACGATGCGCACGACGAGGGCGTCGGTGGAGATGGACTCGAGACCCCACAGCTCGGGACGTTCCATGACCATCGAGCGCCACTTGGGCGTCGTCGCCAGTTCGTTGGCCGTCGCGAGCATGCGCTCCTGGACGGCGTCGATGTCGGCGTCGTAGGGGATCGCGAGATCGATGATGACCCGGGCCCAGCCCTGGGACATGTTGCCGACTCGGACGATCTCGCCGTTACGGACGTACCAGAGCGTGCCGTTGACATCCCGGATCTGGGTGATGCGGATCCCGACGCTTTCGACGACACCGGTCGCCTGCCCCGTGTCGACGATGTCGCCCACGCCGAGCTGATCCTCGACGACCATGAAAAGGCCGTTCAGGACGTCCTTGACGATGTTCTGGGCGCCGAAACCGAGACCGGCGCCGAGCGCGGCGGTGATGAGGGAGAACGCACCTGAGATGTCGGGCGCGATGGTGAAGAGGATCGACAGCACCGCGAAGATCGAGATCGCCACGGTGACGATGTTGCCGAGGACATCGCCGAGGGTCCGTGCCCGCTGCACCGTGCGGACGGCCGCTACGGGCGACGCCGACAGCGCCTGGGTGTCGTCGACCTGCTGCTTGCGCTTGACCCCCGAGACCACGCGTTCGACGACGCGCTTGATGACGAAGGCCAGGATGAGGCGGACGAGGATCGCCACCACGACGATGACGATGACCTGGATCGTGTTGGCGAGGACCTCGCCCCAGAAGTTCGGTTCACTCAGTTGCGTGGCATCCATAGGCCCTGAATTTTACCCGGGCCCGCCAGGACGCCCGGAGACACGAAGCGGCCCGTCGGCTATGAGTCCGACGAATGTCGGAGCCGACGGGCCGCACGAGGATGAGGACTACAGGACCTTCGAGAGGAACGACTTCAGGCGGTCGTGCTTGGGAGCAGCGAGCACCTCACGCGGATCGCCCTGCTCGACGATGAAGCCCTGATCCATGAATACGAGACGGTCGGCGACCTCGCGAGCGAAGCCCATCTCATGCGTCACGACGACCATGGTCATGCCGTCGGCAGCGAGGGCCTTCATGACGTCGAGTACCTCGCCCACCAGCTCGGGATCGAGAGCCGAGGTGGGCTCGTCGAAGAGCATCAGCTTGGGGTCCATGGCCAGAGCGCGAGCGATGGCGACGCGCTGCTGCTGCCCGCCCGAGAGGTGCCCCGGGTAGGCGTCGACCTTGTCGGCGAGGCCGACCCGGTCGAGCAGAGCGCGAGCACGTTCCTTCGCCTGGGCGACGGGCTGCTTGCGCACACGCCGCGGCGCTTCGATGACGTTCTCGAGCACGGTGAGGTGCGGGAACAGGTTGAAGCGCTGGAACACCATGCCGATGTCGCGGCGTTGCGACGCGGCGTCCTTCGCACTGATCTCGTGGAGCACCCCGCCCTTCTCGCGGTACCCGACGAGGTGGCCGTCCACCTCGAGGCGGCCGCCGTCCACCTTCTCCAGGTGGTTGATGCAGCGCAGGAAGGTGCTCTTACCGGATCCGGACGGTCCGATGATGCAGAGCACCTCGCCCGAGGCCACCTCGAGAGAGATGTCGGTCAGGACCTGATGCGAGCCGTAGCTCTTGGCGACTCCGCTCGCACGGACCATGGGCACTGTGGAGGTCATCGGTTCTCCTTCGGGCCGTCGTTCTGGCCGGTCTTCGCGCCCGCGAGTCCCGTCACGGTGGGCGCGTCACCCTGGGGGAGCTTCGCTCCCTTCTTGACGGTGACCCGATCGATGCCGCGCGCGAAGCGCTTCTCGAGGTAGTACTGGCCGACCATCAGCACCGATGTCGTGGCGAGGTACCAGAGCGACGCCACGATGAGCAGCGGGATCGGGTTGAACGTCTCGGCCGAGATGTCGCGCGAGCGCGTGTACAGATCGAGCGTGAACGGGACCGCCGTGACGAGCGACGTCGTCTTCAGCATCGAGATGACCTCGTTGCCGGTCGGGGGGATGATGATGCGCATCGCCTGGGGGATCACGATTCGGCGCATGGTGAGCGCCCAGTTCATTCCGAGGGCTGTCGCGGCCTCCTCCTGGCCCTTGTCGACCGAGAGGATTCCGGCGCGGACGATTTCGGACATGTAGGCGGCCTCGTTGAGGGCCAGTCCGATGACGGCGATCCAGAAGGTGTTGAGGGCCTGATCCGTCGGCAGCTGCGCGATGGGTGGCAGGAAGGGGAGGCCGATGTCGAGGGTCGGGTAGATCGTCGAGAGCAGGCCCCAGAAGACCAGTTGCACGTAGACGGGGGTGCCGCGGAAGATCCAGATGTAGACCCACGCGATGGATTTGAAGATGGGGTTCGGCGAGAGCCGCATCACGGCGAGGACGATGCCGAGGACGATCGCGCCGATCATGGAGTAGACCGTCAGCTGCAGCGTGATGAATGCGGCTTCCGAGATGCGGCGGTCGAAGAGGTACTTGCCGACAGCCGGCCAGTCGTAGGCCGTCCGGTTGACGGCGGCGTCGTAGACGAACGCCGCGAGGAAGATGACGAGGACGACCCCGATGACGTTCCGCCAGGGGTGGCGGAGGGGCACGGCCTTGATCGGGTCGTGCCCGGGGGCCGACTGAGCAGCCGGCCCCCGAGACATGTCAGACACGCGTGACTACTCCTTCGCGCCGTTGATCTGGAAGGTGTCGATCGCGCCGCTCTCGACACCCCACTTGGAGAGGATCTCGGTGTAGGTGCCGTCGGCCTTGAGCGAGTCGAGCGCCTCCACCATGGCGTCGCCGAGCGAGCCGCGGTCCTTGGCGATGGGCATGCCGTAGAGGAAGACCGAGTAGATGTCGCCGGACAGCTCGAGCTTGCCCTGCGACTGCTTGACGGCGTACTGGATGACGGGCGAGTCGGCGGTCATGGCGTCGGCGCGACCCAGCG
The DNA here is from genome assembly GCA_913778905.1 of uncultured Naasia sp. Taxonomy (GTDB): domain Bacteria; phylum Actinomycetota; class Actinomycetes; order Actinomycetales; family Microbacteriaceae; genus Naasia. Next base: position 64,014 of record CAJYYA010000012.1, on the reverse strand, counting down.
TGACGGCGGCGGTCGCCTCGTCCTGGGTGTCGTAGCCGAGCTGCTCGATGGCGGGCTTGCCGGCGTCGGTGCAGGCCTTCGACTTGGCGGGCACGTCGTCGAGCGCCTGGGTGGTGCCGTTCTGGACGGCGACCTTCAGACCGCAGGCGTTGTCGGGGTCGACCGTCTTCCCGGCGGGCACGGCCCACTGGATGCCGGCGGTGTAGTAGTCGATCATGTCCGCCTGCTCCTGGCGCTCCTTCGTGTCGAAGAACGACGAGAGACCGACGTCGTACTTCTTGCCGATGACGGCGGGCAGGATGTTGTCGAACTTGGCGATGTTGTAGTTGGTCTTCAGACCCAGCTTGGCGGCCATGGCGTCGGCGAGCTCGATCTCCCACCCGATGGGGTTGCCGTCGGCGTCCTTGAACTCGTTGGGCGCATAGCTCGCGTCGGAGCCGATCTGCAGGACTCCGGCGGACTTGATGTCCTCGGGCAGCAGTGCGACGGCGGCCTCGTCCGCGGAGATGTTCGTGGCGGGGGCGTCGGTGGCTCCTCCGCTGGCGCCGGGGGTGGCCACCTCGTTGTTGACGCACCCGGTGAGGGCGAGAGCCGCCACCGCGAGAACCGCGGGGAGGACGATCTTCATGGTTCGCATGTGTTCGCTTTCTGTGCTGGGGATGTGCTGTGGTGTGGTGCGGCGCGTCAGGCCTCGAAGACGCGTCGTCCGTCGACCCAGGTCGAAACGGTCTGGGTCGAGGCTAGGGCGTCGGAGGGGATCCGGAAGGGATCTCGGTCGACGACGGCGATGTCGGCGACGGCGCCGACCCGGATGACACCGCGTCCGGCGACCCCGTTGATACGGGCGGATCCCGACGTGTAGGCGCGCAACGCGGTTGCGAGGTCGAGGCACTGCTCCGGCAGGAAGGGTCGCGGGTTGTAGTCGGCATCGTCCACGGGCAGCACCCGGTTGACCGCGACGTGCAGCGCAGCCCACGGGTCGGGGGTCGTGACGGGCCAGTCGGATCCGGCGCACAGCGGCGCCCCCGTGCGGGCGAGAGCGGCGAACGGGTACTGCCAGGTCGCTCGCTCGGCACCGAGCGACGGGAGGTTCAGCTCGACCATCTGCGGCTCGTAGGTGGCCCACAGCGCCTGCATGTTGGCGGCGACGCCCAGCATCCCGAAACGGGGGACGTCCGCGGGATGCACGATCTGGATATGGGCGATGTGGTGCAGAGGTGCGCCGGGTCGCATCCGGTTGGGAGTCGCCTCGACGGCGTCGAGGGCATCGCGCACCGCGCGGTCGCCGATCGCGTGGATGTGGACTTGGAAGTCGTCGGCGTCGAGCAGACGGACCGCCTCGAGAAGGTCATCGCGTTCGAGGAAGGCGTGGCCGCGATCCGTTCCGCAGGTGCAGCCGGGGGAGAGGTAGGGATCGAGCATCGCGGCCGTACGGTTCTCGGGGATGCCGTCCTGCATGATCTTGACGCTCGTCGCGACGAACTTCCCGTGCCGGAGCTCCGCCCGGCGGGCCTTGAGACGCGCGATCTGCTCCGGTCCGGCATTGCGGTCCCACCACAGCGCCGCGACGACGGTCGCCGTGAGCTCGCCCTCCTGCGCGGCGCGGAGATAGACGTCGCCCGTGTCCGTGTGGCTGCCGTACTCCCCGACGATCGCGTCCTGCCACCCGGTGACTCCGACGGCGTGGAGATACCGCTGGCCCTCCAGTAGACCGAGGCGCGTCTCCTCGTCGGTCACACGGGGAATGAGGTCGTGCACGAGGAGGCGCGCTCCTTCGTGCAGCGTCCCCGTCGGGTTCCCCTCGGCGTCCCGTTCCACGCGTCCGTCGCTCGGGTCCGCCCGGTGGCGGTCGACGCCCGCGCGTTCGAGGGCGACCGAGTTCACCCAGGCACCGTGGTGGTCCCGATTGGAGAGGAACACGGGGCGGTCGGGTACCACTCGATCGAGGTCGGCCGCCAGCGGTGTCCCGCCCGGGAACGCGGCCGTGTGCCAGCCCCCGCCCACGATCCATTCCAGATCGGGATGAGAGGCCGCGTAGTCGCGGATCATACGGAGGTACTCGTCTTGGGTGTGAGCCGCCGACAGGTCGCACTGTCGGCGCTCGAGGCCGCCCTCGACGGGGTGCACATGAGCGTCGATGAATCCGGGCAGCAGCATGCCGCCACCGAGGTCGACCACCTCGGTGTCCGCCGAGACGAGATCGCGATCGAGCTCGCGGTCGACGGCGATGATGCGGCCGTTTCGGATGGCGACCGCGCCGATCTCCGGTCGATGGATGTGCCCGTCGAAGACGGAACCACCGACGAAGACGACATCCGCGCTCGACACCAGCACCTCTTCCGTCGCGCCAACCGGCTCAGTGGTTTTCGTCACCATAACGCGTCAGCGGCGACGGGATCCGTTGTGAGATCAGAAATTTACATGCGAAGTGCTCATGGTCGATAGGGACGACGGGCCGCCCCCATGCGAAGCGGCCCGTCGTCCGTGCGTGAGACGCGTCCTGTCAGTGCGATCGCTGCTGCACACGCAGAGCGCGTTGAGTGCCCGCCAGGCTCTCGAGCACCAGGCGGCGAAGCGCCGGGGTGTCCGGGTGCCCGTCGAGCCATGCCTCGGTAGCCGCGACGAGCTCGGTGTCCGCGAGCGGCGACGGGTAGAACCCGCCGATGATCGCCGATGAGATCGCGTAACTGCGCTCCTCCCACAGTCGCTCGAGGCTGCTCAGGTAGCGCTCGACGAACGGGCGGAGCAGCTCGGGGTCGCTCGCCCGGAGGAAGCCCAGGCCCGTGGCCCGCACGATCGCGTTGGACGCCCCGTCGTTCTCGACGATCGAGTTCCACGCGGCGAGCTTCGCCTTTGCGGTGGGGATCGCTGCGCGTGCGTGAGCGGCGGACTGCGCCCCGGAGGCGGTGTTGTCGCTCGCGAGGGCGGCATCGATCTCCTCGGCGCCGACGCGGCCGCCCGCTGCGAGAGCGATCAGCAGGATCCACCCGAGGTCGGTGTCGATGTCGAGGCCCTCGAGGACGATTCGCTCGTCGAGCACGTCCTGCACGGTGTCGAGCTGCGCGTCGGTGTGCGCAACCGCTGCGAAAGCCTGCAGGAACTGGAATTGCGCGTCCGACCCGTTGTCCGCGGCGCGGGCGAGGCGCCAGAGCTCGTCTCCGACTCGCTCGAGAGTGGCGGCGCGGCGCTCGGGGGCCACGTACTGCGTCGCCGCGAGCTGAAGCTGGGCAAGCGTGGTGCGCAGAGTGGTCGACTCGGTCTCCGCGCCGATGTTGCGGAGCACCAGCTCGACGTAGTCGAGGGCGCTCGTCTCGGCGTCGCGTGTCGCATCCCACACGCTGCCCCAGACCAGCGATCGTGCCAGCGGCGAGTCGATGGCGCCCAGCGACTCGATCGCCACCCGGAGCGACTGCTCGTCGAGGCGGATCTTGGCGTAGGCGAGGTCGTCGTCGTTGACCAGGATGAGGTCGGGGCGCTTCGAGCCGACGAGTTCGGCGATCTCGGTGCGCTCGCCGTCGATGTCGACCTCGACGCGCCCTTCGCGGACCAGGGACCCGTCGCGCATGACGTAGAGGCCGATCGCGAGACGGTGGGGACGCTGGGTGGGCCAGTCCGCCGGGGTGGTCTGCGCGATGGCGAAGGACGAGAAGGTGCCGTCCTCAGCCACTTCGAACTGCGGACGCAGCGTGTTCACCCCCGCCGTCTCGAGCCACTGCTCGGACCAGGTGGTGAGGTCGCGCCCACTCGTCGCTTCGAGCTCGGCGAGCAGGTCGGTGAGCTCCGTGTTGGAGAACTGGTGCTTCTTGAAGTACGCCGCGACGCCCGACAGGAACTCGTCGCGCCCGACCCAGGCCACCAGCTGCTTGAGCACCGAGGCGCCCTTGGCGTAAGTGATGCCGTCGAAGTTGACCTGCACGTCCTCGAGGTCGTTGATGGTCGCGACGATGGGGTGGGTCGAGGGCAGCTGATCCTGACGGTAGGCCCACGACTTCTCGAGGGCCCCGAACGTCGTCCAGCTCTCTTTCCACTCGGTCGCCTCGGCGCCCGCGAGGGTCGAGATGTAGGTCGCGAACGACTCGTTGAGCCAGAGGTCGTTCCACCACTTCATGGTGACGAGGTCGCCGAACCACATGTGGGCCAGCTCGTGGAGGATCGTGATGACCCGGCGCTCGCGGATCGCGTCGGTGACCTTCGAGCGGAAGACGTAGGTCTCCGTGAAGGTGACCGCGCCCGCATTCTCCATGGCGCCGGCGTTGAACTCGGGGACGAAGAGCTGGTCGTACTTCTCGAAGGGGTAGGGGAAGTCGAAGATCTCCTCGTAGAAGGCGAAGCCCTCACGGGTCTTCTCGAAGATGTAGTCGGCGTCGACGTACTGGGCCAGCGAGGCGCGAGCGAAGACGCCGAGCGCGATGGTGCGGCCGTCGCTCGAGGTGAGTTCGCTGCGCTCGACCGAGTACGGGCCCGCGATCAGCGCGGTGATGTAGCTCGAGATGACCTGCGTGGGCGCGAACTCCCAACGCTTGTTGCTGTCGCCCACGTCGGTCGGCTCCGGGGTGGGGGAGTTGCTGACGACCTCCCAGTAGTCGGGGGCGGTGACCGTGAACTGGAACGTGGCCTTGAGGTCGGGCTGCTCGAACACCGCGAACATGCGCCGCGAGTCGGGCACCTCGAACTGCGAGTAGAGGTACACCTCGCCGTCGGCGGGATCGACGAAACGGTGAAGGCCCTCGCCGGTGTTGGTGTAGATCGCATCCGCGTCGACGCGCAGGACGTTCTCCCCGGCCAGCTCGTCGAGCTGGATGCGAACGCCGTCGCTCACCGCTGCCGGGTCGAGCTCGACACCGTTGAGGGTGACCGAGCGGACGGTACGGGTGATGGCGTCGATGAAGGTTGACGATCCGGCCTTCGCCGTGAAACGGACGGTCGTGATACTGCCGAAGACTTCGTCACCTCGGGTCAGATCGAGGTCGACCTCATAGGACTGGACGTCGATCAGAGCCTTGCGCTCCTGGGCTTCGAGTCGGGTCAGGTTCTCACCGGGCATGCGAAATGTCTCCTGCTCTCATTCGGATCTCCTGCATCAACCCTAGGTCGACTTGTGAGCCCGGCCCTGACTGCCATTTACTGACCGGTGTGACTATGGAGAGAGTCAACGAGTCGTTGACGGCCGAGCGCTATCGCGTGTTCTCACAGATCGATGCGCAGGACCTGTCGACCTTCTACTCGGATCTCGCCATCGCGATCGCGGACGACACCGAGCTGCTCGAGATGATCGACACCCTTCCCGCCGCCAAGCGGCACGCAGGCTTCCTGTTCGCCGCTGCTCGATTCCACGGCGTGGACATGAACGACTTCGAGACGTTCCGACGGGACCTCCTCGAGCGCTGGTACGACATCGCCGAGACGGCGCGTACCCGGACCCTGCAGACCAACGACCCGGCACGCATGCTCGCGATCCTCCCGATCCTTTCCGAGATCGACGGACCGATAGCCCTCATCGAGGTCGGCGCATCCGCCGGACTCAATCTCAACGCCGACAGGTACAGCTATCGGTGGGGCGGCAGCGAATGGCTCCACCCCCGTAGCGGCCCCAGCGCGGTCCGGCTCGCCGGCGACATCGACGGCCCGGTTCCGGTGCCCTCGCGGATGCCGGACATCCGCTGGAGGGCCGGCATCGAGCTCAACCCCCTCGACATCGAGGACGACGACGACCGACGCTGGCTCACGGCTCTGCTGTGGCCGGATCACGCGTCGCGTCGCGACAACCTCCAGGAAGCCATCGAGGTGCTCCGCGAACATCCGGTGTCGATCATCGAGGGCGACCTGAACGACCGGCTGGCCGAGCTGGCCGCGGAAGTGCCTGACGGGCTGACGCTGGTCGTCATGCATTCGGCGGTGCTGCCGTACGTGACGCAGGACGAGGCGGAGCGCTTCGTGCGGACGGTCCGCGACCTCGGCGCCGTATGGATCTCCAACGAGCTCGCCGATGTCGTTCCCCAGGTGACGGGCTCGCCCGTGTCGTCCAACGCCTTCTCGTTCGTCGTCGCCCGGGACGGGGTGCCGGTGGCACACGCGCACCCCCACGGCGTGTGGGTCAGCTGGCACGCTCCCACAGCGCGATCCGACGGCGACGAGTCGTCCTAGAATTCGTATCCATGCGCATCCACCTCGCGACCGATCACGCCGGCCTCGACTTCAGCACCCATCTCGTCGATCACCTCAGCGGCCTCGGGCACGAGGTCGTCGACCACGGACCGGCGTCCTACGACGCCCTCGACGACTACCCGGCCTTCATCATCTCGGCTGCGCAGGCCGTCGTCGCCGATCAGAGCGAGGGCGTCGAAGCGCTCGGCGTGGTCTTCGGCGGCTCGGGCAACGGTGAGCAGATCGCTGCCAACAAGGTCGCCGGCGTGCGCGCGGCCCTCGCCTGGAACCTGGCGACCGCGCAGCTCGCGCGCCAGCACAACGACGCCAACGTGATCTCGATCGGCGCCCGTCAGCACACTCTCGAGGAGGCTGTCGCACTCATCGAGGCGTTCATCGCCGAGCCCTTCTCGTTCGACGACCGTCACGAGCGTCGCATCGCCCAGCTCGCCGAATACGAGCGCACCGGGGCCATCCAGCCGGGAGAGCACACGCCGGGGGTCACCCGCTCCGATGCCTGAGGGCCATTCGATCCACCGCATCGCCCGCCAGTTCCGGGCGAACTTCGTCGGGAAACGCGTTTCAGCGTCGAGCCCGCAGGGGCGCTTCACCGCGGGGGCGGCCGAACTCGACGGACGCGAGATGGTCGCGGCCTCGGCCGTCGGCAAGCAGCTCTTCCTCGAATTCGGTCCGAAGGCCGACGAGACGACGTCGACCGAAGCCCCCGCCCCCCGCATCCTGCGAGTCCATCTGGGGCTCTACGGCGCATGGGACTTCTCCGGCGACATCTCGGTGGACGCGACGATCCAGGCCTCCGATGGTCGTATCGGCCAGACCAACCAGCGCGGGACCTTCCTCGAGGACGTCGCCGCTGAGCTCCCGACCGATCCCGACGCGCTGCCGGACGCCCTTCCCGAGTCGAGCATCGGATCCATCGGCGCGCCGCGCCGCGCCCGGCTGCGCATGGCGGAGGGGGAGAAGAGTTCGTCCCTCGAGGACTGGCCACCGCCGCCCGTGGGCGCCGTGCGCGTCCGCCTGCTGACCGAGGACACCATGGCCGATCTGCGCGGGCCGACCGCCTGCGAGGTGCTCGACCCCGAGCAGGTGCAGCAGGCGCTGGCCAAGCTGGGACCCGACCCCATGGTCGACTCGGGCAAGGCCGCCGAAGACGCGTTCGTGAAGAAGGCCATCAAGAAGCCCACTCCCATCGGGATGATCCTCATGGATCAGAGCGTGGTCAGCGGTATCGGCAACGTGTACCGCGCGGAGTTGCTGTTCCGCGCTCGCCTCGATCCCTGGACACCCGGACGCGACGTCCCCGAGCGGCAGCTGCGGGCACTCTGGCGCGACTGGGTCAAACTGCTCACGATCGGCGTCGAGACCGGCCAGATGCTGACCAAGGACGACCTGAGCCCGGAGGAGTACCGCCGTGCCATGGCGCGCCGGTCGGAGCGCCACTACGTCTACAAGCGCGAGGGCGAGAAGAGCCTCCGCGGTCGCGGCGAGGTCGTCATGGAGGACATGGGCGGGCGCAATCTCTATTGGGCTCCCGGATGGCAGAAGCGTCCGGCCCCGAAGCCCCCCGCTGCGAAGCGCGCCCCCAAGACGACTCCGAAGAACGACTGACCAGCCAAGAGATGGACCGAGTGCTTCCGATGCCCAACGGATCCGTCCTCCTCGGGGCCGTTCGTCGTCCCGGCTCGTCCGAACTGATCGACGTCGCGATCGAGCGCGGTCGGGTCACGGCGATCGGTCCGAGGCTCGACCGGGATGGCCTGCCGCGTGTCGACCTCGAGGGGCGAACCCTCGTGCGCGGGCTCCGGGATGAGCACGTGCACTTCACCCAGTGGACGCTCGCCACGAAACGTCTCGACCTCACCTCGGCCGAGAGCGCTTCCGAGACGGCGGCGTTGGTCGGTGCCGTCGAGGCGGCACCTGATGAGGTCATCATCGGTGTGGGCTTCCGCGACGGGCTCTGGAGCGACGAGCCGACGGCGCATCTGCTGGATGCCGCCGGACGAGGCAATCCCGTCGTGCTCATCAGCGGCGATCTGCACTGCGTCTGGCTGAACGCATCGGCGTCGAGACTGTTCGGCGCCGACATCGACGAGTCTGGACTCCTCCGCGAGGACCCCGCCTTCGCCGTCCAGGTGGCCCTCGACAGCACTCCCGATGCGACCCTCGACACCTGGGCCCAGCAGGCGGGACGCCGCGCGGCCGGCCGGGGCGTCACCGGGGTCACCGACTTCGAGATGACGTGGAACGTCGATGTGTGGAACCGCCGTTTCGAAGCCGGGTTCGACTCGCTCCGGGTCGACTTCGGCGTCTACCCCGACGACCTCGAACGTGCGCTCGCCGAAGGCTTCGGCACGGGGCTGGAGATTCGCCCCGGTCTCCGCGTCGGACCGCTCAAGGTCCTCATCGACGGCTCGCTCAATACGCGCACCGCGTATTGCGATCACGCCTATCCGGACGCGGACGGCGACTTCGGCATCCTCACGGTCGCACCGGCCGAGCTCGACGCGCTGATGGACCTGTGTCGGGGACGCTTCACTCCGGCGGTCCACGCGATCGGTGATCGAGCCGTGCGGGGAGCCCTGGACGCCTTCGAACGCGCGGGTTTCGGAGGCCGGATCGAGCATTCGCAGCTCGTCGCCGAGACAGACATCGCCAGATACGCCCGACTCGGCGTCCTGGCCAGCATCCAGCCGGCGCATCTCGTCGACGATCGCGAGGTGGCCGAGCACCATTGGGCGGGCCGCACCGGTCGGGCGTTCCCCCTGCGGGCGCTGCTCGACGCGGGAGCAGGGGTCGTGCTCGGGTCGGACGCTCCGGTGGCGCCGCTCGATCCGTGGGTCGCCGTCGCGGCGGCCGTGCATCGCGCAGCGGTCGGGGACGAGCCGTGGCATGGTGAGCAGGCCATCACCGTGACGGAGGCGTTGGACGCCTCCTGTGGTGGGCGCTCCGAACTGCGACTGGGTGACGTCGCCGACGTCGCGGTGCTGGACGCGGACCCGTCGACTGCGGACCACGCGGGCCTGCGGGCGATGCCCGTGGCGCTCACCCTTCTGGGCGGACGGGCGACGCACGTAGCGCTCTGACGAGCGCGTTGGACTTGTGGATCGGGCTGTGCCGATGCTGTTGTGTCTGCTCTCGGTACGGCCTGGCGGCCTACTCGACGTCCAGGGTTCCGGAGGTCGAGTAGCGGAGCGTACCGAGACCGGCCGAGTAGCGAAGCGTATCGAGGCCCTGCCTCGGGGTGAGCGTGAGGGATCGGCTGCGCCGATGCTGTTCTGTCTGCTCTCGGTACGCCTGCGGCTACTCGAGCCGTCTCGGTACGGCCTGGCGGCCTACTCGACGTCCGGAACCCCGGAGGTCGAGTAGCGGAGCGTATCGAGACCGGCCGAGTAGCGGAGCGTATCGAGGCCCCACGACGAAGGGCCGCCCCGGTCGGAGCGGCCCCTCGTCGTTGAGATGTGGCTATCAGGCCTGTGCGATGTGTGCGAACAGCATCCAGCGGTCCTTGACCAGGCCGCGCTCGATCTCGATGAGGACGTCCTGAGAGGACAGGTCGATGTCGTCGAGGTCGGTGATCCCCTTGTGGAGGATCTCGAGGGTCGCGTCGATCTGCGAGACGACGTGCGCCACGGTGTCGGACGTGCTGGTGAAGCCCTCGGTGAGCGTAGGGGTCGTGGTGCTCGACGCGACGGTCTGAATACGGCCGTCCACGGGGAGGCCCAGGGCGACGGTGCGCTCGGCGACCATGTCGGCCCACTCGCGGACGTGGTCGACGTAGACGTCGAGGAGCTCGTGCAGGCCGATGAAGTTCTGGCCGCGGACGTGCCAGTGCGCCTGCTTGCCGTCGACCGACAGGGCGGTGAGGTTCACGACGAGGGGCTGCAGGAACTGCGCGACGCCGGACGCGACATCGGCACCCCAGATGGAGGTGGTGTCCTGCTTCACGGTCTCGGCGTTGGGGGCGATGGTGGTGTCGGTCATCAGACTTGTTTCCCTTCGTTGACGTACCCAGGGAACGCTACTCGTCTGAGAATTGTTCGCAAGGAAGCTGAGGCTCGGCTAATGAAGGCGGGGCTAACGAAGGCGACCCTCACCGAGCCCGACGGTGGAAAGGCGACGTGACGGCGGTAGCAGGAAGAATGGACGTATGACTCGAGAAGAGCCGGACACCCGTGAGGTCCTCGATGCCGGCCGCGTGCGTGCGCTCCGGGCGGATTTTCCTCTCCTCGACACCACGGTCCACGGGCTCCCTCTCGTCTACCTCGACTCGGGTGCGACGTCTCAGCGACCGCGAGCGGTGATCGATGCCGAAGTCGACTATGCGTCCACCGGGAACGCCGCCGTGCACCGCGGGGCGCACACCCTCGCCCACCTGGCGACGGAGCGCTTCGAGGATGCGCGAGCGACCCTGGCCCGCTTCATCGGCGCGCGCGACCACGAGGTCGTCTGGACGTCGAACGCCACCGAGGGCATCAACCTCATCGCCTACTCGTTCTCCAACGCGGCCCGCGGATCGCGCTTCGCGGTGGGACCGGGCGACGAGATCGTCGTGACCGAGGCCGAGCATCACGCCAACCTCATCCCGTGGCAGCAGCTCGCTCTCCGCACCGGCGCGACATTGAGGTGGCTCCCGGTGGACGACGACGGCATCATCGACCCCGCCGCGATCGGCTCGGTGATCAATGAGCGGACCCGGATCGTCGCCTTCACTCACGTGTCCAACGTGACGGGAGCCGTGAGTCCCGTGGCCGACATCGTGGCCGCGGCTCGCGACGCCGGTGCGCTCGTGGTGCTGGACGCCTGTCAATCGGCCCCGCACATGCGTCTCGACGTGGCCGCTCTCGACGTCGACTTCGCTGTCTTCTCGGGCCACAAGATGCTCGGCCCCACCGGTATCGGGGTTTTGTACGGGCGTGGGGAGCTGCTGGATGAGATGCCGCCGTTCCTGACCGGCGGGTCCATGATCACGACGGTCACGATGGAGGCTGCGGAATTCCTTCCGGCACCGCAGCGGTTCGAAGCGGGAACCCAACGGATCTCGCAGGCCATCGCGTTGGCGACCGCAGTCGACTATCTCGACGCCGTCGGCCTCGATGCCGTCCGGGAACATGAGGCCGCCCTGGCCGCCCGGATGGTCGCCGGGCTCACGGAGATCGCCGGGATCCGTCTGGTCGGGCCCGGGGTCGGTCTCGAGCGGGTCGGTCTCGCCGCCTTCGACGTGGACGGCGTGCATTCCCACGACGTGGGCCAGTTCCTCGACGATCGCGGGATCGCCGTCCGGGTCGGGCACCACTGCGCTCAACCCCTGCATCGCCGCCTCGGTCTCACCTCGACGACGCGGGCCAGCGCCTACCTCTACACGACCGCCGACGAGGTCGACACGTTCCTCGACGCCGTGGCCGGTGTCCGCCCCTATTTCGGAGTCGCGTCGTGATCGCAGCGGCCGATGGAGAGAAGTCATGAGCAGCCTCGACGATCTGTACCGCGAGATCATCCTCGACCACTCCAAGCGCCGGCTCGGGATGGGACTCGACGAGCCGACGCCGGCCGGCGCAGGAACGGGGAGCTCGCATCAGCTCAACCCGACCTGCGGGGATGAGATCACCCTGCGCGCCGCAGTCGTCGACGGGCGGGTTGCACAGGTGCGCTGGGAGGGGCGCGGATGCTCGATCTCCATGGCGAGCGCATCGGTCCTGTCCGAGCTGGCGATCGGTGTCGACGCGGAGGCGTTCCGCGAGCTGTCGAACGAGTTCCGCACCATGATGCGCACCCGTGACAACACCGCCGACCATGAAGAGACCCTCGGTGACGCCGCAGCCTTCGCGGGTGTCGCGCGGTACCCCATGCGCGTCAAGTGCGCCATGCTCGCGTGGGTAGCCGCCGAGCACGCCGTCGCCGAAGCCCTCTGAGGCACCGGGGATGCGAACGCTCGAGTTCTGGTTCGATGCGCCGGTCGTTCGGATCGCTCGGATCGTGATCGGGGCGTCGGCGATCATCACCGTGCTGGTGAACATCGGCATCGTCGCATCGCTACCGGAGGGGCTCGACCTCGCGGAGTACTTCAGTTACTTCACCAACCTCACCAATCTCCTGGCGGGTGGCGTCTTCATCGTTTCGGGATCGCGTCCCCGGGCTCGACTCCCGAAGTGGTGGGACGGGGTGCGCGGAGCGGCCGCGATCTACCTCGCGCTCACCGGAGTGGTGTTCGCGTTGTTGCTCGCCGATTCGCCGACCGTTGGAACCATCACCCCCTGGGTCAACGCGGTCGTGCATCAGATCATGCCCATCCTGGCGGTCGTGGACTGGCTGGTGATCCCCGCTGTGGTCCGCGCCGCGTGGTGGCGGCCACTGGTCTGGCTGATCTACCCGGTCATCTATTTGACGTTCTCGCTGGTGCGCGGGCCTCTCGTCGACTTCTACCCGTATCCGTTCCTCGACCCTCGACTGGAGGGCGGCTACGAGCGGCTGACCGTCAGCACGGGCGCGGTCGTCGTGGGCTTCCTCATCGGGGCGATCGTGTTCGATCAGGTCGGCCGACTGCGCCGCCGTGTCGCGATCGATCTGGAGGAGCTCCCGAGCCCGTCTTGATCGGTCCCGGCCGATCGGGTCAGTCGCCCGAGGTCGCCCCGGGGGCCGGAGCAGGACGCTGATTCGCCGCGATCCCCTCGCCGATCGCCGAACCGGTGGCGCGGCCGGAGATGATCTCGGAGATGTCGATCCCGATGAGGTCCCGGATGATCTGAGTCGAGGTCGCGAGTTGACCCGTCACGCTCTGGCCCAGGGGACCGGTCGGGTCGCCCTCCGAGGCGATGATGGTCATGTTCTTGACGCCCGAGAGCGGTTCGGCCGCGGCGCGAACGATCTCGGGAAGCGATGCGACCACCTGCTGACGGATGAGGTCGATCGACCGCTCCTGCAGCGCTTCGGCCTGAGCCCGCGTCGATTCGGCCTGGGCGGCACCCGTCGCGCGGATGGAGTCGGCTTCCGCCTCGCCCTCGGCGCGAACGGCCTCGGCCGCGGCGATACGGCGGTTCTTGTCGGCGACACCTTCGGCTTCGACGGCCTCGGCGGCGGAGCGGCGGCGGTTGCGCTCGGCGACACCCTCGGCCTCGATGGCTTCGGCGGCGGATTTGCGGGCGTCGCGGAGGGCGTTCGCATTGGCGATGGACGCTGCGGCCTGCGCTTCGGCGCGCTTGGCGATCGCGTAGGCCTCGGCGTCCGCCGCAGCACGCACCTCGGCGTCGAGTTCCTGTTTGCGCAGTCCGACGCGCTTACCCGCCGTCAGCTCCTGCTGCGAGACGACCTCCTGCTGGGCGATGGCCTCCGCCAGCGGCGCAGCGGCCGCCGCCTCGGCGAGGGCCTTGTCGGTCTCCTTCTGGATCTCCGCACGGCGGAGGTCGAGTTTGCGCTGCGACTCGGCGACGGCCTGGTCGGCGGTGATCCGCGCCTCTTCGGACGCCTGGCGGGCGACGGACTCGGCGATCTCGGCGACCTGCTTCACGCGCGCGGCCTCGGCACGACCCAGATCGCGGATGTAGCCGTTGTCGTCGTCGATCTCCTTGATCTGGAGCGTGTCGATCTGGAGCCCCTGGACGTCGAGGGACTCGCGCACGGCTTCGAGGACCTGTCCCTGGAGCGCGGACCGGTTGGTGATGATCTCGGTGACGGTGAGCTGGCCCACGATCGAGCGGACCGATCCGCTCAGGACCTCCTCCGTCGACGACTCGATCTGATCCTGCTGATTGAGGAAGCGCTGGGCGGCCGCGCGCACCATGGCTTCGGACCCGCCGACCTTGACCACCGCGACGGCGTTGACGCGGATCGTGATGGCGTCCCTGGTCTGGGCCGTGGCCTGCACGTTGAGTTGGCGGCTGCGGAGACTGAGCTTGAAGTACGCCTCGACGACCGGCTTGACGAAGACCCGTGAACCGAACACCACGCGTTGGCCGGCGTTCTCGTCGGTCTCATCGCCCGTCTTGGGTCCTCGCTGGCGGCTCGTGACGATGATCGCTTCGTCGGGCTTGGCCACCTTGATCCCTCGCAGCACCACGATGAGCACGATGAGAGCGACGAGGAGGACGACGCCGACGACAGCCGCGATGCCGATGGTCTCGGGGGAGAAGAGATTCACCGGACCAGTATGTCGGTCACGGCTATCTCGTGCCGAACAGAAAGCTTTCTCCCAGCCTTCACTCTCTGTGACACGGATCCGCTCCACGCGTCCCGCGTCGCGGGCATCGAAAGTGTTGCCGGCCCGATAGCCTCGCCCCGTGCGAAAACGACCATTTGTCATCCTGATCGTCTCGTTGGCGATGGTCGGTCTACTGACCGCGGTGGGGACCGTCGTCGCGGCGACCTGGGCGGTGGGCGGCCTGCTCGACGCCTCCTCTCCGAATCGGTCCGAGGCCGCGTGGAAGGGGGCTGCTTACGCGGAACCGATCCGCTACGACGTGCGCGACGGCGTCCTCCACGAGCAGGAGAGCGGTGCCGCCGCCGATCGCGAACTCGCCGACGCCTGGTCGCAGTGGACGACGATCATGGGGGAGCGGGCGATCGAGGTCAGGAGCGTCTCGGTCTCCGACGACTCGAACGAGTCGACAATGGCCTCCGTTGCGCGCGACTCCGACGACCCCCGCATCTGGGATGCGGAGTTGAACATGGCCTGGGCGACGGATTCCGACGAGCTGCGCCGCACGATGGTGCACGAGTACGGGCACATCTACAGTCTCTCCGCGGACGACGTCGCGGTCGTCCAGGGGGCATGCCCGACCTTCGAGTTCTCCGAAGGGTGCCTCGCAGAGCGGTCGATACTCGGTCGGTTCCTCGCCCGGTTCTGGGCGGACGACCAGACCGGGGCGGAGGCCGAGGCGGCGACGGAGGAGGACGCCACCCGGAAGTACGAGTCGGAGGGTGGCGCGGACGCGTTCGTCTCCGAATACGCGGCGACGAACGGGGCGGAGGACTTCGCGGAGACCTTCGCGACCTTCGTCCTCTCGGGTCCCGCGTCGGACGTCCCGGACGGCTCAGTGGTGGCAGCGAAACTCGCGTTCTTGGGAAACGACCCGGCCACCGCGGCCGAGCGGACGCGGATCCGCCGGGAACTGGGGCTGGACTGAACGACAGCGGTTCCCACAGGAGCCGCGCGCGGCTGAGAGGCGAGCCCGTTCAGCCGACCAGTTGACGCTCCGCCAGGTCGCGGAAGAGTCCCGGCACGGCCATCAGCTCGTCGAAGGTGCCGTTCTGAACGACCCGCCCGTGGTCGAGGACGATGATGCGGTCGGCGCCTAGCACCGTGGACAGGCGGTGGGCGATGACGATGCGGGTCACGCGACGGGCGGAGATCGATGCCGACACCGTCTGCTGCGCCACGTTGTCGAGTGCCGAAGTCGCCTCGTCGAAGAACATGAGGTCCGGTTCGCCCGCGAGAGCCCGCGCGATGACGATGCGCTGCCGCTGACCTCCCGAGATCGACGCGGCGCCTTCGACGAGTGGCGTCTCGAGCCCCATGGGCATGGCGCGGATGTCGTCGGCGACCGCCGCCGCTTCCGCGGCTGCCCAGATCCTGTCGCGGGAGAGCAGCCGTCCGGCTGAGATGTTGTCGGCGATGGATCCGGGGAACAGACTGGCCGTCTGGAGGACCGTCCCGATACGCCGCCGGACGGCCTGTCGCGGGAGCTGGCCCAGATCGCGCCCGTCGAAGCGGACGCTGCCCGCCTCGGGCTCCTCGAAGCCGAGCAGGAGGCGCAGGATCGTGGACTTACCGGATCCACTCGGGCCCACGACGGCCACGAACTCGCCGGCCGCGGCTTCGAACGACACGTCGTCGAGAACGACAGCGCTCGCGGTGTCGCCGTAGCGGAAGGTGACGTGTTCGAGCGAGACGGCTCCGGAGAGCCGAAGGTCTCCGTCGGGGGCGCCGGAGTGCACGGTCTCCGGGGTGGCCTCCAGGATCGGCGCCAGGCGCTCGACCTGCGGCAGCACGCCGACCAGTCCAGCCGCGACGGCGAAGAGAGTGGCCGTCGCGGTGAGCACCTGCGCGATCGCAGTGGTCAGCACGATGTAGGTGCCGAGACCCGTCGAGCCGGCGCCGCTGGCGACCACACCCACCGTGACGATGAGGACACCCAGCACGGGCCAGAGCGCGGCGATCGTCTGATTCCGTTTGAGCAGTTCGCCGTCTTCGTGCTGGGGCACGCGCAGATCGGCGAAGCGCCGGGCGAGTTGGGTGAAGACGCGGTTCTCGGCGGCGGAGACACGGATGCGCGCGATGGCCGCGACGGCCTGGAGCATGAGTCCGTCGCGATCCGCAACCGCCTGCAGTTCCCTGCGCTGCACCGCCGTGCGGAGCTTCTGGGTCCACAGCACGATCAGACCCTGAACGGCCACCGCCGTCAGAGCGACACCGCCGACGACGGGGTTCGCCGAGAACAGCACGAGGACGCTCGAGAGGGCGACGACGACCGACACGAGACCCGACCCGAAGGCGGCCCCCATCGCTTGACGCAGGTCGTCGATCGCGTCGGCCCGATCGGCAAGATCCGCCGTGGTGTATCGCGCGTGGAACGAGGGCGGGAGGAGGAGGAGCCGACGCCAGACCGCGTCCCCGACCGCGATGTCGGACCGGGAACGAATGGTGGCGAGGACTCGCCCCTGCGCGATCTGCAATCCCGCGCTCGCGATGGTGGCGAGGACGAGCGCCGTGACCAGCGCGACCAGACGGGGGGTGTCGTCGTCGGGGACGATCCGACTCACGATGAGACCGCTCGCGAGCGGGAGGAGGACGGACAGGCCGCCGGCGAGGAGCGTCAAGAGCGCCACGAGGATGAGCGCGGGACGATTGCCGCGACCGGACAGCTCGACGAGGTCTCGCAGCCGGGCTCTCGAGGGCAGATCGTCGACCGAGTGCAGCCCTTCGGGCTCTACCGCCGGGCGGGCGCGGCGCGGGATGCTCCGACCGGTGCGGGGATCGACCATGCGGGCGAGCGGGAATCCGGGAACGAGGACGACGGGGCGGCCCTCCGCGATGGCGAGGACGGGGCGCAGAAGGCCACGATCCCAATCGGGGGCCACTCGGACACGGCGGACGAGCCCTCCAGAACCGGCTGCGCGGGCGGCCAACCGGGCGAGCAGGTCGGTGGCGGACGTATCCGCGGAGCCGTGCACGGGCCGGTCCGGAACCTCGATACCGATCAGGGCCAGGGCTTCGCGTTCGGCATCGCGACCGAGGTCGGTCGTGGCGCGCTGTGCGTCGAGGGGACGGTGCGGCGCGGACACCATGAGGGCGGCGAACGCGCGCTGCTCCTCCAGCTCCCGGCGACGCAACAACCCGGCGCGATCGTGCCCGCTCATGCGCGCACCAGCCGGGCGTAGGCGCCGTCGAGGCTCACGAGTCGGTCGTGCGTGCCCTGTTCGACGACCTCTCCGCGGTCGAGGACGAGGATCAGGTCGGCGTCGCGCACGGTGGACAGACGGTGCGCCACGATGACCGTGGTGCAGCCGCGGCGACTCACGGCGTCGACGATCTGCAACTCGGTGAGCGGATCCAGTGCGCTCGTCGCCTCGTCGAGGACGACGATCCGGGGGTTGCGGAGAAGAGCCCTCGCGATCTCCACACGCTGCGCCTCACCCCCGGACAGCCCTCGTCCGCCTTCACCGAGCAGCCCGTCGTATCCGCCCGGGCGTGCGGCGATGACATCGTGGATGCCCGCGTCACGACAGGCGGACACGAGATCGACTTCATCGACCTCGTCATCCCACAGCGTGATGTTGTCACGGACCGAAGCGGAGAACAGGGCCGTGCTCTGTTCGACGTAACCGATCCCCTCGGCCAGGGTCTCCCGCTCGAAGCGCACACGCTCGCGACCGTCCACCAGCACGCGCCCGCTCGTGGGCGAGAGCAGGCCGACCACGAGCTTCGCGACGGTCGATTTGCCGCTGCCGCTCGCGCCCACGATGGCGACGCGCGAGCCGACGGGGATGTCGAGCGAGAAGTCGCGGATCAGAGGGGGAGTCAGAAGCGAGTAGCCGAAACTCACCTCGTCGAAGGTGATGCGGCCCTCCACGGGACGGTCGTCGAGATCTGCGCGGCGCCCGCCGAGCCGAGCCTGGATCTCATCGTCGAGCCCCGAGTCCTCGATGTCGTCGATGCGATCGATGACGGCGGCGATCTGCTGCACCTGCCCCGTGAGCGACGCCAGGGTCGAGAGCGGAGCGAGTGCGGCGGCCGACAGGAACTGGATGGCGAGGAGCGTTCCCAGCGTGATCTGACTGGACATGACCTGCCCGGCGCCGATGGCGAGGAGGAGAAGGGCCATGATGCCGCTGACGGCAGCGGGGAGTGCGAGCAGAGGCAGCAGAGCCGTCTCGGATTCCGCGCGCGCGGCCACGAGGCGGGCGCGGGCCGCGCTGATCCTCGCCATCGCCTCGTCCTCGGCGCCCTGCGCCTTGACCGTCTCGATCAGCGCGAGCGTGCCGGTCTTGGCCACAGCCGCATCGATCTGCTCGCGCATCGCGCGGTTGGAGAGATCCCGTTGTCTGCCGGCGGTGCGCAGGATAGCTGCGACGACGGCCAGTGAGCCCACGAGGACGACCAGGCCCAGCAGCGCATCGAGAGAGAACACGATGCCGATGTAGGCGGCCGCGACCACCAATCCGACCAGGGATGCCACGAGCGGCCCCGTCACCACGCCCGCGACGGTTCCCCCGAGCGATGCGCGGTAGGCGACGTCGCCGGCCGCTCGTTGCAGGAAGAACCGCATGGGCAGGGCCAGCAGTCGCTGGGTCTGGGCCGCGTACATCCGGATGCCGAGTACCGCCCGGATATCCACCGTGACGGCCGCCTGCAGCCAGGTCAGCGCGCCTTGCACGACGGCTGCGAGGACGAGCCCGACGAGGATCGGCCCGATGAGTGCCGTCCGATCCGAGACCAGCGCTCCGTCGACGAACGCCCGGGTCAGGGCGGGGACGGCGAGGCCGGGGGCGAGCATCGCCACGCCGGCCAGGACGACGTAGAGCAGGGCGAGGCGGGAACGGCTGACGCGTTCCATGAGAGCGAGCCAGGCCGACGGGCGACGCCCGCTCCGCTGGAAGTCGGCACCGGGTCTCGCATCCAGGACGATGCCCGTGAACGCGCGTCCGAAGTCCTCGTCCGAGACGGAGCGCCGTCCCGATGCCGGATCGTTGAGATACCAGCGGCCCGCCGAGTACCCCTCGACGACGAGGAAGTGATCGAACTCCCACCAGACGATGACCGGCAGCGGGTGGGTCTTGAGATCGGCCGGTTCGCGACGGTAGGCGGCGGCCTCGAGACCGTGCAGCCGCGCGGCGTGAAGGATGGCCTTCGCATTGGTGCCGTCGCGGGAGACGCCGACCGTCTCGCGGAGCTCGATGAGCGGCACGAAACGGCCGTAATGACCGAGGAGCATGCCGAGGGCGGCGGCCCCGCATTCCGCGGCCTCCATCTGCAGGACGGTCGGGGTCTTGACCCGGCGACTCGCAGCCGGGCGAGCGGGAATCTTCGCGGAGACGGTCATATCAGCCACCCACGAGGAACGAGATGGGGGCGCGCTCACCGGTCTGGATCGAGACGTTCACCGCGCTCGCCGTGGGGATCGCGAACGGCGGGCCGTTCTCGGAGGTCCATAGGAAGCCGGACGGAGTATCTGCCGGGGTGAGCGCGATGACGACGCGCAGGCTGCCCTCGCTCGCGAGCGAAGCGGCGAGCGCATCGTTCCCCGCGGTGAGATCGATGAAGTCGCGCTCGGCGAAGGGGACGCGGTCGATGGACGTGATCGTGCCCACCATGCGGCCGTAGGCGCCGGCCTTGGCCACATCGGGTGTGACGAGCACGGTCATCCCGGGCGCGACCGAGGTCGCGGCGACGGGATTCACGAACGCCACGGCGACCCCGTGCGATCCGGAGGGGAGGATGGCGCCGACCGCATCGCCGTCGGCGACCCGGTCGCCGAGCGACAGCGGCGACCTCTCCACGAGTTCGCCGTCGGTGGGAGCGACGATCGTACGCCGGGTCCCGTCGGCACCCTCGAGGACGAGCAGCGTCTCACCCTTGGCCACGGTGGTGCGGTCCTCGGCGATGCCGTCCACGACCGCACCATCGTGCAGGCTGGTGATTCTGACCAGCCCGTCACGGGGGAGCAGAGCACCGCTCCCGGTGACCAGCACCGGGGCCCGGCCGGCGACGGCCCAGATGAGGGCGGCGGCGATGAGTACGAGGATCGCGGCGAGAGCGACCCACCGAACGGGCTTCGTGGCGCGGAGATGCCGGTCCAGTTTCGAGCCGATGTCGAGAGCGTCGAGCGCCTCCTGACGGTACGGCGAGACCGGGCGCTCGGCCGAGCTGCTCTGCGGCGTGACAGCCACTTGGTTCCCCCTGATGCTGCGTGACGACGCCGGTCCACCCCCGGCGTTCGTAAGCAGAAAGTACGGGGGAGCCGTGTCCTTCGACAACGGCCCAGTTGTGGTGCCACTCCTGCAGGGCCCCCGAAGAGGGTCTCGTCGGGGCGACTGATCCTCGGCACAGTGGCCTTTCGAAGCGACCGCCGGGAATGCACCGGGGCATTGACGACGTCTCGAGGAGACCGATGAACGCACGTGAGAACGATTCGCCGCTGACCGAGGATCTGCTCATCGAGGTGGACGGCGGGTGGCGCGTCGAACTGGCCGACGGCCGGGTGTTCCGAGGCCCCGGGAGGCTGCAGCCCGGCGACCTGGAGCGAGCCATGAATGCCGCGGGTGACCGCGAATGATCGGCTCCTACTCGCGTTGGGGTCTGCTGACGGGCTACAGCGCCCACGCCGCCTCTCCGAGCTCCTCTCCCGCCCACAACACAACCGGATAGTCGACCCGTCATGAAACGAGGACGATCGTGAACAAGAGCATCGAACCTGCCGCATCCGACTCGACGGGTGAGAAGGACACCCCGCTCCCGGACGATTCCGTCTCCGGTTCGCAGGGGGCCACATCTGGGATGTCTTCGATGAGTGGGTGGGAGCCACCGTGCGGCCGTAGGCGCCGAACTCAGCCGCATCTGAGATCGCGAGCGCGTCCCGACGACCTTCGCCAGGCCGTACCCATATCAACAAGAAGGAAATTCAATGAACGACCGCATCAGCTCAACCGCATCCGACACGACGGACCAGAAGGACGTCCCGCTCTCCGACGACGCCGTCTCCGGCGCGCAGGGCGGCGGCTACACCTGGAATCAGTTCGTGGAGGACCTCTCCGGAGCCGCGAGCTCGCCTCAGCCCTGAGATGAGCATCGTTCCCTCCGCGTGGAGGGCGAATCCCCTGAACAGCAAGACCGAGGAGTGGCTGTGACGAACAACACGGAGCACGTACAGGAAGCGCCCGCCGAGAACGGCGTCGGCGAGGAAGCACTCGATCAGATCGCCGGCGGCGGACGGTTCCCGATCACCTCGGTCGGCATGCTCGTCCGTCCGCCGAGCGACTGAGCGTCTGAACCACCCGGTGTTCTGCGGGACAGCAGGGCATCGACGCGAGAAGCCCCGACCTGATCAGGTCGGGGCTTCTCGTCGTGGAGGGGATGACGGGAATCGAACCCGCGTGATCAGTTTGGAAGACTGAGGCTCTACCATTGAGCTACATCCCCGTGACTGTCGGTATCACCGGACAGCGGATCAAAGCCTAGCCCATATCCGCGCCCTGCTCGTGACGCCCGCGGTGGTGCCGCCCATCCGAGGCGGTCGAGCGTGCCGCATCCGTCTCGGCTAGACTTTCGGGCGGTCTGGTCACTCACGACTGCGTGCATGCGACCACCGGTCGCAAGACCGGGGCGTAGCTCAGCTTGGTAGAGCGCCCGCTTTGGGAGCGGGAGGCCGCAGGTTCAAATCCTGTCGCCCCGACCGGTGCGAACGTGGAACCGCGAAAGGCGGAGCCGCGAGCGCATCGCACCCGACACGAGCGGGCCCACCCACGAAGCCCCACGAACGAGGAATCACTATGGTCACGTCCACTGTCGAGAAGCTCAGCCCCACGCGAGTCAAGCTCGTCGTCACGGTCAGCTCGGAGGAGTTCAAGCCGAGCATCGACCACGCCTACAAGCACATCGCCGAGCAGGTGAACATCCCCGGCTTCCGCAAGGGCAAGGTGCCCCCGGCGATCATCGACCAGCGTGTCGGCAAGGCCGCCGTCATCGAACACGCCGTGAACGAGGGCCTCGACCGCTACTACCGCCAGGCGATGGGCGAGAACGACCTCAAGCCGCTCGGCCGTCCCGAGGCCGACGTCACCAAACTCCCCGAGATCAAGGACTTCTCGGGCGATCTCGAGATCACTGTCGAGGTCGACGTGCGTCCCGAGTTCGAGCTGCCCGCCTACGACGACCTCAAGGTCGAGGTGGCGGCCGCCGAGGTCAGCGACGAGGACCTCGACGCCGAGCTCGAGAAGCTCCGCAGCCGCTTCGGCACCCTCATCTCGGTCGACCGCCCCGCCAAGACCGGCGACTTCGCCCAGCTCGACCTGGTCGCGACCATCGACGGCAACGAGGTCGACCGTGCCGACTCGATCTCCTACGAGATCGGCTCGGGCGAGCTGCTCGAGGGCATGGACGAGGCCCTCGACACCCTCACCGCCGGTGAGGAGACCACCTTCGAGTCGAAGCTGCTCGGTGGCGACCACGCAGGCGAGACCGCCCAGATCGCCGTCAAGCTCGTGGCCGTCAAGGAGCGCGAGCTGCCCGAGGCCGACGACGACTTCGCCCAGATGGCGAGCGAGTTCGACACCCTCGACGAGCTCAAGGTGCAGCTCCGCGAGCAGGCCGCCCGCTCGAAGACCTTCGGCCAGGCGACCGAGGCCCGCGGCAAGATCGTCGACACGCTCCTCGAGCAGGTCGAGATCCCCGTCCCCGCTCAGCTCATCGAGGACGAGGTGAACCGTCACCTCGAGCAGGAGAGCCGCCTCGAGGACGACGAGCACCGCGCCGAGGTCACCGAGTCCAGTGAGAAGACCTTCCGCACGCAGCTCCTCCTCGACGCGATCGCCGAGAAGGAAGAGGTTCGCATCGGCCAGGGCGAGCTCACCAATTACGTCATCCAGGCCGCGTCGCAGTACGGCATGCAGCCGCAGGAGTTCGCCGACGTCCTGCAGCAGAACGGCCAGCTCCCCGGCGTCATCGCCGAGGTGACCCGCTCGAAGGCCCTCGCGGTCCTGCTGGGCAAGGTCGATGTCGTCGACACCGAGGGCAACGCCATCGACATGAGCGACTTCGCCGCGACCAACTCGGACGACGACGACTTCGTCGCTCCGGTCGAGGACGACGAGGACGAGCACGCCGGCCACAACCACTGACCGCTCTCCCGCAGCGCCTGAGAAGCGCCTCGCCCCGCACGGGGCGGGGCGCTTCTCGCATCCGGCACCCGATCTCTGCCGAGGGCGAACAGGGCCGTTCCCACAAGTGCGACTCGATAGATTCATCAGGTCCCGCGAAACAACCAAGGAGTGCCCACATGGCCGAACCCATCCTGGCTCAGAGCGTCTTCGATCGACTGCTTCGAGACCGCATCATCTGGCTCGGATCCGAGGTGCGCGACGAGAACGCCAACGAGATCGCCGCCAAGCTCCTCCTCCTCGCTGCCGAAGACTCCGAGAAGGACATCTACCTCTACATCAACTCGCCCGGCGGCTCGATCACGGCGGGCATGGCGATCTACGACACCATGCAGTTCGTGCCGAACGACATCGTCACGGTCGGCATCGGAATGGCCGCGTCCATGGGCCAGCTCCTGCTGACCGCCGGCACCAAGGGCAAGCGCTACATCACGCCGAACGCCCGCGTCCTCCTGCACCAGCCGCACGGCGGCTTCGGCGGCACTGCGAGCGACATCCAGACGCAGGCGCAGCTCATCCTGAGCATGAAGACCCGTCTCGCCGAGATCACCGCCGCCCAGACGGGCAAGAGCGTCGAGCAGGTCAACGCCGACGGTGACCGCGACCGCTGGTTCACGGCCCAGGAGGCCCTCGAATACGGCTTCGTCGACCACATTCGCGAGTCGGCCAGTGACGTGACCGGCGGTGGCGGAACCCTCGACCCCGCCACCAAGGGCGAACTGTGAGTTTCGACACCGAGAAGAACGGAAACGACATCACCATGAACAACTTCGACCTCGGTGGCCGCGCATTCGGAAGCCAGGGAGCGCCCTCGTCGCGGTACATCCTCCCGAGCTTCGAGGAGCGGACCGCATACGGGTACAAGCGTCAGGATCCGTACGCCAAGCTCTTCGAGGACCGCATCATCTTCCTCGGCGTGCAGGTCGACGACGCCTCGGCCGACGACATCATGGCCCAGCTCCTCGTCCTGGAGAGCCAGGACCCGGACCGCGACATCGTCATGTACATCAACTCGCCCGGCGGCTCGTTCACGGCGATGACGGCCATCTACGACACGATGCAGTACATCCGTCCCCACGTGCAGACCGTTGTGCTCGGTCAGGCCGCCTCGGCCGCCGCCGTGCTGATGGCCGCCGGTACGCCCGGCAAGCGTCTCGCGCTGCCGAACGCCCGCATCCTGATCCACCAGCCCGCGACGGGTGACGCGGGGCGCGGCCAGGCGTCGGACATCGAGATCCAGGCTCGCGAGATCATGCGCATGCGCGAATGGCTCGAGGAGACCCTGTCGAAGCACTCGCACCGGAGTGTCGAGGAGGTCAACCGCGACATCGACCGCGACAAGATCCTCTCAGCCTCCGAGGCCCTCGAGTACGGGCTCATCGACCAGGTGCTGACGAGCCGCAAGAGCATCCAGGCGGCGCTCACCAAGTAGTCCGTCAGCGTCCACGGGGCCCGGACGGGGCGATCCACACGGATCGTCCCGTTCGGGCCCTGCGGCGTTTCGGGGGCGGCCTCGAACGGAATTCGGACCGCGCCACGCCCCAGCGCCGCCGACTCGCCGCCGTCCGCGCCTCGATGTCGGCGGTGCGAAGTAGGCTCGTGGCACGGCGACGACCTCCGCCCATCGCGGAGCACCGGAAGGATCCAGGTTCATGGCGCGTATTGGTGAGAGCGCAGATCTGCTGAAGTGCTCGTTCTGCGGCAAGAGCCAGAAGCAGGTGCAGCAGCTGATCGCCGGCCCCGGTGTGTACATCTGCGACGAGTGCGTCGAGCTTTGCAACGAGATCATCGAGGAGCGGCTCGCCGAAGCGGGGGAAGAGACGACCAGCGAGTTCGACCTCCCCAAGCCGAAGGAGATCTACTCCTTCCTCGAGGAGTACGTCGTCGGGCAGGAGCAGGCCAAGCGCTCGCTTTCGGTGGCGGTCTACAACCACTACAAGCGGATCCGTTCGCGGCAGACCGTGACCGCAGCCGAATCCCTCGCCGATGAGATCGAGATCGCGAAGAGCAACATCCTCCTCATCGGCCCCACGGGGTGCGGCAAGACCTACCTGGCGCAGACGCTCGCGAAGCGCCTCAACGTGCCCTTCGCAGTCGCCGATGCGACCGCTCTCACCGAGGCCGGCTACGTCGGCGAGGATGTCGAGAACATCCTCCTCAAGCTCATCCAGGCAGCCGATTACGACGTCAAGCGCGCGGAGACGGGCATCATCTACATCGACGAGGTCGACAAGATCGCCCGCAAGGCGGAGAACCCCTCGATCACCCGCGACGTCTCGGGCGAAGGTGTCCAGCAGGCACTGCTGAAGATCCTCGAGGGCACCGTCGCCTCCGTCCCGCCGCAGGGCGGTCGCAAGCACCCGCACCAGGAATTCATCCAGGTCGACACGACCAATGTGCTCTTCATCGTCGCGGGCGCATTCGCAGGGCTCGAGGAGATCATCTCCAACCGGGCGGGCAAGAAGGGCATCGGTTTTGGCGCCCCGTTGCACAGCAAGGGCAACGACATCAACCTGTTCTCCGAGGTCCTGCCGGAAGATCTGCACAAGTTCGGGCTCATCCCCGAGTTCATCGGTCGTCTGCCCGTCGTCACCACGGTCACCCCGCTCGATCAGCACGCTCTGATGGAGATCCTCACCGTCCCGCGCAATGCGCTGATCAAGCAGTACCAGCGGATGTTCGAGATCGATGGTGTCGAACTCGAGTTCGACCGCGGTGCTCTCGAAGCGATCGCCGACCTCGCCGTCCTGCGTCAGACGGGTGCCCGCGGGCTGCGTGCCATCCTGGAAGAGGTCCTCGGACCGGTCATGTTCGATGTGCCGTCCGATGACGACGTCGCCCGTGTGGTCATCACTCGAGAAGCGGTCGTCGAGAACGCCGCGCCCACCATCGTCCCCCGGACCGCGGTTCGCGCCGAGAAGAGCGCCTGAGCAGACACTCGTCGACACATCAGGCGCTCGGTGGCACGTCGCCTAGACGGTGAAGTCGCGCGAGTGGTAGCCGGTGGCGCCGTCGGGGAGCACGTCTGCGCGATCGCTGGTCTGCACCTCACCCGCTGACGTCGTGGCCCTCACTCGAGCGGTGTGTCGGCCGGCGGCCGCAGGGACCGTGGCTCGCCACTGACGCCAGGTATCGATCGAGAGTTCGTCGGCCGTCTCGGCCTCGACCCACTCCCCGTCGTCGATCTGGACCTCCACCCCCGCGATACCCGTGTGCTGCGCCCAGGCGACCCCCGCGAGGAGAGCACCCCCGGACTCGTCGGCTCGAGCGACGTCGATGCGGCTCTCGACCTTCACGGGTCCGCGCTCACCCCAGCCTCGGGTCGTCCAGTACGCCTGGACGTCAGCGAAGCGCGTGACCTCGAGGGTCACGACCCACTTGGTGGCCGAGACGTAGCCGTAGAGACCGGGCACGACCATCCGGACGGGGAAGCCGTGCTCGGCGGGGAGCGGAGCGCCGTTCATGCCCACGGCGAGAATCGCGTTGCGATCGTCCTGCAACACCTCCAGGGGGGTTCCCGCCGTCCACCCGTCGGTGCTGCGCGAGAGGACCATGTCGGCCCCGTCCAGCGGCGTAGCCCGGGCGAGAAGGTCGCGTATCGGGTACCCGAGCCAGCGGGCATTCGAGATGAGGTCCCCTCCGACGACGTTCGAGACGCACATCAGTGTCGTGTAGCTCTCCTCGAGCGGCAGTGCGAGGAGTTCTTCGAAGGTGATGCGCACCTCCTGTTCGACCATGCCGGTGATGAGAAGACTCCACTCGGACGGGTCGATCTCGGGGACCACCAGGGCGGTGTCGATCCGGTAGAAGGCGTCGTTGGAGGTGACGAGCGGTGAGAGACCGTCGATGGCGAACGAGGCACCGGCCGGGGGAGCCGCGACCGTGGTCGCCGGGGCGGGGAGCACGACATCCGAGATGGCGTCGAGGGCCCGTCGCGACGATGCGCCGATGAACTGCCCGGCGGCGACCGCCGCGATCCCGGCGGCGGATAAGACGCCGGCCAGACGAAGGAATCCGCGCCGATCCGTGGACCCCGACACCGCCCCCGCGACGACCGGCCGGACGGCCAGCTCGGGGCGCGCGGGCACACCGATCCTCCTGGTCAGCCTGGTGAGGGCGAGAACCGTGACGCCGCCGCCCACCACGGCTGCCAGCGGAGTCAGAATCCCGGCGCCGGGGCGCGTCATGGCGGCGATGACGCCCACCAACGTCACGACACCGGTCAGCGAGACACCCGACGGTGGCCGCCGGTGCTGGAGGAAGCCGGCGAGAGCTCCGAGAGCTGCCACACCCAGAACGGTCAGCGTGATGAGGACGGGCTTGTCCCCGGTACCGAAGAGCGCCACCATGACGTCCTTGGCCCAGCCGGGGGCGAGATCGATGATCCAGGCGCCGATGGATGCGAGCGGGCTCGATCCGGGGGAGACGATGCCCGCCACGAGTTCGGCGGCACCGACTCCGACAAGGGCCGATGCGACTCCCGCGGAGATCGACGACACCTGATTCCGCGAACCACTCATGGGCGTGACACTAATCCCGCATCTCTGAGCGGAACCCGACACGACACGTCCCGCGAACGGGGTTCTGTGTCGAAGCTGAGGATTCTGTCACACTCCTACTCGACGCGGCGGACGCCGCTGAGGGGGAAACACAGTCATGACCATCTTCACCGAACAGTCGATCACCGCGGTGGATCTCGCGACGCTCCGTCGAGTTTTCCGGGGTCAGATCATCGCCATCGCAGTCATCGGCCTCGTCCTGGGCCTCATCGGCCTGATCTTCCCGGGTGCGACTCTGCTGACCGTCGCGATCGTGTTCGGGTCGTTCCTGATCGCGAGCGGCGTCTTCCGGCTCATCGCGGCGTTCATCGCGCACACCATGGTGCCCGCCGTCCGCTGGCTCAGCGCCATCATGGGCGTGCTGCTCCTCGTCGTCGGAGTTCTGGCGCTCGCCAATCCGTTCGGCACCATCGAAGCACTCGGTCTGATCATCGGCATCGGTTGGATCATCGACGGCGTCGTCGATTTCGTCCTCGGCCTGCGTGGCGCCGTCCAGCCGCGTTGGTTCGGTTTCGTCTCCGGCATCGTCTCGATCGCCGCGGGCGTCGCGATGTTCGTCCTGCCCTTCGCCGGGGTGAACATCCTCGTCCAGATCGGCTCGATCCTGCTCATCGTCGTGGCGCTGACGACGCTCCTCACGCTGCCCAACAAGAAGGCCGACGAGAGAGCCGCCGCCGTCTGATCCGGACCGTGGCAGCCCTGGAGGCCGAGACACGGAAAGAGGCCGACCCGAGCTAGCCGGGTCGGCCTCTTCGTGTGAGGTCAGCGGGCGCTGAGTCGGCCTCCGTCACCAGACGTCGTCGAGGTCCTCGTCCGTCGAGGTCGTGATGCGCCCGGTCGCGTCGACCGAGACGACGATGGGGTCCCCTTCGGCGGTGTCGCGGTCGAGTTCGGCGATGGGACGCCCTTCGAGCCAGGTGAGGGTCCACATGGACCCGGCGAGATCCGTACGACCCGAGCCGGTCAGATCATTCTCCACCCCGGCGATCACCTGTGCCACTTCGGGTGCCAGGCGGGCCGGCGGCACGGAGCCGAAGGCCCACCTGGTTCCCAGTCCGATCATCGCCGAGATCAGGAGACGGCGAGGTCGTACGTGACCCAGTTCGTCTTCTTGGCGACGGCATCGTAGACGCGACGGGCGGTGTCGTTGTCCTTCGCCGTGATCCACCGGACGATCTGGTAGCCGCCGTCCTTCGCCTGCTGCTCCACGGCGGCGATGAGTGCGCGAGCCACGCCTTGCTTGCGAGCGGCGGGGCTCACGAAGAGGTCGTCGATGTAGAGGCCGTTGCCCCCGGCGAGCAATCGCTCGAAGGGGCGAACGTGCGCCAGGCCCACCAGGGCGCCGGAGGCGTCGACTGCGACCAGCCCTGTGATGAGGTGGTTCTCGTCGTGGAGCCACAGCCAGGCGCGCATGGCGCGCTCGTCGGTCAACTCCTCCTCATAGAAGGTCGCGTACTGGGCGTAGAGGTCGTACCAGGCGAAGAAATCGTTCTGCGCCAGCGGCCGCACCGTGACGGCGGAAAGCTGCTCGGATCCGGTCGCGGAAGGGGTCTCGCTGTTCCGGGGCGCCGAGCCGTCGACCTCGGAGTCGCCTGCCTCGGGAATCGAGGTGTCGTCTGTCGACACGTCATCGGCCTCAGCCGGACGCTCGGTGTCGATGTCGTGTCCGTTCACAGTTCCTCATTCGGTGCGAGTTCGATACGGGTGACTGCCAGGTTGTCACCCGGCGTGAAGTCGAGATCTTCGATGCGCCCTACGGCGCGAAGGTCGGCTTCGGCGAGCTGGAGAAGTTCGATCTTCTCAAGCGGTCCTTCGATAGTTGCATGGGAAACCGGAGTCTTCTGTGACGCTTTCGCATCTGTCTTGGCGCGTCGGACTCCGATGAGTGCTTCGCTGGCGAGCTGAAGCAGCTCCCGGCGGGCGGCTTCCGGAGCCGTTCCGGGGGTGGGCCAGGCCGCGATGTGCACGGAATCGGTGTGCGACCAGGACCAGGCCTCCTCCGTGGCGAAAGGCACGAACGGGGCGAAGAGCCGCAGCATCGTGTCGAGCGCTTCGCGGAGAGCTGCGACGGCTGACGCCTGACCGCCGTCCTCCGTGCCGGCCGAACCGTAGGCGCGCTCCTTGACGAGCTCCAGGTAGTCGTCGCAGAAAGTCCAGAAGAACGCTTCCGTGGTTTCGAGCGCTCGAGCATGGTCGTAATCGCCCAAGGCCTTCGACGCGATGCGGACGACCTCGTCGAGGCTCGTGAGCATGCTCCAGTCGAGGGGGTGCGTGACGGCAGCGCGTCCGCTCGTGCTCGCCTCGCCGGCCTCGAACGACAGGATGAACTTCGCGGCGTTGAGGATCTTGATGGACAGCCGGCGTCCGATGCGGATCTGGGTCGGATTCTGCGGGTCGAAGGCCGCGTCGGTGCCGAGACGGCTGGAGGCGGCCCAGTAGCGCACCGCGTCGGATCCGTGCTGCTCGAGCATGTCGGCCGGGGTGACGACGTTGCCCTTCGACTTCGACATCTTCTTACGGTCGGGGTCGACGATGAATCCGGAGATGGTCGCATGCGACCACGGCTTCTGGCCGTCCTCGAGCAGCGCGCGCAGCGCGGTCGAGAACAGCCAGGTGCGGATGATGTCCTGACCCTGAGGGCGCAGGTCGAACGGGAACACGAGGTTCCAGAGCTCGGGGTCGCGTTCCCAGCCGCCCGCCAGCTGCGGCGTGAGCGACGAGGTCGCCCAGGTGTCCATGACATCGAGCTCGCCGATGAAGCCGCCGGCGACTCCGCGCTGGTCCTCCGTGTAGCCCGTGGGCACGTCGCTCGAGGGATCGACCGGGAGGGACGCCTCGTCGGGCACGAGCGGCGAGTTGAAGACAGGGTTACCGTCGGCATCGAGCGGGTACCAGACGGGGATCGGCACACCGAAGAAGCGCTGACGCGAAATCAGCCAGTCGCCGGCGAGCCCGCGGACCCAGTTCTCGTAGCGCACGCGCATGAAGTCGGGCACGAAGTCGATCTCGCGACCCATGGCGAGCAGGCGCTCGCGGAGTTCCTCGTCGCGGCCGCCGTTGGTGATGTACCACTGGCGGGTCGAGACGATCTCGAGCGGGCGGTCGCCCTTCTCGAAGAACTTGACCGGGTGCTGGATGGCCTTCGGCTCCTCCAGGAGCGTCTCGGTCTCGCGGAGCATCTCGACGATGGCCTGCTTCGCGGAGAACACCGTCTTGCCGGCCATCCGCTCGTACGCGGCCGTGCCGGCCTCGGTCGTGATCGCGTCGGGGGCCTCGGTGATGAAGCGACCGTCGAAACCGATCACGGCGCGGTTGGGCAGGTCGAGCTCGCGCCACCAGACGACGTCGGTCACGTCGCCGAAGGTGCAGATCATGGCGATGCCGGTGCCCTTGTCGGCCTGGGCCAGGTGGTGCGCGAGCACCGGGACCTCGACGCCGAACACCGGCGTGGTCACGGTGGTGCCGAAGAGCGGCTTGTAGCGCTCGTCGTCGGGGTGCGCCACGAGGGCGACGCAGGCGGGGAGCAGCTCGGGGCGGCTCGTCTCGATCTCGATCGTCCCACCGTCCGGCTTCGCGAACGCCACGCGGTGGTAGTGGCCGGGCTGCACCCGGTCCTCGAGCTCGGCTTGGGCCACGGCCGTGCGGAACGTCACGTCCCACAGCGTGGGGGCGTCGGCCTGGTACGCCTCACCGCGGGCCAGGTTGCGCAGGAACGCCTTCTGCGACGCGGCACGCGCGTCGTCGCCGATGGTGCGGTAGGTCTGGTTCCAGTCGACCGACAGTCCGAGCATGCGCCAGACGGCCTCGAACTGCTTCTCGTCCTCGACGGTCAGCTTCTCGCAGAGCTCGATGAAGTTGCGGCGCGAGATGGGCTTCTGGTCGGCGGCCTTGCTGCTCTTGTTGTCTCCGCCCTCGAAGGGCGGGGTGAAGTCGGGCTCGTAGGGCAGTGTCGGGTCGCAGCGGACACCGTAGTAGTTCTGCACACGCCGCTCGGTGGGCAGCCCGTTGTCATCCCACCCCATGGGGTAGAAGACGGTCTTGCCGCTCATGCGCTGGTAGCGCGCGATGACGTCGGTGTGCGTGTAGCTGAAGACGTGCCCGATGTGCAGAGATCCCGACGCCGTGGGCGGGGGAGTGTCGATCGAGTAGATGTCGTCACGGGTGACATCGGTGCGGTCGAAGCTGTAGACGCCGTCGTCCTCCCAGCGGGTACCCCACTTGTCCTCGAGGCCCTCGAGAGCCGGCTTGTCGGGAATGGCGGCGGAGTCGGTCACGGGTACATCCTTCGAGGCATCGGTATGTGCGGCACCGCGTGAGGGTGCCTGAGTGTGGTCGCGTAGGCGACGGGTCCAGGCTACCCGACGGCTGTCACGGCGCGTGAGTCGGCCATCCGGAGGACACGGGGAGGATCCGTCGACCGGAACGGCGACGAGTCGCGTCAGGATGGGGGAATGGTCGAGACCGGCGGACAGCGCACCAACGCGAGGGGGACCGGTCGACGGTCGGCGATCCTCTTCCTGGTGCTCGCGACGTTGTTCTGGGCAATCAATTACGTGGTCGGGGCGGCAGCGCTCGCCGAGTTCTCGCCGCTCGAACTGACGGCTTCGCGCTGGGTGCTCGCCGCTCCCGTCCTGCTGATCCTCGCGGCCGTCATCGAGCGGCCGGACTGGCGCCGGGTCGCTCGGGCTCTCCCACGACTCGCGGTGCTCGGCCTCATCGGCGTCGCGGGATACAACCTGCTGCTCTACACGGCTCTGCAGTTCACGACGCCGTCGGGCGCCGCGCTCGTGAACGCCGCGAATCCGGGGCTGATCCTGCTGGGCGGGGCCCTCCTCGCTCGGACCCGGCTGCGCGGCGCGGCGGTCGCCGGCCTCCTGCTCGGATTCGTGGGGGTGATGATCGTGCTCGTCGCGGGCGGCGACCACCCGCTCGCCGTGTCCGCGGGCCCGGGCGAGGGGCTCATGGTGCTCGCGATCGTCGCGTGGACCGTCTATTCGCTCGCCGGTCGGTCGGTCTCCGATGTGCCGCCCATCACCGCCACAGCCGTGCAGGCGAGCGTCATCGCGGTCTTGTGCACGCCTGTCGCGGCCGTCGTACCAGGTCCGGCGCACGACGGCGTCACCGCGTCGGGTCTCATCGCGCTGCTCGTGGTGGCCGCGCTGCCGTCGGTCGGCTCCTACCTGCTGTGGAACTCGGCCCTGCGCGTGATCCCGGCGGGGGAGGCGGGCTTGTTCCTCAACCTGATCACCGTGTTCGTCGTGGTGATCGGGCTGTTCCTCGGGTCCGTCCCGTCGCCGGCCGACCTCATCGGCGGCGCGATGATCCTCGCGGGGGTCTTCATCGGACAGCGCTCCGCGTTGACGACGCAGAGGTCCGGCGCCCGGGAAGAACCCGGACGCCGGATGACCGGCGACGCATGAGGGAGGATCAGGCCGCCGCGCTATCGGCCGTGGTGGTCTCGGCCGAACGTTCGAGCTTCCAGCGAAGGCTCGCCAGCTGGGCGCGCAGCTCGTGGGGGACGCGGCGCCCGAAGCGGTCGAACAGCTGCTCGGTGAGGTCGCATTCCGCAAGCCACGATGCGGTGTCGATGGCCGTGAGCTCCTCCCAGATGTCCTCGTCCACCCCGGTGCCCTCGAGGGCGAAGTCCTCGCGCCACGGGATGTGGCCCGCCGGGGTCCACGTCGCGAGCGCCCGACCGTCGAGGCGGCGCACGATCCAATCGACGACGCGGCTGTTCTCGCCGAATCCGGGCCAGAGGAACGAGCCGTCCGCGCCGCGGCGGAACCAGTTGACCTGGAAGATCTTCGGCGGGTGGGCCAGCGAGCGGCCGACGCGGAGCCAGTGCGCCCAGTAGTCGGCCATGTTGTAGCCGCAGAACGGGAGCATCGCGAAGGGGTCGTGGCGCAGCTCGCCGAGCGTCCCCTCTGCGGCCGCGGTGCGCTCGCTCGAGATGGTCGCGCCCATGAAGACGCCGTGGGCCCAGTCGGTGGCCTCGGCGACGAGGGGGATGTTGGTGGCGCGACGGCCGCCGAACAGGATCGCGTCGACCACGACGCCCTCGGGGTCGTCCCACTCGGGCGCCATGCTCGGGCACTGCTCGGCCGGGACGGTGAAGCGGCCGTTGGGGTGCGCCGCGTGCGACGAGTCGCCGCGGTGCCAGTCGTCGCCCTTCCAGTCGCGCAGGTGACGGGGCGCGACATCCGTCATGCCCTCCCACCAGACGTCGTCGTCGTCGCGGAGAGCCACGTTCGTGAAGATCGTGTTGCCCCAGATCGTGTCGATCGCGGTCGGGTTCGTGGTCTCCCCGGTGCCGGGGGCGACGCCGAAGAAGCCCCGCTCGGGGTTGATGGCGCGGAGGCGTCCCTGCGCATCCGGGCGCATCCACGCGATGTCGTCACCGATCGTCTCGACCTTCCAGCCCGGGAGGGAGGGCTGCATCATCGCGAAGTTGGTTTTGCCGCACGCCGACGGGAACGCGGCGGCGAGCACGCGGCTTCGGCCGGCGGGAGAGGTGACCTTGACGAGCAGCATGTGCTCGGCGAGCCAGCCCTCGTCGCGGGCCAGGACGGACGCGATGCGCAGCGCCATGCACTTCTTGCCGAGCAGCGAGTTGCCGCCGTACCCGGATCCGAACGACCAGATCTCGCGGGTCTCGGGGAAGTGGGTGATGTACTTCGTGTCGTTGCAGGGCCAGCGCACGTCGTCGCGTACCACACCGGCGTCGTCGATGAGCGGGTAGCCGACGCTGTGGACCGCCGGCACCCACTCGGTGTCGGGGCCGATCTGGTCGAGGGCCTGCGTGCCCATCCGCGTCATGATGCCCATCGACAGCACGGCGTAGGGGGAGTCGGTGACCTGCACGCCGAGCTTGGCGAGCGGGCTGCCGATCGGGCCCATCGAGAACGGGACGACGAACATCGTGCGGCCGCGCATCGAACCGCGGAACAGGGTGTCGAGCTGGATGCGCATCTCGGCCGGCGCCCGCCAGTTGTTCGTCGGGCCCGCGTCCTCTTCGCGCTCGGAGCAGATGAAGGTGCGCTCTTCGACGCGGGCGACGTCGCGGGGGTCGCTGCGAGCGAGGAAGCTGTTGGGGCGCCATTCGGGGTCGAGGCGGACGAGCGAACCCGACTCGACCAGCTGTGCGGTGAGGCGCGTCCATTCGGCGGAGTCGCCGGTGCACCAGTGCACGTCGGCGGCGCCGGTCAACTCGGCCATGCGCTGCACCCAGGCGTTCACCTCGGAGTTGCGGGACGAGCCGGCTGCCGGGGCGGTGGGGGCCACGTAGGTCGGGGCCGTGACGGGGGAGGTGGCGGATCCGACGGGGTCGAGGGTCAGCGTCATTGCGAGCTCCTTACGTGGAAAAGTGGCGGTACCTCGATTCTGTGGCGACTTTGCGGCGGGAATCCGGATAGAGTCACTGGAAAACTCGCGATTCTTAACGATGGGGTAAGGAATGGACGCTCTCACGGTCGGCCGTCGCATCCGTCACGTGCGCAAAGCGAAAGACCTGACGCTCGATGATCTGGGTCGTCTGGTCGGCCTCGCGGGCAGCCAGCTCTCCCTCATCGAGAACGGCAAGCGCGAGCCGCGACTGTCCCAGCTCGGGACGATCGCCGAGGCGCTGGGTGTCGACGCGCAGGATCTCCTGTCGAACGAGGCGCCGGATGAGCGCACGGCGCTCGAGATCGAACTCGAGCGCGCCCAGTCGAGCACGGCGTATCTCGCCCTCGGCCTGCCGAAGGTGCCGCTCACCCGCGGTCTTCCCGACGAGGCTCTCCGTGCGCTCGTCGGCTTGCACCGCGACCGGATCCGCCGCGCGACGGAGGCCATCGCGACCCCCGAGGAGGCGCGGCGCGCGAACACCGAGCTCCGGCTCGCCCTCCGCGCGCACGACAGCTATCAGCCCGAGATCGAGGAGGCGGCGAAGGGTCTGCTCGCCGTGGTCGGGCACGAGCGCGGCGCCCTGACCCACCACGACGTGGCGCGGATGGCCCGGTCTCTCGGCTTCGAGATCATCCACGTGAACGATCTGCCCCATTCGACCCGGTCGGTGACCGATCTCGAGAA
This sequence comes from uncultured Naasia sp., assembly GCA_913778905.1. Lineage (GTDB taxonomy): Bacteria > Actinomycetota > Actinomycetes > Actinomycetales > Microbacteriaceae > Naasia. The sequence continues at coordinate 27,862 of CAJYYA010000012.1, read as the reverse complement.
CGGTCGAATCTATCTGCCGCCGGCGTCGATCCCCGGCGGGCACGGCCTGCGTGCGCTGGCCCTGCAGGCCATGGCGCACCGCGTGCTCGGGCACCGGGAGCCGTCGAGCTATGCCGAGTTCCTCCGTCAACGGCAGCAGATCAACTACTTCGCCGCCGCCTGTCTCATGCCTCGGGAGTCGAGCGTGGAGTTCCTCGCCGGGGCCAAGGCGCGTAAGGACCTCGCCATCGAGGACTTCCGTGACGCGTTCGGCGTGACGCACGAAGCCGCGGCGCTCCGGTTCACCAATCTGGCGACCGTGCATCTCGGTCTAGAGGTGCACTTCCTCCGCGTCGCCGACGACGGGGCGATCATGAAGGCCTACGAGAACGACGGCCTTCCGCTGCCGAGCGACGTGGGCGGATCCGTCGAGGGCCAGCTGGTGCCGCGCGCCTGGGCCGCCCGGCGGGCGTTCGAGCGCACCAACCGCACGACGGAGTTCTACCAGCTGACCGACACCACGGAGGGCACCTACTGGTGCTCGGTGCAGACGGGCACCGCGTCGAACGAGGAGTTCTCGATCTCGATCGGTGTCCGCTTCCTGGACTCGAAGTGGTTCCGCGGGCGCGGCACGACCCTCCGGCAGGACGCGACCCGCCCCGAGGGCGTCCGCGAGGAGGATCGTGCGCTGACCGAACGTTGGCGCGGCAAGGCCTGGCCGAGCGCGCGCCTGCACGCCCACATCCTCTCGCCGCTCCCGACGGGAACCTTCCCCGGCGTCGACGATCGCGAGGTCTTCGCCTTCCTGGAATCCCACGCCGACTGACGCGACGCTCCAGTCCTGTCTGCTCTCGGTACGGCTCGGCGGCCTAGTCGACGTCCGGAGGTCGAGTAGCGGCCGCGAAGCGCCGCGTACCGAGACCGGCCGAGAAGCCGCAGGCGTATCGAGGCCCCGATTTCCGCGCGCGGTCACCTCCCGCTCTGCGGAAGGGTCGGCGTCGCTTCGAGGAGCAGCTGGGTGTAGGGGTGCTGCGGGGCGGCGAACACCGCCTCGGCGTCGCCCGTCTCGACGAGGCGGCCCGCATGCATGACCGCGATCCGATCGCTCATGTGCCGAACCACGCCCAGGTCGTGCGAGATGAACAGCAGCGCGAGCCCGTGCTCCCGCTGCAGGTCGTCGAGCAGGTCGAGGACGGTTGCCTGCACGCCCACATCCAGGGCGGAGACGGGCTCGTCGCAGAGGAGCAGACGGGGGGAGGTCGCGAGCGCGCGGGCGATCGACACCCGCTGTCGCTGTCCGCCCGAGAGGCGCGCCGGGCGGCGGGCGAGTACGGCGCTCGGCAGACCCACCGAGTCCAGCAGCTCGCGTGCCCGACGTCCGCCGCCGTCCCGGACACCGGCGACGAGGAGGGCGTCGGCGAGGATCTGACCCGTGGTGAGTCGCGGATCGAACGAACTCAGTGCGTCCTGGTAGATCGCTCCCATGAGGTGGCGGCGCGCTCGGCGCTTCGACTCGCGCAGTGTGCTCCACGACTCGCCGTCCACGACTACCTCGCCGCGATCCGGGGCGGTGAGGGCCAGCGCGATCCGGGCCAGCGTCGATTTGCCGGATCCCGATTCGCCGACGAGGCCCAGCGTCTCGCCCGGACGGATCGACAGCGAGACGTCGTCCACCGCGACGAGCGGCTCGGTGCCCCGGCGCGGATAGGCCTTCGAGACACCGCGGACGTCGAGGATCGGGGATGTCGGATCCGTCTCCTCCCGGACTGTCCGCTCCGCAGTCGGACGGGGCCTCGTCTCGATCACGCCGGCTGCGTCGACCGGTCGCAGTCGCGAGCCACGGGGACGACCCGACGGAATCGCCGCGATGAGACGTCTCGTCTGCTGGGCGCGGGCCGCGCCCAGCACCTCGTCGACCGTGCCTGTCTCGACGATGCGGCCGTCGCTCATCACCGCTATCCGATCGGCGACGCGTGCGACGACCGCCAGATCGTGGCTGATGAGCACGAGACCGGTTCCGTTCGCCGTGACGGAACCGAGGAGGTCGAGGATGCGGGCCTGCACCGTGACGTCGAGCGCGGTCGTCGGCTCGTCGGCCACCAGCAGCGGCGGACGGAGCGCGAGAGCGGATGCGATGAGCGCGCGCTGGCGTTGACCGCCGGACAGCTCGCCGGCGCGCTGTGCGATCCGGACCTCGGGGTCGGGCATCCCGACCTCGCGGAGCACCTCGAGCACACGCTCGGTACGGGCAGACGGCGAGAGACGGGTGTGGATCCGAAGCGTGTCGGCGATCTCGCGGCCGATGGGACGCAGCGGGTCGAGCGAGACCAGAGCGTCTTGCGAGACGAGTCCCACGCGCGATCCGCGGACGCCGCGCCACTCCCGCTCCGAGGCGGCGCGCAGGTCGCGGCCGTCGATGTCGAGCTGCGAGGCGGTGACCGCCGCGCCCGGGCCGGTCAACCCGAGCAGCGCTCGCGCGGTGACGGATTTTCCGGAACCGGACTCGCCGACGAGCGCGAGCGTCTCGCCGGGGGCCACGGCGATGTCGACGCCGCGCACGACTTCGCGATCGCCGAACGACACGCGGAGGTCGCGCACGCTGATCAGTCCGCTCATAGCGCCCGCACCCGTCGCTGGACGCCGCGGCCGAGTGCGGTCGCCGACATGGCGGTGAGAACGATGGCAAGGCCCGGCATGACGCTCATCCACCACGCGGTCGTCAGGTAGATGCGGCCCGCCGCGAGCATGGCGCCCCACTCCGGTGATGGCGGCACCGCGCCGAGGCCGAGGTAGCTCAGCGCCGACGCCCACACGATCGCTTGGCCCAGCCCGAGGGTGCCGAGGGCGAGGAGTGGCCCGGCGGTGTTCGGCAGCATGTGGCGGATGAGTCGACGAACCGGTGAGACCCCGAGCACTGTCGCGGCCTCGATGTATCCGGACCTGCGGATGGCCAGCACCTGACCGCGGATGATGCGCGCGTAGCCGGGCGCCGTCGACAGACCGACCGCCAGGGTCGTGGTGACGACGCCGGGGCCGACGATGACGATGAGGAACAGGGCGAGGAGCAGGCCGGGGAGGGCGAAGAGCACCTCGAGCAGCCGGTTCACGGCGAAGTCGACGACGCGCCCGGACAGGCCGGCGAAGAGCCCGAGGGCGGCGCCGAGGAGGAGCCCGATCGCGGTGGCGCTCGCCCCGATCAGCAGCGAGGGCCCCGCGCCGTGGATGATGCGGCTGAGGATGCTGCGCCCCGACTCGTCCGTGCCGAGGAGGGTGACGGCCGGGTCGGCGAGCGACGGAGGCGAGAACGCCTGCGACGGTGAGATGGCGAGCGGGTCGACCGGGCTGAGCAGGCCGGGCGCGACGGCGGCGACGACGGCCGCGATGAGGTAGGCACCTGCAAGCGCCTCGCCGGCTCCGATGCGGAATCGACGGCGGGATCCGGCCCCGCGCCCGGAAGCGCGGTCGTCCGCTCGCTGCTCGTCGACGACCGGTGCCTGCTGTTCGGCGGCGCGGAAGGACAGGTCGGTCACGCGGCACTCCTCGGATCGAGCAGGCGGGTGGCCGCATCCGAGACTACGGTGACGACGATGTACGCGAGGGCCGTGATCATGACGACGCCGATGACGACGGGGACGTCGCGCACGGTGACGGCGTTGAGGAGGGTCCGGCCGAGTCCGGGACGGGCGAAGATCGTCTCGACCACGACGGCTCCGCTGATCAGGTACCCGAACGCCCAGCCGGAGAGCGCGACGCCCGGCACGGCCGCGTGGCGGATCGCGTGACGCAGCCGGATCCCGCGCTCGCCCTCACCGCGCGCCCGTGCCGACAGCACGAAGGGAGCCTCGAGGGCGTCGAGGAGGGACTCGCGGATCGTCTGGCCGAGGAAGCCCGCCAGTGGCAGTGCCAGGGTCACGACGGGGAGGACGAGGCCGATCGGACCGGGCACGCTGATCGGCGGGAACCAGCCGAGTCCGAGGCTGAACACGAGGATCAGGACGGTCGCGAGCCAGAACTGGGGGAGCCCGGCCGCGACCACTTCGAGGGCCGATCCGAGTGAGGCGCCGACACGGCCGCCGCGGGTCGATGCGAGCGCCAGTGCGAGTGCGACGACCCAGGCGAGCGCGAGCGCGAGAACAGCCAGCAGGAGAGTGCCGCCGAGCTGCGAGAGGAGCAGGGGAGCGACCTCGGTGCGCAGCGAGTACGACGTCCCGAAGTCGAGCGTCGCGATCCGGCCGAGCTGCATGAGGTATTGCACGAGGATCGGCTGATCCAGGCCGTACTCGGCCCGGGCCGCCGCAAGGGCTTCGGCGGACGCCTGCGATCCGGGCCCGCCGAGCACCGCCTGCGCCGGGTCCCCGGGGATGAGTCTGACGAGCACGAAGGTGAGCGTCGCGACCGCCCAGAGCACGAAGACGCCCCCGCCGACACCGATCAGCAGGGGGCGACCGAGGCGTCCGACCGCACCCGCGCGGGGTGCGGTCGGACGGAGATCACTCGCTGAGGGAGACGTCATAGAAGGTCGGGGTCGACACCGTCGGCATCGCCCGGAGTCCCTGCACGCGGTCGCGGTACAGGAAGTGGTTCTGCTGATCGTAGAGCGGGAGGATGTAATACCCCTCGAGCACGATCTTCTGCGCCTGCTTGTAGAGATCGGCCCGCTCGTCGGCGTCGCTCGTCGCGCTTGCCTGGCTGAGGATCGCGTCGAGTTCGGGCCGGTTCACCTGCGCGTGGTTCGCGAAGTAGCCGCTCGGCGCCGGCGTGATGCCGGAGGAGTCGTACAGGATCCGCAGCACGTCGGGGCCGACCTTCGTGTACGGCGCGCTGACCACGTCGTACTCGTTGGCACCCAAGGCGCCGTACCAGCTCGACAGGTCGAGCGGCTGCAGCACGACCTCGAAGCCGGCGTCCTTCACGGTCGCCTGGATCTGCTCGAACAGCGACTGCTCGGCCGGGATCGACTGGTTGGTGCTGACCGGGAACTGCAGGGAGAGGCGCTGCCCGTCCTTGGTGCGGTAGCCCTCGCTGTCACGCTGCGTCCATCCGGCCGCGTCGAGAAGGCTGTTCGCCTCGTCGAGGTCGGTGCCGAAGAGCGACTCGTCCGAGTAGGCGGTCGTCTCGACGCTCGAGAGCGGCGAGTAGGAGCGCTGGGCGGTGCCGAAGAACAGCGACTGGATGCCGTCGTTCACGTCGGCGGCCCGGATGAACGCCTCGCGCACGCGCTCGTCGTCGAAGGGGGCCTTGTCCGAGTTGAGCTCAAGGCGGTTGACCGAGCCGGGGCGGGGGGCGTCGAGCTCGGCGAGCCCGCTCTGTTCGGTCGCGGCGACGATGGTGTCGGGCTGGGCGTTGTCGATGACGTCCACCTCGCCCGCCTGCAGAGCCGCATAGCGCGACGCCGAGTCGGGGATGAAGCGCCACACGATCTCGTCGAGGTAGGCGGCGCCCTCGTGACCGGCGTCAGCCGGGGGAGAGACGTAAGCGTCGTTGCGGGTGAGGATCACACGGTCCTGCTTGATCCACTCACTCACCGTGAAGGGGCCCGTGCCGATCGGACCCTCGCAGTTGGCCTCGATGCCGCGCTCGAGGCCGGCGGGCGACTCGATGGCGACCCACGGCTGCGAGAGCGACTCGAGCAGCGCGCTGTCGGGCGCCGAGAGGTCGAAACGCACTGTGGTGGCGTCGAGCGCTTCGACGTTCGCCACCTTCTGCAGCGCGAGGTAGCCGGTCGAGGATCCCGTGTCGGGATCCTGCACGTGGGCCACATTCGCCTTGACCGCTTCCGCGTCGAGCGGGGTGCCGTCGGTGAAGCTCACGCCGTCGCGAAGAGTGAAGGTGTAGCTGAGGCCGTCGTCGGTGACCTCCCACGAGCTCGCGAGCCACGGGATGATCTCACCGGAGGAGTCGCGACTGACGAGGGACTCGAGGAACTGCCCGCCGAGAAGGGCCTGCGGGTAGTTGCCGCCGACATGGGGGTCGAGGCAGGTCGGCTCGCCGTCGCCCGAGGCGTAGGTCAAGGTGCCGCCGGCCGTGGGCGTGCCCGACGCCGACGGGGCGGTCGAGCCGCCGGTGCAGCCGGTGAGCAGGAGCGCCGTCGCGGTTGCTGTGGCGACGAAGGCGAGGGGAATGGCGCGGGCTCGCGTACGCGGCTTCGAGGAGAGGGGCATCGTGTCTTTCGGAACGTCTTCGGGAATGGATGCTGATTTCTTGGACGGCGTACAACTATAGCCAAGCCGCACTGCACGTCGGCGGCGCCGGGCGGTACCGTGACGGGTGTGACCATGACCTCCGCCCGTGCCGGCCGTCCGCGACGCTCGTCGCGCGAGACGATCGAGGATGCGGCGGTCGAGCTGTTCCTCGAGCAGGGGTATCCGCGCACTAGTGTCGATCAGATCGCCCAGCGCGCCGGGGTGAGCCGGGCGAGCTTCTTCAACTACTTCGCTGCGAAGAGCGACGTGCTCTGGGTCGGAGTCGACGACAGCGCCCACCGCCTCGCCGAGGAGCTGGGGCGCGTCTCGGCCGACGAGGCGGTCGACCCGGGGCGTGCGATGGAGGAGGCGGTGGCGGCGGTGCTCGCCGTGGCGGCCGACTTCGGCCCCGAGCGGGCGCCGTGGGCGGTGACCGAAGCCGAGGCGATGGGCATCGGCGACGAGCTGGGCGCGTCGGCGCTCCCGCGTTTCGCGGCACTGGCGGCGGCGCTCGCCGATCACCTCGAGAAGCACGGAGGCATGGAGCGCACGATTGCCCGTTCCACCTCGGCCGCCCTGGCCGCGGCCGTTGCCACCGCGGCGGTCGACTGGGCTCGTGCGGGCAGCCGTCGCGGCACCCTCGCCCCGTGGGTCGACGCGGCCCTCGTTCCCCTGCGCGCGGGTCTCGGGTCTTCGCGCTCCGCCTGAGCGCGCGGGGCGATCGGTGGGCCTCGGTACGCCTGCGGCTACTCGGCCGGTCTCGGTACGGCGCGCTTCGCGGCGCCTACTCGACCTCCAGAGGTCGCCGCAGTCGTCGAGTGGCGGAAGTCGCTCCGGTCGTCGAGTAGGGCCGCGGAGCGTCCCGTATCGAGACGGCTCGAGTAGGAGCGCAGCGACGTACCGAGAGCGCGGGGCGGTGTCAGAACTCGGGGTCGGCCGTCGATGGGGGTGTGGTGTTGGCGAGGAGCCAGTCCGTCATGACGCGTGGGGGTGCTCCGACGCGTGGTCCGCGTTTCTTCCCGATCGGGTGTGTTGCGGGTCTGGTTGCGTAGGTGCGGCCGGTGGGGGATGTCCATTCCAGGATGCCGCCCGGGTCGTGGCGGACCTTCCACCTGTTGCGTTCTTTCAATCGGTGGTGCCCACGACACAGGTGGGCCAGGTTCGCCTCGACCGTTTCGCCGTCCTCCGACCAGGGAACCGTGTGGTCGATGTCGCAGTGTGCGGCGTTGCGGGTGCAGCCGACGAACCGGCAGACCTCGTCGCGGACCCGCAGGTACCGCTTCAGTTCGGCGGGGACCCGGTAGGTGGTGCGCCCGAACGAGAGTGTCGCCCCGTCCTCGGGGTCGGTGAGGATGCGCAGGAATCCCGGCGCCTCAGCGCACAGCTGGCGCGCGGTGTCGGCGTCGATGGGGCCGTACCCGTCGAGGAGGGCTGCGTCGTCGGACTTGCCCATCGCAGTGAGCACCGGAACGTGGATCAGGACCTCGGGGCGCACTCCACGCCGAGCGGCAGGAGAGACGACGGGCGCGGCGCCATCACCGGCGGACGGGGTGAGCCCGGTCGCGTCGACGAGCAGGTCCCGGAACACGTCCGCTTCGATCTGTGCTCGGGTGCGGGTTTCGCCCTCGACCATGAGACTGCGCGCGACGCCGGATACCGCGGCGTGGGCACCGACAGCGTCTTCCGCGGGAAGGAGTGCTCCGAACCAGGCCATCCCGTCGGGTGCTGCTTCCAGTGCGATCCGCCGCTCCTGCACGGCTTCCCGGTGTCGTTCGATCACCGCTTCGGGTTCGAGGGATGCCCGCAGTTCCCGGGCGAGCTTCTCGAACCGGGACCGGATCAGTTGTCCGGCGAACGGGAGCAGCTCGGCCTCGTACACCGGCCATAACTCAGGTGACAGGCCTGCCGAGTGGGTCACGAGAACCCGTGCATGCGTCTCGGGCACGGCCCCGTCCCGCATCCCGCCCAGGGTGGAGGGGAAGTCGTGCACGAGCCGGCGGGCGAGCTCGATGTCGCCACCCGCGACGCGCTCGTGCACCTGTGTCGCCGCGGCGACCTCGGCGCGCAGATCCCGCCAGGCGAGATCATCCGGGTCCGACCATGTGGCGCCCGTTTCGGTCTCGGCGGCGAGCCGTAGGCGGTCGATGAGTTCGTACCGCTTCGCGGCCAGACGCCGCGCGGACGCGGTCGTCGCGGTCAGCTGATCCACAAGCCCTCGGGGCGCCTCGGCGGGGCCGCCGGGGGTGTCCTGAGGGGTGGAGGGCATAGGTCTATCCAACCATCACCGGGCACCCGAATCAAGAGGAAAAAGACTGATCAGGTATCGAATTATCCACTTTCTCCTGTGGTGAAACGGCCCTCGGAAGCACCTGTGGAGGAGACGGGATCCGCCGTCGCCGAGGTCTCGCCGAGCTACTCCTTCACGGCCTGCAATGTGTAGGTCAGGGGATAGGCGGCGGGCTGTCGGATGACGCCCCACTCTCCGTCGCCGCGGTCCTCGAGCAGCCCGGGCAGCGCCTCGTACGGAATGCTGTCGTGCTCGACGAGCATCGTCAGGCGCATGCCGTGGTTCAGCAGCGCGGTGGCGATCTCTCCGAGTCCGCGGTTCCATTCGAACGTCTTCGTCGCGGTGATCGGTGTGTCGACCTCGACGTACGTGGTGTCGTCGTCCCAGGCCAGCGGCTCCGCCTGCTCGTAGTAGGGGAAGCGCAGGTGGGGGCCGTCGGGGATGCGCTCGTCGGCGCTCCACACGATCGGGTGCGTCTCCCGGAGGTGCAGCCGGCCGCCCGACTTCAGCAGCGCGGCTACTGTCGCGGCCCAGCGGTCGATATCGGGCAGCCAGCAGAGGGCGCCGATTCCGGTGAAGACGAGATCGAAGCTCCCCGCGTCGAGGACGTCGGTCGCCCCGTAGACGTCGGACTGCACGAAATCGACCGCGTCGCCCGTCTCCGCGACGAGCTCGCGAGCCGCTCGCACAGCCGATGACGAGAAATCGAGCCCCGTCACCCGCGCGCCCAGCCGTGCGAGCGAGAGGGTATCGGTGCCGATGTGGCACTGCAGGTGCACGGTCCGGAGCCCTCGGATGTCGCCGAGCCGCTCGACGTCGAAACGGACCACGTCCGACAGGAGCTCGCGGTCGGCGATGTACCTCTCCACGAGATAACCGGTGCCGTGTTCCGAGTGCGCGTCGGCGCGGTCGTTCCAGTTCGCGCGGTTGGCGTCGAGGTAGTCGGGCTGGGTCACGGGAATCACTCCTTGTCGCGGGACGGATCGGGGCTCAGGACATCGTCATCCCCGGGACCGCCGGAAGTCGACGGGTCCGCGTTCGCGTCCGCACCCGCCCGATCCTCGGCCCGATCGCCCGGGGCAGCCTCGATCGCGAGCTTCGGCCGCTTCGCCTCGAGCTCGGCCTTGCGCTTGTAGAACGCGATCTCGCGGTCGAGATCCTCGAGCTGCTGCTCGGTGCTGCGCGGGTCGCCGAGGGGAGTGGCGCGGAACTCTCCGCCCTGCTGCGGCCCGAGCGCCTGCGGTCGCAGGCGGTCCGGCATCCGCGGCGGACGCACGAGGCCCGACCAGTCGCGGCCGAGGCCGAACCACAGCAGCGCGCCGATCAGCGAGAGGAACGCCACGATGAGCACCCAGGCGACCTTCGGCAGGCGCTTCACGCGCTCGGCGGGGGACAGGATCACGTCGACGAGAGCGCCGATCCAGATCAGCGTCACCAGAACCGTCAGCGTTCCCATCGGGCCAGGGTACTGAAGGCGCTGGCGACACCGGCGTGACGGATTAGGATTACCCGCAGAAGACATCGATCCGGCCATCACCGGGGAGTCCTCGGAAGAACGGTTCCGTCGTGAGGCGGGCTCAGTAGAACCGAGCGGGTGAGCCCGTCACAGCTCGCATCGAGAGGGTCCGGCGTGGCGACGCGACGGGCCAAGCGAGGTGGTACCGCGCTCGCCGGCCGAATATCTCGGAACCGACAGGCGTCCTCGTGCTGACACAGGTCACGCAGGAACACCAGGAGCACCGATGTACCCGAAGAATCCCGACGCCTCCACTCGCGCCCCCGGCGCCGCGTTCGGCGTCGTCCCGTCGCCGAAGTTCCCGTCCGTCGAGACCGGGATCCTCGAGTACTGGAAGACGGATGCCACGTTCCATGCCTCCATCGACCAGCGCGAAGGCGCGGACGAATGGGTCTTCTACGACGGCCCGCCCTTCGCCAACGGCCTTCCGCACTACGGGCACCTGCTGACCAGCTATGCGAAGGACGCGTTCCCGCGCTTTCAGACCATGCGCGGCAAGCAGGTGCACCGCCGCTTCGGCTGGGACACCCACGGCCTGCCCGCCGAGCTCGAGGCGATGCGCCAGCTCGGCATCACCACCAAGGGCGAGATCGAGGCCATGGGCATCGAGACGTTCAACGCTGCCGCGCGCGAGTCCGTGCTCCGCTACACGCAGGAGTGGGAGGAGTACGTCACCCGCGCGGCCCGCTGGGTCGACTTCGAGGGCGACTACAAGACGCTCGATGTGACCTTCATGGAGAGCGTCATCTGGGCGTTCAAGCAGCTCTACGACAAGGGCCTCGCCTACGAGGGCTTCCGCGTGCTGCCCTACTGCTGGAACGACGAGACCCCGCTCAGCAACCACGAGCTGCGCATGGACGACGACGTCTACAAGATGCGTCAGGACCAGACCGTGACGGTCACCTTCCCGCTCGTCGGGGCCCGTGCCGAAGCGCTCGGCCTCACCGCGGTCCGGGCACTCGCGTGGACGACGACCCCGTGGACCCTGCCCACCAACCTCGCGCTCGCGGTCGGCCCCGACATCGAGTACGCGATCGTGCGCTCGGGCCCCAACGGCACGCCCGACTCGGAGGCCCCGGATTCGCTCGCGGGCGACCTGGGCGAAGGCCCGGCGCTCGACGTGGAGGTCATGGGCGCCGAGTACCTCCTGGCCGCCGACCTGGTCGGAAACTACGCGAAGGAGCTCGGCTACGACGACGCCGAGTCGGCCAAGGCGGGCATCACGCGCACCCTGAAGGGCTCGGAGCTCGACGGCGTCCACTACGACCGGCTGTGGGACTACTACGCCGACACCGAGAAGTACGGCACCGAAAGGGCCTGGCAGATCCTCGTCGCCGACTACGTCGCGACGGGTGAGGGCACCGGTATCGTCCACCAGGCCCCGGCCTATGGTGAGGACGACCAGCTGGTCTGCACCGCGGCAGGCATTCCCACGATCATCTCGGTCGACGAGGGTGGGAAATTCCTTCCGAACGTCGCCGAGGTCGCGGGTCTCCAGGTCTTCGACGCCAACAAGGCGCTCGTGAAGCTGCTCAAGGAGAAGGGGCGCCTCCTCCGCCAGGCCAGCTACGAGCACAGCTACCCGCACTGCTGGCGTTGCCGCAAGCCGCTCATCTACAAGGCGGTGTCGAGCTGGTTCGTGCGCGTGACGCAGTTCCGCGACCGCATGGAGGAGCTCAATCAGCAGATCGAGTGGATCCCGGAGAACGTCAAGGACGGCCAGTTCGGCAAGTGGGTCGCCGGCGCCCGCGACTGGTCGATCTCGCGCAACCGCTACTGGGGCAGTCCCATCCCGGTGTGGCGCAGCGACGACCCCGAGTACCCGCGCGTGGACGTCTACGGCTCGCTCGAAGAGATCGAGCGCGACTTCGGCCGTCTGCCCCTGAACGCGGACGGCGAGCCCGACCTGCACCGCCCCTTCATCGACGACCTCACGCGCCCGAACCCCGACGACCCGACGGGGAAGAGCACCATGCGCCGCATCGAGGACGTGCTCGATGTGTGGTTCGACTCCGGGTCGATGCCGTTCGCGCAGGTCCACTACCCGTTCGAGAACGAAGACTGGTTCGACACCCACAACCCGGCCGACTTCATCGTCGAGTACATCGGGCAGACCCGCGGCTGGTTCTACACGCTGCACACCCTCTCGACCGCGCTCTTCGACCGCCCGGCTTTCAAGAACGTCGTGAGCCACGGCATCGTGCTGGGCAACGACGGCCAGAAGATGTCGAAGTCGCTGCGTAACTATCCCGACGTTTCCGAGGTCTTCGAGCGCGACGGGTCCGACGCCATGCGCTGGTTCCTGCTCTCGAGCCCCGTCCTGCGCGGCGGGAACCTCATCGTCACCGAGGAGGGCATCCGCGAGGGGGTCCGCCAGCTGCTGCTGCCGCTGTGGAGCACGTACTACTTCTTCACCCTCTACGCGAATGCGACGGGAGAGAACGGCTACACCGCCACGCGTCGCGCCGACTCGACGGACGTGCTCGACCGCTACATCCTCGCCAAGCTCGGTGCGCTCGTCGCCGAGACCACGAGCGACTTCGAGTCGTTCGAGGCGTCCACCGCGGCCGGCCGACTCCGCGACTTCGCCGACGTGCTCACCAACTGGTACGTGCGTCGAAGCCGCGAGCGCTTCTGGCGCGGGGATGCGGAGGCGTTCGACACGCTGTACACGGTTCTCGAGACCCTCTCCCGCGTCGCGGCTCCCCTCATCCCGCTGGTCTCCGAGGAGGTCTGGCGCGGCCTGACGGGCGGGCGCAGCGTGCACCTCGCCGATTGGCCCGAGGCGGCCGAGTTCCCGGTCGACGATGCCCTCGTCGCGACCATGGACCGTGTTCGCGCCGTCACCTCGGCGGCCCTGGCGCTGCGCAAGCAGGCGGGCCTCCGCGTGCGTCTGCCTCTCGCGGGTCTCACCATCGTGACCGCCGACGCCGCCGCGCTCCACCCCTTCGAGGCGATTCTCCGCGAGGAGCTCAACCTCAAGTCGGTGACGCTCGTCGAGCTCGAAGGCGGCAGCGCCGAGACGTACGGCATCAGTACGCGACTGACCGTCAACGCTCGTGCCCTCGGGCCCCGCCTGGGCAAGAACGTCCAGCACGTCATCAAGGCGTCGAAGTCGGGCGACTGGAGCCGCGACGGCGAGACCGTGACCGCGGGTGGCTACGAGCTGCAGGACGGCGAGTACGAGCTCGTGCTCGAGACGTCGGGATCCGGCGACGCGAGCGGAGCCGTGGCGGTCCTCCCGGGCTCCGGGTTCCTTCTCCTCGACACCGTCGTGACCCCCGAGCTCGAGGCCGAGGGCCACGCCCGCGACCTCGTCCGCGACATCCAGCAGGCCCGCCGAACGGCCGGCCTCGACGTGTCCGACCGCATCGATCTCCGCTTCGAGGGCGACACGGAACTCGAGGCTGTTCTGGAGGCGCATCGCGATCTCATCGCCGGGGAGACCCTCGCGACGGGCGTCGAGTTCGCTCCCGCGACGACGGACGCCACCGGCATCCTCCCCACCTGGGCCGACGGCCACGTGACGCTCCTCCCCGCCGGGACCTGGGGTGCAACGGACGGCGGCCGCTTCGAACTCCGCAAGACGGGACCGGTGATCGTGAATGTCTGACTCCATCGACTCCTTCGAGGACGACTGGGCCGACGAGGCCGAGCAGGTCGTCTCCGAGCTGCTCGACCGTCTTGGCGAGGGCTCACCGCAGCCACGTCTCGAGCCGGTTCGACGTGCCGTCGACCTCCTCGGTGACCCGCAGCGCGCTTATCCCGTCATCCAGATCGCGGGCACGAACGGCAAGACGTCGACGAGCCGGATGATCGACAGCCTGTTGCGTGCGCACGGCCTGCGACCCGGTCTGCTGACGAGCCCGCACCTCGTGAAGTTCAACGAGCGGATCGTCATCGACGGGGAGCCGATCTCCGACGAGCGCCTCGTCGCGAACTGGCGCGACATCGAGCCCTACCTCGGCATCGTCGACCGCGAGCTGGAGGCAGCCGACGAGCTGCCGTTGACCTACTTCGAGGCCCTGGTGATCCTCGCCTACGCGGCTTTCGCCGACGCGCCCGTCGATGTGGCGGTCATCGAGGTCGGGATGGGCGGGGAGTGGGATGCGACCAACGTCGCCGATGCGCAGATCGCCGTCTTCACCCCGGTCGCGCTCGACCATCAGGCGCGCCTCGGGTCGACGATCGGCGAGATCGCCCGCACGAAGGCCGGCATCATCAAGCCGTCCGCGCAGGTGATCAGCGCAGTTCAGGCCCCGGAGGCGATCGCCGAGATCGAGCGCGCCGCCGAGCTCAGCGAGGCGAGCGTCACCCTCGAGGGCCGTGACTTCCAGGCCGTCAGCACAGTCGGCGTCGGTGGTCAGACCGTCACGATCACCGGGCTCGCCGGTTCCTACGACGAGCTCTACGTCCCGCTCTACGGCGAGCATCAGGCCCACAACGCGGCGGTCGCCCTCGCCGCCGTCGAGGCGTTCCTCGGCGGGGAGACGGGAGCGCTCGACTCCGATACCGTCGCGGAGGGCTTCGGCACAGCGACCTCGCCGGGCCGCCTCCAGCTCGTCGGCATCGAGCCGACCGTGCTCGTCGACGCAGCGCACAATCCGCACGGCGCGGCCTCGCTCGCGGCGGCGCTGCAGACCTACTTCACCTTCGACCGGGTCGTCGCCGTCGTCGCGGTGCTCGGCGACAAGGACGCGGAAGGGCTTCTGCGCGAGCTGGAGCCGGTCGTCGACGAGTTTGTCGTCACGTTCGCACCGTCCGACCGCACCCTCGATGTCGACGAGCTCGCCGCGATCGCCGTCCGCGTCGCGGGGGCCGATCGCGTTCGCGTCGAACCCACACTGACGGTCGCGCTCGACGCGGCTCGGGACGACATCCGCGATTCACCCAAGGGTGCTGTACTCGTGTTCGGCTCGATCGCCCTCGTCGGCAAGGTCATCGAGATCGCCGAGGAACAGAACTGGAAGGGGACCGTATGAGCGCTCGTTCCGCTCGGGCTCCGAGACCCAAACGCAACCGGAGCCTCGCCGAGAAGCTCGGGTCGATCGTCCTCGGCTTCGAGTTCGTGATCGTGTTCCTCGCCGGTCTGGTCCTCGGCGGTCTGCAGAAGCTTCCGTGGCCCCTGGCCCTGTCGCTCGGCATCGGTCTCAGCCTGCTGATGCTCATCACCGCCGGGCTGATGCGGTATCCGTGGGCCGTCTGGCTCGGCTGGTTCTGCCAGCTCGCCTTCATGGCCGGCGGCCTGCTCGAACCCATGATCTTCCTGGTCGCGGGCATTTTCGTCGCCATGTGGGCCTACTGCATGGTCGTCGCGGGCCGCGCTCTCGACGAGCGACCGCCCGGCTCCGCCGCCTGATTTTCCGCATCCGGGCCGGCTGCCCGCCCGGCCATCGACCGCACGATCCGACCGATCTCACGAAAGAAGAGACTCATGACCGTTGAAGAAACCCTCGTCCTGATCAAGCCCGACGGTGTGGCCCGCGGCCTCACGGGCGAGATCCTCCGCCGCATCGAAGCCAAGGGATACTCGCTCGTCGACATCCAGCTCGTCGACGCCGACCGCGACCTGCTCTCGAAGCACTACGAGGAGCACGTGGGCAAGCCCTTCTACGAGCCGCTCGTCGAGTTCATGGAGTCGGGCCCGATCGTCGCGATCCGCATCGCGGGCGACCGTGTGATCGAGGGATTCCGCTCCCTCGCGGGCACCACCGACCCGACGACGGCGGCACCCGGAACGATCCGCGGCGACCTCGGCCGCGACTGGGGCCTCAAGGTGCAGCAGAACCTCGTGCACGGCAGCGACTCGCCCGAGTCCGCCGCCCGCGAGCTCGCCCTCTGGTTCTGATCCACGAAGAAGGCCCCGACTCGTCGCGAGTCGGGGCCTTCGTCGTGTCCGACGCCGGTGTCAGCCGAAGAGGTAGGGGAGGAGCAGGGGGAAGTTCTGCACGATGAGAAGGACGATCACGAGGTAGTTGATCAGCACGATCAGCCAGGTGAACGGCAGCAGCTTCCGGAAGAACGCCTGGGCTCCACCGCTCAGCCCGAAGTTGCGGGCGAAATTGTTGATCGTCCCGTACCAGAACAGCGGAATCGTGACGAACCACACGAGGAGGCACCACGGGCAGAGAGCCCCGATGAAGAACACCGTCTGAGTCATCAGGTAGTGGATGAAGACGTACGCACCGAGCAGCCCCACGTTGTACAAAGCCCAGTACCAGCGTGCGAACCGGGCACCCGCGAGAAGACTGGCCCCGACGACGACCGGAGCAGCGAAGCCGATGAGACCGATCAGAGGGTTCGGGAACCCGAAGGTCGAGCCCTGCGCGCTGTTGATGACGGTGCTGCACGCCACGAATGGGTTGATGTCGCACGACAGTTTGGTGGTCTCGTCCGCGAGGAGCGCGAAACGGTCGAGCGTGAGCTGGAACGCGGCGTAGAGCCCGACGAGCCCCGTCACGATGAACAGGAACGCGATGGCGATCGGCTGGCGGGGCGTCGTGCTCGTCATTGCTGAATCATCCCATTTCGATAGCCCGTAGAAGGGGCGATGGGCCCTCTCTCATACTCAAGTCGTAAGTCCTTCGACGCGGACGGTGTTCCCGCCCGTCAGCGCGGCATCCAGTGGCGGGTGATGCGCGGCGTGCGATAATCGAGGCGCTATCGCCACCCACACGGAGGCGACGGAAGACTTTTCACCGGGGTCGCCCAGGCGGGCCCGGAGCGTGAGCGCCGCAGATGGCGACCACGTGAGCGGATGCCACCGGCGTCTGCAGCCCGGCCGGACTCGGCACGGGCGAGACCACAGGATCAGGTGGAGCAGTCCACCGACAAGTTTCGGACGGAGCGGCTCAGCAGCCGCTCCTCCACGAGGAGTGCACCAGCGATGGTGGAGAACAACACGACACACAACGGTTCCGGAGAGCGCGAAGAGGAGAAGCCCAAGCGACGACGCTCGTTCCGCGAGAGCGTGCTGGGCCGTGCGCCCCGCAGCGCCCGCACGGCGGTCGAGAGCTCGGCGACACAGGCCGTCGTCCCTCCCGTGCTGCCTGACGCCGCCCCGGTCCAGGAGGAGCAGGGCCCTGAGCCCGAACAGGTTCAGGTCGAGGCCGTCGTCGAGCAGGTTGCCGCGGAGGCCCCCGCGCCCACCGATCCCGCCCTCATCGACTCCGAGGCGCTCGACCTGAGCGATGAGACCTCCACGCCCCGGATGCTCGCGTCCCAGGCGGTCGCGGAGGAGCCGGAAGCGGCTCCGGCCCCGCCCGTCTCTCCTCTCATCCCGCTCTTCCAGGCCCCGCCGGTCTTCACCTTCTCGGGCGGTGGCCAGCCGCGCAGCGACGACGCCTTCGACGACGAGGATGAGGACGACAGCACGCGCGGCACGGCGTCGAGCCGCCGTCGCTCACGTCGCCGCTCAAGCGGCGACGGCGAGACCGCCACGATTCAGCGCGAGCCGCGTGAGCCGCGCGAACGCGTCGCCCCCGCTCCCATCACCGAGCCTCAGCGCATCAAGGGATCGACCCGCCTGGAGGCGAAGAAGCAGCGCCGGCGCGACGGCCGCGACGCCGGACGGCGCCGTACCGTCGTCACGGAGGCGGAGTTCCTCGCTCGCCGTGAGTCCGTCGACCGAGTCATGGTCGTTCGCAGCGCGGACCAGCGCATCGAGATCGGCGTCCTCGAGGACAGCGTCCTCGCCGAGCACTACGTCGCGAAGGCGCAGAACGCGTCGCTCATCGGCAACGTCTACCTGGGCAAGGTCCAGAACGTCCTGCCCAGCATGGAGGCGGCGTTCGTGGACATCGGCCGCGGGCGCAACGCCGTGCTCTACTCGGGCGAGGTCGACTGGGAGGCCGCCGCCGAGGCGGGGGAGAAGAACCAGCCCCGCCGTATCGAGCTGGCGCTCAAGCCCGGCGATCGCGTCCTGGTGCAGGTGACCAAGGACCCGGTGGGCCACAAGGGTGCCCGCCTCACGAGCCAGATCTCCCTGCCCGGGCGCTATCTCGTCTACGTGCCCGGTGGATCGATGAACGGCATCTCTCGCAAGCTGCCGGATACCGAACGCGCGCGCCTGAAGAAGATCCTCAAGGAGGTCCTCCCGGAGGGCGTGGGCGTCATCGTGCGCACCGCCGCGGAGGGTGCGACCGAGGAGCAGCTGACGCGCGACGTCACGCGACTCACGAGCCAGTGGCAGCACATCAGCGAGCAGCTCGAGAAGGCCAACGCCCCGGCCCTGCTGCACAGCGAGCCCGACCTGCTGGTCAAGATCATCCGGGACGTCTTCAACGAAGACTTCTCGAAACTCGTCATCGCGGGCTCCGACGCGCGCACCACCATCGAGTCGTACCTGACCTCGGTAGCCCCCGACCTGCTCGATCGCGTCGAGTCCTGGTCGGGCGACGGCGACGTGTTCTCGAGCTTCCGCATCCAGGAGCAGATCGACAAGGCGCTCGACCGCAAGGTCTGGTTGCCGTCGGGCGGATCCCTCGTGATCGACCGCACCGAGGCCATGACGGTCGTCGACGTCAACACGGGCAAGTTCGTCGGTTCCGGCGGCAATCTCGAGGAGACGGTCACCAAGAACAACCTCGAGGCGGCCGAGGAGATCGTCCGCCAGCTGCGCCTGCGCGACATCGGCGGCATCATCGTCATCGACTTCATCGACATGGTCCTCGAGAACAACCGCGATCTCGTTCTCCGTCGCCTCGTCGAGTGCTTGAGCCGCGACCGCACCAAGCATCAGGTCGCCGAGGTGACGTCGCTGGGCCTCGTGCAGATGACGCGCAAGAAGCTGGGTCTCGGCCTCGCGGAGAGCATGGCGGACGCTCCCCGCCAGACCGACTCGAAGCCCGAGCCGCGCCGCCGGAGCAAGCCCGTGCAGTCGACGCCGCCGCGCCAGCAGACGGGAAGCACCCACGAGATCACGGACGGCGCCAAGAACGCTCTCGCGATGATCGCGAAGAGCACGCTGCACCGCGACGATGTCGAGGTGCGAGTCGTCGAGAAGACCGAGACCAGCGAGACCATCGAGATCGTGCTGCCCGAGCCGCTGCCCGCTGCCTCGGCCGACTCGCCGGCCGAGAAGTCGGACGAGCGTCCCGCTCGTCGGCCGCGTCGTGCCGCGTCGGCTCAGGGTGGTCCCGCTCAGGGGCAGAGCACCGCGGCCAAGGCGGAGCCGATCATCGTCCTGCCCGAGAAGGTCATCGACCTGCCGGAGATCGCGCAGCCGCCGGTGCGTCGCGTCGCCCCGGATGCCGAATCGCTTCTGTCCGATGTGCTGCAGGCGCTTCCCGAGCCCAAGAAGCCCGGCCAGGGCCGCTCTCGCAGCCGCCGCGTCAGCACGGGGGCGTTGACCGCCGGCGAGACGGCCACCCCCGGTGGGTCGTCCGCCGAGTAGTCGCCCCACTGCCGTCCGGGAGGCCGGTCGTGTCGTCAGCGAGAGCTGCCGTCCCGGCCGGCCTCTCGGCGTTGACGCGCCGTGATGCGGAGGCCGCTCGCACGGAGGCGTCGCACGAGGTCGCCACCGGTCACGGCCTCCGCCCCCGCGGCGACGAGCTCGGCGACGCGGTCGGCGGGGACGTCGTAATGGTCGAGGTCGAAACTGCGCGGCGGGAGGTTCGTCCTCCGGGCGAAGGCGTGGAGCTCGTCGAGGGATTCGTCGCTCACCAGGTGCGCCCAAAGTGTTCCGTGGGCGGGCCAGATGGGGTTGTCGACGAGGACGGTCACGTGAGTCAGTGTCGCACCGCAGGCGCGACGCGCGGAGGGAACCCTCTTGGTTGCCGGTGCCGGATCCATCCGGTAGTCTTGACCGTCGGTGTGCGCGGCCCTGCCCGCACCGGATCTTCGCCGCTACGGCTCGTCACGAGCTGTGCGCGGACAACTAACAGATTGGCTAGCAAGTGGTTTACGCGATTGTGCGCGCCGGAGGGCGTCAGGAGAAGGTCGAAGTCGGGACTGTCGTCACGCTCGACCGCATCAAGGCCGACGAGAACGGCAACGTCCAGCTCGCGCCGGTGCTGCTGGTCGACGGTGACAACATCACCCACGGCGCCGACGCGCTGTCGAAGGTCGTCGTGACCGCCGAGGTCCTCGGTGACCTCCGCGGCAAGAAGATCGTCATCCAGAAGTTCAAGAACAAGACCGGCTACAAGAAGCGCCAGGGCCACCGTCAGGAGCTCACGCGCGTCAAGATCACCGGCATCAAGTAAGCCGCGAAGGAGACCTCAAGACATGGCACACAAAAAGGGCGCAAGCTCCACCCGTAACGGTCGCGACTCCAACGCGCAGCGCCTCGGCGTCAAGCGCTTCGGCGGCCAGGTCGTCAAGGCTGGCGAGATCATCGTCCGCCAGCGCGGCACCCACTTCCACCCCGGCGTGAACGTCGGCCGTGGCGGCGACGACACTCTGTTCGCCCTGTCGGCCGGATCGGTCGAGTTCGGTGCGAAGGGCGGCCGCAAGGTCGTCAACATCGTGGCGGCAGCTGCCGAGTAGTTCCCACCTCTCGCAGGTCGAGAGGTCATACGGATGGGCGGGCCGGTCGGCTCGCCCATTTCGTTTTTCCACCCATCCACCCCATCGCCGGCTGCGTGTCCAACACCCCGGTGCAGCTCGAGGAGGACCCCATGGTCGCCACCTTCGTCGATCACGTCACCCTCCACCTGCGCTCCGGTCACGGTGGCAACGGGTGCGTCTCGGTCAAGCGCGAGAAGTTCAAGCCCCTCGCGGGGCCCGACGGCGGCAACGGCGGTCACGGCGGCGACATCATCATCGTCGCGGATCAGCAGACCACCACGCTGCTCGCCTACCACCGCGGCCCTCACCGTTCGTCGCAGAACGGCGGCCCCGGCATGGGCGACCACCGTGCGGGGACGACGGGCGAGAACCTCGAGCTGATGGTCCCCGTCGGGACGGTCGTGAAGGACGCCGACGGCACCGAGCTCGCCGATCTGACGGAGCCGGGGATGCGCATCGTCGTCGCGCCCGGCGGCCAAGGCGGTCTCGGCAACGCCGCACTGGCGACGACGAAGCGCAAGGCGCCCGGCTTCGCGCTCCTCGGTACGCCCGGGTGGGAGGGCGACGTCCAGCTCGAGCTGAAGACCGTCGCCGATGTCGCGCTCGTCGGCTACCCGTCCGCCGGCAAGTCGAGCCTGATCGCGGCGATGTCCGCCGCGCGGCCCAAGATCGCCGACTACCCCTTCACCACTCTCCAGCCCAATCTCGGGGTCGTCGAGGCGGGGGAGACGCGATACACGATCGCCGACGTCCCCGGTCTCATCGAGGGAGCGAGCGAAGGCAAGGGACTCGGGCTCGAGTTCCTGCGTCACGTGGAACGCTGCACGGCACTGCTCCACGTCCTCGACTGCGCCACTCTCGATCCGGGCCGCGATCCGCTCTCGGATCTCGACGTCATCCTCGGCGAGCTGGGTGCCTACCCGGTTCCCGAGGGACAGATTCCGCTTCTCGAGCGTCCCCAGCTCGTCGCGCTCAACAAGGTCGACGTCCCTGAGGCCCTCGAACTCGCCGAGTTCGTGCGTGCCGATCTCGAAGCCCGCGGCTACCGCGTCTTCGAGATCTCGACCGTGAGCCGGGCCGGGCTCCGCGAACTGAACTACGCCCTCGCCGGCGTCGTCGCCGAGGCACGCAGTGCCGAGCCGCCCGCCAAGCCCCGCATCATCCTCCGTCCGCGCGCCGTAGACGAAGCCGAGTACACGGTCCGCAACGAGGGCGGCAGCGGGGGAGCGGTGTTCCGCATCAGCGGCGCCAAGCCCGAGCGCTGGGTCCACCAGACCGACTTCAACAACGACGAGGCCGTGGGCTACCTGGCCGATCGTCTCGCTGCGCTCGGCGTGGAGAACGCACTCTTCAAGGCCGGTGCGGTCCCCGGAAGCACCGTGGTCATCCTCGGGGTCACGTTCGACTGGGAGCCCACGCTGACGAGCGCGGCGGAGCTCATCACGAGCCCTCGCGGAACGGATGCCCGCCTCGACGACAACCGTCGCCTCACCCGCAACGAGCGCCGCGAGAACTACTTCGACCGTATGGACGCCAAGGCCGAGGCGCGTGCCGAGCTCCAGCGAGAGCGCGAGGCAGGGCTCTGGCGCGACGATGAGGACGAGACGACAGCCGGACCGGCTCCGCTGGGTGGCGAGACGGACGCCGACCAGGACGACGCTCGATGACCCGGGTCACGCGTGCCACGGCGCACGCCGCCCGTCGCATCGTCGTCAAAGTCGGGTCGTCCTCCATCAGCGGTGACAACGCCGGGCGGATCGCTCCGCTCGTCGCAGCCCTCGCCGCGGCGCATTCGCGCGGCGCCGAGATCCTGCTGGTCTCGTCGGGAGCGATCTCGACGGGGATGCCGTTCCTCGGTCTCGAGACCCGGCCGACCGACCTCGCGACCCAGCAGGCGGCCGCGGCAGTCGGTCAGAACGCACTCATCTTCCGTTACCAGGAGGCGCTGCGCCCCTTCCGCATCGCGGCGGCTCAAGTCCTTCTCACCGCGGGCGATCTCGAGAACCCGACCCACCGTCAGAACGCGGTCCGCGCAATCGACAAGCTGCTCGAGCTGCGGATCCTGCCGATCGTCAATGAGAACGACACCGTCGCGACCCACGAGATCCGTTTCGGCGACAACGACCGGCTCGCCGCTCTCGTCTCGTCACTCGTGGGTGCCGATCTGCTGGTCCTCCTGAGCGACGTGGATGCGCTCTACACGAAGCCTCCACTCGAGCCGGGCGCCGAGCGCGTCGATCACGTGCCCTACGGCGATCCCCTCGACGGGATCGTGGTCGGCTCCGTCGGAACCGGTGTCGGAACCGGCGGTGCGATCACCAAGGTCGCGGCGGCTCGGCTCGCCGCCGATTCCGGGGCGGGGGTCCTCCTCACCTCGGCGGCGCAAGCAGAAGAGGCGCTGCGAGGCGCGGAAGGGATCGGAACGTGGTTCGACGCGGCGCCGGAGGCGCTGTCGGACCTAGAATCCTGATCCATGTCGACCATCACCGCCCCGTCCTCCCTCGATGACAAGCTGGTAGCCGCTCGTTCCGCATCGCGAGTACTGGCCACGGTGCCGACCGAGAACAAGGACGCGGCGCTTCGCGCCATCGCGGAGAACCTGGTCCGGTCCTCGGCCGATGTCATCGCGGCGAACCGACTCGACCTCGTCGCGGCGCGCGAGAACGGCGTATCCGAGGGGCTGCAGGACCGCCTGCGCCTCGACGAGACCCGTCTGGAAGGGCTGGCCCGGGCCGTCGTCGACATCACGGGCCTCGTGGACCCGGTGGGGGAGACCGTGCGGGGTCGCACCCTCCCCAACGGACTCAAGATCAGTCAGGTTCGCGTGCCGTTCGGCGTCGTCGGCGCCATCTACGAAGCGCGGCCGAACGTCACCATCGACATCGCCGCGCTCGCTCTGAAGAGCGGCAACGCCGTCGTTCTGCGTGGCGGCTCCGCCGCGGAGAATTCGAACCGAGTGCTCGTGGAGGTCATCCAGGACGCCCTCGCCTCGGTGGGTCTGCCTCGCGAGGCGGTTCAGACCATCGACGAGTTCGGTCGTGACGGCGCCAAGGCTCTCATGCGTGCGCGGGGTTTCGTCGACGTGCTCATCCCGCGCGGGAGCGCGGCCCTGATCAACACCGTCGTGGCCGAGTCGACGGTCCCGGTGATCGAGACGGGCGCCGGTGTGGTGCACGCCTTCATCGATGAGTCGGCCGACCTGGAGCTCGCTGAGGAGATCGTCCACAACGCGAAGACGCAGAGGACGAGCGTGTGCAACACGCTCGAGACGCTCCTCGTGCACCGCGCGGCGGTCGATCGGGTCCTCGTCCCCGTACTCCGGAAGCTCCGTGCGTCGGGCGTGACGCTGCACGGAGATCCCGCCGTTCGGGCGGCATTCCCGGACAGCGTCGAGGCCACGGAAGACGACTGGCACGCGGAGTACGGGTCCCTCGACCTCGCTGTGAAGATCGTCGCCTCGCTGGACGAGGCGGTCGAGCACATCGAGGCCTATTCGACCCACCACACCGAGACGATCATCACCCGCGACTATGCCGCGGCCGAGGAGTTCCTCGCCCGCGTCGACTCCGCGGTGGTCATGGTCAATGCGTCGACCCGGTTCACCGACGGGGGCGAGTTCGGATTCGGTGCCGAGGTCGGCATCTCGACTCAGAAGCTCCACGCGCGGGGGCCCATGGGACTTCCCGAGCTCACCAGCACCAAGTGGCTCGTCCGCGGCAACGGCCAGATCCGAGGTTGATCGCGTGCTTCGGCGCGGGCGCTCCCGCCCCCGGTAGACTGTCGCATCGGAACCGGGTCACCGGGGCCGTCACGAACGAAGAAGGATGACGAACATGTCGCTGCCGCTCACCTATCTGGCCGCCGCCGCAGAGGCCGGCCACCACGAGCTGCCGATGCCGAGCTTCATGTTCGGCGTCATCGCCCTCATCGTCTTCGCGGCCCTCGGTACGGTGGTCTGGAGCTACCGCGACGTGGCCAACCGCCACTCGCAGGTCTCCGGCTCGCGTGGCGGCGACGGTTCGGGTCACGGCGGCGCGCACGGAGCGTGACCAGCCTCCCTGCACGGACCACCCGTCGGCGCCTCGGCGTCATGGGTGGAACGTTCGACCCGATCCACAACGGTCACCTGGTGGCCGCCAGCGAGGTCGCGCAGTCGTTCGATCTGGACGAGGTCATCTTCGTCCCCACGGGGCAGCCGTGGCAGAAAAGGGTCGTCACGCCGGCCGAGCATCGTTACCTGATGACGGTCGTCGCCACCGCATCGAACCCGCGCTTCACCGTCTCCCGTGTCGACATCGACCGGGACGGTCCCACGTACACGATCGACACGTTGAGAGATCTCACCGCGCAGCATCCCGACGCCGATCTGTTCTTCATCACAGGTGCCGACGCGATCAAGCAGATCGTGTCCTGGAAGGACTTGGACGGGCTCTGGGAGCTCGCTCACTTCGTGGCGGTCAGCCGTCCCGGGCACGTCGTGTCCGTTTCTGAATTGCCGAAGGGGCACGTAAGCTGGCTGGAAATTCCGGCGCTGGCCATCTCATCCACTGATTGCAGGGGGCGGGTGAGCAACGGGTCCCCTGTGTGGTACCTCGTTCCAGACGGCGTCGTGCAATACATCTCCAAGCAT
This sequence comes from uncultured Naasia sp., assembly GCA_913778905.1. Classification (GTDB taxonomy): domain Bacteria; phylum Actinomycetota; class Actinomycetes; order Actinomycetales; family Microbacteriaceae; genus Naasia. Next base: position 2,759 of record CAJYYA010000012.1, on the reverse strand, counting down.
GACTTGTATCGGAGTGGTAAATGACTTTGTCGCAGGAACAGCAGCCGGAGGGACGCCGCGATTCAGGCTCCGCGGCCGCGGGCCAGCCGCGTAGTCGCCGCGAAGCTCGCAACCTCGAGCGCCGCGGAGGCGTCGACGAGGCTCCCGAGGCGGGCACGCACCCGTCCGGTGTGGTCGACCTGAGCGCGTCGGGAAACATCTGGGACAACATCTCCCGTCGCGCCGCCTCGCAGCTGACGGACGCCGCGAGCGAAGCGGAGCGCAAGTCCGGACGCCGGGTCGCGGAGCGCGATGAGGCGCCTCTGCCCGAGCCCCTGACCTACGCGACGCAGGCACGCCCCAACATCCCGACCTACGACGGGGCACAGCGCTCGCGTCCCGCCGCCGCTCCGGCGGCGCCGAGCACGGCGGCCTCGGGCGACGCACCTTTCCGACCCCGCAGCTTCGCCCCCGGCGTGTCCGAGGATCAGCCGCGGCAGCAGCCGACGGTCGCGGGCCTGGACTATCACACTCAGACGCGGACACCCCCGCTGCGGTCCGCGGCCCCGGAGCCGGAGGTCGACGCTGAGCTCGACCACACGCTGACACGCCGCGAGATCCGTTCTCGCCGCGAGACCGGCGTCATGCCGCCGTTCGGTGCCGCCGACCTCGCGCCGGCGACTCCGGCGCGTGCCACGACCTCAGCCCCGGTCGTTCCGGCCCCGATCCTGCCGCCCGTGGTTCCTCCCGTGGGTGCACCTTTCGCCGGCAAGCCCGCTTTCGAGGACACGGCAACGGCGCCGATGACCGCCCTCGACCGCGCGGAGCTCGCCGAGGACCGCGGCCCCGGCGTGGAGGTGACTCCGTCACCGCGCCCCCAGCTGCGACACCCCGCCGCTTCGGTCGCTCTGAACCGGCCGATCAAGACGCCGGAGCCGGCCCCGCCGGTGCCCGCGCAGGCCGAGGCCCAGGAGCTCTCCGCTCCCGTGCGTCAGCCCCCGGTAGTCCCCTCGCCGTTCGCGTCGGAGCCCGAGCCCATCACCGGGCTGCAGGGTTTCGAAGCTCTGATCGCCCAGGCCAGCGCGGGTCTCGACGCCCCGTCGGTGCCGGCGACGGGACCGACTCCGGTGCAAGCGTCTCGAGCAGTCGACCCCGAGCCGTTCGTTCCCACCCCCGCTGCCGAGCAGACCTTCACCCCTCCCAGGGGGCACTGGTCGGTGCAGGCGCAAGAAGAGGACGAGCTGGCTCCGCTCCCATTCGACGGACTGTTGTCTCGGAACGTCGGAACCTCGACGGGGTCGAACAACGCGCTCATCATGCCCAACGACCCCCAGCCGGACCTCATGCAGGCGCTCAACAGCACCGGTGAGATCCTCGTCACGGGCTCGCTCGACCTTCCGCGCAGCCTCGCCTCGACCGGCGCCTCGTCCGATCATTTCGATTCCTCGGAGATCGATCGGCTGTTCGAGGCGAGCCAGGTCGAGCACCACGCGGATGTCGCGCCGGTGCGCGCGGCCCGTGCGGTGAGCACTCACACCTCTACTCGCAGCGTTGTCACGCCGGCAACGGGGGGCGGCATGTCGCTTCCCGTCATCCTCGCGGTGACGGCTGGGGGACTGGCGGTCATCGTCGCCGGTCTCTTCATCTCCGGACTGGCCTTCGGCTGGTTCTGACCAAGGACTCAATGACTTCCTCAGGCGCAAGCGCCCGCTCCCAAGAACTCGCTCAGCTCGCGACAGTTGCCGCCGACTCGAAGGGGGCGCTCGACCCGGTCGCTCTCGACGTGACGGGGCCGCTTCCCCTCACGGATGTGTTCCTGCTCCTCACGGGACGCACCGAGCGCAATGTGTTGGCGATCGCGGATGAGATCGAAGACCGTCTGTCGGAGGCCGGCGCGAAGCCGCTGCGTCGCGAGGGGCGCTCGGAAGGACGATGGGTTCTCCTCGACTTCGGTGACCTGGTGGTCCACGTGTTCCACGAAGAGGATCGCGCGTACTACTCGCTCGAGCGTCTCTGGAAGGACTGCCCCGTCGTCCCCGTGACCGTTCCGACTCCGGTCCGCGACTGATCTCAGCACGACCGGACACCGATGAAGCCCCGCACTGTCAAACAGTGCGGGGCTTCGCTCGTTGTCAAGGGGGCACCTGGCGTTCTTCCCGACGGAACTGATGACGGGTCTCGCGCGGCCAATCATCACCCTGTGCGACGCCATCAACCCGGCCAGGAGACGGAGAAGGCCGTCATTCCGGGAACTTTGACCCCGACACGCCCGGGGGGTCTCTGCGGCTTGCGCAGCTGGAAACATGCACGTAATGTTCTTCTTGTTGCCCCAAACGGAGCGGGAAGCTGGAAGAGCTTCTAGCCCGTCAAGTTGGGAACATCGGTCGCTGTGGCGACGGGGTCTGGTCCGGTTGACGGATGCGGGTTCTGGTCGTACAGTTGCCTAGCTGCTCCGGGGCTGAACAAGCCCCACGGTCTGGTCTGGTTGGACTGGGCAAGAGTCGCCTTCGGGTGGGCTCCACAGGGGCGCGAATGGATGTCAGCCTTCATGCTGCTGCTGCACTGTGTGTGGTGGTGGGTGTTGTGTGTCCGATCCTTGAGAACTCAACAGCGTGCACTAAGTCAATGCCAATTTACCTCGGCCTCGTCATTTGATGGGGTTTGAGATTCCTTTGGTTATTTGGATTGTCAGTAGACAGTCTTTTTAGCTGGTTTCAAACTCGCTGCTCGGCCTTATTCCGGTTGGGTTAGCAAATCTTTTTTACGGAGAGTTTGATCCT
>CAJYYA010000011.1 GCA_913778905.1 uncultured Naasia sp. | reverse complement strand
AGTCGGCGCCCAGCTTGTCCATCTTGTTGACGAAGCAGATGCGGGGGACGTCGTACTTGTCGGCCTGACGCCACACGGTCTCGGACTGGGGCTCGACGCCCTCCTTGCCGTCGAAGACGGCGACGGCACCGTCGAGGACACGGAGCGAGCGCTCCACCTCGACCGTGAAGTCCACGTGCCCCGGGGTGTCGATGATGTTGATCTGGTTCTTGTTCCAGAAGCAGGTCGTCGCGGCGGACGTGATGGTGATGCCGCGCTCCTGCTCCTGCGCCATCCAGTCCATCGTCGCCGCACCGTCGTGCACCTCACCGATCTTGTGGGTGATGCCGGTGTAGAAGAGGATGCGCTCGGTGGTGGTGGTCTTGCCGGCATCGATGTGCGCCATGATGCCGATGTTGCGGACCTTGTTCAGGTCGGTGAGCACGTCCTGTGCCACGTGGTGCCTCCGGAGGTTTGCGTTTGATACGTGAGGAATACGGCGAAACGGGACCCGAGAGAAAGCTTCTCCCGAGCCCCGTTCGCTTCAGGCTGTCTGCCGGTGGGTCACCAGCGGTAGTGCGCGAAGGCCTTGTTCGACTCGGCCATCTTGTGCGTGTCTTCGCGGCGCTTGACCGCGGCGCCCAGGCCGTTCGAAGCGTCGAGGATCTCGTTGGTGAGACGCTCGGTCATCGTCTTCTCACGACGCGACTTGGCGTAGTTGGTCAGCCAGCGGAGAGCGAGCGTGTTGGCGCGGTGCGGCTTGACGTCGATCGGCACCTGGTAGGTCGAACCACCGACGCGGCGCGACTTGACCTCGATGGAGGGGCGCACGTTGTCGAGCGCCTTCTTCAGCGTGGTGACGGCGTCCTGACCGTTCTTCGCGGCGACACCCTCGAGGGCGTCGTAGACGATGCGCTCGGCGAGGCCCTTCTTGCCGTCGAGCAGGATCTTGTTGACCAGCTGCGAGACGACGGGGGCGCCGTAGACCGGGTCGGCGACGACGGGGCGCTTGGGAGCGGGACCCTTGCGAGGCATTACTTCTTCTCCATCTTCGCGCCGTAACGGCTGCGAGCCTGCTTGCGGTTCTTCACGGACTGCGTGTCGAGCGCGCCGCGGACGATCTTGTAGCGAACGCCGGGGAGGTCCTTCACACGACCGCCGCGGACGAGCACCATCGAGTGCTCCTGCAGGTTGTGGCCCTCACCGGGGATGTACGCGGTGACCTCGATGCCGTTCGACAGCTTGACGCGGGCGACCTTGCGCAGAGCCGAGTTCGGCTTCTTGGGGGTGGTCGTGTAGACGCGGGTGCAGACGCCGCGCTGCTGCGGGTTCGCCTTGAGCGCAGGCGCCTTGGTCTTGCTGACCTTGGGCGTGCGGCCCTTGCGGACCAGCTGCTGAATGGTGGGCACTACTACTCCTTGGTTGCTCTGTGTTGTCGTATCGCAGTGGCATGGCGGCTCAACGTGAGCCGCCGATCGGCCGACTGACCCCCTGGCAACACAGAATGGAACTCGTATCGCTGGGTGGAGGGCGGTGAGTCGATCCACTCGCCTTCTCTCATCGAGATGGCGGACGGGATCGGCGAGGTTTCGCCCAAATTCGAGAGTGTGCTCGCTCGCACACACCCGAAGAAGAATAGCTTGCGGGGCGGGGCGCGTCAAACAGGGGATACCACTCCGTCAGGTCTCCGGCGGGTGCGCTCAGGGCGCGTCGCGGTCTTCCCAGGGCCAGCGGGGGCGCCCCCCGCTCTTCTCGCGGGCGGATGCCCACAACACCCCGAGTGCGACGGCACCGGCCAGCAGAGCCGCCGCCACGATGAACGGGCTCAGGCAGTAACGCAAGGGGAAGAACAGCAGCTGCGCGGGGTCGGCCGTCACCAGGGTGTAGCCGACTCCGCCCACGAGCAGCAGCACGATCCAGGTGGCCGCCGACGCCCCCACGAAGTTCGGCCCGGGCCCCTGGCCGGCCGTCTGCACCCTGATCAGGAGGAGAGCGAGGACCACGCCGGCCGCCAGGATCATCGCGGGAGCGAGAAGCGGGCCGGCCGCCGCATCGGCGATGACCTCGACGTCCAGCAGGAGGCTGAGGAATCCGAACACGGCGACGACGAGCGCGGCCCAGAGGACTGCTCCCAGGACGGCGAACAGGCGGGTCCGCGACATCAGGGGGCGTCGTCCGCCGCCGGGGCCGCCGGGCCGAGAAGGTCACGGAGACGGTCGCCCGCGGTCGAGGACGCCGACGCGGCTTCGAGGTTCGCGGCCTTGACCGCGTCGATGATCTCGGCACGTTGGACCGGGAGTCCGCGGGGAGCGTCGAATCCGATGCGGACGGAGTCGCCCTTGACGTCGATGATGGTCACGACGATGTCGTCGCCGATGACGACCCGTTCGCCCTTCTTGCGCGTCAGGACAAGCATCCGGTAAGTCTAGGCGCGCGACGGCGGGAGAGGCCCCGCGCCGGCGCCGCGGAGCACGGGAAGGCCCAGGAGATCGATGGTCTCCGGACTCGCGGTGAAGAGCTCCCCCGTCGGGACGATCCCGTCGATCCGTGTCCTGAGGCGTACCTGACCGACCCAGAGGTCGGTGTCGGCGACCTTGCGGGAGACGTCGACCGCGAGCCAGAGCTGGTCGGGTTCGAGCTCGACCAGCGCCTCCACTCCTCCGGCCGCGGGGTCGAGACCGAAGGCCACCACGGCGGCGCGACCGCTCTGGACCCCTGCTGCGCGAGCCACGATGGCCGAGCGCTTGTCGTCCACCCGTCGACGCGAGTTGCCGCGCACGGTCCCCGCGTCGAAGACCTGATCGCAGCCGGCCAATCGACCGACGAGTACGGCCGCCTCGAGCGCGTCGTGGGTGAAGCCCGCGACGACGATCAGGTCACCGGGGCCGGACAGCGGGGCGGGGGCGGCAGGAGCACGAGACGAGACGCGGAACAGCGGGGGCGGCGAGGCGGGAGGGGGCACCGAGGGTGCGGGAAGCCCCGCGAACGGAAGCGGGACGGGGGCGGGATGGGGCGGCGACTCCGCCCCGATCCCTGCGGAGAGCGAGGACAGGAGCGTCTCGAAGTCGCGCCCGGCGGTGGAGGGGGTCGAGAGCACGGCCGGCGGCGAGGCCGTTCCGCCGCCGGCGGGCAGCGTCGCGCCGACGCCCGGAGCAAGAGACGGGAAGCTCGTCGAGACGAGTGCGTCGGATCGCTCCGGACCGATGCGCAGCTCATCCGCGTCCGCATCCTCGAGCAGGCGTGCGATACCCGACCGTGAGGAGAAGGCGTGCCCTCCCTCCGGCGCCGGGGCGGCGACCGCCGGCTCGTCGTCCGGATCCGGCACCTCCACGCTGACGTCGAGGTGCCGCCGAGCGAAGAAGCCTCCGATGCCTCCACTCAGGACCTCCTCGACGGCGACCACGCGAGCCGTCTCGCCGTACTCGCGGCGGACGCGTCCGTCGATCTCGGCTCGGGTCTCACACCGCAATCGAATCGTGCGCACGGACCACCCCCACCGTCTCGATGGCGACGTCCATCGACGTCACCTCGTTGTAGCTCAGCACGGCGATGCCACCGGTCTGGGCGGACACCATCCGACGCACGGCGGGTCTGAGGGCGGGTGCGCACACGAGCACGGGCGTCACTCCCAGCTGCTCGGCGCCGGTCACGGAGTTCTGCAGCGAGGTCAGCACCGCTTGCGCCTTGACCTGGTCGAAGAGGACCTGGCTGCCGTACTCGCTGGGCCGGAGCGCCTCGAGCATCTCCTGCTCGAGCATCGGGTCGATCATGATGACGCGCAGCGCACGGTCGACGACATGGGGCGCCACGACGGCGGGTCCGAGGCCGACCCGGGCGGCTTCGACGAGCCCCTCCGGGTCGTTCGACACCTTCGCGCGAAGCGTCAGCGCCTCGTAGATGCGGGGCAGGTCGTTGATGGGGAGCTTCTCGGCCAGGAGCCCCTGCAGCACGCGGTGCACCTCCGAGAGCGAGAGGAGGTTGGGGATGAGCTCGTCGACCAGGGCGGGGCTGACCTGCTTCACGCCCTCGGTGAGGACGCGGACGTCCTCGCGGCTGAGAAGGCGCGCGGCGTTCTCGACGATGAGGCTGGACAGGTGGGTGATGATCATCGAGCCGCGATCGACGACGGTGGCTCCCGTGAGCTCGGCGCTGTAGCGCAGCTCGGCGGGGATCCATTTGCCGTGCAACCCGAAGACGGGTTCGACGACGACCTCGCCCGGGAGCGAGTCGAGGTCCTCTCCCAGTGCCAGGACGCGGCCGACCGGAGCGGTGCCGCGGCCGACCTCGGCGCCTGCGATCCGGATGACGTAGGTCGCCGGCGGCAGCTCGATCTGGTCGCGCGTGCGGACGGGCGGGATGACGACGCCGTACTCCATGGCGATCCGACGCCGGAGCGCTTTGACGCGGCCGAGCAGGTCGTCGTCGGCTCCGGAGACGAGGTCGACGAGGTCGGGGGCCAACTGGACCTCGAGTGCGTGGACCCGCATCTGCTCCATGAGCTCCTCGGGGGTGTCCGCCGAGGGGGCGATGGCGGCCTGCTCCCCCTCTCTCGCCTTCGCCAGCGCATCCGATTTGCTCTTCCGGGTCACAGCGCGCGACGCGAGGATCAGACCGCCGCCGATGAGGAGGAAGGTCAGCGGGGGCATACCGGGGACGAGCGCCAGCCCGATGGCCGCGATCCCCGCGATGAGCAGACCCTTGCTCGACTGCGACAGCTGCTTCCAGGAGTCGGCGGCCATGTCGCTGTCGGAGTTCGAACGGGTCACGATCATGCCCGTCGCGACCGCCATGAGCAGGGCCGGGATCTGCGTCGCGAGCCCGTCGCCGATGGTCAGCAGGCTGTAGGTGTTGACCGCGTCTTCGATGCTCGTGCCCTGCGAGAGCACCCCGATGGCGATGCCGCCGATCAGGTTGATGACGATGATGATGATGCCCGCGATGGCGTCGCCCTTGACGAACTTCGACGCTCCGTCCATCGCGCCGTAGAAGTCGGCCTCGGCGGAGACGTCCGCGCGACGCGCGCGCGCCTCGTCCTCGGTGATCAGGCCGGCGTTGAGGTCCGCGTCGATGGCCATCTGCTTGCCCGGCATGGCGTCGAGAGTGAACCGGGCGCCGACCTCCGCGACACGTTCCGCGCCCTTGGTGACGACCACGAACTGAATGACGACCAGGATGAGGAAGATCACGGCGCCGATGATGAGCGATCCCCCGATGGCCACGTGACCGAACGCCTGGATGACCTGGCCGGCGTAGCCTTCGCTCAAGACCAGACGGGTCGACGCGACGTTGAGGCCCAGCCGGAAGAGCGTGGCGACCAGCAGCAGGGACGGGAACACCGAGAAGTCGAGCGGGCGGCGGGCGAACATCGTGGTCAGCAGGATCACGAGGGCGAACAGGATGCTCACCGAGATGAGGATGTCGAGCAACCAGGTCGGCACCGGCACGACGAGCAGCATGATGATCATGACGACGCCCAGGGGGACGGCGAAGGCGCCGAGCGACTTGCCGAGGGAACGGGAGTTCATCGGGCTGCTCCTTGTCGTGGGACGGGTCGTGGGTGCGGCTGACGGCGTGCGACCGGTCAGGCCGCGGCGGGGAGTCGGTGGGTGCCGAGGGCTGCGCCGCGGCGGCGGAGGGCCATCACGAAGGCGAGGACCTTCGCGACGGACGTGAAGAACTCGGCCGGGATCTCGTCGCCGAGGTCGCACGCCTTGTGCAGGGCGCGAGCCAGCGGGATGTCCTGGACCGTCGGTACACCCGCTGCGTCCGCTTTCTCCCGGATCTTGAGGGCGATATTGCCCGAGCCGATCGCGACGACTTTCGGGGCGCCCTTGCCGGGCTCGTACTGCAGCGCGATCGCGATGTGCGTGGGATTGACGATGACGACGTCCGCGCGAGCGATCGCGGACATCATGCGGTTGCGGGAGGCGGCGAGCTGGAGGGAGCGCCGGTGCGCCTTGACGTGCGGGTCGCCTTCGGTGCTCTTGCTCTCGTCGATGACCTCCTTGCGGGTCATCATCGTGTGCTTGCGATTGCGGCGCATGACGACGAAGAGGTCGACCACCGCGAGGGCCACACCCGCTCCGACGGCGTACTGCAGCAGCGTGGCCACCGCGCCCTGCCCGATGCCGACCACGGCGGAGATCGCCATGGTGCCGGAACCGAGCAGCAGGGGGATGAGGCCCTGGATGGCGAAGTAGAGGACACCGCCGACGACCGCGGTCTTGAGCAGCGCCTTGACGCCCTCCCACATCGCCTGGAAGCCGAACACCCGCTTGAGGCCCTGTCCGAGCTTGAGGTTGTCGGCGTTGACGGAGAGCTTCTTGAAGTGGATGCCGCCCTGCACACCCGCTCCCACGATGGTCGCCACGACCACGGCGACGAGCATGGGCGTGAGCGCCGGGACGATGCTCTGCAACCCCTCCCCCAGCGCCTCCGGGGCGACGGCCGCGTCGGGATCGCGGATCGCGTCGGGCACGTGAGCGAAGAGGCCCTGGAGAGACGAGGTCGCCCCGCCGATCACGGCGGGCAGGGTCGCGACAGCCGCGGCCATACCGATCCAACCGAGGAGATCCTTCGAGTGGGCGAGACGGCCCTTCTCGCGGTTCTCCTTCATCCGGCGCGGTGTGGCCTTCTCGGTCCTCTCCCCGCTGCCCGCCGAATCCGACATCTAGAGCACCGCCTGCATCTGATTCAAGGCGGTGTCGACGATCGACGCCACGATGCTGGGCAGCCCGACCAGCACGATGCCGGCCAGGGCGAGCGTGACGAGGATCTTGAGCGGGAAGCCGAGCGAGAAGGCGTTGAGCGCCGGCGCCACGCGCGTGAGCAGGCCGAGACCGACGTCGGCGAGGAACAGCACCAGCAGGAGCGGCCCGGCGATCTGCACGGCGGAGAGCAGGATCTGGCCTGCGACGCCCAGCAGCTCGGGCATGGGGGCGGCGACGTTCCAGCCGCCTGTCACGGGGAGGGCGTCGAACGTACGGAACAGTCCCCCGAGGATGAGCGCGTAGCCGCCGCTCACGAACAGGAGGCAGAGCGCGATCATCTGCATGAGGCGCGTGAACTGGGCTCCGACGACCTGGCTGCCCGGGTCGAACGCCTCGGCGAGGGTGAATCCGGCGAACAGGTCGATGAGACCACCGGCGGACTGCACCATCGCGAAGGCCGCGTACACGAGGAACCCCAGGGTTCCGCCGACCAGGATCTGGGCGACGAGAGCCCCGATGAACTCGGCCGTGTCGAGCGCCGGACCGTTCGCCGCGACCCGGGGTGCGACGACGATCGCGAGCGCGACGGCCAGCATGCCCTTGATTCGGATCGGGAACGCCTGGAACGAGAACGGCGGCGCGACCACGAGGAAGGAGACGATGCGCACCATCGCGAGCGCGGTGGACTCGATCCAGCCGGCGTTCATGACGAAGTCCATCAGCCGCCCTGCAGGAAGTGAGGCACGCTCTCCCAGAGCGTGGTGGTGAAGCCGACGAGCTCGCTGATCATCCAGTGTCCGCAGACGACGAGCGCGATGGCCACCGCTACGGCCTTGGGGACGAAGGAGAGCGTGACCTCCTGGATCTGCGTGATCGACTGGAACAGCGATATCGCGAAGCCGACGACGAGGGATGTGACCAGCAGCGGGGCCGCGAGCTTGGCGGAGACGAGGATCGCCTGCATGGCGATGTCGAGGACGTCGTTGGTGTTCATGGTCAGCCCTGGTAACTCTCGACGAGCGTGGTCACGATGAGGCCCCAGCCGTCGACCAGGATGAAGAGCAGGATCTTGAACGGCAACGAGATCATGACGGGCGGGAGCATCATCATTCCCATCGCCATCAGGCCCGATGCGACGACGAGGTCGATCACGAGGAACGGCACGAAGATGACGAAACCGATGATGAACGCCGCCCGCAGCTCGGAGATCATGAACGACGGGACGAGGGTCGTGAAGGGCACGGCCTCGGGGCTGGTGGGGTTCGCGAGCCCGGCCGCACGGGTCATGAGGGCGATGTCGTCCTGACGGGTGTGGGCCATCATGAAGGTCCGCAAGGGGCCCTGGGCTGCCTCGAAAGCCTGGTTCCAGTCGATCGTTCCCGCCATGAGCGGTTGGATGGCGTCCGTGTTAACCTGCGCGAGCACCGGCTGCATGATGAAGAGCGACAGGAAGAGCGCGAGTCCCGCGAGCACCTGATTGGGCGGGATGCTCGGGAGTCCGAGGGCGTTCCGCGTCATGGCCAGGACCACGAAGATCTTGGTGAACGACGACACCATGAGAAGCAGCGCGGGGGCGATCGAGAGCAGCGTGATCCCGAGCAGGATCAGGACGGACGACTCCCCTTCACCGGCGCCGCCGATGTTGATCGACAGATCACCGGGACCCGACGGGGTCGGAACGGGGGCGGGGGTCGGATTCGCGGTCGTCGCGAAGGCGGCGGCGGGAGCGAGAGCCAGCGCGACGCCGATGCTCGCGCCCACCGAGAGGGCGAGCAAACGCCTCACTGGGCCCGCTTCAGCGCCTGGGCGGCCTGCCTCCAGGTCGACGCGGACAGGATCGACCCCGCGATGGGCGAGGTGCGCTGCGCCTTTTCCGTGCGCAGATCGCGGCGGGTTGCGGCAGGTGCGCCGGAGGCCTGGACACGCCCCCCGGGAACGGTCGCCGCGGCGGCCTCCGCGCGGCGCTGCTGCGCGGCCTCCCGCTCGCGCATCGCACGACGCGTCGCGGGGTGCAGCGTGATGGTTCCGGAGGGGGTCGCCTCGATGTGCGCGACCTCGCTCTCAGCGGCTTGGAGGGCTCGGTCGAAGTCGCGGGGAACGCTCTGGAGCAGCGGCTGCGGGGAGGCCTCGGAGACCACGTCCGGAGTGTCGAGAACCGTGACGGCGTGCTCCGTCACACCCAGCAGGTACTGCTTGCCCCCGGCGCTGACGAGCGCGACCGACGACTTCGGGCCCAGGCTCGCTCGCGCCAGCACCTCGACATGACGCCCGCGCGCCGCACCCTGACGGCCGCCCTTGGTGACCCACTTGCGCAGGAACCAGATGGCGGCGAGGACGGCACCGAGCGAGACGACGACACGCAGGGCGAGGAAGAGGGTGTCCATGCGGTCAGGCGTCGTCCGCCTGGTCCAGCACCTGGGTGATGCGCACCGCGAAGACACCGTCGACGACGACGATCTCGCCGTGCGCGATCGTCCGGCCGTTGAGGTGGACCTCGGCCGGCGAGCCGACCTGGCGATCGAGGGTGAGGACGGTGCCCTGCTGGATGTCGAGAACCTCGCGCACCGGGATCTGAGTGCGTCCGACCTCGACGGAGAGAGTCATCTGGACGCCGCCGATGCGGCGGAGGCGCTGACGGATGTCGGGCTGCGCGGCAGCCGGGGGTGCGGCCGAGACGGCAGGGGCGCTGTCCGCGTCGGACTGCACGACGACGAACCATCCCACCAGGCCCGCGGGGCCGACGAGATCGAACACCGCGGACTCGGGGCGGGAGAACAGGCCCGACGCGCCGAGGACGGGCTCGCTGAGCACGCCGGACGAGACGCCGCGGCCCGCCGCTTCGAAGGCGGGACGCAGCACGTCCTCGATACGAGCCGATGCGGATCCGGCGGCCTCATCGATTCCGCGGCGGTCGACGAGGATGACGGCGAGATCGAGTGAGGCCGATGAGCCGGAGAACGAGGCGGCGACGGCATCGCCGAGATACTCGGCAGGGACAGGGCCGTCGAGGTGCGGGGTGCATGCGATGCCCGCCAGCGGCAGGGCCGACGTGAAGGCGAGCGCCGCCGTCTCCGCGTCTGCGCCGGGGCGGCCGACACCGGGCAGCCCCTGAGGAAGGCCGGTCACGACTTCTCCATTCTCTCTACGACGACGCAGGCGAGGAACTCGCCGTCGCTGCCGAGGGACGCAGTGGCGACCGGGACGCCGTCGAGGCTGACTTCGAGGGGGCGGTGCGCGGCATGGCCGAGCGGCACGATGTCGCCCGGCGCGAGGTTCAAGACCGTGCCGGCATCGACCGAGAACTCGGGGAAGGCGACGGCGACCTCGACGTCGATCTCGGCGACGTGCTCGGCGATGAGCAGCTCGACCTCGTCGCGGTCCTGCGGGATCTCGCCGTGGCCGAGGTTGGGGAGGACCGCAGAGGCCGGGATCGCGAGGCCGACGGGGACCACCTGATCCTCCAGGGACACGACGAATCCGCCCAAGAGAACGCGCTCCTCCGTCGCTGCACTCGCGAGCATCTGATCGTGGGTGGGATATCCGCGCAGGGCTGCCGGTCCGGTTACGAGCGAGTCGAACGCGAAGGGGACGTCGTCGAGCATCGGCGCGGACAGACGGCCCAGCAGGGCGCGTTCGATCTCGGTCAGCCGACGGGGCACGACCTGTGACGCCCTGGTCGATCCGAGCATCCGGGCGGCGAAGGAGAGCGCCGCCGTGGCCGGGAGCGCGAGGAATCCGGTCGCCCTCTCGCCCGGGAGGGTCCACTCGACGAGGGTGTGGTCGCTCGGGGTCTCGGCGATGACGTCGAGCCGGTCCCGCAGCTCGCCCGTGAGGACGGAGACCGTGCAGACGGTGCGCAGAGTCGCGGTGAGGGTCGTGGCCCAGGCGGACGAGAGAGCCTGGAGCGTCTCGTCGATGCGGGCGGCCTGCGCCACGGTGAGGACCGACGGACGGGTGAAGTCGAAGAGCTCGTAGGCCGGCTCATCGGCGGGATCGACGGGCGACATGAGGCCGGGCGCGGCTGAGGGCAGCACGTCCGAGACCTTCACAGGCATGACTGTCGGACACCGGCTGCGCACGGTAAGGAGCGGTGGGCCGAAATTTCGGCGCACCGGATCATTCGTCGAAAGCGCTTGTTCCTCAGTCGCTCCCGGTCGCGATTCGTCGGGTCAGTGACCGCCTCCCGATGTGGAGTGGGCCGAGTCCCCGGCTGTGGGTGCGGCGGGGGTGCTCCCGTGTCCGGTCGCAGCTCCGGTCGTGGCGGCTGCGGTGTCGGCGCTGGTCGCCGGGGCGGCCGGGGCCGCGGGGACGCCCTCCGCTCCCGGGACCGTGGTGCCGTCGGCGCCGGCCGCTGCTGCGGCCGGCAGAAGGTCCGCGACCTGCTGCGAGACCGCTGTCCGGATGACGATGTCGACGCGGCGGTTCTTGTCCGCGTCGTCGGGGCCGCCTTCCGCGACCGGACGCGAGGATCCGTAGGAGATGGAGGAGACCCGATCGCCGGGGATCCCGCCGTTCTCGACGAAGTAGCGGAGCACGGCTGTCGAGCGCGCCGCCGCGAGGTCCCAGTCCGACGCGAACGGAGCGGGCGATCCCCGCGGGTCGGCATGCCCCTCGACGGTGATCTCGTTCGGCAGGGGCGCGAGCACAGGCGAGATACCGCGCAGTGTGGCCTCCGCGTCGGGGCGCAGGGACGCACTGTTGCCCTCGAAGAAGGCGTCGGTGCCGATCAGGCCGACGGTGAGACCTCGGGCGTCGATCGTGAACTGGGCCTCGGCAGACGTCCCCGCCGCCTGGAGCGCCTGCTGGATCTCGTTCTTCAGCTCTTCGAGGTGCTTGACCTCGGCCGTCGCCAGGTCGGCGGCGCTGAAGCCCTCCCCGTCCTGCTTCACGAGATCGGGCGGGACCACGATGCCTTGCGCCGTGTCGACGGTGTCGCTGTTGGTGACCCCGAAACCCGTCGCGAGAGAGTTCTTGAGCTGCGTGTACTTGTCCTGATCGACCGTCGACATCGCATAGAGAACGATGAAGAGGCACATGAGCACGGTGACCATGTCCATGTAGGACGCCATCCACCGCTCGTCGACGTGGAACTCTCCACCGTGACCGGCCGCCTTCCGGCGCCTGGCACTCATGCGGCTTCTTTCGTCTTCGCCTTGCCCGCCTTCGCGGGCTTCTCACCCTTCCCGCCACCCTGCTCGTGCACGGGAACCATCGCGAGCAGCCGCTCGCCGAGGAGGCGGGGCTGACTTCCCGCCTGCAGCGCCATGATCCCCTCGATGAGGATGGAGAGGCGCTCCGCCTCGAGGCTGGTGAGCTTGCCGATGCGGCCGCCGATGGGCAGCCAGAGGAAGTTGGCGCTCATGACGCCCCACAGGGTCGCCACGAAGGCGCCGGCGATGGAGTGGCCGAGGTTGGAGGGATCGTCGAGGTTCTCGAGCACGTGGGTGAGGGACACGACAGTGCCGATGATGCCGATCGTGGGCGCGAATCCGCCGAGCGAGTTGAAGAACTTGGACGCCGCGTTGCCGGTGCGCTCGCGGGATGAGGCCTCGTCTTCGAGCATGATGCGCAGCTCGTCGGCGTCGACACCGTCGGCGATGTTCTGGAGCGCCTTCTTGAGGAAGGGGTCGTCGATCTTGGCGGCCTCCTGCTCGAGCGCGAGCAGGCCGTCCTTGCGGGCGATCTCCGCGAGCGCCACGAGCTGGTCGATGGTCTGGCGGGGCGCGGGGCTCTTGCCGGTGAAGGCGCGGGGCAGGAACTTGAGGGCCTGGATGGAGTCGCGCAGCGTCGTGCTCGCGATGGCGACGCCGAAAGACGCGCCGAACACGAGGATCATGGGCGCGGGCAGGATGAGGGCCGCCGGGCTGGCGCCCTCGAGGAAGATCATCGCCAGCAGCGAGCCGAAGGCGATGAGGATTCCGAGGATCGTCGCCGGATCCATCAGCGACCGCCCTTCCGGGAGCCACGGGTGCCTTCGCCGTCGATCACGCCGAGGCGCGGAGCGGTGGGCTGCTCATCGTCGGCGATGCGCGAGGCGCGGGAGATGACGCGGGCGCGGTAGTCGGTGATCCGGTCGATGATCTCGGCCGTCGACTCGGTCACGATGTAGGTCGCACCGTCGACGAGCACCACCGACGTGTCGGGCGTCTCCTGGACCCTTTCGATCAGGTCGGGATTCACCGCGAACGTCGAGCCGTTCAGGCGTGTCAGGACAATCATCATCTCCCCATCCGTGGGTTCAGCGGGACCCCATCCGTGGGGACCTCGTGCTGTGACTATCGGGACAATCGGTATCCGCAGTCGGGCCGTAAGCGCGTTCTCGCACCCACTACGGGGGTGATGCGGGCAGGCAGGAGGGCCCCTGCCTTTCGCTTCGCTCAACGGGCGGGGGGAAGGGTCGACGGGCGAGAGGGATGCCCTGCGTTTCGCTTCGCTCAGCGGGCGGGGTGGTGCGCCGCCCATTGAGCGCAGCGAAATGAAGGCCCCGCTCCGCCAGCGGTGCCAGTACGTCAGAAGTCCGGATGCCCAGCGGTGGGTGGCGCGGTCGACTGCAGCCACTCGGTCATCGCCCTCGGTGCTGCCCCGATCCGGGGTCCGCGTTTCGACACCGGACGGCTCGCGGGGCGTGTTTCATAGGTCCGCCCCGTCGGCGATGTCCACGTGAGGACCGCGCCGGGGTCGTGGTGCACCTTCCACCGGTTCCGCTCCTTCAATCGGTGATGCCCTCGACACAGATGGGCCAGGTTGTTCTCGACGGTCTCGCCGTCTTCCGCCCACGGGACGGTGTGATCGATATCGCAGTGCTCGGCCGAACGCGAACACCCCACGAACCGGCAGACCTCGTCCCTCACCCGCAGGTAGCGCTTGAGTTCGGCGGGGACCCGGTAGGTCGTGCGTCCGAAGGACAGGGTGGCGCCGTCCTCGGGATCGGTGAGGATGCGCAGGAAGCCCGGTGCGTCGGCGCAGAGCTGCCGGGCGGTCTCGGCGTCGATGGGCCCGTAGCCCTCGAGCGACGCCGCGTCATCCGCCTCACCTATCGCGGTGAGCACCGGAACGTGGAGGAGCACCTCTGGGCGGAGGCCACGGCGAGCGCCGGGTGACGCACCCGGGGCGGCACCGGGTTCTGCGGATGGCGTGAGCCCGCTCGCGTCGAGCAGCAGATCGCGAAGGACATCGGCCTCGACTTGCGACCGTGTCCGCGTCTCACCGTCGACCATGAGACCCCGCGCGATACCCGACACGGCGGCATGAGCTCCGATTGCATCTTCCGCCGAAAGAAGCGCCCCGATCCAGGCCATCCCGTCGGGCGCCGCCTCGACAGCGACGCGCCGCTCGATCAGAGCCTGTCGGTGTCGTTCGATCAGCGTTTCCGGGTCGAGGGATGCGCGGACCTCTCGGGCGAGCCTCTCGAACCGAGATCGAATCAGAAGCCCTGCGAACGGCAGCAGCTCGGCTTCATATGTCGGCCACAGGTCCTGTGCGAGGCCTGCGGAGTGCTCGACGAGGACACGCGCGTGCGTTTCGGGCACCGTGCCGACCCGCATCCCGTCCAGTGTCGCGGCGAAGTCGTGGACGAGCCGGCGAGCGAGTTCGATATCGGTGCGCGCCGTCTTCTCGTGCACATGCATCGCGGCAGCCACTTCCGCGCGGAGGTCCCGCCATGCGAGATCGTCGGGGTCGTGCCACGTCGCACCGGTTTCGATCTCGGCTTCGAGACGGAGTCGATCGATGAGATCGAAGCGCACGGCGGAGAGCCGGCGCGACTCGGCGGCGGTTTCGGCGATGCGGTCGACCAGGGCCCGCGCCGAGTGGTCGCCGAGCGCGCCGGCTCCGTCGCGGGGTGTGGTGGTCATGGCTCAACTCAACCATGCACCTCCGACATCGCCTGCGGCGGGAAATGTGCAGATCAGGTCCGTATTTTGGGTTTGCCCACTGTGCATAGATCGCCACATGCCGGTGGCTGTGGAGGAGACGCGCGACATGGACCCTGCCTCCGCAGGGCCTGTCACGCATTGCGAATGACGGATCGCGTCTCAGACGCGATCCGCTCCTCGCATCGACTGGCTTCCGATCACCTCGAGAAGGCGAAGCTTCTCCTGGCTCTCCGATCCGGGCGCCGCCGTATAGACGAGCAGGTAGTGCGACTGCTCCGGATCGACCAGGGTCTGACAGGTGAGCTCGAGCCGACCGAGCTCCGGATGGACGAAGTGCTTCACCGGCCCGGGTCGAACGCCGACTTCGTGCGTAGCCCAGAGCTCTCGGAACTCAGCGCTCTTCGGCCGCAGCAGGTCGACGTACCGTGCTGCCTTCGACGCCGGGCCGCCCCGGGTCGACGCCTCCCTGAGCCCCGACACCCAGAGTCGGGACAGGAAAGCGTGGTCTTCCTCCGCGTAAAGGCGCCGACTCTCCGGCATCGTGAACCAGCGGTAGCCGATGCTGCGCTCGGGGCCCGCGAAGCGGGTGGCGTCTCCCGTCAGCGCAATGCCGAGGGGTGTCTGCCGGAGCGTCTCACCGAGGTCGGTGACGATCTCGGCCGGTGTGTCCCGTAGCCGGTCGAGGATGCGCAGCAGTCCGGGGGCGATGTGGTCGTTGCCGCTCCCCCGCAGTGGCGGCTGATGCCCCGCGAGACGGAACAGGTGGTCGCGCTCCTCGACGGCGAGATGGAGGCCCTGCGCGACCGCCGCGAGCATCTGCTCGGACGGTTGCGGACTGTTGCCGCGTTCGATCCGCGCGTAGTAGTCGGCCGACATGCTGGCGAGCGCCGCCACCTCTTCCCGACGGAGGCCGCTCGTGCGTCGACGTGCCGTGCGCGGCAGTCCGACGTCCTCGGGCTGCAGAGCCTCGCGGCGGTTGCGGAGGAACTCGGCCAGTCCCACGGAATCCATCTGACGCACACGACCTCCCCGGTTTCACTCATCCTCTCCGGTCTGTCGATCCTCAGCCACTGCTCGCCGATCCATGTCTCGACGAGCACTGGTTCGCCCTCGTCGCAGAGCCCAGGCTGGTGGCGGCCGACCGGACAGCCCGTGTCGCCGCCACCGGGAGGTAGCACCTTGTCCAGCCGTCGCATCGACATCACCATCCCCGACCTCACGGGTCGCCGCGCCCTCCTCACCGGCGGCAGCGACGGAATCGGGCTCGCGCTCGCCACCCGTCTCACCGGGGCCGGTGCAGAGGTGTTGCTACCGGTTCGCGACCTGGGGAAGGGCCGACGCGCCAGGGCGGCCATCCTCGACGAGCACCCCACGGGAAGCGTCGAGTTGCTCGAGCTGGATCTCGCGTCGCTGTCATCGGTGGAGGCCCTTGCCGGTCGGCTAGTCGAGCGGGGCGATCCTCTCGACATGCTGGTCGCCAATGCCGGGGTGATGACGCCGCCGGCTCGGCGCGAGACCGAGGACGGCTTCGAGCTGCAGTTCGGCACGAATCATCTCGGTCACTTCGCCCTCATCGGACGGCTGCTGCCGCTCCTGCGGGCGGGATCGGCCCGGGTCGTGTCGCAGATCAGTGTCTCGGCGAATCAGGGAGCGGTGTGTTGGGACGACCTCCAGTGGGAGCGCCGATACAGCGCCATGCACGCCTACAGTTCGTCGAAGATCGCACAGGGGCTTTTCGGGCTCGAGTTGGATCGCCGTAGCAGGGCGGGTGGTTGGGGAATCATCAGCGACCTCGCGCACCCGGGAGTCGCCCCCACCAGCCTCCTCGCGGCCCGCACCGCGACGGGACGCACGCGCGACGGACTCGACGTGCGACTCATCCGTCTGCTATCCCGCCTCGGACTGCTCGTGGGCACGGTCGACACCGCTTCTCTGCCTGCTCTGCTGGCGGCGACGTCTACGCGGACCGGCGGTCGCATGTACGGTCCGAGCGGGCCCGGCCATCTCGGCGGCGCCCCGGCGGAGCAGGCGCCCTACTCCCGCGTCGCGATTCCTGCCGACGCCGCCCGTCTATGGAGCGTGTCGGAGGAGCTGACCGGAGTGCGCTTCCCGGCGTGATCCGCCCGGCGCGCTGACCTCGTGAACGCGACCGACCGGATGATTCACTCTGCGCGGAGGAGAACCGAAGCTCACGTTCAGAACCGTCGAACTACGTTGCTCCGATGAACGACCGTGAACTCACCACTATTGCCGTCTCCCGCGCCATGGACAATGTCCGTGAGGGCGGCAAACCGTTCGCCTGCCTGATCGTCAAGGACGGTGAGATCGTCGTCGAGGCGGTCAACCACGTCGCCCAAGAGGGTGACCCCACGGCGCACGCGGAGATCCGGGCGATTCGAGCAGCGGCGGCGGAGGGCATCAGCGACCTGACCGGATACGACATGTTCGTGACCGCCTACCCCTGCCCCATGTGCTTGGGTGCCGTCTATTACGCGCAGCCCGACCGGCTCGTCTACGCGGCGACGCGTGAGCAGGAGGGCGAGCACTACGAGGACGGCAACCGACTCATGACACTGGCCACCTTCTATGACGAGTACTCCAAGCCGGTCGACGAGCGAGCTCTGGCGACAGCACAGGTCGAGGTCGAGGACCCCACGGGTCCGTTCCGCGAGTGGACCGCGAAGCACCCCGGCTGAGGACTGATCGGGCCGCTTTCAGTCGGCCGCGCCGAGCCCTCGGGCGCGCTCGATCCCGTCTGCGATCGCTTCGTCGGCGGCGGGATCCCAGGTTCGGTCCACGATGAGGGAGCGCACGTCGCGCACCCCGATGGTGCGGAGGAAGAACTTCACGAACGCGACCTGGTGATCGAACATGGACCCGGGAGTAGGGCCGTCTTCGCCGTAGTACTGACCCCGCACGAACACCACATCGGCCCGCGCGACATCGACGGCCGGGCCGAAGTGGACCCCGTCATAAGTGAAGAGCAGATTGCGCTGGGCCACGAGGTCGATGAGTTGCTTGAGCTTGTAGGGAATCGACCAGTTCCACATCGGCACTCCGAGCACGATCCGATCGGCCTCCCGGATCCGCTCCGCGAGCGACTCGATCTGCGACCACGCCGCCGCCTCCGCTTCGTCGAGCTCATCGCCGGCCACCCACTTGTACTTCGCCTCGATGATGCGCTGATCGAACTCGGGGAGGTCCTCCCGCCAGACGTCGAGGGTGTCGAGGTCGGCATCCGGGTGCTTCTCACGAAGCGTCCCGATCAGGGCGGAGGCGATGGTCACCGACGCCCCCTCATGGCGGGGCGAAGAGATGATGTGAAGAATGCGCATGTCTCAGTGTCGAATGAGCGGCTGACCATTCACCGACCCGACTTCGACCGCCGCTGTTCGTGACCGGTTCGCCGCGACGGTTCGTCCATCCGTCGCTCGAGCTCTCGACAGATCCGCGCACCGCGCTCGTCGGCGCGCTCCTACGCTCTGGAGCATGAACGCCACCGAGCCCGCATCGCTGCCCGTCGTCGGCCACTGGATCGGGGGCGCGCATGTGCCATCGACGTCCGGACGGACCGCGCCGGTGTACGACCCGGCTCGCGGCGTGGTCACGCGCGAGGTGGCACTGGCCGACCAGGCCGAGGTCGACGCCGCCGTCGCGTCCGCGAAGGCCGCGTTCCCCGCCTGGCGCGAGACATCGCTCGCGAAGCGTCAGCAGATCGTCTTCACGTTCCGCGAACTGCTCAATGCGAAGAAGGACGAGCTCGCCGCCATCATCACGGCCGAACACGGCAAGGTGCTCTCCGACTCGCTCGGCGAGATCTCGCGGGGTCAGGAGGTCGTGGAGTTCGCGACGGGGCTGGCACACCACCTCAAAGGTGAGTTCTCCGAGCAGGTGTCGACCGGGGTCGACGTCTACTCCCTCAAGCAGCCGCTCGGAGTCGTGGGCATCATCAGCCCCTTCAACTTCCCGGCCATGGTGCCCATGTGGTTCTTCCCCATCGCCATCGCGGCAGGCAACACCGTCGTACTCAAGCCGAGCGAGAAGGATCCGTCCGCCGCGATCTGGCTGGCCGAGCTCTGGAAGGAGGCGGGCCTGCCGGACGGCGTGTTCACCGTGCTGAACGGCGACAAGGTGGCCGTCGACGGGCTGCTCACGCATCCCGACGTCCGCTCCATCTCGTTCGTCGGATCGACGCCCATCGCGCAGTACGTCTACGAGACCGGAACGAAGCACGGAAAGCGCGTGCAGGCGCTCGGCGGGGCGAAGAACCACATGCTCGTACTGCCCGACGCCGACCTCGACCTGGTCGCCGATTCCGCCATCAACGCGGGGTTCGGCTCCGCCGGCGAGCGCTGCATGGCGATCTCGGTCGTCGTGGCGGTGGAGCCGGTCGCCGACGAGCTGATCACCAAGATCCGGGATCGCGCCTCGAAGCTCCGCATCGGCGACGGCCGCCGCGGCTGCGACATGGGCCCCCTCGTCACGCAGCAGCACCGCGACAAGGTCGCTTCCTACATCGACATCGCCCAGGCCGACGGCGCGGAGGTCGTCATCGACGGCCGCGGCATCGAGGTCGATGGCGAGCCGGACGGGTTCTGGCTCGGCCCCACCCTGCTCGACAGAGTGCCGACGACCTCGCGCGCCTACACCGAGGAGATCTTCGGACCGGTGCTGTCCATCGTCCGCGTGGCCTCCTTCGAGGAGGGCGTCGACCTCGTCAACCGAGGGGCCTTCGGCAACGGCACGGCCATCTTCACCAACGACGGCGGCGCCGCCCGCCGGTTCCAGAACGAGGTCGAGGTCGGGATGATCGGGATCAACGTGCCCATCCCCGTCCCCGTCGCGACGTTCTCGTTCGGCGGCTGGAAGTCGTCGCTCTTCGGCGACACGAAGGCCCACGGCGCCGAAGGAGTGCGCTTCTTCACCCAGCAGAAGGCCGTCACCTCGCGGTGGCTCGACCCGTCCCACGGCGGGATCAACCTGGGGTTTCCGCAGACCTCCTGAGCGACAACCCGCTCAGGACGGCCGGACCAGCGTCGCGCATCCACAGAGGGGACAAGGATGGTCACAGGACCTGCGAGTCGGCGAGCGGATGGTCCCTCCTGTCGATAACCTCTCAGCGTTCGTGCGGCTCCCAGGCCGCGAGTCGTCCGGGGGGACCATGTTCGAGTCGAGTCGTCGCAACCGTCGTGTCCGGATCGGGCGCTCACTCGGGGCTCTGACCATCGGGGCGCTGCTCGTGGTCCTGGCTCTTCCCGCGCCGGCCGCCTTCGCCTCTCCGACCGAGTCGTGCCGTTCCATTCCCGTCGACGCGGATCCGGCCCTCCGGTCCGATCTCGCCCGTCTCGACTACGGGGTCGACGGATCAGGCGTCACCGTCGGGGTCATCTCCGACTCCTACGCCGCCCCTCTGCCCGGACTCCCCACCCCCGCGGACGACGTGGCGGCGGGGCTGCTCCCGGGCCCCGGCAATCCGTGCGGGCGCACGGCCCCGGTCTCGGTGCTCGCAGACCGGACGGACGGGACCCACAACGAGGGCAGGGCCATGCTGCAACTCGTCCACGGGATCGCGCCGGGGGCCCGTCTCATGTTCACCTCCGTCGACGATGAGGATCCCGAATCCATCGCCGCGGGGATCGACGCCCTGTCGGCCGCCGGGGCCGACGTGATCGTCGACGATGTGGGCACCGGCAAAGAGACCTTCTTCCAGCAATCGGTGGCGGGACAGGCCATCGAAAGGGCGACCGCCTCCGGGAAGGTCTACCTCTCATCGGCCGGGAACGGCGCGGGAGCGGCCTTCCGTCCGCGAGAGGGCCAGACCACCACCGAGATCAGCGGGTGGGACACCGTCGCCTTCCGCCCGACGACCTGCCCCGAGGTCGTCGTCGACGCGGTGATCGCCTACGGTTCCGTAGGCTCGTTCGACTGCATGGATTTCAGTCATAGCCCCGCACCCGATGCCACTCTCGGTTACACCATCGTCACCAACGGTGGGGAGTTGCTCTACCTGCAGTGGGGCGAGCCCGCCGGAGATCCGGAGGCGGACTTCGTGCCCGTGGCGCTTCTGAACGGCGTGGCTCTTTCCCAGAGTCCGAAACGCCTTCCCTCGGGGGTTCCCGGGTATGAGATCACCCTTCCGCCCCGTCAGATCACCGCACAACTCGAAATCGCGATGGTCCGGGTCTCGAATCCGGCCGCCCCGTCGACCGTCGTCACTCCGCGGCTCGCCCTGCGCATGCCCGGGTACATGCTCGCCTCCGCCGAGTACCCGACGTCGCAGGGTGATGACACCGTGGGACGTTCCATCTATGGCCACAACGGTGATCCTGCGACCATCTCCGTGGCGGCCGCGCCGGCGGACGACCCGCTCGTCCCCGAGGAGTTCTCGTCCGCGGGTCCCAGCGTCTATCTGTTCACACCGCAGGGCCCGGCCGCTCGAGCCCTCCCGGCGCCTCAGATCAACCGCGTGCCCGACGTGATGTCGGTCGACAGAGTGCGCAACTCGGTGCTCGGCACGCCCGCCGACGACCCGGGGATGTTCGTCTTCAGCGGGACCTCCGCCGCGGCACCGAATGCGGCCGCGGTCATGGCGCTGGCCCTGCAGGCGGACCCGAGCATCGACCAGCGACGGGCGCGCGAGCTGTTGCGGTCGACGGCGCGGGCCGTGACGGCCAGCCACCCGGGAATCGCCGCCGAGAACGTCGTCGGCGCCGGTCTCATCGACGCGCGGGCGGTTCTCGCCGAGGTCGTCGAGAACCGCCCGGCACCGAGTGACGCGCCGGAACGCCCGGTGGCACTGGCCGCAACCGGCGCGGAGTTCAGGTGGCAGTCTCTGCTGGCACTCGCCGCACTGCTCGCGGGCGCGACACTGCTCTGCACAGGTGGAACCCGCCGGTCACGCGCGTCCGCCTGAGAGCTCGGCTCTCACCGGCCGCGAGGGAGCAGGACCAGGGCGGCCCACAGTTCCATGCGAGCCGATGCCTCGTCGAGGTCGATGCCGAGAGCGGCTTCGACGGCCGAGATGCGGTTCCGCAGGGTGTGCCGGTGGACGCCGAGTTCTCGCGCCGCGGGTTCCCATGCGCCGTGACGGCTCAGCCAGACACGCGCCGATTCCAGCAGGACG
Organism: uncultured Naasia sp.; assembly: GCA_913778905.1. Classification (GTDB taxonomy): domain Bacteria; phylum Actinomycetota; class Actinomycetes; order Actinomycetales; family Microbacteriaceae; genus Naasia. Next base: position 76,836 of record CAJYYA010000011.1, on the reverse strand, counting down.
GCTCCATCCGGATCGAGCAGCGGTGACAACATCCGCCGGGCTACGGAGTCCGCGCCCCCCGTCGCGAGCAGACCGAGTATTCCCCGGGCGGCGACGTCCTCGAAGCGGAGCAGGCCAGCGGTCCCGTTCGCGTAGTCGGCCGCGCGCCGTGCCTCGCCGAGGGCGTGGTCGAGTCCGTCCCACCCCGTCGGCGCCGAGCTTCCCGCCACCATGCCGTGGCGGGCGAGGGTCCGCTCCAATGGAGCGAGATCGTCGCTCCCGGTGATCACGACGAGCCGCTCCTCGTGCTCGGCGAAGAAGAGGGCGGATCCGTCCTCCTCGGCGAGCACCTCCAGCTCGTCGAGAAGCGAGTCCCCCTGCACCGGTTCACTGAGCAGGCTCACCCGCACCGGCTCGCCCGGCAACGCACCCCACACCTCGCGGGCCGTCCGACTCGCCACGTCGACCGAACCTGCCAACAGCAGCTCGAAGAGACCCGACCGCAACTGGCGCCGAGATGAGTCGAGGGCCCGGCGCTGCTCGAGCGCGATGCTCGCGAGAGCGATGACGCTCGCTACCAGGTCGTTACCGGCCGGATCGAGAGGAGTCGCAGTGCCGACGGCGAGCACACCGCGCAGACGATCCCGCTGCCCGATGGTCTGCAGCGTGACGCCGCCCCCATCGTCCAGGCGGAGGCCGGCGCGAGTCCCCCGCGCCAGCGCGTGCCTCACCGCCGCGTCCACCGCCTGCTCGGCCGCGGCCGGCACGGCGATGCGCGTGGGCAGATGCACCCGCTGACCGAGGGTGTCGTAGAGCGCGACCCAGCAATCGAGCGAGTGCTCCAGCTCGGCCAGGATCGCGGCGAGTCCGTCGGGTCGGAGCGCCGCCCGGGCGACGCGGCGCTGCGCGTCGAGCGACCACTCGAGCCTCTCGCGCTGCTCACGCGAGATGACGTCGGCGACGAAACGGATGATGGCCATGAACGGGGTGAGCTCGGCCACCTCGACGAGGGGCAGACCCTGGCGCTCGCACGCGACCACCAGGGCGGGCGGAACCTCGTCGTGCACGACCCCGGTCGCGAATCCGAGGGCCCGGATGCCGCGACCGCGGAGGCGCGCCACGTACTCCTCAGAGAACTCCGGCCCGTCCCGGCCGCTGAAGTGCACGCCGTCCGTGAGAAGCAGTTGACCGGGTTCGAGCCATGGCGTCGGATCGACGAGATCCGACGAATGGGCCCAGACAAGGGGTGCGTCGAGCGCCGCCTCATCCTCCACCCCCGTAAGGACGCGCAGATGGAAGTCTGACTCGGCGAGCAGGTCGCGCAACGATGCCGGCATGGATCGCCCCCTTCGACGATCCGTACAGCGTAGAGCCGCCGATTGGACGGATTCACACTCGCCTGCGAGCCTCGGAGGAGGACGATGGAGGAATGGCGTCTTCCTCCGACTCGCACGTCCGCGACAACGCATCCGTCACCGACATGGACCGCTCGCAGGTCTTCCACTCGTGGTCGGCGCAGGGCGCCCTGAATCCGATGCCCATCGCAGGCGGCCTCGGCAGCGAGGTCTGGGACTTCGACGGCAACCGCTACCTCGACTTCTCCAGCCAGCTGGTCAACGTCAACATCGGCTATCAGCACCCGAAGGTCGTCGCGGCGATCCAGGAACAGGCCGCGAAACTCACGACCGTCGGCCCGGCATTCGCGAACGAGACGAGAGCCGAAGCGGCGCGCCTCATCCTCGAGCGCGCACCTTCCGGCTTCGAGAAGGTGTTCTTCACCAACGGCGGCGCCGACGCGAACGAGAACGCCATCCGCATGGCCCGCCTCGTCACCGGACGCGACAAAGTCATCTCCTTCTACCGCTCCTATCACGGCAACACCGGTGCGGCCATCGTCTCGACCGGCGACTGGCGCCGCATCCCGAACGAGTACGCGCGCGGACATGTCCATGCGTTCGGCCCCTACCTCTACCGCAGCGAGTTCTGGGCCGAGAGCGTCGAGCAGGAGTGCGAGCGCGCACTGCACCACCTCGAACGCGTCGTGCAGGCCGAGGGCCCCGAATCGGTCGCCGCCTTCCTCATCGAGACCGTCCCCGGCACCGCCGGCGTTCTCACTCCCCCGCCCGGCTACCTCGCAGGGGTGCGCGACATCGCCGACCGCTACGGGATCAAGCTGATCCTCGACGAGGTCATGGCCGGATTCGGTCGCACGGGCGAGTGGTTCGCCTTCGACGCGTTCGACGTCACCCCCGACCTCATCACCTTCGCGAAAGGCGTGAACTCCGGATACGTCCCCGTCGGCGGTGTCGTGATCTCCAGCGAGATCGCCCATCACTTCGACGAGCGCGTCTTCCCCGGCGGCCTCACCTACTCGGGCCACCCGCTGGCGGCGGCCAGCATCATCGCGACGCAGAACGCGATGGCCGACGAGGGGATCGTGGACAACGCCAAGATGATCGGCGCCGAGCACCTCGCCCCCGGGCTGGCCGCACTCGAGGCGAAGCACGAGCTCATCGGCGAGGTCCGCGGGTCCGGAGTCTTCTGGGCCGTCGAGCTCGTCACCGATCGCGCCGCGCGTACGCCTCTGCCCGCCGCGGCCGTCGGTCGACTCAAGGCCGACCTGATCTCGCGTGGGCTGCTGCCCTTCACCGCGGACAACCGAATCCACGTCGTCCCGCCTGCCGTCATCACCCCCGCCGAGGTCGCACGCGGCCTCGGGATCCTCGACGACGCGTTGACCGCGTTCAGCGGCTGATGCACGTCCACACGTCGGCCTTCGCAGACGACGGCCCCTTCGAGCGGCTGCCCGCCGCAGACGTCGTGGACGGAGCTCCCACCACCTCGACGCGCGAACTGTGGTCCGACGGGGGTCCCGTCGAGGCGGGCGTCTGGTCCATGACTCCGGGAATAGCGCGAGACACGGAGGCGCAGGAGATCTTCGTCGTGCTCGCCGGCCACGCCACGATCACGATCGGCGATGCAGCGCCTCGCACCGTCACCGCCGGCGACATCGTCTCCTTCGACGAGGGCGACGAAACCGTCTGGGATGTGCACGAGACCCTCCGCAAGTTCTACGTGACCAGGACAGCCACGGGAGAGGAATGACCCGCATGCCCTCCGCATACGCACCGCCCATCCGCACCGACCGCCGTCTGATCGACGAGGCTCTCGCGGGGGCGCGGAATCGATCGTTCTGGATCGATGACTCTCCGATCCCCGCTCTCGATCCGCTGCGGAACGACCTCACCGCCGACCTCGCGATCGTGGGTGGCGGGTACGTCGGCCTCTGGACCGCTCTTCTCGCCAAGGAGCGTCGGCCCGATCGTGCCGTCGTGCTCCTCGAGGGCAGGACCGCCGGGTGGGCGGCGAGCGGCCGCAACGGCGGGTTCATGGAGAGCAGCCTCACGCACGGCGACAGCAACGGTGCCCTGCACTTCCCGGACGACCTCGAGAGCCTCGCCGAGCTCGCCAGGGAGAACTTCGAGGAGATCGCCGCAACGCTGACGCGCTACGGCATCGATGCGGAGTACGAGCGCACCGGGATGCTGCAGATCGCCACCGAGGAGTACCAGGTCGCCGACATCCGGGAGCAGGCCGAGAACGAGGGCGAAGAATTCCTCGACCGTCAGGCGATTCGGAAGAAGGTCGCCTCGCCGCTCTACGAGGCCGGTGTGCACCTGCGCTCGGGCATCGCGATGGTGCATCCGATGAAGCTCGTCGCCGGCCTGCGACGCGTCTGCCTCGAACTGGGCGTCCAGATCTTCGAGCACTCCCCCGTGCGCTCCTTGAGCAAGGACGGCGACGGTGTGGCTCTGCGAGTCGGCGACCGGACGGTGCGCGCGCGACGCGTCGCTCTGGCGACCAACGCCTTCCCGGCGCTGCTCAAACGCGCCGAGCTGCTGACTATCCCCGTGTACGACTACGTGCTCATGAGCGAGCCGCTGTCGGCAGAGCAACGCGCGTCGATCGGCTGGCAGGAGCGCTACGGCATCGCCGACTCCTCCCGCCAGTTCCACTACTACCGCCTCAGCGCCGACGACCGCATCCTGTTCGGCGGGTACGACGCCGTCTATCACCGGGGCGGCAGGGTGTCGGCGAAGTTCGACTCGCGACAGGAGACGTTCGAGAAGCTCGCCGATCACTTCTACCGGACCTTCCCCCAGCTTGAGGGAACACGGTTCACCCATGCCTGGGGCGGGGCGATCGACATGTCGGCGCGGCTCACGGCCCACACCGCATCGGCCTGGGGCGGACGGGTCGCCTTCTCGAACGGGTACACGGGACTCGGTGTCGGGGCCACCCGATTCGGCGCGGCGACCATGCTCGACCTCCTCGACGGAGCGGATACGGCGCGAACCCGGTTGAAGATGGCGCGCACCTTGCCGACGCCGATCCCTCCGGAGCCGATCGCCTACCCCGCGATCCAGGCCGCCCGTGCCGCGGTGGCTCGCGCCGACGAGAACGGCGGTCGTGACGGGGCGCTGCTGAAGACCATGGGCCTGTTCGGCATCGGCTTCGACACGTGATCGGCCGCCCGCCGGGGCGCGGCTAGGGCTGCGCGACCGGTGAAGGAGGCGGGACGGCGACGTCCGACGGTGCGGGCGGAAGCGACGTGCCCCTCGGCAGCCCGCGTGCGCTGAGGCGTTGCGCCAGGAGCACCGCTCCGAGGGTCAGGACGATGCCGACGATTCCGAGCGGGGCGAGCGTGTCACCCGCCAGGACGACCCCGAACAGGGCGGCCCAGACGGGCTCGGTGCCGAGGAGCAGGCTCGTGTGCGCCGCCGAGGTCGTCGCGATCCCCCAGGTCTGGATGACGAAGACGAGCCCTCCCGCGACGATGGAGAGATAGAGCAGCACGGCGACCTTCGCCGCGTCGAGCGAGGCGAAGAAGCCCACGACCGGGGCGTCGATCACCCCGCTGAGCACGACGAAGACGACCCCGACGGTCGCCATCTGCGCAGCGGTCATCCAGAACGCATCCGTGGGCCGGTTCGCCTGGACCGCACTGCTCGTCGTCACGTGGACCACCCGGGCGAGCGCTGCACCGAGGATGAGCAGATCGCCGAGCGTCGGGACGGTGAACCCGCCGCCCGAGGAGAGAAGACCGGCGCCGACCACCGCGACGGCGCAGAGGAGCACCAGCTTCGGATCGAGGCGGGTGCGCCGGACGGCCGACTCCGCGAAGGGGACGAACACGATGCAGAGGGAGATGAGCACTCCGGCGTTGGTGACGCTCGTCTGTGCGATGCCGTAGGTCTCGAGCCCGAAGACGACGCTGAGGGGCAGGCCGAGGATCACGCCGGAGCGGATATCCGTCGGGCTGGGGCGACCACGACGGAGGACCACGGCGAGCAGAGCGAGTACGACCGCCGAGATGAGCATCCGCGTCGCGATCAGCACCGGAGCGAAAGCGGGGTCAGGCAGGAGGATCTTGGCGCAGAGGTAGGTCGACCCCCACGACACGGCCGCGAGGAACAGCATGATGTCGACCGGGCGGAGGCGGAGGCGAAGCGGCACCCTGCGAGCCTGACCGCCTCGGATCGGAAAGACAAGCCGCATTCCCCTTTACCGATGCGTAAGGTCGAGCTTATGGAATATGGGCAGCTGCGGGCGCTACGGGAACTGCGCGACCGCGGATCGATCGCGGCGGTCGCCACCGCGTTCCGTGTCTCCGCCCCCGCGGTGTCCCAGCAGCTCGCCGCGCTGCAGCGTTCGGCTGGGGTGGCACTCACGAGACGGGAGGGGCGCCGGACGGTGCTCACCGACGCGGGGGTCGCCCTTGCCGATGCCGCCGATGATGTGCTGGCGGCCATGACCGTCGCGCGCGAAGCCGTACGGCGGTATCAGGACGATGCGACCGCCACCGTGTCGGTATCGGCTCTGTCATCCGCTGCGATCGCGTTCTTCCCCGCACTTCTTGCGTCACCGCCCGTCGGCGCGCCGACTCTCGAACTCACCGATTTCGATGTGGCTCGGACCGACTATGCGCTCCTCACCGCCGATATCGACCTCGTCATCGCTCACCGGCTCCCCGGTCAGCCGTGGCCGGGCTCGGTGCAGGCCATACCGTTGCTCGAGGAGCCGCTCGATCTGGCGCTACGACGCGGGCATCCGTTGGACGGAGACCGTCCTGTATCGGCCGACGACGTGCGAGGCGCCGAATGGGTGCATGTCCACGAGTCGTTCCCGCTGGCGGACTCGCTGAGGAGCCTGACCGGGCCGAACGGAGGGGATGCTCGCATCCGGCACCGAGTGAACGACTGGGCGATCACCGCCCGCCTGCTGACCGCCTCGAACTGCGTGGCGCTGATGGCGCGGCATACCGGGCAGGCGTATCTCGGGGACGGCCTCGTGCTGCGGCCCCTCGCCCCGGAATTGCGGGTGAGCCGCACCATCGACATCCTGGCCCGCCCGGACACCCTTCGCCGCGCGGCGGCGCGGTCGGTGGTCGACGCGCTGCAGGAGCGGGCGCGCGAACTCTCGAGGTGACTGCGCTCGCTGGGGCGGGGCCTCGATACGCTTCGCTACTCGGCCGGTCTCGGTACGCGGCGCTTCGCGGCCGCTACTCGACCTCCGGAACTGTTCCGGACGTCGAGTAGCGAAGCGTACCGAGACGGCTCGAGTAGCCGAAGGCGTACCGAGAGCAGACAGAACAGCATCGGCGCACCCGATCCCCCAGGCAGGGCCTCGATACGCTCCGCTACTCGGCCGGTCTCGGTACGGCCTGGCGGCCTACTCGACCTCCGGGACTCCGGACGTCGAGTAGCGAAGCGCACCGAGACGGCTCGAGTAGCCGAAGGCATACCGAGAGCAGACAGAACAGCATCGGCGAAGCCGATCCCTGACGCGGAACCCCGGCTATCAGCGCTTCAGCTGGGCCAGCTCCTGGAGGACCTCGTCGCTCGTGGTGATGATGCGGGCGTTGGCCTGGAAGCCGCGCTGGGCGACGATCAGGTTGGTGAACTCCTGCGACAGGTCGACGTTGCTCATCTCCAGCGTGCCGCCGCTGATCGTTCCGAAGCCGTCGCCGCTCGCGGTGCCGTACACCGGGTCACCCGAGTTGACCGAGACCCGGTACTCCGACGCCCCCGTCTTCTCGAGCCCGCCCGGGTTGGCGAACGTGGCCAGCGCGACACGCCCGATGGCGCTCGTCTGACCGTTGCTGAATGCGCCGACGACCGTGCCATCGGCCAGGACGCTGAAGTTCTGGATCGAACCCGCCGCCTGACCGTCCTGACGGGTGATCCCGACGGTCTTGAGCTGCGCGTAGGAGGTGGTGCCGCCGAGGGCCACCGTCACACCGCCGATGGTGAGGCTCGGCTCGCCGCTCGTCCGGCCGTCCACGTAAGTGACCCGAGCAGTGGCCTGGTTGGCGCCATCCGAGGCCGCGATGTTCCACGACGTGGCCGCCTTGTCGTAGGTGAACGCGAGTGTGAGCGTCCTGGCGTTCCCCACCGTGTCGAAGACTCGGACGTCCCGCGTGATGACCTCGCCGTTCGCGGCATCGGACGGGAGGTTTCCGCTGACCTCGGCGCGCGTGGTCGCACGGGCCGCGTCGACGAGGCCGAGCGGCACCCGAACGGGTCCGAGCTCGCTGCCCATGGAGATCTGACCCTCATCCGCGGTCCACCCCATGACCATGGAGCCGTCGGGCGAGGTCAGGCGCCCCTGGGCGTCGAACCGGAACGATCCGGCGCGGGTGTACCGCGTCTCGTTGCCCTGGCGGACGACGAAGAAGCCTTCGCCGTCGACCATGAGGTCGGTGTCCGATCCGGTGGTCTGCTTCGCGCCCTGGGTGGTACGGGCGGTGATGGCGCCGACGGATACACCGAGGCCGACCTGGGCCGGGTTCTCGCCGCCGCGGTCGGTGGAGGCGAGACCGCCACCGCGGGTGAGCTGCGACAGGGTGTCCTGGAACTGGACGGACGACGCCTTGAATCCGGTCGTGTTGACGTTGGCGATGTTGTTGCCGGTCACGTCGAGCATGATCTGGTGGGCGCGGAGTCCGGAGATGCCGGAGTAGAGGGAACGGAGCATGGCGGTCTTCTTTCGGATGTGTTCGGGTGATCAGGCCTGGGCGGTGCCCATGCCGACGAGCTGGTGGAGAGGGATCTCGGAGGTGCCGACCTTCACGGAGGGCGTGGTCCCGAGGAACGAGACGGAGGTGGCGACACCCGACTTCGTGACGCCGTTCTCGACCCAGGAGACGTCCTTGCCGATGATCGACGCGGCGGCGGTGCGGGCCTGAAGCGCGAAGGCGTCGTTGGCGGTGCCGGTCAGCGTCGTCAGCTGCTCCATGCTCGCCAGCTGCGTGGTCTGCGCGATCATCGCGTTGGTGTCCATGGGGGAGCCAGGATCCTGAGACCTCAGTTGGGTGACGAGCAGGTTGAGGAACATCTCGCTGTCGAACGTCTTCTTCGGTAGCGCTGAGCTCGCCGCAGTCGTTGCGGCTGTCGCTCCACCGGTGGCGGTGACGGTCATGGCTTCTCCTGTACTGACTAGACGAGGACGTCGAGACGGGCTGACGACGGATGGAGCACAGCCGGGGCGGGTGCGCGGAAGCGGTGCTCGGGGACACGGCCGCCACCGCTGAACTCCCGATGGCGGGGACGCTCCTGGGGCGTATCGCGCGCCCCGAGGTCCAGGCTGCTGCCGGATCCCCCCGCGGAGGCGAGGTCGCGGCGCAGGTCGGGGAGCATCTGCTTCAGCGCGTCCCGTCCCTCGGAGCTCGGGCTGAAGAGTTCGACGCTCATGCCGTCCCGCCCGACCACAGCGCTGATGGTGACGGGGCCGAGATTGTCGGGACGCACCGCGACCGTGACGAGGTGGTCGCCGTCCGCCGCCTGACGGAGGGAGAGCAGCTCGGTGCCGATCTGCGTGGAGAGCGGCGTGTGGGTGCCGTGGGTCGGTCGTCCGGGCAGGGCGGGGGCTGCCGCATCCGCCTGCTGGACCGGCAAGCTGCCACCGGTGAGCGGCGCCGGCGCAGCCTGCACACCGGGACCGGACGGGCTCGACGACGGTGCAGGAGGGGGTGCGGCCTCGCCGCTCGCGGCCGGCGCTTCTCGAGGCGGGCTCGGCGGCGCATCGGCGACACGGACGGTGAGCTCCCCCACCGGTCGCGGGCCCTCGCCGATGGACGCGGCCCCGGTGGTGACGCCGAGGCGAGCGGATGCGGTGACGGCAGCGGTCGGGGTCGTCGCGATCGCGGGGAGGACAGTGACCGAGGCCGCGGTTCCGGCACCGATGTCCGAAGAGGCATTGGAGGAGACAACAGAGACGTCCGCCCCCGACCGCGGATCCACCGTTCCCGCCGCGGGGGGATCGACTAGCGCCCCCGGGGCGGCCGGGAGTTCCGCCGCGTGGTGGGTGCTCGAGGCTGCGGGAACGGCGAGCGTCGGCGTCTCGACGGTCGCCGGTGCAGAAGCCTGCTCGGCGGTGCCCTCGGCGGAACCTTCGGATGCCGCGATGCGGGTGCCGCCTGCGGAGCCCATCGGCGCGGATCCCGGGGGCGGCGCCGACTGTCCGATCATCTCCGGAGAGGTCACCGCCCCGACCGGGCCGCCGGCCGCCGTGGGCTCCCGGTCGGCCGTTGCGGCCTCGCCCGTGCTCGAGGAGCCGGTGATCGCCGCCTCAGCGGAATCCGTTCGCGCCTGCCCGTCGGCGTCGGCGGCACTCTCGTCCGCTGCGACCCCGGCGCGCTTGGCGCTTGACGCGGGGTTCCCGGAACGCGACTCCGACCGCAGGCGCATGGTCCGGTCGGCGTCGAGCCCCTCTGAACGCGCCGACGGCCCACCACGTTGCACTGCCGTACGACGCTCGCTCGGTTCCGAGGCCGCGAGCAGCATGTCGTCGAAGGCGGGACCGCGGTCGCCCCCCGATCGCGAGGGCGCGGCGACCGGCGCAGACCGGGATGGCGTGACGGAAGGTTCGAGGACCCTCATGCTCCACCTCCGAGCTGAAGGGCGGTGCGGGCGGCCATGAGGCGCGCTGCCGTGCCGTGGGAGCTCGAGTTGAGCAGCGAGGCGAGTGAGTCGACCGAATTCGCCTCTGTCGCCCCATAGGCGCCCGTGGCGCCGAACACCGCGGATGCCGCACTCGTGGACGGGCGCTCGGACGGAACGACCCGTCGGATCGTCACGATGTCGCCCTCGTCGAACCAGCGTTTCTGCACCGACACCGACCGACCTTCGTAGGGCGCGTGGATGACCATGTCGTTCCCGAGGTACATCGCGATGTGGTCGCCACCGTCGAGCACGATCATGTCGCCGGGCTTCGCGTCCTTCAGCGACTTCACCTCGGTGCCGACCGTCTGCTGCTGGTGGACGAGCCGCGGGATCTCGATGCCGAGGTCGCCGAATGCACGCTGCATGAGGGCGGAGCAGTCGATGCCGTCCTTCCCGGTGCCTCCGAGTACGTAGGGCACGCCGACGTACTTCTTCGCCGACTCGACGACGTCTTCACCCGCCACGTCGCCGGTCGCGACGGCGGATCCGGACGACGGGGCGGTCGCGGCGCTGACGGCGCGGTCGAACGATGCCGCGCCGGCCTTCGTGCTGCTCTGCTTGATGACGCCGTAGCGGAGGAGGTTCGCCTCGATCCGCTGGATGGACGCCTGGACGTCGGCGACGCTCATCCGTCCTCCAGCCCCGGCGCGCGGCGACGGGATGCGATCTCGTCGAGCACGACCTGTTCGGCGCGCTCGTCCTCGGCACGCACCTGCTCGGCGTGGCGCTCCTCGAGCTTCTCCACGGCGCGGAGGTCGGTTCGAGCCGCCCGGTGCTGCGCCTCGGCCGCCTCTACGGCCTGCTGCTGGGCATCCTGAAGAGTCCGCAGGTCGGCCAGCATCGACGCGGTCGAGGCCCGGGAGATCGCGACGGCGCGCAGCGACGCCGCCGTCAGCGCGTCGGGCTCGCCCGAGAGCTGCGCCTCCCGCACCTGAGTGCGCCGGGCGGCGAGCTCCGAGGCACGCGAGCGGGCGTGACGAAGCTGCTGCGCAGCCTGATCGTCGCGGAGCTTGCGCAGGCGGAGGAGACCGGCGAGAGAGAAGTCCCGATCGACCATCACGCCCCCAAACGCCGGGTCAGGTCGCCGAGGCGCTGCCACGACTGGGCGGCGGGCGCCGGTTCCCCGACGCCTTGACGGAGGAAGGCGTCGATGGAGTCGGCGTGGGCGAGAGCAGCGTCGACGAGTGGGTCGGCGCCCGGCTGGTAGGCACCCACATCGATGAGGTCGCGCACCGCTCGGCGGGCGGCCAGCACCGAGCGGAGCGTCGTGGCCCGTTGCCGCTGGTCGGCGTCGATGACCTTGGTGGCGACGCGCGAGATCGATTCGAGGACGTCGATGGAAGGGAAGTGCCCACGTGTCGCGAGGGCCCGGTCCAGGACGACGTGTCCGTCGAGGATCGAGCGGACCGCATCGGCGACGGGTTCGTTGTGGTCGTCGCCGTCGACGAGGACGGAGTAGATGCCGGTGATCGAGCCGCGTTCCGACGTTCCCGCACGCTCGAGCAGACGTGCGAGCATGCCGAAGACGGACGGCGGGTAGCCGCGGGTCGCCGGGGGTTCGCCGACCGAGAGCCCGATCTCGCGCTGCGCCATCGCGACGCGGGTCAGAGAGTCCATCATGAGGACGGTGTGGCTGCCGTGATCGCGGAACCACTCGGCGATCCGGGTCGCGGTGAACGCGGCCCGGGCGCGGAGGAGAGCGGGCTGATCGGCGGTCGAGACCACCACGACGGATCGACGGAGGCCCTCCTCGCCCAGGTCGTCCTCGAGGAACTCGCGCACCTCGCGCCCACGCTCCCCCACCAGAGCGATGACGGAGATCTCGGCATCCGTCCCCCGCGCGATCATCGACAGCAGCGACGATTTGCCGACGCCGGAGCCGGCGAAGAGTCCGAGACGCTGCCCGCGACCGACCGTGGTGAGGGTGTCGAGGACGCGGACGCCCACGCTCAGCGGAGTGTCGATCCGGGCCCTTTGCAGAGGCGACGGCGGATCGTTGTCGACGCCCACCGAGACGGTGGCGCCGAGCGGGCCCTTGCCGTCGATGGGTGCGCCCGTCGCATCGAGCACACGGCCGAGGAGCGAGGCGCCGACGGGCACGCGCATCGACCCGCCGGTGCCGAACACGGGCATTCCGGTCGCGAGCGCGTCGACCCTGTCGAGGGGCATGGCCGTCAGCGTTCCGGGCGACACGGCGACGACCTCGGAGCGACGACGGTCCTCGCCGAGGAGCAGGACGTCGCCGATCCGACCGGGGAGTCCGCGGACCTGGATCGACAACCCTTGAACGCCCGAGACGGTCCCGAAGCGCTCGGCCACCGCCGCCCGGCGGAGCGAATCGGGCAGCGTGAGACCTGCGGCGCTCATCCGGCGGCTCCGCCCAGTTCGTCCCGGACCCGACGGAGCGCGGTGGACAGGCGCGCGTCGACCCCGCCCGCGTCGAGCGACGCGCTGGCGTCTCCGCGTGCCAGCGACGCGTCGGCGGCGAGACGGACGTCCCCGCGGTCGGTCATCGGGAGCAGAGCCAGATCGGCGGGGTGGAGCCGGATCTCGAGGAGCACGTCGTCGTCGGCCGCGGCCAGAACCCGGGCCAGCGCGGCCTCCGCACTCGCGCGCTCGTCGATGAGACTCCGACCCACGATGCTCTCGGCCAACTCGACGGCGAGACGAAGGGTCAGCTCGGCCGAGCGGACCACCTCGCGGTCCAGCTGGGCTTCGAGCGCGGCACGCACGTCATCGAGTCCGCGCACAACCCCTTCGAGCTCGGCGTGCCGGTCGCGAGTCATCCGGTCGAGGGCCTCGTCGAGTCGCCGTGAACGCAGTTCCAGCTCGGCTTCCGCCTGCCGGTGTCCGGCCGCGTAGCCCGCCGCGTGACCACGCACCGTCGCGCGCTCCTCCGCGTCGCGGATGCTCTGGTCGCCGCGGTCCGACAGGACGGGGAAGGAGGCGGCGACGAAATCAGTCGACATACTCTTCCTCGTCCTCCACCGGGGCGGCCTCGGCGGCTGCGTCGGCCGACTCATCGCCGCCCTTCAGCTCGAGCCCGTCGTTCGATGCGCTGTAGGCGCGCAGCGAACGGACGACGGTGTTGCGGGCCTCCTCGACGGCCGAGCGCGGCACGCGGCCGAGTTCGACGCCCTCGGTGGTGAGCGCTTCGCGGTTGCGCTCGGACAGGTTGTTGCGGATGACGGCCTGGATGTCCTCGGACGCACCCTTGAGAGCGAGCGCCAGTTCGCGGATGTCGATGCCTCGGAGCACCTGCTGCACGTCGCGGTCGAGCAGGCGGGGCAGGTCGTCGAACGTGAGCAGGAGCTCGCCGATCTGGGCGGCGAGGCTCGCATCGAGCTCCCGCAGGTCCGCCATGATCTCGCGTTCGACGGCCGGATCGACGAGGCCCATCATGGCGGCCAGCGGGACGGCTCCACCGGGCGCGAGAGCATCGGAACCCGCTGCCGCCTCGACGGGCTCGGCGATCGCCGGCCCGCCTCCGCGCAGCCGCGAACGGAGTGTCGAAGCGACCGCGCCGGTGGCCTCGGTCGTGGCGTGTCCCATGACGGCGATGGCTCGAGCGACGCCCACCCGCTGCCTGCTGTCGAGCATGACGAGGACGGCGGACGCCACGGGCGGATCGAGACGGGCCAGCACGAACGCGATCGTCTCCGTCATCTCATCCGCGATGAGCTCGTGGATGCGCTCGGCGGGGACGTCGCGCAGGAAGTCGAACGCGCCGATGCCCATGGCCGCGTCGACGCGGTCGATGAGATCGGCCGCCTTGTCGGCCCCGTAGGTGATCGAGAGCAGCTCGGTCGCGAAGTCCTTGCCGCCGAGCTGGGGCGGTGGCGGGGGCACGCTGGCCCGTGCGACGAGCTCGTCGAGCGCGGATCGGGCGATGGTGGGGTCGACGCCCCGGAGGCGCACGACCTCCGCCATCAGCTCCTCGGCCTCGGCCTCGGTCATCTGCTGCAGGACGGCGGCCGCGTGCTCGCGGTCGAGCTGCATGAGCACGAGGGCTGCCTTCTGCGTGCCGCTCATCGCCGGAGCGACGTCGGTCACGAGCGGCTCCGATTGTCCATGAGGGCGCGGAGCATCTCAGCGGTCTCGGCCGGCTCGAATGCACGCACCGCATCTGCGCTGGACGCGTATCCGGCGGTCGCACCAGCCGCCGGAGCTGCCGCCCCCGGGGCACCTGCGAAGCCCGCGGGCTCGAGCACGGCGGTCGGAGCGGACGACTGCGTGAGGACGGGTGGCTGACCGGCGGCTCCAAGCGGCACCGGGGTTCCGGCTGCGCCGTTCGCAGCGGCGTCGTCGAGCCACGCGACCCCGCCGCCATCGGCGGGGGTGGCGGTGAAGTCGCCGCCGTCGATGGGATCCGGTTTGCGGAAGAGCTTCTTGAGGAAGACGAGGACGATGACGAGGGCGATCAGCCCGCCGAGGACGGTCACCGCGGTCGTGATCAGGTCCATCATGCTCTTCTGACCCTGCGCCTCTCCGGCCGCATCGAGGGCCGCCGTGGCCTCTTCCGCGGTGGGGCGGGAGAAGACCGCCGACTCGACCGTGATCCTGTCGCCGCGTCGCGTGTCGATGCCCGCGGCCGTGGTCACGAGGTTCTCGATGACAGTCGGGTCGATGCCCACCGCGGCCTTGCTGTCGATGGCGACCGAGACGGTCTGCCGCGTGATCGATCCGGTCGGGCTCGTCGTCGTGGCCGTCACCTTGTTGAGTGCGTTGACCTTGGAGTCGTTGGTCGACTGGTAGCCGCCGTCGGTACCGGTGCGCGCCGCGGTGCCCGTACCGGTGTTCGCCTGCACCTCTTCGCCGAGCACCCCGCCGGCGACTCCCCCGGCGCCGCCGGCTCCGTTTCCGTACTTCTCGGTCGAGGTCTGCTGGCTGATGGTCGGGTTGCCCTCGGGTGTCGTGTAGCTCTCGGTCGTGGTGGTTCCGCTCGCGGCGTTCGCGGTCGCGGCCACGACGACCGTCGAGTTGCCGGCTCCCACCAGCTCGTCGAGCATGCCCTGCACCTTCGCCTGGGTCGCGGACTCGTAGTCGCTCGCAGCGCTCCCGGAGTCGTTCGCTCCTCCGCTGAGCACGCGTCCCTCCGAGTCGACGACCGAGACGCCCTCCGGCGCCATTCCCGGCGTCGCCGACGAGGTCAGGTGCACGATCGCCTTGACCTGCTCCTTGGTGAGCGGCACGGCCGTCTTGACGAACACCGACGCCGTGGGCGCCTGCACCTGGTCGGAGAACACCGTCTTCTCGGGTGTGGCGATCTTGACCGACGCCTGTTCGACTCCGGCGATCGACTGGATCGTGGTCGCGAGCTCGCCCTCGATGGCGCGCTTGTAGGTGACGTCCTGCTGGAAGTTCGAGGCCGCGACGCCCATCTTGTCGAGCAGCGAGTATCCGCCCGACTCGGAGCTGGGCAGTCCGAGAGCGGCGGCGGCGATGCGCTCCCGGTTCACGTCGGCCGCGGGCACCATGATCGTCCCACCGCCGTCGGTGAGCTCGTACTTGACGCCGTCGGCCTCGAGCTTCTTGACGACCGCGCTCGCGTCGGGGCCGCTGAGTCCGGAGAAGAGGGGCGAGTACGACGGCTGCGAGAGCCAGAACGACAGACCGACCGAGCCGAGGACGAGAACGCCCGCGCCGATGAGAGCGAGCGTGCGCTGCGCGACCGTGAACTCGCGCACGGCCTCGAGGGCCCGGCGACCCGCGCCGTTGATCTTGGAAGCCATCAGGCCTGCATCCTCATGATGTCGTTGAAGGCCTCGACGCCCTTGTTGCGGACGGTGGCGACCAGTTCGAGCGTGACCTGCGCGCGAGTGGCGGCGATGGTGGCGTTGTGGATGTCGGTCATGTCACCCGTGACCGCCTTCAGTGCCGTGCTCTCGGCGGTCTTCTGAGTGTTCTGCACCTCGCTCAGCGCGGTGCTCATGATCTGGCCGAAGCTCGCCCCGCCGGACTTCTGGACGCCCTGCACTGCACCGGTGCCGATGGGCAGGGCACCGCCGATGGGCCCTACCGCGAAGCTCACGACCTGCCGATCTGGATGGCGGCCTCGTAGCTCGACTTGGCGCGGTCGACGATGGCGGCGTTGGCCTGGTATCCGCGCTGGGCGAGGATGAGGTGGCCCATCTGCGCACCCATGTCGATGTCGGGCAGACGGATGTAGCCGTTCTCATCGGCCAGCGGATGATCGGGGGCGTAGGTCAGCCGCCCCTCGGGGTCGCCGAACTGCACCGAGCGGGCTTCGACGCCCTCGGTGCCCCGCTTCTCGACGACCTCGATGAACCGCTCCTGGAAGGCCGCCTCGCTCGTCCGGGTCGCCGTGTTGATGTTGGCGAGGTTGTCGGAGATGGCATCCATCCACTTGCGGTGGGTGGTGAGGGCGCTGGCCGCGATGCCGATGGCGTCCATCAGTTGGTCCTGATGGCGGTGCGGAGCATGGAGAACTCGTGCGTGACGGCACGGCTCGCGAACTGGTAGCGGAGGACCGTCTCGACGTTCATGAGCGTCTCTTGGTCCATGTTGACGTTGTTGCCGTCGAGCCGTGTGGGTTCGGATGACTCCGTCGTGCGCGCGACGACATGGCCGTTGCCCTGCTCGACTCCGCGGATGAGCGCCTGCTCGAAGTCGACCTGTTTGGCTCGGTAGTTCGGGGTGTTGACGTTCGCGACGTTCTGCGCGGTCGCGCGCTGGCGCTCGGCGAGGCCGTCGAGGGCCGAGCCGAGGGCGGAGATGGTGACGGAATCGAACACGTCGCATCCATTCTTCGAATGTCGCGTACGGCCGATCCGTGGCCTCATCTGATGGCGCCCATCATGGGTCCGATGTCAGTTATCGGTCGCCCGAGCGGACGCGTTAGCAATGGATCACGACTTTTTCGCTCCACCGAAATCCGCCGTCCCGTCGGCTTCGCCGGTCAGCCCGTTCGATCGAGATACGCCGCGCCGCCGAGGGATGCGGCCGGGCGAGGCGAGGAACGCAGGACCTGCAGCTCCTCGGCTATCCCTTCCTGCGCCGCACGAAGGCGCGCCAGGAGCTCCCGCTGTCGGTTCAGCACGCGGCGGGCGCGATCGGCACTCGCCGGTGTCAGAGGAAGGGATTCGGCGGGCGGCGTCCAGTCGACCCACGAGTCCGTGGCGCCGGCGGCCCCGCGCTCGAGGTCGGCTTCGAAGCGGTCGAGGATCGCTCCCCAATCCGAGTCAGGCATAGTGACGGATCTGCCCGGTCGGAGCAGCGGGCGCGGGAGCTGCGGCGCTCGACGCCTCGTGCCAGGCGGCGCGCAGGGGCTCGAGGAGCTGCGAGCACTCGCGGGTGCGCTCGATGTCGTGCCCGATGTTCGCCGCGATGAGGGCGCGCGTCACGTAGTGGTAGATCGAGAGGAGGCCGGGGCCGCCCTCCCACAGTTCGGGGCGGAGCGACGAGGTCAGCTCGGCGACGATCGCCTGGGCGTGGACCAGCTGCTTCGACGCGGCCGTCCAGTCCTTCTGCTCCTGGGCGCTCTCCGCGCGGGCGAGGTCGAGCATGAGCCGGTCGAACAGCATCGTGAGGATGCGGGCGGGCGATGCGGACAGCACGTTGTCGCGGCCGTACGAAGTGCGGGCGAAGTCGGCGATAGTCATGGGAAAGGGCTTTCGTTGTTCGTCAGGAGAGCTTGCTGAGCTGTGAAGTCAGGTAGTTCGACTGCGTCTGCAGGCTGCCGATGAGGGTCTCGAGGCTCTTGTACTGCTTCTCGAGGGCGGAGCGGCGGGTGGCGAGTCGGACGTCCCAGGCCGAGATCTGGTCCCCCAGCGAACGCTGCTCGATCTGCGAGCCGGTGATCGTGGCGGTGACGTATCCATCGGCTTTGTCGGATGCGGCATCCGCCGCCGCGGAGACCCGGTTGGCGATCGTGGAGAAGATCTTCTGGGTGCCGTCCCGGTCGGCGGCGAGAGCTGCCAGGTAGACGGTCTTGTCGAACTGGACCACGCCGGTCTTGTCGATCGAGATCCCCACCTTGGACGGCGAGACCCCGTCGACCGAAGATCCGATGGCGTTGCGCAGCGCCTCGGAGACTCGGCGCACGAGTCCGTTCCCCGCGAAGACGCCAGCGGAGGTCGTCTGCTTGCCCGTCGAGTCCACGGCGGTCGTCGAGGCGGAGCGCCCCTTGATCGTGGCGAGGACGGACGCGATGTCCGAGACCATGGCTGCGGCGGCAGCGGCGCCCGAGTCGTCGTCGCGAGCGACCGTGACGGTGACCGGATCGGACTGCATCTTCGTGACCTTGACCTCGACCCCGGCCGCGAGCGAGGAGAAGGTGTTGGTCGCCGAGCTGACCGTCTGCGCCGCGGACGATCCGGGCCACAGCGTGATCTGGGCGTCGGCGGCGGCGGAGACGATCGTGCCGACCGCCTGAGCCGTGCCGGCCTGGACGGCGTCGGAGTCGCCGCGGAAAACCGTGAAGCCCGCTGCCGACCCCGTGGCCGAGGCCCGGAACTGGAGGCGGGACGTCCCGTCGCCCAGCGACACGACCGAGGCCTGAACCCCCGCCGAAGTAGAGTTGACGGCCTTCGCGACGTCGTCGAGCGAGGTCGACGCGGCGGTGACCGTGACCTTCCGACCCCCAGCCCCCAGCACGGTGAGGGTCGCGGGAGTATCGGGCCACACGCTCATCGCGTCGCTGACGCTGACCTGGGCGGCCGCGAGCCGACCGACCGAGAAGGTGAGTTGCGTCGGCCTCGCATCGGCGCTCGAGGTGATCCCCACCGTCGCCGCGTCGGACGACGAGCTCGCCTTGAGAACCGATGCCGCCTTGGCCGCATCCCCCGCCTTCGTGGTGAGGGCGGAGAGACTCAGGTTGAGACTGCGCAGGGCCGCATCGCGCGACGAGACCGTCGCGAGCTTTGTCTTGAGCTGAGCCTGAGGGCGCCCCTCGATGCTCATGAAGCTGTTGATCAGCGACGTCGTGTTGAGGCCGCTGGCGATGCCGTCGATGCCTGTGGCCAAGACCTCGGACCCTTCGTCGTCGAGCAGTGGGCGGAGCGGCACCAGCGGCGCGGTCGGGGGATCCGATCGCGCCGCCGGCACCTAACCGGATCAGCCGCGGAGCAGCTGCAGCGCGAGCTGCGGGCCCTGGTTGGCCTGCGCGAGCATCGCCGTGCCGGACTGGCTGAGGATCTGCGAACGCGTGTAGTTCACCATCTCCTTCGCCATGTCGACGTCGGTGATGCGGCTGCGGGCCGCGGTCAGGTTCTCGCTCGAGACCGCGATGGTGTTGATCGCGCTCTCGAAACGGTTCTGCAGCGCACCGAGGGCCGAACGCTGAGTCGACACGGCGTTGATCTGCGCGTCGATGGCGTTGATCGACGACTGCGCGGCCGAGGCCGAACCGAAGCTGATGGCGGCACTGGTCGCCACGCCGGCGCCGAGAGCACCGGCACCAGCCGATGTCGCGTCGACGGAGACCACTCCGCCATCCTTCGCCGCCACCGAGAATCCGGTGGTCACGCCGGCGTTGTCCTTCACCAGGACCGCGGAGAACTTCGAGCTGAAGGCCGCGTTCGAGTTGAGCGCGTCGACGGCGCTGGCCACCGAGGTGGTCGAGCTGATGTCGACCGAGACGCTGGTGGCGACTCCGCCCTTCGTCGAGGTGAAGGTCGAGGCGGCCGTCAGCGAGGTGACCTTGGTGTCATCCGTGGTGAACGTGGTCTTGCCCGAGGCGCTGAGCGACGAGGCGACCGACACGAGGTTCGCACCCGACAGGTTCAGCGACACCTGGCTCTGGGTGTCGCCGTCGGCGCCCACCTGGAAGCTCATGTTGCTGGTGGACCCGTCGAGCAGGTTCTTCCCGTTGAAGTTCACGGACTTGCCGATACGGTCGAGCTCCGAGACGAGGCTGGTCGCCTCGGTGCTGATGGCGGTGCGTGCCTCGTCGCTGTTCGAGTCGTTTCCGGCCTGAACGGCGAGGTCGCGCAGACGCTGGAGAACGGTCTGCGCCTCACCCAGAGCACCGTCGGCCGTCTGCACGACCGAGATGCCGTCCTGGGCGTTGCGGGAGGCGACCGCGAGGCCGTTCACCTGCGACTTGATGCCCTCGGAGATGGTGAGGCCGGCCGCGTCGTCAGCGGCGCGGTTGATGCGGAGACCGCTCGAGAGCTTCTCGAGCGACTTCGACATCGAGTTCTGCGTGCTCGACAGGTTGCGGTACGTGTTCAGCGCACTGACGTTGGTGTTGATCTGGAAACCCATTGTGTTCCTCCGTGAGTTGTGGGATTCGCGCCGGTCCATCCGTGGTCCGACATCAGCGAGCTATCGTCGCCGACGGCGCAGTCGTTAGCGGCCCTCCCCGAAAGGGGGGCATGGTTCTGGGGACGTCACTTCACGCGAGGCGCGCGACGACGGGCCGGTCGTCGCCGGGGACGGCGCCGACGGTCTCGGTGCGCAGCGCCTGAGCGGCGACGAACTCACCGAAACGGGCGACATACGCACCCCTGCGTGCGGGCGCGATGCGCGAATGCACGACGGGCTCCGCCTCGCTCACGACGGGGGCGTCCGGGTAGTGAGCTTCGAGACCGTCGCGCATGAGTCGGACGGCCTCCGCACGCTGCTGGGAGACGGCGGAGTGGGTCATGCCGAGCTCGCTCGCGATCTCGCCGACGGTCCGCTCCCCGAAGTACACCTGCTCGACGATGAAGCGCATCCGCTCGGGGAGCGCGGCGACCGCTGCGAGGACGTAGCGCTGCCTCTCGTCGACCAGCAGACCCTCCTCGGGAGAGACGACATCGGCGGCGATCTGATCGGCCGCGGAGTCGTCGAAGTTGGTCACCGTGCGGCCCGCGTCGGCGAGAGCCTCGCTGACGGACTGGCGGTCCGTGCCGAGCGCGGAGGCGAGCTCGTCGACCGAGGGGACCCGGCCCAGCGCGGACGTCAGGCTCTCCTGAACGGACAGCGACTCCTTGATCCGTTTGCGCGTGGTCCGACTCGCCCAGTCGGCGGAACGCATGTCATCGGCGATCGCGCCGAGGATCCGGCGGCGAGCGTACGCTCCGAACGGCACACCCAGAGACTCGTCGAAGGTCTCGGCTGCCATGACCAGACCCAACGCGCCCGCGGATGCCAGCTCGTCCCGCGACAGGTGGGTGGCACGTGACCACACGTCGTTCACGAGGTATCCGACGAACGCCAGATTCTCCTCGACGAGCGCGTTGCGCGCGCGCAGAGAGCGCTGTTCCCCCACTGAGCTTTCCCCGATTCCTCACGAGGCGCAGACCCCTCTGCACCACGACCGCGGACCCCTCCGCCGCCCCCGACTCGGGGGCTGATCTGAAAATAAGGGACCTTCAAGACATATTGGACGCTGACACGCCGGTCGAAATAAAGCCCCCATCCCGGGGGCTGTACATCCGTGGCCCTGCGTGTCTACTTACGACACCGGGATGTCGGCCGACAGTTGTGACTACGACCCCGAATAGATCTCCCTCGATCCGCACGAGATCCCACTCACGACCGACCCGAGAAGGACCGACCCCATGGGTGCCAACGAGCTGTCCACACTGCTGTGGCGCGAGCGCGAGATGTTGGACCTGCTCGTCTTCAAACTGGAGGAGGAGCACCTCCTCCTCGCCGCAGGCAAGACCAAGTGGATCCCCTTCGCCACGAAGGAGGTCGAGCAAGTGCTCGACCGGCTCCGCACATCGGAGCTGCAGCGCACGGTCGAGAGCGCAGCCGTGGCGCACGAGTGGGGCCTGGACGACGGAGCGACACTTCGCGAGCTCGCTGAGGCAGCGCCCTCACCCGCCTGGAGCGAGATCCTCACCTCCCATCTCGAAGCCCTGACGGCGCAGGCCCACGAGATCGCCCGTGTTCGCGACATCAACCTCCAGCACCTGCGTGCGGCCCAGCGCGCGACGAAGGACACGCTGTCACGACTCGACGGCACCGGCTCGGCCGACTCCTACACCGGGTCTCGCAACGCCGGTGCCGCCCTGATCGACCGCCGGGCCTGACGTGAGCACTTTCGGCGGGATACGCGCGGCCTTCTCCGGTCTGGCCGCCGCGCGCACCGGGCTCGATGTGGTCGGCGGCAACATCGCCAACGTGAACACACCGGGGTATGTCCGGCGAACGGTCGATCAGACCTCCACGGTCCCCGCGGTCTCCACCCACGAGGCCGGCGTGACGGTGACCGGGATCCGTCGCATGTCCGACGCGCTCGCGGACGCCGCGGTGCGCAACGCGGGTTCGGTCAGCGCCTATCGCGACGTCGTCGCGACGACGGCCTCGGCCATCGAGGACGTGACGGGCGAGCCCTCCGCCACGGGTCTCTCCGCCCGCCTCGACACCATGTGGTCGAGTTTCCAGGCGCTCTCCAACAACCCGTCGGACCCCACCGCAGCCCGGACCGCACTCTCCGCGTCGCAGTCCGTGGCGCAGGCTCTCGCCGATTCGTCCCGCGCCTCGCAGGCGGGGTGGGACAGGGCACGGGGCGAGACCGCCACCGACGTCGATCGCATCAACGGCACCGCCGACGCGATCGCTGAACTCAATGGCCAGATCCTCGTGGCGAAATCCCGAGGGCAGGATGCCAATCCGCTGCTCGACCAACGGGATCAGCTCGTGGCCACCCTCACCCGCATGACGGGCGCTCAAGCCTCGGCAGATGACGACGGCACCGTCGCCGTCACCATCGGCGGCTCCCTCCTCGTCGACGGCACCTCGGCGCGCCACCTGGTCCTCACGGGCTCGCAGACGATGGCGGGCTCCTCGACCGATCCCGTGCAGGTGCGGTGGGCCGACCGCCCGGGCTCGGCTGCCGAGCTGGGCGGCGGATCGCTCGCAGCTCGTATTCAGACGCTGGCCCCCGCTCGACCCGATGGCAAAGGCGGAGCTTGGGCGGAGTCCGCGGCCGTGTACGACCGCATCGCGACCTCCCTCGCCTCGCAGGTCAACGGGATCCACTCGACCGGCACGCTGGCCGACGGCACGACCGGTCACGACTTCTTCGCGTTCACCCCGGGAGTGCCCGCCGCGCAGGGACTCCGCATCGTGCCGACCGACGCCGCCGGCATCGCCGTCAGAACCGCGACCGGGGCATCGGCCGCGGACGCCATCTCGAGTATCGCCCACGGAGCGGGCAGCCCGTCGACCGCATGGACCGATTGGGTGGGCGCGGCCGGGGCGGCGAGCCGCGACGCGACGTCGAGTGCGAACGCCGCCGAGGCCGCCGAGTCCATCGTCACCGCCGATCGTCTCTCGCGCACCGCGGTCGACGTCGACGAGGAGACCCTCGACATGCTGACCTACCAGCACGCCTTCCAGGGCGCGGCCCGCGTCATGACCGCGATGGACGAGATGCTCGACACCCTCATCAACAGAACAGGAGTGGTCGGACGATGACCACGATCGGACGAGTCACCCAGGCGCAGCAGTTCACCTCGGCTGAGCGCGACCTGCGCGCGTCACGGGCCGAACTGGCCAAGCTGCAGGCCAAGGCCACCTCCGGATCCAACATCCAGCGCCCCTCCGACGACCCGACCGGTGCCGCCGCAGCGCTCCGGATCCGTTCCGAGCTGGCCGCTCAGGCTCGCTACCAGGCGAACGGCGCCGACGGCACCGCCTGGACCGACGCCGCTTCGGCAGCCCTGACGAACTCCGCCGACCTCGTCCGCCGGGCCAGTGCGCTCGCCGTCCAGGCCGGCAACGGAGCCCTCATGACGCCCGCAGCCCGGGAGTCCATCGCGAAGGAGCTCGAAGGCATCCGCGACGACCTGCTGGGTCAGGCCAAGACCCAGGTACAGGGTCGCTCCGTCTTCGCGGCGGGCGCCATAGGCTCCCCCTTCGACCAGACAGCCGCCCCCTACACGTTCGCCGCCTCGCCGTCCGGGTCAGCCGGTGTCGAACGTCGCGTCTCGGCGACCGAGACGATCCGCGTCGACGTCGACGGGACCGCCGCGTTCGGATCGGGCGCCTCGTCGGTGTTCGCCGCCATCGATTCGCTCGCCGCGACCGTTCGCGCCGGAGGCGACACGGGTCCGGCTATCGACACTCTGACCGCTCACCAGTCGGCGCTCTCCCGCCAGCTCGGTGTCGCCGGTATCGCCGGGGCACGGATCGACGCCGCGTCGGAGCGCGGATCGGCCCTCGCCCTCGGCCTCGAGTCGCGTCGTTCGAGCATCGAAGACGTCGACCCGGTCAAGATCCTGCTCGATCTGAAGCTGCAGGAGAGCGCCTACCAGACCTCGCTCGCGGTCACCTCGCGGGTGCTGCAGCCAACCCTGCTGTCCTACCTGTCATGATCGATCCGATGGATCTCGAATTCCTGCACCCGCTGCCCGGGCTGCATCCGCATGTCGACTACCGCCTCGAGCCGGTCGACGGAGCGGTGGGCCTGTTCTCGCTCGAGAGCCGCACGGATGAGGGCATCCGCCTCTTCCTCGTGCAGACGTCCGTCTACGTCCCGGACTACAGCCCGACGCTTCCCGCCGCTGCGCTGGCCGAGCTGCGCGGCGATGCAGCCGACGCCGAGGTCGACGTGTTCGTGGTCGCGACCGCCGGCGACGGCGGCCCTGTCGTCAACCTGCTCGCCCCAGTCGCCGTCGTCGACGGCGGACGCGCGATGCAGGTCATCCTCGAGGGCACCGACTTCCCGGTCCGTGCCGAACTGGTCCGCCCGGCCGCCTGAAGCGAGCAGGGGGAGCGCTCTCGACGCCGCCGCCTTCCGGAGGTCGAGTAGGGCAGGGGTATCGAGGCCCGACCCGAAGGTCGCGCTGCGCTGCTCTCGATACGCTTCGCTACTCGAGCCGTCTCGATACGGCCTAGCGGCCTACTCGACGCCCGGAATTCCGGAGGTCGAGTAGGGACCGCGAAGCGCCCCGTACCGAGACCGGCCGAGTAGCCGAAGGCGTACCGAGGCCCCAAACCCGAAGGTCACGTTGCGCTGCTCTCGATACGGCCTAGCGGCCTACTCGACGTCCGGAATTCCGGAGGTCGAGTAGGGGCCGCGAAGCGCCCCGTACCGAGACCGGCCGAGTAGCCGCAGGCGTATCGAGGCCCGCCTCAGGCGGCGAAGCCGGCGCGGACCCGCTCGTACTCGGCGCGGCGCTCGGCCGACTCGCGGTCGAACTGCGCCCGCGCCTCGAGGTTGCGTGCCTTGACCCGGCGTCCTCGGGCGGCGATCGCCGCACCCGTCCAGATCGACACCTCGCGCGCCGTGATGCCGACCGCGATCGCCAGCGGGTTGAGCCCGGTGCGGATGAGGAAACCCTGCACCTCGGCGGGGCTGAGCTGTCCGGCCGTAGAGATCATCGCACCGCCCACGTACCCGGCATAGGCGAGCAGCCCGACGAGAAGCCCGCCGATGATGTACAAAGCCCATCCCGCACGGTTCAGGATCGACACGATGATCACGAGTCCGATGAAGAACGTGATCACGGGAACCCACCAGGCCGGGTTCGCGATGAAGCCGCTGTAGCTCTCCGCGAATTCGGATGCGGGGACGGCGATGGCGAGGATGGCGGCAGAGACGCCCGCCCACACGATGGTGAATACGAGGCTCGCCAGAAGGGAGATGAGGATCCCGACGCCGCGATTGCCCTTCTTCTTCGGAGGCGTGGGCGCCTCGACGTAGATGGTGCGCGGCACCTCCCCTGTCGCACCGGCGACGGCCACCGGGACCGTCCCGGCCGGTGCCTGCTTCTCGGCTTCCGCGAGCGGGGGCGCCGGCTCGACGACGGACGCCGCCGGGGCGGCGCCGGCTGCGGTGTTCGCGGCGTGATGCTCATCGTGACGGGCAGGCTCGGAGTCCTCCCGCGTGGGCGGGTCGGCAGTGGCCGACGCGGCGGTACTCGCACCGGTCGAGGTGGCGACAGGCGCGGACTGCGCGGAGCCCGGCGTCTCATGGGTCGTGTCCGACGCGTCGACTACTCGCTCGTCCGACGACGCGGCCGTCGCGGAATGGGTCGAGTCCGCGGAACCGGCGTTCGAGTCGGTCGAGGTCGGTGTCACGTTGGCGTGCGACGTCGACGAGACGGGCGGCGGCGCCGATGGGGTGGCCGCGCCGGTCGCTCCGGCATGGGCGACAGCCGACTTGGGCGGCGGAACCATCTCGACGTCGTCCGTCGCACGCTCGACCTCGTCGGACGTCTCCGGCGCGGCGGTTCCAGGGCTCTGGAACGTGCCCCGTCGGATCACGCCGTCCGGCCCGATGGTGACGTCGCCGATCGCGCGGCCCTCGGGGGGCGTGGTGGTGTCGTCGGTCATGGTCCCGCCTTCGCACTCGCGGCGGTAGCCCGCCTCTCGATCCTTCAGAGTCTAGGCGGCTCCCCTCGGCCGGAACGGAACGCGCTCAGGTCGTGGCGGGGAGGACGAAGAGGTTGCCCGTGACATCCAGCCGGGTGGTGTTGTCGTCCGCGGAGTCGACTCCGACGACCAGGTTCGAGATGCTCACGAAGCGACCGTCCGCCTGCAGTCGGGCGAGGAAGTCCCGCACCGCTCCGTCGGGTCCGGTCACGGAGAGCGTCAAGGGGATCGAGAGCAGACCGGGGACCTCGAGCTGGGCGGCCCCGGTGGACGTCGTGGTGGTCGGCGCTGCTGTCTCCGCGCGCCCTCTGGACTCGCTCGACGGATCGGACTCCGTCGCCGAGGACGACGCCTCGGTGGCGCCCACCTCGGTGCCCACGAGAACGGGCATGCCGCTGGTGAGAGTGGCCACCTTGGCTCCCGTCGCCGCCTCGAGTGCGCTCAGGTGACCCACGAAGTCGTCGGTGGCGACGCCGGCCGGAAGGACCTTGCGGAGATCTGCGAGCTGGCTCTCGAGTGTCGACAGGTCGGTGCCGACCGCCTGCAGTTGCGCCAACCGGGCGGCCTGCAGCTCGTTGAGCTGGCGCGTGTTGGCAACCTGCTGGTCGCTCGCGGCGGCGGCGGCGAGCAGCGGCGACGCTCCGAAGAGCCACCCTCCGCCCAGGACGACGACCGAGGCGAGCGCGCCGGCCCCGATGAGGAGTTTGCCGTTCTTCATGATCAGTTCCCGGTTCCGGTGGTCATGGCCGCGTCGGCGGCGGGAGCGTACTTGTTCGACAGGACCTCGTCGCCGACAGCGACGGCCACGGTGGCGTCGTAGATCCCGTCTGTCATGGTGACGTTGGTGACGGTGGCGCTTCGAATGCCCTCCACCGTGCCGATCTGCTTGATCCACGCGTCCACGACGGCGAGGTTGCCCGTGCGAACCGTGATCGCGGCGGCGGCCACGACGCTGGGGTCGACGGTCGTCGCGGCGTCGGGCGAGGCCGCATCCGACAAGCCGGCCAGGGGCGTGACGGCTTGGATCGAGACGTTGCTGAAGCGGGACCCTTCGGGCAGGAGCGACGACAGACGGCCGATGAACGGGGACCACTGCACATCGTGCGCACCGAGCAGCGTTTGCGCGCTTCGCACCGTGTCCGTCGCCGCGATCGCGCGGGCGACCTCGGCGTACTCGGTCTGAGAGGTGAGCAGTCCGGCGGTGCGGTCGTTCTCCGCGAGGAGAGTGGCTGCCGACTGCATGGCCACGTATCCGCTGTAGCCGACCGCGACTCCGGCCACGACCAGCGACAGGACGACGGCCGTTCCGGCCATCCGCACGCCGCGCCGCATACGCCGGTCCGCCTCGACCGAGGGCGGCATGAGATTCACGCGCGGGACGCCGCCCACCTCGACCTTCGTGCGCGGAGGCTTCGAGTCGATCTTCAGGGGACGAGGCGAGAACGTCAGGGGCTTGTTGAGGGCGTCGAACACGCTCATCGCTGCACCGCCCCGCTCGCGAGACCGACCGCCACGGTCAGATCCTTCCAGTCGATGTCAGCCGTGTGCCGGCTGTCGGGTGCCTGCTCGAAACCGCCGAGCGGATCGCCCGCGGTCACCGGGATCTGCGCGAGCTCGCTGAGCGCGTCCGCGAAGCCTTCGACCGATCCGACGCCGCCGGTGAGGACGACGCGGTCCACATCGCGCCCCGCGTTGGACGAGTAGTACTTCAGAGTGTTGCGGAGGCCGGAGAGCATCTCGCTCATGACCGAGAAGACGATCTCGAGCACGATCTCGTACTGGTGGGTCGTGATGTGCTCGGGCGCGTGCGGCGCGGCCACCAGACCGACGGAGCGCTTGAGCTCCTCGGCCGTACTCGCCTCGACGCCGAGGCGCTCGACGATGGCGCGGGTCACATCGTCGCCGCCCGAAGGCACGATGCGCACGAACTGCGGCACCGCGTCGCGGGCGATGACGATGATGGTCGTCGACTCCCCCACGTCGATGATGGCCGTCGTGCCGACTGCGACACGGCCGTGCACGAGCACCCGGGAGAGGGCGAACGGGGTGAGGTCGACACCGACGGGGTTGAGTCCGGCGAGGCGCACCGCGTCGACCTTCGCCTCGACGGGCTCTTTGAGGGCCGCGATCAGCAGGCCCTGCACGATGTCGCCCTCCTCCCCCTCGCCCTCCTTCTGGCGGATCGGGTAGAAGTCGAGGAGCGCCTGGTCGACGGCGACCGGGAGCATGTCCTGCACCTGGAACGCGAGCGTCTCGCGGATGCGCTTGAGCGGCATCGCGGGCAGGGCCAACTCACGGGAGATGACCTTGTGGTTGCCCACACCGATGACGACGTCCTTGCTCTTGAACCCGGCCGTGGTCCACAGGCGGCGGAGCGCGTCGGCGACGGAGTTGGGTTCGAGGATGTCGCCCGCACGGACGGCGCCCGGGGACAGCTCGACCTCTCCGGCCCGCATCACCATGGCGTGCTTGGTGCCGGGTTTGCGCACTTCTGCGGCACGGATGGAGCCCGCCCCGATGTCGATTCCGACCACTGTCCTGGACATGCGATCAGTTCCCCAATCCTGTGAAGCTGAGATAGGAGGAGGCGAGCGCCTCTCCCCAGAAGACGGCGATCCAGGCTCCCGCGAGCATCCACGGTCCGAATGGGATGGCGGTGCGGCGTGAGCCGGATCGAGTGAGCATGATGACGACCCCGAAGACGCCGCCGAGAAGGAAGGCGGCGAATAGTCCGACGCAGAGGACCGCGGGGCCGAGGAAGCCGAGGAACAAGCCGAGGACGCCGGCGAGTTTGACGTCGCCCATGCCCATACCGCCCGACTTGATGAGCGCGAGGGTCAGGTAGAAGGCGAAGGAGATCCCGGCGCCTGCCGCCGCCCAGCCTGCGGCCGCGAGGTCGCCCCGCACCGCGGCGGCGGCGCCGAGCAGAACGACGCCGACGACGTAGGCCGGCAGGACGATCGCGTTGGGCAGACGCCTCACGTCGAGGTCGATGGCGGCGAGCGCCACGCTGATCGCCATGAGATAGACGAAGGCGACCCCGGTGACGATGTCCGCGACCAGACCGGTCGCCCCGTCGGCGGCCGACGGCGCGAAGCGGACGGCGACGGCCACGAAGAGGACGCCTGTGACGAACTCCACGAGCGGGTAGCGGGCCGAGATGGCGGTGTTGCACGAGCGGCAACGGCCGCGAAGCAGCACCCACGAGAGCACGGGCACGTTGTCGCGTGCGGAGATCTCGGATCCGCATCCGGGGCAGGCCGAGGCGGGCCGGACGACCGACAGTCCGAGCGGCACGCGGTGGATCACGACGTTGAGGAAGGAGCCGACCGCGAGGCCCATGAGCCCTACGACAACGAGGATGACGAGAAGCATCAGCGGGCGCTCCCGTCGGGATTGAAGGCGGCGTCGACACCGCCGACGCGCGACACGTCGTAGGTGGTCGAGACGGGCGTGATGAACTTCGGCGGGGTCGCCGACTTGAGGCGGTCGTCGTAGGTGTAGTTCTTGGAGAACCCACCGTTCTGCGCCACGGGCCCGCGGAATTTCTGGGCGATCGAGCCGAGGATGGTGAGCGTGCCGCGACGCGAGCCGCGGTTGTAGTTCTGCACGGTGAACGTGTGTGCGACAGACATGATCGAGGCATTGATCGTGCGGTTCTGCGAGGTGTCGACGAGGCCGTCGTCGGTGCGCGGGTTCCACACCCACACGGCGTTGTTGCCGACGATGCCGAGCAGATCACGGCTCTTGTCGACGTAGGTGACGTCACCGGTGATGTACACGAAGTTCTCCGCAGCGACCGTTGTCGCTCCACTGACCTGGCCGCGGACGAACGCGTCGCCGTTGCGGCAGCCGTAAGCCGGATTCGATGAGCTGGTGAAGTCGGGGATGGCCTCTCCCTCCACGGGATAGCGGGTCCGCTCGTACGACCAGCCTTCGAAACCCCCGGTCGTGCAGGTGAAGCCGCGCGGGCTCTGGTCGCCGGCCCAGGCGTTGGGGTCGTTGCTTCCCGCTGCAGGGACGTTCTGCACGTAGATGAGATTGCTCGCGAGAACGGGGATTCGCGCCCCGTCGGCACTGGCCAGCTGCGCGATCGATCCGCATCGGCTCGGATTGCTGCCGACGCCCCCGCCCGTCGTGTTGGTGAACTTGGTCCACGGCGACTGAACGGTCATGGTGCCGTCGGAGTTGTAGGTGACCGAGGTCGGTCCGGTGTAGAGGCACCCGGGGTTGGGCACGTCGTTCGGGAGGTCGCTCCGCGTCTCCTTCTTCATCTCGGAGTTGGAAGCGGGCACCGGAAGGGACTGCACCGACTTCGGCGCACCGGCCGAGAAGACGTTGGCACCGCAGCTGGTCTGGGTCACCGGAGTCGACGGAGCGGCGGAGGTGACGAGACCGGCGAAGGTCGTGCCGCAGGCGCGGATGCGGTCGTTGGAGTGGACAGGGCCGTTGATGGTGTCGGACCCGAATTCGATGGCGAGGCAGGACGACGGGCGGCCGCTGTACGCGTAGCGGACACAACCGCTGGAGTTGGTCGAGATCGCAGGGTCCGACGTCTCGAAGTCCGTGAAGTAGACGTAATTGAGGAAGCCGTTCTGGCGGAGCTCGGCGACGATCGAGCGGGTGGAGGTCCCGACCTTCCCCGTCACTCGGATGCGCAGGTTGCCCTTCGCCGCGTAGTTGGAGTTGTCGACCTCGTACCGGAACGTCGCGCGCTGGTCGCTGCCCGGAACGGTGGCCCAGGTGCCGCCCGCCCCGATCGCGAAGGCGGGGTTGGCTGTGGCACCCGTCGGCAGGCTGACCACGCTGCCGGCGGAGGCCTTGGTGAAGGCGGCGTCCTTGTTGCCGTACTTGGTGTAGCCGGAGTCGTTGGCGAGGCGGGACTGGTATTCGCTGAGTCCGCCGTAGGCGGCACTGAGAGCGGCGTTCCACTCGGCGTCCTTCGCGGCCTTGGTGTATCCGCTGGACGCGACGCTCAGCGAGGTGGCCACGAGGACGAGCATGAGCAGGCCGACCGTCATCACGACGGGCAGCACGTATCCGTCGTCGTCCTTCCGGGCGAGTGCCCGCGCGATTCGGCCGATCATCGGATGCCCGCCGCGTAGCTGAGGTTGGGCATGTCGACCGTGTTCTGGATGAAGGTGACCGGCGCGTTCGCCTGGCTCTGGATGGCGACGGTGATCCTGATCCGGCTGATGGTGTTGCGTTGCGTCGCGGTGAGGTTGCTCGCAGGGGCAACCTCGGCTCCGCTGTCGTCGAGGTAGACGAAGGGCTGCGCGGTGGGCGACGCCTGTGTCACTGCGAGTCCGCCCAGCGGCCGGGAGACCCGCGGATTGGCGGGAAACGTGGTGAAGCCGTCTCTGGTGGTCGCCGACCAGCGCTCTTCCACCCACTGCCCGTTGACGACTGAGTAGCGCACCATAATGGGCGCGAGCGACGCGCTGCCGCTGTCGAGCACCGTGATGAGGGTGACCGAGGATGCCGTCGCCTGGACGACGGCCGGGTCGGGCACGCCGCCCGCGACCGGGTTGCGGGAGGCGAAGCGGATGGCCGTGCTCACCTGGTTGGCGATGTTGCCGGCGGTCGTCGCCGCCTCGCGGGTCATGTTGGCCTGACGGGTCGACTGCGTCGTGGCGACGAACATGTTGGCGACCAGCGAGAGGAGCACGGTCGCGATGAGCATGGTGACGACGAGCTCAGCCATGCTCAAACCGGAGTCCTCGTCGCGGAGGCGGCGGAACGCGTTCACCGGGCCACCTGCCGCGGGTCGACGGTCGTCGTATTGCCCGCGCCGTCGATCTCACCGGCCGCGTTGGTGGTGACGGTGTACGTCGTCGGGTCGACGGCCGTCCAGGTCGAGCCGCTACTGCTCTCGAGCCGCCATGTCCCGTAGGGCACCGCGAGCTGGGTCTGTCCGACGGCGGGGAGGGCATAGGTGTAGGTGGGCGCGGCGGTGTTGGGGATCTCGCATCCCGGGTCGCCGACCGCCGGGTTGGCAGCGGCCGACACGATCCGCATCGACGTCGAGGGGGCGTTCACCGAGATGACCCCCATGGCCAGCGGGGCTGAGCTGTTGCCGCCGGCGGGTGCGGCGACAGGCGAGGTGCGGATACCGGCGGCGAGGTTCTTGCCGTTCACGGTGCCGGTCGGCCAGGCCGAGGGGTCGGGCGAGACGCACCCCTGCGACTTCACGTTGCCGGAGGAATCCACGACGGGGGCGACGACCTTGCCCGCGATGACCGAATAGCCGGAGGAGAAGGGGTGCAGCGGGACGCCACTCGGGCGGCCGCCGACGACGGTCACCCCATAGGTGCTGATGAAGGACACGTCGAGGTCGGTCGGGACGTTGACACCGGTCGGGTAGGTGGGCGAGAGCGTCGACTGCGCGTCGAGCTGGAAGGCTGCAGTGGAAGTGGCGCCCGCAGTCACACTCACCGACTTGCTCGCCGTGCTCGCCTGGTCGACGCTGATGTACCCGGCGCGCGAGGCGCTGACGTTCCACGTTCCCGGTGGCACCATGAGGATGTAGCTGCACCCGTCGGAGTCGGTCTCCGATGGAGCGCTGGACAGCGAGCCGGAGCTGCTGGATGCCGAGACGCTGACACCGGAGCGGCCCGTGCCGTCGGCGCCGCGGACGGAGACGAGGATCGTGCCCTTCGACGGGTCGTTGAGTCGGGACTTGGGGGCGAGCAGGGTGTCGGCGCGGGTCACGGTGGGGGCGCCGAGAGGGCCGGCCCACGTCACCGACACGTTCACGCGCTTGAACTGGAGGTTCCCCGCGGACGCAGTGCCGGTCGATCCCGCGCGGCACCCATCCGAGCCGGCCGCGCCCTGGACCCAGGAAGAGTCGATGGCGATCGTGTAGCTCCGACCGTCGACGTCCTGTTTCCGACTACCGGGGAGTACTTGGAACGGGTCGTCCATGGCGCGGACGGCGTCGATCTCCGTCGCGGCGAGCGCGATGGCGGTCTCTCGGCCTGCGGTGTCGGCGGTCATCTTGAGCGAGGTACTGAGGCCCATGGCGGCACCCACCGCGATGACGGCGAAGATCAGGGCGCCGACGAGGACCTCGACGAGCGACATACCGCTGTCGTCGTTCGCGATATCGCGACGAGACGTCGTTCGTCCGTTCACAGTCCACCCCCTGCGTGTGTAGTCATATGCGCCCCCACGGGTGGGCGCATCCCCGTATTCATATTCGTCGTTCCGGCTGCTTCGGAGCAGTCCCGAAATCGGGTGCCACCCGTGCGGGTGACGCTCGAGAAAGGAGACCCTCGGGGCACGAAAAGGCCCCTGCGCATCGCGCAGGGGCCTTTCGAAGACGCGATCAGGCGCAAGCGGTGGGAACGATGTTTCCCGCCTTGGTGACGCTGAAGACGTTGGTGCCGGCACCGGTGGTCTGCACGCAGAAATCAGTCGTGCCGACGAGCTTGACGACCGCGGTACGGCCGTCGCTGTTGACGAAGCCGTAGGTGGAGAGCTTTGCGGTGTCGGTGGTGTAGGTGCCGTTGTTGGCGGTTGCGTAGCCGATCATCGCGACCTTCGCGTTGGAGAGATCGGACTTAGCCGCGGCATCCTTGGCCGAGTCCTGCTGGCCCAGGAAGACCGGGATGGCGATGGCGGCGAGGATGCCGATGATGAGAACGACAACCAGGAGCTCGATCAGAGTGAAGCCCCGCTCGTCGTTCTCGAGCTCGGCGCGCTTCTTGAGAAGCGGTGCATAGAACTTCGAGACCATGAGTGTTTCCTATTCGTGAAGGGAAGTGGATAACGAGCGATTGCCACCTCGGCGATTGCCCCCTCCTCAGATGTTTGTCGACCCACGCGGGGGGCGCATTCCCGCCTTCGGGGCACAAACGCCCGAATCGTGTCCCCAGAAGGAGTGCCCTCCGAATGGAGGGAACTCCGAATACGGAATTGCGCGCGGGCACGCCGAAAAGGCCGCCGACATCGGCGACCTGTTCGGACCCCCTTGAGGGGCGTGACGCGTCCTATTTGACCAACTGCAAGATGTCCTATTTGACCAACTGGAAGATGTTGAAGATCGGCAGGTAGAGCGCGACGATCATGCCGCCGATGACGGCGCCGATGACGCCGATCATGATGGGCTCGATGAGCGCGGTGAGCTGCTCGGTGGTCGACTTCACCTCGTTGTCGTAGAAGTCGGCGACCTTCTCGAGCATGATCTCGAGCGATCCGGAGTCCTCGCCGACCGCGATCATCTGCACGACCATGGCCGGGAAGACCTTCTCCTGCGACAACGGCCCCGCGACGCTCTTGCCGGACTTGACCGACTCCTGCACCTTGCGCAGAGCATCCTCGATGACCCAGTTGCCGGAGGTCTCCCCCACGATGGCGAGCGACTGCAGGATCGGCACGCCGGCCTTCATCATGGTCGCGAAGTTGCGGGTGAAGCGGGCGATGGCCACCTTCTTGAGCAGGTCGCCGAAGACCGGGATCTTGAGTTTCAGCCGATCGGCGACCGCTCGCACCTCGTCCTTGTATCGATTGGCCCTCCACCAGAGGGTCGAGGCGATACCGATCACCAGCAGAGCCGGTCCGATCCAGATCATGTTCTCGCTGAGGACCACGAGGATCTGCGTCGGGATCGGCAGCTCGCCGCCGAGCCCCTCGAACATGTTCTTGAACGTCGGGACGATGAAGATCAGCATCCCGATGACCGCGAGGAAGGCCATGATGAGGACGGCGACCGGATAGGTCAGAGCCGACTTCACGGTCGCGCGGAGTTGCGCCTCCTTCTCGTAGTTCTTCGCGACCGAGAGCAGGGCCTCGTCGAGGAATCCGCCCGTCTCACCCGCCTTGATGAGGTTCACCATCAGCGGCGGGAACGTGCCGATGTGAGCCTTCATCGCGGCGGATAGCGACGAGCCGTGCTCGACCTTCTCGCGCACGTCGCCGAGGACCTTCGCGAGCTCCTTGTTCTCCGTCTGCTCGGACAGGATCGACAGCGTGCGCAGCAGCGACAGACCGGATGCGGCCATGGTCGACATCTGGCGGCTCATGACGGCCAGGTCGGAGAGGCCGACCTGCTTGCCCAGCGACCCGAATGTGATCTCGGTATTGAGCCCCGTACCGGGAACGAACTCGGCGACGTCGATGGGCGAGATGTTCATGCTGCGCAGGCGCGCGGTCGCGGCCGACTGCGAGGCCGCGTCGATCTTGCCCTTCACCAGCTTGCCGCCGATGGCGCGCCCCTTGTAGGCATAGGCCTTGGTCAACGTGCTCATGAGGCTGACCCTCCCGCGGCGCCGAAACCTGCACCGAAGCCGTCGTCGCCGAAACCGCTCGCGCCGAAGCCTCGGTCGGCGCCGACGGTCGAGCCGCCGCGGAGCAGCTGCGTGAGGCTCTGCACGTCCTGCGCCTTCTCGAAGGCCGCCTCGCGCGTGATCGTGCCCGCGTCGACGAGTTCGGCGAGCGCCTGGTCGAGCGTGTGCATACCCAGGTCCTTGCCCGCCTGCATGGCGGAGGGGATCTGGTAGGTCTTGCCCTCCCGGATGAGGTTGGCGATCGACGGGGTCGCGAACATGACCTCGGTGGCCACGACGCGGCCCTTGCCGGACGCGCGACGGACGAGCGTCTGACAGACGACACCCTGCAGCGTGGCCGCGAGCTGGGCACGCACCTGCGCCTGCTGATGCGGCGGGAATACGTCGATGACGCGCTCCACCGTCTGCGCCGCGCTCTGGGTGTGCAGTGTCGCGAACACGAGGTGCCCGGTCTCGGCGGCGGTGAGCGCGACCGAGATGGTCTCGAGGTCGCGGAGTTCGCCGATGAGGATCACGTCGGGGTCCTGCCGCAGCACGTGCTTGAGAGCGTTGGCGAAGCTGTGGGTGTCGGCGCCGACCTCGCGCTGGTTGACGATCGAGCGGTTGTTGCCGTGCATGAACTCGATCGGGTCCTCGACCGTGACGATGTGGTCGGGCCGAGTCCTGTTGACGAGGTCGATCATGGCCGCGAGGGTCGTCGATTTGCCGGATCCGGTGGGCCCGGTCACGAGCACGAGACCGCGCGGCATCCCCGCGAATCGCGACAGCTCGCTGGGCACACCCAGTTCGGAGAGCTTCTTGATCTCCGTGGGGATGATGCGGAAGGCGCCGCCGATGGCGTCGCGCTGCTGGTAGTAGTTCACGCGGAAGCGCGACTTGGTGGTCAGCGTGAAGGCGAAGTCGAGCTCGAGATCCTGCTCGAACTTGCGGCGCTGCTCATCGGTGAGGATGCTCAGCAGCGCGCCCGCGACCTTGTTGCGCGACCACACGCCTGTGTCGGGAGCGGGCTGAAGGGCGCCGTCGAGGCGCACCATCGGGGTCGCCGGCGCGGTGACGTGGAGGTCGGACGCGCCCAGCTCGACAACACTGCGGAGCGCGGCGAGCAGGTCGGGGTCCGCCCGGTGCAGGCGTACGGCATCGGCGGCGTCGAGGCCTCCCGGAGCGTTCGACCCGAACATCGAAGAGGGTGCCGGTTCGGAGAAGGGGGCACCCCGGCGCGCCTCGGCGCGCGAGAACGTGGGCGCCGGCTGTCCGCCGAGCGGATCGGAGAGCGAGTAGACCGGCCGGCCCGGGTTGTCGTCGATGGTGTTCGTCATGATCAGACCGCCACTCGCAATACCTCTTCGATGCTGGTCAGCCCCAGCTTGACTTTGGCCCACCCGTCCTCGCGGAGGGTCGTCATGCCCTGGTCGACGGCCGTCTTGGCGATGGCGAGGCTGGAGGAGCGCTCGACCGCGAGGCGCTCGATCTCCTCGGTCACCGGCATGACCTCGTGCAGGGCGACGCGGCCGCGGTAGCCGGTGCTCGAACAGCTCGAGCACCCGACGGGTCGGTAGATCGGTGCGACCGCTTGGCCTGCGAACAGTCCGAAGCGCAGCGGCAGGAGGTCATTCACCGACGGCGTGTACTGCTCCTTGCAGCGCTCGCAGAGCTTGCGGGCCAGGCGCTGGGCGACGACGCAGTCGATCGCGGATCCGACGAGGAACGGCTCGATGCCCATCTCCGTCAGACGGGTGATGGCGCTGGGCGCGTCGTTGGTGTGCAGGGTCGAGAGGACGAGGTGGCCGGTGAGCGATGCCTCGATGGCGATCTGCGCCGTCTCGTGGTCGCGGATCTCACCGAGGAGGACGACGTCCGGGTCGCTTCGCAGGATCGCGCGGAGCGCCGTGGCGAACGTCAGGCCGGCCTTGGGGTTGACCTGCACCTGGCTGATCCCGGGCATCATGTACTCGACCGGATCCTCGACCGTGATGACGTTGATCTCGGGACGGGCCACCGCGCGGAGAGTCGTGTAGAGCGTCGTCGACTTGCCCGATCCGGTCGGCCCGGTCACGAGGATCATGCCGTGCGGCTTCGAGTAGGCCTTCTGGAAGACCTCGAGGTTGCGGTCCTGGATGTGCAGGTCGCGGATGTCGAGCGCGTTGTTGCTGTCGTCGAGGATCCGCATGACGATCTTCTCGCCCCACACCGTCGGCAGGGTCGCGACGCGGAGGTCGATGGTGCGGTCCAGGTGGACCACCGAGATACGGCCGTCCTGGGGGCGGCGACGCTCGGCGATGTCGATCTCCGCCATGACCTTGAGGCGCGAGATGACGCCGTTCTGGATCGCTTTGGGCGCGGTCTGCATGCGGTGCAGCACGCCGTCGATGCGGTAGCGGACCTGCATCTCGGTCTCGCCGGGCTCAATGTGGATGTCGGACGCCTGGTCCTCGATGGCCTGGCTGATGAGCAGGTTCACGAAGCGCACGATGGGCACATCGTCGTCGGCCGCCTCGAACTGCGACGCTGCGCCGCTGAGCTCGGCCGCGGTGACCGACTCCTCTTCGAGCGCCGTCGTGAGGTCGGTCATCTCGCCGTCGGCCCGCAGGTGGGTCGCGTGCGCCTGCGCGAGATCGGGGCGGGAGACGACACGCGGTTCGATGGTCATCCCCGTGACAGCGGTCACATCGTCGAGGGCGAACAGGTTCTCGGGGTCGACCATCGCGAGCACGAGCTTGCCGTGCTCACGTGCGATGGGCAGGACCTCGTAGCGTCGGCACATCGCGGCCGGCACGAGCGACAGGGCGATGGGATCGACCGGGTAGTCGAGCAGTTCGACGGTCGACAGGTTCGCACGCACCGCTCGGGCGGTCGCCACCTGCGTTTCGCTCACGGTGCCGCTCTCGAGGAGGGACCGTATCGTGGCGTCGTCGCCCCTCGATCCCGCCTGCTCCAACGTCTCTGGAGAGACAAGCCCTCGGATCACCAGGATCTCGGTCAGCGTCGCCACTGTCGGCCCCCACACGGTCGCGCACCTGAGACGAACGCGAACGCGGACGCCACGGGGTCGGCAATCCGCCCCCGTGGCCACGCTATTCAGCGCCCCCGTTTCCGGCGAGCCCACGATGGGGTGGCACTCGTCAGGGGGACGGGCGTGCCTAGAAGGGCTCGCACACCTCGGCGACGAGTGCGTCGGCCAGCTCGCGGACCTTCGGCTCGACGTGCGCGTCGATGGCGCGCAGGATCAACTGCTTCTGCACTCCGAGCCGCGCGACGGAGATCTCGAAGAGCGCCCAGTGCGTACGCTCCAGGGCGATCTGCACTTGCGCCGCACGCTCGGGGGTGACGACCACGAGCGGACGTTCGCCGCCCGTGAGCCCGGACGCCGCGAGGACCGCCTCGAGGGAATGCCCCTCCGGGGTCTCGATGTGCACCTCGCCGCCGGCGATGCTCACCTCCCATTCGCCGCTCCCCCGGAAGTCCGGGAAGAGCGCGTCGACCTCGCGGTCGAACTGGTGCGAGATGAGCGTCTCCACCGCCCCGAAGAGGCTGTGCAGCGGCGCGTGCGGGATCTCGTGCAGTCCGAGGGCGTCGATGTACCGCGGGCAGACGTCGCAGGCGGAGTACCGGCGGCGCCCGAAGGCGGGAACCCACGACGGCAGCCAGGCGAGCCAGTGGTAGAAGGCGCTGTCGAGCTCCCGCTCGAGGCGGTAGGGGCGGAGGGCGCTCACGAAGCGAGGCCCGGAGTCGGCGGGGCGGGGATGCAGAGGAGCGCGCAACCGAGGGGGCGGATGCGCGCGTTCGAAGAGAACGTCACCTTGGGTCCGGGTGTGTGGGAGTGGCCGGATCGGTGGGGAGTCGATCCGTTCGCCGTCGGGTACCGGCGTGGGCCCACCCTACTTCGTAGTGAGCGGATCTCGACAGACCTCGAACGGGGGTCAACCTGGCCCCCATGTCACGGCCGGATCGGAGAAGACTCTCGACAATCCGACCGTGACACAGCGGGTTACAGTGAGTGCGACACCCCCCAGCGTCGCACCTATTTCACGAAGCCCCCCGGCTCCGTGAAAATCAATTTACCGGCTTTGCGGGGGTGTTGATATCCCTAATCCGGGTGTCAGTGCAAATGAGGACACGTTGTACCCCGAATGTCAGTCGCGCGAATCGCGGACGGCGCGTTCGATCCGGACTGATTCGGCCATGATGCGGCGGTGCAACAGAGCGGCGAAGGCGTCCGCGGCGTCCAACGCCACGATGGAGCCACGCGTGGGCGATTGCCAGACGAGGGCCGATTGAGATGGCCAGCAGAGCGACGACGCGCCGGAGCGGGCCGGCACTCCCGCCGTGAATTTCTCGATGAGGATCGACATTGATATCTCCCTGATAGGCGCTTAGTCGACGATTCCCCAGAACCGCTTACGCCGTGATTAAGAAGATAATTGCGCTTTTCCGAATTCGGATATCCCTAATAGGGGTGGCATTTCCCTATCTTTCGATCAACCCCGCCCGGCGGCGTCGCGCGGCATCGAAGCCATGACGGCGAGCAGGCTCGTCCGCAGAGCGACGTCGTCCACTCCCGCCGGGAACAGCTCGGTCTCGAGGGTCTTGGCGGCATTCCATGCCCTCGTCCCCTCCTGAGTCCGCGAGACCAGTCGGCGCCGCGCATCCGAACCGTCGCGTACGCGTTCCACCAGGCCGTCTCGCTCCAGTCGCGCCAGAGTGCGCGACATCGTCTGCACCTGGACACGAGCACCGGCAGCGAGATCCACCTGACTCTGCGGGCCGCCTGCGAGCAGATCGAGCACGACGAGACCGGCGTGACTCAGGCCGACCTCTTCGAGACGTGCATACCAGGCATGCTCGACGGCACGCGCCGCCATGGACAGCAAGCGCCCCGTGGGCCAGGTGTCGATCCCATTCTCAGCCGTCACACGACTACGGTAACTACCGTTCCCGATAGTCAGCCGGCTGAGTAAATCCACCTCAGCTTCTCGAACCCATTCTGGAGGTCGTCATGTCCACGCTCGCTGTGACCAGGAGCCCCGGAGCCGACACGGTGCGCCAGGCCACCGTGGCAGTGAGCGCGATCATCGCTCTCACCGGCTCCTTCATCGGGTCGGGAGCCGCCGGTGGCACTCCCATCGCCGAAGCGGCAGGCGGCGCCCTGAGCGCCAGCTCCACCCAGGTCGCGCCCGGCGGACCCGCGTTCGCCATCTGGAGCGTCATCTACACCGGACTCATCGCCTACGCCGTCTGGCAGCTGCTGCCCGCGCAGCGATCCGCCGAGCGTCACCGCGCTCTCGGCTACCCGGTCGCTCTTTCGCTCGTCCTCAATGCGGCGTGGATCCTCAGCATCCAGTTCGATGCGCTCCCCCTGAGCGTGCCCATCATCGCGGCACTGCTCGCCGTCCTCGTCTGGGCATTCTTCCGGGCGCTCGCGCACCGTCCGACCAGCCGCGTGGACGCCGTCATCACCGATGGCACCATCGGCCTCTACCTGGGTTGGGTGACCGTCGCGACCGTCGCCAACATCGCGGCGCTGCTGACGGCATCGGGCTTCACCGGGTTCGGCCTCGCCCCTGAGGCGTGGGGCGTCACTCTGTCGCTCGTTGCAGGGGTCATCGCGGCGCTCACCGCTGTGCGGGGTCGTGGCCGGCTCGCCCCCGCGCTCGCCTCCTCGTGGGGACTCGCCTGGATCGCCGCCGCCCGGCTCACCGGTCCGCTCTTCTCCACCCCGACCGCCGTGGCCGCCCTCATCGCAGTAGCGCTCGTGATCGCCACCGTGGTCGTGGCACGCTCTCGCGCCGGGTGGACCGCACCTCGATCGGGCCGGGCATGACCGGGTCGCAGGTCACGGGGGCCGAGACGAAACAGGTCGGCGGATCACGACGCCGCTGGTTCGGCCTGCTCGCCATCAGCCTCGCCGTCGCGCTCATCATCGTCGATTCCACGATCGTCAACGTGGCGGTGCCGTCGATCGTCGACGACCTGGGCATCAGCTCGTCCGAGGTCCAGTGGGTCCAGGAGAGCTACACGCTCGTGTTCGCGTCGTTCCTGCTGGTCTTCGGGGCCCTCGCGGACCGGTTCGGTCGACGACGGGTGCTCATGCTCGGTGTCGCGATCTTCTCGATCGCCTCGATCCTGGCAGCACTCGCTCCCACCGGGGATCTCCTCATCGCGTCGCGCATTCTGCAGGGCGTGGGCGGAGCCATGGTGCTTCCGACCACCCTCTCGCTCATCAACGCGACCTTCACGGGCCGCGAGCGCGGCATCGCCTTCGCCGTGTGGGGCTCGACGATCGGCGGGATGGTGGCCGTCGGCCCTCTCCTCGGCGGATTCCTCACCACCTACTACTCATGGCGGTGGGCGTTCGGGATCAACCCGCCCCTCGGCATCCTCATCCTCGTCGGCCTGTTCCTGTTCGTCGATCCGTCCCGCGCACGTGCCGCGGTCGGTCGGATCGACTGGGGCGGCGCCGCACTGTCGGTGGTGACCAGCCTCACGCTCGTCTTCGGTCTCATCGAGGGGCGCACCCTCGGCTGGTGGCTCGTCGACGAGCCGCTCACGGTCGGCTCCTGGACCTGGCCGTTCGACCTCTCCCCCGTGCCCGTCGCATTCGCCGTGTCAGTCGTCGGACTCATCGCCTTCATTGTGCGGGGTGTTCGACGCGAACGGACGGGCAAGCCGACGCTGCTCGCCTTCGGCCTGTTCAGGATCGGCTCGTTCCGCAACGGCAACATCGCGGCGCTCATCGTCTCCCTCGGCGAGTTCGGCATCATCCTGTCGCTCCCGCTCTGGTTGCAGAACGTGCTCGGCTACGACGCCCTGCAGACCGGATTCGTGCTGCTCGCCCTCGCGGTCGGCTCCTTCTTCGCGAGTGGGATAGCGGGCGCGGCGAGCGGGAAGGTATCGCCCGTCGCCATCGTGCGCGCGGGCCTCGCGGCAGAGCTCGTCGGCGTCGCCGGCATCGGCCTGGTCGTCGGCACCACGACCCCGTGGTGGGCCATCGTCCCGTTCCTGTTCGTCTACGGCATCGGCGTCGGGCTCGCGACGGCGCAGCTCACGGGCGTCGTGCTCGCCGACGTGCCCGCCGACCTCGGTGGCCAGGGATCCGGCACTCAGAGCACCTTCCGTCAGATCGGCTCCGCCCTCGGCATCGCGATCCTCGGCACGGTGCTCTTCACCTCGACCGGCGCCGTACTCGGCTCACAGCTCGACGCCGACGGCGTTCCCGCGACCCAACGCGACCAGGTCGTGAACGTGGTCGTCCAGTCCGCGGGCGCGGCCATCCCCGCGCTCGAAGCGCAGAGTCCCGAGGTCGCGTCCGCCGCCCGCGAGGCGTTCAGCGACGCGACCCGCTACTCCGCCTTCACCGCGGCGGGCTTCCTCCTCCTGG
Source organism: uncultured Naasia sp. (assembly GCA_913778905.1). Taxonomy (GTDB): domain Bacteria; phylum Actinomycetota; class Actinomycetes; order Actinomycetales; family Microbacteriaceae; genus Naasia. The sequence continues at coordinate 33,916 of CAJYYA010000011.1, read as the reverse complement.
GCCTCGGCGCCACCCTCCGCCTCCGCTCATCCGCCCCCGCAGCAGCCGGCACCCGGAGCCGCCGCAGGGACCCGGCTCCTGCCTCCTGACCGCCCTGTCACGCCCGCCTGCTGAACAAATGCAGGAACCGGAGAAACGAATGCAGGATGTCCGGCGCCGATTGCAGGACTGACCGCCCCTATCCCGCGGAGAATCGGGCTTCTCGAGTCGGACTTCCCCGCCGTCTCCTGCGTTTGTTTTTCCGTCTCCTGCATTTGTTCGGCGAGCCGGGCCGCCGAGCACCGCACAACGAGAGAGGCCCCGCCCCACTGCCGAAGCAGCGGGGCGGGGCCTCTCGTCGTGTCAGCTATCAGCTGTAGGTGCCGCCCGGCTTGAAGTCGTCGCTCGCGCCGCTGGTGAAAGCGTCGAAGTCGACGAACGACAGGTCGTTGTCAGCGGAGAACGCGGTGTCCTCGCCGAACAGACGGTTCGGGTAGCGCTCGGCCTTGGCCTCCTCGGTCGGCTCGACCTTGATGTCGCGGTACTTCGCGAGGCCGGTGCCGGCGGGGATGAGCTTTCCGATGATGACGTTCTCCTTGAGTCCCATCAGCGGGTCGCTCTTGCCCTCCATGGCGGCCTGCGTGAGAACGCGGGTCGTCTCCTGGAAGGACGCGGCCGACAGCCACGACTCGGTCGCCAGCGAGGCCTTGGTGATACCCATGACCTCCTGACGGGCCGAAGCGGGGCGCAGACCCTCGCCGACCGCAGCACGGTTGACGTCCTGGTAGCGCGAGCGGTCGACGAGCTCGCCGGGGAGCAGGTCGGTGTCACCGTGCTCGACGACAGTCACCTTGCGGAGCATCTGACGGACGATGACCTCGATGTGCTTGTCGTGGATCGGCACACCCTGCGAGCGGTAGACGCCCTGGACGCCGTCCACCAGGTGCTGCTGCACGGCACGCACACCGCGGACGCGCAGCACCTCCTTCGGGTCGACCGAACCGACGTGCAGCTGCTCGCCGAGCTCCACGTGCTGGCCGTCCTCGACGAGGAGGGTCGCACGCTTGAGCACCGGGTAGACGTGCTCCTCGTCGCCGTTGTCGGGCGTGAGGATGATGCGGCGCTGACGGTCGGTGTCCTCGATCGTGATGCGGCCTGCGGCCTCGGCGATCGGGGACGCGCTCTTCGGGGTGCGGGCCTCGAAGAGCTCCTGCACGCGGGGAAGACCCTGCGTGATGTCATCGGCCGACGCGACACCACCGGTGTGGAAGGTACGCATCGTGAGCTGGGTTCCGGGCTCACCGATCGACTGGGCCGCGATGATGCCGACGGCCTCTCCGATGTCGACGAGCTTTCCGGTGGCCAGCGAACGGCCGTAGCAGGCGGCGCAGACACCGACGGCGGACTCGCAGGTGAGGACGCTGCGCACCTTGATGCTCGAGACGCCACCGGCGACCAGCTTGTCGATGAGGACGTCACCGACGTCGTCACCGGCTTCGGCGAGGACTTCGCCGGCCTCGTTCACGGCCTCGGCGGCCAGCGAACGGGCGTACACCGAGTTCTCCACGTTGGGGTCGCGGACACCGTCGATGGCGATCGGGGTGTCGAGGCCCTTGCTCGTGCCGCAGTCGTCCTCACGGATGATGACGTCCTGCGAGACGTCCACCAGACGACGGGTCAGGTAACCCGAGTCGGCGGTACGCAGAGCGGTGTCGGCCAGACCCTTACGGGCACCGTGCGTCGAGATGAAGTACTCGGCGACGGTCAGACCCTCACGGTACGAGTGGACGATCGGACGCGGGATGATCTCACCGCGCGGGTTCGACACGAGACCGCGCATACCGGCGATCTGGCGGACCTGCATCCAGTTTCCACGGGCACCCGACGACACCATCCGGAAGATGTTGTTGTCGAGGGGGAAGTTGTCCTGCATCGCCTGGGCGACCTCGGCCGTGGCCTTGTTCCAGATCTCGATGAGCTCCTGGCGACGCTCGGCCTCGGTGGTCAGACCCTTGTCGTACTGGCCCTGGACCTTCGCGGCCTGCTTCTCGTAGCCCTCGATGATCTTCGCCTTGGTCGGCGGGGTCACGATGTCCGAGAGGGCGACGGTGACACCGGAGCGCGTGGCCCAGTAGAAACCGGCGTCCTTGACGCGGTCCAGCGTCGCGGCGACCTCGGTCTTCGGGTACCGCTCGGCGAGGTCGTTGACCAGGGTCGACAGGCGACCCTTGTCGGCGACGGCCTCGACGTAGGGGTAGTCCACCGGGAGCGCCTCGTTGAAGAGCGCGCGACCGAGCGTGGTCTCGATCAGGAACGGCTTGCCCTGCTCGAAGCCCTCGGGCGCCTGCCCTTCGGCGAAGTGCAGGCCCTCGAGACGGATCTTGACGACCGAGTTGAGGTGCAGCGTGCCCTGGTCCTTCGCGAGGATCGCCTCGGCGATCGACGCGAACGCACGGCCCTCACCGATGCCGCCTTCGCGGACGGTGGTGAGGTGGTGCAGACCGATGATCATGTCCTGCGAGGGCAGGGCGACCGGACGGCCGTCGGACGGCTTGAGGATGTTGTTCGAGGCGAGCATCAGGATGCGAGCCTCGGCCTGGGCCTCGACCGACAGCGGCAGGTGGACGGCCATCTGGTCGCCGTCGAAGTCGGCGTTGAACGCCGCGCACACGAGCGGGTGCAGCTGGATCGCCTTGCCCTCGACCAGCATCGGCTCGAAGGCCTGGATGCCGAGACGGTGCAGGGTGGGGGCGCGGTTCAGCAGGACGGGGCGCTCGCGGATGATCTCCTCGAGGACGTCCCACACCTGCGGACGGCTGCGCTCGACCATGCGCTTCGCGGCCTTGATGTTCTGAGCGTGGCTCAGGTCGATCAGGCGCTTGATCACGAACGGCTTGAAGAGCTCCAGCGCCATCTGCTTGGGCAGACCGCACTGGTGCAGCTTGAGCTGCGGGCCGACGACGATGACCGAACGGCCCGAGTAGTCGACGCGCTTTCCGAGCAGGTTCTGGCGGAAACGGCCCTGCTTTCCCTTGAGCATGTCGCTCAGGGACTTGAGGGCGCGGTTGCCGGTACCGGTGACGGGGCGTCCGCGACGGCCGTTGTCGAACAGGGCGTCGACGGCCTCCTGCAGCATGCGCTTCTCGTTGTTGACGATGATCTCGGGGGCACCGAGGTCGAGCAGACGACGAAGACGGTTGTTGCGGTTGATGACGCGACGGTAGAGGTCGTTCAGGTCACTGGTCGCGAAGCGGCCACCGTCGAGCTGCACCATGGGGCGCAGCTCCGGCGGGATGACCGGGACGACGTCGAGGACCATGGCCGCCGGCGAGTTGCCGGTGGCGAGGAACGACGACACGACGCGCAGACGCTTGATGGCGCGGATCTTCTTCTGACCCTTGCCCTCGGCGATCTGCAGACGCAGGTCCTCGGCCTCGGCCGCGAGGTCGAACGCCTCGAGACGCTTCTTGATGGCCTCGGCGCCCATGTACGCGTCGAAGTAGATGCCGAAGCGGTCCTGGAGCTCGTGGAACACGGCGTCCTCGGGCTTGAGGTCGCCGACCTTCAGGCTCTTGAACTCGTCCCAGACACGCTCGAGGTGGTTGATCTGCTCGTCGTACGACTTGCGGATCTGGCCCATCTCCTTCTCGGCGCCGTCCTTGGTGCGACGCTTCTGGTCGCTCTTCGCGCCCTCCTCTTCCAGCGCGGCCAGGTCGGTCTCGAGCTTGGTGAGGCGGTCGTTGATGCGGGTGTCGCGCTGGTCCGAGAGCGTCTTGATCTCGAGGCGGAGCTCGTTCTCGAGGTCGGGCATGTCGGCGTGACGACCCTCGTCGTCGACATCGATGATCATGTACGCCGCGAAGTAGATGACCTTCTCGAGGTCCTTCGGCGCCATGTCGAGCAGGTAGCCGAGGCGGCTCGGCACACCCTTGAAGTACCAGATGTGCGTGACCGGAGCGGCCAGCTCGATGTGGCCCATGCGCTCACGGCGCACCGACGACTTCGTGACCTCGACGCCGCAGCGCTCGCAGACGATTCCCTTGAAGCGGACGCGCTTGTACTTGCCGCACGCGCACTCCCAGTCACGGCTCGGTCCGAAGATCTGCTCTCCGAAGAGGCCGTCCTTCTCGGGCTTCAGCGTGCGGTAGTTGATGGTCTCGGGCTTCTTGACCTCACCGAAGGACCACTTGCGGATGTCGTCCGCAGTGGCGAGGCCGATACGCAGCTCGTCAAAAGTAGTGGGTTCGAGCAATGTTCTTCTTTCCTACGTTTCGTATGAAAAAGCGTTACTAAACGGCTGCGGATCAGATGTCGTCGATGGACGACGACTCGAAGCGCGAGGAGATGTTGATGCCGAGCTCTTCAGCGGCGCGGAAGACCTCGTCGTCCGTGTCGCGGAGGCTGACCGTGGTCCCGTCGGCCGAGAGGACCTCGACGTTCAGGCACAGCGACTGCATCTCCTTGATGAGGACCTTGAAGCTCTCGGGGATGCCGGGCTCCTGGATGTTCTCGCCCTTGACGATCGCCTCGTAGACCTTCACACGGCCGAGGATGTCGTCGGACTTGATCGTCAGGAGCTCCTGCAGCGCGTACGCGGCGCCGTAGGCCTCGAGGGCCCACACCTCCATCTCACCGAAGCGCTGGCCACCGAACTGAGCCTTACCACCCAGCGGCTGCTGCGTGATCATCGAGTACGGGCCGGTGGAGCGCGCGTGGATCTTGTCGTCCACGAGGTGGTGCAGCTTCAGGATGTACATGTAGCCGACCGACACCGGGTCCGGGAAGGGCTCGCCGGAACGACCGTCGAACAGCTGCGCCTTGCCGGAGGAGCCGATGAGACGCTCTCCGTCGCGGTTCAGCGTGGTCGAGTCGAGCAGACCTGCGATCTCCTCTTCCAGAGCACCGTCGAACACCGGGGTGGCGACCTTGGTGCCGGGAGCGGCCTCGTGAGCGGCGGCGGGGAGGCGCTTCGCCCAGCTGGGCGATCCTTCGACCTTCCAGCCCTGCTTGGCGGCCCAACCGAGGTGGGTCTCGAGCACCTGGCCGAAGTTCATGCGGCCGGGGATGCCCAGCGGGTTCAGGACCACGTCGACGGGGGTTCCGTCGGCGAGGAACGGCATGTCCTCGACGGGCAGGATCTTCGAGATGACGCCCTTGTTGCCGTGACGGCCGGCGAGCTTGTCACCCTCGGTGATCTTGCGCTTCTGGGCGATGTAGACGACCACGCGCTGGTTGACGCCCGAGCCGAGCTCGTCGTCGTTCTCGGCCGAGAACTCCTTGACGGCGATGATCGTGCCGGCCTCACCGTGAGGCACCTTGAGGGAGGTGTCGCGGACCTCGCGGCTCTTCTCGTTGAAGATCGCGCGGAGCAGACGCTCCTCGGCGCTCAGCTCGGTCTCGCCCTTGGGCATGACCTTGCCGACGAGGATGTCGCCGGGGCGGACCTCGGCACCGATGCGGATGATGCCGCGCTCGTCGAGGTCGGCGAGCAGCTCGGGGCTGACGTTGGGGAGGTCGCGGGTGATCTCCTCCTTGCCCAGCTTGGTGTCACGGGCGTCGACCTCGTACTCCTCGATGTGGATCGAGGAGAGGACGTCGTCCTTCACCAGGTTCTGGCTGAGGATGATCGCGTCCTCGAAGTTGTGACCCTCCCACGGCATGAACGCGACGAGCAGGTTCTTACCGAGCGCGAGCTCGCCGTCCTGCGTCGCGGGGCCGTCCGCCAGGACCTGGCCGACCTCCACGCGCTCGCCGGCGTCGACGATCACGCGGTGGTTGTAGCTGGTGCCCTGGTTCGAGCGGTCGAACTTGCGCAGGTAGTAGCTCTGCGTCCCACCCTCGTCGAGCTGGATGGTGACGACGTCGGCCGACACCTCGGCGACGACACCGGCGGCGTCCGCGGTGACCACGTCACCCGCGTCGATGGCGGTGTAGCCCTCCATACCGGTTCCGACCAGCGGCGAGTCGCTGCGGAGCAGAGGCACGGCCTGACGCTGCATGTTCGCACCCATGAGGGCGCGGTTCGCGTCGTCGTGCTCGAGGAACGGGATGAGCGAGGTCGCGACCGAGACCATCTGACGGGGCGAGACGTCCATGTAGTGGACGCGCGCCTTGTCGACGAGCTCCACCTCACCGCCCTTGGGGCGTACGAGGACCTGGTCCTCGGCGAAGTGGAAGTCCTTCGTCAGGGGCGCGTTGGCCTGGGCGACGAGGAACTCGTCCTCCTCGCTCGCGGTCAGGTAATCGATCTGGTCGGTGACCCGGCCGTCGACGACCTTGCGGTACGGGGTCTCGATGAAGCCGAAGGAGTTGATCCGCGCGAACGACGCGAGCGAACCGATGAGGCCGATGTTCGGGCCTTCCGGGGTCTCGATCGGGCACATGCGGCCGTAGTGCGAGGGGTGGACGTCACGGACCTCGACGCCGGCTCGTTCACGCGACAGACCACCGGGGCCCAGCGCGGAGAGGCGACGCTTGTGGGTCAGACCCGCGAGCGGGTTGTTCTGGTCCATGAACTGCGACAGCTGGCTGGTTCCGAAGAACTCCTTGATCGCGGCGACGACGGGGCGCACGTTGATCAGGGTCTGCGGCGTGATCGCCTCGATGTCCTGCGTGGTCATGCGCTCGCGGACGACGCGCTCCATGCGGGACAGACCGGTGCGGACCTGGTTCTGGATCAGCTCGCCGACCGCGCGGATGCGACGGTTGCCGAAGTGGTCGATGTCGTCCACGTCGAGGCGGAGCTCGACGGGCGAGCCGTCGCGCATGCCGTTCAGCGTGGTGCGGTTGTCGTGCAGCGCGACCAGGTACTTGATCGTGCCGATGATGTCCTCGACCGTCAGCACCGAATCGGTGAGGGCGGAGTCGAGGCCCAGCTTGCGGTTGATCTTGTAACGGCCGACCTTGGCGAGGTCGTAGCGCTTGCTGTTGAAGTAGAAGTTGTCGAGCAGCGCACGCGCGGCCTCGGCGGCGACCTGCTCGCCCGGGCGCAGCTTGCGGTAGATGTCCTTGAGCGCCTCTTCCTTCGTGAGGATGTTGTCCTTCTCGAGGGTCGCCTCGATGGACGCGTATCCGGCGAAGTGCTCGAGGATCTCCTCGCTCGTCAGGCCGAGGGCCTTGAGGAACACGGTGACGCTCTGCTTGCGCTTGCGGTCGATGCGGACGCCGACCTGGTCGCGCTTGTCGATCTCGAACTCGAGCCAGGCACCGCGGCTCGGGATGATGCGGGCCGAGTAGATGTCCTTGTCGGACGTCTTCTCCTGGGCGCGGTCGAAGTAGACACCGGGCGAACGGACGAGCTGCGACACGACGACGCGCTCGGTGCCGTTGATGATGAAGGTTCCCTTGTCGGTCATGAGCGGGAAGTCGCCCATGAAGACCGTCTGGGTCTTGATCTCACCGGTGAGGTGGTTCATGAACTCGGCCTCGACGTACAGCGGGGCGGCGTAGGTCTTGCCGCGCTCCTTGCACTCGTCGAGCGTGTACTTCTTCTCCTCCAGGAACGGGTTGGTGAAGGAGAGCTGCATGGTCTCCGCGAGGTCCTCGATCGGGGAGATCTCCTCGAAGATCTCGTCGAGTCCGCTGCGGGTGGGGAGGTCGGTGCGGCCCTGGGCCTCACCTTCGGCGACACGTTCCTTCCACGCGTCGGAGCCGACCAGCCAGTCGAAGCTCTCCGTCTGAAGCGCGAGGAGATCCGGAACCGTGAGGGTGTCGGTGATCTTCGCGAAGGAGAGCCGCGAGGCGTTGCGGCCGTTCTTGGGAGTGGTGGACGATGCGTTGTTCGCAGCAGCCAAGGAAATAACCTCCGGTGCCCGTTTCGGTGCGGGCGGTGTCGTATGACGAACGGTGTGCCTTGTGTGTGAGGCGAGGATCCGGAAACGCTTGGGCCGGCCGATCTTCATCGGGCGACGCGTGGCTGTTTTCGGACCTCAGCTACCTACCCAGACGCGTCGTTATAGTGACCAGGAATCAACGGGTGAAGGGGCCTGGACGCAACGACGGCCGACCGCAATATGAAGGCGTAGATGTCTGTGTCCTTCCGCGACGCGCGAGGCACCGCAGAGGACAAGGAAGCGCAAGGGGATAGTGTATGCCCCTTCTGCGCCCATGTCCAGCGCCGAGCTTGACCGGTTCCCGCTCCTCGGGTATAACGCGGCCCGTCCCCTCACTGTCAGGTCTCGCGGCGGCGAGCCGTTCGGCCGTACTCCTGAGCATCCTCTCCCGCGTTTCGCCTGATCCAGGGCATGTCTGACGGGCGCCGACCGGTGAGGAGCGGGTCGCCTGCGAAGATGGACGGCATGGCCGAATCCCGTCGCGATGATCGCGTGATCGCCCGCTCGAAACTCGCGGGCGGTGAGGAGATCGTCCTCGAACTCGACCGCTTCCGGCCCGGGATGTCGACACTCGTCGTCGACGGCACTCCCCAGTCGCAGGTCGACCTGTCCGATCCGACGTCGCTCGGATTCGAGTACATCCAGCGCATCGGCAACGTCATCGATCTCATCGGCGACGAGGGCGAGGCCATCACTGCCGTGCACCTCGGGGCCGGCGCGCTGACGCTCCCCCGCTACGTGCATGCCACGCGGCCCGGCTCGCGGCAACAGGTCGTCGAGCTCGAGCAGCAGCTGGTCGACTTCGTGCGCGAGCACCTGCCGCTGCCGCGGGATGCGCAGATCCGCATCCGGAACGGCGATGCCCGGGAGCGACTCGACTCCCTGCCGCCGGCGCTCGTCGGCTCGGTCGATCTGGTCGTCGTCGACGTCTTCAGCGGTGCCCGCATCCCCGCGCACGTGACGACGGTCGAGTTCTACCGCAAGGTCGCCTCCCTCCTCGGGCCGCGCGGCATCGTCGCCGTCAATGTGGCCGACGGCCCCGGCCTGGCCTTCGCCCGCGGGCAGGCCGCGACGTTGGAGGCCGTATTCGGCGACGTCGCCGCGCTCGCGGAGACTCAGATCCTCAAGGGCCGCCGCTTCGGCAACATCGTGCTCATCGCGTCCCCGACCGAGCTGCCCATCCAATGGTTGCCGCGCCTGCTGGCCGCAGGCCCGCACCCCGCCAAGGTCGTGGCGGGCCGTGAGCTGAGCGAGTTCATCGCGGGCGCCTCGGTGGTGACCGATGCCTCGGCGGTCCCCTCCCCCTTGCCGTCCCGCGGCATCTTCCAAGTCCCCCGCGGCTGACCCACCCCTCCCGCTCCCTAGTCATGACGGCGCCTGACCAAATGAAGGAGAAACCGGGGGTGATTCACACATTCATGCCGATCCGGGGCGAAGCAGAGCAGTTTCTCCTTCATTCGGTCAGGGAGGGCTGAGGATCCGTGGTCCGCGGGTCTGAAACTCAGGGGCGAGTGCGACCGTGGAGGGCATGAAGCTTCCCGCTCTGTCACTCGCCGCCGTCGGTGCTCTGCTGCTCGCCGGATGTTCGGCCCCGTCGGAACGCGCCGCCTCGCCCCGACCTGCGCAGGCGTCTTCGAGCGCAGGGGCGTCCGCGACTCCGCTCGGCGCGGTCGCGCCGACGGGTGAGCGGACCGAATTGGCGACGTCGCTGCAGCTGCCGTGGTCGGTCGTGCCACTCGAGAACGGGTCCGCGCTGGTCTCGGAGCGCGACACCGCGCTGGTGATCGAGCTGACCGCGGATGGGAAAGCCCGCGAAGTCGGCGCCGTGCCGGGGGTCGTGCCCGGGGGCGAAGGCGGCCTGCTCGGACTGGCGGTGCTGCCCGGCACGGACAGCGGCGCGGGCGACTGGCTCTACGCGTACACGACCACCGAGAGCGACAACCGCGTCATCCGGATGCCGCTCGGCGGCGAGCCCGGGGCGATCTCGCTCGGCGAACCGGAGACGATCATCGACGGGATCGCGAAGGCGCGCACCCACAACGGCGGGCGGCTCGCGTTCGGGCCCGACGGGATGCTCTACGTGACGACGGGGGACGCGGGAGTGCCCGAGCGTTCGCAGGATGCCGGCTCGCTGAGCGGGAAGATCCTGCGGCTCACACCCGGAGGCGAGGTGCCGGACGACAACCCGACGCCCGGATCAGCGGTGTGGTCGCTCGGTCACCGCAACCCCCAGGGTGTCGCGTGGACCGAGGACGGAACGATGTACGCCGCGGAGTTCGGGCAGAACACCTGGGACGAGCTCAACCGCATCGAGCCGGGCTCGAATTATGGGTGGCCCGAGGTCGAAGGCGTCGGCGAGGACGATCGATTCGTGAATCCGCTGATCCAGTGGACGACCGATGAGTCGAGCCCGAGTGGGATCGCGGCGGTCGGGTCGACGCTGTTCGTCGCCGGACTCGGCGGGGAGCGGCTCTGGATGGTGCAGGACGCGAGCGGCGCGGCGGACGACACCGTCGTGCTCGACGACCTCGGGCGCGTTCGGGATGCCGTTGCCGCGCCGGACGGGACGCTGTGGGTGCTGACGAACAACACCGGGCGCTCCCCGCGGGCCGGGGACGACCGGTTGGTGTCGCTGCAGTTGGCTGCGGCGGGATGAGTCTCGGGGTGCGGTAGCCCCTTCATTTCGCTCCGCTCAATGGGCGGGGCGGACCCGCCCGTTGAGCGGAGCGAAACGAAGGGTCAGCTGGCCGAGCTCTGAGTAGATCGCCGACTCCGGTCGTTTCGCGGCGGCCGTGGTGGCCGCACCCTTCTTCTCGCTGCGAAACGCAGAGCCAGCGCACGGAAGGCCCCGACCGCGACGCGGTGGGGGCCTTCCGGGCGGCGGCTAGAAGAGGACGCGAACCGAGGTGGTGTTGCTCGTCGAGCCCTTCACCGTCTTGTCCGCCGGGACGTACTCCGCCGTATAGGAATGCGTGCCTCGGCCCACTCGCGGGACCGTGACGATCGCGACCCCACTGCGGTCGACCTTCGTCTGGCCCACGACCTGACCGTTCAGACGCACGAGGACCGTTCCGCCGACGGATCCCGAGCTCTGCGACACAGCCGTGATGATCCGCGGCTTGACGAGACCGAAGAGCTGCAACGGAGGCACCGCGAACGCGCTCGTCTTCGACGTCACCGCGGGAGCCGCAGCCTGGACCTGGACGGGGACGCTCAGCTGCGTCTCCGCGGCGTCAGTCGTCAGCACGAGGGTGATCGCACTCGTCGGCGTCTCCGCCGGGATGCGCGCCGTGACCTTCGCGGCTCCCGCCGAGACGGGCACCGTGGCCAGCACCCGGTCGCCGAGACGCACCTCGATCGAGGTGGACTGCGGGGTCCCCCGGCTCGTCATGTCGAGCTGCGCGACATCGAAGCTGACATCCGTGCCGGCCACGACCGGCGTGGCGGGCAGTCCGGTCACCGAGACGGCCTGCTTGCCGAAGTCGGGTCCGATGGGCGATCCCGCCTTCAGATAGTCGATCCACGCTACGTAATCGAGCAGACCCGTATCGACGCGGTCGGTGCCCTCCGCGAGGACGCGGAAGTTGTCGCCGCCCGCGAGGAGGAACGTGGCCGACCCGATCCGGTACTCCGCAGTCGGATCGATGGGCTTGCCGTCGACCGTGATCGAAGTCACGCGCTGTCCCTCGGGCTGCGACTCGTCGAACGTGTAGCTCACGTTGTCGGACAGGCCGAGCTGGAGATACGGACGCGACGGAACGGCTCCCGCCGCCGTGCGCTGCCACTGCTGCTCGAGCAGGGTGTCGAACTGCGCACCCGTCAGCGTGACGATGCCGAGGGTGTTGTTGAACGGCAGCACCGCATTCGCCTGAGCGAACGAGATCTGCCCGTCCCGCAGCCCCGGAGCCGCAGAGGCACCGAACTCGGCCTGCGTGTCCCACAGCTCACCACGAAGACCACCCGGGTTCATGACGCCGATGTCGGCGCCGTTCGGCAGATCGTCGAGCGTGTCGAGGAGCGAGTCGGCGACCAGGTTGCCGAGAGCCGACTCCTTCGACCGGTCGTCGCGAGTGCCGCCGGTCCAGATGCCGTTCACGAACGAGCCGCCGGCGAAGGCGGTCGTGATGTCGCCCGACACCTCGGCCACGGCCGTGTTGCCGATGGTCGCAGCGTTCGCGAGCGCGGCGCCGACAATCGTCTTGACCTCGGCGACCCGCGGATACGCGGCGACCAGGTCGGCGGCCGGAGTCGCGGTGCGCTCCACGTTCGACTCGGTGTGCGCCGTCACGTCACCCGTGGCCGGGTTGACGCTGAGCACGATCTTGCCGACGCGCTCGCCATACGACCCGGTCTGCACGATCGGGCGGGTGCGATCCGTGCCCGGGATCGGCGCGCTCCACGCGTACTGCTTGTGCGTGTGGCCCGTGAAGATCGCGTCCACGTTGGCGGAGGTCTTCGTGACGACGTCGGCGAAGGTTCCACCGGCCGCGACCTCCTGCTCGAGGGTCGCCTTCTCGGGCGTGCCCGCTCCGGCTCCGTCGTGGACCAGCGCGACGATCACGTCGGCCTCGCCGTTGGCCGGGTCGCCGTCGGACAGCTGGTCCGACACCCGGTTGAGCGCCTCGACGGGGTCGCCGAATTCGATCCCCGCGATGCGGTCCGGCGAGACCAGCGCACCGGTCTCCTCGGTCACCACTCCCACCACGCCGACGGATACGCCGTCCGCGTCGAGGATCGTGTATTCGCCGAGGGCCGGATCCGTCGTCCCCTTCGCGTAGACGTTCGCGCCGAGGAAGGGGAACTTCGAGGCCGGGATCACCCGATCGGTCAGATCCGCGAAGCCCTGATCGAACTCATGGTTGCCGACCGCACTGGCCTGCAAGCCGAGAGCGTTCAGAACGTCGAGTGTCGGCTGGTCCTTCTGAATCGATGAAGCGAACAGCGAGGCGCCGATGTTGTCGCCCGAGGAGAGGAAGAGGACGGGTCCGTCGGCCGCGGCGCGCTGCTGCTCGATCGTGCCCGCGAAGTTCACCGTGTTCGAGTCGATGCGGCCGTGGAAGTCGTTGATCCCGAGCAGGGTCACGTCCACCGGCGGGGTGGCCGAGGTGAGGCCCACCTTCACCGGGTCGTGGTCGCTGGAGCGGTAGGGATCGGGGCGGTAGAAGTCCGTTCCGCTGTAGCGATAGCGGCTGTACTCGAGGGCGAGCGCCTCACCGGAGTTGATGCCCCAGATGTCGGTGCCGGTCGCTCGGGCCAGCGCCGCATCGTTGAGCAGGACGTGATCGAGCGATCCCGAGAGCCCCTGGAAGCTGTAGCTGCGCTCCGTGAGCCCGAAGGAGTCCTCCGCGTTGGTGTAGCCAGCGCCGTAGAGCACCCGCATCGGGTCCTCCTGGGCGTAGGAGTTGTAGTCGCCGACCATGACGACGGCCTTCGCGTCGCCCTGCACCGTCGGGACCCACTCGGCGAGCGCCGTGGCCTGGCGGGTGCGGGACTCGTTCGAGGTGCCCTGCCCGTCCTTCTTGTCCACGTCGCCCGGCCAGGGGCCGACCGAGCCCTTCGACTTGAAGTGGTTGACGACGAAGAAGAAGGGCTCGCCCCCGTCCTTCGGGGCGAAGGTCTGCGCGATCGGCTCCCGGGCGTTGTCGAAGGCCTGACCGGATCCGGACTGCGTGCCGAGCGCGCGGGAGTCGCCGACCGGGCTGACGAGAGCGGGCTGGAAGATGATCGCGTTCGTGATGACGTCACGCTCGCTCGCGGGCGGCAGGTCGGACGAGGAGGGGACGAAGGACCAGCGGGCCTCCCCCGCATCCGCGTTGAGGGCGGCGACGAGGCTCGCGAGAGCTTCATCCGTCTCCTCGCCGAGGGCGGCGGAGTTCTCGATCTCCATGAGGCCGACGACCGAGGCGTCGAGACCGTTGATCGCGTCGACGATCTTGGTCTGCTGCCGCTGGAAGTCCTCGGCGTCCCAGGCACCGCGCTGCGGGCATCCGCCGCTCACGGTGACGGGGCCGTCGTTGGGCGAGGTGAACGCGCGGCACGTCGAGCTGTCGGTGCCGAGGGTCGTGAAGTAGTTGAGCACATTGAACGACGCGACGCTGAGGTCGCCGCCCACTGCCTCGGGCGCCGCGGTTCGGGTGTTCTCGAACGTGACCCCGTCGACTCCATCGCCGTTCGCGACCAAGGGCGCGGTCGGCTGCAGGCGCCACTCGTCGAACCGGTAGTCGACGATGTGACCCGCGTCGAAACGGACCTTCGCGCCCACGCGGATGGGCTCGACGTTCGACACGTAGGCCGGCGTGAGCTTCGAGTTGGCCGCGTTCAGGAAGTTGGTCGTCGTTCCGTCGTCGAGCGTCAGCGCGCGTCGCGCATTGTCGGCGGCGATGGCGGCGGCCTCGGCCGACCCAGGCGCGGCGGCGTCGGTGGGCTGACGGAGCGGAAGGTCTCCAAGGGCGAGCCCGACCTCGCCGTACTGGTTCGTCGCGTAGGTCTCGGTGACCGTGATGTCACCCTGCGGCTGGATGAGCATCGACTCGAGCGCCTCGCGGGCGGTCTCGTCTGTCGGCCAGGCGACCGTGGCGGGTGTCGGCGCGGCGAGCGCGGCGATCTTCGTCACGCTGTTCGCGGCCGCCCGGAGCTGCGTCAGACCGTTGAACTCGTCCGCCTCGGCCGTGATCCGGATGCTGTCACCGATCGCGACCGCGTCGGCGAGCGTCCCGGGGGCGTAGACGAAGATCGCGTCGGACGCGGCGTGATCGGCGGGCAGTTCGCCGCCGGTCCCCGCGGTCTGGATGACGTATCCATCGAGTCCGCCCGTCGCGTAGCGGGCTGTGACCACGCCCTCGGTGGTGACGGTCTTGCCGTCGAACGCGGTCGCCGAGCCGGTCCCCTGGATTTCGGCGATCGTCGTGACCGTCGGCGTCTCGGGCTGGGGCGGCGTGCTGGGATCGGGGTTCTCCGGCTCGGGCTCGGGCTCCGTTCCTCCACCCGACGACGCATTGGTCGAAGTCGGCGTCGGTGCCCCGGCGACGAAGTCCGCGCCGTTGTCGGGCGTGTTCTTGACCTTCCCGTCTGCACCGATCGAGCGGGAGATGCTCGTGGCGTTCGTGGTCGCGGGAGCCGGCCCGGATCCGACGAAGGGCGTCGCCGCGCCGCCCCAGGCGACGTAGTCGACGACCGACGCCTCGGTGGGGCTTGTCGAAGCCAGCTTCGCGACACTCGAGACGAGGGCGATCTTGCCCGCGGTGCCGCTGAGGGTGAGCGATCCGCTGTCGTCGGGAGTGGGTAGCTCAGTCGTGCCGCCTGCGCCCCGCGCTTGGCTGACGAGGAAGGTGGCACCCGGGTTGATGGTGCCCGCGAGCGTGTCGACGTTCCAAGTGGTGCCGGTCGCGGACGCGTACTGCAGGCTCCAGGTCGACAGATCGACGGGGGTCGTGCCGCGGTTGACGAGTTCGACGAAGTCGGTGGTCAGCGTGGCGCCGCTGTTGCCGCCCCCGCCGTAGACCTCGCCGATGACGATCTGCGCGTCGCTCGATACGGCAGCACTTGCCGCGATCGGGGTCATCCCCACCGAGGCGGCCAGGGTCACCGCGGCCGCGGCGATCGCGGAAAGTCGGCCGCGCATACCCCAGCGTTGGGGTACAGCGTGTGGCGGGGTAGTCGTGCCGGCGTCGTAAGCCATGGATGACGTCCTCGTCGCGGCTCGGGGCGTCTCCTCAGACACACGGCGACCGACCGCGTCATTCGAGCCTCGGTCAGGGTGTCGGATTCATCAAGAGCTGACAGCAGAAGTTTCCCGGACGGAAATGTTTCGGGGTACAGACGGGGTACCGGACTGAGCGGTCAGGGTCACTCTGAGAGGGGTGCGCGCCAGAGCCGGAGGGGCGGGTGCGCCCCTCTCAGCTGCACGCGGCGATGTCGGCGGCCTCGCCTACCATCGGACACGTGGCGGAGCTGGATCGGGTGCGCGCGTGGGCGGAAGCGCTCATCGCACTCCACCTCGACCGCACGTGGACGTTCGCTTTCGACACCGCCAAGCGGCGCGCGGGGCAGTGCAACTACAACGACCGCCGCATCACCGTGTCGCGCTACCTTGCGGCGAAGTACGAGGACGACGAGATCCATCAGATCCTGCTTCACGAGGTTGCTCACGCACTCGCGGGCCATCGGGCGGGTCACGGACCGCGTTGGCTGCAGGTCGCCCGCGACCTCGGGTACGACGGATCCCGTCTCCACGACGGGGAGGGCGCCAGCGAGTTGGCCACGTGGATCGGGCGGTGCCCGGGCGGCCACGAGCACTTCCGCTACCGCCGCCCGTCCGCCCCGTTGTCGTGCCGACTCTGCGGGCGCGGATTCAGCGAGACGCGACTCATCGCCTGGGAGCGCCGCGAGGTGACGGCGGCGGCGCGGCAAGCGGCACGCCGCACGACCTCGCACTGATCCGCTCGCGCTCTTTCGAGTCGCCCACAGAGAGAGGGAGGGCGGGCGCTCCTGCGCATCCGCCCTCCCCTCGTGCTGCGAGATGGGTTCAGATCACTCGGTGACCTGAACCTCCTTCCAGAACGCGACGTAGTTCGAGAAGTCCTTGCCGACGCGGTCGAAGGCGCTCGGGTAGGGGGTGGGGTAGCTCCACGCACGGTCCTGCAGCAGCTGGTCTCCGTTCTTGACGGAGAAGTACTGGCAGTCGCCCTTCCACGGGCACGTGTAGGGGGTGGGGCTCTTCTCGAGGAACTCGTCGTTCACGCTCGCGGGCGGGAAGTACCAGTTGCCCTCGATCTTGATGAGCTCGTCCTGCGGAGCCTCCGCGATGACGGTGTCGCCGAGTACGGCCTTCATGGTGATCTCCTTCGTCGATCGCTTCAGTCGCGACCGGTATCGGTGTAGTCGGGTGAACGCTATCGACGCTCACGTCATTCCGGCTGAGTCCCACGTCGGAGCGAGACACTGAATCGGTGAGCGACGTATTCAGAACACTCGGCCGACTCGTCCTGGGCGCGGCGCTCGTGTTCGCCGGGATCGGACATCTGACGTTCGCGCGCGTCGAGTTCCGCGCGCAGGTCCCGTCGTGGCTGCCGCTCGACGCCGACTTCGTGGTGCTCGCCTCGGGCGTCGTCGAGATCCTGCTCGGCCTCGCCCTGCTCCTCGCTCCCGCCCGCTTCCGCCCCGCGGTCGGTTGGGCGGTGGCGGCCTTCTTCGTGGCGGTCTTTCCCGGAAACATCGCGCAATTCATCGATCGCGTCGACGGATTCGGACTCACGACCGACCTGGCCCGCGGTAGCCGGCTGGTCTTCCAGCCCCTGCTCGTCGTGTGGGCGCTGTGGGCGACCGGCGCGTGGCGGGCCTGGCGCGAGCGCCGTCACCGCCTCGACGGGTCCGAACTCCCCTCCTGATCTCCCGCCGGTTCGCAGCCGAGGCCTGAACAAATGCAGGAATCCGCTCACGAATGCAGGACTGAGCGCCTCATCGGGAGGTCACGCACGGCGATTCCCTGCACTTCGCGCCGGACGTCCTGCATTCGTTGATCGACCTCCTGCATTCGTTCAGGCACGCGGCCGTACGACCGGGGAGCGGTCAGGCGAGGCGGATGACGTCGCTGCGCTCCTGACGCGCCCGGGCGTCCTCGATGATCTGCGGACCGTGATCGGCGATGAGGCGCTGGCCCGCGATGGAGGCCGACAGGATGTGCGACACCGCGCGGGAGAGCCCCTGCGCCGCGGCCACCGCCGCGGCCGCTTCCGGCGAGGCGTAGTCGACACCGCGGTCGGCGAGCGCATCGATCACGCGGCCTGCGACGAGGAGATCCTCTACAGCGAACCCGCCCTCGTCGCCCTGGCCGATGACCGCGACCGCGAACCGATCGCCCTTGTCGTGCTGCTGCGCGAGCACCCACTCGGCGGTGGCGACGGCGTTCGACATGGTGGCCTCGAGAACCGGACCCTCGAAGCCGTCGGGCAGCGCAGGCGAATCCGTCAGCCGAAGCGGATCGACGACCACCACGACGTCCGCACCGCGGGAGACGGGCGACGCGGCTATCCCGAAGTCGAATCGGACCTGGTATCGGGACTGCCCGCGGGGGTCGTTCTCGCTCACCGGACAAGGCTAGAGGTCGCTCAGCATGCGCTCCGGCACGGGTGGAACACTTCGACTCATGCGCGTGATGCTCAAGCTCATCCTCGACTGCGAGCCCGAGGCCGCCTGGCGGGCCATCCAGTCGCCGACCGTATTCCGGGAGGCGTCCGCCCCGCTGCTCGCCTTCCGCTCACTCGAGCGGAACGGCTTCCCGGCGGTGTGGGACGAGGGGCAGCACCCGGTGGAGATGAAGGCCCTCGGTATCCCGATCGGCACACAGAGCATCGGCGTCGAACTCCCCGAGCGGCGTCACACCGGCGTGCAGATCCTGCGCGACAACGGGGCTGGTCTCACCGGTCTCAACTCGGTGTTCACCAAGTGGGATCACCGGATGGCCATCGCCGCCGACCCGGCCGGCACGGGCAAGACCCTCTACCGCGACCGCCTCGTGTTCGAGGCCGGCGCCCTCACCGCCGCCATGTGGCCGTCGCTCTGGGCACTGTGGCAGTTCCGCGGCGCTCGTCTCACCGCGCTCGCCCCGTCGTTCTCAGACCTGCCCCGATGAGCGCGTCGACCGCTCTGCAGACCGCGGACTGGCGCGCCCGGGTCTTCGGGCTCTACGCCGCCGTCCGCGAACTGCCGCCCGCAGAAGGCCACGCTCTGTGGCGGACGACGCGTGACGCCCTGTTCGCCACGCACCCCGCCACTCCCCTCCTGCCGGAGGATCGGCCCGGCTTCGACGGTCTCAAGGTCGCCGACTACGACCCGGCATGGCGCTTCGAGCTCGAACTCCTCCCGGCCGATGCGCACCGCATGGAGGTCGAGACCGGGACCGACGGGATCGTGCCCTTCGAGAGGATCGGACGCGTCGAAGTTCCCGAGGTCGGCTCGCTCGACGTGTGGCGCCTCGCGTCCTACGGCGGAGGCGTCTTCATCCCGGTCAAGGACTCCCTCGCGGGCCGTCCCGGCGGGACCTACGGCGGTGGCCGCTATCTGGTCGACACCGTGAAGGGCGCGCACCTGGGGGCGACATCCGGGGCGGACGGCGAGCCGCCTCGCCTCGTGCTCGACTTCAACTTCGCCTACAACCCGTCATGCGCGTACGACCCCGCGTGGGCGTGCCCGCTCGCCCAGCCGGGCAACACGGTCCGGGTCCCCATCCCCGTCGGCGAGCTCTACTGACCCGTCCCATCCGCTGACTGGCGGGAACCGACTGCACTCGGGCCCGTCGAAGTGAGGAGGAGGCCGCCCTGGCCCGTGGCGGGGGCGTCCGCTAGGCTGGACCCACTGCGCGTCACGTCGACTGCGCTGCGTCTGACGATTCCGTCCCTCTTTTCCCGCCTCGCCGTCACCGGTTCGGGGCCTTCAGGGCGACACCTTCCGAAGGCGAACGACTGCACCGACCGGTGCGCTCGCCTCACTGCCGCCCGGCATCCGCGATCGACGCGGACCGCCACACCGCGCGGCCTTTCCAGAGAGTTCATTTCTCCCGCATGACTGCAACCGACAGCACCACCACGTCCACTTTCGCCTCCCTCGGCGTCCCCGCTCCCCTGGTCGCCGAGCTGACCTCTCAGGGAATCGCCTCACCCTTCCCGATCCAGGTCGACACCCTGCCCGACACCCTGTCCGGCAAGGACGTCCTCGGCCGCGGCCGCACGGGATCCGGCAAGACCCTCGCCTTCTCGCTGCCTCTCGTCGCCCGCCTCGGCGGTTCGCTCGCCGGTGGCGCCCGCCGCTCGGGCCGCCCGCTGGCGCTCGTGTTGGCCCCGACCCGCGAGCTGGCCACCCAGATCGCCGCGGTCATCGAGCCCTTGGCCCGCAAGTACAACCTCGTCACCACCACGATCTTCGGCGGCGTCAACCAGAGCCGTCAGGTCGCCGCGCTCAAGGCCGGCGTCGACATCGTCGTGGCCTGCCCGGGCCGCCTCGAGGACCTGATGAAGCAGCGCTTCATCACCCTCGACGGCGTCGAGATCACCGTGATCGACGAGGCCGACCACATGGCCGACCTGGGCTTCCTGCCCTCGGTCACGCGCATCCTCGCCGCGACCCCCGAGCACGGCCAGCGCCTCCTCTTCTCCGCCACGCTCGACAACGGCGTGGACAAGCTCGTGTCGCGCTTCCTGCACAACCCGCGGATGCACTCGGTCGACGAGGCCAACTCCCCCGTCGCCGCGATGACCCACCACGTGTTCGAGGTCAGCGGAACCGACGCCAAGAAGGCCATCGTGCAGAAGCTCGCGTCCGGCACCGGCCGCCGCGTGCTGTTCATGCGCACCAAGCACCACGCCAAAAAGCTCGCCGCAGCACTGACCGCCGCGGGCATCCCCGCCGTCGATCTGCAGGGCAACCTGTCGCAGCCGCAGCGCGACCGCAACCTCGCCGCGTTCAGCGACGGTAGCGTCCGCGTGCTCGTGGCGACCGACGTGGCGGCCCGTGGCGTGCACGTCGACGACATCGAGCTCGTCATCCACGTCGACCCGCCGACCGAGCACAAGGCCTACCTGCACCGCTCGGGCCGCACCGCTCGCGCCGGCTCGGAGGGTGACGTCGTCACCATCTCGTTGCCCGGCGAGCGCAAGGACGTCGCGTCCCTGCTGCGCAAGGCTGCCATCGAGGTCACGCCGGTGCAGGTGACCACGTCGTCCCCCGAGGTTCTGGCGCTCGTCGGCGAGGAGGCTGCTTATGTGAAGCCCGCACCGAAGGTCGAGCAGCAGCGCGGCGGGGGCACCAGCCAGGGCGCCAACGCCCAGCGCAAGCGCGCGGCGCGAGCAGGCGGATCCGACGACTCGCGCGGCGACTCCCGTCGTGATGGCGGGCGCTCCTCGCGCGGCGGCGCCCCTCGCGGCGAGTCCCCCGAGGGCTCGTCCTCGCGTGGCGGCGCTCGTCGCGGCGGCGGTCGCGGCAACGGCGGTGCCGGTCGCAGCGACTCACGCGACAGCGTGCGTTCGGGCGAGGGCCGCAACGACCGTTCCGGCGCTCCCGCCCAGCGCCGCGAGCAGGCACCGGCTCGCACGGCGTCCGCTCCTGCGGCCCGCGCCGGTTCGCGTCGCGCATCCAGCGGCGGCGGCGCCCCGACCAAGCTCACCGTGGGATCGGTCGTCCGCTCCAATGGCGGTGGCCAGCGCCGCGGTCGCTGACCCAGCCCACTCATGTGGGAGGCCCCGCCGGATCCGATCCGGCGGGGCCTCTCACGTTCCGCGGCCCCGCTGACTGAACATATGCAGGAGTCGGAAAAACGAATGCAGGATTTGAGCGATCGAATGCAGGATCAGCGTCGGACGAAGCCCGGCATTCCGGGCATCACGTCATGACGCGGGCTGCTGGATCCTGCATTTCGCTCGCAACTCCTGCATTCGTTAAGAGCAGGGCTCCGTCAGAGCAGCCGCGATGCGTCAGAGCCGGAGCCGGCCGGCGCAGGCGGCAGGTCAGGGCAGGCGGCCGACGGAGGCGAGGGCCGCTCGCAGCAGAGCACCGCGGCCACCCTCCATCTCAGCGCTGACACCGGGACTCGCAGCCTCGGCGGGCGACATCCAGGTCAGCTCGAGCGCGTCCTGGCGAGGATCACACGTGCCGGTCACCGGCACCACGTAAGCGAGAGCCACGGCGTGCTGGCGCTCGTCGGTGAAGGCGGTGATGCTGGGGGTCGGGAAGTACTCGGTCACCGAGAAGGGTGCCGGGCTCATCGGCAGCTGCGGGAAGGCCATCGGCCCCAGGTCCTTCTCCAGGTGGCGGAACAGGGCATCGCGAATGGTCTCGCCGTACATGACGCGACCCGAGACGACGGTGCGCGTGATGCTGCCCGATGCGCCCACGCGCAGCAGTACGCCGACCTCGGTGACCTGACCCATCCCGTCGACCCGCACGGGGACCGCCTCGACGTAGAGCAGAGGAAGGCGACGACGGATGTCGCTCAGCTCCTCTTCGCTCAGCCATCCGGGATTGGGATCGGGCGTGCCCGTGCCGACGAAGCTCATGCGCCCATTCTGCCCTCACACACCGTGGACACGGACGCGAGGGAGAAGATGAGAGAATGAGCCACGAGCGAAACCTCACTCTCGACGAGCGCGCCATCATCTGGTCGGCCAAACGGGAGGAGCTCGCTGAGCGTCCTCTCCTGGTCCTCCTGCACGGAGTCGGATCGAACGAGAGCGACCTCTTCTCCATGTCGCCGGCTCTGCCGCTCACACCGGTGATCGCCTCGCTGCGCGCGTTCGATCCGCACGGTCCCGGCTGGTCCTGGTACCCGCTTGACACTCCGGGCCGCCCGAGGAGCGAAGACGTCGACGACGCAGCCGTGGCGATCCTGCGCTGGCTGGACTCGCTGGATCCGCAGCCCAGCAGCGTCGCCCTGATGGGGTTCTCTCAGGGGGCGGCCGTGGCCCTCCAAACCCTGCGGCATGCTCCGGATCGCTTCGACTTCGTCGTGCAGATCGCGGGCTACGTCACGGACGGCGACGCTCCCGGCGATGCGCGCCTGCAGGAGCTGCGGCCGCCGGTGTTCTGGGGACGCGGCACGGCCGACTACGTCATCCCACCTGCGGCGGTCGCCCACACGGACGAGTGGCTGCCCCGTCACAGCACCCTCGATCGACGGGTGTACGAGGACCTCCCCCACGCGGTTTCGCAGACCGAGCTCGCCGACATCGTCGGTTTCATGCGGCGTCACTACAGCTGAGTCCGCCACCGTTCTCCGACCGATTCCCGGCTCGATGTCGGAGGTCTGTACGAAGATGCACCCGTGAACACCTCCGACGACCGCCTCGCACGGTTCTCCGACGCGACCCGTGAGTGGTTCACGGGTGCGTTCACCGAGCCCACCGAGGCGCAGGCCGGCGCATGGTCGGCCATCTCGAGCGGTCAACACGCTCTCGTCGTCGCGCCCACCGGCTCCGGCAAGACCCTCGCCGCCTTCCTCTGGGCTATCGATCGGCTCGTGCAGACTCCCCCGCCCGACCCGAAGGACGAGATTCCTCGGACCCGGGTGCTCTACCTCTCGCCGCTCAAAGCCCTCGGCGTGGACGTGGAGCGGAATCTGCGCAGCCCCCTCGTCGGGATCACACAGACGGCGAAGCGGCTCGGATCCGACCCCCGCGAGATCACCGTCGGCGTCCGGTCCGGCGACACCTCGTCATCGGACCGTCGTGCGCTGCTCAAGACTCCGCCGGACATCCTCATCACGACCCCCGAGTCCCTCTACCTGATGCTGACGTCGGCAGCGCGCGAGACTCTGACCGGCATCGACACCGTGATCATCGACGAGGTGCACGCGGTCGCCTCGACCAAGCGTGGATCGCATCTGGCGCTTTCGCTGGAACGCCTGGACGCGCTGCTCGAGAAGCCCGCCCAGCGGATCGGACTCTCGGCCACCGTCCGCCCGTTGGAAGAGGTAGCCCGTTTCCTGGGCGGCCAGTCTCCCGTCACCATCGTCTCCCCGGGCACGAGCAAACGCTTCGATCTACGGGTGGTCGTCCCGGTAGAAGACATGGCCGAGCTCGGAGCAGCTCCCAGCGAGGACGGGGCCGAGGCGCGCAGCGGATCCATCTGGCCCCATGTCGAGGAGACCATCGTCGACCTCGTCACCGCGCACCGCTCCTCGATCGTGTTCTCCAACTCCCGGCGTCTGGCCGAGCGGCTGACCGCACGCCTGAACGAGGTCTGGGCGGAACGCCTCGAACTCGAACTGGCGCCCGTCGGCACCTCCGCCGCCGAGGCCCCGGCGCAGGGCGGCTCGACGCGCGGCGCCGACCCCCTCTTGGCGCGCGCTCACCACGGCTCCGTGAGCAAGGAGCAGCGCGCACTGATCGAGGACGATCTGAAGAGCGGACGCCTGCGGGTCGTGGTCGCGACCTCCAGCCTCGAACTCGGCATCGACATGGGTGCCGTCGACCTCGTCGTCCAGGTGAGTGCGCCGCCGTCCGTTGCCAGCGGTCTCCAGCGGCTCGGGCGCGCAGGTCACCAGGTGGGCGAGGTCTCGCGCGGCGTGATGTTCCCGACGCACCGCGCCGACCTCGTGCACAGCGCCGTGGTGGCCGGGCGGATGGTCCGCGGCGAGATCGAGGCGATCGCCGTCCCGTCCAACCCACTCGACATCCTGGCTCAGCAGACGGTCGCCGCGTGTGCGCTGGACGAGCTCGACGTCGAGGAGTGGTTCGATCTGGTGCGTCGCAGCGCTCCCTTCGCATCGCTACCGCGTTCGGCTTACGAGGCCACCCTCGACCTTCTGGCGGGGCGATACCCGTCCGACGAGTTCGCCGAACTGCGCCCTCGTCTCGTCTGGGACCGCGACGCCGGGACTCTCACGGGCCGTCCCGGCGCCCAGCGTCTCGCCGTCACCTCGGGGGGAACCATCCCCGACCGCGGGCTCTTCGGTGTCTTCATGGTCGGCGACGCCGGCGGCTCGAACCGTGTCGGCGAGCTCGACGAGGAGATGGTCTACGAGTCCCGCGTCGGCGACGTCTTCGCGCTCGGAACCACCAGTTGGCGCATCCAGGAGATCACGCACGACCGCGTGCTCGTCACGCCCGCATTCGGCGAGCCGGGCCGCGTCCCGTTCTGGCGGGGCGACGGCATCGGCCGCCCCGCCGAACTGGGGCGGGCCATCGGCGCGTTCACGCGCGACATCAGCGGCAAGACGCTGGAGGACGCCACCTCATCCGCTATCTCGCTGGGTCTCGACGAGCGGGCCGCCAACAACCTCGTCGGCTACATCACGGAGCAACGCGAAGCCACGGGATCCGTCCCCACCGACCGCACCCTCGTGGTCGAGCGGTTCCACGACGAGCTGGGCGACTGGCGCGTGGTCCTGCACTCCCCGTTCGGGATGCAGGTCCATGCCCCGTGGGGTCTCGCGGTCGCTGCTCGTGTGCAGGAGCAGTTCGGGATCGACGGCAACGTCATCACGAGTGACGACGGCATCGTCGTGCGTCTGCCGGACACCGACGGGGAGGCGCCGGGCGCCGATCTCTTCGTGTTCGACCCGGACGAGATCGACGAGATCGTGACCAACGAAGTCAGCGGGTCCGCGCTCTTCGCGTCGCGTTTCCGCGAGTGCGCGGCTCGCGCACTCCTGCTGCCGCGCTACAACCCCTCGCGCCGTTCGCCGCTCTGGCAACAGCGCCAGCGGGCGTCTCAGCTGCTCGACGTCGCGAAGAAGTACCCGAGCTTCCCCATCATCCTCGAGACGATCCGCGAAGTCATGCGCGACGTCTACGACCTCCCCGCACTCACCTCGGTGGTGAGCGAGATCTCCCAGCGGAGTATCCGCATCGTCGAGGTCACGACGCAGAGCGCCTCGCCCTACGCCAGCTCGATCCTGTTCGGCTACGTCGGAGCGTTCATGTACGAGGGCGATTCGCCCCTCGCGGAGCGCAAGGCAGCGGCGCTCGCCCTCGACTCGTCGTTGCTCTCCGAACTGCTCGGACGCACCGAACTGCGTGAGCTGCTCGACCCCGACGTCATCGCCAAGACCGAGAGCGAGCTGCAGCGCCTCGCACCCGACCGCAAGGCGAAGGATCTGGAGGGCGTCGCCGACCTCCTCCGTCTCCTCGGTCCGCTCTCGTCGGATGAAGTCGCTGAGCGACTCCTTCCGGAGGTGGCGTCGGAAGCCCGCTCCTACCTCGACGGGCTCGTCGACGCTCGCCGGGCGCTCAGGGTGAGCATCGCCGGATCCGAACGCTGGGCCGCGATCGAGGACGCCAGCCGACTGCGTGACGCGCTCGGCGTGCCGCTCCCGATCGGCACGCCCATTGCGTTCGTCGAGCCCGTCGAGGACCCGCTGGGCGACCTCATCAGCCGATACGCACGCACGCACGGCCCGTTCACCGCGGCGGCTGCCGCGCAGCGCTTCGGGTTGGGCGTCCAGGTCGCGACGGATGCGCTCCGCCGGCTCGCCGGTGCTCGACGTGTGGTGGACGGCGAGTTCCGTCCCGGTGGCTCCGGTGCCGAGTGGTGCGACTCCGAGGTGCTGCGACGCCTGCGAAGCCGCTCGCTGGCGGCCTTGCGCAGGGAGGTCGAACCGGTCGACACGGCGACCTTCGGGCGCTTCCTCCCGGTTTGGCAACAGGTCGGCGGCAAGCTGCGCGGGGTCGACGGTGTCGCGGCCGTCATCGATCAGCTCGGCGGTGTTCCCATCCCGGCGTCCGCATGGGAGAGCCTCGTCCTTCCGTCCCGGGTACGGGATTACTCGCCCTCCATGCTCGACGAGCTCACCTCGACGGGTGAGGTCCTCTGGAGTGGTGGCGGGTCGCTTCCCGGCAACGACGGCTGGATCAGCCTGCACCTCGCCGACACCATCGCGGTCACGTTGCCCGAACCCGACGCGATCGAGACCTCCCCGCTCGAACGCGAGATCCTCGCGTCGCTCGGCGGTGGCGGCGCCTACTTCTTTCGGCAGCTGAGCGATGCCGTAGGCAGCACCGACGACACCCAGATGCAGGCCGCGCTGTGGAACCTCGTCTGGGGCGGTCTGGTCAACAACGACACCTTCGCACCCCTCCGTGCCCTGGTCGGGTCCGGCCATACCGCGCACAAACAGCCGCGCAAACCGTCTCGCACCCGGTCTTATCGGTCCCGGTCGATGCCGCGCGCCGCGATGCCGTCCCGTGCGGGCACCCCGCTCGTCGGCGGTCGCTGGTCGATCGTCCCCCTCGCCGAGTCGGACGCCACGCTGCGGGCCGCGGCAACGGCGGAGATCCTGCTGGACCGCTACGGCGTCGTCACCCGCGGGTCGGTCATGAGCGAGCGGATTCCGGGTGGCTTCGCCCTCGCTTACAAGACACTGAGCGCTTTCGAGGAGCGGGGTCGGGCCCGTCGCGGCTACTTCATCGAGTCACTCGGCGCCGCCCAGTTCGCGACCTCGGGGGCTGTCGATCGGCTCCGGTCGTTCGCAGTGGGGCCCGGCGACGACGACCGCCCGCCGAAGAAGGTCGTGGTGCTCGCCGCGACGGATCCGGCCAACCCATACGGCGCGGCTCTCCCCTGGCCGCCCACCGAAGGGCACCGCCCGGGCCGCAAAGCCGGCGGACTCGTCGTGCTGATCGACGGCGCACTCGCGGCCTACCTCGAGCGGGGCGGCAAGTCGATGCTGACCTTCTCCGAGGACGAGGCCGACCTGTCCGCGGCGAGCTCCGCCTTGGGCGAGCTCGTGCGTGCGGGCGCGGTCGCGGGCTTGAGCATCGAGAAGGTCGACGGCGAGTTCGTACTCGGAACCGATGTCGGCCGTGCGCTGGAAGTCGCCGGATTCACCGCCGGCCCCCGCGGGTTGAGACTCCGTGCCTGAGGGCGACACCGTCTACCGGGCGGCGGCGCACTTGCGAGAGGCGCTGGGGGGCGCGGTTCTCACCGGCTGCGACATCCGCGTGCCGAAGTTCGCGACCGTCGACCTGACCGGCGAGACCGTCCACTCCGTCGTGAGTCGCGGCAAGCACCTGCTCATGCGCGTCGGCGACGTCACCATCCACTCCCACCTCAAGATGGAGGGCGTCTGGCAGATCTATCGTCCCGGCGAACGCTGGCGACGGCCGGCCCACGAGGCGCGCATCATCCTGCAGACCGCCGACCTGACCGCGGTGGGCTTCGCGCTCGGTGTTCTCGAACTGGTGGCGACCGTCGACGAGGAGGATGTCGTGGGCTACCTCGGCCCCGACCTTCTCGGCCCCGACTGGGACGCCGGTGTGGTGCTGGACAACATGCGGGCGCAGGGCGACCGCGCGATCGGTCTGACGCTCCTCGATCAGCGTGTGCTCGCGGGCCTGGGCAACGTGTACCGGAGCGAGATCTGCTTCCTGAAGGGAGTTCTGCCGACGAGGCCGACGGATGCCGCAGGCGATCTGCGGGGGTGGATCGACCTGAGCCGCCGGACGATCGTGGCCAACAAGGATCGGCCCGAGCGGATCCTGACCGGGGACGCCCGCAAGGGTCGACAGAAATGGGTATACGGTCGCGCGGGAAAGCCCTGCTATCGGTGCCGGACGCCGATTCGCGACGGCCGGCTGGGCGATCCCGTCCGCCCCGGCGAGGGCGCCCAGGATCGCGTCTACTATTACTGCCCTCGCTGCCAGAGCTGAGGAGCGGGCGGTTCCATCGCCAACCTTCATTTCGCTGCGCTCAACGAGCGGCTGCCCGGCCGCGCCCATCGAGCGGAACGAAATGAAGGGGACGGGACACCTCGTCCTCCGTGGTCGCTTCGCGTCTCACCTAGTGAAGCAGCAGGTTGAGGGCTATCACCGTCATGATCACCGCGATGCTGCCATCCACGATGCGCCAGGCGATCGGCCTCGCGAACAGCGGCGACAGCAGGCGCGATCCAGCTCCCAGCACGGAGAACCACACGATGCTCGCGATCGACGCGCCGACGCCGAACGCCCACGCCTCCTCGCCGTGCGTCGAGGCCAGCGATCCCAACAGCACGACGGCGTCGAGATAGACATGCGGATTGAGCCACGTCAGAGCGAGAGTGGTGACGAGCACGGCCCGCACGCGCCCCGATGCAGGCGCCGCCACGGCGGTCGCGACCGGGGCTGACCCATGCGAGGCGGCCGTGGTCGGAAGGACGCCACCCGCGCGGCCGCCGTCCGACGCAGCCCGCACCTCCCGACGGCCTTCGTCGCCCGAGTCCTCCCCGTCCACGACGAGCACACCGGGCCGAATCGCGCGACGAGCCGCGAACACCGCATAGGCCAGCAGGAAGGCCGCGCCCGCCCACTTCGCGACGACGAGCCACTCGGGGAACCGGGTGAATACGGCACCTGCCCCGCTGACCCCCAGCGTGATGAGGATGACGTCCGATGCGGCGCACACCGCCACGACCAGCCCCACGTGCTGACGCCGGATCCCCTGACGCAGGACGAAGGCGTTCTGAGCACCGATCGGCAGGATGAACGAGAGTCCGAAACCGAGTCCCTGAAGCATGACGGCGAATGGCATGGGCAGAAAACTATGACTCAAACAGGTTCAGACCTAGTTCAGATCACTTCAATACCGTTAGCTGTACTTATGTTGACGTCGGCAGAAGCGCTCTCCACTCTCGCCAGGATCGACGAGCTGGGGACATTCGAGGCCGCCGCCCGTGAGCTGCACATCACCGCATCGGCGGTGAGCCAGCGCATCCGGGCCATCGAGCAGCAGATCGGACGGGTGGTCGTCGTGCGATCCAAGCCCGCGCGCCTCACGGATGCGGGTGAGGTCCTCGTGAGGCTGGCACGTCAGATCGAACTGCTCGAGCGCGAGGCGCTCGACGAGTTGGGAGTCAGCTCGGACGGCGAGCGCCCCGTGACGATCGCCCTCGCGGCGAATGCGGACAGTCTCGCAACGTGGATCCATCCGGCGCTCGCTCGCTTCTCCGCTCGCTCGGGTGTCGTCTTCGACGTCAGTCGGGAGGATCAGGAGTACACCGCCGAGCTGCTGGCCTCGGGTCGCGTTTCGGCGGCGATCACCGCCGAGTCGGACCCGGTGCCCGGATGCACATCGACCCCGCTCGGCGCGATGATCTACCGCCCGGTAGCCACTCCCGACTTCGTCGCCCGATGGTTCCCGAACGGGGTGGATGCGCATGCTCTGGCCACCGCACCCCTGATCGACTTCAACCGGCGCGACACCCTGCAGGACAGCTGGTTGCATTCCATCGGCGCGGACGGAGTACGACCGCCTCGCCATTTCGTGCCCAGCTCGACCGGGTTCGTCCATACCGTCGCCGCGGGGATGGGGTGGGGCATGCTGCCCGAAGCCCAGTGCGGGGCACTGCTGCGTTCGGGCGCTTTGGTCGAGCTGCCGGCCGGCGCACCGATCCGTGTCGAGCTCTTCTGGCAGCAATGGGATCTGCGGTCACGTCTCCTGCTCGACCTCGCCGAGGAGGTGAGGAGCGCGGCCCGCTCGGCTCTGGCCCCGCCTCTGCGGGTTCCTGACACCCCGAGTCCACATGCGGTCGACTCGTGGCCCGCTCTCAGCCCGTCCCCTCGAACTCCCCAGACCGGCGGATAGCCTCGGCGCATGACCTCGTCGCAGCAGCCTCAACAGTCCCCGTCGGAGCGCAGGCGCCCGCCGTGGTTCTTGATCATCGCGGCCATCGTCATCGTCGTGGTCGGCATCATCATCGCCATCGTCGCTCGTGGCGGCGCGGTCGAACAGGTGTCGCTCGGTTACGAAGGATTGACATCCGCGGTCGCCGCCACCGCCTACTGAGCCGTCCGCGACCTCCCCGTCCCCTTCGCGTCCGGCCGCACCCACCGACTCGCGCGCCCGGCGCGCACGGGTAGGGTGAGCCTCGGCCGAGGAGGTGGCATGACGGACGACGCGTCACCCGCTCGCCCCCGTGGCCGGTCCGTAGGAGTGCGCGACGTCGCCGCGGCCGCGGGCGTCTCGACGCAGACGGTGTCGAGGGTTCTCAACGGCCACGCCTATATCCGAGACGAGACCCGTCAGCGCGTGGTCGCCGCAATGGAGGCGCTCGACTACCGCGTCAACAACGCTGCACGGGCCCTGGGCACTCAGCAGAGCAAGACCATCGGCATCATCGCGTCCGACGCGGCGCTCTTCGGCCCGTCGGCCGGAATCGCCGCTCTCGAGGCGGCGTCGCGGGAGGCGGAACGTTGGGTGGTGACCGCCTTCGCGGATGGCGACGATGAAGAGTCCGTCGCGGAAGCCGTCGACCACATCCAAGGTCAGGGTGTGGACGGGATCATCCTCGTCGCGCCGCACGAGCGCACTTTGGCCGCGGTCGAGGGTCGCCTGCGCGGTGAGCCCGTAGCGGTGCTTCACGGCGGGTTCGGCTCCCGCGCGCAGCGGGAGGGTGCGGCGGCGGCTACCGAGCACCTCATCGAATTGGGGCACACACGCATCGCCCGGTTGGGCGGCCCGGCCGATTGGCTGGAAGAGGTCAGCCGAGCCGAGGGGTTCCGGGACGCGCTGGGGAGACACGGCCTGGCGCCTGCTCGGGAATGGGCCGGCGACTGGTCTGCGGCGTCGGGGTTCGAGGTCGCCGAGGCGATCGCCGGAACGATCCGCGACGGTCGCGTCACCGCCGTCGTGGTGGCCAACGATCAGATGGCCCTCGGTCTCGTCGCCGGCCTCCGCGGCGCAGCCCTCGACGTCCCCGTCGAGGTGAGTGTCGTCGGCTTCGACGACAACCCGGATGCCGGCTACTACCGTCCCGCCTTGACCACCGTGCGCCTGGACATCCGCGGCGAGGCACGTCGGTGTGTCGCGGAGGTGCTCGCGACCGGCCCGGACTCGGCGCAGGTCGCGACCCCCCGACTCGTGGTCCGCGCATCGACGGGGCCGCCGGCGACGCGCTGATCCACTCGCCAGACGGCGTGTGTCACCGGTAACATACGGCGGGCGCCTCTTCGCGCCGTCAGACCCAACGGAGGATCTTCATGACGAGTCCCGCCTCATCCGCGGAGCCCGGAGCCGGCACGTTCACCCCCGAGGTCGAAGAGGCGATCGCCGCTGTACGCGCCGATGTCGCCCGCCTGCACGGTGAGCTCGTGCGCTACGGGCTCGTCATCTGGACCGGCGGCAACGTCTCGGGTCGCGTGCCCGGCGCCGACCTCTTCGTGATCAAGCCGTCGGGCGTCTCCTACGACGACCTGACGCCGGAGAACATGATCCTCTGCGACCTCGACGGGAATGTGATCCCCGGGTCGTCCGGCAGCGACCGCAGCCCGTCGAGCGACACCGCGGCGCACGCATACGTCTACCGCAACATGGATTGGGTCGGCGGCGTCGTCCACACCCACTCGACCTACGCGGTGGCCTGGGCCGCCCGCGGCGAGGAGATCCCCTGCGTGATCACGGGCATGGCGGACGAGTTCGGCGGCCCGATCCCGATCGGTCCGTTCGCGATCATCGGCGACGACTCCATCGGCCGCGGCATCGTGGAGACCCTCGACGGCCACCGCTCGCGTGCGGTCCTGATGCAGAACCACGGCCCCTTCACGATCGGTGTCAACGCCAAGGATGCGGTCAAGGCCGCGGTCATGTGCGAGGACGCCGCACGGAGCGTGCACATCGCACGCCAGGGCGGGGAGCTGATTCCCCTCCCGCAGGAGAAGATCGACAGCCTCTACAACCGATACCAGAACGTCTACGGACAGAGCGGGGACAGCCGACGATGACTGACACCACCACCGACGCGGCCGCGATCGCCGCCGCCATCCGCGAGGGCCGCACCTCGCTCGGCATCGAGTTCGGCTCGACCCGCATCAAGGCGTGCCTCGTCGGCGAGAACCCGTCGGACGTGCTGGCCGTCGGATCGCACGAGTGGGAGAACCAGTTCGTCGACCGCGTGTGGACCTACTCGCTCGACGCCGTCTGGTCCGGCCTGCAGGCCGCCTACACCGACCTCGTCGCCGACATCGAGAAGCGCTACGGCGTGACCCCGACCACGTTCGGTGCTCTCGGGGTCTCGGCGATGATGCACGGTTATCTGCCGTTCGACGCGAACGACGAGCTCCTCGTGCCGTTCCGCACCTGGCGCAACACCTCGACGGGCGCCGCGTCCGCCGAGCTCACCGAGCTGTTCCAGTACAACATCCCGCTGCGCTGGTCGGTGTCGCATCTCTACCAGGCGGTGCTCGACTCCGAGGCCCACGTTCCCGACGTCCGTTTCGTCACGACCCTGGCCGGATACGTGCACTGGCGCCTCACGGGCCGTAAGGTCCTCGGCGTCGGCGACGCGTCGGGGATGTTCCCGATCGACAGCTCGACCGGCACGTACGACGCGGGCCTGGTCTCGGCGTTCGACAAGCTGGTCGACGGCCGTGGTCTCGCCGCCCCGCTCGTCGATCTGTTCCCCGAGGTCCTGACCGCGGGTGTCGACGCCGGCGCACTGACGGACGAGGGCGCGGCCCTGCTCGACCCGTCGGGCACCCTGCGCCCCGGGCTGCCCCTCTGCCCACCCGAGGGCGATGCCGGAACCGGAATGGTCGCGACCTCGTCGATCGCCCCTCGCACGGGCAATGTCAGCGCCGGAACGAGCATCTTCGCGATGGTCGTCCTCGAGCGCCCGCTGACCGGGCTGCACCACGAGCTCGACCTCGTCACGACCCCCGCGGGCGACGCCGTCGCCATGGTGCACTGCAACAACGGCGCCAGCGAGCTGGCCGCCTGGGCGGGCATGTTCAGCCGGTTCGCCGCCGCCGCGGGCACCCCGCTCAACACGGACCAGGTGTTCGACGTGCTCTTCCGCGAGGCTCTCGAGGGTGACGCGGACGCCGGCGGGCTGCTGGCGTACAACCACCTCGCGGGTGAGCCGATCGCCGGTCTCACCGAGGGCCGTCCGCTCTTCGTCCGCACCCCCGACAGCTCGCTCACGCTGGCGAACTTCGTGCGCGCTCAGCTCTACAGCGTCTTCGGCACGCTCGCGCTCGGCATGCGCGTCCTCGACGGCGAAGGCGTGGAACTGGATCGGATGCTCGCTCACGGCGGCATGTTCCGCACGGCCGGGGTCGCTCAGCGCTTCCTCGCCGGCGCGCTCGGCGCCCCCGTCGCGGTCGCGGATACGGCGTCCGAGGGTGGCGCCTGGGGCATCGCGGTGCTCGCGTCCTACCTGCAGCACGCCGAGCGCACCGATCTGGACGGCTTCTTGAACGACACGGTCTTCTCGACCACCGAGTTCACGACAGCCGAGCCCGACGCGTCGGATGTCGCCGGTTTCGCCGCCTTCCTCGACCGCTATCGCGACGGCCTGTCCGTCGAAGCGGCCGCAGTCGACGCTCTCTGATCTTCTCCGTCTCCCGAATACACGCAGTCTCACGACGCAGTTAGGAAACACTCGTGCCTCGCACACCCCTCTCCACCTCGCTCGACGGCTATGAGGTCTGGTTCGTCACCGGCAGTCAAAACCTCTACGGCGAGGAGACGCTCCGACAGGTCGCCGAGCAGTCGCAGGCCGTCGCCGAGGGCTTGAACGGCCTGCCGGTCAAGGTCGTCTGGAAGCCCGTCCTCAAGGACTCGGACAGCATCCGCCGCCTCGCGCTCGAGGTCAACGGTCGCGACGACGTCATCGGCGTCGTGGCCTGGATGCACACGTTCAGCCC
>CAJYYA010000010.1 GCA_913778905.1 uncultured Naasia sp. | reverse complement strand
AAACGCCCGGTCACATTCCGAACCCGGAAGCTAAGACTCTCAGCGCCGATGGTACTGCAGGGGGGACCCTGTGGGAGAGTAGGACACCGCCGGACATCCATTACCCCGACACCACCAAAGCAGGTGGCAGGACGGGGACAGCAAGACAAAAGACGAGTTGAGGGCCACCCCGCATGCTGGGGTGGCCCTTTTCTCGTTAACGCGCCCGCGGACGGGTACGGTGGACCTCGGGTTCTCCGCGTCGAGCGGCGTCCACTTACAACACCACACGGATTCACCACTGGAGGCTCACATGAGCGACTCGAACGAGCGCGATCGAAACGGCGAAGGCCGCGACGGCTCAGACCGACGCCGATTCGGTAACAGTGGGGGATCCGGGCGTCAGGGCGGTCGCTCCGGCGACTCTCGCGGTTCAGGCGGGCCTCGCGGAAACGGCGCCGGCCGTGACAACGGTTCCGGCCAACGTCGTGACTCGAGCGGAGGCGGCGGATACGGCGGTCAGCGTGGCGACGGTGACCGTCGTGGTTCGGGTGAGCGTCGGGAGGGCGGATTCCCGCCTCGTCGTGATGGTGCGTCCGGGGGTTATGGCGGTCAGCGTCGTGACGGTGACCGTCGTGGTTCGGGTGAGCGTCGTGAGGGCGGATTCCCGCCTCGTCGTGATGGTGCGTCCGGGGGTTATGGCGGTCAGCGTGGCGACGGTGACAACCGTGGTTCGGGTGAGCGTCGGGAAGGCGGATACCCGCCTCGTCGCGATGGTGCGTCCGGGGGTTACGGAGGCGACCGTCGCAGCAGCAGCAGCAGCAGCAGCAGTAGCAGCAGAGGCGGCGAGCGACGTCCGTGGACTCCCCGTGACGGCGGCGGCAGCGGTCCGAGCGACCGTCCCCGCTCCGAACGACCACGCACCGATCGCGGTCATGCCGAACGCGGCGGCCGCGGTCGTGAGAAGGCGCCGTGGCGTCCCACCGGGCAGCACTCCGACTTCTCCGACGTCGACAACGGACCCGACCTGCGCTCGGTGCGCACTCGTCACGACGATCCGGCCATCCCCGCCGAGGTGGAGGCGAACGAACTCGACAAGGGCGCGCGCATCCAACTCAAGACACTCGAGAAGGAGAACGCGAACGACGTTGCGCGCCACCTCGTGATGGCCGCTCGCCTCATCGACGAGGATCCCGAGCTCGCTCATCGGCACGCTCTTTCCGCTGCCCGTCGCGGCGGCCGCATCGCGATCGTCCGTGAGAGCCTCGCGATCACCGCATACGCGACCGGGGACTTCGCCCTCGCTCTCCGGGAGCTGCGTACCTTCCGCCGGATCTCCGGGTCGAACGACCAGCTGCCCCTGATGGTGGACAGCGAACGCGGTGTCGGGCGTCCGGACCGTGCGCTCGAGCTCGGGCGGTCCGTCCTGCGCGAGAGCCTCCCGACCGATGTGCGTGTCGGCCTTGCCATCGCGATGTCCGGTGCTCGACTCGATCTGGGCCAGACCGAGGAAGCACTCGCCGAACTCGAGATCCCCGAGCTCGACCGGACGAAGGCGTTCAGCTACAGCCCCATGCTGTTCCAGGCCTACGCGGAGGTCCTTGACGAGCTCGGCCAGACGGCGAAGGCCGAAGAATGGCACGAGATCGCTCGAGTCGCTGCCGAGGCACTCGACGATGAGATCGACGACGTCATGACCGTGGTCGAGGTGGCCAACCCCGACTACGTCGAAGAGGTCGAAGAGGTCGAAGAGGTCGAAGAAGTCGAAGAGGACGGGGACGGGGACGTGCAGGAGGACCAGGACCTCGCCGGTGCGGCTTCAGCCGCCGACGACGACTCGTCCGAGGACTCTTCCGAGCCGTCCGGCAAGAGCGACGGCGGGAACTGACCATGGGCATCTTCGGCGGTTCCAAGAACGACGATCCCACACCACTCGACGGCATCGACGTGGTCCTCGCGGATCTCGACGGTGTCGTCTATCAGGGACCGGCGCAGATCCCGCACGCCGTCGAGTCGCTCACTCGGGTCGTGGACTCCGGGCGGCGGGTCGGGTACATCACGAACAACGCATCGCGTAGCGACGCGGTCGTAGCCGAGCACCTGTCGAGCTTCGGCCTGACGGTCGATCCGGCCGATGTGGTCACCTCTCCGCAGGCGGCGATGCGACTCATGCAGGATCTCGTCCCCGCCGGCTCGCTTCTCCTCGTCGTCGGAGGCGAGGGCCTCGTCACCGAGGTGGAGCGTCACGGATATCGGGTCACCACCTCCGCGGCGGACGGACCGGCCGCGGTCGTCCAGGGCTTCTACCCGGAGATCGGCTGGAAGCAGCTCGCCGAGGCCGCTTTCGCACTCACGCGCGACGCTGCAGGCGGCGGCATCCCGTGGGTCGCCACCAACACCGACTGGACCATCCCCGTTGCGGGCGGGATCGCACCCGGGAACGGGACGCTGGTCTCCGCCGTCCACACGGCGGTCGGCATCCTGCCCGTCGTGGCCGGGAAGCCCGAGACACCGATCTTCGACGAGGCCGTTCACCGTTTCGGCGCCTCGTCGCCTCTGTTCATCGGAGATCGGCTCGACACGGACATCCTCGGCGCGAGGCGGGCCGGCATGGCGTCGGTCCACGTGCTGACCGGAATCGATCGCAACAAGCAGCTCATCGCCGCCGACGCGAAGATGCGCCCCACTTTCATCGTCGACGACCTGCGTCAGCTGTTCGAGCCGTACCCGTTGCCGAAGGTGAAGCGGGAGGTCACCCAGGTCGGGTCCGCCCGCGTCGCGCTGCGCGGGAACAGGGTGGAGATCGACGCGGCGGGAGACCGGCCCGTCGATCTGCTGCGCGCGGCATGCGCGGTCATCTGGGGCTCCGGCAAGCCGATCTACGCGCTCGACGTACCCGAAGCGCTCTACAAGCGCTGACGGATACCCGCTCGAGGGCGGGTCGCGCTGCGCTCAGACGCCGGAATGGTGACGCCCGATGGGGAGCACGAGCGGCGTGCCGGACACGTCGTCGCGCACGACGAGGGATCGGAGTCCGTAGACCTCGTCGACCATCTCGCTGGTCACGACATCGACCGGGGCTCCCGCCGAGTGCAGGGCGCCGTCCTTCAGAGCGATGAGGTGATCGGCGTAGCGCGCCGAGAGGTTGAGGTCGTGGAGCACCATGACGATCGTGGTGCCGCGGGTGCGGTTGAGATCGGTGACCAGGTCGAGCACCTCGATCTGGTGCGCGAGGTCGAGGAAGGTCGTCGGCTCGTCGAGCAGCAGGACATCGGTCTGCTGCGCGAGCGCCATCGCGATCCACACCCGCTGACGCTGGCCACCGGAGAGCTCGTCGACCGCGCGATCCGCGAGCTCGATGATGCCGGTCGCGGTGAGCGCCTCGGCCACGGCGTCGTCATCCGCCTGCGACGGGCGGCTCAGCAGGCCCTGGTGAGGGTAGCGGCCTCGCCCGACCAGATCGGCGACCAGGATGCCCTCGGGCGCGATCGACGACTGCGGCAGAAGACCCAGAGTGCGGGCGAACACCTTCGGCCGATAGCTCGCGACGGGCCTTCCATCGAGCTGGACGGATCCGCCGGCGACCGCGAGCGATCGGGACATCGCACGCAACAGCGTGGACTTGCCCGACGCGTTGGCGCCGACGATCACACTGACCTTTCCCGGGGGGATGGACAGGGCCAGGCCGTCGATGACGGTGCGATCGCCGTAGCGGACGACGGCATCGTCGACGGTGAGCAGGTGTTCGGTCGTCACAGGAAGCCCCCGGATCGGGTCGAGCGTGCGAGCAGTACGAGGAGGTAGACACCGCCGACGACACCGGTCACGGTACCGACCGGGTAGGCGATGGGGAGGAGATGCGAACCGACGAAGTCGCCCACCAGCACGAGGAGGGCGCCGACGAGAGCGCTCGGGACGAGCGCAGCGGTAGATCCGATGATCCGCACCGCGATGGGCCCGGCGAGGAACGCCACGAAGGCGATGGGACCGGTGACCGAGGTGGCCACGGAGATGAGACAGACGGCCACGACGATGATGCCGAGACGGGTGGCGTTGACGCGCACTCCGAGGGCCGTCGCGGTCAGATCTCCGAGCTGCAGCACGCGCAGGCGAGACGCGAGGATCGCCAGGAGCGGGGTGAGGACCACGAAGGACACGGTCAGGCCGGGAACGTCGCCCCAGAACGCGCCGTCGAGGCTCCCGGTCAGCCACCGCATCGCGGACTGCACGTCGTACATGTTCCCGCGCAGCAGCATGTACGAGATCAGACCCGTGAACATCGCGGCCACGGCGATGCCGATGAGGACGAGGCGCGTGGTCGAGAGGCCGTGGTTGTAGGAGGCGGCGAAGATGCCCATCGAGACGAGCACACCACCGATGACGGCGAGGATGGAGACCGGAGTCCCCGCCCAGCCGAGGACGAGGATCCCGAACACCGCCGAGGCGCTCGCACCCGAGGTGACGCCGATGATGTCGGGCGCCGCCAGTCCGTTGCGGAGGAGGGTCTGGAAGACGATGCCGCCGAGTCCGAACGAAGCGCCGACCAGGACGGCGATGATGGCGCGGGGCAGCCGCAGTCGGCCGACGGTGAACGATGCTCCGGCGACCTGGTCTCCGAGGACGACGCGGACGACGTCCACGGGGGAGTAGACCCGGTCTCCGATGCAGAGCGCGACGACGAAGACGCTGACCAGCAGGACCGCCAGGACGATGCATCCGACCAGGTGGCGGCGTCGGCGCCCAGCGCGTACACGGCGCAGCGAGGCGAGGGCGCTCGTGCGAGCGGTGGTGTCGACCGCGGCGATCCGGGTGGCGGTCATACCTCGCGCACCTTCTGACGGCGGACGAGGAGGATGAAGAGGGGGGCACCGACGACCGTGGTCACGATACCGACGGCGATGTCGGAAGGACGCGTCACGACGCGGCCGAGCACGTCGGCCAGTACGAGGATGGTGCCGCCCCAGACCAGGCAGAACCCGAGGACCCAGCGGTAGTCGGCGCCGACGATGAGGCGCGCCGCGTGCGGGATGAGCAGACCGACGAAGATGATCGGGCCGGCGAGAGCGGTCGCGGTCGCGCACAGGAGGATCGCCCCGATACCGGCGACCAGACGGACGACGCCGACGCGCTGGCCGAGGGCTTTCGCCGTGTCGTCACCGAGAGCGATGGCGTCGAGGCCCCGGGCCGAAGCGAAGACGAGGACCAGGCCGACGAGGAAGAGGGGCGCGAGGGTGGCCAGCGAGTCCCACTTCGCGCCGCCGACGCCGCCGACCTGCCACTGCTCGAACGCCTGCAGGCTCTGGGCGCGGGGGAGTAGGACGAACCTGACGGCGGAGAGGAGGACGGCCGCCGTCGCTGCGCCGGCCAATGTGAGGCGGAGGGGCGTCGCGCGGCGGCCGCCGGCGCTGCCGAGGAGGTAGACGAGGACCGCTGCGGCAGCGGAGCCGGCGAGCGCGAACCAGATGTAGCCGAACGCGGTCGAGACGCCGGCGTACACGATGCCGAGGACGACGGCGAGCGCGGCTCCGGACGTGATGCCCAGGATGCCGGGTTCGGCGAGCGGGTTGCGGGTGAGGCCCTGCATGGCCGCTCCTGAGAGAGACAGGGCCGCCCCGACGGCGATGGCCAGGACGGTGCGGGGGATGCGCGATTCGACGGCCGCGACGACGAGCGGATCGCCTCGCCCGAATAGGGCATCGAGAACTTCCGACGGGGGGATCTCGCGCGACCCGATCGCGACCGAGACGATGACGGACGCGGCCAGGGCCGCCACTCCGATGATGAGAGTGGCGACCCTGACGGTGCGCGACCGACGCGCCGGAACCCGGGTGAGGGGCCTCGACGCGACGGAGGAGGCGAGCTGAGTGGTCACTTGACCTTCGCGGCGGCCTCGGCGATGCGCGGGGAGACGTTCTTGAGCACGTACGGGATGGACAGCGAGGTCGGGGTGATCGACGCGGCGATGGTCGAGCCCTTCGACTCGATGCCGCTGTCGAGCGTCACGACCGCACCATTCTCGACCGCGCGGATCTTGCTGAGCAGCGGGTCGGCCTGCAGCTGCTGCAGGGTGTCCGAGGCGCCGTAGCCGATGATGATGTCGACATCGTCGAGCTTGTCGGCGTTCTCCGCGCTGATGGTCGTGTAGAACGCGCCCGGAGCCGCGGCGGAGGCCTCCTTGATGCTGTCCGGGATCACGAGACCGAGGTCGGTGAGGAAGCGGACACGCGTGTCGAGATCGGTGTAGAACCCGATCGAGCTGGTGTCGGAGGGGTCGTAGCTGTAGAAGGCGAAGGTCTTGCCCTCCCACCCGCCAGCCGCAGTGGCGTCGGCGATCTGCTTCTCGAGATCCGCCTGCAGCGAGGCCGCCTCGGTCTCCTTGCCGGTCAGCTTGCCTGCGGCGGCGAGGCTCTCGCGCCACGGGGTGAACCAGGCGGTCTCCAGCTGGGGGACGGTCGGGGCGATCTCGGAGAGGGTGGTGTAGTCCTCCTCGGTCAGACCGGCGTAAGCGCCGAAGATCGCATCGGGGGCGGTATCGGCGATGCCTTCGAAATCGGCCGCGTTCGACGCCTCGTCGAAGAGCTTGACGTCGCTCGGCGTCTTGCCGAGACCCTCGAGTGCCTCGAGCGTCCAGGGGAGGTAGCCGTCGCCGTCCTCGTCGCCCCAGCTCGCGGCGGGCATGCCCACGGGGGCGACGCCGAGGGAGAGAAGGAAATCGGCGTTGCCGAAAGCGGTCGCCGCGACCTTCGCCGGCTGCGCGTCGACGGTCGTCTCGCCGAACTCGTGCGTCACGGTCACCGGGAAGGCGCCGCCGGCCGAGCCCCCGGCCTGGTAGGAGCTCGGGGTGGACCCGCTCGCGCATCCGGCGAGAAGGAGGATGGAGGCGGCTGACGCCGCGATGGCTGCTGTGGTGCTGCGAATCTTCACGGTTGGTAAGGCTAGCCTAACCTTTGCGGCAATGCCAGGCGGCGTGTGCGTCGCGACGTGGGCGGAGGCGGAACGGGTAGCGTGAAGCGGTGTCGTCCGCCGATCAGAACCGCGTTCCCGACCTCCGGGCCATCGGCGACTCGCCGCTCGACCAGCGTGCCGCCTCGTACGCCCTCCTCCTCGACGCACTGCGTCTCGAGTTGGAGACCGATGGGCATGGCTGAGCAGTCGCGGTTGGACGCCGCCCTGGTCGCGCTGGGCTTGGCCCGCTCCCGGAGTGTGGCCGCTCAGCTGATCGAGAGCGGCTCCGTCCGAGTGGAGGGCACCGAGATCCGGAAGGCATCGCACCGGGTGACCGCAGGAGCCGTCATCGAGGTATCGGGGACCGACCACTACGTCAGTCGGGGCGCGCACAAGCTGATCGCCGCCCTCGACGGTTTCCGCATCGACGTGACCGACCGCCTGGCCCTCGACGCCGGGGCGTCCACAGGTGGTTTCACCCAGGTCCTGCTCGAACGCGGTGCACGCCGAGTGATCGCTGTCGACGTGGGCCACGGCCAGCTGGCGCTTCCCCTGGCCGTCGACGCGCGGGTCGACTCGCACGAGGGTGTGAACGTGCGTGATCTCGACGGTGCGGCCTTCGCCGCGCTCACCGGATCTGCGGAGAAGCCGCGCATCCTGGTGGCCGACCTCTCCTTCATCTCGCTCAAGCATGTGTTGACGCCTCTTGCATCGGTGGCGGCCGACGACGCGGATCTCGTTGTCCTGATCAAGCCGCAGTTCGAAGTGGGACGGACGGGAATCCGCGAGGGGATCGTGCGCGACGCGGGCCTCCGTGCCGATGCGATCGCAGCCGTGCTCTGGGAGGCGTGGGATGCGGGTCTCGGCACCGCCGGCCTCATCTCCTCCCCGATCCTGGGCGGCGCCGGCAACCACGAGTACCTTCTCCACCTCAGCTCATCCCGAGGTGCGAACCCCTCAGAATGGGAGCACCGACTTTCCTCGATCGCTGGAGCGTGACAGTGCCCGCCTCGCCCGCCCTCGCGCCGGTGCCGGAGTTCCCCGCCGCGGAGCGCCGGATGCTCGTCGTCTCGCATACCGGGCGCACCGAGTCCCTCGAAGCCGCGTCCGCGGTCATCTCCCGTCTGGTCGAGCAGGGGGTGACCCCCGTTCAGCTGGAGAGCGAACGACGGGACCTCGCGGCTTTCGCACCGGACCTCGGCCTCGAGGTGATCAGCTTCGAGAGCGTCGAGCCCGACTGCCTCGAGCTCGTCGTCGTCCTCGGCGGTGACGGCACGATCCTCCGCGCGGCGGAACTCGTCCGTGGGACCACGGTGCCGCTGCTCGGAGTCAATCTCGGCCACGTCGGCTTCCTCGCGGAGGCCGAGCGCGAAGATCTCGGCGAGACCATCCGGCGAGCTCTCGCGCGGGACTACCAGGTCGAGGAACGCATGACGATCGACGTCCGGGTGGTGGTGGCCGGAGAGACGGTCTACGAGAGCTGGGCCTTGAACGAGGCCACGGTGGAGAAGGCCAGTCGCGAGCGCATGCTCGAACTGGTCATCGAGATCGGTGGTCGGCCGCTGTCGGCTTTCGGGTGCGACGGCGCGGTGGTCGCCACCCCTACCGGTTCGACCGCCTACGCCTTCTCGGCGGGCGGCCCGATCGTGTGGCCCAACATCGACGCCATGCTCGTCGTTCCCCTGGCGGCCCATGCCCTCTTCGCCCGTCCGCTCGTGGTCGCGCCCACCTCGATGCTCGCCATCGAGGTGCAACGTCGAACCGATGGAGTCGGCGTCCTGTTCTGCGACGGCCGTCGCGCCCACGATCTCGCACCGGGCGCCCGGGTCGAGGTGGCGCGCTCCGCCACTCCGGTGCGGCTGGCCCGACTGGCTCGGGGTGCGTTCACGGACCGTCTGGTGCGCAAGTTCGATCTGCCCGTCACGGGCTGGCGAGGACCGGTGAGTTCATGATCGAAGAGATCGGGATCCGTGGCCTGGGTGTCATCGGCGAGGCCACCCTGCCGCTCGGCACGGGTTTCACGGCGCTCACCGGAGAGACCGGTGCGGGCAAGACCATGGTCGTGACGGCCGTCGGACTCCTGCTCGGCGAACGTGCTGATGCGGGCGTGATCCGTTCCGGAGCCGACCGCGCGAGCGTCGATGCCCGCTGGCTCGTCCCCACCGACGGAGTGGTCGCCGAACGGGTCGCCGATGCGGGGGGAGATGTCGAGCCTCTCGGTGACGGCCGCGGCGAACTCGTCGTGTCGCGCACCATCGCGGCCGAGGGGCGGTCACGGGCGTCGGTCGGTGGTCGCTCGGCGCCGGCCGCCCTGTTGGCCGAGCTCGCCGAGCACCTCGTCGTGGTGCACGGCCAGTCCGATCAGATCCGGCTCAAATCGGCCGCGGCACAGCGCGAAGCGCTCGACCGTTTCGCGGGCGAGGAGCTTCGAGCCGTCCTGACCGACTACCACACCGCCTTCACCCGATGGACGGCGGGTCGTGACGAGCACGAGCGGCTCGTCGCCGACCGCGACGCGCGAGCGGCCGAAGCCGACGAGCTGCGAGCACAACTCGCGGAGATCGAGGTGCTGGCGCCGCAGGCGGGCGAACTCGACGAGCTCACCCGCCGGGCCGAGCGCCTGAGCAACGCCGAGGAGCTGCGCCTCGCCGCGGCCGAAGCGCACGAACTGCTGTCCTCCGATTCACCGGATGAGGAGCGCGACATCCTGTCGCTCCTTGCGGCAGCCCGACGCTCCCTCGAACGAGCGGCAGCACTCGATCCAGAGCTCTCGGCTCTCGCCGAGCAGGTCGACGCCCTGGCGTATCAAGCGACCGACGCGGCAGCGGGTCTGGCCGGGTACGCCGCCGGGTTCGACCTCGATTCGGCCCGGGAGCTCGAACTCGTTCAGCAGCGCATCGCCGAACTGACGCTGCTCGTCCGGAAGTACGGCCCCACCCTCGAGGATGCGCTCGCGTTCCTCGAAGGCGGAAGCGCCCGCCTGCTGGAGCTCGACACGGACTCGGATCGCATCGAATCGTTGCAGTCCGAGGTCGCCGCCGACGCAGTCGTCGTGGCCGAACTCGCCGACGAGCTCTCGGCGATCCGCGGCGCGGCGGGAGCTCGCTTGTCGGACGCGGTCAGTGCCGAGCTGAGCGCCCTGGCCATGCCCGACGCCCGTCTCCTCGT
Organism: uncultured Naasia sp.; assembly: GCA_913778905.1. Lineage (GTDB taxonomy): Bacteria > Actinomycetota > Actinomycetes > Actinomycetales > Microbacteriaceae > Naasia. The sequence continues at coordinate 494,548 of CAJYYA010000010.1, read as the reverse complement.
CGACGTCCGCGGCCGCGACGACTTCACGTCGTCGGGTCGAGACGCCGTTCAGCTGCTGCTCCAGCCGCACCCCGGCGGGGAGCCCCGTCCGCTCGGGAAGGGCGCCTCCGGCGGTGAGCTGTCGCGCATCATGCTCGCCATCGAGGTCGTGCTGGCCCAGGGCGGATCGGTGCCGACGTTCGTGTTCGACGAGGTCGACGCCGGCGTAGGCGGCGCGGCCGCGATCGAGATCGGCCGACGACTCGCCCGACTCGCCGAGCAGGCGCAGGTCATCGTCGTGACCCACCTCGCGCAGGTCGCGGCCTTCGCGACCAACCATCTGCGCGTCGAGAAGGACCGTTCGGGCGACGTCACCGAGTCGAGCGTCCGTCGGCTCGACGGCGACGAGCGCGTCGCCGAGATGGCGCGCCTGCTCTCCGGCCTCCCCGACTCCGACACCGGGCTCGCCCACGCCCGTGAACTCCTGGCCGTCGCGGGTCGGAAGTGACACGGACGTCGGGTGAACGGTGGATGAGCGGCGTCTAACGCATAGGATGGAATCCCGTGGCAGATCCCCGCGATGAGAACGTCCCTGTAGTCCCGACCACCCCCGCCGGTTCCGGCGTCACGAAGCACATCTTCGTCACGGGAGGTGTGGTCTCCTCTCTCGGCAAGGGACTCACCGCCGCCAGCCTCGGTAACATCCTGACCCGCCGGGGCTTGAGGGTCGTCATGCAGAAGCTCGACCCCTACCTCAATGTCGACCCGGGGACGATGAACCCGTTCCAGCACGGCGAGGTCTTCGTGACCGACGACGGCGCCGAGACCGACCTCGACATCGGCCACTACGAGCGCTTCCTGGACATCAACCTCGACGCCGCGGCGAACGTCACGACCGGCCAGATCTACTCGACCGTCATCGCCAAGGAGCGCCGCGGTGAGTACCTCGGCGACACCGTGCAGGTCATCCCGCACATCACCGACGAGATCAAGCGCCGCATGCGTCTGCAGTCGAACGTGGCCGTCGGCCCGAACGGCGAGCATCCCGACGTGATCATCACCGAGATCGGCGGCACGGTCGGCGACATCGAATCGCAGCCCTTCATCGAGGCCGCACGCCAGGTCCGCCACGAGCTGGGTCGCAAGAACGTCTTCTTCGTGCACGTCTCCCTCGTGCCTTACATCGGCCCCTCCGGCGAGCAGAAGACCAAGCCGACTCAGCACTCGGTCGCAGCCCTCCGGTCCATCGGCATCCAGCCGGACGCCCTCGTGCTCCGCAGCGACCGCCCGGTGTCGGAGAGCGTCACGCGCAAGATCGCCCTCATGTGCGACGTCGACGAGGACGCGGTCATCAACTGCCCCGATGCGCCGAGCATCTACGACATCCCGCACATCATCCACTCGCAGGGCCTCGACGCCTACATCATCGACGCGCTCGGTCTCGAGGCGAGCGACGTGGACTGGGGGACATGGGACGCGCTGCTGCGCACCGTGCACGACCCGAAGCATGAGGTCACGATCGCGCTCGTGGGCAAGTACGTCGACCTCCCCGACGCCTACCTGTCGGTCACCGAGGCGCTGCGCGCCGGCGGATTCGCGAACAACGCCAAGGTCGCGATCCGCTGGGTTCCCAGCGACGAGTGCCAGACGCCGGAGGGCGCCCAGCGTCTCCTCGGCGACGTCGACGGCATCTGCGTGCCCGGCGGCTTCGGAGTCCGCGGCATCGAAGGCAAGCTCGGCGCCCTGCGTTTCGCCCGCGAGACGGGCATCCCCGTACTCGGACTCTGCCTCGGCTTGCAGTGCATGGTCATCGAGTACGCCCGGACGATCACGGGGCTCCCCGGTGCGTCGTCGAGCGAGTTCGACCCCGACACCGAGTTCCCCGTGATCGCGACGATGGCCGAGCAGGTCGCGCATCTTGCCGGTGGCGACCTGGGCGGCACCATGCGCCTGGGCCTCTACACGGCCGACCTCGCCGAGGGCAGCATCGTCTCCGAGCTCTACGAGGGACCGACCGCGGTCGAGCGTCACCGTCACCGCTTCGAGGTCAACAACGTCTATCGCGAGCAGATCGCCGAGTCGGGTCTGTCGTTCGCCGGCACCTCGCACAACGGTCAGCTCGTCGAATTCGTCGAACTGCCGCGCGAGGTGCACCCGTTCTACGTCGGCACGCAGGCTCATCCCGAGCTGCGCTCACGGCCGAGCCGCCCGCACCCGCTCTTCGCCGGCCTCGTCGGCGCGGCGGTCGACCGCCAGAAGGCGACCCGCCTCTTCGAGGTCGAGGGTGAGTCCGAGCAGGCGACCGACGCGGTCGACGCGTGACCGAGGTCGACCGTCCGCTGAGCGACGAACGGGCCGAGTCCGCCGTTGTGAAGCACGAAGTGCTGCACGAAGGGCGCGTCTGGGATCTCGTCGCCGACACCGTCGACTACAACGGCGTCCAGTTCACCCGCGAATACCTCGACCACCCGGGGGCCGTCGCCGTTCTGGCCCTCGACGCCGAGGACCGGGTCCTGCTGATCCGTCAGTACCGGCACCCGGTGCGTGCCCGTGATTGGGAGATCCCGGCCGGGCTGCTCGACGAGGCGGGGGAGCCGGCTCTCGACGCCGCCAAGCGGGAGCTCGCGGAGGAGGCCGACCTGGCCGCCGACCGATGGGATCTGCTGTCCGAGTACTGGACGACTCCGGGGGGCAGCAACGAGGCGATCCGCATCTACCTCGCCCGCGATCTGCGCGACGTCCCCGCCTTCGACCGATTCGATGAAGAGGCCGACATCGAGAAGCGCTGGGTGCCGCTCGACGAGGCGGTCACCGCGGTGCTCGACCGTCGCATCCAGAACCCGTCGACCATCAACGGTGTGCTGAGCGCGTCCGCGTCGCGGGCCCTGGGCTGGACGACGCTCGGCGACGCCGACGCGCCGTGGCCCCGCCACCCCGAGCTGGGCGACGGCGCCTGGTGAGATGACGCCGGAACGGGCCGTCGCCGACTACCTGCGCCATGTCCGCGTGGAGCGCGGCCTCGCGGAGAACACGGTGTCGGCCTACCGGCGCGATCTCGAGGTCTACCGCACCCACCTCGACGAGGTGGGGAAGCCGGACATCGTCGTACTGACGCCATCGGACATCGCGGATTTCTCACGCCGCCTCAACGAGGCCGGACGGTCCGCGGCATCGGTGCGGCGCATGCTGTCGAGCGTGCGGGGCCTCCACCGGTTCCTCGTCGACGAGCGGGTCACCGACGCGGATCCGACCGCCGACGTCCGGGTGCCGAAGCTCGCGATGCGGCTGCCCAAAGCGCTGACGATCGACCAGGTCGCCGCTCTCCTGTCCGCCTGCGAGGGCGACGACCCCGTCCGGATGCGCGATCGAGCACTCCTCGAGCTCCTCTACGCGACGGGTGCCCGCATCACCGAGGCCGTCTCGCTCGACGTCGACGACCTGGGGGAGGAGCGGAGCCTCCGGTTGCGAGGCAAGGGCGGCAAGCAGCGGATCGTGCCCGTCGGCCGGTTCGCGTCGACCGCGGTTCAGGATTACCTCGTCCGTGTGCGCCCGGCCTGGTCGTCGGCAGGACTCTCGACCCCCGCGCTCTTCCTCGGCCCCCGCGGCGCCCGGATGTCGCGGCAGAGCGCCTGGCTCAGCATCCGAGCGGCCGCGAAGCGGGCTCACCTCGATGTGGAACTGTCGCCGCACACGCTCCGGCACTCGTTCGCGACGCACCTTCTGGCGGGTGGGGCGGACGTGCGCGTCGTGCAGGAGCTGCTCGGTCACGCCTCGGTCGCGACGACTCAGCTCTACACGCTCGTGACGATCGACACCCTCCGCGACGTCTACGCGGCGAGCCACCCTCGCGCGCGATGAGGTCGGCCTAGACTCATCGGCGGGGAAGAGACAAGTACGCCGTCGCAAGAGTCGAGGAACGTCGGGATGACGCACAACACCACCACCGTGACTACGCCGGACGCCGCTGGCGTCCCCAACGGCCCGACCGGCCGGCCCAAGCGCGAATTCGCCGTTCCGGCGCCGCTGTCCGAGCACGGTCCGGCACGCGTCGTCTCGCTCTGCAACCAGAAGGGCGGGGTCGGAAAGACGACGACCACCATCAATCTGGGCGCTGCGCTGGCCGAGTACGGCCGCAAGGTCCTCGTCATCGACTTCGACCCGCAGGGTGCGCTCTCCGCGGGCCTCGGCGCCGACACGCACGACGTCGTCACCGTCTACGACCTCCTGATCGGTAACGTGCGCGACCCGCACGAGGCGATTCAGCAGACGACCATCCCGGGTCTCGACATCATCCCCGCGAACATCGACCTCTCGGCCGCCGAGGTGCATCTCGTCAACGAGGTCGCCCGCGAGCAGACCCTCGCCCGCGTGCTGCGCCGGATCACCGACAGCTACGACGTCATCCTCATCGACTGCCAGCCGTCGCTCGGTCTGCTCACCGTCAACGCGCTGTCCGCGAGCCACGGTGTGCTCATCCCGCTCGAGTGCGAGTTCTTCGCGCTCCGCGGTGTCGCCCTGCTCGTCGAGACCATCGAGAAGGTCCAGGACCGGCTCAACCCGGCCATCCAGCTCGACGGGATCCTCGCCACCATGTACGACTCGCGCACGCTCCACGCCCGCGAGGTCCTGCAGCGCGTCGTCGAGGCGTTCGATGACAAGGTGCTCGAGACCGTGATCGGTCGCACCATCAAGTTCCCCGACGCGTCGGTCGCGGGAGTCCCGATCATCGAGTTCGCTCCCGAGCACGCGGCGGCCAAGGCCTACCGTCAGCTCGCCTGCGAGCTCGTCGATCGCGGCGCGTTCGCCTGAATCACCGGTCAGCGGTGCTCGACGTCGCCGAGGGCACGGCGGAGGCGCCCGCCTCACCGTCGCATTTCACCGTCGCGGTCGGAAGCTTCGACGGGCCGTTCGATCTCCTGCTCTCGCTCATCGCATCGCATGAGCTCGACATCACCGAGATCTCGCTGTCGCGGATCACCGACGAGTTCATCCGCTACCTGCGCGCTCTCGATGCGGAAGGCCGTCTCGATGAGGCGAGCGAGTTCCTCGTCGTCGCGGCCACGTTGCTCGATCTCAAGATCGTCGGACTCCTGCCGCAGGGAGAGCTCGTCGATGCCGAGGACGTGGCTCTCCTCGAAGCTCGCGACCTCCTCTTCGCCCGTCTCCTGCAATACCGCGCGTTCAAGCAAGCGGCCGCGTGGATGTCGGATGTGTTCGCGGTCGAGGGTGCTCGCCGCTACCGTGCGGTGCGTCTCGAGGAGCGGTTCCGTGAGCAGACGCCTGAGCTCGTGTGGACCACCTCGCTGGCCGACTTCGCCCGGATCGCGAGCGCGGCGCTCGAACCTCGCCCGGTGCCCGAGGTGGCTCTCGGACACCTGCACGCGCCGCCCGTCAGCATCCGCGAGCAGGCCGCCGTCGTCGTCGCCGTTCTGCGTTCAGGCGTCCCGGTGTCGTTCCGCGACCTCGTCGGCGAGGCGGACGAACGTGCCGTCGTCGTCGCCCGATTCCTGGCGCTCCTCGAGCTCTACCGGGGCGACTTCGTATCGTTCGAGCAGGTCGTCCCGCTCGGCGATCTCGTCATCCGCTGGACCGCTCGCGAGTGGGACGACTCCCGCCTCGCCGCACTGGGGAACGACTATGACGACTGACGTCGGCGAGACCGGTGGCGAGCGAGCTCGGGTCGCGCCCACCGCCGGAGCTCCCATCGAGCCGGTCGCCCGCCTGCTCGGTCTGATCCCTGCGGAACCCGATCCCGCCGTGCCGCTCGACGGCGCCTCGGGCGCGGCGGGCCTCCCGCTCGAGAGAGCCCTCGAAGCGGTCCTGATGGTCGCCGACGAGCCCCAGCCGCTCGTCGCACTGGCCACAGCCGTCGATCGGCCCGTCTCTGCCGTACGTCAGGCGGTAGCCCGGCTCGTCCTCGATTACGACGGTGCGGGCGGGGGAGTCCGACGCGGCTTCGAGTTGCGGGAGGTCGGCGGCGGCTGGCGGATCTACTCGCGCGTGGAGTTCGATCACGTCGTCCGCGACTTCGTGGTGACCCAGAATCCTGCCAAGCTGTCACCGGCCGCCCTCGAGACCCTCGCCGTCATCGCCTACAAGCAACCCATCAGCCGTGGACAGATCGCCGCGATCCGTGCGGTCAACGTCGACGGCGTCGTCCGGACCCTCGTCGCGCGCGGGCTCATCACCGAGGTCTACGCGGACAGCGAGACCGGTGCGATCCACTACGGCATCACACCCCTGACCCTCACCCACCTCGGCATCAACAGCCTCGACGAACTGCCGCCGATCTCACCCCTACTCGACCGTCACGACGACGTCGAGGCCTTCCGACAGGAGCTCTGACCGTGGTCGATTCTGACCCGTTGCCTTCCCACGCCTTCTCCGCCGATCCCGGCGACACCCCGCCTTCCGGCGTCCGTCTGCAGAAGGTCCTGGCCGCAGCCGGCGTCGCATCGCGTCGCGTGGTCGAGGACATGATCGCGGCGGGCCGCATCGAGGTGAACGGCGCCACCGTGACGGAGCCCGGGACACGCATCGACCCCGAGACCGACCGGGTCGCGGTCGACGGCACCGCCGTTCAGCTGGACGTGACCAAGCAGTACGTCATGCTCAACAAGCCGACCGGTGTCGTCAGCTCGCTCCGCGACGAGCAGGGACGGCCCGACCTGCGGAAGTGGACGGACGACTTCGAGGAGCGTCTGTTCAATGTCGGGCGCCTCGACCAAGACACGTCCGGGCTGCTGCTCCTCACCAACGACGGCGAACTGGCGCATGTGTTGGCGCACCCGTCCTTCGGGGTCATGAAGACCTACATCGCCCTCGTCGAGGGGCGGGTCCAGCCGCGCACCATCCAGCAGCTGACCACCGGCGTCGAGCTCGAGGACGGCCCCATCGTCGCCGACCGCGCCCGGCTGCTGCCGGAGTCGCACAGCGGGGGACGCGGTAACTCCCTCGTCGAGATCACGCTCCACTCGGGTCGCAACCGCATCGTCCGTCGGATGCTCGACGCCGTCGGGCACCCGGTGGTCGAGCTGGTCCGGCGCAGCTTCGGCCCGCTCCATCTGGGGTCGCTCCCCGTCGGCAAGACCCGACACTTGAGCAAGGAGGAGCTGGGCGCTGTCCTCACCCTGTCGCGCGGGTCCGACGGCTCGGCGGCGACCGCCCACGAGGACGCCTCGGACGAGTCACGGCCGGAACACCGATGAGCGGGCGCCTCCAAGGAGCGGTGCGAGTCGTCGGTACCGGACTGCTCGGCACCTCCATCGGCCTCGGACTCACCCAGCGGGGGATCGACGTGATCCTCGCCGACCTGTCTCCGTCGGCTCAGCGGCTGGCCATCGAGTACGGGGCGGGCCGGGCCCCCGCCCAGGGCGACGATCCGATCCTCGTCGTCGTCAGCGTCCCGCCGGACGTGACGGCCGCGGTGGTGGCCGCGGAGCTCGAGCGTTTCCCGAACGCACTGGTGACGGATGTCGCGAGCGTCAAGATGGCACCGCTTCGAGAGCTCACCGAGCTCGGTGCCGATCTGACGCGCTACATCGGCACGCATCCGATGGCCGGCCGCGAGATCTCCGGTCCGACCGCCGCGCGTGCCGACCTGTTCCTCGGGCGCCCCTGGGTGCTCGCCGGCCACGACGGCATCAGCTACCAGCGCGCGGCCGCCGCCGAAGACCTCATCCTCGATCTCGGAGCCGTCCCGATCGAGATGACCGTGCTCGAGCACGACAGGAGTGTCGCGCTCGTGTCGCATGCACCCCAGCTCGTCGCATCCCTGCTTGCGGGCCGTCTCGTCGACGGGCCGGGGGAGGCGCTCGGCATCGCCGGACAGGGCCTGCGCGATACGACTCGCATCGCCTCGAGCGACCCCGGCCTGTGGCTGCAGATCCTGACCGCGAACGCCGGTCCCGTCGCGGCGGTGCTCGCTCAGTTGCACGCCGATCTCGGCGTGGTCGTGGACGCGCTCGGCGATCTGGATGCCGACACGGGGCAGGGCGCCCGTCGCGTCGTGATCGACACGCTCGCGGCCGGGAACGCGGGCGTCGCCCGCCTGCCCGGTAAGCACGGACGGAGCGCCCGGTTCACTTCGCTCATCGTGCTCATCGACGACACCCCGGGTCAGCTGGCGCGGCTGCTCACGGAGATCGGCGAGCTGGGTGTCAACCTCGAAGACCTCCGCCTCGAACATTCGCCGGGGGCGCCGATCGGCATCGTCGAGGTCTCGGTCCTCCCGGAAGCGGCCGCTCGTCTCGAATCGGATCTGACTGCACGTGGATGGAGGATCGCAGGATGAGCAGGCATGAGGGGCACCGCCGGTGGACCCGGACGGTCGTCGCAGTCGACGGTCCCGCCGGCAGCGGCAAGTCGAGTGTCAGCCGCGCCACGGCCCGAGCCCTCGGCTACGCCTTCCTCGACACCGGGGCAGGCTATCGGGCGCTCACCTGGCTCGCCCTCGAGCGCGGCGTCGATCTCGACGATGCCTCCAGCGTGGAAGCGCTCATGGACTCATGGGACTTCCGGATCTCGACGCACCCGTCCGACACCCGCGTGAGTGTCGACGGAACCGACGTGACCGACGCGATCCGGGAACCGCGGGTCAGCTCCTCTGTGAGTTCGGTCGCTCGGGTGCCGAATGTCCGACTGCGTCTGAACGAGCTCTTCCGCGACCTGCTCGACGCGCCGGGGGAGCCCGGCGTCGTCGCCGAGGGCCGCGACATCACCACGGTGGTCGCCCCCGACGCGACGGTGCGGGTGCTCCTCACGGCGAGCGAGGCGGTGCGTCTGCGACGACGCGGGCTCGAGCTCACCGACGTCGGCGCGGAAGACCTGGCCCGTCAGGTGACCGAGCGGGACAGGCGCGATTCGCTGGTGGCGGACTTCATGACCGCGGCCGAGGGGGTGGAGACGCTCGATTCGTCCGAACTCGATTTCGACGAGACCGTGGCCGCGTTGGTGGCCGTCATTCGCCGGGTGTCAGCTGAGAAGACCGGAGTTTAGGTAGACCAACTACCTAATGGGGAGAGTTGCCGAATATAGTTCGGATTGTCCCGTCGGCGTATCGGCCGCGGGATCCGGTCGCCGAACTCGGCGTCATTTCCCCTTCACGGAAAGCGGACCGATGAGCCAGACGATGGAAGAAACGTCGACCACCGTGGATCGTGTCGCAGGCGGTCGCTACCGACTGATCAGCCCGATCGGCCGGGGAGGGATGGCGACCGTCTGGAAGGCCCGAGACACCGCGCTCGACCGCGACGTGGCCATCAAGATCTTCACGCGGGCGGCCACGACCTCGGAGACGGTCGCAGTGCAGGAGCGAGAGGCCCGCATCAACGCGCGGCTGCTCCACCCCGGCATCGTGACCCTGTTCGACGCGGGCGTCGACGACACTCCCGAGCACGGACGCCGCATCTTCCTCGTGATGGAACTCGTCGAAGGCGTGGACCTGACCTCGCGCCTGCGTGTCGGTCCCATGTCGCTGGCCGAGGTCGCCTTCATCGGCATCGACATCGCCAAGGCGCTCGAATACCTTCACGAGCGCGACATCGTGCACCGCGACATCAAGCCCGGCAACATCCTGACCCTCGTGGGTCCGGGAGCGCAGCGCGCCAAGTTGACAGACTTCGGCATCGCCGCGCCGGCAGATCGTCGCCGCGTGAAGGAGGGGACGACCTCGGGCACGGCCGCCTATCTCAGCCCCGAGCAGGCCAATCTCGAGCGCGTCAATTCGGCGAGCGACATCTATTCGCTCGGTCTGGTCCTGCTGCAGTGCGTCACCGGACGACTGGAGTTCCCCGGAGACGCCGTCGAGACCTCGGTCCGGCGCCTCGTCCGCGACCCGCAGGTGCCCTCCGATCTCGACCGCCAGTGGCGGGCGCTGCTCTGCGCCATGACGGCTCGCAACCCCGATGACCGTCCTGAAGCCGACGAGGTCGTGGCTCAGCTGACCGCCATTGCGGCAGGTCAACCGAAAACCGGTGCACCCATCATGACGGCGAGTCAGCGCAAGCGGGAGAAGGTTCTGAGCCAGCTCCGCGAGCTCGGGTCCGGCACCGACTCGACACTCGACCGGCTCACCTCACTCGCCGCTCGCACCACGGACTGTCCCGTGGCGCTCGTCAGCGTGGTCGATGTGGACCGCGTGTGGTTCATGTCACGGCACGGGTACGACCGCGAGGTCGTGAGCCTTGACGAGAGCCTGTGCACCATCGCCGTGGCGAACACCTCGCCGACGGTCATCCAGGACGCGGTGGAGGACTCCCGCACCTGGACCAACCCGCTCGTCACCGAGATGGGGATCGGCGCCTACGCGGGGATCCCGCTGATGAGCGACGACGGGGTCGTCTTCGGAGCCCTGTGCGTCGCCGACTATGGCAAGCGGGAGTTCTCGGACGAGGACGTCGCCAACCTCGTCGACCTGGCGGCCCTCGCGACCGACCACATCCGTGCGGCCGTTCCCGCTCCGGACGAGGAGTCCGCAGCCTGAGTCCGACTCGGGTCCGGGCCCGCGCCGAGCATGGCGGTCGGCCGGATCCGCGTCCTCGTGCGCCCACGGCGCACCGTCGGCCGGCTCGCGTAGGGCAGACTGGAAGGCATCATGGCTGACCAGGACCGCGACTTCACTCCCGACGGCGACGACGACCTCGAGCGTCGTCTCACCGAGATCGACGAGGAGTCGGCCGCCCAGCGCGCCTCGACCCTACGGGCCGGCCTCAGCGAGTACGAGCTCGAGGACGAAGACCTCGACATCCTCGATGCCTCCATCGAGGATCCCGACGAGGTCCGTTACCTCCCGGCGCTGCCCGTCCTCGCGATCGTGGGGCGCCCGAACGTCGGCAAGTCGGCGCTGGTGAACCGCATTCTCGGCCGCCGCGAAGCCGTCGTCGAGGACGTCCCCGGTGTCACGCGCGACCGCGTCAGCTACCGCTCCGAATGGGCCGGCCGCTTCTTCACTCTCGTCGACACCGGCGGGTGGGAGCCCGACGCCCGGGGTATCGACGCATCCGTCGCGATGCAAGCCGAGATCGCCGTCGATTTCGCCGACGCTGTCCTCTTCGTCGTCGACGCCATCGTCGGCGCGACCTCGACCGACGAGCGCGTCGTCAAGATGCTCCGCGCAAGCGGCAAGCCCGTCATGCTCGTCGCCAACAAGGTCGACGACGCCGTTCAAGAGCCCTTCATCGCCGAGCTGTGGTCGCTGGGCCTCGGCGAGCCGCATCCCGTCTCGGCCCTTCACGGCCGCGGTGTGGCCGACCTTCTCGACACCGCGCTGCGCGTGCTGCCCGAGGAGTCGGCCGTCGCCAAGCGCGAGGTCGGTGGCCCCCGTCGCGTCGCACTCCTCGGTCGTCCGAATGTGGGCAAGTCGAGCCTGCTCAACAAGGTCGCCAAGGAGGAGCGAGTCGTCGTCAACGAGCTCGCCGGAACGACGCGCGACCCGGTGGACGAGCAGGTCGAGATCAAGGGAAAGGTGTGGCGCTTCGTCGACACCGCCGGTATCCGTCGCCGCGTGCACATGGCGCAGGGCGCCGACTTCTACGCCTCTCTGCGGACGACCGCGGCGCTCGAGAAGGCCGAGGTCGCCGTCGTGCTCCTCGACGTGACCGAGCCCATCAGCGAGCAGGACATCCGCATCATCGACCTCGTCCTCGAGTCGGGTCGTGCACTGGTGCTCGCATTCAACAAGTGGGACATGCTCGACGACGAGCGCCGTGTCTACTTGGAGCGCGAGATCGAGCAGGACCTGGCCCACGTCGCCTGGGCGCCCCGCGTGAACATCTCGGCGAAGACCGGACGTCACATGGAGCGACTGGTGCCCGCACTCGAGCAGGCGCTCGAGAGCTGGGACAAGCGCATCGGCACGGGGAAGTTCAACGCGTTCCTCGCGGAGCTGGTGGCGGCGCATCCGCACCCCGTTCGCGGTGGTCGCCAGCCGCGCGTGCTGTTCGGAACGCAGGCCGCGACCCGTCCGCCGACATTCGTGCTGTTCACGACCGGTTTCCTCGATCCCGGCTATCGCCGCTACATCACGCGACGTCTGCGTGAGATCTTCGGCTTCGAGGGCACACCGATCGTCGTCAACATGCGCGTGCGGGAGCGGCGCAAGAAGTGAGCACGATCGCCGGGGATGTCCTGAGCGCTGACCTCGAGAAGCGGAAGGCGAGTCTCGGGAGCCGGCTGTTCGGGCTGGTGGACGCGGTGCTGTCGAGTGACCCCTCGGGTTTGCAGCCGATGGATCTGGTCGTTCGTCGACTCGACAACGGCCAGGAGGTTCTTCGCACGAAGGCCGACCTCGGCGACCCGCAGCGCCTGCTCGACACCGTCCGCGACGACCTCGCGACGAAGACGGTGGAACAGTTCCACGACGAATGGCGGCTTCGGGACGCCCCGGCGGTCGAGTAGGGACCGGCTTCGCCGACGCTGCGTTGGGTGCTCTCGGTACGTCGCTGCGCTCCTACTCGAGTCGTCTGAAGTACGGCCTGGCGGCCTACTCGACGTCCGGTGTTCCGGAGGTCGAGTAGGCGCCGCGTACCGAGTCCCTCGTGCTTCACGCACGTGGGGCCCACGGCCGAGTAGCGGAGCTTATGGAGTCCGCTGCAGCAGGACGACTGCCTACGGCGTGGGCATGCCGCCCGTCACCGCATAGGTGGCGCCCACCACGAAGCTCGACTCCGGCGACGCCAGGAACACGTACACCGGTGCGATCTCCGCGGGCTGCCCGGCGCGACCGAGTGCCGTCTCCGAGCCGAACTCCGGCAGGTCCTCCGTGGGCACGCCCGATGAGACCTGCAGGGCCGTCCACGTCGGCCCGGGCGCCACGACGTTCACGCGGATGCCCTTGGGGGCCACCTGCAGCGCGATCGCCTTGGAGAGGTTGTTGATCGCGCCCTTCGTGCTGGCGTAGTCGACGCGGATCGGCGCCGGCTGCCACGCTTCGAGCGACGCCGTGTTGATGATGGTCGCGCCCGCGGGCAGGTGGGGGAGCGCCGCCTTGATGATCCAGAACGCCGCGTAGACGTTGGTCTTGAAGGTCAGGTCGAACTGCTCGTCCGTGATGTCGAGGACATCCTTCTGGGAGACCTGCTTGCCCGCGACGTTGACGACGATGTCGAGCCCGCCCATCTCGTCCACGGCCGTCTGCACGAGCGCGCGGCAGTGTGCTGGATCGGTGATGTCACCCGGCACGCGGACGGCTTTGCGGCCGGCCTCCTCGATGAGCCCCGCCACATGGTCGGCGTCCGTCTCCTCGGCGGGGAGATAGGACATCGTCACGTCCGCGCCCTCTCGGGCGAAGGCCAGCGCGACGGCTGCACCGAGGCCCGAGTCGGCGCCGGTGATGAGCGCCTTGCGGCCGGTCAGGCGACCGGTTCCGCGATAGGTCTTCTCGCCGATGTCGGGCACCGGGGTCATCTCGCTCTGCAGGCCGGGCTCCTCCTGCTTCTGCTCCGGAGGCTGGATCTTGGGATAGCGCGTGGTCGGGTTGTCGAATGTGTACTGATCGGTGCTCATGGGGTCAGGCTGTCACGCCGACCGTGCGCCGACTCGGGAGCGAGCCGAGCGGAAGCTGGACATCTGTCGATTCCACTCCGCTCGGCTCGGCTGCGTCGATGCGCGGATCAGCCGCGGAGCGCGTCGCCGATCTTGACGCGGGCGCCGGTCCTCAGCAACGAATTGGCGTAGATCTTCGACCCGAAGACGACCACCACGGCGGTCGCGGCGACGATGACGATGATCGACACGACGGGCTCCCACCACTCCGCCGTCCCGAGGAACACGCGCATGGGCATCGCGATCGGCGCCGAGAAAGGCACATAGGACATGATCGTCAGGATCAGCGGGTTGTTGTAGAAGAAGATGATCATGAAGTAGGGGATCATCACCAGCATCATGACCGGGGTCGTGACCGAGCCGATGTCCTCCTGTCGCGACACCAGCGAGGCCGCCGCCGCGTACATGGCCGCGAGCAGGATGAACCCGATCGCGAAGAACAGCACGAAGATCAGGATCGACGGGCCCACCTGCGCGAGCAGGGCGTTCTGCTTCGTCACCACGAGACCGATTCCCGCGACGATGGCGATCAGGAGGATCTGCGCGAAGGCGAGTAGCGCGTTGCCGATCACCTTCCCCGCGAGAAGAGCGCGAGCGGAGATGGCCGACATCAGGATCTCGACGATGCGGGTCTGCTTCTCCTCGACGACGCTCTGTGCGATGGAGGTGCCGAAGACCGTCGCAGCCATGAAGAAGACGACCCCGAAGGCGATCGCGACGAGGTAGGTCAGGGGAGAGTCGGTGGCGGTGTCGCTCAGCAGGGTCACCTCGGGGGACTGCGTGAACTGTTGGACGAGGGAGCCGGGGACGTCGTCGAGGCCGACTATCGCGACTCCGGTGGGGCCGTCGGAGGGGATCACCGCGGCCTGGACGGTGCCGTCGCGGACGAGCTTCTCGGCCTCGCCCACGGTGGAGACCATCGTCGGCTCGACGCCCGGGAGCGCCGTATCCACTCGGGCGCCCTGCACGAACGCGACCGTGGTCGTCGAAGAGCTGGCTTGGGCACTCAAGACGGCCCCGGCGACGATCGAGCCCAGTACGGCCAGCAGCAGGATCGCGGAGGAGATCAGGAACGACTTGCTGCGCAACCGCATGGTGATCTCGCGAGTGGCGACGAGGGAGGCGCTCGTCGCGAAGGACGGAGCGGGGTGCGGACCGGTCGAGCCGCCGCGGTGGATGGCGGATGCGATGTTCATCGAACGACCTCCGTGAAGATCTCGGTCAGGGACGGACGGCGGGGCGAGAAACTGACGACGGTGCCGCGTTCGGTCGCGCGACGGAGGACGGCCTGGGCGATGCGGGGGCTGTCCGCCTCGAAGTGCACGTACCCGGCGTCGAATGCGACGATCCGCACATCGGGCAGTTCGCGGATCCATCCGACGTCGTCGGCGACGAGGAGCTCGTAGGAGTTGCCCGCGTTCTCGTTCTGAAGGCGCTCACGAGAGCCGCTGGCACGGACGGTGCCGCCGGCGATCACGACGATGTCGTCGCAGAGGCGCTCCACCACGTCGAGCTGGTGGGACGAGAAGAGCACGGGGGCGCCTTGTCGGGCGGCATCGGTGAGCACGCCGAGCACCGTGTCCACGGCCATGGGGTCGAGCCCGGAGAAGGGCTCGTCGAGGATGAGGACCTCGGGCCGGTGGACGAGCGCCGCGGCGATCTGCGCGCGCTGCTGGTTGCCGAGGGACAGGCTCTCGACGGTGTCGTTGGCTCGTTCGCCGAGACCCAGGCGCTCGATGAGGTCCTTCGCGTCGGTGGTCGCCTGCTTGGCGCCGACGCCGTGCAGACGGGCGAGATAGACGAGCTGCTCGGTGACCTTCATCTTGGCGTAGAGCCCGCGCTCCTCGGGCATGTAGCCGAAGCGGCGGCGGTCCGCCGGGCCCAGCGGGTCACCGCCGAGACGCACGGCCCCGGAGTCGGCGCTGAGGACGCCGAGGATGATCCGCATCGTCGTCGTCTTGCCGGCGCCGTTGCCGCCGACGAAGCCCGTCAGGCGTCCGCGCCCGACGTCGAAGGTGACCTCGGACAGGGCGGTCCGCCCTCCGAAGGTCTTGGTCACGTGGTCGATCTCGAGCATGAGGCGCAGCTCCTCGGGTGGTGTGATCCGACGGCGTTCGCCGGATGCATCCACGCTAGGAGCGGGCGCGCGCTCGCGGATCCACCTGTCGGCGGGATCGCCGCCACGATGTCCTCCGTCTCGAGGGGGAGGGACGCGGCGTGGGCTTCAACCGCCCGGAATCGCGACCCCGTGCTCATAGGCGAAGACCACGGCCTGGATGCGGTCGCGCAGGCCGAGCTTCTGCAGCACCTTCGACACGTGGGTCTTCACGGTCGCCTCGCCCAGGAAGAGCGAGCTCGCGATCTCGGCGTTGCTCAGGCCTCGAGCGACGAGTTCCAGGACCTCGCGCTCACGGTCGGTGAGAGTGCCGAGTCGCGGATCCTGAGCCGGGGGAGCAGCGGATGCCGCCGTGCGTCGCTCGATGACGCGTCTGGTCACGTCGGGGCTCAGAAGAGCATCGCCCCGGGCGACGACCTGCACAGCGCGAACGAGATCCTCCGGTCGCGTGTTCTTGAGGAGGAAGCCGCTCGCACCGCTGTCGAGCGCCTCGAACAGATAGTCGTCGCGGTCGAACGTCGTGAGCATCAGCACGGGAGGTGCATCCTGGGCCGCGACGATCCGTCGGCATGCCGTGAGACCGTCCATCCCCGGCATCTGCACATCGAGGCACACCACGTCCGGCCGCAGGGACGCGGCGAGCTCGATGGCCTCGGCACCGTCTCCGGCCTGGCCCACGACGTCGATGCCGGGCTCGCTCTCGAGGATCGCGGCGAGTCCGGCGCGCATCAGGTCCTGATCGTCGACGAGCAGCACGCGGATGGGGCACGGTTCGAGTGTCGGATCGGTCACCGGGGGATCTCGCTCTCATCCAGACGTCGAGGGTGCCGAGGCACCGCGGTGTCGGCCCGTCGTCCGTCCGACGCGGTGTTCAAGGGCTTGGGCGCCTCGGACGGTGCGGTGGTGATCCGGGCGCGCACCAGGAAGCCGCCGCGGGCGCGCGGACCGGTCTCGAGCGTGCCGCCGACGGCCGCGATGCGTTCACGCATACCGACCAGGCCGAGTCCCGCGCCGGATGCGCCCGCTCGAGCGGCTCCGCCGCTGTCGGTGACCTCGAGTTCGACGGAGTCGTCCAGATAGCGGAGGCGGACGTCGAGACGAGCACTCGGAGACGCGTGCTTGAGAGTGTTGGTGACCGCCTCCTGCGCCACCCGGAAGAGCGTCGACTCCACCGTCGCCGGCACCTCTCGCGGAACACCCACGACTCGATAGGTGGAATCGAGCCCCGCCGTTCGGGCGTGCTCGACGAGTGCGGGGACGCTCGACAGCCGCAGGGTGCTCGGTCCGTCGACGTCGAGCGGGGTCGTTCCGGTCGCCGCGTCGTCACCCGTTTCACGGAGGGTACCGAGCATGCGATGCAGCTCGTCGACGGCCTGTCGGGCGCTCTCCTCGATCGCGGCGAGCGATTCGGCCGCCTTCCGGGGTGAGCCGTCGACCATCCGCCGCGCGGCGCCCGCCTGCACACCCATGAGCGACACGTGGTGAGCCACCACGTCGTGAAGGTCTCGGGCGATGCGCATCCGCTCGCGGACCACGGCCTGAGCGGCGTTCCGTTCGCGCTCCACGGCGAGCTCTTCCGATCGGGCCTGCAGCTCGACGCCGGCTCGGGCGGATGCCCAGGCGCGGTCGCCGAAGTAGTACGCGCCGCCGAAGTACAGCAGATTGGTCACGATGCTGATGAGGCTGTAGGCCGTGAAGGCCGACAGGGGGGCGTCCCGGAGATCCCGGTCCAGGAACGGCATCGGCGACGTGGCGAGGGCGACGAACAGCCAGATGAACATGCTGAGGATCACGAGCCCACGGACGACCATGGACAGGCGGCGGTTGGTCGTCCATGCCCCGGCCGTGTACATCGTGATGAACAGGATGATGTTGGTCATCACGATCTCGGGCACCTGCAGCGTCTGCGTGGCGACGAACGCCGCGGAGGTCACGACGAGGACCGTGAGCGGGAAACGCCGGCGGGCCGCGAGGATGAGACTCGTCGCCGCGAGCATGGCGATGCTCAGGGGGATGTCCGCGGGCTCCGGATAGAAGCCCGCCACCCGATAGAGGAACATGCTGCCGACGCTGAGTCCCATCATGACCAGCGCGAGGATGACGTCGGCACGGTATCCGTTTCGATCCGGGCGGGGGCGCACCCAGTGCTCGTCGGGGAGCTCGGTGCGGGCGGGTCCCGCCGCCGGTCCCTGCTGCTTCGATCCGAGAGTCACTCCTCGACGCTACCCAAGCCGTCGCGGTGGCGCCTCCGTCTGCGGGCGGAGTCCGCCGTCCCCGGCGGGAATGCCGACGGGGGCGTCGACGTTGTGCTCCTCATGGCCACGACGACTATGACGAAGCAGACCCACGACGACACGATCGCCGACGGCATCGTGCTGATCGACTTCTGGGCGGCCTGGTGCGGCCCGTGCCGCCAGTTCGCTCCGATCTTCGAGGAGGCGAGCGAGGTGCACCCCGACATCACCTTCGCCAAGGTCGACACGGAGGCCGAGCAGGAACTCGCCGCCGACTACGGCATCCGCTCCATCCCGACTCTCATCGTCTATCGCGACGGCATCCCCGTCTTCGGCCAGCCCGGTGCTCTGCCCGGCGGTGCGCTGAAGGACCTGATCACCCAGGTCAAGGCGCTCGACATGGATGATGTCCGTGAGCGTTACACCGCTGCACAGGCCGCCCGCGACGGGCAGCCCGCCGAGTAGGACGTCACGGAAGCCGACCAGCGCTTCTTCACCGAGCCCGCCGTTCGACCCGTCAGACGGCGGGCTCGTTCTCGTCGGCGGCCTTCCCGGTAGCCGCCGTGGGGGCGGATGTCGTCGCCGACCCGTCTGAGGCGGGCTCGGGGGCCGACGTGCGCGCGGCTCGCATCGCGGCGCGACCGGACGGGACCGCCATGGCGACGAGCATGGTCGCCATCGTCAGCAGGCCCGCGACGATCAGAAGCAGCTGGACCGATACGACATCCGCCAGCGGCCCGAACACGAGCATCCCGATCGGCGTGGCGAGCGCCATGACGATGCCCACGTAGCTGAACACCCGGCCGTGCATCTCGGGCCGCACCGTCTCCTGGATGAGCGTCATGAACGGGGCGCTGAACCAGGGCACGAGGAGCCCGAAGAAGAACATGAACCCGTAGAACACCCAGAGGTTCGGGCTGAGCCCGAGCGCGATCGTGAACGCGGCGAATCCGAAGGTCGACACGAGGATGAGGCCGAGTCTGCTCTGCTTGGCCAGCACGGTCGACACGATCGCACCGCCGATGAGCATGCCCGACCCGAAGGACACCTCGAGGACGGCGAGCATCCACGCTTCACCGCCGAACGTTCGCGCGACCAGAAGCGGGGTGAGGAAACTGGGCGCGACCGTGAGCAGGAAGATGATGGCGAATACCAGCAGTAGCCACCTGACCACGGCGTGCGTCCAGATGTAGCGCATGCCGTCGATGAGGTCGGTCTTGTAGCTCGTCGCGCCGCTTCCCATCCGTTCGAGCGAGGGGACCTTGACGAGAGCGAGCATGCCGATGCCGATGACCGCCGTGAACACGTCGATGAAGAAGGTGGGCACGATGCCCCAGGCCGCGAAGACCGCCCCGGCGACGGCCGGGGCGAGCAGCGCCATCGCCGACTGGATCGTGCCGAAGATCCCGTTGACGCGCAGGAGCTGATCGGCGGGTGCGATCTGGGGGATCATCGCCTGCACGGCGGGGGTCTGGAACCCGGCGCCGACGGATCGCACGCCCACCGCGACGAGGATGATCCAGAGGTCGGTGACGCCGTTCATCATGATGAGGGCGAGCGCGAGGGTCGTCAGCGCGGTCACGCCGTCGGACATCATGACGAGCAGCCGCCGGTTGACCCTGTCGGCCAATGTGCCACCGAAGATCGAGACGACACCCTGCGGGCCGAAGGCGGCCAGGGCGTAGAGCGCCAGCGCCAGACCCGAGCCGGTTTCGAGCGTGACGTACCACATGACCGCGTACTGAACGATCATCGAACCGAAGAGCGAGACGGTCTGGCCGGTGAGGAAGAGTCCGACGTTGCCCTTCCAGCGAGGGCCTGCTCCGGAGTCGCCGGAGAGCGCAGGGGTGCTGTCGTCGGTCACGAGCTCGAACCTCTCCGGCGCCTGTCGGTCGGCGTCACGTCGAAGTTACTCGTCCCCTCCGACAGAAGCACCTGCGAGTCGGATGGAGCCGGTCAGTCCGTTTGGAAGGGCCACCAGCCGGGGACGACCGCGGCGTACATCTCGATGAAGCGGTCATGCGAGCGGGGCTCGGGGCCGGCCAGCCAGGCGTCGACGATCCCGACCGTCCCGTCGCCGAGGAATCGCGCCAGGGCCTCGGCGCCCGGGGATTCCTTGAGCGTGTCGGGGAGGGCGATCAGGTCGGTCTCGATCATGTGACGCACGGTCGCGCTGAAGACCCCGCTGAGCATGCTGTGCAGCGAGGTGTCGTCGTTGCGGCCGAGGCCGCGCGAGTAGATCGAGGCGTACTTCTCGATGTGGTCGAGCACATCGTGCGTGGCACGGAGGTTGTTGCCGTTCGTGTGCTCGGGCACGTCGTCGTAGTTCTTGTCCTGGATCGCGAGCATCTCGGATCGGAGAGCCGCGCGAAGCAGATGTGCGGGGCTCTCGGCGTGCTCGTAGAACGTCGACCGGTTGACCTCGGCCTTCGCGGCGGTCTCAGAGGCGGTGATGTCTCCGGCTGCTCGGTCCCGGGCGAGTTCCAGAATGGCGGAGAACAGCTTCTCCTGAGTGCGGCGCTGACGGCTGTCCATCGGTTCCTCGTTTGTCATGCCCTGCGGGATCCGCGGGAGTTGTCGCGGATCGCCGGGAATGGCGCTCACGGCTCTGCGGAGCTTAGTGCACACGCATAAGGGCGATGTGACGCTCGCTCAGCTCTGTGGTTCACCAATCCTTCCAATCGTTGACCTGTCCATGCCCGTTCACGCCCCCCTTGGGGGCGTGTGATGCGACCCACCATGAATGGGCTGCCTCGATCGCCGGTAGGAGTCGACGGAAATATCCGATCAGTTCCCGGTCGCTGGAGAGCTCGGCGTAGGTGACGGCTCGGTAGCCGACCTCATTGTGTCGACGGATGATGCACACGATGGCGTAGGGCTGGTCGTAGGTGTCTCGCAGCCACCATTCTCCGGCCCGGGGTTCGAAGGCGGCGAAGACGGGATGCCATCGCGCCCTCTGCTGAACCATGTCATCGAATATATGTTCGAATGTCGCGACACGCCCAGCGGTGGGGCGTGCCGGTCAGACGGTGGTCACTCGTGAGCGATGACGAGGGGAACGGGGAATGAGGAGACCCGGTCGGGGGCGAGGCGGGAGTCGGTGATGCCGGCCGTGAAGGGGCTGAGGTCGAAGCATTTGAAGAGCGCCTCGCGACCGAACTTGGAGCTGTCGGCGACGAAATACGCCTCGCTCGCAATCGAGATCATGGTGCGCTTCAGCTCGATCTCGTAACTGGACGAACTGTAGATGCCGTCGTCCATGACGGTGTCGCATCCTGCGACGACCAGGTCGACCCGCAGGTGCTGGAGTTGCTCGACGGCGGTCGGTCCCCACATCGACACGTCGTTCGGCAGGAGTTCACCCCCGATGAAGACGAGGTTCGCGCTACGTCGCTGGGCGATGACGAGGCCGATCTGCAGATCATTGGTCACGACGGTGACTCGCGAGCGGTCGAGGGCGCGTGCCACTTCGAGAGTCGTGGTCCCGCTGTCGAGCAGAACGGTCTGACCGTCGCGGATCCGGCCCGCCATCGCGCGTCCGACCGCGACCTTCTCGCGGTGATGGGCCGACTGTTTGACGTCGAAGCCTTCGACCTTCGGGGAGGCCGGGAGGGCGCCACCATGTGTGCGCTGAACGAGCTCGCGGGATTCGAGCTGTTCGAGGTCGCGGCGCACGGTGGAGGCGGTGACGCTGAAGGCCTGAGCCAGCTCCGAGACGGACTGGAATCCGAGTTCGGAGAGGCGCTCGACGATCAAAGTTTGACGGGACATCCTGACTGCTCCTCATGGGCGGTAGGACGAGTGTAGCGGCCGTTCTGCGCGATAACGCGCGCGGTGCGCGGGAGAGTGCGCGTTACAACCTGATTACACTGCAGTAAATCGCGCACGACACGCGCAGATTCGATTGACTCACCCCCGAAAGGGTGTCTACATTCAGCGGGACATCGACGTCACGGCTCGCGCACCTCGAGCTTGAGATCACATTGGAGTGGACATGAAGCACAGGAACACAGCCCTCACCCTCGTGGCCGGGGCAGCCGTCTTCGCCCTCGCGGGTTGCGGCACCACTGGCGGGTCGGCACCGGAGGGCGCGGCGAGCGGCGGTGCCGGGGACAGCGGCTCGTACGTCACGGTGGTCAAGGCCACGGGCATCGGCTGGTTCGACCGTATGAAGGTCGGCGTGGACGAGTGGGCCTCGGAGAACGACATCGATGCCCGCGAGGAGGGCCCGTCCCAGGCCACGAACGAGGGCCAGGTCGAGATCATCCAGAACCTCATCGCGCAGCAGCCCGCCGCCATCACCGTCGTACCGAACGACGTCGCCGGTCTCGCCAGCGTTCTCGCCGACGCGAAGGCGAAGGGCATCATCGTCGTCGGTCACGAGGGCGCCGGCATGAAGAACATCGACATCGACATCGAGGCGTTCGAGAACAAGGCGTACGGCGCGCAGATCATGGACAACCTCGGCGAGTGCACCGGCGGAACGGGTGGCTACGTCCAGTTCGTCGGACGCCTGACCAACGGATCGCATAGCGACTGGGTCAAGGGCGCCTACGACGAGCAGCAGTCCAAGTTCCCTAACATGACCCGCCTCGAGGACCCGCTGGAGTCGGAGGAGGACGAAGAGGTCGCCTACAACAAGGCCAAGGAGATCCTCGCCAAGTACCCCGACATCAAGGGCTTCCAGGGCTCGGCGGGAACCGATGTCGTCGGTGCCGCGCGCGCCGTCCAAGAGGCGGGCAAGGCCGACACCGTCTGCGTCATGGGCACCTCGATCCCGTCCGTTTCGTCGACCTACCTCGAGAGCGGCGCCATCGACAAGATCTTCTTCTGGGACCCGGCCCTGGCGGGCAAGGCGCAGCTGCAGATCGCCAAGATGCTCGTGAACGGCGAGACCGTCGAAGAGGGCACCGACCTCGGGATCCCCGGATACGAGTCGCTCGTCAAGCTGTCGGGCTTCGACAACGTCTTCGCCGGCAACGCGGGAGTCGCGGTCGACAAGTCGAACATGAGCGAGTACGACTTCTGATCCATCCCTGACGGACAGGTCCACTCGTCACCGGCGGATCGGGGAGCGTTGTGCGGCAAGCACGGCGCTCCCCGGGTCGCCCTCCTCGAAAGAGAGTGCTCACATGAGTACCGAACAGCCGACACTCGAGGTCCGCGACATCGTCAAGACCTACGGCGGCGTCCGCGCCCTGGGCGGTGTCTCGCTCCGTCTGCTCCCCGGCGAGGTGCACTGCCTCGCGGGGGAGAACGGCAGCGGGAAGTCGACCCTCATCAAGATCATCAGCGGCGTCGAGCGCCCCGACTCCGGCGACATCGTCATCGGCGGCGAAAGCCACCCCTACGTGTCTCCGAGCGACGCGATCCGCGCCGGCGTCCAGGTCATCTACCAGGACTTCTCGCTCTTCCCGAACCTCACGGCCGCCGAGAACATCGCGATGCTGACCGAGCTCGCCGACCGACGCAAGCTCTCGTCGCGCCGACGGATCCGCGCCACCGCGGAGCGCATCGTCGCCGACCTCGGCCTGCGACTCGATCTCGACGCCGACGTCGAGCATCTCTCGGTCGCCGACCGTCAGCTCATCGCCATCTGCCGCGCCCTCGTCGGCGAGGCACGCGTGCTGATCATGGACGAGCCGACCACCGCCCTCACCCACAGCGAGGTCGAGCGCCTCTTCGGCATCGTCCGTCGCCTGCAGGCTCGCGGCGTAGCGATCGTATTCGTCAGCCACAAACTCGACGAGGTGCTCGACATCTCCCAGCACGTCACGGTGTTGCGAAACGGCGAGGTCGTCTCCTCGGGTGAGGCGTCCGGATACACGGGGCGCAGCATCGCCAAGGCCATGACGGGGCGCGACGTCAACGAGGATCGCCACGTCGACGACCTGCCCGAGTCGGCCGAGCCTCTACTCATCGTCGACTCGCTCGGGCGCAAGGACGCGTTCGAGGACGTGTCGTTCGCCCTCCGCAAGGGCGAGATCCTCGGCATCACGGGATTGCTCGGCTCGGGTCGTACCGAGATCGCCGAGGCGCTCTTCGGGGTGCACCCGGCGGACTCGGGCTCCGTGACGCTCGACGGCACGCCGCGCCGCATCCACTCCATCTCCGATGCGGTGGAGGCGGGCATCGGCTACGTCCCGGAGGACCGCCTGACCCAGGGACTCTTCCTCGACAAGTCGATCGCCGACAACATGGTCGCCGCGTCGCTCAGCTCCTACCGCGGCAAGGCGCTGCTCCTCGACCGTGGACGCATCGGACGCTCGATGGCCGACCTGTTCCAGCGGCTCCGGATCAAGGCCCCCAACGCGAAGGCGCCCGTGCGCAGCCTCTCCGGCGGCAACGCGCAGCGCGTCGTCATCGCCAAGTGGCTCGACCGCAAACCGTCCGTGCTCATGCTCAACGGCCCCACGGTGGGCGTCGACATCGGTTCGAAGGAGGAGATCTTCACGATCCTCCGCGAGCAGGCCGCGGCCGGTATGGGCATCGTCGTCATCTCGGACGACATTCCCGAGCTCGTCACCAGCTGCCATCGCGTGCTCATCGTGCGCGCCGGCCGCATCGTCGCCGAGATGACCGGATCCGACATCGCGGTCGACGCCATCCAGGAAAGGATGACCGCCTGATGGGCACGCTCCGCCGCCTCCGCGGCCCCAACAACGAGGGCGTCCTCGTCGCTGTCATCCTCGTTCTCGTCGTCGTCATGTCGCTCGCGAGCGACGCGTTCTTCACGCCGAACACGTTCTTCGGACTCGTGCGCAGCTCTCTCGTGCCGCTCGTCTTCGCTCTCGGCGTGCTGATGGTGCTCATCTCGGGCGGGATCGACGTGTCGTTCCCCGCCATCGCGATCTTCGCCGCCTACACCACGGTCTCGTGGTCCGGTCAGGCGAGCTTCGACCCGACCCTCGTCGGTGCTTTCGTCGTCGCGATCGTGATCGGTGCGGCCCTCGGCTTCGTCAACGGTGCGGTGATCGCGAGGTTCCGGCTGCCCACGCTGATCGTGACGCTGGGTACGCAGGGCATCATCCGCGGCATCCTGCTCGCCTATATCGGATCGGCCTACATCGCCTCGAGCAAGATGCCGCCGAGCGTCGCGCAGGCGGGCGACGCCTACCTCCTCGACATCCCGGGTGCGGGTTATCTACACGGCATGATGGTGCCGGTCGTCGTGGTCACCGTCCTGGTCTGGTGGATGCTCAAGTACACGACCTTCGGTCGCAGCATCTACGCCATCGGCGGCGACATCGAGGCCGCCCGTCGCGTCGGTATCAAGGTCGTGCGGACCCAGATCATGCTCTATTCGCTCGTCGGCGGTCTCGCCGCTTTCGGCGGCATGATCTCGGTCATCCTCGGCAAGAACGCCAACCCGCAAACGCTCGTGGGCACCGAGCTCGACATCATCGCCGCGGTCGTCCTCGGCGGCGCGTCGATCTTCGGCGGACGCGGGTCGGTGCTCGGCACCGTGCTCGGCGTGATCCTCGTGCAGCTCATCAACAACAACCTGGTGCTGATCGGCATCCCGAGCACCTGGCAGCGCGCGGCCGTCGGCATCCTGCTGATCGTCGGTGTCGGAGTCCAGGCTCTCGTCGCGCTCCGCTCGCGTCCCCAACCCGTGCTTCTCGACGAGGAGGTGAGCCGCGCATGAGCGACTCCGGTTCGAAGTCACTGACGAAGGCCAACCGCTCCCTCGACGACGGGGTCTCGGGGCTCATCTCGCGCATCCAGCTGCCGCACGGCGCGGGGCGCATGATCGTGCTGCTGGTCGGTATCTTCGCGATCTTCTCGATCCTCAATCCGCGCGTGTTCCTCAATCCGGTCAATCTCGAGAACATCGGGGTGGGCGCGCCGGAGATCGGACTCATCGCGCTCGCGATGATGCTCACGATGCTGACGGGAGGCATCGACCTGTCGATCGTCGCGATCGCGAACTTCTCCGCCATCACGGTGTCGTCCCTCTACACCGCCGTGTCGGTGGCGCAGGGTCAGGCCGCGGCCGAGGGACTCACCATCGTCTTCCTGCTCGCCGGCATCGGCGTGGGGGCCCTGCTCGGCCTCGTCAACGGTGTGCTCATCAGCGTCGTCGGGGTCACCCCGATCCTCACGACGCTCGGCACGATGCAGCTGTTCAACGGCCTTGCGCTCGTCTGGACCGGGGGAGTGACGATCTCGGGCGCTCCCAGTGCCCTGTCGGGGATCGGGACGGCGACGCTCGCGAGCATCCCCGTGCTGTTCGTGATCCTCATCCTGGCCGCGGCGCTGCTGGCGCTCGTGATCGACCGCACCCCGGTCGGCCGCAAGATCCAGCTGCAGGGGGCGAACCCTATCGCCGCGCGCTACTCGGGGATCAGCAGTCGCAAGACGCTGATGCTCACCTACGGCTTGAGCGGCGTCCTCGGCGGCGTTGCCGGGCTCGTGTTCCTGGCCCGCAATCCCTCGGCGAGCGCCGACTACGGCTCGAGCTACGTGCTGCTCGCGATCGTCATCGCTGTGCTCGGCGGGACGAACCCGAACGGCGGCGTCGCGACCGTGTTCGGGGTCATTCTCGCCACGCTGACGCTCCAGGTCGTCTCGAGCGGCTTCACCGCCATGCGCCTCTCGGCCTACGAGTACTCGATCGCCCAGGGCGTGCTGCTCATCGCCGTGATGATCGTCGATCAACTCACCTTTCGACGGCGCCGCCGCAGGGCACTGCCGCTCTCGAGCGAGACCGTCGCCGTCCAGACCCAGAAAGCCCACGAGGAGAAGACCCGATGAGGAAGATCATCAACACGCCGGAGGCGTTCGTCGACGAGTTCGTCGAAGGCATCCTGCTCGCCCACCCCGACCTGGTGACGACCCCCGGCGACGACGCCCGGGTGCTGGTACGCGCCGATGCGCCCGTCGCGGGTCACGTCGGGATCGTCACGGGCGGCGGGTCCGGTCACCTGCCGCTGTTCAAGGGATACGTCGGCGCCGGTCTGTGTTCGGGCGTCGCGATCGGCAACGTCTTCAGCTCGCCGAGTTCGGAGCAGATCTTCGAGGCCACGAAGGCAGTCGACGGCGGAGCCGGGGTGCTCTACCTCTACGGCAACTACGGCGGCGATGTGCTGAACTTCGATCTCGCCGCGGATCTCGCCGACCTCGAGGACATCCCGACTGCGACCGTGCTGGGCCGCGACGACGTCGCCAGCCAGCCGAACGAGCGCAAGCTCGACCGCCGCGGTGTCGCGGGCATCTTCTTCGCCTACAAGGCCGCCGGCGCCGCAGCCGAGCGGGGCGACTCGCTCGAGCAGGTCGCCGCGATCGCGGAGGACGTGGTCGAGCACACCGCGACGATGGGCATCGGCCTCGCGCCGACCATCCTGCCGACCACGGGCAAGCCGAGCTTCGAGCTGCCCGACGGCGAGATGGAGATCGGGATCGGCATCCACGGTGAACCCGGCATCCGCCGTGGCCCACTGGAGACCGCCGACGAGATCGCCGACCACCTCGTGCAACCGCTGATCGACGACCTGGGGCTCACGAGCGGCGCCCGCGTCGCCGTGCTCGTCAACGGTCTCGGCGCGACGCCGCTGGAGGAGCTGTACGTGCTCTTCCGGCGCACGCATCAGATCCTCACCGAGCAGGGCATCACCATCGAGAGGCGCTACATCGGCGAATTCGCGACCAGTCTCGAGATGGCGGGCGCCTCGATCTCGCTGCTCGAGCTCGACGACGACCGTCTCGCGCTGCTGAACGCTCCGGCCCGCTCGCCGTTCTTCGGGGAGGGCTGACATGCAGAGCGGAGATCTGCGCGCCCGCCTGACCGCGACGTTGACCGTTCTCATCGAGTCGGCCGACGAACTGCGTGACCTCGACGCCCAGCTGGGTGACGGCGACCTCGGAATCACGGTGAAGAGCGGATCCGTCGCCGTGATCGAGGCCCTGAGTGCCCTCGAGGACAGCGCGACCCCGACCGACATCGCCCGCGCCTCGGCCAAGGCGTTCGCCAACGCGAACCCCTCGACCATGGCCGCGCTCGTCGCGGGCGCCCTGCTTGCCGGATCCAAGACCTGGGCCGACACGACGGATGTGACCGTCGCCGACGCCCGCGCCTTCACCGCTGCGGCGGCCGACAACATCGCCCAGCGCGGCAAGACGCAGCTCGGGGACAAGACGATCTACGACGGGCTCGCGGCCGTCGCCGAGTCTCTCCGCGGGCCGACCGACGCGGGCTCGGCGATCGACGCCGCCATCACGGCGGCCGCCGACGCCGTCGAACGGACGACGCCGATGCAGTCCCGCCGCGGGCGGGCCTCCTGGTTGCAGGAGCGCAGCGTCGGGATACCCGATCCCGGAGCGACGGCTCTGCTGCGCTTCCTCGAGGCCTGGCGCTCGGCGCAGTGACCCTGACCGACGCGGCCCCCACCCTGACCACACCTTCCGACAACAGCAACACGACAAGGCGGACTACCCCTGTGACTACCTGGCTCGACGACGTCTTCCCGGTCTCCAAGCCCATCATCGGCATGTGCCACCTCCCGGCACTGCCCGGAGACCCCGGCTACGACGCCGCGGGCGGGATGGACGCGATTCTCGCGCACGCCCGCCGCGAGATCACCGCGCTGCAGGAGGGCGGGGTCGACGGCATCCTCATCTCCAACGAGTTCAGCCTCCCGTATCTCACCCAGACCGAGCCGATCACGGCGATCAGCATGGCTCGCATCGTGGGCGAGATCCGCAGCGAGCTGGCGGTGCCGTTCGGTGTCAACGTGCTGTGGGACGCAGTCGCCTCGATCGACCTGGCCGTGGCCACGGGCGCGTCCTTCGTGCGCGAGGTCTTCACGGGTGTCTACGCGAGCGACTTCGGTATGTGGAACACCAATGTCGGCCGCACCGCGCGCCACCGTGTGGCCGTCTCCGGCAGCGATGTGAAGCTGCTCTTCAACATCGTCCCCGAGGCCGCCGCCTACGTGGCCGACCGCGACCTCGCGCAGCTGACCCGCTCGACGGTGTTCAACTGCGTACCCGACGGCCTCTGCGTCTCGGGCCTGACTGCCGGGGCACCCACCGACACGTCGACCCTCAAGACGGTCAAGGAGCACGCGTCCGCCGTGCCGGTCTTCGTCAACACGGGCGTCCGGCCCGACACCCTCACCGAGAGCATGCAGTTCGCGGATGCCGCGATCGTCGGCACGTTCTTCAAGAAGGACGGCAAGTTCGAGAACGACGCCGATGTGGCGCGCGTGCGCGACCTCATGAGCGTCGCCAAGGGCGTCCGCTGACAGTGTTCCTCGGCATCGATGTCGGCACCTTCGAGAGCAAGGGGGTGCTGGTCGACGCGCACGGCGAGGTCGTCGCGGAGGCGCGGCGTCGGCATGGGATCTCCACGCCGGCGCCGGGCCACGTCGAGCAGCACCCGCTGGAGGTGTGGTGGGCGGACGTCGTCGCGATTGCTCGCGAGCTGACCGCCCACCTCGACGCCCGCGACCTCGCGGGCGTCGGAGTCAGTGCGATCGGGCCGTGCGTCGTCGCAACCGACGCCGACCTCGCACCTCTCCGTCCCGGGATCCTCTACGGCATCGACACGCGTGCGACCGCGCAGATCGAGCGCATCACGTCCGCGCTCGGTGAGGACGAGATCCTCCGCCGTACAGGGAACACGTTGACGAGTCAGTCGGCGGGACCGAAGATCGCCTGGCTCGCGGACGAAGAGCCGGATGTCTGGCGAGAGGCGCGCTGGTTCATGACGAGCCAGTCGTTTCTCGTCGCGAAGCTGACGGGTGAGGTCACCATCGACCACGGCACCGCCGGCTACTTCCACCCGCTCTACGACCTGGCCGAAGCGCGCTGGGACGTGACGGGGTGCGAGGACTTCATCGACGTCGAGCGCCTGCCGCGTCTCGGCTGGGCCACCGATATCGCCGGGCCGACTACTGCGGCGGCGTCGCGCGAGACCGGGATCCCGGTCGGCACGCCGGTCATCATCGGCACCACGGATGCGCCGGCCGAGGCCGTCGGGTCGGGTGTCGTCGCCGAGGGGCAGCTCATGGCCATGTACGGCTCGAGCGGCTACTTCATCCGTGTCGGGGAGTCGCTGCGCGTGCACCCGAAGCTGTGGAGTGCGCCGTTCGTGTTCCCGGGCACTTACGTGCTCGCCGCCGGCACCTCGACCGCCGGTACGGCCACACGCTGGCTCGCCGACCTGCTCGCGCTCACCGAGGCCGATGACGGGGCGACGTTCGCCGCGCTCGTCGAGCTGGCCGCGGAGTCGGAGCCCGGCGCCCGTGGGGTGCTCGCGCTGCCGCACTTCGCGGGGGAGCGGACCCCGTTCCAGGACCCGCTGAGCCGGGGCGCCCTGATCGGCCTCGGCCTCGAGCACACCCGCGCTGACATGGCGCGCGCCGTGCTCGAAGGGGTGGGCCACTCGATCGCTGCGGCCATCGCGGCCTTCGAGGAGGCAGCCGCGCCGGTGTCGAGAGTCACGGCGATCGGCGGAGCGACCCGGAACCCGTTCATCCTCGGCACCGTCTCGACCGTGACGGGGCTCGACCAGGACGTCGCCGACAGTGCCGGCGGTGCGTTCGGCGACGCCGTCCTCGCGGCGATCGGCGTCGGGGCCATAGTCTCCCCGACCGAGGCCGCCGGATGGACGAGCATCCGCACCACCGTCCGACCGGACGCCGGGTCGCAGGAGCGGCTCCGCGCCGACCACGCCGACTTCACCGCGCTCTATACGGCGCTCTCCGACCTCCAGCACAGACGGGCTCCCCGGGTATGACCATCATCGATTGGGCCACTATCAGCCGACTGGTCGCCGACGGCGTCTCCGTGGCGAGCGGCGACAGGGTGTCGGTCTTCTTCACCGACGTCTCGGCGATGGATGCGGTCGCCGCGTTCGTCGACGAGTGCTGGGCGCGGGGAGCGCTGCCCCAGGTCGTCGCGACCGACGAGCGCTTCGATGCGAGCGCACTGAGGTCCGCCGATCCGGCCCTCCTCGAGCAGGCGCCGCCGCTCGAAGCCGCCGCCATGGAGTGGTCGGACGTGCACGTGTCGTTCCGCGCGATGACCTCGCCCGTCGTCGACGCCGATCCCGCACGCATCGCAGCGCTACGCCACGGTCGCGGCATTATCTCGACCATGCGGTGGCAGGGCACCCGGTGGGCGCTCGTTCGTGTGCCCTCGCCCGAGTGGGCGGCGGCGATGGGGCTCGACGCGGACGTGCTGCTGCGCGAGTGGGCGGCCTCCTTCGACGCGGACTGGTCTGAGGCGGCCACTCGGATGAACACCCTGTGCTCGGCTCTCGAGCCCGCCTCGACCGTGGTCATCGAGGACGAGTGGGGTCGTCTCGAACTGCCCGTCGCCGGTCGTCGATGGGTTGCGTTCTCGGGAGAGGCGAACTGGCCCGATGGGGAGATCGCGACAGCGCCGCTCGAGGGTGGGGTGACGGGGGTGATCCGCTTCCCGGGCGTTTTCTCGTTCGCAGGCGTGAAGGTCCGCGACCTCGAATTGGAGTTCGCCGACGGAAGTGTCGTGCGGGAGGACGCAGCCGAGGGCCTCGAGTTCGTTCGTCTACTGCTCGACACGGATGGCGGATCCCGTCGCGTCGGCGAGCTCGGGATCGGCACCAACGCGGCGCTCGCGACCTCGACGGGCGATCTGCTGATCGACGAGAAGATACTCGGCACCGTGCACATCGCGCTCGGCCGCGCCTACCCGCAGTGCGGCGGCGTCAACGAGTCGGCGTTGCATTGGGACATCGTCAAGGACCTCCGCGCTGGCGGCACCCTCCGGGTCGGCGGGGACGACCTGATCCTCGAAGGCGTCGTCCAGCCGCCTCTTCAGGCTGCCGCGGTCGCCCGTCCCCTAGCCGTCTGAGGGCCCGTGCCCGGTCGAGGCCGGCTGAGCCCCGGAGGTCGAGTAGGTGCCGCGAAGCACGCCGTATCGAGACCGGCCGAGTATCGAAGCGTATCGAGGCCCGGCCCACATCCGCCGCCCTCGCACGACGCCCCCTGAGCCACCCTCACAACCCGCTGAAGACCCCCCGAACATCCCCTGATCCCCAGCCGCACCCCACGCCGGCGGCATACGTTCGCCTCATGAGCGACGACAACATCAAGAAGGGCGACCACGTCACCTGGAAGTCTCACGGTGGTGAGGCCGAGGGCGAGGTCGAGAAGAAGATCACCTCCGAGACCGAAGAGGCGGGCCGCAAGGTCAAGGCCTCGAAGGACGAGCCGCAGTACCTGGTGAAGAGCGAGAAGAGCGGCGGCGAAGCCGTGCACAAGGCCGAGGCGCTCGACAAGAAGTAGCTTTCAGCCGTCATCGCGAGAAGAGCCGGGCCCGTCCAGCGGGGACCGGCTCTTCTCTTGTTTCGGCACCGACGGTCCGTCCGATCCGATGAACATCCGCCGCTTGCGAGCATCCCCCTGCCGCTCGGCAGGCGGTTCTCCGGCACGAGGCCGGCTGTCAGGAGAGGGGTCCGGTCAGCGCCGTCGGGACGGACGGCTGGGGCCTTCCGGGCCGAAGAACCACGAAAGCGCGACGGCCATCACGAACCCACCTGCCAGGACGGCGGCGAGAGGCGGGCGGGATCCGCGCGGCCCGCGCAACAGGCCTCGTCCGAGTGCGACGTTGGCCAGACTCCAGGCCGCGTTGACGGGCGGGGCCGAGTTCCCCCGCCCGGGCGGATCGCCGAACGGCGAGGGGAACGGCGCGCCGGTGATGGCGGCGTAGCCGTGCGGGACGGCGTTGATGAACGCGGCGCCGGCAAGCACGCCGCGGAGGGTGCGAAGAACAGGCATCAGACCTCCTCGGTCGGGCTTGCGAGGCTAGATCGCCAACCCTCCGATGCCCTGAACGAGACACCGAGGTGCCGGCCAGACTCGGCTCAGGCGACGCGCCTAGAGTCGGGCGCATGAACCGCGTCTTCGATTCGATCCGTCGCCTCGGGTTCACCCGCGGCCCGTCCCGTCTCGTCGGCGGCATCGCGGGAGGTATTGCCGCCCGCGTGACGACCAACGTGTGGCTGATCCGCCTCCTCGTTCTGCTGTCGTTCCTGCTTCCGGTGATCGGCTGGGTGCTCTACGTGGCGGTCTGGATCGTCACCCCCTGGACCGACGGCTCCATCCCGCTCGAGCGTTGGCTGGCCTCTCGCCGCCGCCCCACTGCCTGAAGCGCACCCGGTCGTTGAGGAGGACCGCCAGGGCCGTTGCGAAACGAGCGCGGGAGCATGGCTTTTCGCGCTACTACTGCTCCTTCATTTCGCTTCGCTCAATTGGCGGGGGCCTCCTTCATTTCGCTTCGCTCAATGGGCGGGAGGCCTCCTTCATTTCGCTTCGCTCAACGGGCGGAGGGCCCGCCCGTTGAGCGAAGCGATACGCAGGGCAACCGACGTAGCCCGCGGCGACTGCCCCTACGCCCCGCGGCGCCCGCCGAGCACGGCCGCCAGCAACGGGATTGCGGAGCCGACCATCAGCACCGTGCCCAGCACCGCGTCGTCGGCGCGGGTGATGGCTCCCGCCAGAATGAGGCCGCCGAATAGCAGCGCGGAGATCAATCGGCGCAGGGTGCGGTCGAGTCCCGCCACCTGACGGTCGAGACGCGGGGTCTGGATCGCGACCGATCCGTCCTCCACGCGGTCGATGAGGCCGTCCAGTCGGCGGGGTAGTCGAATCGTGAGCGCCGCGATGTCCAGCGCCTGGCGGCCGAGGTCCTCCACCAGGTTGCCGCGTTCGTCGCGGATCAGCTGACGGGCATACGGCTCGACCGAGTCCCAGAGGTTGAAGCGCGCGTCGAGAGCGCTCGAGACCCCTGATGTCAGCGACATGGCCCGAATGACGAGCAGGAAGTTCTCCGGCAGCTGGAATGGCAGCGACCGGACGACGTCGTTGAACTGCGTCGCGAACTCGCGGAACTCCCGCGGGTCGACCTCGCGCAGCTCGGCGAAACCCATGCCGCCGAAGCGGGAGAACAGCTCGGTCATCGCTCGTTCCAGCTCAACCGTGTCGGCCGTGGGCAGGAGCACGCCGATGTCGCGGATCGCGTCGACGAGGCCCTTCCCGTCACGTGCTGCCGCCGCGATGAGCAGTTTGCGCAGACCGGAGCGCGTCCCGGCCGGAACCGTGCCCATCATCCCGAAGTCGATGAACGTGAGCGTGAACGGGCGGCTTCCCTCCGTGGGTTCTGCGTCCTCAGGGAGCGGCACCGGCGTGACGAAGATGTTGCCGGGATGCGGATCAGCGTGGAAGAAACCGTGCTCGAACATCTGGTCGAACATGACGGACGCGAAAACGGGGGCGACGAGAGCCGGATCTACTCCGGCCGCGCGCAACCCCTCGTGGTCGGTGACCTTGATGGCGGTCACGTCTTCCAGCGTCAGCACGCGACGGGTCGTCCGCTCCCATACGACGGTGGGCACGGCCACCAGGGGGTTGTCGGCGAAATTAGCCGCGAACGTCTCGGAGTTCGCTGCCTCATTGAGGTAATCGATCTCCTCGAGACTCGTCACGGCGAACTCTTCGACGAGCGCGGGCATGTCCGCGCGGTCGGAGACGAGACGCACGTGGCTGAGCCAGCGGCCGACGCGACGCAACGCCTTGAGGTCGACCTCGACAATGGTGTCGATGCCGGGCCGCTGCACCTTGAGGACGACGTCGAGTAGACCCGTATCGGCCGCATCGACGGGGGAGAGCCGGGCCCGATGCGCTTGCCCCAGGGAGGCCGCCGCGATCGGGGTCTCATTGACCCAGGCGTAAGCCCGCTCGAGAGAGGTCCCGAGTTCCGCCTCGGCCAGCTGACGGATGGCGTGGAACGGGACCGGCGGCACCTCGTCCTGCAGTCCGTCGAGCTCCTTCGTGATCTCGGGTGGGAGGACATCGAGGCGCGACGACATAAACTGGCCGACCTTGATCATCAAGCCGCCGAGATCCACGGCGAGCACGTAGAAGCGGCGCGCGAATATCTTCATGCGCCTGATCCGTGTGCGCTCGGCGACGCTCGTCAGCCCGATGCGGGGGAGGAACAGTTCGTACCACCAGGTCACCGCGAGGTGCCAGGCGGCGAACCGCAGGATGCGTCGGTAGCGGGCGCGCGTGTTCTCCGCGTCGGGAATCACGTAGTCGGTGGCCCGGCTCTGCGTCACTCTCTAGTCGTCATCTGTGTCGTCCGGTCGCGGTGCACGGCTCAGTCGCGCGCGAGGATCGCGTAGAGGCGCTTGCGGGCGTCTTCCAGCACGCCGATCGCGTCGCGGATCTGCTCGGGCGAACCGGTACGTTGCACCTGGGCCGCAGCCTGGGCGAGTTCGACTCCAGCCTTGGGCAGGTCGGCGAAGCCGGCGCCCTTCTCCTCGGTGTTCGACCAGGGCGCGGCGGGGCCGTCACCAGCGACGGCGCGGCCGCTCTCGGTGAGCGAGTAGGTCTTGCGTCCGTTCGACTCTTCGGCGCTGATCAGGCCTTCGTCGGAGAGGAGCTGCAGCGTGGGGTAGACGGACCCGGCGCTCGGCTTCCACTCGCCGCCGCTGCGCTGCTCGATCTCGTTGATGATCTGGTAGCCGTGCATGGGCTTCTCAGCGAGCAGGGCGAGGACGGCGGCGCGGACGTCGCCGCGACCAACACGGGATCCGGCGCTCTTCTCGAAGCGAGCCTTGAACTGCTCGACGGCCTGCCAGATGCCGTCGGTGTCGATGCGGCCGTGGCCGCCGTTGGGGAACGTCCTGCTCATGGTGAACCTCCGTGGGGTGTCTGAGGCTCAACGATAGTCAGCGATATATGTGCGGGGCCTGGGCGGGGGCGGTGAAGACACCCTTCGCATCGGGCCCGACCTGCTCGTCAGAACCCCGTCGTCAGCACCCGGTCGAGCATGTCGACGAAGTAGTCGACCGACTCGTGTGAGATGCACAGCGGCGGCTTGATTTTGAGCACGTTCTGGTGGTCGCCCGTCGGCTGCATGATGACGCCCAGTTCGAGCAGGCGGTTGCAGATCGCCTCGGTCTCCTCCGTTGCGGGCTCGAGGGTGTCGCGGTCGCGGACGAACTCGAGCCCCAGATAGAGACCCGACCCGTGGACCGTCCCGATGAGTGGGTGGCGTTCGCCGAGTTCCTCAAGTCGCTGCTTGAGGTGGCCGCCGACGACGCGCGCGTTCTCCTGCAGACGCTCGTCCTCGATGATGTCGAGCACGGTCATTCCGACGACCGATGACAGCGGGGATCCGCCCGTCGAGGAGAAGAAGTAGCCCTGCGTGCGGTAGCGGTCGGCGATCTCGCGCCGCGTGATGACGGCGCCGAGCGGGAAGCCCCCGCCGATCGACTTCGCCACGGCGACGATGTCGGGCACGACGCCTTGCTGCTGGAATCCCCAGAACCAGGATCCGAGCCGGCCGTAGCCGACCTGGACCTCGTCGGCGATGGCGAGCCCACCGAGTCGTCGAACTGCGCCGTACACCTCGGTCAGGTAACCGTCCGGCAGGGCCACACCGCCGGCATTGCCGTAGAAGGTCTCGCTGAGGAAGGCGGCAGGGGAGTGACCGTCAGTGGCGAGGGCCTCGATCCGTTCGACAGCCTCCGCCGCGTAGCGGGCAGCATCCGCTCCTCGGTGGCGACCCCGGTAGGAATTCGCCGCGTCGACCGTGTGCACCCAGTCGGGGCGGGTCTCAAGTGCGTTGGGGTTGTCGGCGATCGAGGTCGAGACGGCATCGCTGGCGTAGGTCCAGCCGTGATAGGCCTCGGCCATCGCGACGACCTGGCGTCGGTCGGTGGCGGCCATCGCGAGACGGATTGCGAGATCGACGGCCTCGGAGCCGGAGTTGACGAAGAACACGGTATCGAGCTCGTCGGGGAGCGTCGCCGCAATCCGCTCGGCGTAGTCGGTGATCGCGGAGTAGTTGAACCGTGAGTTGGTGTTCAGCATGCGCGCCTGGCGCGACACCGCCTCGGCGATGCGCGGGTGGGCGTGGCCCACCGAGGCGACATTGTTGACCATGTCGAGGTAGACGCGTCCGTCGACGTCCGCGAGGTATTCGCGCCAGCCCCGCTCGATGCGAGGCGGGCGGCTGTAGTAGTGCTCCTGCACTTCGGCGACGACGGCCTCGCGCCGTTCGAGGAGGTCGTCGCCGGGAGCGCTCGCGGGGGCGGCGACACCGAGCGCGACGGTCGCGTCGCCGACGAGCGCCGACCAGCCGGGCAGGTCGCTCGGGCGCACGGCCTCGGGGAGCTCGTCTACTCCCGGTGCGGTGAGCTGCACGGTGACCCGGGTGCGCGCGGGAATCTCCGCGGTGGGGGTCGATAGGCGAAGGACGCCTCGATCACCCGCGATGACGACTTGGTCGGCGAGGTGTTCGGCGGTGCCGGGGAGAGCGAGGATGCTCGGCTCCGCGAACCACACGGAAGCGGCAGTCGGAATGGTGGCCGGCTCCTCGGGGCTGCGCGACGGTGCGCCCAGCAGAGCGGGCGTGAGCGCGGGAAGCACCACGGCGGGCGCGCCCTCATCGAGCAGTCGCAACGCCGCGCGGTCGACCGCGTCGGCATCGAGCCAGGCGCCCTCATCCGAGAGCGGCGACAGGGTGGACGCGTCGAGGACGGTGGGCTCCAGGCCTGCGGGAAGCAGCGAGGGCCCCGCCCATGAAGGGGAGGGGGCGGTCTCGCGACCGAGCGCGTGGCGGATGCGGGCAGTCGCGACGCGTATCGGCACCGCAGTCGCCCGGCGAAGGATCTCGAACTCGTGGTCGAGGTTGCCGCTCGCGTAGTCGTTGTCGTCGTCGAGACGCACCTGCTGGCGCCCGCTCAGCACGAGCACGACTCCGCGCAACACGACCAGCGGCCAGAGAGCGGTGATCTCGTCGTCGGAGAGCGGTCGGCGCCGATCGAATGCGGCGATGGCGGGCAGGGCGGAGGCGTAGTCCGCTCCGTCGTGGTGCAGCACCGACGACACGGTGACCGCGAGCTCGCCGACGGCCCACGATTCGATGACGTCGCCGAAGTCGATGACGGCATCGGGCAGGGTCCCGAAGCCGTTGGGGCGCAGCACGTTGTCGTCGGTCACGTCGAAGTGGCCGAGCTGGCGGGGGAGTCGGTTGGCAACCGGGCGGAGCTCGGCAAGGGCGGCCACCGTTGCCGCTCCGGTCGTCTCGAGCACCTCCGAGTCGGGCTCGGTGGCGGAGATCTCGGTAATGACGCGCTCGGCATGGCGGAGGTCCCACTGCAGCGTGCGACCCGACGCCGGGTGGTGCTGGTCTGCGAGCGCGACGCTGACCGCGGCCGACAACTCGCCGAGTCGCTCGATGACTGCGGGGGAGAGATACCCGGATCCGGTGAGCGTGGAGCCTTCGACGAACGAGATCACGCGTGCGTGGAGGCGCCCCTGGGTCGTGTCCCACCACCCCGTCATGGGTCCGCGCGGCCCCTCGACGATCTCGGGGACCCGCAGACCGGGCTCGGCGCGCGCCACCGCGGCGGCCGCCGCATCCTGCATGTCGATCTCGGTCTCGCTGAAGACCGGGTTGCTGATCTTCAGGACGCCGATCGGCTTGCCACCGTCGCCGGGGCGGACGAGGAAGTTCTGGTCCTGCTGGCTGCCGAGGCTCTTCAGCTCGACGTCGACGCCGTAGGCCGTGCGCATCAGCTCGACGGCCTCGCCCGACGGGAGCGTCGGGGTCGGCAGCTCGCCGCACGAGAAGTAGTCGAAGAGGGGGATATTCATCACAGACTCCGTCGGCCGAAGGTTATGGCTTCCACGATTGTGTCGACTCGTCGGCTCCCGCGTCATGCCCATCGGGCTGCGGTCTTCATGCATCTCGATAAGCGACTGAGTCGGCGAGCTCCGCATGCTCTGGCTGTCGGCTCAGATCTGGCCATCCGAAGGACGTCCTAGAGGTCGGTCCGACGCGCGACGGCGGCGTCGAGCAGCTCTACCCCCAGGAACGACGAAGGCCTGGCAGAGATGGTCTCTGCCAGGCCTTTCGATGTCGACCTTGACTACCTCTGTTCCATAAAATCCACCCCTGTTACAGAGGACCGGATTCGGCAGATTCTGAAGGCCGCCGAACAGGACAAACCGGTTGCTCGAACCATCGCGCGGACGAGACCGTGGACGCGCCTGTCTCCGGCTCAGCAAGCCGAGGTAGTTCGCAGGTACGCAGACGGCAGCGAAACGTCGACGAGCCTCGCCGCCGAGTGCAAAGTTGCCAAGTCGACCATCCTCCGGATCCTCCGCGAGAACAGCGTGGTCGTGCGGCGGCAGCCGCTCTCCGGCACGCAGGTGACGGAAGCCAAGCGGCTCTACAAGTCCGGGCTGTCCCTCTCCGAAGTGGCTGAGCAGATGTCAGTGAATTAGGAGACGATGCGGGTCGCGATCATCACTGCCGGGGTGAAGTTGCGCCCACCTACAGGCGGCCGGCCGTCGGCCGTGCGAGCGACATCCAGCTGATTAGCGGAACGGACTCTTGGACTTCACGAGCTTGACGGCGGAGTAGCCGTTTGCGTCGAGGAGTGGACGCAGGCGCGCTTCCTCCGTACCGAAGTCGTTCCCGGGCCCGACTCGGATCTTCACGATCGGAAGGTTGCTCGGTGTTGCCTGGTAGTAGCTCGGATCGTGCTTGTACCAGTCCGTATTGAAGGGGTCCGACTCAGCTCCCGTGATGCGAACGTGGGTGAAGGTGCCGACCGGGTTGGGATGGATCGCCGCCGGGTTATCGGGCTTGGTGACGGCGTACCTCACCTCACGCTCGCGAAAGAAGTGTCGATTCTTGATGGACGCGACCGCATCGACGTAGCCGCTGCTGCCACGGTCACGGAAGATTGATCCGAAGTTGTCGCCTACGTCATGGCGCGCATCGACGTAGGCGCCCTCGTCCTCTCCATGATGGATCTCCCAGATGGCACGAGTTGCCAGCTCAAGTTGCTCAGGCTTGGTGTAAACCAGGTCGAGCCACCGAAACGGGAACTCCTCGATGTAGGGGCCTCGAGACGGAATCGGCAGTTCCGTTCCGACCACGGGGAGGTAAACGTCCCGTGGGATCGCCACAGCGAAACCGTTCGCTCCGGCGTACTTCTGCCACTGTTCTGTGTCGTCGGGCTCGGGACTGAAGCAGGTGACGAAGGCGCTCCCGTGATACAGGTCCCCACCAGCGCCCTCGAGCGACTCTTTGAGTTCTTTGAAGTCGATGTCGGGAGCGGTGTTGTCGTAGTAGTCCCAGTCCTTCTTTATCGCTTTGAAGGCCTGCTTCACACGCTTGTTCCCGAGCTTCAGCTCGGTCGCGTCGTTGAGTCCCGCAACGTCAGCAGCCCAGAGCTCGTGATTGGTAATGATCTTCTCGATGACGTCGTGCTTCGTGTAGTGCCAGACATGTCCCGAGCCGCTCATCTAATCAAGATATCGATCGGAACTCAGTCCGCTTAGCGCTCGAAACCTCAGCGCCCAGGTAGTCGCTGTGCGCTCGTTCCATGCAGTGGGCGAGCGTACAGCGGCGACCTGGACGACTGACGACGTCGTTTCCCCCGGCGTCGTCAGCTGCACATACTTATGCGCTCATCGGCGCGAAATTGCAAGCATGGGCGCCATGCGCGGCGCGCGACACCGCACCCCGGACCGCGTCGCAGCCGTCAAGCGCCCGCCCGCGATGTCGCAGGTCACACCTAAGCTCAGCAAAACGACCGAAGGGCACCATGGACATCGACTGGCAGCAGCTCATCCGGGATGGGCGCGCGCTCGGGCTCGAGATGCTCTGGAACGCGGTCGTCGTCAGCGTGACCACGCATTGGTGGTTCGGCCCACTTCTCGCCGTCATCGTGATCTCGGCCGGCTGGAAGAAGATCGCGCGGTTCGGGCTGTACGTCGCTCGAGTCTTCGGGAACGCGAACAGCGGATCCTAATCTGCCCGAGCTCGCAAAAGCGCTCGCTCAGCTGGAAATCGAGGTACGCAGCTTTCGAGCTCGCCGCCCAAAGGGCACCTTGCCACCTTCGAGGTGATGGAGAGCGAGCGCGTTCAGATCGTGCCTCTCGAGGGAGCCGCTTGCCTCGACTTCGCCTCGATCGGCCGTTGCACGCATCGTGATCAGCTGCTCGGCGTCCGCACTCACGACTAGGCCGGCGCTTCGAGTAGCGAAGATGTACTGCCTGGTGCCGCGAAGGTCACGCAGCCGATCAACCAGGTAGTCCTCGATCCAAGGGGCGTGAAGCGCGTCCTCCGGCTGGTCGATCAACACGGGCGTCTCGCCGTCCGCCAGCAGAATGATGAGGACAGCGGTGCACTTTTGGCCGTGCGACAGGTTTTCGATCGGCACGTACGCACCGCCTTCGGGCTTCTTGAACTTCACGTTGAGCGTGTCGGGGATGTCGATCCGCTGCATCTCGAGCAAGACCTTCCAGAGCTCGCGGTCTGCAACATTCGCGTGAAGCTTCGAGAGGTCTGCGACGGTGAGTCCCGTTGGCAATGTGCCGACGCTCGAGAAGTCGCCTGACCAGAGAACCCGACCGAGAGTGAACGGATGGACGTGGTCAGCGATCAGTGCCAGTACTTGGTCCTGTAGACGCGATCCGACTTTGAGAGTGTCGAGCGCCGTCCGGTACGCCGAACGATCCCCACTAGTGGGGATATCGATCTTCACGAATCCGGCCGTCTTCGAGTTCAGCTCCTTGACACGCTCCCGCCGGGCCTCCCGGCGTTCATCGCGTCCCTTCTTGAGCGCGCTGAGGGCGTCGTCGCGCTCCCGGAGCAATCGGTCGAGGTCAGGCTGAGCGATGTCGTTCAGCTCCGCAGCCGCGAGCTTCGCGGCTGCGAGATCGGTCTGCACGTTCTCAAGAGATCGCCGAAGGCTCGTGAGCGATGCGTTCCCTGACTTCTCGAGCGTCTCGTCGAGTTTTGCTTGGAACGCCTTGAACTCCGCATCGAGCTCGGAACGCACCGATCCAGCTTCTTTCCGCAGCTCAGCAATTCCTTCATCAACAAGCTTCTTCGCATCTGCGATCGAGCGCAGCAGGGAGGCTCGCGCGTCTGAGATTCGATCGAAGTGCCCCTTGTGCGCCTCGAGCTTTTCGGTCACTGATGTTGGAGGGGTCGGCGGAGTGAACGCCAGTCCCTCGAGCTGCTCTTCAAAGGTCTGAAGCGCCCCGCGCTCGCTCGTCCACTGACCCTGTTCCTCGACGAGCTTTGGATCGAACAGGGCGGATAGTTCTCGCTCTCGGTCCGCCAGCGCTGTCTCCTTGGCTGCCTGCTCGGTCAGCTTTGAGACACGCTCGCGCGCTGCAATTAACGAATCTGCGTTGGTATCGAGCGCCGCTTCTGCATGCGAGATGCGGTCCTCGATCTCTCGCATGTCCAGATGGGCGTCAACCAAACCGACGCGCCCAACGGGCTGGCGAGCGTATTCGAGGATCTCGCCCTGCGAGAAAGGAGCGATGGAGATGATGTCTTCGGGTTCGGCGTTGATGGCAACCCAATCACCATCGACCTCTTGCAGGACCGATGCTTGCGAGCCGCGAGTCTCGAACACGCGACTGACTCGATATCGCTCTCCGCCAACGGTGACGTCCACCTGAACCTCGGTGCCGTCTCCCAGCGCGTATCCGAGTCGACGATCCACTTCATCCCGAATTGCTTCAAAGACGTCGCCGTCGACTTGCTGGTGCAGCGCGAATCGCGTTGCCTCGAGGACGAGAGACTTGCCGGCGCCGGTACCACCGAGGAAGCAGTTAAGATCGGGACTGAGTTCAACGGTTTCGCCCGGCAGGAACCCGCCACTGAGGTGCACCGAGTCGATTGTCGGATGCTGTGGACGCGAGGAAGGATTGTCTAAGGTGACTCGCAACTCGGGATCGTCGAGCGCATAACGAAGGCCGATCAGATCAGGACGGGCGGCCTTTATCCACGTTCGACGAACTCCAATGCCCGACGCAGCGTGGCGGCTGAGGGATGCGTCGTAGGCATCTGAGCTTTGCACCAGCGCTGGCTTGCGCGATCCGTTGAGCTTCGCTGCCACC
This sequence comes from uncultured Naasia sp., assembly GCA_913778905.1. Taxonomy (GTDB): domain Bacteria; phylum Actinomycetota; class Actinomycetes; order Actinomycetales; family Microbacteriaceae; genus Naasia. The sequence goes on along the minus strand of CAJYYA010000010.1, from coordinate 451,745 downwards.
TTTGCCGGCGTCTCAGACTTCACGAACTCAAAGGCGAGGACTCCAGGATCGGCAAGGAGCTGATTGACGTGGACCTGAACCGGCTGCGCCAGCAGCCCCTTCTCCTTGTCGATGTGCGCTGCGATAGCGATCCCGCCGGCCTTAGTGATTTCCGCTGCGCAGTCGGCCATGCCGCGCGCAACGACATCTAGGCTCCCGAACTGTGCTCGCTGGATCCCGATAGAGATCAGTACGTCCTCGAGAACATGAGCGGGGGTGTCCTCCTCCCAAATGCCTAGGAGATGCCCGTCAGAGGTGCTGAGCTCGAACCCGGGCAGAACGACTAGGCCGCTACCTTTGGCCGCCGCACTCATCTGATCGACCCACGACGCTGTGTTGTGGTCGGTGATGGCTATGGCCGACAGCCCCTGGCGAACGGCGGTAGCCACAATGTCCTCGGCGGACCCGAAGTCTTCATCGTTCGCGTCGTTGGAACCCGGTGTGTGGACGTGAAGATCCACAGGCCAGAACTTTGCCCACCCCTGGATCACAGCAGCTTCTCCTGCCGTGCTGTGCTGCTACGTCGCAGGCGTGCATAGTCGAGCAACTCGCTGGCACGAGCGTTCTTCTTCTTCCAGTCCTTCACGATCGTCTCGCCGAGCAGGACGTAGTGCCATTGTCGGCCGTCTCGCTGCTCCTCCGGCAGCTCGTTGATCTGCTCACACCAGGCGAGCGCCGCACGTTGCTTGCGCTTGACGTTCTCGTCGCTCAGCGCGGACTGCGCCTTTGTCTCGACGACGTAGATGTCATCACCGGTGCGCACGAGGAAGTCAGGCGAGTACTGGGCGGGCATGCCGTCCGCCTTGAGGTACGGACGGCGCAGGAAGTGGTGACGGTACTCATGCACCTTGGCGAGCGCCTCGATGGCAGAGTCGCCGTCGGCCCAGTGAATGAAGGTGCGCTCGAGGCCACCAGCTTTGGTTGGGATCGGCAGACGCTCGTAGATGCACTTGTTGACCTCGGCGGCCGAGCTTGCCCGCACCGGGATGGTCGCGACATCGGAGAGCTTCCGGTACTGCACGATCGCGGAGTCGACCTCTTGGTTCTCCTGCAGCTCGACGAGCATGGTGGCGAAGGTGCCGGCCAGCTCGTGGGCGACATCGTCCAGCATAAGAACGCGCCAGTTCTCGCCTTCGAGCGGGTCGAAGGCCGCACCGAACATACGCTTGCGGATGTAGCTATCGATCCAGCCGAGCAGGAGCGGTCGGTACGACTGGAGAATCGGGAACTGACTGATCTCGCGGTATTTCTTCGCCGACGTCGTCATGTTCCGGCCCAGTGCCTCGGTGACGCGCGTCGTCATCCGCGAGAGGTAGTCGTTGTAGCCGGTCGCTGTCAGCACGCCGCCATCGACGCGGTAGTCGCCGAACTGGGTGCCGGTCTGCTGGTCTTTGGAGACGAACCGGTCGCCCTTGCCGACCTGCTTCAGGATGAGGTCGAGCGGGAATCGACTGACCGGCAGCTCAAGCGGGTTGATGCTCGGCTCGCGTAGCTCCTCGTCGGCGTCGCGGATGATGATCGGGATCTCGAAGTCATACGCCTGGTAGCCCGGCCGAAGATCCACGAACTCGAGGTCACCCGTGGCGGAGGTGTTCTTCTCGTCCTCGTCGCCGACCTCGACGGCCAGTCCGCCGTTGAGCAACTCTTCGTAGAAGTCCGAGAAGGCCGGGTGCTCGACGACGAAGAGCACGTCGAAGTAGTTGGTCGGCTCCATGCGCTTGGCCATACGCTCACGCGTTTCAGCCTTCAGCTCGTCAATGGCATCATTGCCGCGCCACATGAGACGGAGGCCGCGACCGATGGTCTGCTCGAGCAAGATCGAAGCCTGCGAAGACCGCAGCGGGACGATGACGCAAATGTTGCTGACGTCGAAGCCCTCGCGGAGCATCAGGACGGAAATGATGACCTTCGGCTGCGCGTGCTTGTCGACATCGAAAAGCTTCTCGCGAACCGGCTCCCAGTCCTTGGCACCGAGCTCGGACTTACGGCCTGAGTCCACGCGGAGGATGTCGTCCTCGGACAGCCCGGCAGTCTTCAGGAAATCCTCGACGTGTGGAGACACGGTTGTGTCCTCACAAATCACGAGGAGCTTGGGGTGCTTCGTCGGGTCCGCGTCCTTGAATTTGTCCTCGAGGATCTGCAACTTCTTGAGGCCAGCGCGCAGCATGACGCGCTGACCGTTCGACAGACCCGTGACCGCATTCTGCTCGTCACGCTCAGCACGGAAGTCGAGCGGGAGCGCCGCGACCTCCTTGCGCTTGTCAAGTGCCAGCGCCTTCACGAGGCCGGCCTTCATGGCTGAGGTCAAATCGAAGTCGACGACGATGTGTGGGAAGTACGCCTTACTCCTTTTCCGGCCCGAGCCAACCTCGTTATACGGCGTCGCGGAGAAGTCGAACTGCATGAAGCGCGCGCCCTTGGTGGAAGCGATCTCGGTCAGACTCTTCTGCCACTCGACGTCCGTGACTTCTTCGGACTTCTTGACCTCATGAATGTGGTGCGCTTCGTCATTGAACACCACGAGGCTCGGCAGATCCTTCAGCGCCTCGAGCGGGCCGCCGCGTGCAAAACGGCGATCAAGAGTGTCGAGAGCGTTTCCAGCCGACGTGCCTGGAGTGAGCGGGAAAATGCTCTGCACGGCGTCCTTCGGGCTGATCTCCACACCGGGGGCGTCGATCTCGTCCCCGTCGTCGAGGAAGTCCGGGTCCTCCTGCCCAGCAAGCAGGTGCCAGTTGGTGATGGCGATGAGACCGGAGCCGGTAACTTTGCGACCGATCTCCGGCTTGGTAACAACGGAGGTCTGAAGGAATGCAAAGACCTTGGTCCGGTAGTTCTCCGGAACGAAGAGGTCGCGCTGCGAGTAGATGTCGCTGGTGGAGAAGTCACGCTCCCCTCCGTGCTCCTTGCCCAGGAAAGAATCGAGCAGGCGTTCATAGACGATGAGGCCGGGCGCGACGAGCAGGAAGTTGCTCGAGAAGCGCGGGTCACTCGGGTCGGCGGCGTTGTTCAGGTGCTGCCAGAGCATGAGGGCGTTCAGCACCCAGGTCTTGCCCGTTCCTGTTGCCATCTTGGCGGCGTACTTCGGGTAGTCGTGGCGCTGGCGCGTCACTTCTCCGAGGACCCCGCCCTGGAGCAGGTAGTCTCCGGCAACAGCGTCGTAGAGATCGCGCAACCGCTTCGTCTTGAGCACCTCATGGGCGTAGATGATGTTGAGGATCGCCTGACGCTGACCTTCGTGAAAGTTCAGGAAGCGGGTGTCGCAGTAGTCCTGCTCGAACCAGAAGCGCAGGAGTTCGGCTGTGACCGGCGTGACCTCTTCAAGCAGCGGTGTGCCAAGCCCGCCAATGAGGTCCGGAATCTGCGGCGCGAGGAGCGTGTTCAGCCCCTTGGCGAGCGGGAAGTCAGCGAAGCCACTCATGCCGACACCTCGACATCCGGAATGACCACCTCGGACTCAAAGCCGAAGACGTCAACGGCCCGGATGCAGATCGTGCGTGCACCGTCCTTGCGCCCGAGGTCGAGGGTCGCCGTCGTAACAACGCGCAGCGGATCCTCGTCGTTGTCGGTGTTGCCACGGTAGTCCTGCCAGACGGAGCGGAACACCTCACCGTCATAGTCGGGATCGACGGCCCAGTACTCGATGAGCGCGAGCGGCTCATTGTTCATGACGTTCTGTAGCGCCGCGCGATTCTTCTCATCGAGATTAATCGCGTCGGGCGAGAGGAGGACGTAGTTCTGGAGGCTGACCGCAAGTGACTCACCTTCGCCGTCCTGCATACGAGCGACGACATCGGCCTGCAGGTACTGGAGGCTCGAGAAACGAACCTCCGATGCGAGCTTGTCGGCGCCCTTCTTCTTGAGGCGATCAAGAAGGTCTGGCGGGATCACTAGGACCTCAAGTTTGTGGTCGTTGAGATCGGAGATGTCCTGACCAATGCCGGCGGCGAAATTCCATCCCAGCACGATGACCTTATCGAAGCCGCCCATCTTGACCTCACGGAAGCCCTGAGCGCGGCGGAGAGTCGAGGCGGTGGTGAGGCGTGCGGGACTGTCGACCATGACGAGCGTCCGCGTTCCAGGAAGGCGGCCAAGGCTGCCATTGACGTTTTCTTCGGGAGGAAGCGGCAGCGCGCCATAAACGTCGAGAACGACCTTCGAAAGGTCGCCGACGCGGAAGCTGCGTCCGAGCGTCGACCGAGCCTGCTCGACCTGGTAGTCACCGATGGCTTGGTAGAGGAACGGCTTGGCCTCCTGATCGATCAGACGCTTTCGCGTGATCATCGTGGATGGCTTGCCGAGGTCGCTCACGATCCACCGCCGGCCAAGCTTCTCGGCCGCCGCAGCCGTCGTGCCCGAGCCGACAAAGAAATCCGCGACGATCGAGTCTTCGTTGCTCGACAGCTTGATAATGCGATTGAGCAACGCTTCGGGCTTCTGCGTCGCATAATTCACGATCTCGGCGTTTCGACCCTTGAGAAGCGAAATGTCAGTCCAGAGGTTCGTGACAAGCTGGCCAGGATAGGTGTCGAGGTACACCTTCCGGTAGATCTGCTTCTTCTTGTCCTCAGGGAAGTAGAGCAGCCCGGCTGCGTCCAGCTCTTCCATCTTGGGACGCGAATAGCGCCAGCCATTAGGCGGCGTCTTGTAGCCCTTGTAGTCGTAGATCAGGTTCTGCCGATAGGTCGGACTGCTGCAGACGTTGAGCATGAACCGGCGACCGTCCTCATCTTCGTGCCGGAACATCTGCTCGACGTACTCAGGGTCGGGCTCCATATAGACCTTGTTGAAGATGTAGTTGTCGGTCTTTGAGTAGTGGAAGATCGTATCGGTGTTGACCGACATCTTGCTCATCGTGCTAAGCGCCGAGCCGCCCTTCCGCTTCCACACCACCTCGTTCTGGAAGTTGCCCTTGCCGAACACTTCGTCGAGCAGAATCTTGACGTAATGCGCCACGTGGTAGTCGAGGTGCACGTAGATTGCCCCAACGTCGGAGAGCAGCTCGCGCATCAGAACAAGCCGCGACGCGATCATCGCGAGGTAGGAGGCCGTTCCGTCGGACCAGGTGTCTGAGTAGGCGAACTGCTCGAGCACGGTCGGCTTCTGGTCGAGTGTTACTCCAGGCAGGGTGATCTTCGTCCGGTAATCCGCCTTCGAATCGAACGGAGGGTCAATGTAGATGAGATCCACCCTGCCGCGCATGCTGGGCGTGTCTTCGTCGCCAGCCAGCAGGGCAGCAATCGCGAGGAGGTTGTCGCCGTAGATCAGGCGGTTCGGCGCCGTCGTCGTCTCTTCATCCGCTCGCGAACCCCACAGGTTGAACCCCGCCTTGTCTTTCGACGGGATCACAAGCTCGCGAGTCTGGAGACTGACCTTGCTCTGGCCTTCCAACTGCTCGAGGATCTGCGCCGCCTGTCGCTTGCCCGCAGCGACGATGCTGGGCAGTTGCTCGAGTAGCGATTTGGCCATACGGGTGAGGTCTCCTTCGCGCGGCGATGCGCGGATCAGTAATGAAGCGATCGGGCACCTTCACGATATCGGTGCGCCCCGGCTTCCGAACGGAGGCAGGGCCGTGCGAGGCGCCGCAGGGAGCAGCAAGATCTCGGGTGCGGTCTCGCGGTGCTCGATCCCGGACGTCCGGCGCGAATCAGGACGGAGCCTGCTTAGTGGTGCGACCGCCGCCCGGCGGTGCATTTCCGAGGATGGCCTGGATCGCGCTCTGCTCGGCCTTTGCCTCGCGCTCGATCTCGGCTCGCACCGTCTCGGCAGCTGGAGCACCTTCGGATCGGACTTGCTCGTCTTGGCCCAGGCCTCCAGCGCTAGACAGATCTCTTCGGCCACGCTCCGGTCGTGGACCTGCGCGACCACCTCGATCTACGCTCGCAGCCCATCGGTGATCCGCACACTCAGCGGGCGGACAAGGCCAAGCGCCGAGGCCGGCATTTCAGATAGTTGGTTCTCGCTCATCGCGAGCCTCCTCATCGGATGCGGCCGACCAACCCCGGGTGCGTTCCTCTCGGTGAAGCCGCGCCCCGGAGAGGAGGACTACTGAGTAGGACGAACAGGAGCTCGACGTCAATGCGCCGGACGCAAACGACATCTATTTCACAACGAACATGTGAGTTCAAAACCCCGCGGTGTCGGCACCCGTTCGTAGGCTGGACGATGACGCATCATTCGATGCTCGGCAACGGAGCGGGAGAACAAGTGGCGGAGCAAGAATTTGACGCTCGATCGGTGTTCGTGGTGCATGGGCGGAATGAGTCCCTTCGGAAGTCGATGTTCGATTTTCTCCGCAGCATCAACCTCTCCCCCATGGAGTGGAGCCATGCGGTCGAGCTGACGGGCGAAGGATCGCCGTACATCGGACAGGTTCTCGATGCTGCGCTCGATAACGCCGCCGCAATTGTGGTGCTCATGACCCCCGACGAGATCGCCTACCTCCAGCCGCAGTACGGTCACGGCGACAACGACCCGGAGACGAAGCCCGCGGCGCAGGCTCGTCCGAACGTCCTTTTCGAAGCCGGCATGGCCCTCGGTCGGGACGCCAAGCGAACGGTGCTGGTGGAAGTCGGAGATGTCCGTGCGTTCAGCGACGTGGCGGGACGACACGCGATCCGGCTGACGAACGACTCGGCGAAGCGTCAGGAGCTGGCCAACCGACTGAAGACGGCGGGCTGCGACATCGACCTGCGCGGAACGGACTGGCACAGCACCGGCGATTTCACGCCTCCGCTGCCCCCCGGTGACGGGTTGCCGCTTGGTCGGCGCGTCCCGTCGAACACGAATGTTCGCAAGGCCATCGACTTCGACGTCAAGTACTTCAACAAGGGCGGCAACAAGATCGACAAGCTGCAGATCATCAACCGCGGCACCGAGACCGCGTTCGATGTCGCGGTGGTCATCCCGACGGATGCGTCGCTGAAGTTGCAGGGTTTCCAGACGATCAAGAAGATTCCCGGTCTGGGTCGCTCGGTCACGATCGACGTCATGGGGATGGGTCGCATGTTCGGCGGCGGCGACATGGAGGACACCTTCGACGTCACCGTCACCGGCCGGACCGAGGCCGGCGAGACGGTGTCGCAGGACGTCTTCGTAGATACCAACGGCTGAGAGGAATGAGAGTGTGAATGACGAGATCCGAGTGCCCGTGAGCCTGCCACTCGACACTGACGGCTTCATTCGCCGGGAGTGCCCGACCTGCGAACAAGAGTTCAAGTGGTTCAGCCACCAGGAGGGCGACCCCGACGCCGAGATCGTCGACCAGTACTTCTGCCCGCTGTGCGGGGTGGCATCGGGGACGGACTCGTGGTGGACGCCGGCGCAACTCGAGTACATGCATGGCGTGAGCGGCCCCACGATCGACCGCTACGTCCAGGACTCGATCGAGAAGGCGTTCAAAGGTGTGAAGGGGATGAGCTTCAAGCCCAACCGCTCCTTCTCGTTCGGCATTGAGACGCCGGACGCGCTAGTAGAACCAGACGACATGATCATCGCTGAATCCCCTTGTCATCCGAACGAGCCCGTGAAGGTTCCCAACGAGACGACGAAGGTGCACTGTCTCGTGTGCGGTAGCGCCTTTGCTATCTAACTGTCCAGGAGGCTGAACGCCGTGCCACTCACGCTTGGCCCTCTGCTCATCGACGCGGGCATCGATCCTTCCCAAGCGCTCGTCATCCGTCATGCCTACGCGCGGGAGTCGGAGGAGAGCGGGTTGGTCGGGCTGCACGCCGACTCTACCCACGCCGAGATCCTGGAGTACACGCGAAATCAGTCGTCGGACAGCCGTCGGTTTCCGGTGGTGCCCCCGCCCCTTTGGGTGGTGTTCATCAAGGAAGGCGGCGACCAGGCTCGGCTCTGGTCGGTGGTCGAGAACCACGGCTTGGTCGCCGACAACGGCGTCATCCGAACCTTCGGCGTGACCGAGTCCGACCAGATGGCGGATCTACGCAACCGCCTCGTCATCGGCTGGAAGTCGCCGCGCACCTGGCGGATCAACGCCAGCACCGCGGCGAGCTATCCGGTCGTAGGCATCGCGGACGCGGAGCCGGTCCCTTTTCCCGGTTTCGACTGCCTCGTCCTGAGCCATGGCCAGCTCCAGGCGGTGATGCGGGAACACCGCTACGCCTCGTGGCGCACCGCGCTGTCATCAGTCATCGGCGTCTATCTGATCACTGATACGAGAGATGGCCGGCACTACGTCGGCAAGGCGGACGGCGCCGAGAGTATCCGGCAGCGCTGGAACGCCTACGCCACGAATGGCCACGGCGGGAACGTCGAGCTACGTCGCCTTGACCCGACGAGCTTCCGCTTCTCACTTCTGCGGGTCTTCGACCCGTCCACTCCGACGCGAGACATCGACGCAGCCGAGAGTCACTTCAAGGACGCGCTCGACAGCCGCCGTCACGGGCTGAACCGGAACTAGGAGCGCCCCCGCCGCGCATTCAGGTCAGCGACGGGCGCGAGCGAGGCATCGCGAAGATCGGCCGTGCTCCTCGAACGAACGACGCCGTCGCCCTGAATGGCGAAGGTCACAATCCCAAGCATCAGGTCCTGGACGTCCTGTGCACGGACATCAAGGAGCCGAGCGAGCTCGGAGAATCCCTGACTGCGGCTACGCATGTCGCTCATGACTTGGGTGAGGAGACTCGATGACTCTGCGCGCAGATCCGATCCCGGTTCCCCGCGGCGGAAGCCGGCCATTGAAAGCTGTTTAGCGAGCGTGCTGTACGTCCAGTCCGAGATCACCCCAAGCCGGTGCGCGCGCAGGTTGAGCGCCATTGCGCTCACACGCCAGCGTCGCTTCAGCGTGAGGACATCCTCGAGTATGAGAGTGTTGCTGTGAATAGCACCGATAACGTCGGAGCGCGGCATTAGAAACGAGCTGGCGAAGTCGTTGGCTGCCTGTTCCTTCTCTTTGCCGGGTTCGACATTGAGCGATCCCCCGTGCATGACGAGATGGCCAAGCTCATGTGCCAGATCAAACCGGAGGCGCTCCGCGGACTTGTGGACGTTGAGGAAGATGACCGGTGTAGCGCCGTGACGGAACGAGAAGGCGTCGATGGCCTGTAGCGGGCCGCCCGCCGAGTACACCTTCGCTCCCTTGGACTCCAGGAGCTGCAGCAGGTTCTTGATGGGCGCGACGCCGAGCCCCCATGCACCGCGCACCGCCTCGGCGGCTTGCTCTGGCGCAAGTTCGTCGTCTGAGCCGATCAGGTCCTGCACTTCAGGGACGGCCGGCGCAGGCGAGTGATAGGTCGCCTCGATCCAGTCCGATAGCTCGATGGCGAGCGTCGACAGGCTCCGTGCCGTCGCCTCGTCCTTCTTCGCAAGCTTCGACGTCGCTCGGAAGTGGAAGGCGTCCGACGGCGGCTGGCTCTTCACGGGGCGATAGAAGAACTCAACGGGGAAGTTCAGAACGCGCGCCAGCTCGCGCACGAGCTCAGGCCCTGGCGTCTTCTTGACGTTCTCGATCTGCGAAATCCAGGGCGCACTAATACTCGCCGCCGACGCGAGGTCGGTGGCTGTCATCTGCCGGATGGCGCGAGCCATCTCAAGGCGCGCCGGAATGAAGGTAGTGCTCATCGTGGGGAATCCAGCCCCCTCAGCGACGGGCGATGGTGAAGCCGGTGACCTCGTCGTCGGCCTCGTCCTCGTCGAACGAGAAGGCGCCGAGCGCGAGGTCGAACGGCGGGAAGATGATGCGGTCGAGCCAGCTGTCGATCTGGTTGCCGGCCATCGACTTCGGGCGGGACAGCTCTAGGTAGACCATGCCGTCGCGCTCGTTGTAGAGCAGGATCCAGAGGTACTTGACGTCGATCTCGGCGCCGTCGGCCGTCTGCTGGTCGAACAGTGCACCCTGGCCGTTCTCGTCGACGCGCTTGGCGAAGGCGGAGCCTTTCGGGTTCTTGGTGCTGGGCGACGTGCCCCACGGCACACCAGTGAACTCGTCACCGCTGCTCGTAATCAGCCCCATGTTGAGGTCAGCCTGCGAGAAGTACGGCAGGTTCTGCGGGTTGGAGCGCTTCCAGTCGAGCTGCAGCAGCATCAGCTGCTCGTGCATGAACTCGACCGTCCGGAACCAGCGCGTCATGTTCGGCGCAGACTTCGGTGCACCCTGCGAGAAAGTCCGGCTCTCCGCGGCACCGACGGCAACGGCGCGCTCGAACACCTCGGCGGTGAGGCGCATCGGGGAGAGGTAGCCAGCGAGCTCCTCGCGGGTCTTCGGGGTGTGGATCGCCATGCGCGGTTCCTCTCTCGCGGCCAGTGGGATCTTCAGGCTAGCGCATGGAGTGAAAGAATTGCCACGTCAAGTTAGGTGCGGCGTGTCGCCTGGGTCAGTTCGGAAACCGGGGTTCGTCGCCCAGGATTGCCGCAGGCACGGCGGGCACCACGGCGAGACCTATCCGCGGGGCCGCGATGGTCGGACTGGCGATGCGCGCCGAGTCGATCACTCGGTAGACGCGGCCGCCATCGATTGTGCCGGCGTATTGGCCGGAGGTATCGAAACGGAGGAACAGAAAGCATCGCGCGCAGCCAAGCGCCAGATGACCAACGCACTCAAGGAGGAGACGAGGGCGCACCGCGACGAGGCGAAACGGCGCGAGTGGCGCGAGAAGGGGATGTACCTCACTCGCGAGCAGGCAGCGACCGGCGAACCGTGCCGTGGCTGCGGACTGCCGATCATCGACAACCTCGGCAACTGGCCCGGCACGATGTACCTCACGCCGGAGCAGAAGGTCGAGTACGACGCCGACCAGGCGAAGTACAAGGAGACGCACCCGAACTGCGACGCCCACCGCTGGAGCATGTCTGGATCTCGCGCAACGCACTGCGGCTGTTGCTGCCCACCGATCCCGATGTCACCGGAGCAGTACGAGAACATCAGCAAAATCCTCTTGGGCAGTCCCCGCCGCGAGGAAGAACTCGACATCTGGGAGCGCACCCTGACCTGCGGTCACCTCGTCGAGCAGAGCGTCCACCACACCAACCAGCTCCCGAGCTTCTCGGCCGCCTGGTGCCCCGAATGCGAGCTGACACGCGGTGTCGTGTCATTAAGGAAGACGGTCGAAGCCGCAGCACGTATGGCCGAGGCCAAGCGCAAGCGCGATGACTAGGTCGCCCGTGCCGAACGGGAGCTCAAGAGAGCGGAGAAAGCAGCCACCGAGGCGAGGAAGCGACTCGCCGAGCTGAGGTTGAATCCGTAGCGCCATGTGCGCGCCGCGGGCAGCGTATGTCGGAGGTCGCTGCTGTAATCGGGCTATGCAGTGAGCGCCATCAACCCGAACGGAGCACCCGCGTGAACTTCTTGAAGTACGACCTTGGCCGCGTCGAGAAGGGCTCCACGGTTGTCGTGACGCTCAGCACCGGTGCGAACGTCCGTCTCATGGACTCGACCAACTTCAACAACTATCGAAACGGCCGCCGACACCACTTTTACGGCGGGCTGGCGAAGGTGTCGCCGTCGCGGATCGTCGTTCCCTCGACCGGCCACTGGTACGTGACCGTGGATCTCGCCGGCCTCCGCGCGAGCAACGTCCGCGCCAACGTCAACGTGGAGCCGGGTGCGCTGCGGCCGCTTCGCTCGGCGAGCGGGTCGCTGGCCGGTATCCGCTCCGAGCCGCCCGTTCGTCTGACGCCGGACGAGAGCGGCCAGACCTGGGATGTCTTCATCTCGCACGCAGGCGAGGACAAGGCGTCGGTCGCGCTTCCGCTCTACGAGGCACTCACCGAGCAAGGCCTGAAGGTCTGGCTCGACAAGGGCGAGCTTCGCATCGGCGATAGCTTGCGCCGCAAGATCGACTACGGCCTGGCACACTCGTCATTCGGAGTCGTGGTCTTCTCGAAGTCCTTCTTCGCGAAGGGGTGGCCGCAGTACGAGCTGGACGGCATCGTCGGGCTGTCGGTGGCCGGCAAGCAGCGGATGCTTCCGATCTGGCACGAGATCTCGAAGGACGAGGTCGAGTCGCAGTCGCCGTCGCTGGCCGACAAGATCGCCCGCACCACGGCAACCAGCACCATCGCGGAGATCGCGGACGAGATCGCCGAGGTCGTGCGCGATGCCGACGCCGCCTGAGCAACGCTCGCGACCGATAATCTCGACTCACTAGATCAGCGCGGTGGATGGGGCACGAATGTCGGACGAGGACGAGCCGCGCGACGAGATCGAACTAGTCAGCGACGGAGACGGTCTTGCGGTCATCGGTGACCCTCTGGCCGTCGAGCGTTTCCTTTCCACTGCGGGCGTTGCTTCCCGCGAGCTGAACCTCGCTCATGCTGTCGGTGGCGCGCTCAACGTCGGCTCGGCCGCGGCGAAGGGCGGATCCGAGGTCGCCGCCAACGCCGGCCGCTGGGTGAAGCTCACCGAGGAGTCGGCGAAGGCGCTCAAGCTCGGCAACGCTATGAAGGGCTCGTCGGACAGCGTCAGCCGCGCCATCGTGACCACGAGCAAGGGCAAGATCACCAACATCCTCGAGTTCGTGAAGCCCGGCACCGTCGGCTCCATGCTCACCAACCCGGCGATGCTGGCTGGTGCGGCAGGCATCATGGCTCAGCTCGCCATGCAGCAGACCATGCAGGAGATCACCGACTACCTGGCCGTCATCGACGAGAAGGTCGACGACATCCTTCGGGCGCAGAAGGACAGTGCGCTCGCCCGCATGATCGGCGTCGGGCTGGTCATCGACGACGCCATGCTGAAGCGGCAGCATGTGGGCCGCGTGTCCGAGGTGACCTGGTCGAGCCTGCACGGTGCCGCACAGACCATCGCGGAGACGCAGTCCTACGCCCTTCGCCGCCTTGATGCCCTGGCCGAGAAGATGGAGAAGAAATCCCGCGTCGGCGACATCGCCAAGGTCGCGAAGGGCGCCGAGGGCGAGGTCGAGGAGTGGCTGGCCGTTCTGGCACGTTGCTTCCAACTCCAAGACGGTCTCGCCGTTCTCGAACTCGATCGTGTCCTCGACACGAGCCCCGAAGATCTCGACCGGCACCGCGAGGCCATCCGGGCGGGCCGCACGAAGCGCCGTGATCTGATCGCGAAGAGCAGCGAGCGACTGCTCGCTCGGATGGACGCTGCGGCCGTAACGGCGAACAACAAGGTGCTATTCCATCCGCTCAAGCCCGGCGAAGTCGTGCGCTCCAGCAACGAGGTCGGCGCCGACGTGCGAGTTTTCCACGAGACGCTCGGCATCTCCGACACCCGCGTGAACCTGGAGAAGAAGCGCTGGGCCGTGGCGGCTATCGAGGCGCGTGATGCAACCGTCGAGGCTGGCGCAGCAGGTGTGGAGACCGCGGGGAGGATCGGCGCACGCGGCGCGAAAGCGGTCGCATCGTTCAGCGTCAATGCTGCTCAGAATACGAAGGACGCCGCCGGCAAGGTATCGAGCTCCGTGGCGTCGAAGCTGCGGCGCAACGGCCGGAAGAAGCCTCCGGACGCAGGGCAGTTATGAACCTGCTTGACGATAGATCGTTCCGATGTGCAGGTGAGATCGACGCGATGGTGCCGGACGAGTTCGGCGTCTACGCCATCCGACTCCGCGGCGGCGCGACCCTGCCGGAGCCGTTCCAGCCTCTTCTTGACGGCCGCGACACTCACCTGATCTACATCGGGCAAGCGGAGAAGCAGACGCTCCACAAGCGTCTGCTCGGCAACGAACTCCGAGCGCGCGGAAACGGCACCTTTATCCGAAGCATCGGCGCCGTGCTCGGTTACCGCCCACCGTTCGGGTCGCTCGCCGGTCGAGCGCGAATCCAGAACTACCGCTTCGCATTCGCCGAGCGCGCGGCAATCGTCGAGTGGGTCAATGCGAACCTCGAGGTGAGCTGGGCCGTCTTGCCGCAGCTCGAGGTTCACGGCGTTGAGGTCGCATTGATCCGCGAGCACACACCGCTGTTGAACCTCCAGGACAACCCGCGTGCGCTCCCTGAACTGAAGGCGCTCCGCGCTGAGTGCCGCTCGATTGCCTCTGGGGCGTCCACGCCCACGTTGTAATCTCTCCGTCGGCGAGCGTCTTGCCAGCATCGCGCGCATGGTTCGTAGCCATGCTCAGATATGGCGCGAAAAGGATCAGGCACCATCTTTGCCCTATCGAACGACTTTCTCGACGAGACAACGGGACCGACGGTCGCCTTCACTAACGACAAGAAAAGAGCCTCCCGCATTTCTGCGGAAGGCTCTCTTACCTGACCTCCACCGGCCTCAACGAGTCCAATGGTTTGAGCAACTCAATAATGGTCGGGCTGACAGGATTTGAACCTGCGACCCCTTGACCCCCAGTCAAGTGCGCTACCAAGCTGCGCCACAGCCCGTGGCTTCGTACCGCGAGCGGCACGGTTGACTACTTTACCGCCTCCGAGACCCTCTTCGTGACACATCCCGGTGCGGGGTGTCCGAGGCGGTCTCGAGACCAGCTTCCCACTCAGCCGAAGCGCCGGTGAGGGACGGATACGCAGGGGTCAGGCGAGCAGCCCGATGAGCAGCAGAATCACTGCGATGAGCGGAAACGCGAGCTGCGTCAGCGCCGCCCGAGCCTTCGAAGGCGACGAGAGCAGCAGCACCAGTCCGGCGGCGACCATCGATCCGCAGCCCGCGAAGATCAGCGCCGAGCCGATGCCGACGGTGCCGGAGAGCAGCGCCACGACACCGATGATCGTCATCACCGCGAGGAACAGGTTGTAAAAGCCCTGGTTGTAGGCCATCTCTCGCGTCGAGTCGGCCTGCTGCTCCGTCATCCCGAACGTCTTGCGTGCTCGTGGAGTGGTCCACAGAGCCGACTCGAGAACGAAGATGTACACGTGCAACAGGGCCGCGAGGGTGGCGAAGATCGATGCGACGACGAACACGGATGAGCCCGCTTTCTCCCAGGGTTGCTGACGTGTGCCTGTCTACCTAACACCTTCGGGTCCGGATCGGGGCTCTGACCAGGCAGGTAGTCGCCACCTGACAGAACACCCATATCCGCGACCTAACGTGCTCGACATGGACGAGACAATCAGACGGCTCGGGCATCCGATCCGTGTCACGGCGCTGATGATCGGTCTGATCGCCATGACCGGGTGCACGAACGGGACCATTCCGGACGCGAACCTCCCGACCACCTCGACCTCCGCATCACAGGCCGCGCCCACCCCGGACGTATCCGCATCCATAGCCGCCGCGTTGGCCGCCGACGAGGCGGCGTTGCCGATGCCCGTAGACCGGATCGCTGCGTGGGCGGAGGCCTCGGTGCCGCAACCCGGGGAGGGCGGCGCCGCCGCGAGCTTCCACGGCTGGATCAGCCAGACGAACGGTCCGCGCACCTCCAGTCAGTTCTCGACGCTCCCCGCCGGCACCTATTCGGTCGCCTTCGCGTGCCGCGGCGACAGCGACCTGCAGGCCGACCTGACGGACACCGACGGCACCGTACTCTCATCCACGTCCTGCACCAACGGGATTCTCACCATCCCCGCCACCACGCAAACGCCGGGCCTCCGGATCTCGCTCGCCCTCGACGAGGACGGCGCACCGACGACGTGGGCGGCATCCTTCACCGCCACGCCCGCGACCTGACGCCAGCCATGAATCTGCCGGGAGAATCTCGGGAACGCTTGGGTACTGTCGATCAGATGTCGGTTTCACAGACGCGCCCACCGTCCATCACACCCTGGGTCTTCTGGCCCGGTACAGCAGTCGTCGTGGTGTTCGCCGCCTTCGCGATGATCGTGCCCGACGTCGCGGAGAGCACGTTCGGATCGGTCCAGACCTGGATCGTCGCGAACTTCGCCTGGTACTACGTGCTCATTGCCGCCTTCTTCGTCGGCTTCTGCCTCTGGATCGGGTTCTCGCGTCACGGCGACATCAAGCTCGGCAAGGATGACGACACCCCCGAGTTCTCCCTCGGCTCGTGGTTCTCGCTGCTCTTCGCAGCCGGAATGGGCATCGGCCTCGTCTTCTATGGCGCGAGCGAGCCGCTCAGCCACTTCGCGTCGCCTCGACCCGGCGTCGCCGGAACCCCGGCGCAGCTCGCCCAACAGGCCCTCTCGCAGACCTTCCTCCACTGGGGCGTGCACGCCTGGTCGATCTACGTGGTCGTCGGTGTCGCACTCGCCTACGCGATCCACCGCCGCGGACGCCCCGCCTCGATCCGCTGGACTCTCGAACCGCTCCTCGGCGACCGCGTCAAGGGCGGATGGGGCAACCTGATCGACGTTGTCGCCCTCGTCGGCACCATGTTCGGCGTCGCGACCTCGCTGGGTCTCGGCGTGCTGCAGATCAGTGCGGGACTCGAGAGCGCGGGCATCATCACCGCCTCGACCTTCGTCAACATCGTGATCATCGCCGTCATCACGGCGGCCGTCCTCTTCTCGGTGCTCTCCGGAGTGGCGAAGGGGATGAAATGGCTGTCGAACGCCAACCTGATCCTCGCCGCCATATTCGTGATCTTCCTGCTGTTCGTCGGGCCGACCCAGTTCCTCCTCCGCGACTTCGTGCAGTCGATCGGCAACTACCTGCAGAGCTTCATAGGTCTCTCCTTCACCGTCAGCGCCTTCTCGGGTGACGAGGGGACAGCCTGGCAGGGCGCGTGGACGACGTTCTACTGGGGCTGGTGGATGTCGTGGGCGCCCTTCGTCGGCATCTTCATCGCCCGCATCTCGCGGGGCCGCACCGTCCGTGAGTTCGTGATGGGCGTCATCCTCGTCCCGACCATGGTGACGTTCCTCTGGTTCAGCGTGCTCGGCGGATCCGCCATCTACCGAGAGCTCTACGGCAGCGGTGGTCTCGTCGGCGCAGACGGATCGGTAAATGTCGAAGGGTCGCTGTTCGCGCTCATCCAGCCTCTGCCCGCGGGAGCTGCCTTGACGATCGGAGCGATCCTCCTCATCGCGATCTTCTTCGTGACGTCCGCCGACTCGGGGTCGCTCGTGATGGGCATGCTCGCGTCGGGTGGCAACACCGAGCCCGTCCGGTGGGTGCGCGTGTTCTTCGCGGTCGCGACGTCGGTCCTCGCCACCGCCCTCCTCCTCGCCGGCGGACTGGTGGCCCTGCGCACGGCGGCCATCATCATCGCCCTGCCGTTCAGCGTCATCATGCTCGCGATGTGCTGGTCGACGATCATCGCCTTCGGGCGGGAGCGGCGCGCCTACGATCGGGCCCGCAGAGCGGCATTGCTGTCACAGGTCGGAGATTTCTACGGGCTGGAGGTCGAACAGCCCGCTGCGCGCGGGCTGCTGCCGAGACTCAAGCTGAAGCTGAAGCGCTCGGTAGATAGAGGCGAGGATCAGCCCACAGCGGCGAGGTCCGAACACGCCGAGCCCGGGGCGGAGACGGTAGCCGACCTCCCGGACGCTCTCGCCCACACCCCCGGGCGCAACGAGGGCTGATCAGCCTCCGAGCCACCACATCGCTCGTCCGTCTCTCCAGAGGCGGACGGGCGATGTCGTTGGAACAGAGAAGTAGAAGGCGTGCGGGCTGCCTCAGACGCCGGGCTTCGCGGCGGCCGCGGCTGCGGCTTCCGCCCGTCGGCGATCACGTTCGGCGTCGGCCGCGGCGGCCTCCTCCTGCGTGGGTGCGGTGCCGCCGAGGTGCCGCGGCTGCCACCACTTGCCCGCACCGGCCACGGAATATGAGCTCTGGAGAGCGTCCGTCAGCGTCTGCAGAATCGATCTCAGCGCATCCGTCTCGTCGCGCACCGATGACTCGGGTGTGACGATGATCGGCGACCCGAACGAAATGCCCACGGGCACGTCGAACCGGTCGCGCAGACGGATCTTCTGACGCTTGGTCATCAGACGATGACCACCCCACACGGCGACCGGGACGATAGGCACACCGGCCTCGGCGGCCAGGCGCACGGCACCCGACTTCAGGTCGCGCACCGTGAAGCTCGCGCTCACACCCGCCTCCGGGAACACGCCGATGATCTCGCCCCGCCGCAGGGCCTCGACGGCGGCCGCGTAGGCGGATGCCCCCGCCGACATGTCGACCTCGATGTGCTTCATCCCGCGCAGCAGGAATCCGACCATCGGCTTGTCGAACGCGCGCTTGGTCGCCATGAAGCGCACCCGCCGGCGATTGTGCAGCCACGTCTGCCACTCGACGAGAGCGAAATCCATGTAGCCGAAGTGGGTCATGGCGAACACCGCGCCGCCCTCGGCGGGGATGTTCTCGAGACCGAACCCGCGACGGCGGATGCGGAGAGCCGCGAACAGGGTGCGGCCCGCCGCGACGGCGGCGGAGTAGATCGGCTCGGAGGGGCGACGAGTCATGCGAGTCAGCCTAGAGACGCGGGCTGAACGGATACGGGGCGCTGCGTCGCGGTACGAGAAAGACCGCACGTTCCGGCGAGCAACACTCGCCGGAACGTGCGGTCACAGCCGCAATATCCGATCTGGTCAGTTGTGGCGGGGCTTGCGGGGCGGGCGATCGGAGGAGTCGCGGTCGCCGCCGTCGGAGTCGCGGTTCGCGAACTTGTTGCGGCTGCCCGGGGCGCCGCGGTCGACGCGGAGCTCGATCAGACGACCGCTGATGCGGGTGCCCGACAGGCGGTCGAGCACGTCGCCCGGCAGGTCCGCGGGAAGCTCGACGAGCGAGAAGTCGGGGCGGATGTCGATCTGACCGAAGTCCTCGCGCTTGAGGCCGCCCTCGTTGGCGAGAGCACCGACGATCTGGCGCGGCTCGACCTTGTGGCGGCGGCCCACCGCGACGCGGTACTTGACCAGGTTCGAGTTCGAGGGGCGCGGGCGACGCTCGCGGTCCTCACGGAACCCGCCCTCCGACGATCCGCGCTCGGTGCGACGGGACTCGCGCTCGTCGCGATCGAATCGCGCGGCACGACGCTCGGCCTCGGGGTCGAGCAGCAGTGGCTCCTCGCCCTGAGCGACGATCGCCAGTGCGGCCGCGACGTCACCCTCGGGCACGTCGTGGTGCTCGACGTAGTGGGCGATGATGTCGCGGAAGCGGGCGACTCGATCCGACTGCGACAAGGCGGCAGTGATGGCGTCGTCGAAGCGGGTCAGACGCGTCGCGTTGACGTCCTCCGCAGTCGGCAGCTGCATCTGCGTGAGCGTCTGCCGGGTCGCCTTCTCGATCGACGTCAGCATCCGACGCTCGCGCGGGGTGACGAAGCTGATCGCGTCGCCCGTGCGGCCGGCGCGGCCCGTGCGACCGATGCGGTGCACGTAGGACTCGGTGTCGATCGGCAGGTCGAAGTTGACGACGTGCGTGATGCGGTCCACGTCGAGCCCGCGGGCCGCGACATCGGTTGCGACGAGGATGTCGAGCTTGCCCGCCTTCAGCTGGTTGACCGTGCGCTCGCGCTGGGCCTGGGCGACGTCGCCGCTGATGGCGGCGGCGGAGTATCCGCGTGCGCGCAGTTTCTCGGCGAGGGTCTCGGTCTCGCTCTTCGTGCGAACGAAGACGATCATGGCCTCGAAATTCTCGACCTCGAGGATGCGCGTGAGCGCGTCGACCTTCTGCGGGTACGACACGACCAGGTAGCGCTGCGTGATGTTCGCCGACGTCGTGGTCTTGGTCTTGACCGAGATCTCCTGCGGCTCGCGGAGGTACTGCTGCGAGATTCGGCGGATCTGCGCGGGCATGGTGGCCGAGAAGAGGGCGACCTGCTTCTCGGCGGGCGTCTCGGCGAGGATCGTCTCCACGTCCTCCGCGAAGCCCATCTTGAGCATCTCGTCGGCCTCGTCGAGCACCAGGAACTTCAGCTCGGAGAGGTCGAGCGTGCCCTTCTCGAGGTGATCCATGATGCGGCCCGGCGTGCCGACGACCACGTGGACGCCTCGACGGAGCGCCGACAGCTGGGTGCCGTAGCCCTGGCCGCCGTAGACGGGGAGGACGCGCACATTGCGGAGGTGTGCGGCGTAACGCTCGAAGGCCTCGCAAACCTGGAGGGCGAGCTCACGGGTCGGCGCCAGCACGAGCGCCTGCGGGGTCTGCTGGGCGGTGTCGAGCTGCGACAGGATCGGCAGCGCGAACGCGGCGGTCTTGCCGGTGCCGGTCTGCGCCATGCCGATGACGTCGCGGCCTTCGAGAAGCGGGGGGATGGTGGCGGCCTGGATGGCGGACGGGGTCTCGTAGCCCACATCCTTCAGGGCCTTGAGGACGGGATCGGACAGGCCGAGGGTGTCGAACTTCTGGACCTCGGCGCCCTCTTCGGTGGTTTCGGGCGCGGTGGGCTCTACAGAAGACATGGGTTCTAGGGTATCCGCCCTGGTCGCCGCCGCGCTCCGCCCCGTTGGGGGAGCGCCCGCCCATTGAGCGAAGCGAAATGAAGGGCCTCTTCGTTCAGCTGCGCTCAACGGGCGAGGGTGCGCCCGCTCATTGAGCGAAGCGAAATGAAGGGCCTCTTCGTTTCGCTTCGCTCAACGGGCGAGGGTGCGCCCGCCCATTGAGCGAAGCGAAATGAAGGGCCTCTTCGTCTCGCTGCGCTCAATGGGCGCGACGGGATGGATCAGGCGAAGGTCTTCGCGTCGATCACGAAGCGGTAGCGCACGTCCGACTTGAGCACGCGCTCGTAGGCGTCGTTGATCTGGTTCGCTTCGATGAGCTCGGTCTCGGGCTCGATGCCGTGCTCGGCGCAGAAGTCCAGCATCTCCTGCGTCTCGCGGATGCCGCCGATGGTCGAGCCGGCGAACGAGCGACGGTTGCTGAACAGCGTGAAGACCGTCACCGGGAGCGGCTCGCCGGGGGCGCCGACGCTGACGAAGGTGCCGTCGAGCGTGAGGAGCTTGAAGTACGAGTTCAGGTCGATCGGCGCGCTGACCGTGTTGATGATGAGGTCGAACGTGTTGCGCAGGTCCTTGAAGGTCTGCTCGTCGTTGGTCGCGTAGTAGTGGTCGGCGCCGAACTTGAGGCCGTCCTCCTTCTTGCTGAGCGTCTGCGACAGGACGGTGACCTCGGCACCCATGGCGTGGGCGATCTTGACGGCCATGTGGCCGAGCCCGCCCATGCCGACGACCGCGACCTTCTTGCCCGGGCCCGCATTCCAGTGGGCGAGCGGCGAGTAGGTGGTGATGCCCGCGCAGAGCAGGGGAGCGGCCGACTCGTAGCTGATCGACTCGGGCACGCGCAGCACGAAGTCCTCGTCGACGACGACGTGGGTGGAGTATCCGCCCTGGGTGATGGATCCGTCGCGGTCCTTCGCGCCGTAGGTTCCGGTGTTGCCCTTGAGGCAGTACTGCTCCTCGCCGGCCTTGCAGTTCTCGCACTCGCGGCAGGAGTTGACCATGCAGCCCACGCCGACACGGTCGCCGACCTTGTGCTTGGAGACCTCGGCGCCGACCTCGGTCACGACACCGACGATCTCGTGGCCGACGGTGAGCGGATAGTGCTGCGGGCCCCAGTCGCCGCGGACGGTGTGGATGTCGGAGTGGCAGATCCCTGCGTAAGCGATCTCGATCTCCACGTCCTTCGGTCCGACATCGCGGCGCTCGATGGTCGTGGGGACGAGGTCCTCCGTGGCGGAGGGGGCGGCATAAGCGTTGACAGTGCGCAAAAGGGCTCCAAAGAACAGCACGGACGAGAGATCGTCCGTAGAGACGGGTGCGAGGCTACGGGATCCCTGCTGGGCGAGAGATCGACGAAGGATGGGCGCGAGGTGAGAGGGGCGTTCCGTCGAGCGGCTCAGGACCAGGGCTCGGAGAACTCGAACGCCGCCGCAGGGGATTCCGCGAGAGCCGTCTCGATCCGCCGCCGCATCTCATCGGTCATCTCGGGCAGCGCGTCGAGGCGGTGCCACCCCGCGGCGGTGTTCTCACCGTCGGCGGGCCACGGGTCGCCGTCGAGGTATTCGAGGCGGAAGATCAGGTCGATGTACTGGCTGCGGTCGCCGTTCGGATAGGTCATCGGGTCGGTGACACCGACGCCGGCCATCCTCACCGGACGCGCGCGCACTCCCGCTTCTTCGAGTGTCTCCCGGGCCGCGGCGGTAGCGGGGTGCTCGCCGGGATCCACGATGCCCGTCACCGGGGTGACCGCGCCCGTGTCGGCACGGGTCACGAGCAGCACCTCGAGGTCTGGTCCGTGGCCACGCGTGACGACGGCGGTGACCCCGGTCAACCACAGGGGCATGTGCCCGATCTTCTCGCGAAGGGCCAGGATGAAATCGGGGGTCGCCATGGGTTCCACCCTATTGACGACCCCCGACCTCGGTTCTCATGACCAGGATCAGGCGTTGACCGGCTCCGTCGATCCGGCGAGTACCTTCGAGACGGCGCCGACGAAGGCGTCGAGGTCGTCGGGGTCGCGAGAGGTGATGGTCACGAAGCCCTCGTGGTCGCAGACGCGAACCTCTTCGTCGGCCCATTCGGCGCCGGCGTTGCGCAGGTCCGTCTGCAGGCTGGGGTAGGAGGTGAGCTTCTTGCCCCTGGCGACGTCTGCCTCGGCGAACAGCCACGGGCCGTGGCAGATCGCGGCGATCGGCTTGCCTGCCGCTTTGAACGCCTTGACGAGCTCCACCGCGTCCTTCTCCGTGCGGAGGGAGTCTGCGTTGATGGTGCCGCCGGGGATGACGAGGATGTCGAAGTCGTCTGCCGACACGTTGGCGAGGGTGGTGACGGGGGTCACCTTGTCGCCCGGATCCTTGTCGCCGACGAGCGTCTCGATGGGTGCGTCCTTCACCGCCGCGACGGTCGTGTCGACGCCCTGATCGCGCAGCGAATTGAGGGGTACGACCAGCTCGTCCTGCTCGATGCCGTAGTTGGTGGAGATGAAGAGGGCCTTGGTGCCGGTGAGCTGTTCAGCCATGGTGTGGCGTCCTTCCGATCGGGCGCACGAGATCTCGTGCCGTCCTTCCACGGTGCCACCGAGATGTTGTGGATCGGCCCGGCCCGGGTGTTTGCCCACCGCTTGCCCGGACATGTCGCAGGGGAGGCCCAGCTAGCGGCCCGCCGTCAGATGAGTCGGCGTAGCAAATCCTCGGGGCTCACGCCCTCGGCTCGCGCCCGCTGAATGAGTCGGCGATTCTCCTCTTCGGTGAGTTGCAGGACGACCTCGTGGAGCGGGTCCGGGATCTCGTCGAAATCGAAGAGCGACGCCTCGGTCGACACCGGGCGTGCGTCCAGGAAAGCGGGGCTCGCGGTTGCGCCGGGCGCCGTCACGACCTCGTGCGGCGGTCGGGCCGCGCCACCTGCGTCGCCTGTTGCGCCGACCACCTCGGCAGACGGGGCGTCGTCGATGGATGCCACCTGCGTGGACGTCGATCCCGTCCCGCCATAGCCGGGCCCTTCGGGAACCGCCCGTCCACGCTGATAGGCCTCGGCCGCGGCGCGAGCGCGGACATCGGCCGCCTCGTTCAGACCGTGCCCCGCATGCCCCTTGACCCACTCGAAACGGTAGGTGCGACCGCGGAGGGCCTCGTCGATCTCCTTCATGAGGTCGACGTTCATGACGGGCTTGCCGTCGCCCTTCTTCCAGCCCTTTCGCTTCCAGCCCGGCATCCACTTGGTGATCGAGTTGATGACGTATTGGCTGTCGCAGAGCACGAGGAGGTCTTCGCCCGTGTGGGCGGTCGCGCGGAAGAGCTCGAGGACGGCTTTCAGCTCGCCCATGTTGTTCGTGCCGTGCTTCCAGCCGCCGGCGGCCCAGTTGTCGTCGTCGATGTACCAGGCCCACCCTGAGGGGCCGGGATTGCCGAGCGCGGAACCGTCTGCTGCTGCCGTGATCGTCACCGGTCCATCGTAGGGACGACCTCAGGCGCGGCCGTCCGGGTGACGAGCACGGTGTACGCAGAAGAGAACAGCGGACGGAACCGGAAGGGGTTCCGCCCGCCGTTCGCCGTCCTCGCGAACGGGCGGTGCGTGCGGTCAGTGCGCCATGACGGGGGCTTCCTCGCCCGCCGCGGCAGGAGCCGCGTGGTGAGCGAGCGACGGGCCGTCGCCGCGGCGACGGAACATGAGCGCCGTGAGGACGGCGCCGAAGGCGAAGAACGCGGCTGCCGTGAAGTAGGCGACCGAATAGCTGTGCACGGCTGCCTCGGCGACGACCGACTGGGAGGGGCCGCCGTTGTCGGTGATGTAGTTCGTCGCGGCCGTGGCGGCGAGCGTGTTGAGGAGCGCGGTGCCGATGGATCCGCCGACCTGCTGGCTCGTGTTCACCATCGCTGACGCGACACCGGCGAACTGCCGATCGACACCGAGGGTGGCCGTCTGCATGGAGGCCGGCATGATCGTGCCCATCCCGAAGCCCATGACCATCAGAGCCGGGAGCACGTCGACGTAGCTGCTGTCCAGGTCGAGGCGTGTGAAGAGGATCATCGCCGTGCCGGCGAGCAGCATCCCGATCGGCACGAGGATCTTCGGTCCGAAGCGGGGGATGAAGATGTTCGTGCCGAGCTGGGCCGCCAGGACCAGCATGGCGATCATCGGGAGGAATGACAGACCCGTCTGGATGGGCGTGAACTCCAGCGTCACCTGCAGGTAATAGGTGACGAAGAGGAAGACGCCGAACATGCCGAGACCCGCGATGAGGACGGCGAGGTAGGACGCGCCGCGGTTGCGGTCCATGACGATCCGGAGCGGCAGCAGAGGGTGGGCGGCACGGCGCTGCCAGGGGACGAACGCGATCAGCAGGACGACGGCGCCGGTCAGAACCCCCCAGCTGAGCGGCGAATCCCAGCCGTCGGTCTCGGCGTTGGCGAATCCGTAGACCAGCCCGAAGAGCGCGGCCGAGACCAGCAGGGTCCCGGGGACGTCGAGCTTGGGGCGCTCGCCGACGCGCTCGAGGCGCGGGATGAAGACGAGGCCGGCGATGATCGCGAAGGCCGCGATGACGACGTTGATGTAGAGGTTCCATCGCCAGTCGAGGGCCTCGGTCAGGTAGCCGCCGAGGAGGAGACCGACCGCGCCGCCCGCGCCGGCGATCGCGCCGAAGACGCCGAACGCGCGGGCGCGCTCCCTGGGAACGGTGAAGGTGGTCGTCAGAACGGCGAGCGCCGTGGGCGCGAGGATGGCGCCGAACACACCTTGGAGCGCTCGGGCGGCGATCAGCATGCCGAAGCTGTCGGCGGCGCCGCCGATCGCCGAGGCGATGGCGAAACCGATGAGCCCGATGACGAATGCGCGCTTCCGTCCGATCAGGTCGGAGATGCCTCCTCCGAGGAGCAGGAGGCTCGCGAAGGCGAGGGAGTAGGCCGTGACGACCCACTGGCGGTCGCCGTCGGAGAAGCCGAGGTCGGCCTGAGCGGAGGGGAGGGCGATGTTCACCACGGTGGCGTCGAGAACGACCATGAGCTGCGCCAGGCCCACGGTGGCGAGGGTCCACCAGCGGCGAGAGGAGGGGGCGGCCGCGGGGGAGACGGACGGTGAAGTCGAGGACATGGACGAGAACATATACGAAACTGACCAGTTCCGGATACGCAAAGTTTCAGAACTATGATGATCCGTATGGATCACACAGAGGAACGAGCGACGACGGTGTCGGTTCCGACGAGGGAGCTCATCCCGGGTGAGGCCGCCCAGGCCGTCGTCCCGATGAAGCTGGGGCGCAAGAGGGACCACTCGCGCGATCCGGAGATCCTCGGTGCCGCTCTGGACGTGCTGGCCGAGACGGGATACGACGGCATGACGATCGACATGGTCGCCGCCCGGGCGAAGGCGGGTAAGGCGACGCTCTACCGGCGCTGGGCTTCGAAGTCTGACCTCGTGATCGACGCCGTCGCCTGCATGAAGCGTGACGAGCTGGACCCGGCCAATCTCCCCGACACCGGGACGCTGCGGGGTGATCTCGTCGCCCTGGTCCGACCGCCCTCCATTGCGGAGGGCGAGCGCAAGATGCACATCGTGTCCGGGCTCATCTCGATGATCAGCCGCAGCCCCGAGCTGGCCGAGGCCGTACGCGGGGCCTTCGTCGAACCCCGCGCCGCCGCGAACCGCATCCTCATCCGGCGGGCCATCGAGCGGGGGGAGATCCGGGCCGATGTCGATGTCGAGACCCTCTCGATGCTCGTGCCCTCCATGGCCGCCTACCGGTTGCTGCTGCAGCACGGGGCGCTCGACCGCGACTTCCTCATCGGCGTCATCGACGGCATCCTCCTCCCCGCCGTTGGGATCCGCCCTCACGAGGGCTGATCGCCCGCGGGTTCCGCCCGCGCGCTCGGCTGGATACCGTGGGGCATGGATCATGACCGTCGAGGCATCTCCCTACCCGTCCGACTGGTAGCTGCCACGGCTCTCGCGATCATCGGCGTCGTCGCGCTCCTGCAGGCCGGCTCGCTCGCCTCGGTGTGCCCTGCCGTCTATCCCGCCCCTCCCGGATGCGAGGCCGAGACGCGCGCCGTGTGGTCGGCGGCCGGTCTCGCGGTGGTCGCTGCGTCCTACGTCGCGATCGTCCTGGTGGCGGGGAATGGTCTACACCGGGCGGGTACGTCAGGATGGCGCCCTGGCCATCCTGATGCGAGCCGCCGGTGTGGTGCTGGGCGGCGGGGCGATCGTCTTCTCGGCGGCGGCCGTGCTCTCCGGCGGCTTCGGGATCGGCATCGCGGGGATCGCCCTCGCGGCGTGCGGGCTGATCGCCGTCATCGTCCTCACCGCGCTCCTCGCCCGATCTGTGCGCCGACCGCGTCCATCTCACTCGACCAATTCGCGATCCGACGCGGAGGCCCGCATCTGAGGGGAAGGGCTCAGCCGGGCCCCCATAGGGTCGCCGAATGCGCGAGTGGACCGAACACGTCATCTGGTGGCACGCCTACCCCTTGGGCTTCGTCGGCGCCGACACCACGGGTGAGGACCGCGGCGCGGCCCACCGCCTCGGCCGGATCGAGGGGTGGCTCGACCACGTCCTCTCGCTGGGAGCCAACGGCCTCGCGCTGGGACCCGTCTTCGAGTCGTCGACCCACGGGTACGACACCATCGACTACTTCCGCGTCGATCCGCGCCTGGGGGATGAGGCTGATCTGGTCCGGCTCTTCGCGGCGGCGAAGGAGAAGGGCGTCCGGGTTCTGCTCGACGGCGTCTTCAACCATGTGGGTCCCGAGTTCGTCAGCCCCGAGCTGATCCGGGCGGACGAGGTCTTCGAGGGACACGAGGGCCTCCGCGCTCTCGAACACGAGAACCCCGCCACCGTCGATCTCGTGGTCAGCGTGATGAATCACTGGCTCGAGCGCGGAGCCGACGGGTGGCGCCTCGACGCGGCCTACTCGGTCGACCCCGCCTTCTGGGCCCGGGTCCTGCCGCGGGTGCGCGAAGCTCACCCCGACGCGTACATCGTGGGCGAGGTCCTGCACGGCGATTACGCCGACATCGTGCAGCGGTCCGGTATGGACGCCGTCACCCAGTACGAGCTCTGGCAGGCCGTGTGGCACGGCATCGCAGACGGCAACCTCTTCGAGCTCGATTGGGCTCTGCAGCGGCACAACGGGTTCCTCGATGCCTTCGTGCCCTACACATTCGTCGGCAACCACGACGTGTCGCGGCTGGCCACGCGCATCCCGGATGCCCGGCACCGCGAGCATGCACTCGTCCTGCTTTTCACCCTCGGCGGGACCCCCGCCGTGTACGCCGGAGACGAATACGGTTTCGAAGCGGTGAAGGAGGAGCGGGTCGGAGGCGACGACGCCATCCGCCCCGAGTTCCCCGACTCGCCCTTCGACGTGGACGGCGACGAGACGGTGCTCGAGGTGCATCGCCGGCTCATCGGGCTCCGGAGGCGCCACCCGTGGCTGCACACCGCGCGGTCGCGGGTGGTCGCGCTCACCAACACCTCGCTCGTCTTCGAGGTATCGGGTGGCCACGACCGACTGACCGTCGCGCTCAACATCGACGACTCGCCCCTGCAGGTCGACGGGGCGGCGGACGCCGAACTCGTGGAGGGGCGTCTGCACGGCGGCGAAGTACCGCCGCACGGGTGGGCCGTCCTCAGGTGAGATGAGGGGCACGGGAATCTTCTCGCCGCCATCCACTCACACGCCGAGGTCGACCGTGCCCCCCATCGGAGCCGAGTGCGGTACACCTGAAGGATGACGAACGACGAGCCGGTCACCGACAGGCGGTTCCGTCGTGCGCTTCGGACGGTTCGCGATGGGATCGCCCGCGTCGATCCCGCGACCGCTCTCCTCCTGCTCGCCGCCGTCGCCACCGTGACCCTGGTGCCGATCGAGTCGGCCATCGGGGTGCAGGAATACGGCGTGCCCGTGGCACTCGCCTTCGGTTTTACCCTCGGGCACGTCGGCTGCATCGCGCTCGCCGTCCGCCGGCCGACTCTCGCCACGATGTTCTCGATCGCGTCCGTCGCCGCCCTGCAGACTCTCAGTGCGGAGTCGTTCGTCGACCCGACGCCCTGGCCGTGGTGGCCCGTCCTGATCGTGACGCAGGCGATGATCGGGGCGATCGTCTCGTTCCGCGGATCGCTGCGTCTCTCGGTGGCGTTCTGGATCCTCTCGATCGTGGTGTCGTCGCTCATCTCGTTGCCGCGCCCCGAGCACTACGAGTCGACGTCGGTCTCGCTCGTCGTCTTCGCGGCCGTCTGCGGCGGTGTGCAGATCATCGCCGGAGCCCTCGCGCAGTGGAACGACATCCGCGAGCAGCTGATCAGCGAACGGCGAGTGAGCAACGAGGAGTACTCCCGCCGCGTCGTCGCCGAAGACCGGGCCCGCATCGCTCGCGAGCTGCACGACGTGGTCGCCCACAGTCTGTCCGTGATCACGGTTCAGGCCTCGACGGCCGCCTTTCGTCACGACGACATCTCGAAGGCGGCTGCTGGCGAGTTCGACGAGATCGCCGCCGCGTCCAGGCAAGCGATGAGAGAGATGCGGGATCTGCTCGGCGTCCTGCGGGCGGATCCGGACGTCGAGCAGGCGCCCCAACCATCCCTGGCCGACATCCCGGAACTGGTCGAGCAGACCCGCCGAGCCGGCGCCGACGTCGATGTCGACGTGTGGCTCGCGCCGACGGAGTTGGGGGAGGTTTCCCCCGTCGCGGGTCTCGTCGTTTATCGGATCGCGCAGCAGGCCCTGGCGAACGCGCTGCGGCACGCTCCGGGATCCCGGGTGCTCGTCTCGGCGCGTATCGTCGGAGCGAGTCTCCGCCTGACCGTCGAGAACGGGCTCGGCCGTGAGGCCGCACGCAACCCCGAGGCCGAAGGCATCGCGGGCACGGGTATGGGGCTCATCAACATGTCCGAGCGAGCCGCCGGCGTGGGCGGGGCCATCGAGGCCGGACCCACTCCGGATGGCGGTTTCCTGGTGGACGCGACCGTACCCCTGCGCGCCAGCGCCCTGGCAGAGATCGAGCGAACGTGAGCATCCGTGTCCTGATCGCCGACGACCAGAGCATGGTGCGGGCCGGCTTCACCGCCCTGCTGGGGGCGCAGCCCGGCATCGAAGTCGTGGGTCAGGCCGCCGACGGGGCGGAGGCGGTCGAGGTGGCTCGAGAGACGCGCCCCGACGTCATCCTGATGGACGTGCGCATGCCGCGCATGAACGGTATCGAGGCGACCCGGGCCATCGCCGCGTTCGACGGCGAACCGGTGCGCGTCATCATGCTCACCACGTTCGACATCGACGAGTACGTCTTCGACGCGATCCGCGCGGGCGCCAGCGGATTCCTCCTGAAGGACGCGCTTCCCGAGGAACTGGTGTCGGCGGTGCGGGTCGTGGCCCAGGGCGAGGCGTTGTTGGCCCCCAGCGTGACGAGACGGGTCATCGAGGGATTCGCGGCCGTGTCGACGGTCCCGCGCGACACCACGCCGACCCTCGACACCCTCACCGGTCGGGAGCGTGAAGTGCTCGTCGAGGTGGCCCGCGGGCTCTCCAACTCGGAGATCGCCCGGCACCTCGTCATCGCCGAGCAGACCGTGAAGACGCATGTGAGCAAGGTGCTCGGCAAGCTCGGGCTCCGGGATCGTGCGCAGGCCGTGGTGGCGGCATACGAGAACGGCCTGGTCGTGCCCGTGATCCGCCGCGACCCCCTACGCAGGGACTAGACGGAAGACGGCTCCAGCGGGGGAGGCTCGGCGCGAAACGCGAACCTAGCGTGGATGCATGACAGCCACCGCCCCCGTCGGCTTCCGCACCACCTCCCCCCGCAAGACCGCGGTCGGCCGCGGCCAGAGTTCTCACGCGAGCGACTACACGGCCCTGACCAAGGAGGTCAAGGCGCTGGGTCTGCTCGAGCGTCGGCCCGGGTGGTACGCCGCAAGATGCGCCGTCCTCGTGGTCGCCCTCGGCATCGGGTTCGCGTTGCTCGTCGCACTGGGGCAGACCTGGTGGCAGCTTCTGACGGCCGTCTACTTCTCGATCGTGCTCACGCAGATCGCCTTCCTGACGCATGACGCCGCACACCGCCAGATGTTCGAGTCGGGCAAGCGCGGCGAATGGTTCTCCCGCATCGTCGCGAACATGGTCGTCGGCCTCGGCTACGGCTGGTGGATGAACAAGCACTCGCGACACCACGCGAACCCCAACAAGATCGGCAAGGACGGCGACATCGCCCCCGGGGCGATCGCGTTCGTCAAAGAGGACGCCGAAGCGCGGACCGGCATCAAGCGCTGGCTGACCGCGAAGCAGGGGTATTACTTCTTCCCGATCCTCATGCTGTCGGGTCTCGACCTCCACGTGATGTCGGCCAAGGCCGTTCTCGGTGCCGAGCCCGTCAAGCACCGTGCTGTCGAGGCGACGCTGCTCGCGATCCGCCTCATCGGCTTCCCCGTTCTGGTCATCTCACTGCTGGGGCCGGTCATCGGGTCGGTGTTCCTGGTCGTGCAGGTGTTCGCCTTCGGCCTCTACATGGGCGGTTCCTTCGCGCCGAACCACAAGGGCATGGCGTTGATCCCGGCCGACCAGAACATCGACTACCTCCGCCGCCAGGTACTCACCTCGCGCAACATCTCCGGCTTCGGGATGCCGACCATCATGGGCGGCCTGAACTACCAGATCGAGCACCACCTGTTCCCGAACATGCCGAGCGTCAATCTCAAGAAGGTGCGCCCGATCGTCATCGAGCACTGCCGTCGACTCGACATCCCCTACGTCGAGACCTCGTTGGTGCAGTCCTACGCGATCGTCGTCCGCTACCTCCACAAGGTCGGTATCGGCGCGGCGGACCCGTTCGACTGCCCGCCGGCGGCCGCCATGCGTGCCACAGGTGTCAGTCTCCGCTGACCCGGGTTGCGGAGGTCGAGTAGCGAAGCGTACCGAGACCGGCCTAGTAGCGGAGCGTATCGAGGCCCTACCTCGGAGCGAGCGCGTGGAATCGGCTGCGCCGATACTGTCTCGTCTGCTCTCGGTGCGGCCTGGCGGCCTGCTCGAGCCGTCTCGGTACGCTTCGCTACTCGACGTCCGGGAAGGTTCCGGCGGCCGCCATGCGTGCCACAGGCGTCAGCCTCCGCTGACCCGGGTTGCGGGGGTCGAGTAGCGGAGCGTATCGAGGCCCTACCTCGGAGCGAGCGCGTGGAATCGGCTGCGCCGATACTGTCTCGTCTGCTCTCGGTACGGCCTGGCGGCCTCCTCGAGCCGCCTCGGTACGCTTCGCTCCTCGACGTCCGAAAAGGTTCCGGAGGCCGCGAAGCGCCGCGTACCGAGTCCCTCGTGCTCAACGTACGCGGGGCCCACGATCGAGTAGCCGAAGGCGTAGGGAGGCCCCACCCGGGTCAGCGCAGGGCGTTGCGCCCGTCCGGGTCAGTCGGTGGTGAGATGCGCCTCGAACGAGATCGCCCGGTGGTCCGAAGCGCCGGCCGGGAGCACATCCACCCGGTCGACCCGGTACCCGGTCGATGTGACGAAGTCGAAGTACCCGGAGAAGAACCTGTACCGGAGATAGGTCGGCTCCGTGCTGCGGTGCAACCGGAAACCCTCCGTGGCCAGCCGGCGCTCGAGGCCGTTGATGAACCACGGGTAGTTGAAGTCGCCGACCATGAGGGCCGGCAGCCCGGGGGCGAGGGCGCGCATCCCGTCGTGGGCTGCCGCGATCTGCTTGCGGCGTAGCGAGTTCGAAGCGGTCAGCGGAGCGGCGTGGAAAGACCCCACGAGTACGTCGCGATCACGCACCCGGTCGAACAGATGGACGGCGAGCAACCGCTCGTGAGCCGGCGCCATGACGCGGTCGTGCAGCGACTTCTTGAGCGCCAGCAGTTTCGTCGCCTTCACCTCGAAGCGCTCGTCGCGCACGTAGACGGCCAGCCCGAGGCGGTTGTTCCGGGTCGCGTCCGCGAGGACCATGTGCTCGACGCGTTCGGGCAGCGTGGTGCTGTCCGCCTCCTGCAGGCACAGGATATCGATGTCGTGATCCGTCGCGAGAGCTGTCAGCTCACCGCTGGCGGCGTTCTCTCGCAGGTTGTAGCTCACGATGCGCACGAGTGTCGTCGTCCCCTTCGGTGGCCGAACCCGGTGGCGCGGCGTCAACGGGCTCGATCGCCCGCGGGACAGTATGCCCCGGCTTCGCTCGGCGTCGGGTCAGCGGACACCGGCGCGGCTAGGTCCGCTTCGCCGCGCGGCCGGCCCCGTCGGCGTAGACGCCGTCGGGGTTCCACGTCTTGATGATGGCCCACGCCACGGCGGCGACGGGCACCGACAGGACCGCGCCGATGATGCCGCCGAGGATGGTTCCCGCGGTAAGTGCCACGAGGACCACGAGCGGGTGGAGCTTGAGCGACTGGGCCATCACGACGGGTTGCAGGAAGTTCCCCTCGAGCTGGTTCACGCCGATGACGATTGCCGTGACCCAGAGAGCCGTCGTGAAGTCGTTGAGGACCAGAGCGACCAGCGCGGCGAGGACACCGGTGAGTGTTGCTCCGACGATCGGGATGAAGGCGCCGAAGAACACCAGAACCGCGAGGGGGAGGGCGAGCGGGACGCCGAGGATCCACAGGCCGATACCGATGCACACCGCGTCGACGAGGGCGATCGTGGCGGTGCCCCGGACGTAGCCGCCCAGCGTGCGGACGCCGACTCGGCCGACCCGTTCGCCCCGCTCATGGGCCTCGCCGCGGAACGGCTTCAGGAAGAACCGCCAGATGACGTCGCCGTCCTTGAGGAAGAAGAACAGCAGCACCACGATGAGTACGAGCGAGGTAATGACCTCGGCGGCAGCGGAGAGACCTGCGATGGCTCCGGAGCCGAACTGAGAACTGGTGAGGAAATCCTCCGCCTGCTTCACGATCGCGCCGGTGTCGATCTGCGCTACGAGGTTGTTGGAGGCGAGGAAATCGGTGAGGTTCTGGAACCCTTTCACCGCGGCGTCGCGAAGAGCATCCCATTGGCCGCGAACGGCGTTGACGATGAGGAACCCGATGCCACCCAGGACGACGACCGCACCGATCAGCACCGTCCATGTCGCGAGGATGGGCGCCCAGCCGTGGCGACGCAGGAACATCACCAGGGGGGAGAAGGCGGCTGCGAGGATGACGGCGATGAGAACCGGGATGACGACGAGCTTGAGCTGGACACCGGCGAAGATCGCCACCGCAGCGAGAGCGATGACGATCAGCACCTGCAGGCTTCTCAAGCTCGTGCGACCGAGCGCGTCGAGCCAGCGGGCCTCCAGAGGCCGTGCGGTCTCGGTGGCCGGGGACGGGGAATCGCTCTTCCTGAACATCACCTGGCCACCTTATGAAGAGAGCCTGGTCGGCACCCGAGAACAAGGGCGCCGCCAGGGCTCTCAGCTTCCTGCGAGACGGTGCACAGTTCATCCCTGGTTGTCGTCAACCAGAACGAAACCTCGGCCTCCTACTTTCAAGTCATGGAAGACGACGGTGCCACCAGCTACTGCCCCGACTGCGGCGAGGCGTTGAGCGCCGTGCCCGTCTTCAGCGGTCAGCACCTCGCCATGGGACTGTCGTGCACCGCCCACGGCTCGGTGGCCGTGCTCGAACCCTTCTGAGTCCGTCCCGGGCTGAGGGCGGCCGCGTCGAGGCACCTCTGACGAGTGCGTCACAATTCGTCTTCGCGCAGACGACGCCCAGTATCCTCACGAGGACCCCAAGCATCCGCATGAAAGGCAGGGCCGCCTCATGGCACGCATCCACTCCTCGATCACCGAGGCCTTCGGCCGCACCCCGCTCGTGAAGCTCAACCGGGTCGTCGGCGACTCGCAGGCCACGGTGCTGGCCAAGCTCGAGTTCTACAACCCGTCGTCGTCCGTCAAGGATCGTCTCGGCATCGCCATCGTCGACGCTGCCGAGAAATCCGGTGCGCTCCAGCCGGGCGGGACGATCGTGGAGGGGACGAGCGGCAACACCGGCATCGCGCTGGCCATGGTGGGTGCCGCCCGCGGCTACAAGGTCGTCCTCACGATGCCCGAGTCGATGAGCATCGAACGTCGCAAGCTGCTCCGCGCCTACGGTGCCGAGCTCGTGCTCACGCCGCCGAGCGAGGGCATGAAGGGCGCGGTCAGCCGGGCTGCCGAGATCGCGGAGTCGACGCCGGGCGCCGTCCTCGCCCGTCAGTTCGAGAACGAAGCCAACCCCGCGATTCACCGCGCCACCACGGGCCCGGAGATCTGGGAGGACACCGACGGCGCTGTCGACATCTTCGTCGCGGGTGTCGGAACCGGCGGAACGATCACCGGAGCCGGTCAGTACCTCAAGGAGCAGAAGCCCGGCCTTCAGGTCATCGCCGTCGAGCCCGAGGAGTCGCCCATCCTGAACGGCGGCGCCCCGGGCCCGCACAAGATCCAGGGCATCGGCGCGAACTTCGTGCCCGACGTGCTCGACCGCGAGGTCTACGACGAGGTCATCGATGTCAACATCGCCACTTCGGTCGAGGTGGCCCGTCGCCTCGCCTCCGAGGAGGGCATCCTCGCCGGCATCTCTTCCGGGGCGACCGTGCACGCGGCGCTGGAGTTGGCCAAGCGCCCCGAGAACGCGGGCAAGACGATCGTGGTCGTCGTGGCCAGCTACGGCGAGCGCTACCTCTCGACCGTTCTCTACGAAGACCTCGACGTCTGAGCTTGACCAGAAGAGGTCGCGGGCTGGGAGTCCGTGAGGACATCTCCGAGGCGCGCCGCCGGGATCCGGCGGCGCGCAGCTCGCTCGAAGTGGGACTGATCTATTCCGGTCTGCACGCGGTGTGGGCGCATCGCGTGGCCCACCGTCTGTGGCGTCGAAATCTCCGACTTCCCGCGCGAGCGCTCGCGCAGTTCGCTCGGTTCCTCACGGGTGTCGAGATCCACCCCGGGGCGACCATCGGCCGTCGATTCTTCATCGATCACGGCATGGGAGTCGTGATCGGCGAGACAGCGGACGTCGGAGACGACGTGATGATCTACCACGGTGTGACCCTGGGCGGCACGAGTGCCGAGAAAGGCAAGCGACACCCGACACTGGGTGATCGCGTGGTCGTGGGAGCAGGCGCGACCATCCTCGGTCCGCTCGTGATCGGTGCGGACAGCGTCGTGGGTGCGGGGGCGGTCGTTCTGCAGGACGCGCCCGAGCGATCGCTACTGGTCGGCGTCCCCGCGGCGCCGCGCCCGCAGAGCCGCGATTACCACCCCGACTTCTGGCAGATTTGAGGCCGGAGGCGAGCGTTCAACTGCCTCCGCGAAGGTACCGTCGTCGCTCGCGCCGGGTCATGAGCGACAGGCGTGCCTCCTCGGCGGCATGTTCGGCGCGCAACCGCTCGTCGCGCTGTGAGCGTCGTTGATGCCAGAGCCGGAGTTCTTCTTCGATGTCCCTCGTGGCGGTCACCACGGGAGGTCCGCCGAGCAGCTGTCTACGCGCCTCGATGACGCGGCGGTTGAAGTCGTCGAGATGTTCGCGGATCGCGTGCTCGGAACCCAGGCGGTCGATGACTTCGTGCAGTTCCTTCGCCTCGACACGCAGAGTGAGAGCCGGCGGGCCGAGGCCGGTGAGGCGTTCGGTCTCGATCTTGCGCCGGATCCACCAGTCGGGGTCATGGCCTCTGCCAAGTTCCCGCAACGGCTGTCCTCGCCCGCGGAGGTCGTCGAAATCGCCGCGGCGCATGGCCTGCTGGATGGACACCTCCACGAAGGCGGCTCGCTGCTCGGCGGTGGGCGCCGCCGGAACGCCATCTGCCGGATCGGGCGTCTCGTCGCCTTCGACGGGCAATCCGAGTCGATACCGATCGACCTTCGTCCGAGGGTCGTCAGACATGCATGGCTCCTCACTTGAATCCCTGAACACGAGCCGATCTCGACGCTACCGCCGGAGCCTGGACGATCCACAGGGGATGCCGTGCGCACTCTCCGGTGCTTGCCATGCAAGCGACATGCGGCACGCAGGTGCGGCCGCGAGCGTGGAGATCATGCCGGGACGGGTGGGTCAGGCTCGGGGTGCGATGTTCCACGCCGCGACGACGGGCGTGCCGTGCTCGCGACCGAGAGCGCTGACCGAACCTGTGCCGAGGAAGAGGCGCGAACCGGCGTCGGGGGTCCCCAACCAGACGGACGCGAGGACGCGGAGGAAATGCGAGTGGGAGAAGACCAGGACGTCCCGGCCGGCCTCGAGCGTGGGGAGCAGGGCGTCGAGGGCCTTCCGCGCGCGAGCGTGCACGGCGTCGAGATCCTCGCCCGGGGTCTCTCCGGAGGGTACCCCCTGCCAGACGACCCACTCATCGCCCGTCCGTTCGCGGATCTCCGGTGTCGTGAGGCCTTCGAACCCGCCGTAGTCCCACTCGACGAGCTCGGGCATCGGCGTCGCCTCCGGATGACCGGCGAGCGCCGCAGTGTGCAGCGCCCGGCTGAGCGGGCTCGAGACCACGAGTCCGAAGTCGTAGTCGGCGATGATGCTTCCGGCACCACGGGCCTGCTCCTCGCCCAGAGGCGTGAGCGGGATGTCGGTCAGCCCGGTATGGCGTCCGGTGGAGCTCCACTCGGTCTCGCCGTGCCGGACGAGGACGAGGTGCGGTTTCGTCGAAGCGGTGAGTGCGAGCGGTGAATACTCCACGCGTCAGTCGTTCTTCGGCGTCAGCACGAACACCGGGATCTCCCGGTCGGTCCGAGTGACGTAGTCGTCGTATTGCGGCCAGGTCGCGACTGCGCGAGCCCACCACTTCGCCCGCTCCTCGCCCTCGACGACCCGGGCGGTGTAGTCGCGTGTGACCGCTAGGTCCTGCAGTTCGACGTGCGGCTGGGCGATGAGGTTGTAGTACCAGGCCGGGTTGTCGGGTGCTCCGCCCTTGGAGGCGACCACCGCATACTCGCCGTCATGCTCGACCCTCATGAGAGCCGTCTTCCGCAGTTTGCCCGACTTCGCGCCGACCGACGTCAGGATGATGACGGGACGGCCCTGCATGTCGTTGCCCTCGGCCCCGTCGGTCCGCTCGTAGATCTCGGCTTGTTCACGCGCCCAGGGGGAAGTGCTCGGCTCGTATTCTCCGGTGAGAGGCATTCGTCGCTTCCGTCGTCGTAGGTGATCGTTCCGGTCGTGGACCGTCAGCGGTTGAGGAGGCCGGACCGCTCGGGGTGCCGGTCGAACCACTGACCGACGTACCAGCAGCTCGGTCGGATGCTCAGCGAGGTGTTCTTCTCGACGTCGTCGACCGCGAAGGCGACCAGGTCGGCGGCGTACCCGTGGCCGCGATGCGGCGGGGGAGTGAACGTGTGCGTGAACGAGACCGCCGTCGGGCTCAGCGCGTAGTCGAGAGCGCTCACCATCTCGCCGTCCTTCCGGACGACGTAGCGCTTGGCATCGGTGTCGTGGTCGAACTCCAGCTCCATGTCGGCATCCTACGACCGACGCCGGACGCCGGGCCGGGCCTCGGGCAACCCCATGGTGGCTTTTGTACTGTCGTCGAGTGACCGACGAGACGCCGCACCAGACGCCTTCCGCCCCGTCCCTCTCCGACCGCCCCTGGCTGGCCGCCTACGCGCCAGGGGTACCCGACCGCATCGAGATCCCGCAGACCTCGCTCCCTCAGATGCTGGAAGATGCGGCCTCGCGCTTCCATGGGCGTGTGGCGCTCGAGTTCTTCGGCGCCGAGACGCGCTATTCCGAGTTGAGCGACCTGATCGCGCGTGCCGCCGAGTGGTTGCGCCGCGCGGGTGTGACCGCCGGTGACCGGGTCGCGCTGGTCCTGCCCAACGCCCCTCAGCACGTCATCGCGTTCTACGCCGTGCTCCGCATCGGCGGCGTCGTCGTCGAGCACAATCCGCTCTACACCGCCCGCGAGCTGCGCCATCAGTTCGAGGATCACGGAGCCCGGGTCGCCATCGTGTGGGACAAGATCGCCGACACCGTCGCCGAGTTCCCGAAGGACGTCCGACCGGCCCGCATAGTCGCCGTCGACATCTCGGAAGCCCTGCCGTTCAGCAAGCGTTTCGCCCTGCGTCTCCCCGTCAGGAAAGCCCGGGAGGCGCGGGCCGCGATGACCGCCCGTCCCCGCACCCGTGGAATCGTCGAGTGGAAGGACCTCGTCGAGGGTCGACGCCTCAGCCGCAAGCACCCGTATCCCGACGCCTCGGACACGGCTCTTCTGCAGTACACCAGCGGAACGACCGGGGTGCCCAAGGGAGCCATCCTCAGCCATCGCAACCTGCACGCAAATGCCGTGCAGGGGCGTGCCTGGGTGCCCGGACTCGAGGAGGGGGCCGAGATCTTCTACGGCGTGCTCCCGTTCTTCCACGCCTACGGACTCACGCTGTGCCTCACATTCGCCATGAGCATCGGCGCACGCCTCGTTCTCTTCCCCCGCTTCGACGCGTCGATGGTGCTCGACGCCGCCAAGAAGTCGCCGCCGACGTTCCTGCCCGCCGTTCCGCCCATTTACGACCAGCTCGTCCGGTCGGCCGCATCCCGCGGCGTCGATCTCTCGAGCGTGCGGTTCGCCATCTCGGGCGCGATGAACCTGCCGGTCGCGACCGTGTCCCGCTGGGAGGAGGCCACCGGAGGGCTCCTGGTCGAGGGGTACGGCATGACCGAGAGCTCGCCCGTCGCCCTCGGCAACCCGATCGGCCCGAGCCGCCGTCCGGGCACCGTCGGCGTACCGTTTCCGAGCACGGAGATCCGGGTCGTCGACCCGGACGACCCGACGATCGATGTCGGCGGCGGCCGACCGGGGGAGTTGCTTCTGCGCGGACCCCAGGTGTTCGGCGGCTACTGGCGCCGTCCGAGCGAGACGGCCGAGACGCTGCTTCCGGGAGGATGGCTGCGCACCGGAGACATCGTGACGGTCGCCGACGACGGGTTCGTGACGATCGTCGACCGCCGGAAGGAGCTCATCATCACGGGCGGCTTCAACGTCTCGCCGTCCGAGGTGGAGGGGGCACTTCTCAGTCACCCCGATGTCGAGGCGGCTGCGGTCGTCGGACTTCCGCGGGAGGACGGCGGTGAGATGGTCGTCGCTGCGGTCGTCCTGCGGGACGGTGCGGGAGCCGATGAGGCCGCGCTCCGCGAGTACAGCCGCACCCGGCTGGCGGGCTACAAGGTCCCGAAGCGCATAGTCCTGCGCGACGACCTTCCGAAGTCCCTGCTCGGCAAGGTGCTTCGCCGCGAGGTGCGCGAGGAGCTGATGGTGGACGAGGCGTGAGTCCGTCCTCGCGATAGCCTCGCGTCATGGCACGATCCCCAGGCCCGGCGAAAGGTGCGACGCCCGCGACCGCCGCGTTGACCGCCGCCGGCATCTCCTTCGCCACGGTGTCCTATACACACGACCCGCGGGCGGCCGGTTACGCGACGGAAGCGGCGGAGGCGCTCGGTCTCGACCCCGCCCGAGTCTTCAAGACGCTCGTCGTCTCGCTCGACGGGAAGCTGGCCGTGGGTGTCGTTCCCGCCTCCGGCTCACTCGACCTCAAGGCCCTCGCCGATGCGCTCCGCGGCAAGAAGGCGCAGCTCGCCGATCAGCGGGAGGCGGAGCGCAGAACCGGTTACATCGCCGGTGGCATCAGCCCGGTGGGTCAGAAGACCCGCCTCCCGACAGCTCTCGACGAGTCCGCGATGACGTTCCCCACCATCTTCGTGTCGGGCGGGCGGCGTGGTTTCGAGATCGAGATCGCCCCCGCCGATCTCGTGTCGGTCTGCTCGGCGGTCGTGGCGGCCATCGGCCGCTGATCGGGAGGGGGCGGGCGCCATCGTCGTCCCTCGAACAGCAGAAGCCGGCCGCCCGAGGGCGACCGGCTTCCGCTGTCGGCGGGATCAGGGGTCAGTTGGCCGCGAGGATGTCGATGACGAAGACGAGCGTCTCGTTCGCGAGCGCGTTGTCGGTTCCGCCGTAGGCGACCGACGGCGGCAGGACCGCGACGACCTGGGAGCCGACGGTCTGGCCCTCGATGGCCTGCGTGAAGCCGGGCACCACCGCGCTGAGAGAGAACGAGGCGGGGGCGCCGCGCTGCCAGCTCGAGTCGAAAACCTGACCGTCGCTCCACTTGACGCCGTAGTACTGCACGGTGACGGTCGCGCCGGCCGGGACCACCTCTCCGTCGCCCTTCTTGAGGACGCCGAGCTGGAATTCCGTCGGCGCATCGGTCTGGGGGATGGTCACGCTCGGCTCGCCGTCGTCCGCGAGCGTGACGGTGGGCAGACCCTCCGGCGCGGGCTGGTCGACGCCGGTGGCGCGCGTCGGGATCACCGAGACGATGTCGATGACAGCCACGATCGAGTCGGTCGCTCCGACCTTGATCTGCTCATTGCCCTGCTCGCCGAACGCCTCGGCGGCGGGAATGGCCGACGCGACACGCGTGCCCTCCTTCAGGCAACCGATGGTCTTCGCGAGACCGGGGAGAAGCTGAGTGACGTCGGCCGCGAACACGGCGGGCTTCTGCGTTCCGTCGAAACCGTACGCCTCGATGAGCTCGCCGGTGGTGCCGTTGTAGATGGCGTAGTGCACCTCGGCGCTCCCGCCGGAGGGGAGCTCCGCCCCGGTGCCCTCGGTGATGATCGTGCGCTGCGTCTCGGACGGAGCGATGCCCTTGTCGAATGTCACGGTGGGAGCGGCACCCGCGTCGCCCGACACCTTGATGGAATTCGAGGCGTCTCCGGACGGGGTCGCGCAGACGTCCACGACGGTCTGCGTGTCCGCTGCGGCCGTTGTGTCGGTCGGAGCCGGGGCGTCGCCCGAGCATGCGGCGAGGCTCAGGGCGAGTGTCGCGGCTGCGGCGATGGCGATGAGAGGGCGAGAGAGCACGCGGTCAACTTCCGAATAGATGAACAAACCCGCTCACTTTAGGCGAAGTCTCTGGCCGTCCGGCCCGCTGGCCTGTATCGTTTCCTATGCAGTTGTGTTGAGGGTTGTGTATCTAGAAGGCGCCGGTTCCGGTCGCTTCCTCCGGGGGAGTGGACGAAGGCAGCGTTTCTTGGACGCGAAGTCAGCGTGACACCCGCCTCGTGGAACTCACGAGGCGCAACAAGAAACGAAAGAGATCGATATGCCTACTGGCGTCGTCAAGTGGTTCAACTCCGAAAAGGGCTTCGGCTTCATCGCTCCCGATGACCAGGGTCCCGACCTGTTCGCGCACTACTCCGCCATCGCGGCCAGCGGCTTCCGCTCGCTCGAGGAGAACCAGCGCGTCGAGTTCG
This sequence comes from uncultured Naasia sp., assembly GCA_913778905.1. GTDB lineage: Bacteria > Actinomycetota > Actinomycetes > Actinomycetales > Microbacteriaceae > Naasia. The sequence continues at coordinate 410,323 of CAJYYA010000010.1, read as the reverse complement.
AGGTGACCCCCGGAAACAAGGGCCCGCAGGCCGCCAACATCCGCGTCATCTGAGACTCCCCGTCCGCAGTGCGGACGGATGATGCTTGACACGATGCCCACCGCGCGTTCTTCGCGCAGGTGGGCATCGTTGTTCTCCGGGCGCGCGCCGTCGAGCCCGTCATCGGACGGATCCGCATAGGGTGGTGGGCAGCATGGCACTCTCACGGCGCAACTTCCTGGTCGGTGCCGCGACCGGAGCCGCGACACTCGTCCTGACCGCATGCACGCCGACCACACCTGAGCCGGCACCCTCCCCGACCCGGACTGCGGCGACGTTGCCGCCGAGTCTCGTTCCGACACCGTCAGAGGTACTCCGCAGTTCGTGGGGAGCCGACGAGTTCGCGCGAGGATCGCACAGCTTCATCGCGGTCGGAGGGTCGCCTGCGCTGCGCGCCACCCTGCGGCAGCCGCTGGGCGCACGGGTCTATTTCGCGGGCGAGGCGACGAGCGACGAGTCGCCCGGCACCGTCGAAGGCGCCTGGGAGTCCGGCATCCGCGCGGCCGCCGAGGTTGCGTCGGTAGCCGGCCAGAACGAGCGCGTCGCCGTCATCGGGGCCGGTTTCGCGGGGGCGGCTGCCGCGTCGAGACTCAACGACTACGGCCTCGAGGTCACCGTCATCGAGGCTCGCGACCGTGTCGGAGGCCGCGTCGATACCCGTGCTCTGGACGCCTGGCCCGTGCCCGTCGAGCTGGGGTCGGGATGGGCGCCGCGCGACGGGTCGGCCATCTCGGATCGCCTCGCGGCCTTGGACGTATCCCGGCGCTCCATCGCGGCCGACGTCCGCTACATCTCCTCGGCGCCCGCCGAGACGGCCTTCTCCGATCGGGGCGAGCGTGCGGTCGCGGATGCGATCGCCTGGGCGCAGCAGCAGTCGCGCGACGCCTCGCTCGAGGCGGCCCTGACCGGGTCCGGAGCAGGCGATCTCGACTCGGCCGGGGATCCGCCCACACCGGCGGATTGGCTCGAGACGGAACTGCGGCGCAGCGTCGGCGTCGCCCGGGGGGCCTCGGCGGCGTCCCTCTCCTCCTGGTACGGCGCCGCGCAGAACCCTGCGCCCGATGCCGAGCGGGTCACCGGGCGCTACGCCACCGTCGTTAGTTCCGCCCTCGCCGACCTCAAGGTGTGGCTCGCGACCGCCGTCACCGCCATCAGCTACAGCGACTCCGGCGTGAGCATCCGGCTCGTCACCGGTGAATCGCTCAATGTCGACCGCGTGGTCGTCACCGTGCCGCTCGGAGTTCTCAAGGAGCAGGGGATCGCGTTCCAGCCGGCTCTTCCCTTTGGCTATCGGACGGCGGTGGCCGACCTGGGGGTCGGCGTCGTGGACACCGTGTGGGTGCGGTTCGACACCGCGTTCTGGAAGACCGATGCCGAGCGCTGGGCGGTGGTCGGGTCAGACCTCCCGATCACCGATTGGCTCAACCTCGAACCATCGACGGGAGCCCCGATCCTCGTCGGCACGGTGGCGGGGGATCAGGCGTCCGCGCTCGGTCAACTCGACGACACCGGCGTCGCGGCGGCCGTGCAGAGGAGTCTCGAACCGTTCGCGGAACTGGCGGCCCCTCCCGCATCCTGACGGCTTCATCGCCTCACGGCCCCGAGGCGAAGGGGCTGCGCAGCCGACCGATGCCGACCAGGCACGCCTGTACCGCGGCGAAGAGTCCGAGCGCCGCCGCCGAGAAGAGGATGAAGGGCGTCGGGTAGCCCGCCTGAGCCGGATCGAGGAAGAAGTAGGGATACCACCCGACGATGCTTCCGCGGATCAGCGTGGCGACGCCCCATACCACCGGGTAGCCGAGGGTGATGCCGAGCGAACGCCATCGCACCCGCTGCCGTCCCGGAGCGAGCACCCAGTCGGCGAGGGTGGCGGCGGGCAGGACGAAGTGCAGGATCTGGTCCGACCACGGCACGTCGATGCGGTAGCCGGCCGCTGGTGCCTGGAGAACCATGAGTGCGAAGACGATCCCCGCGACGAGCAGGAGGCTCGTCACGACGGCACGTGCCGTCGAGAGGGCTCGTGATTCGGTGCGGCCTCGCAGAGCGACGATGCCCGCCAGGGTCGCGATCACGACGGCGGCCATGTTGCTCTGCACCGTCAGATAGCCGAAGAAGTCGATGGACTGGAACGTTCTGAAGGTCTGGCCGTAGAGGAAGCGGGCGATGAGCGCCACGATGCCGGTTCCCGCGAGCACGAGTCGGACGCAGCCGATCGTCACCCGAGCCATGTGAGTCAAGGGTAGTTCCCCGGACTTGTCCGCTTCCCCTGGCGTGTCGGATCCCACGGGTCTAGCATTCGAACACATGTTCGAATGTCAGGAGTGGTGACCATGGGAATCGGGACACTCGCGGCCGAGGTCGCCGTGTGGATGGTCGGCGGAGTGCCGGCTCGTCTGGTGTGGGACGGCGTGCGGTATCGAGTCTCCGACGAGCCGACGCCCATCAGCGAGGAGACGTGGGCGCCGCAACTCACGCATGCCGCGAGACGGGTCGTCGGGTGGCGCTTCCAGGGGACCACCCCGTCGGGGATGTCCCTGATGTTCGAGATCGTCGAGGCGGAATGCCCGACGGGATGGCGGCTGACGCGCGTCTACGAATGATCCGCGATGGACTCGCAGGACGTTCAGTGCTGGTCGGTGTCGCGGCCGAGCAGGCGATCGATCTCGCGGCGTTCGCGCTTGGTCGGGCGGCCGGCGCCACGGTCCCGCACCACCGCGACGGGGACACTCGTTCGCGGTGGCGGCGGGGGAGTGAGGTCGGTCAGGCATTGGGCCGCGACGGGCGCGCCGACGCGCTTGACGATGAGCCGCTCAACGATGACGATGCGGTCGAATCCGTTGACCCGCAGCCGTACCTCGTCGCCGATCCGTACGGGGGCCGACGCCTTCACCCGCTCGCCGCGGATGCGCACATGGCCTGCACGAGCCGCGGCGGTGGCGGCCGCACGCGTCGAGGTCAGACGAACGGCCCAGAGCCAGCTGTCCACCCGGACCGAGACGCGCTCGGCCGACCCAGTGGGCACGCTCCCGGATCCATCTCGCGCTGAGGCCATGGTGGAAGACTAAGCCGGTGGATGATCCGAAGACGTCTGTATCGGCCGCTCCCGGTGCGCATGCCCGGCGACCGCTGGGTTCCGGTGACGCGTGGGTCCAGCTGCCGGACGGCCGTCGGTTCTGGGGAACCTTCGGGGCCGCGGGTCTTCTGCTGGTGTCGCCCGCGGGCGTCCTCCTGCAGAAGCGCGCCGGCTACAGCCACTTCGGCGGCACCTGGGGCCTCCCCGGTGGGGCCCGCCACGAGGACGAGTCGGCCGTCGAGGGTGCCGTCCGCGAAGCCCATGAGGAGGCCGGAGTCCCCGCGGACCGACTCCGTGTGCGCTTCACCAGTCGGCTCGACCTCTCTCCCTGGCACTACACGACGGTCGTCGCGTCGGTTCAGGATGCCTTCGTGCCCGTGATCGGCGATGCCGAGAGCGATGAGCTCGCCTGGGTACCTGTCGGCGAGGTGGCGTCCCTCGACCTCCACCCCGGCCTGGTGGAGTCCTGGCCGCGCCTGCGGCCGGCTCTCGCCGCTCGCCCTGTGCTCGTGGTCGACGCGGCGAATGTCGTCGGCGCCCGTCCCGACGGCTGGTGGAAGGATCGGCCCGGAGCGAGTGAACGCCTCGCCGACCGGCTCGCCCTGCTCGTGCAGGCCGGTGTCCCCGCGGCCGATCTCCAACTGCCGCACACCCACTGGTGGCCCGAGGTGCGTCTGGTGCTCGAAGGCGAGGCGCGCGATGCCGCCGCTTACAGGCCCGGTGTCGTGGTCGAACGCGCGCATGAGGACGGCGACAGCGCGATCCTCGACTACCTCGGAGGCGAACCCGCCCCCGATGCGATCTTGGTGACAGCCGACCGTGCGCTGGCTGCCGAGGCCGAGCGTCGCGGCGCGTCGATCCTCTCGCCGATGCGTCTCTGGGGACTGCTCGACGCCCTGGTGTGAGCGTCTCGGGCCTGTCAGCCGGTGCTTCTCGCACGCTCCACCAGGTCGCGCCACGGTCCTTCGAGTCGCGATTCGGGGATGACCACCTCATGACGCAGCGCCCGGACCCGATAGACGAAACGATCGGCTCGGCCTCTGTCGGGCTCGGGTGCTTCATCGAGCAGGCGATTCCAGTCGTCCTCGTCGAGCAGGATGGTCCACTCCCGGGTGATGCCCGCCACGCCACCGCTCCGGATGACACGAACGGTGATCATGGCGCGTTCGTTCCGCGTCGTCGAGCCCTATCGCCCGTCTCCTCCGGAGCGTGTCGCGGCTCGACGCCGACGGTCCGCCAGGCGTCCGCCACCGCTTCGGCCTCCCGTGCAGAGGATCCGAACAGCTCACGCGACGTGGCCCAGGTGATTCCGGCGAAAAGAGCGAAATCAGCTCGAACCGGGACCGTTCCAGAGGTGAGCGCCCGGTACCAGACCCGGCCGGCACCCTCCCAGCTCGTCCCGCCGATGGCCGTCGCAGCGAGATGGAAGGCCCGGTTCGGGATCCCCGAGTTGATGTGGACACCGCCGTTGTCGTCGTCCGTCTCGACATAGAGATCCATGTGGGCGGGCTGCGGATCGCGCCCCAGCATGTCGTCGTCGTACGCGGTGCCCGGTGCGCTCATCGACCGCAGAGCGCGTCCCTGCACCTCGTCGGTGAAGAGGCCGGCCCCGATGAGCCAGTCGGCCTCGTCGACGCGCTGCCCGCGAGCATGCTGTTCGACCATGACTCCGAAGACGTCGGAGACCGACTCGTTGAGTGCGCCGGACTGCCCTTCGTATTCCAGGCCGGCGGTGAACTGGGTCACGCCGTGAGCCAACTCGTGCCCGATGACCGATAGCGAGACGGTGAAGCGGCGGAACACCTCGCCGTCGCCATCGCCGAACACCATCCGTGCACCGTCCCAGAACGCATTGTCGTAGTCCCGGCCGTAGTGCACGGTCGCGTCGAGCGGCAGGCCTCTGCCGTCGATGCTGTCCCGTCCGAATGCGTCGGCGAGAAGCGCGAAGGTGGCGCCGAGCCCGTCGTAGGCCTCGTCCGCGGCGGAGTCGCCGATCGGCGACTGTCCTTCGCGCCGCACGACTTCACCCGGCAGTCGTTCCTCGCTGCCGGCGTCACTGATCGTCCGTGTCGGCGCGGGGTGCTGAGCTGGCGTCGACGTCCGATCCGCCAGTGCGGTGCGACGCCGATCGCCGGCGGTGCCGGGGGAGAGCGAGGCGGGGTGCAGCGCCATCCGCTGCTCCTTCAGCGAAGCGGTCTCCGCGAGAGTGCGCCGGGCTGCACGAGCGGCGGCATGCCTGTCGTACCGCCCGCCGTCGTCGGCGATCCGGGAGAGGAGATAGGGCGGGACGATGGAACGGCGCATGAGGGGATCATGCTCCTCGCCTCCGACAATCCGCCGTCCATCGCCCCCGGAGACGGATCGAGCCGTCCGGATAAGATCCGGATCTATGGGATCCGAGACCGACGGGCGTGCCGCCCCGGGCGCTGCCGAGATCTCCGACCGGATCGTCACCGTCCCGAACATCCTCAGTTCCGTGCGTCTGCTGCTCGTCCCGGTCTTCTTTGCGCTGCTCCTCGCCGGCCTCGATGTCGAGGCCCTGCTGGTGCTCGTGGCATCGGCTGTCACCGACTTCCTCGACGGCTACCTGGCCCGTCGGCTGCGACAGGTCACGCGCCTCGGGCAGGTCCTCGATCCGGCCGCCGACAGGCTCTACATCGTGGCGGCCGTCGTCGCTCTCGCCTTGAGGGGCACGATTCCCTGGTGGCTCGTGGCCCTGATCGTCGGGCGCGATCTGCTCCTCGTGGCGGTGGCCGCCCGCCTCAGGGCCTCGGGACGCGCCGCAACGCTGCCGGTGAGTCGCCTCGGCAAGGTGGCGACCTTCTGCCTCTTCTACGCGCTGCCCATCATCGTTCTGGTGGTGGCGTTCCCCGTTCTGGCACCCGTCGCCGGGCCCATCGGGTGGGCGTTCGCCATCTGGGGGACCTTCCTCTACTGGTGGGCCGGCATCCGGTACGCGGTGCAGGCCTCAGCCCTCGTGCGGGCTCCGGTCGGCGAGTCGCATTCCGTTTCGGATAATGTGGACAGCCGAGGAGGTCGTCATGGTGACTGAGCAAGACAAGGGCGTTTCGGGCGAAGACCCGGCCACCCGTGCCGAGAACCGCCGCCGAGAGGAGCCGGCCGTCGACACGACGGCGTCGCTCGGTGAGGAGTTCGTGGCTCAGATCAACGCGCTCGACCAGCGTTCCGGTGCGGAGGAGCAGGCGGCGATCGCGGCTCTGCCCACGGGATCCGCGCTCCTCGTCGTGCGCCGGGGACCGAACACCGGAGCCCGCTTCCTGCTCGACGCCGACGAGACGATCGCGGGCCGTCACCCCACCGCCGACATCTTCCTCGACGACGTCACGGTCTCGCGGAAGCACGCCCAGTTCGTGCGCCACGGCACCGCCTTCGAGGTCAAGGACCTCGGTTCTCTGAACGGCACCTACTACGACGGGGTCCGTATCGACACCGCCCTGCTCAGCGACGGCGCTGAGGTGCAGGTCGGGAAGTTCCGCTTGACGTTCTACGCGTCGCGTCACGATCTCGCATACAGCGCGGCTCGCTGACGTGTCGGCACTGCCCGCTCGCGACGATCGACCCCAGGTCGCGCCGCTGCTCAACATCGGCCAGGTCCTGGCCAAGATGAAGCCCGAGTTCCCCGACCTCACTCCTTCGAAGGTCAGGTTCCTCGAAGATGAGCGGTTGCTGTCGCCGGCGCGCACGCAATCCGGCTATCGGAAGTTCTCGACCGAGGATCTGGACAGGCTGCGTCTGATCCTGACCCTGCAGCGCGACCAGTATCTGCCGCTCAAAATCATCCGCGGCTACCTCGCCGATCTCGATTCGGGGCGTTCGCCGTCGTGGCCGGGTGCGGACCCCGAGGAGTCGACGCTCCTCGAGGGTGATCGACGCCTCACACGCGACGAATTGCTCGCCGAGAGCGGTTCCACCGCCACGCTCCTCGACGACGCCGTGAGCGCCAGCCTGCTGCCGGCGGCCGATCTCCACCCGGAGACCTCGCTCACGGTCCTCAAGTCGCTCGTCGAGCTCCGCCGGGTGGGGATCGAGCCCCGCCACCTCCGTCTCGTGCGTGCCTCGGCGGAGCGCGAGGCGGGCCTCGTGGAGAGCGCGGTGCAGCCGACCGCGCACCGTCGCGATCCGGGGGCGAGGGCGCGGGCTGTCGAAGAGGCGCTGGAGCTCGCATCCCATCTCGATGTGGTGCGCACCGGTTTGGTGCGAGCCGCACTCCAGCGGATGAGCGGCTGAGCGCCGCCTGAATCGCGACACGCCGAAGCTCTGAGGCGGATGTCGTTGCCCGCAGGGGGTGCGGTCGATACCGTTGACACGTCGCCTCAGACACCATTGCAGCCAGGAAGGCAGCTCCGCATGAGTGGAATCAGCCGTAGCGAAGACCGCTACGACCTCGGGCTGCTCTTCACGGACGGCATGCCCACCCTCGACGACAACGAGGGCTATCGTGGCGCCGTCGCCGCTCGTGCAGCCGGTATCAGCTACCGCCAGCTCGACTACTGGGCTCGCACCGGACTGGTCGAACCGACTGTCCGCGGTGCCGCCGGCTCCGGAACGCAGCGTCTTTACGGCTTCCGCGACATCCTCGTCCTCAAGCTCGTCAAGCGCCTCCTCGACACCGGTATCTCGCTTCAGCAGATCCGCACGGCTGTCGATCAGCTCCGCGAAGCCGGCGTGAACGACCTCGCGCAGACCACTCTGATGAGCGATGGCGCCAGCGTCTACCTGTGCACCTCAGACGACGAGGTCATCGACCTGGTCAGCCGCGGCCAGGGCGTCTTCGGCATCGCGGTGGGCAAGGTGCTCCGCGAGGTCGAGCACAGTCTGGTCGAGCTCGACACCCAGTCGAGCGACCCGACCGATGAGCTTGCGGCTCGTCGCGCCGCCCGCGCCGTCTCCTGACCCCTCAGGTCGGATGTTCCGGCCTAGACCGCACGTTCCGGCGAGTACATCCCGCCGCAACGTGCGGTTTCGTCGTCGGAGGTGGCACCCCGAAGGACTGAACCCTCGCTGAGGATTGTCACGACCTCACTCGAGACGGTCGCTGAGATGTCACGCTCCTGCCAGCGGTACTTCGGCTGACACCGGTTGCGGATCGTCAGGATGCGAAACGGCCCGGCCAGCGAGGCGCACGGTACGTTTCTCGTTCGCGCGCGTCGACCGAACCAGGATCAGGCGGGCGCGCCCTTGGCGGTCAACTCGCCGTACTCGCCGACACGGCCTGTGCGCATGACACGCTCGAGGAGCTGGTCGAACATGCGCGCCATCTCCTGGGCACTTTCTCCCGGCCAGATGTGCAGCGGCTTCGCGGCTCCCTGAGCCTGCTGCAGCGACGTGCGCTCCGGCAACTGAGGGGAGAGGACGAGGGGACCGAACATGTCGCGGAGTTCCTTGATGCGGAACTGGTGCTCGAGTGACTGCACGCGAGCGCGATTGACGATGATGCCGAGCGGCTGCAGACGAGGGGAGAGACCGCGGCGGATCTCCTCGATCGCCCGGAGCGCTCGGTCTGCAGCGGCGACGGAGAACAGGCCGGGCTCGGTGACGACGGCGACACGGTCGCTCGCCGCCCATGCCGTGCGGGTCAGCGCGTTGAGCGACGGGGCGCAGTCGATGAGTACGAGCTCGTAGTCCTGCTCGACGCTCGCCAGGGCCTCTTCGAGCTTCCAGATGTCGCGAATGCTCGGATGCGGCCCGTCGAAGTTGATGGCGGACGGGCTGCCGACCATGACGTCGACCTTGCCGCTGCGGCCGCGCGTCCATCCGCTGGGTGCGATCGCAGCGCGAACGACCTTCTCCTTGGGAGAGGTCAGAACGTCGGCGACGTTGAGGTGACCCTGGACTTGGATGTCCATTCCGGTCGAAACATCGGATTGCGGGTCGAGGTCGACGACCAGGGTATTGAGACCCTTAGCGAACGCAGCCGAAGCCAGTCCGAGGGTCACGGTCGTCTTGCCGACGCCTCCCTTGAGGGAGCTCACACTCAGGACATGCACAGTGACGAGAGTACGCCAGTAGTCTGAGACAACCTAAAGAAGAGATGAGGGCGCGCCCGCGCCCATTCATCGAGAAGGGACGTGCGTGTTCTCGAAGATCCTGGTCGCCAACCGCGGTGAGATCGCCATCCGCGCCTTCCGCGCAGCTTACGAGCTGGGTGCCAAAACGGTCGCCGTCTTCCCCTACGAAGACCGCAACTCGATGCACCGACTCAAGGCCGATGAGGCGTACCAGATCGGCGAGATCGGGCATCCCGTCCGGGCATACCTCGACGTGTCGGAGATCATCCGCGTCGCCAAGGAGTCGGGCGCCGACGCGATCTACCCGGGCTACGGCTTCCTGAGCGAGAATCCGGAGCTCGCAGAGGCTGCCGAGGCCGCCGGCATCACCTTCATCGGACCGCCGGCACGCGTTCTCCGCAGCGCGGGCAACAAGGTGACGGCGAAGGAGCAGGCCATCTCGGCCGGTGTCCCCGTCCTCAAGTCTTCGAAGCCCAGCAAGGACCTCGATTACCTGCTCTCCGCAGCCGAGGAGATCGGCTTCCCGATCTTTGCCAAGGCCGTCGCCGGTGGCGGCGGACGCGGCATGCGTCGCGTCGAAGATCCGGCGCAGCTGAAGGAAGCCCTCCAGGCTGCGATGCGTGAGGCCGACAGCGCCTTCGGCGACCCCACGATGTTCCTCGAGCAGGCGGTGGTCCGTCCCCGTCACATCGAGGTCCAGATCCTCGCCGACGCGTCGGGGGAGACCGTCCACCTCTTCGAGCGCGACTGCTCGGTGCAGCGACGTCACCAGAAGGTCGTCGAGATCGCGCCTGCGCCGAACATCAGCGACGAGTTGCGCGAGGCCCTGCACCGCGACGCGATCGCATTCGCGAAGTCGGTCGGCTACGTCAACGCGGGCACGGTGGAGTTCCTCGTCGACACGGCGGGCGACCGAGCGGGCGAGCACGTCTTCATCGAGATGAACCCGCGCATCCAGGTGGAGCACACTGTCACCGAAGAGGTCACCGACGTCGACCTCGTCCAGTCGCAGATGCGCATCGCGGCCGGCCAGACGCTGAAGGAGCTGGGCCTCACGCAGGACCGCATCGCGCTCCGCGGTGCCGCCCTCCAGTGCCGCATCACCACGGAGGACCCGTCGCAGGGATTCCGTCCCGACACGGGCAAGATCACGACCTACCGCTCACCCGGTGGCGCCGGTGTCCGTCTCGACGGTGGAACCATCGCGCAGGGCGCCCAGATCAGCCCCCACTTCGACTCGATGCTCGCGAAGCTCAGCTGCCGTGGGCGCGACTTCCCGGCCGCCGTCGCGCGCGCCCGCCGTGCGCTGGCGGAGTTCCGTATCCGTGGAGTCACCACGAACATCCCCTTCCTGCAGGCCGTGCTGGACGACGAAGCCTTTCAGGCGGGCGACCTCAGCACCTCGTTCATCGAGGAGCGTCCCGAGCTCGTGCACTCCTCGCGCTCGAAGGACCGCGGGACCAAGATCCTGACCTGGCTCGCCGACGTCACGGTGAATCAGCCGAACGGAGCGCGTCCCGCCGGACCCGACCCGCTGGCGAAGCTGCCCGCCTGCGACCTGTCGGTCGAAGCTACCAGCGGATCGCGTCAGCGTCTGCTCGAACTCGGTCCGGAGGGTTTCGCCGCCGACCTGCGCGCACGCACCGAGCTCGCGGTCACGGACACGACGTTCCGCGACGCCCACCAGTCGCTCCTCGCCACCCGGGTGCGTACCCGCGACCTCGTGGCCGTGGCCCCGTATGTCGCGCGCAACACTCCGCAGCTCCTCTCGATCGAGGCCTGGGGTGGCGCGACTTACGACGTCGCCCTCCGCTTCCTCGGCGAGGACCCGTGGGAGCGTCTCGTCGCGCTGCGCGAGGCTCTGCCGAACGTGGCCATCCAGATGCTGCTGCGCGGCCGGAACACCGTCGGCTACACACCCTACCCGACAGCTGTCACCGACGCCTTCGTCCGCGAGGCCGCGGATTCGGGCGTCGACATCTTCCGTATCTTCGATGCGCTCAACGATGTCGAGCAGATGCGTCCTGCGATCGAAGCCGTTCGGGCGACGGGAACAACCGTCGCGGAGGTCGCTCTCTGCTACACCGGTGACCTGCTCGACCCGGCCGAGGACCTGTACACGCTCGACTACTACCTCCGCCTCGCGGAGCGCATCGTCGACGCAGGCGCGCACATCCTGGCGATCAAGGACATGGCCGGGCTACTCCGCCCGTACGCCGCGTCCAAGTTGGTAGCCGCTCTGCGCGAGCGCTTCGACCTGCCGGTGCACCTGCACACGCACGACACGGCGGGCGGCCAGCTCGCGACGCTGCTCGCCGCGAGCGAAGCCGGTGTCGATGCCGTAGACGTGGCCAGCGCCGCCATGGCCGGCACCACCAGCCAGGTCTCGGCCTCGGCCCTCGTCGCCGCTCTCGCGCACACCGATCGCGACACCGGCCTTTCGTTGCAGGCCGTCTCGGACTTCGAGCCGTACTGGGAAGCCGTCCGGGCCCGATACCGTCCGTTCGAGTCGGGTCTGCCGGGCCCCACCGGCCGCGTCTACCGCCACGAGATCCCGGGCGGCCAGCTCTCCAACCTGCGCCAGCAGGCCATCGCGCTCGGTCTGGCCGACCGCTTCGAGCTCATCGAGGACCTGTACGCGGCCGCGAACCGCATCCTGGGGCGCATCCCGAAGGTGACTCCGTCGTCGAAGGTGGTCGGCGATCTCGCCCTGCATCTCGCCGCCGTCGGCGCCGACCCCGAGGAATTCGAGCGCAATCCCGGCGCTTTCGACATCCCCGATTCGGTCGTCGGATTCATGGCCGGCGAGCTGGGCGACCTGCCCGGCGGATGGCCGGAGCCCTTCCGCTCGAAGGTGCTCGAGGGACGCAAGGTGGACATCGAGGTGGAGGAGCTGTCCGCCGAGGACCGCGCCCAGCTCGACGGTGACAGCGCGACTCGACGCCACGCCCTCAACCGTCTGCTCTTCCCCGGTCCGACAGCGACCTTCGAGCAGGTGCGCGAGCAGTACGGCGACCTGTCGGTCGTCGACACCGCCGCCTACCTGTACGGGCTCGAGCCCGGCAGCGAGCACACGGTCGAGATCGACCGAGGCGTTCAGCTGTTCGTCGGCCTCGAGGCGATCTCGGAGCCGGATGAGCGCGGTGTCCGCAGCGTCATGACGACCCTCAACGGCCAGCTCCGTCCGATCGCGATCCGCGACCGCAGCGTCGACGTCGACATCAAGTCGGCGGAGAAGGCGGACTCGTCGCAGCCCGGGCATGTGGCCGCTCCGTTCTCGGGTGTCGTCACGGTCAAGGTCACTCCGGGCGAGGCCGTGGCCGCGGGTCAGGCCGTCGCCACGATCGAGGCCATGAAGATGGAGGCCGCGATCACGGCCACCGTCGCGGGCACGGTCGAGCGCGTCGCGATCCAGTCGACGCAGCAGGTCGAGGCCGGCGATCTCATCGTCGTCGTCAAGGGCTGAGGTATACGTGGCTGAACGCCCCATCCGGATCTTCGGCGACCCCGTCCTGAAGACCGTCTGCGACCCGGTCGTCGACATCGACGACCGGGTCCGCGGGCTCGTCACCGACCTCATCGACTCGGTGCGGATTCCGGGGCGCGCGGGCGTCGCGGCGAATCAGATCGGCGTGGCCTCGCGGGTGTTCAGTTACAACGTCGACGGTGTGGTGGCTGTGGTCATCAACCCCGAGATCGTCGAACTGTCGGGGGAGCCTGTCCTGACCGACGAGGGCTGCCTGTCGGTGCCGGACCTGTGGTTCCCCGTGCTGCGCTATCCGCACGCGGTGGTCCGTGGGCTGGACGTCGACGGCAATGAGATCGTCGTGGAAGGTGACGGCCTGCTCGCGCAGGCGCTCCAGCACGAGACCGACCACCTCGACGGCAAGGTCTATCTCGATCGACTCGACCGTGACCGCCGACGCGAGGCACTTCGGGCCGTCCGCGAATCCAGCTGGTTCTGAGCCGTCAGGGATCTTCCTCCCGCCAAGGCGGTGATTCGTTTCCCTTCCGGAGGTCGAGTAGCGAAGCGTACCGAGACCGGCCGAGTAGCGAAGCGTATCGAGGCCCTAGTTCGGGTTCTGGAAACGGGATTGGCTTCCGGATGCCGTTCCGTCTGCTCTCGATACGCCTTCGGCTACTCGAGCCGTCTCGGTACGGCCTGGCGGCCTACTCGACGTCCGAAAGTCCGAAGGTCGAGTAGCGGAGCGTACCCAGACCGGCCGAGTAGCGAAGCGTACCGAGGCCCTAGCTCGGCTCCCGCCGCGCGCCTCAGTGGGAGAGGGTGATCCCCTCCGTCGCCGGGTGGGTTCCCGCGTAGATGGTGTTGATCTCGGGGGCGAAGTCCTCGAGGATCACATTGCGCTTGATGCTCAGCTTCGGCGTGAGGTGGCCGCTCGCCTCCGAGAACTCCACGGGGAGGATCGCGAATTTGCGGATCGATTCCGCACGCGACACGTGCGTGTTCGCGGTGTCGACCGCACGCTGCACTTCGGCCAGGACGGCGGGGTGGGAGACCGCGGTATCGAGCGGCATCTTGGCGTCGAGACCGTTGTTGCCCAGCCACGTGGGCAGCATCTCGGTGTCGAGCGTCACGAGAGCCGAGATGAACGGCTTCTTGTCGCCCACGACAACGACCTGTCCGACGATCGGGTTGGCGCGGAGCGGGTCTTCGAGCGCGGCGGGGGAGACGTTCTTGCCGCCGGCGGTGACGATGATCTCCTTCTTGCGGCCCGTGATGGTCAGGTAGCCGTCGGAGTCGATGCTGCCGATGTCTCCGGTGCGGAACCATCCGTCGTGGAACGCCTCGGCGGTCGCCTCCGGGTTCTTCCAGTACTCGCGGAAGACGTTGACGCCGCGAACCTCGATCTCGCCGTCCTCGGCAATACGGACGTCGACACCGGGCAGGGCCGGTCCGACCGTGCCGATCTTGTACTTGGTGGCACGGTTCACGGTTGCGGGCGCCGTGGTCTCGGTGAGGCCGTACCCCTCGAGGATCATGATCCCGAGGCTGCGGTAGAAGTGGCCGAGACGAGGCCCGAGCGGCGCCGACCCCGACACCGCGTACACGACGCGTCCGCCGAGAGCCGCACGGAGCTTGCCGTACACGAGCTTGTCGAACAGCTTGAACTTGAGGGCGAGCCCCAGGGGCACCCTGCCAGCGTCGAGAGCCATCGAGTGGGCGATGGCGGTCTCGGTGGCCTTCGCGAAGATCTTGCCCTTCCCGCCGGCCGCAGCCTTCTGCTCGGACGAGTTGTACACCTTCTCGAACACACGCGGCACCGCGAGGAGGAACGTCGGCTTGAAGCTTCCGAGCGACGGGAGCAGCTTGGTCGTGTCGGGCTGATGGCCCACGCGAACGCCGCCGTAGACGGAGAGGACAGCGATGAACCGGGCGAATATGTGCGCCGTCGGGATGAAGAGGAGAGTCGACGAGCCGGGCTGCATGAGCTCCTTCATCGCCACCTGCGCGTTACGGGTCAACTCGACGAAGTTCTCGTGGGTGAGGACGCACCCCTTCGGACGGCCCGTCGACCCCGACGTGTAGATGATCGTCGCGACGTCGGACTCGACCGCCTTCGTGCGACGCTCTTCGAGCAGCTCGTCGGTCACCTCGCCCGCTCGCGCGGCGAGCTTTCCGAGGTCGCCGCGGTCGATCTGCCACACCTGGGCGACAGCGGGCAGCTCCGGGTGCACCTCGTCGAACTTGGCGAACTGCTCCGGGCCCTCGACGATGAGGGCCACGGCGCCGGCGTCGCTCAGGTTCCACTGCACCTGGTAGGGCGACGAGGTCTCGTACACGGGGACCATGACGGCTCCCGCGAACCACAGCGCGAAGTCGACGAGTGTCCACTCGTAGCGCGTCTTGGCCATGAGCCCGACGACGTCGCCAGCCTGGATGCCCGAGGCGATGAAGCCCTTGGCGAGAGCTCGGACCTGTTCGAGGAACTCTTTCGCCGAGACATCGACCCACTCGTCACCGCGCTGGATGGCGAAGAGAGGGGTATCGGGCGTCTGCGCCACGCGCTCGAGCAGCAGGTCGGTCGCGTTGGCCTCAGGGGTCGCAGGCGACGCGGCGGGTGTTGACGTCTGGTTCACGGCAGCTCCTTCGGTACCGGTAGGTGCTCCGATGCTACCGGGCACCTCTGATTGACGTCTGGCGAGACGCGTCGCCTAGGCTCGCAGAGTGAATTCGATCGGCATCGACATCGGCGGAACGAAGATTGCGGGAGCGGTGGTCGACGAGCTCGGCACCATCCTCGACGAGCGCCGAGTCCCTACGCCCGCAGCCGACCCCAAGGCGATCGTCGACGCGGTCGTTCAGATGGTCGAAGAGCTGGCCCTCGACCGCGAGATCGCCGCCGTGGGTGCGGCCGCACCCGGCTTCATCGACGCCGCGCAGTCGCTCGTCTATTACGCACCCAATCTCGCCATGCGCCACGAGCCGTTCCGAGAGCAGCTCGAGCAGCGGCTCGGCCGCCCGATCCTCATCGAGAACGACGCGAATGCCGCGGGCTGGGCGGAGTTCCGTTTCGGCGCCGGCCGTCTCGCGAGCGACATGGTCATGCTGACCATCGGGACGGGTGTCGGCGGCGCCATCGTGCACGACGACACGCTCTTCCGCGGCGGCTTCGGCGCCGCCGGGGAGCTCGGCCACATGCGCCTCGTGCCGGGCGGCCTGCCCTGCGGATGCGGTGCGCGCGGCTGCATCGAACAGTACGGATCGGGCCGAGCCCTCCTGCGGATGGCCGGCGAGGTCGCCGATGCGGGTGGGATCGGGCTCGCGCTCGCAGCGCGCCGTGACGCCGCCGGCGAGCTCACCGGCGGCGACGTCGCGGCGCTGCTGATGGACGAGGACCCCGGCGCTCTCGCTGCGCTGCGCCGTCTCGGCCGCCACCTCGGCGAGGCATGCGCGTCGCTGTCGGCGATCCTCGACCCGCAGATCTTCGTCTTCGGAGGGGGAGTGGCGCAGGCTGGTGAGCATCTCCTGCAGCCCATCCGTGAGGCGTATCTCTCCAACCTCCCGGCTCGCGGATACCACCCGGAGCCCGACTTCCTCATCGCGGAGCTGGTCAACGATGCGGGTGTCGTCGGTGCCGCCGATCTCGCTCGCGCCCAGTTCGTGCGGCCGGGCGACCCTGAAGCCTTCACGCCGCATCCCGGTACCGTCTCCGAATGAGCGGCGGGCCCGTCGGCCCCCTACTCTGAGTAGCACTGCGAAAGAGGTGTCATGCGCGCGTTCGTGTACTGGATCCTGAAGGACATCATCGTCGGGCCGTTCCTTCGTCGGACCCTGCGTCCGTGGGTGACGGGTCGCGAGAACGTGCCCAAGAAGGGCGCCGCTATCCTCGCCAGCAACCACCTGTCGTTCATCGACTCGGTTCTGCTGCCCCTCGAGCTCGACCGCCGGATCTCGTTCCTCGCGAAGGCCGAGTACTTCACCGGCAAGGGCCTCAAAGGCTGGGCCGTCAAGAATTTCATGCTCGCCACCGGCCAACTCCCCATCGACCGGTCGGGCGGCAAGGCCTCGGAAGCTGCGCTCAACAGCGGCCTCGCCGTCCTGCGCCGTGGCGAACTCCTCGGCATCTACCCCGAGGGCACCCGCAGTCGCGACGGACGCCTCTATCGGGGGCGCACCGGCATCGCGCGGATGATCGTCGAAGGGCACGTCCCGGTCATCCCCGTCGCCATGGTCGACACCGAGAAAGCCATGCCCGTGGGGCACAAGCTGCCCAAGGTCAGGCGTGTTGGCATCGTCATCGGCGAACCGTTAGATTTCTCCAGGTTCGCGGGCCTCGAAGGCGACCGCTTCATCCTTCGCTCCATCACGGACGAGATCATGTACGAGCTCGCCCGTCTGAGCGGACAGGAATACGTGGACGTCTACGCGACTTCTGTGAAGCAGCCGACCCCCTCGTCCTGAGCGGCGTCGGCCGGGGCCTTCGCGGCCCGACCATCCATCTCAACAGCAAGGAAATCCCCGTGCTCGACTCCCAGGAGACCGTCGTGTCCGCCAGCCCTGATGTCTTGGCCGGCCTCGACTATTGGCGGACCCTCGAGATCAAGCAGCAGCCGACGTGGACGGACCCGGCCGCTGTCGAGGCGGCCTCGGCCGAACTGGCCGTGCTGCCCCCGTTGGTCTTCGCGGGCGAGGTGGACCAGCTGCGCGACCGTCTGGCCAAGGCCGCTCGCGGTGAGGCCTTCCTTCTGCAGGGCGGCGACTGCGCGGAGACCTTCGCCGGTGCGACCGCCGACCAGATCCGTGCTCGGGTGAAGACGATCCTGCAGATGGCCGTCGTGCTCACCTACGGTGCGTCGATGCCGGTCGTGAAGATGGGCCGCATGGCGGGCCAGTTCGCCAAGCCCCGGTCGAGCGACACCGAGACCCGCGGCGATGTGACGCTGCCCGCCTACCGCGGCGACATCGTCAACGGCTACGACTTCACCCCCGAGAGCCGCGCGGCGGATCCGGCGCGACTCATCCAGGGCTACCACACCGCGGCGTCGACCCTGAACCTCGTGCGCGCCTTCACCCAGGGTGGCTTCGCCAGCCTCAAGGAGGTCCACAGCTGGAACCAGGGCTTCGCTCGCAACCCCGCCAACGCCATGTACGAGGGGCTCGCGAAGGAGATCGACCGAGCGATCCGTTTCATGGAGGCAGCGGGCGCCGACTTCGATGAGCTCAAGCGCGTCGAGTTCTACACGGGGCACGAGGGCCTGCTCATGGACTACGAGCGCCCCCTGACCCGCATCGACTCCCGCAACGGCACCCCTGTGGCGACGTCGGCGCACTTCTTGTGGATCGGCGAGCGCACGCGCGAACTCGACGGGGCGCACGTCGACTACTTCTCCCGTATCCGCAACCCCATCGGCATCAAGCTCGGTCCGTCGACCACGCCCGAGGTGATGGAGCAGCTGATCGACAAGCTCGACCCGAATCGCGAGCCCGGCCGTCTCACCTTCATCACGAGGATGGGCGCCGGCAAGATCCGTGACGCCCTGCCGCCGCTGCTCGAACACATCAAGACGCTCGATGCGACCCCCCTGTGGGTCACCGACCCCATGCACGGCAACGGCGTCACGACTCCGACGGGCTACAAGACCCGTCGCTTCGACGACATCGTCGACGAGGTCAAGGGATTCTTCGAGTCGCACCGCGCTGCGGGAACGCACCCCGGCGGCATCCACGTCGAACTCACGGGCGACGACGTGACCGAGTGCCTCGGCGGATCGGAACACATCGACGAGGCGACTCTCGCGACCCGGTACGAGTCGCTGTGCGACCCGCGCCTCAATCACATGCAGTCGCTCGAGCTCGCCTTCCTGGTCGCGGAGGAGCTCAGCAACGGCGCGTGAACGCCGAATGAGGAGAAGGGCCCCGGCGGGTTTCGCCGGGGCCCTTCTCGGCTGGACGACTGCGGGCCCTGCATTTCGCTTCGCTCAATGGGCGGGCGCACCGTGAGCCCTGCACTCCGCTCCGCTCAGCGGGCGGGCGGGCGGGCGGTCAGAGGGTGAAGTTGACCGAGACCTGCGAGCCCTTGTTGACACGGGCTCCCGAGCCCGGGGTGACGCTCGAGACCACGTAGGACGAGGGGGCGGCGTCGGCGAGCGAGCTGTAGGACGGCACGACTCCCGCGTTCTGGAGGATCGGCTTCGCCTCGAACCAGCTGAGTCCGACCACGCTCGGTACGGTGACCTGCTCCACGCCCTTCGAACGGACGAGCCCGAACGTGGCGCCCTTCTGAATGGGGCCTTCGGGTGCGCGGACGGAGAGGATGTTCCCGTCGGGGGTCGCTCCGCTGTTGTCGAACTCCTCGCCGACGAGCTCGAATTTGAGCCCTGCGGCGGTCAAGCGTGCTTCGGCGTCCGCGATGGGGATGTTCACGAGGTCGGGCACTTTGCCGAGCGACGTGACCAGGGTGACGGCCGTCTGCTCGGGCAAGGTCTGGGCCGTGTCGATCGTGTTGCCGTCGGGGCCCCGCAGCGAGATCACGGATCCGGCGGCCACGTCCGAGTTGAAATACTCGACCGGGTCGGCTGTCACCGTGAAGCGGCCGGCTTCGAGGGCTGCCCGAGCGGCGTCAGCGGGCTCGCCGACAACCCCGGCGGGGATCGGGAGCAGCTCCGGGCCGAGCGACTGAATGAGCGCGACGGGCTTCCCCCTCGCGAGAGTCTCCCCGCCGCTGGGCACCGAGGCGGAGACGAGGCCCTGGGCGACGTCGACGTCGTAGGTCGACGTGACATCGCCCACCTCGAACCCCGCGGCGACGACCGCGGCCTTGGCTTCGTCGAGCGTCATTTCGCGCAGGTCGGTGGGGACGGTGGACACCCCGCCGGGGCCGAGCGGACTGAAGTACCAGCCCGCACCGCCCACCAGCGCGACCAGAACGAGTACGAGGGCCGCCAACCAGAATCCGCGGCGGTGGCGGGTCTTGGTCACGGCCGCCAGGCGGTTCGCCGAGTCGAGGGTGACCGGGCCGGTGCGACGTGCCCGCGACAGGACCTGGGTCTCGCCCGACTCCTGCTTGGGCGCGGCCTTGCCGCTCGCGGCGGGGAGAACCGCCGTGCGGATGGGCGGGATGGAGGTGCCCTCGCGGATCATGTTCTGCGTGTCGAACAGCTGATCGAGCAGGGTGCGCGCGTCGCGAGGCCTCTGTTCCGGGTCGCGTGCGGTCGCCCAGAGGACGAGTTCGTCGAGGGGCTGGGGCACCGCGGAGTTCTTGGCACTCGGGCTGGGTACCCGCTCGTTGGCGTGCTGGTAGGCGATCTGCACCGGCTGATCGCCCTTATAGGGCTGCTCGCCCACGAGCATCTCGTACATCATGATGCCGACCGCGTAGATGTCGCTGCGGGTGTCGGCGATCCCTCGCGTCACGAGCTCGGGGGAGAGGTAGGCGATGGTTCCCAGCAGGGCCTGACCGGTGGCGGTGTTCGCGGTCGCGGCCCGGGCGAGACCGAAATCGCTGATCTTGATGCGACCGTCGTCGGCCAAGAGGACGTTCTCGGGCTTGAGGTCGCGATGCACGATCCCGGCCTTGTGCGCCGCAGCGAGCCCGGCGAGGACGGCCTCCATGATGTCCATCGTCTGCTCGGGGGTGAGCTTGCCGTACTCCTTGAGGAGGTCCCGGAGCGTGATGCCCTGCAGGTACTCCATGACGAGATAGGCCATGTCGGAGTCTTGACCCTGGTCGAAGACGTTGACGACGTTGGGGTGTGCGAGACGCGCGGCGGAGCGCGCTTCTTGGATGAAGCGGTCGCGGAACGCGGCATCGTCGGCGAGGTGGCCGTGCATGACCTTGACCGCGACGCGGCGTTCCAGACGCAGATCGGTCGCCAGGTAGACGGTGGCCATGCCGCCGCGAGCGATCCGGGCGCGCACCTGATAGCGCCCGTCGAGAAGGTGACCGACCATCGGGTCGGTCTGGCTCGTGCTCACGGATCGAGTGTACGAAGGTCAGATGGCGCGGTGGGACGGCCGGCCTCGGCGCGCCGGGAATTGACGCCGCGGGCGGCGGGAGATCGTCGCGCCGCCGTGGCCGGCGTCAGCCGAGGATGCCGAGCCAGGCCCAGGCGTCCGACTCCCACTTGGCGTACTCGTCGGGATAGGCCGAGATCTGGACGGCCTGCGCGGCCTCGGTGACCGACATGGACTCCCAGCCATCGATGTCGAGGAGCCCGCGATTGGTGTACTCGCCGCCGTGGACTCCCAGATAGAACGCTCGGATGGAGTATTCGGGGTCGGTGAGCTCCTCCGTCGACCCCCAACCCATGGACGGGCGCTGCTGGAAGAGCCCGAGGGAGTCGAGGTGGCCCCACTCCAGATTGCGCAGCGTCGACTCCTGCATGGCAGCGGCCAGCGCGATGACGATGCCCCGATCGCTGACCCCCAGCTCACGACCGATTCGCACGATGTGAGCCGCGTTGGTGTACATCTCGCTGTCGAGACCGATCGACGATTCGGGAGCCGTGACCGCCGCTACCGGCTCTATCACCTGGACGGCGGAGCCGACCGAGGCGGCGCCGATCTGCGGGATCACAAGCGTCTGGCCGGGGAAGATGATGCTGTCCCGGCCGAGGCCGTTCGCGGACAGGATGGTGTCGACCTCGATGTCGTGTCGTGCGGCGATCGCACTGATGGTGTCGCCGGATTCGATGGTGTACCGGGTCAGCGGCATCTCGGACGGCATGCTGGGCGATGCGGACGCCTTGAGGCTCAGGACCTGGCCGGGGAAGATCATGGATTTCCAGCTGAGGCCGTTGAGGGCGAGGACGGATGCCGTCGAGAGTCCGTATCGCGCGGAGATGTCGCTGACGGTGTCGCCTTCGACGACGCGGTACTCCGACGGAGCGAGGGACTGCGCCGTGGCGATAGCGCCGGTGGCGGACAGCTCGTAGGAGCCGGTGACCGCCGGGGCGGGAGTGGCGGCCTGGAAGTCGAGACCCGTCGACGTGGCGGTGTCGGGTTCAGGAGTCGGAGCCGGCCGCTCGCGCTGCGGCTTCCGATTCGCCGCCTCCGCGGGAGTGACGCCGAGGCTGAGCGCCAGGGAACCCACGAGCATGACGGGGACGGCGGAGAAGATGCCGCGGGCGAACGGCCTCACCCGTCCGGCCGAACGCCGTCCGCGACGGGGAGAAGTGCTGTCGTCGATGTCGAGGGCGGTCTGTGCGCTCACGCCACACTCCTGTTCGCCGTTTCCGGAGCCTGCGCGCGGCAGGGATGACACCGAGCGGAGGCTCGGATAGCCCAAGCTGTCACACAAGAGTTAACGAGTCAACCAACGTGGCTGGTGTGACAGGAGTTAACAGGAATGTAACAAACGCGCTGGCGGATCGGTGTGATCCCCGGCGTCTTTCGATGATCGCCTGCGGCGGATGGCATCCTGGACCAGTGAGTGAGAACACCCCGCGACAGTGGTTGACCCTTCCCGACCTCGCGACCCGCTTCGATCTGCCCATCGGCAAGGTCAGGCGCCTCGTCGAGGAGAGGCACCTGATCGCGCTTCGCATCGACGGCGTGCAGCGCGTCCCCGCCGAGTTCGTCGAGGGGGACGGCCCTCTCGGGGATCTCCGCGGCACCATCGTCCTGCTCGGCGACAACGGCTTCAGCGACGATGAAGCGGTCGACTGGCTTCTCGACTACGAGGACAGCCTCGGCACGTCCCCGGTGGCCGCGCTGCGGGCGGGCCGGAAAGCCGAGGTGCGGCGGGTGGCGCAGGCGCTCGCCTGACGCGTCCGTCGACGGCGGGGCGTGGCCCGTTCGGGTCGCAGCTCCTACGAAGCGCGGTCGGTGACCGTGCTGACGAGCCGGAGCAACTCGGTCACCGCGCCCGATTCCAGCGGGGCGCCCTTGAGAGCCGCGCGGGCCTGGGCTGCGTTGTCCCCGATCATGCGCTCGACGCGTTCGACGGCACCGCTTCGACGGATGGTGTTCTGCAGCAGTTCGATCTGGTCGGGCGTCAGGTCGGGGTCGCCGAGGAGGTCGTCGATCAGGCGGCGCGCGCCGGCGGGGATCGTCGCGCGCGCGAGCAGGACGAGCATCGTCCGCTTGCCCTCCACGAGGTCGTCTCCGCTGGGCTTGCCCGTCACATCCGGGTCGCCGAAGACTCCGAGAAGGTCGTCGCGCAGTTGGAAAGCGATGCCGAGGGGCACGCCGAAGCCGCGCAGGGCGGAGATCTGCTCGTCGCTCGCGCCCCCCATCGCCGCGCCGATCACGAGCGGGGCTTCCACGGAGTACTTCGCCGACTTGTACAGCACCACTCGGCGAGCCCGCTCGAGCGCGTCGGCATCGGTGAGAGTGGGCCAGGCGCGTTCCTCCACCAGATCGAGGTACTGACCCGCTGTCACGTCGAGACGCATGCGCTCGAACTCGCGGCGGGCCGCGAGAGCCGCGCGGGGATCCTCGAGCGAGCGGATGCCCTCGCCGACGAGGTCGTCACTCCAGCTCTGGAGCATGTCTCCGAGCAGGATGGCGGCACCGCGGCCGAAGGAAGCCGCATCGCCCACGTAACCGCTGTCGTCGTGGAGGCTCTCGAAGCGTCGGTGCACGGCGGGCTGACCGCGGCGCGTGTCCGAGTTGTCGATCAGATCGTCGTGGACGAGGGCGGCGGCATGGAAGATCTCGAGCCCGCTGGCGACGTCGATGACCGCGGCGAGCTCGCGTTCGACGGACGCTCCGGCGAGGAGGGGATCGAAGGTCTGGGAGGAACGCCAACCCCAGTAGCAGAACAGGGCTCGGAAACGTTTGCCACCTCTGAGAAAAGCCCTTGAATAGGAGGCGAAAGGGGCCACCTCCGGCGCGAGACCGGAGAGGATTTCCTCACGGTCATCGACCATCCGGTCGAGCCGTGACTGAACAAGATCGATGAGTCTCGAGCCCTGAACCACGGGAGCTAGCCTAGCCCGCCGGCTCGCGAGTACACTGTGGCTCCTGCCACGGGTAAGAGGAGCATCGCTCGCTTCCCACCTGCTTCAGCTCCTAGGAGGAGTGAGGACATGCCGCTCTCCGAGCAAGAACAGCGCCTTCTCGATGAGATGGAGCGCAGTCTCTACCAGAACGACGCCGAATTCGTGGCGACCGTCAACCGCGTCGGCCAGGGGAGACGTAGCTATACCTGGCTGCTCGGCGGCATCGTCCTCGGCCTCGCGGGCGTCGGTGTTCTGATCCTCGGTGTGGTGCTGCAACAGCCGCTGATCGGCGTACTGGGCTTCCTCGTCATGTTCGGCGGCGTGCTCATCGGACTGGGATCACCGCGCCGACCGAAGGCCGCATCACGTGGCAAAGGCGGCTCCGCCTCTCGTGCACCCCGCGGACGTCAGGCGGGCTTCATGGACAAGATGAACGACCGATGGGAGCGTCGCCAGAACGGCGACAGCTGACCCACCTCCATTTCCCACCCCTCCGGGGCGAGAAAGGGGCCGACCTTCGGGTCGGCCCCTTTTTTCGCGCGCTCGCACGGCCCTTCAGCGGGAAATCCCTCCCTTTCCCTCCACTCGTGCCCAGGAAGACCGGAGCAGCCCGATTTCCCGGGCATCAGTGGCCCATCCACCCATTCTGGGAATCTGTGTTTTCCGCCCGTGATCTCGCAGATGTACTGGGTTTGGGGAGGGGAGTGGAGTAAAGTGGAGGGTGTAGGAGGAGCGAGGGGCTCCAGGTCGAGGGGAAGAGGTGCCGCATGGCGACTCTGCTCGGCACCTACACCCCGAAGCTCGACGAGAAAGGCCGCATCATCCTTCCGGCCAAGTTCTCCGACGACTTCGAATCGGGCATCGTCATCACCCGCGGTCAGGACCGCTGCCTGTACGTGTACAGCGCTGCCGAGTTCGACTCGGTTCACCAGCGCATGCGCGCCAGTGCGAGCGGGAACAACAAGCAGACCCGCGACTTCGTCCGTCTGCTGCTGTCGGCCGCGCACGCCGAGACCCCCGACCGCCAGCGCCGTGTGACCGTTCCGGCCGCTCTTCGCAACTACGCCGGCCTCGAGCGCGACCTGGTGGTCATCGGCGCCGGAAATCACGCCGAGATCTGGGACCAGGCGGCATGGGACGCCTACGTGTCCGCCACTGAAGACGACTTCGCAACCGCGGCGGGGGAGGTGATCCCCGACCTCTTCTAGTTCCGCATCGTGCGACTCCCAGCCGGAACGCATCCTGACTCACTTCCCCGGAGCCAGGCGGCGAGACGGATGGGGATCGGGCGATACGGGCCGATGGACACGGAAGCGACTGGGACCACTTATGGACTTCTCCTCACTGCACGTACCCGTCCTGCTGGACCGGTGCATCGAGCTCCTCGAGCCCGCCGTGTCGCGCCCGGGCGCGATCGCCGTCGACGGAACCCTCGGCATGGGCGGGCACACGGAGGCGCTCCTCACCCGCTTCGAGGGGCTCACGGTCATCGGGATCGACCGGGACCCCGAAGCTCTCGCCATCGCCGGTCAGCGCCTCGAGCGCTTCGGCTCCCGCTTCGTCCCCGTGCACTCCGTGTACGACGAGATCGGCGGGATCGTCGACGAGCACGCCGGGGGCGCGGTCGACGGCATCCTGCTCGACCTCGGCGTCTCATCACTCCAGCTCGACCGTGAGGAGCGCGGTTTCGCCTACTCGCGCGACGCGCCCCTCGACATGCGCATGGATTCGACGGCCGAGCTGACCGCCGCCCAGATCCTGGCCGAGTGGGACGAGGCGGAACTCCGTCGGGTCTTCTTCGAATACGGGGAGGAGCGTCTCGCCCCCCGTTTCGCGCGCAAGATCGTCGAGGCCCGGCAGGTCGCGCCCATCGAACGGTCGCAGCAGCTCGTGGGGATCATCTCCGATGCCACGCCGGCCGCGCTCAAGCGCACCGGCCACCCCGCCAAGCGCGTGTTCCAGGCTCTTCGAATCGCGGTGAACTCCGAGCTGTCCGCTCTCGAGGATGCACTGCCCGACGCCGTCGACTCCCTCCGCGTGGGCGGTCGCATCGTCGTGATGTCGTACCAGTCCTTGGAGGACCGGCTGGTCAAGCACGAATTCCAGCGTCGATCCACCTCGACGACCCCGCGCGGTCTCCCGGTCGAACTGCCCGAGCACAGCCCGGAACTCCGCCTGCTCGTCAAGGGCGCCGGCCGTGCGTCCGACGACGAGATCGAACAGAACCCACGTGCCACTCCCGTCCGGCTGCGCGCAGCCGAGCGGATCCGCGAACGCTAATCACGCCACCCCACCCGCCGCACCACCACCCGTCAGGACACCCGATGAGCTCAGCACTCGCCACCGCCCGGCCCTCGAGCCTCCCCGGAACGCCGTCGCCGGCGGTCGCGCCCGCACCGAGGATCGTGGAGATCGCACCCGATCGCGCTCAGCGTCGGGCGCGTCCCAAGGCCGCCTACGCCGTCGTCATCGTCGCCAGCCTCGGTGTGCTCATGCTGTCCCAGCTCGCGCTGAGCATCGCTCTGTCGGACGGGGCCTACCAGATCGACGCGCTGCAGACCACGCAGAAGGAGCAGTCGCGCACCGTGCAGGACCTCAGCGAGGACCTCGGTCGCCTCTCCTCCCCGCAGAATCTCGCGGGGAACGCCGAAGCGCTCGGCATGGTGCAGAACTCCAACCCCGTATGGCTGCGCATGTCGGACGGGAGCGTCGTCGGCGCTCCGACCGCGGCGGCCGGGGGCGAGGGTGTCATGGGTGCTGCCGGCTCGCAGGTCGCCAACGAACTCCTCGCGGGCGTTCCGCTCGTGACCCAGCTGCCTCCGGACCAGGCGCAGGCCGCGGCCAACGCCGCAGCTGCGGCGACGGCGGCTTCGACAGCGGCGGGCGTGCCCGCTGCCGCCGCTCCCGCCGCCGAGACATCGCCCGTCTCCGGTGCGGCGGCCGGGTCGGCGTCCGGGGCGCAGGTAGTTTCTGACAGCCGCATCCCGGCACCCACGACTCGCTGACGCGTCGACGGCGTGTGCCGGCACGCGTGCACCCGCCCGTAAGAGCTGATCCAGGAGGACCCGGATGACCCGACGATCCCACCGTCGCCGTCTGCTGCTCGGAGCCCTGCTCGTCATGGCGCTCGTGTCGGTCTTCGTGATCCGACTCGTCGACATCCAGGTCGTCCGGGCTTCGACACTCAACGAGGAGGCGCTCGACAAGCGCAGCATCTCGAGCGACGTCGTCGGGATGCGGGGTGACATCTATGCGGCCGACGGCAAGGTGCTCGCCGCGAGCGTCATGCGGTACGACATCCAGGCGTCGCCGCGGATGGCGGTCAAGAACCAGAGCGTGACGCCTCAGCAGGGGGCCGAGCAACTCGCGCCGATTCTCGGTGTGCCGGCCACGGACATCCTCGCCTCGATCACCGACAACGCGGACTCCGACTTCCTGTACATCGCCAAGAAGGTGGACGTGCCCGCGTTCGAGGCGATCCGCGCGCTCGAGATCCCTTGGCTGACCTACAAGGCCCAGCCGTCCCGCACCTATCCGAACGGTGCGGTGGCCGGCAACCTCACCGGGTTCGTCGGCTCCGAGAACGAGCCCCAGGCCGGTCTCGAGATCAGCCAGGACTCCTGCCTCGCCGGTGAGGACGGTTCCGAGGTCTACGAGCGCAGCGAGGACGGCGTCCGCATCCCCGGCAGCGAGGTCGTCACCAAGCAGGCCAAGCAGGGCGACGACGTCGTGCTCACGATCGATTCCGACCTGCAGTGGTACACCCAGCAGACGCTCGCCAAATACGCGCAGAAGTACGGCGCACGCTGGGGCATCATCATCGTGCAGGAGGTGAAGACGGGCCGTCTCGTCGCCGTCGCCGATTACCCCAGCGTCGATCCGAACAACGTCAACGCCATGGCGCAGAGCGCCGACCCCGCGTGGGGATCGCGTGCGTTCACCGCTCCCTTCGAGCCCGGATCGACCGAGAAGACCCTCACGATGGCATCGCTCCTCGACGCCGGTCTCGTGTCGCCCACGACCCAGGTGGTGACGCCCTACCGGTTGCAGACGGAGGACGGAGCCGATGTCAACGACAGCGAGTTCCACGGGACCCTGGACCTGACCGCGACGGGCGTGCTCAAGGAGTCGAGCAACACGGGGATGTCGCAGCTCGGCCTCAAGATGCCGGCCACCGAGCGGTACGACTACATGACCAGATTCGGACTGGGGCAGCCCACGGCCGCGGGCTTCCTGGCCGAGGACGGCGGCGACCTCGGATCGGTGACCGACGGTGTCCCGAACTGGGACGCTCAGACCAACCTGACCACGATGTTCGGTCAGGGTATGACGACCAGCGCGGTGCAGATGGCCAGCGTCTACCAGACCATCGGCAACGGGGGAGTGCGCATGCCCGTGTCGCTCGTCGCCGGTTGCCGTCTGCCCGACGGCACCATGACGCAGGTCCCTTCGACCGACGGGACGCGGGTCATCTCGGAGCAGGCCGCCCGCACGACGGTCGACATGCTGGAGAACGTCGCCACCAAGGGGTGGCTGGCGAGCCAGGTCGAGATCCCCGGGTACCGGGTGGGCATCAAGACCGGTACGGCCCAGCAGCCCGACGGCAACGGCGGCTACACGAAGAGCTATCTCGTCTCGATGGCGGGTCTCGCTCCGGCGGACGACCCGCAGTATGTCGTCTCGGTCAACCTGGCCGACCCGGTTAACATGAATACGTCCGGCGCCACCGCGCCGATCTTCCGCGACGTGATGACCCAGGTGCTCAAGGCCAACCGGGTGGTCCCGTCGGGGTCCAGCTCTCCCGACATCCCGACGGAGTTCTGAGACCGACTGCGAGAGAGTCCCGAGGGACTCGCAGCACGCGGGATCCACGATCAGTAGAAGAGGACGCCGGAACTGACGAACTCGACCATCCGACCCGAACATCCCGTTCCCCGCTCGCTCGCCGAGCTCGCGCGGGTGTTCGACTTCGACGTGCGCGGCGATCTCGACGACGAGGAGATCCGAGGCGTCTGCCTCGATTCGCGGGCTGTGGAAGACGGCGACCTGTATGTCGGACTCCCCGGTGCGCGCTCGCACGGCGCCGATTTCGCCGGCCAGGCTCGGGACGCCGGGGCCACGGCTCTGCTGACGGATTCAGCCGGAGCGGACCGCGCAGGCGACCTCGGCATCCCGGTCCTCATCACGGCCGACCCGCGCGGTGCGCTCGGCGAGGTCTCGGCCTGGATCTATCGCACGGACGAGCACCCGCCGCTGACCTTCGGCGTGACCGGGACGAACGGCAAGACGAGCGTCGTCTATCTGCTCGAGGCCGTGCTGCGTCAGCTCGGCGTTCGCACGGGGCTCAGCTCCACCGCGGAGCGTCGAGTCGGGGATCAGGTCGTCTCGGCGTCGCTCACGACGCCCGAAGCGAGCGAGCTCCACGGACTCCTCGCCCGCATGCGCGAGAACGAGGCCCGCGCCGCCGCCATCGAGGTGTCGGCTCAGGCCGTCACCCGCGGTCGCGTGAACGGCGTGGTCTTCGACGTCGTCGGTTTCACCAACCTGAGCCACGACCATCTCGACGATTACGGCGACATGAAGGAGTACTTCGAGGCCAAGCGCGCTCTGTTCGACCCCGATCGCGCCCGCAAGGCCGTCGTGACGGTCGACGGGCCGTGGGGTCGCCGTCTGGCCGACGAGAGCCGGGTGCCGGTGACGACGCTCGCGACGGGGACGACGGTCGAGGCCGACTGGCGGGTCGAGGTCACCGTCGAGGACCGCCTGCACACCGACTTCACCCTCACCGGGCCCGGCGGAACGGTCATCGAGACCCGCGTGCCGCTCTTCGGCTGGTTCATGGCCGCGAACGCCGCGCTGGCCCTCGTCATGCTGGTCGAGGCCGGCTTCGAGGCGGAGGCGGTGCAGCACGCGCTGAGTCGCGACGGCGGCATCCAGGTCTACATCCCCGGACGTGCCGAGCGCGTCTCGGGCGACAGCGGCCCCACCGTCTTCATCGACTACGGGCACACCCCCGATGCGTTCCTCAACACGCTCGACGCCCTGCGGCCGCTCACGCCGGGCAAGCTGATCATGGTCTTCGGTGCCGATGGCGATCGCGACAGGACCAAGCGCGCCGACATGGGCGCGATCGCGGCTCGCGGCTCCGATGTCGTGATCGTGACCGACTTCCACCCGCGCTACGAGGACCCCGCCGCGATCCGGACGACACTCGTGAACGCCGCGCGCGCGGCTGTTCCCGAGCGCGAGATCCACGAGGTCGCGGACCCCCGCGAGGCGCTGCGCCTCGCCATCTCGCTCGCCCGGGAGGGCGACACGGTGCTCTACGCGGGCCCCGGACACGAGGACTACCAGGAGATCTCCGGAGTGAAGCACCCCTACTCGGCACGCGACGATGCCCGTCTGGCCCTGCGCGAAGCGGGCTGGGACGGAGGCGAAGAGTGATCGCCCTGACACTGGCGGAGATCGCCGAGGCCACGAGAGGTCGGCTGGAACTCGGCGACAGCCCGGACATGTCGGAGACCAAGGTCTCCGGCACCGTCGAGACCGATTCCCGCGAGATAAAGCCCGGCGGCATCTTCGTCGCGCGTCGCGGCGAGGCCACGGACGGGCATCTCTTCGCGCCCGCCGCCGTCGAGAACGGGGCTGCGCTCCTGATCGTCGAACGGCCCCTCGAGATCGCGGTGGCGCAGGTCGTCGTCGAGGACGCGACCGAGGCGCTCGGTGCGCTGGCGACGTATGTGGTGCGTCGTGTACGGGAGCGCGGTGACCTCAAGGTGGCCGCGGTCACCGGCTCGAACGGGAAGACCACGACCAAGAACCTGCTCGACGCGATCCTCTCGCGCGTGGGCGCGACGGTGGCCCCGCGCGAGTCGTTCAACAACGAGGTGGGCGCCCCGCTCACGATGCTCAAGCTCACCGAGGACACCCGTTTCCTCGTGCTCGAGATGGGCGCGTCGGGCAAGGGCGAGATCACCCGGCTCATCCGCATGGCAAAGCCGGATGTGGGCATCGTCCTGACGGTGGGCCTGGCCCACGCGGGCGAGTTCGGCGGCATCGAGTGGACGCTCAAGACGAAGACGGAGATGGTGGCGGACCTCGAGCCCACCGACGTCGCGGTCCTGAACGTCGACGACCCCAGGGTGAACGGCATGGCCGACAAGACTGCGGCCCGCGTGGTGCGTTTCGGTCAGAGCCCGGCGGCGGACGTGCGTGCCGACTCGGTGCGTGTCGACACGAGCGGGACCTCGTTCCGGCTGCTGCTGCCGGGGGAGGAGCCCCGCCCCGTGCAGTTCCGGGTGCTCGGCGAGCATCACGTGACCAACGCTCTGGCCGCGGCGACCGCGGCGCACGAGCTCGGAGTGAGTGGCGACGACATCGTGGCCGGCCTCGAGAGCGTGACCCGGGCCGAACGCTGGCGCATGGAGGTCCTGCCCGGCCTCGACACGGCCGTCATCAACGACGCCTACAACGCGAGCCCCGATTCGATGGCCGCCGCTCTCAAGACGCTCGCCATTCTCGGCACCGAGGCGACACGCACCATCGCGATCCTCGGTGAGATGACCGAGCTCGGCGACCTCTCCGGCGAGGAGCACGACCGCATCGGCCTTCTCGCGGTGCGCCTCAACGTGTCGCAGCTGGTCGTGGTGGGGGAAGGCGCCAAGCGTCTGCACCTCGCCGCCGAGAAGGAGGGTTCCTGGGACGGTGAGTCGCGCTGGGTCGCGACCGCCGACGAGGCCTACGACCTGGTCGCGGACATGCTGCGCGCGGGCGACCTCGTGCTGGTGAAGTCCTCCAACTCCGCCGGGCTGCGGTTCCTCGGCGACCGACTCGGAGAACTGGTGTCATGCAAGCGCTTCTGACAGCCGGGGCGGTCTCGCTCCTCTTCACCCTCTTCCTGACCCCGGTGTTCATCCGGCTGTTCAAGAAGATCGAATGGGGTCAGTTCATCCGCGAGGACGGACCGACCAGCCACCACGCCAAGCACGGCACGCCCACCATGGGCGGTCTCGTGATCATCGCCGGCACTGTGGTCGGATACTTCACGGGCACCATCACGAGCGCCGAGCCCATCCAGATCTCCGGTCTGCTCGTGCTGTTCATGATGGTGGGGCTCGGGGCCGTCGGCTTCCTCGACGACTTCCTCAAGACCCGGAACCAGCGCAGCCTCGGTCTCGGCGGCTGGGCCAAGATCCTCGGGCAGGTCATCGTCGCCACGGCGTTCGCTCTGCTCGCCCTGCAGTTCCCGAACCGCGACGGGCTGACCCCCGCCACGACAGCGATCTCCCTCTTCCGCGACACGCGCTTCGACTTCGTCATGATGTTCGGCGCTGTCGCGGGGGTCATCGTGTACATCATCTGGATCGCCGGCATCGTGACGAGCGCCTCCAACGGCGTGAACGTCGCCGACGGTCTCGACGGCCTGGCGACGGGAGCCTCCATCTTCGCCATCGGCGCCTACGTGATCATCGGCTTCTGGCAGAACAACCAGTACGCCTTCTCGGCGACGATCGATCCGGACGTGATGTACAAGGCCTATGACGTGAGGGATCCGCTGGACCTCGCGATCGTCGCGACCGCCATCGTCGGGGCGCTCATCGGGTTCCTCTGGTGGAACACCTCGCCGGCGCAGATCTTCATGGGTGACACCGGTTCCCTGGGCATCGGTGGCGCTCTCGCCGCTCTCGCCGTGCTCAGCCGCACCGAGTTGCTGCTCGTGCTCATCGGCGGACTCTTCGTCATCGTCGTCGGTTCGGTCATCCTGCAGCGGGCGTACTTCAAGGTGACGCGTGGCAAACGCATCTTCCTCATGAGCCCGCTGCACCATCACTTCGAGCTCAAGGGCTGGGCCGAGGTGACGGTCGTCGTGCGGTTCTGGATCATCGGCGGCTTGCTGACCGCCGCGGGTGTCGGGACCTTCTACCTCGAGTGGCTGAGCAGATGACGGCGGCCGACCGCGTCGACGCTCTGCGCAGCTGGCACCACGACTGGAAGGGCGTCCGCGCCGCTGTTCTGGGACTCGGGATGACCGGGTTCTCGGCCGCCGACACCCTCACCGAACTCGGGTGCGAGGTCCGCGTCTTCGCTCGGTCCGCCAGCTCGGAGCGAGTGCAGCTGACGCAGGTCATCGGTGCCTCGCTCACCCTCGAGAACGATGACGCCGTCGGGGCGGATGCGCTCGAGTCCTTCGCGCCGGACGTCGTCATCGTCTCGCCGGGGTACCACCCGGACAACCCGCTCCTCGAACGGGTGGCGAGCCTCGGCATCACGGTGTGGGGCGACATCGAACTCGCCTGGCGCCTGCGCGACAAGGTCGAAGGGCGCGTCGCCGAATGGATCACCGTCACGGGGACCAACGGCAAGACCACGACCGTCGGCCTGACCGCCGCGATGCTGCGAGCCGATGGTCGCCGGGTGGCCGCTTGCGGCAACATCGGCGTCCCGGTCCTCGACGCCATCCGCGACCCCGAGGGCTTCGACGTCCTCGTCGTCGAGCTGTCGAGCTATCAGCTGCACTGGATGCGCGGCGTATCCCCGCTCGCCAGCGCGTGCTTGAACCTGGCCGATGACCACATCGATTGGCACGGATCCCGCGAGGCGTACGCCGCGGCCAAGGGTCACGTGTACGACGACACCCGTGTCGCCTGCGTCTACAACCTCGGCGACGACGCGACCCGCACCATGGTCGAGGACGCCGATGTGATCGACGGGGCACGAGCGATCGGCTTCGGACTCGGCATCCCCGGGCCGAGCGACTTCGGCATCGTCGACGGCATCCTGGTCGACCGTGCGTTCCTCGAGGAACGTCGAGATTCGGCGCTCGAGATCACGACGGTCGACCAGCTCGCCGCGGCGGGTCTCGCGGCCCCTCACATCGTGATGAACGTCCTCGCCGCCTGTGCCCTCGTGCGCGCGGCCGATGTGCCGATCCCCGCCATCCGACGCGCTCTCGCCGAGTTCCGTCTCGACCCGCACCGGATCGAGCTGGTCACGACCCACGCAGGCGTGCGTTGGATCGATGACTCGAAGGCGACCAACCCGCACGCGGCCGATGCGTCCCTGGGCGCCTTCGATGACGTGATCTGGGTCGTGGGCGGACTGCTCAAGGGCGTCGAGATCGACTCGCTGGTCCGTGACCGTCGCACGCGGCTCCGCGCCGCGGTGGTCATCGGGGTGGAACGATCCGAGGTCCTCGCGGCGTTCGAGCGACACGCGCCGGAGGTTCCCGTCCTCGAAGTGGTCCCGAGTGAGACTGAGACGGTCATGCGCCAGGTCGTGCGCTTGGCCACCACGGTCGCTCGCGCGGGCGATGTGGTGCTGTTGGCGCCGGCTGCGGCGTCCATGGACCAGTTCGACGACTACGGCCACCGTGGAACCGAGTTCGCCACCGCGGTGAGAGACATGGTGGCCCAGGCTCCCGATGCGGGGTCCGCACACGACGAAGGGGCAGACCATGACCGAGACGCCCCGGGTGCGGCGCCCGATGCAGGCGACGGGACAGAGCCCGACCGCGAGCCAGACTCCCGCTGACCGGCGGCCGTCGGCGGCGAGGCCCTCCGCTCCCCAACCCGGTCCCCGGGTGACGACGCCGACCGCGACTCGTGTCGGCGTTCAGGGGAATCGGATCCCGTCATCCGCCGGTCCGACGGCAGAACCTCCCCGGGCGGCCCCGGATTCGGACGCCGCCGCGGGGCCCAGCGGGCTCCTCGCACGCGCCCGGGCGGCGGCCTCGCGGCCCGGCATGCCCTTCGCCGCACGCGGGGGATCGAAGCGCGAGGGCGAGGAGAAGGGCGAGCGGGGTCTCTCCGCACGGGTCGTCCTCGGTCGCGCGGTGGTCGCCGAGAGCGCCGACTACTTCGTGCTGCTCGGCGTCACGCTGTTCCTCGTCGCGTTCGGCCTCGTCATGGTGCTCTCGTCGTCCTCCGTCGAGGCCATGGCCAGCGGCAAGAGCTTCCTCGGATCGTTCACCTCGCAGGGCACGATCGCCGTGGTCGCGGTCCCGCTCATGCTGGTGGTGTCGCGCATGCCGAGTCGTCTGTGGACCAAGGGCGCGCTGGTCTTCCTGATCGCTGCCGTCGGGCTCCAGCTCCTGGTGTTCACGCCGCTCGGTTACGAGTTCGGCGGCAACCGTAACTGGCTCCGGCTCGTCGGCGGTTTCGGTTTCCAGCCTGCGGAGGTCGGGAAGCTCGGCATGATCCTCTGGCTCGGCAGATGGCTCGCCGACCACCGGGCCAACCTGGGCGACTGGCGTCGAGTCCTGCTTCCGGCCCTGCTCGTCGTCTCGGTGCCGATCGGTCTGGTCCTGCTCGGCAAGGACCTCGGAACCGCGCTCATCATGATCCTCATCGTGGTCGCGATGCTGTTCTTCTCGGGTGTTCCTCTGAGTCGCCTCGGCATCATGCTCGCGGTCGTAATCCCGGTGGCCGGAATACTCTCCCAGGCCAGCAGCTCGCGCACCTCGCGCATCGACTCGTGGATGAGCGGCTGCAACGCCGACTACCTGGGCGACTGCTGGCAGGTCGTGCACGGCCGTTGGGCCCTCGCGGCGGGCGGGATCTTCGGAGTGGGGCTCGGGAACTCCAAGGCCAAGTGGTCCTGGCTGCCGGAGGCCGACAACGACTTCATCTTCGCCGTCATCGGCGAGGAGATGGGACTCATCGGCGCGCTCCTGGTCGTCATCCTGTTCGTGCTGCTCGCGGTCACGATGCTCCGCATCCAGTCGCGGGCGGGGATGGACCCCATGGGCCGTCTCGTCGTGCTCGGCATCGTCGTCTGGATCACAGGTCAGGCTCTCGTCAACATCGGCGTCATCCTCGGGGTGTTCCCCGTTCTCGGGGTTCCGCTCCCGCTCATCTCCGCCGGAGGTTCGGCGCTCCTCGTCGCGCTCCTGGCCATCGGGGTGGTGCTGTCCTACTCGCGAGGTGATCGACGACGCGACGACGCGACGACCGCGTCGATGCGTCCGCCCTTCCCGTCGCCGACGCGACGCACCGGCCGAGGAGGCCCCGCATGACCGTCTGGCTTCTCGCGGGCGGCGGAACCGCCGGCCACGTCAACCCTCTGCTCGCCGTCGCCGACACGCTCCGCAGGCGCAACCCCGAGGACGAGGTGCTCGTGCTCGGAACCCGGGAGGGGCTGGAGGCCCGGCTCGTCCCGCAACGCGGCTACGAACTCGTGCCGATCCCGCGGCTGCCGTTCCCTCGGCGGCCTAACGCCTCCGCGCTGCGATTCCCTTCGGCCTTCGGAGCCACCGTCCGCGGCATCGTGTCGACCATCCGTGACCGAGACGTCGACCTGGTCGCCGGTTTCGGCGGCTACGCGGCCGCTCCGGCTTACCTGGCCGCCCGACGCGCGGGAGTGCCGCTCGCGCTGCACGAGGCGAACGCGCGTCCGGGACTCGCGAACCGACTCGGTGCCCGGCTCACCGACTCGGTCGGCATCGCCTTCGAGGGCACCCCGCTGCGAGCGGCATCTCTCGTGGGGATGCCGCTGCGACGGGAGATCGAGATGCTCGACCGTTCCGCCTCCCGCGCCGAGGGGATCGCTCTGTTCGATCTCGACCCGGGGCGGCCCGTGCTCCTCGTCACGGGCGGTTCGCTGGGGGCTCGTCGTCTCAACGCCACCGTCCACGCCTCGGCGAGCAGGATCCTCGCCGCCGGATGGCAGATCCTGCACATCGTCGGCGGCAGGGCCGAGGTCACCGACCCGGGCCTGCCCGGCTATCGGATGCTCGATTACTGCGACCGGATGGAGCTCGCCCTCGCCGTGGCCGACTTCGCCGTATCGCGGGCCGGTGCCGCGACCGTCAGCGAGTTGTCTGCGCTCGGCGTTCCTGCCGTGTACGTTCCCTACCCCGTCGGCAACGGCGAGCAGCGCTTCAATGCGCGCGGCGTCGTGGAGGCGGGGGGAGCGCTCCTCGTGGACGACGCCGACTTCGTGCCGGGCTGGGTCGAGTCGTCGCTGCTTCCGCTCTTAGCCGAGCCCGCCCGTGTGGCGGCCATGGCAGCGGCATCGGCGCGCACGGGTGTGCGCGATGGAGCCGACCGAACCGCTGATCTGTTCGAGGCCGCCCTCACGGCCGCATCGGCGCGGCGAGCCTAGGGTAGAACGCGTGCCGATCAAGCCCGACCTCTCGCTGACCTTGCCCGCCGACCCCGGAAAGCTCCATTTCGTGGGCATCGGGGGATCCGGTATGAGCGGGATCGCCCGCATGTTCCTGGAGGCCGGGTACCAGGTGTCCGGATCCGATCGCGACGAAGGTCCCTACCTGCAGGGGCTGCGCGATCTGGGCGCTCGCATCTCGGTGGGCCACGACGCCGCCAACATCGCGGATGCGGACACGTTGGTCGTGACGAGCGCGCTCTGGGAGGACAACCCCGAATACGTCGCGGCTCGCGAGCGGGGCCTGACGATCCTGCACCGCTCGCAGGCTCTCAAGTGGCTCACGACCGGCAAGCGCGTGGTCTCGGTTGCGGGCGCGCACGGCAAGACGACCTCGGCGGGCATGATCGTCTCCGCGCTGCTCGAGCTGGAGGCGGGGCCGAACTTCGTCAACGGCGGTGTCATCTCGTCGGTCGGGACCAGCGCCGCGAGCGGCCCCAGCGACCTCTTCGTGCTCGAGGCCGACGAGTCGGACGGCTCGTTCCTGCTCTACGACACCGCGATCGCGCTGATCACCAACGTCGATTCGGACCACCTCGACCACTACGGCAGCGTCGGGGCGTTCGACGCCGCGTTCGGCATCTTCGCGGACCGGGCCAGCGAGCTCGTGATCCTGTCGTCCGACGACTCCGGCGCCCAGCGCATCCGCGAGCTCATCTCGAACAAGAACGTCGTCACTTTCGGCGAGAGCGCCGATGCGGACGTTCGCGTGCGCGACATCGTGACGGCCGATGCGGTGACGTTCACCGTCACCTGGAAGGGCGCCGACTACCCGGTCACCCTCGGGGTCGCGGGCCGCCACAACGCCATCAATGCGACCGGCGCGTTCGCCGTGCTGGTCGCTCTCGGATTCGAAGGCCAGTCGGCCGCCCGCGCTCTCGGCGCTTTCGGCGGCACGAAGCGCCGGTTCGAGCTCAAGGGCGAGCGTCGCGGGGTCAAGGTGTACGACGACTACGCCCACCACCCGTCCGAAGCGGCCGCCGCGCTGGCGACCGCGCGCAGCGTGGTCGGTGGCGGCCGGATCATCGCCATTCACCAGCCGCACCTCTTCAGCCGGACTCAGCTGATGTCGCCGCAGTTCGCGGCCGTCTACGAGGAGATGGCCGATCACACGATCGTCCTCGACGTGGACGGCGCGCGCGAAGATCCCGTCGAGGGGGTGACGGGGGAGTTCGTCAGTCGAGAGTTCACCGACCAGTCCCGTGTCGACTTCCTCCCGGACTGGCAGGCGGCCGCGCAACGCGCCGCCGAGCTGGCTCGCGACGGCGACATCGTCATGACGCTGAGCTGCGGGAGCGTGTATCGGATCGTGCCGCAGGTGCTCGAGGCACTCGACGCCGAGTCCGGAAGCGGGCACTAGGTGAAGCGCCCCGTCGGCTTCGAGGTCCCCAAGCCGCCGCCGGAGGCGCCCAGCGACACTGCTCGTGCCGGCGTCTCTCCGCGAGCAACGAAGAGTGCCGCCGCGAAGGACGCCGCTCGGAAGGCCCCGGCTCGGGGGGCCGGATCGAAGGCGGACAGTCCCGGAACCGCAGCATCTTCGGGTCGCTCCGAAGCTCGCCCGCACGTGGGGACGGGTGCCGCCGAGGAGAGACCGTCCAGCCAAGCCCCCGACCCCCACGAAGAGGTCCGGGCCGAGGTGAAGGCCGCCCGTTCCGCGTCGAGGGAAGCCGCGCGCGCCGAACGTCGTGCGCGTGCCGATCTGCGTCGAGCCACGCGTGCCCGCAAACGCACCGAGAAGAACGAGGTCCGCCGGTTCACGGCCAGGCGACGGCGCACGCGCATCGCCTATCTGGTCGCGGGCGGTGTCGTAGCCGCCCTGGCGGGCGTGGTGGCCGTCGGCGCCTTCTCGCCCCTCTTCGCTCTGCGCGAGGTCCGGGTGGAGGGAGCGACGCTCGTCGCGCCGGCCGAGATCCAGGCCGCGGTCGACGACCAGCTCGGCACACCGCTGCCCCTGGTCGACTTCGGGCGCATCCAGGCGGGGCTCGCGCAGTACCCGCTCATCGAGAGCTACTCGACCGAGAGTCTTCCGCCCGGAACTCTCGTCATCCGCGTCGTCGAGCGCACCCCCGTCGCGGTACTGGCACGCGAGGGAGGCTTCGACCTCGTGGATTCGGCCGGAGTGACCGTCTCCTCGCCGACCGAGCGACCCGCGGGTTTCCCGTTGATCGAGATGCCGGACCGGAACGTCGCGAGCGTCGACTTCCAAGCAGCGGCCAAGGTCCTCGTGGCCCTTCCCGCCGACCTGCGCGGCCAGGTCGACAAGATCCGGGCATCGACGGTCGATGACGTCACTCTGACCCTCAGCAGCGGTCAGAGGGTCGTCTGGGGTGACTCGAGCGACTCCGCAGTGAAGGCTCAGCATCTCAACCGATTGCTGGCTCAGAAGCCCACCGAGGTCAAGGAATACGACGTTTCGTCACCCGGCGTCGGGATCATCCGATGAGAGTCGACTTTCGGGATCCGATGAAGGCGACACGCGGCGCGCTTCCAGACACGCCGGGGCCGTGGCGCGTAGCTTCGCACCCAGTAGAAATACATACCCCGTAGAAGATTAACCCTCCACCCGAACCTGAAGCTTTCCAGGAGCAGTCGCATGTCCAGCAACCAGAACTATCTGGCCGTCATCAAGGTCGTCGGAGTCGGCGGCGGCGGTGTCAATGCCGTCAACCGCATGATCGAGCTCGGTCTGCGCGGCGTCGAGTTCGTTGCGATCAACACCGATGCGCAGGCACTCCTCCTCAGCGACGCCGACGTCAAACTCGATGTCGGCCGCGAACTCACCCGCGGCCTGGGCGCCGGCGCCGATCCCGAAGTCGGACGCCGCGCAGCCGAGGACCACGCCGAGGAGATCGAAGAGGCCCTGGCCGGGGCCGACATGGTCTTCGTGACCGCGGGCGAGGGTGGTGGCACGGGAACCGGTGGTGCGCCTGTCGTCGCAAGGATCGCGAAGTCGATCGGCGCCCTCACCATCGGTGTCGTCACCAAGCCGTTCAGCTTCGAAGGCAAGCGCCGCCAGTCGCAGGCCGAGCGCGGCGTCGAGGCGCTCAAGAACGAGGTCGACACCCTCATCGTCGTCCCGAACGACCGTCTGCTCGAGATCAGCGACCGCGGCATCAGCATCATGGAGGCCTTCCAGACGGCCGACCAGGTGCTCCTCGCCGGTGTTCAGGGCATCACCGACCTGATCACGACCCCGGGTCTGATCAACCTCGACTTCGCCGATGTGAAGAGCGTCATGCAGGGAGCGGGATCGGCTCTCATGGGTATCGGATCCGCACGGGGGGCCGACCGCGCCATCAAGGCCGCTGAGCTCGCCGTGGCGTCGCCTCTGCTCGAGGCCAGCATCGACGGAGCCCACGGCGTCCTGCTCAGCATCCAGGGTGGCTCGAACCTCGGCATCTTCGAGATCAACGACGCCGCGAAGCTCGTTCAGGAGGCCGTCCACCCCGAGGCGAACATCATCTTCGGCGCCGTCATCGACGACACCCTGGGCGACGAGGTCCGTGTCACGGTCATCGCCGCGGGCTTCGACGGGGGCGAGCCCAACCCGGCCGTCCGCGAGGGGCGCCGCAGCAACTTCGTCGACACGGGCGCTCCGCTGGCCGGCGGCGCCGCTCTCGGCGTGGCGGGAATGGACGGCGCGACCGGCTCGCAGGAGTGGGCGGCGGTTGCGGAGAGCACCAACCTCACTCAGACGACCGACCTCGAAGGCGACTACGAGGACGACGACGACCTGGACATCCCCGACTTCCTCAAGTGAGCCACTCGCAGCCGGACGCCCTCCGCTCCCGCCTCGAGGCGGTGAGCGAGAGGGTCGTCCGGGCCGCGGAGGAAGCGGGACGCGACCCGTCCGAGGTGACCACGATCGTCGTGACCAAGTTCCATCCCGTAGAGCTCGTGCAGAACCTCTACGACCTCGGTGTCCGGGATTTCGGCGAGAGCCGCCATCAGGAGGCTCGTGAGAAGGCCGCGGCGCTTCCCGCCGACATCCGCTGGCACTTCGTCGGGCAGTTGCAGACCAAGAAGGCCCGCCAGGTGCGGACCTACGCCCACTCCATCCACTCGGTGGATCGCCTGCAGCTCGTCGATGCGCTCGACGGCGCCGACGACGAGACCGAGGTCTTCGTGCAGGTCGACCTCTCCGGGGAACCCGGACGCGGGGGAGCGGCCCCGGCCGATGTCCCCGAGATCGCCCGCCGTGTGGTCTCGGCGAGGGGGCTCCGACTCGCCGGGGTCATGGCCGTCGCCCCGCTCGGTGAAGACGCGGAGCCGGCTTTCCGGAGGCTCCGCGAGATCTCCGATCGGGTACGTGAGATCGATCCCGACGCTCGTCGGATCTCGGCGGGGATGTCGGGTGATCTCGAGAGTGCGCTGAAAGAGGGAGCGACACACCTGCGCGTCGGTTCGGCAATCACGGGACAGCGCCCGACCGCGCCGTAGGGTCGGTTTCGAATCCACCCGGAGGTACCCGAAATGTCCAACCCCATCCGCAAGACGATGGTCTACCTCGGCCTCGCCGACGAAGACTACGAGTACGACGAGCAGCCTGAGACACCCGCTCAGACCGCCGCGCCGGCTCCAGCCCAGACGGCTCCGGCCGCGCAGAACCGCGCGACGGTGACCGCCCTCCCGAAACGTCAGCCGCGCGTCACAGCGGTTCCTCCGGTGGTCGAAATGAACGAGATCCTCACGGTTCACCCGCGTCAGTACAAGGACGCTCAGGCGATCGCGGAGAGCTTCCGCGACGGGGTGCCCGTCATCATCAATCTCTCGCAGATGAGCGAGGCCGACGCGCGTCGCCTGATCGACTTCGCCAGCGGCCTCTCGCAGGGCCTCTACGGGAAGATCGAGCGCGTCACCAACAAGGTGTTCCTCCTCTCCCCGGCCCACGTGGCGGTCTCGGGCGAGGGGGCGGTCGACGGCGACGTCGACGCGGCCTTCTGAGCAGCCCCGTCGTCACGCGACCGAGCGCCGTCCCGGGCGCTCAGTCGCGTGATGGGAGAATGGTCGCGTGACCAGCGCCATCAGCCTCATCGCGTACATCGTCTATCTGGCTCTGTCGCTCTACTTCCTCATTCTTTTTGCACGATTCGCGCTCGATCTGGTGCAGGCACTGTCTCGAAGCTGGCGACCCCGGGGTTTCCTGCTCGTTTTGGCCGAGATCGTCTATACGGTGACCGACCCGCCCCTGAGGTTCTTCCGTCGTCTGATCCCCCCTCTGCGCATCGGGCCTATCGCGCTCGACTTCGGATTTACCATCACTCTGCTCATCGTCATCATCGCGATGAACATCGTCACGCGCTTCATCTGATGCGAGCACGGCGTGGGCTCTATCCCGGAAGTCACACGGCTGGGATTCCGGCCGCTCTCGCGCTACCGTTGACCTGCTGGATCCGGTCCGCGGACATCGCGGATGGGTTCCTGGCGAGGCTCTGAGACGGGCCGTGTCGGCTCGGTCGAAGAGCTGCGATTCCTGAATACTGTCGGCGGTCGAAGCTCCCGCAGAGGAGCCGACACCGCGCAAACATCCGAAACAACCGAGTACCCCTGAAGGTGGCAAACACATGGCGCTCACGCCGGAAGACGTCGTCAACAAGCGATTCCAGCCGACTAAGTTCCGCGAGGGGTATGACCAGGACGAGGTCGACGACTTCCTCGACGAGGTCGTCGTCGAGCTGCGCCGCCTCGGTCAGGAGAACGAGGACCTCCGCCAGCGCCTGATCGCGAGCGAGTCCCGCATCGCCGAGCTGCAGCGCAGCGGATCCGCTCCGGCTCAGGCCGCCGCACCGGCGCCCGCCGCTCCCGAGCCCGTCGCCGAGCCCGAGCCTCAGCCCGTCGCGGCTGCTCCGGCCGCCGCCGCTGCCGCCCCCGTGGACAGCGCCTCGGTCGACACCAACAACACCAACGGACTTCTTCAGCTGGCGCGTCGCCTCCACGAGGAGCACGTCCGCGAGGGCATCGAGAAGCGCGACGCGCTCATCGCCGAGGGTCACGCCACCGCCGCCCGCGTCGTCGCCGAGGCCGAGGCCAAGCAGCGTTCGCAGATCTCCTCCCTCGAGGGCGAGCGCACCACGCTCGAGAACCGCATCGACGAGCTGCGTACGTTCGAGCGCGAGTACCGCCTCAAGCTCAAGGGCTACATCGAGGGCCAGCTCCGTGAGCTCGACGCGTCGAGCAACATCGCGAGCACCGGCAACTACGGCAACCTCAACGTGAGCCAGGCGCCGAGCTTCCAGGGCTTTGGTCAGTCCTGAGCCCCAGACGAACGCCGCGACCACCGGGAAGGTCAGCGCTCGCGCGCTGACGCTTCTCGCGCTGGTCGCGGCGTTCGTCTTCGTCATCGACCAGGCCGCCAAAGCCTGGGTTGTCGGGAACCTGGATCTGGGCGAACCCGTTCCGGTGCTCGGCGAAGTGGTGCGCTTCATCTACGTGAAGAACCCCGGTGCCGCGTTCTCGTTCGCCAGCGGCACGACCTGGATCTTCTCGATCATCGCGGTTGCCGTGACGGGCGTGATCGTCTTCTTCGCCCGGAGGATCCGTTCGATCACCTGGGCCGTGCTCTTCGGGATGCTGTTGGGCGGCACGGTCGGCAACCTGTTCGACCGCCTCTTCCGCGAGCCCGGCTTCGCCGTCGGTCACGTCGTCGACTTCATCAGCGTCATCTACTTCCCGGCGATCTTCAACATCGCCGATATCGCGATCGTGAGCAGCATGGGCCTCTTCATCCTTCTCACGCTCCGCGGCGTAGGGCTGGACGGCAAGAAGATCCCATCGTCGAAGAAGTCCGCTCGTGAGTCGGCCGGCGAGCGACTGCACGATCACGAGACGGAGGCCTGAACGTGGCACCCTCGCGCAGCATGCCCGTTCCGGACGGCCTCGACGGCACCCGTGTCGACGCCGGGCTGGCGAAGCTGCTCGGCTTCTCCCGCACCCTCGCCGCCGAGACCGCGGAAGCGGGCGGCGTCGCCCTCGACGGTCGGGTGCTCGGCAAATCGGACAAGCTGAAGGCCGGATCCTGGCTCGAGGTCGAATGGTCCGAGCGGGAGGAGCCGCAGATCGTGCCCCTCGCCGTGCCCGGTCTGACGATCGTCCACGAGGACGACGACATCGTCGTGATCGACAAGCCCGTCGGTGTTGCGGCTCATCCCTCACCGGGATGGACCGGACCGACCGTGCTGGGCGCTCTCGCAGCCGGCGGCGTCCGCGTCAGCACGTCCGGTGCCGCCGAACGCGCGGGCATCGTCCATCGGCTCGACGCGGGCACGAGCGGACTCATGGTGGTCGCGAAGAGCGAGCACGCCTACACCGCTCTGAAGCTCGCCTTCAAGGAGCGCGAGGTCGACAAGATCTACCACGCCGTCGTGCAGGGGCACCCGGATCCCTTCGCGGGAACCATCGACGCTCCCATCGGTCGACACCCGAAGTCCGACTGGAAGTTCGCGGTCACGGCTGACGGCAAGCCGTCCGTGACGCATTACGAGACGCTCGAGGCGTTCCGCGCGGCCACGCTGCTCGAGATCCATCTCGAGACCGGACGCACGCACCAGATCCGCGTCCACATGGCGGCCCAGCGTCACCCGTGCGTCGGCGACGCGATGTACGGCGCCGATCCGCAGCTCTCCGCGCGGCTCGGCGTCGAGCGCCAGTGGCTGCACGCCATGCGCCTCGGTTTCACCCACCCCGGCACGGGCGAGCGTGTGATGTTCGAGAGCACCT
The DNA here is from genome assembly GCA_913778905.1 of uncultured Naasia sp. GTDB lineage: Bacteria > Actinomycetota > Actinomycetes > Actinomycetales > Microbacteriaceae > Naasia. The sequence continues at coordinate 365,899 of CAJYYA010000010.1, read as the reverse complement.
ACCCCGCCGACCTGCGCCACGCACTCGAGGTCCTCGAGCAGGACTGATCCGTGGCGTTCTTCAGGCCGCGGGTCGGCGAGGGCGGTGATCGCACAGCATTCATGACCTCAGTGGTCGTCCCCGCGGTGCCGGAAGACCTTGCGGGCCTGTTGGAGGGCATCCTGCGGGAAGAGGGCCTTCCGGCGTTGATCGACCGTTCCGCGGTGGGGGATGCCCGGGGTCATGTCGAGGCTCTGGTGGCGTTCGCCGAGAGTGGTCGCTTGGCGGGTTCACCGCGTCCTCCCGGCGCTGTCGTGGAGACCTGGGAGGACTTGGCGCCCCGGCTCGAGGCCTCCGGCGTGACGAGCTACCTTCTCAATGACCTGCCGGGCCCGGGTGCCGATCTCGACGAGCCGGGGAGTTCCCTTGCGACCGGCGGGAGTCTCTTCTCGGCCGCGACAGACGCGGTGACGGCACTTCGTGCTGACGATGTTCTCCTCGCCGCGCTGGCGCGCGGAGACGGCACCGAGCTGCGCGTGACCGACCTGGGTTCGGCGACGTCGCTCGACTGGAGGCTGATCCGGAGGGCCGCTCCGGGTATACACGGGCCGGTGAGTTCTGCCGCCTTCGTGGAAGGTGCCGTCACCTTCGTCCGCTTCGCTGACCGTCGAGGCTTCGTCATCGGTGCGGGTGCGCGGTCGATCGCCGGCATCTGGGACCGGGACATCGTGATCCTCGATCCCGGCTCATCGGCCGTTCCGGGTGAGTCGACCACTCTGGCGGGTGAGATGCTCGAGGCGTTGGTCGCGCCGGACACGCTCTGGGACGATGCGGTGAACCGTCTCGTCAAGGACCCCGCCGCGGCGGAGCGCCTACGCATCCTGCTACGGGAAACGAGCAGCCGGAGCGATTCGTTCTCCCGTCTCGCATCCGTTTTCGAAGTCCCTCACGTCGCCGCGGAAATGGCCGAGGTGGGAGATGAGCCGGAGGGCGAGTACCGGGTTGCGCCGCAGACCGTTGTCCGGACGTTCCGTGACGAGTTCCGGCGGGGGTGGAACGGATCCGCGCCGATCACGAGGGAGAACTGGTGGCTGAGCCTCTCCGCTCGGTACCCTTCGCTGCGCTGGATCTTCGCGGCGGTGGGTGGCGCCCTCGGGGTGGCGGGCATCATCGCCGCGACGTCGCGTGGAGTGGGATGGCCGGGGTATCTCATACCGTGCTTCCTCCTCGTCGTAGTCGTCGTCGACGCGCTCACGCCACGGCGTCGTCCTGTCCCTGGGCCCGAATGCCCTGCGGGGGAGTCGCAACCAGAAGCGGATGAGCCGTGATCGACGACATCGCGATGTCGCGCCTCCCGGCGGGGAACCTGCAGATCGCCGGGGGCCGAGGCGGACGGCGTCGGATTCTCCGCATCGAGCCGTTCGAGATCGGCGTCTTCGCGGTCACGGAGGAGCAGGTCGCCGAGTTCATCGGTGAGGGCGGCAACTCCCCGCGGCGTCCGGCGACGGGCCTCAGCTGGTTCCGGGCGGTCCGACTCTGCAACGCCGCGTCCGAGTGGGAGGGCTTCGAGCCCGCCTACACGTTCGACGGTGAGGACGTCACCTGGCACCTCGACTCCGACGGGTACCGCCTGCCGACTGAGGCGGAGTGGGAGTACGCGTGCCGCGCCGGCTCCGCCGCCGCCCAGTACGGCCCCATCGGCGAGGTCGCCTGGACCGCCCGTGACGGACTGCGATACCCGGCGGACGTGGGCGGACGGCTGCCCAACCTCCACGGGATGTTCGACACTCTCGGCAACGTGTGGGAGTGGTGCTGGGACCTGCTGGACGCCGATCGGTCCGACGACGTGCGCGTGTTCCGGGGTGGCGGCTTCCTCGACGATCCGCAGAGCGTCGGAGCATCGGTCCGCCGCGGCGACCGAGCGCGCTCGACCCACCCCGACGTCGGCCTCCGCTTCGCCCGCGGCCCCCTCGACGCCGTCCCCGTCCTCTGAGTGAATGGATCAGGCTGCACTGCACCAATCAGGATGAACCGTCCGTTCCGTCCTGGATCGTGCACTTTCGTCAGCAGTTCGGGCCGCTCATCTGATTCGAGCACACCGTCCTGATCCCTGCAGCCGCTCCCGACCCGCGCACGCGTGTCGGCGGTGAAGTTCACCCCGGGCTCATGAGAGGGGCGAGTGGATCCGACGTGCGACCTGCGTTACCGATCTGCGCGGCGTCGGTGAGTCGCGCCCGGCAGCGATTTAGACTCGATGTCCACGCGCAGCTCCATGGTCGGGGACCATCCGGGCAGCGCCTCCGTGGCTGGGTAGAAAGCAGAATCCTTGGCATCCTCCGGCGACTCCTTCGTCCACCTGCACGTCCATAGCGAGTACTCGATGCTCGATGGCGCGGCCCGGGTGAAACCGCTCATCGAGGCGGCCGTCGAGAAGGGGATGCCGGCCGTCGCTGTCACCGACCACGGCAACGTGTTCGGCGCGTACGACTTCTGGAAGACCGCCACCGCCGCGGGTATCAAGCCCATCATCGGCACCGAGGCCTACGTGACCCCGGGCACCCATCGCAGCGACAAGACACGCGTGCGCTGGGGCGACGGTGGCGGCGACGACGTGTCGGGTGCCGGCTCGTACACCCATATGACGCTGCTGTCCTCGACGAACGAGGGCATGCACAACCTCTTCCGGCTGTCCTCGCTGGCCTCGATCGAGGGCTACTACTTCAAGCCCCGCATGGACCGCGAGCTGCTCGAGACCTATTCGAACGGACTCATCGCGACGACCGGATGCCCGAGCGGCGAGGTGCAGACCCGTCTCCGCCTCGGCCAGTACGAGGAGGCCAAGAAGGCGGCCGCCGACTTCCGCGACATCTTCGGCAAGGAGAACTACTTCGCCGAGATCATGGATCACGGCCTCGGGATCGAGCGCCGCATCATGGGCGACCTCATCCGCCTCGCGAAAGACCTCGCCCTGCCGCTCGTCGCGACCAACGACCTGCACTACACGCACGCGCACGATGCGACGTCGCACGCGGCGCTGCTGTGCGTGCAGTCGGGGTCTACCCTGGACGACCCCAATCGCTTCAAGTTCGACGCCGACGAGTTCTACCTCAAGTCGGCGTCCGAGATGCGTCAGATCTTCCGCGACCACCCCGAGGCCTGCGACAACACGCTGCTGATCGCCGAGCGCTGCGATGTTGCGTTCAACGAGAGCGCCAACTACATGCCGCGCTACCCCTGCCCGCCGGGGGAGAACGAGGACAGCTGGCTGGTCAAGGAGATCGAGGTCGGGCTGCAGTACCGCTACCCGAACGGCATCCCCGCCGACGTCCGCGCCCGAGCCGAGTACGAGACCGGCATCATCATCAAGATGGGCTTCAGCGGCTACTTCCTGGTCGTCGCGGACTTCATCAACTGGTCGAAGGACCACGGCATCCGCGTCGGCCCGGGTCGTGGTTCGGGAGCCGGATCGATGGTCGCCTACGCGATGAAGATCACCGACCTCGACCCCATCCGCCACGGACTGATCTTCGAGCGCTTCCTCAACCCCGACCGCGTCTCCATGCCCGACTTCGACATCGACTTCGACGAGCGTCGGCGCGGTGAGGTCATCAAGTACGTGACCGCGAAGTACGGCGACGACCGCGTCGCCCAGATCGTCACCTACGGCACCATCAAGGCGAAGCAGGCGTTGAAGGACAGCTCACGCGTGCTCGGCTTCCCGTTCGGCATGGGCGACAAGCTCACCAAGGCCATGCCGCCGGCGATCATGGGGAAGGACATCCCTCTCTCGGGCATCTTCGACAAGGAGCACCCGCGTTACAAGGAGGCCGTCGACATCCGCGCGGTCATCGAGAACGACCCCGAGGCGAAGACGGTCTTCGACACGGCGCTCGGACTGGAGAACCTCAAGCGCCAATGGGGTGTGCACGCGGCCGGCGTGATCATGTCGAGCGAGCCGCTGCTCGACATCATCCCCATCATGAAGCGCGAGCAGGACGGCCAGATCGTCACGCAGTTCGACTACCCGGCCTGCGAGTCGCTCGGCCTGATCAAGATGGACTTCCTGGGGCTTCGCAACCTCACCATCATCGACGACGCGCTCGACAACATCGAGGCCAACCGCGGCCACCGCCCCGACCTCGAGCACCTCGAACTCGACGACGTCGAGACCTACAAGCTCCTCGCGCGCGGAGACACCCTCGGCGTGTTCCAGTTCGACGGCGGCCCCATGCGTGCGCTGCTGCGCCTCATGCGCCCCGACAACTTCGAGGACATCTCGGCGGTCGGCGCGCTCTACCGACCTGGCCCCATGGGCGCGAACTCGCACACCAACTACGCCCTGCGGAAGAACGGTCTGCAGGAGATCGAGCCCATCCACCCCGAGCTGGCCGAGCCGCTCGAAGACGTCCTCGGCACCACCTACGGCCTGATCGTGTATCAGGAGCAGGTCATGTCGATCGCGCAGAAACTCGCCGGGTACTCGCTGGGGCAGGCGGACCTGCTGCGCCGGGCGATGGGTAAGAAGAAGAAATCCGAACTGGACAAGCAGTTCGCCGGCTTCAAGGCCGGCATGAACGAGCGCGGCTACTCCGACGCGGCCGTCCAGAAGCTGTGGGACATCCTGCTGCCGTTCTCGGACTACGCCTTCAACAAGGCGCACTCGGCCGCCTACGGAGTGGTCAGCTACTGGACCGCCTACCTCAAAGCGCACTATCCGGCCGAGTACATGGCCGCACTCCTCACGAGCGTCGGTGACGCGCGCGACAAGCTCGCCGTCTACCTGAACGAGTGCCGTCGCATGAAGATCCAGGTGCTCCCGCCGGACGTCAACGAGTCGATCGGCTTCTTCGCGGCCGTCGGCGACGACATCCGCTTCGGACTCGGCGCCGTGCGCAACGTCGGCTTCAACGTCGTCGAGATGATCCGGCAGGCCCGCGAGGAGAAGGGACGCTTCACCTCGTTCCACGACTTCCTCCGCAAGGTGCCGATCGGCGTCGCCAACAAGCGGACCCTCGAATCGCTCATCAAGGCCGGCGCCTTCGACTCGTTCGGTGACACCCGCCGATCGCTGCTGGAGATCCACGAGTCGGCGGTCGAGGCGGCGGTCTCGATCAAACGCAACGAGGCGAACGGCCAGGTCGACCTCTTCGGCGGCATGTTCGACTTCGAGGACGAGCCCGACAAGGTGCCCGCACGCCCCGAGTGGCAGAAGCGGGAGAAGCTGGCCTTCGAGCGTGAGATGCTCGGCCTCTACGTGTCCGACCACCCGCTCGCGGGGCTCGAACTCGAGTTGGCGAAGCACGCGTCGATCAACATCGCCGATCTCCTGGTGTCGGAGACGATCGGCGATGGCGAGACCGTGACGATCGCGGGTCTGCTCACCGAGGTGCAGCACCGCACGGCCAAGAACTCCGGCAACCAGTACGGCATGATCCAGGTCGAGGACTTCGGCGGTGAGATCACGGCGATGTTCATGGGGAAGGCGTATCAGGAGTTCGCGCCGGCGCTCACGACGGACTCCGTCGTGGTCGTCAGGGGGCGGGTGAGTCAGCGCGAGGACAGCATCAACCTGCACGCCTACAGTGTGTTCTCGCCCGAGATCGGTCAGCGGTCCGCGGAGATGGCACTGGTGTTGACCCTGCCGGACGCGCGCGCGACGACCGACACGGTGAAGGCCCTCGGCGATGTGCTGATCAGTCATCCCGGTCCGACGGAGGTGCGCTTGCAGCTCACGAAGGGTCAGACGGCCCGCGTCTTCGAGATCCCGTACTCCGTGTCGGTCAACGCCGATCTGTACGGCGAGCTCAAGACCCTGCTCGGCCCGGGCTGCCTCGGCTGACCCGCCCCGAGGTGGAGTAGCGGAGCGTGTCGAGTCCCTGCCTCGGAATGGACGAGAGGGATCGGCTGCGCCGATGCTGTCCTGTCCGCTCTCGGTACGCCTTCGGCTACTCGAGCCGTCTCGGTACGGCCTGGCGGCCTACTCGACGTCCGGAACCCACGGGGGTCGAGTAGCGGAGCGTATCGAGACCGGCCGAGTAGCGAAGCGTATCGAGGCCCTGCCTCGGAGTGCGCGTGAGGGATCGGCTTCGCCGATGCTGTTCTGTGTGCTCTCGGTACGTCGCTTCGCTCCTACTCGAGCCGTCTCGGTACGGCCTGGCGGCCTACTCGACGTCCGGGTTTCCGAAGGTCGAGTAGCGGCCGCGAAGCGCCGCGTACCGAGACCGGCCGAGTAGCGGAGCGTATCGAGGCCCTGCCTGGGGTATCGGCTTCGCCGATGCTGTTCCCCCGCGCTCTCGGTACGGCCTGGCGGCCTACTCGACGTCCGGAACCCGCGGAGGTCGAGTAGCCGAAGGCGTATCGAGGCCCTACCGGCGGCCCGTCCTCAGTCGAGCGGGCGAGGGGCGTGGTAGGCGCGCTCGTGGTAGAGCAGGGGAGCGTCGTCCTCGCCGAGGGCACCCTGCTCGATCTGCACCGCCACGACGGCGTTGTTGTTCAGCGGCACCCGAGCCACGATCCGCCCGATCATCCACGCCGTCACGTCGTTCAGGACCGGCAGGCCGTGCGGGCCCTCATGCCAATGGTCGCCGATGAAACGCTGCGACGCTTCGGCCGCCATGATCTGCGCGACGTGCCGGTCACGTGCGCCGAGCATGTGGATGACCACATGCTCGGTGTTCTCGATCGCGTGCCATGCGGACGACACCCTCGCCATGTTGAAGGTCGCCAGCGGGGGAACGGCGGATAGCGAGGCCAGGGACGTCGCGGTGAAGCCGACCAGCGTACCGTCGGTGTCCTTCGCGGTGATGACGGCCACCCCGGCCGCGTGTCGACGGAAGGCCTGCTTGAAAGCCGCGACGTCGTCTGCGGCGAATGTCTCGTCCATGTCGTCCCATTCAAGTGCACGCCGGGGTCGGCTATTCCTCGTCGTCCTCATGTGACGTTCGGCCGCGAGCGCGCAGGGGTCTCTCAGTAGACTCGACGACGCCATGATCCAGCTCATCGATCTCCGCGGACGCGTGCTCTCCCGCGCCGAACTCCTGTCGCTCATTCCTCGCGCCGAGCTCGACCCGTCGAGCGCCGGTCAGGCCGCCGGAGAGCTGATCGCCGCGGTGCGCGAACGCGGTGCGTCTGCCCTGTCCGACCAGGCCGAACGTTTCGACGGGGTCCGCCCCGGAGAACTCCGCGTGGCTCCCGAGGCCATCAGGGCTGCAGCCGACGCCCTCGACCCGGCGGTGCGGGAGGCTCTCGAGGCCGCTATCGAGCGCGTCCGTCAGGGGAGCCGCGGCCAGGTGCCGGCATCGACGACGACGACCCTCGCCGACGGTGCGACGGTCGTTCAACGTTGGCAGCCTGTCGGCCGTGTCGGCCTGTACGTGCCGGGCGGCAAGGCGGTGTACCCGTCGAGTGTCGTCATGAACGTGGTCCCCGCCCAGATCGCCGGGGTCGGGTCGATCGCGCTCGCATCGCCCGCTCAGAAGGAGTTCGACGGCGGCGTCCACCCCGTCATCCTCGGCGCCGCAGGGCTGCTCGGCATCGACGAGGTCTACGCCATCGGGGGAGCGGGTGCCATCGGCGCATTCGCCTACGGCGTTCCCGAGCTCGGTCTCGAACCGGTGGACGTCATCACGGGCCCCGGCAACGTCTACGTCGCGGCGGCGAAACGCCTGGTCTCGGGCCGTGTCGGCATTGACTCGGAGGCGGGCGTCACGGAGATCCTCGTCCTCGCTGACGAGACGGCGGATCCGCGGCTCGTCGCCGCCGATCTGCTGAGCCAAGCCGAGCACGACGAGCTCGCGGCAGCCGTTCTGGTGACGGACTCGGCCGAGCTCATCGAAGCCGTTCGCATCGAGCTCGACAAGCAAGCCGCGACAACCAACCTCGCCGAACGGGTCGCCGTCTCGCTGTCCGCTCGCCAGTCGGCGCTGGTCCTGGTCGACACGGCCGAGGCCGCTGTGGACTTCACGAACGCCTACAGCCCAGAGCACCTCGAGATCGTCACTCGCGATCCGCGGGTGACGCTGGAGACCGTCGAGAACGCCGGTGCGATCTTCCTCGGCCCCTGGACGCCCGTCAGCCTCGGCGACTATCTCGCAGGGTCCAACCACGTCCTGCCCACGGGCGGCACCGCGCGATTCGCGTCGGGCCTCGGAGCTCACACATTCCTGCGTCCCCAGCAGGTCATCGAGTACGACCGGAGCGCGCTGCTCGACGTCCGCGATCGTGTCGTCGCGCTGGCCACCACCGAGGGGCTCCACGCCCACGGCGACGCCGTCACCGCCCGCTTCTGAGTTCGCGAGGACCGCGGACGGATCCGGTCGATCTCGCCGAGCGGGATCGACGGCCACTCGCGCCCGCCGATCCGTCCGGTCGCCGCATGCCCGGACGTCCACCGCCGGTAGGATCGTCAACCGATATGCACTGTCCTTTCTGTCGCAACGCCGATACCCGAGTGGTCGATTCCCGAGTGAGCGACGACGGGTTGTCGATCCGACGGCGGCGGCAGTGCCCGGCCTGCGGCCGCCGCTTCAGCACGACGGAGACCGCGAGCCTCAACGTCATCAAGCGCAACGGTGTCGTCGAGCCCTTCAGTCGGGAGAAGGTCATCTCCGGAGTCCGCAAGGCCTGTCAAGGTCGACCGGTGACGGACAGCGACCTCGCAGTGCTGGCGCAGAAGGTCGAAGAGGCCATCCGAGCCACGGGCGCGTCCCAGGTCGACGCCAACGACATCGGGCTGTCGATCCTCGCGCCGCTCCGTGAACTCGACGAAGTCGCTTATCTCCGCTTCGCGAGCGTGTACCAGGCCTTCGACTCGCTTGAGGACTTCGAGCAGGCGATCACCTCGCTTCGCGACGACAACCAGGGTCAGCGCCGCGTCCGCGACGAGTTCGAGGGGGAGCATTGACTCCTCGGGACGGCCGGGCCACGCCCTACGAGATCTTCTTCCGCACAGTGCTCAGCCGGATGGACCCGGAGGATGCCCACCACCTGGCCTACGAGGTCATCCGCTGGCTGCCGAAGGTCGGTATCGGAGCGATCCTCGGCAGGCTCACGGCACCGCGTCCTGATCTCCGGACGCACGCGCTCGGTCTGGAGTTCTCCTCGCCGTTCGGTGTGGCAGCGGGTTTCGACAAAGACGCCCTGGCCGTCCGAGGTCTCGGTCAGCTCGGCTTCGGGCACGTCGAGATCGGCACCGTGACGGCCCGGGCGCAGCCGGGCAATCCGCGTCCTCGTCTGTTCCGGCTCGTGGCGGACCGTGCCGTCATCAACCGCATGGGCTTCAACAACCACGGTGCCGAGGCCGCCGCAGGTGTCCTGCGCCGCGCGCGCCGTGGCGGACAGCTTCCGATCGTCGGTGTCAACATCGGCAAGAGCCGGGTGGTCGATGTCGAGGACGCGGTGGGGGATTACCGGGCGAGCGCCCGTCAACTCGCCCCGCTCGCGGACTACCTGGTCATCAACGTCAGTTCGCCGAACACGCCTGGACTGCGTGGCCTGCAGGACCTCGACAAGCTCGCGCCTCTGATCCGTGCCGTGCGGGAAGAGGCGGGTCCGGTCCCGCTGCTCGTGAAGATCGCCCCCGATCTGTCGGATGACGAGGTGCGCGAGATCGGGTCCTTCGCCGTCGACGAGGGGCTCGACGGCATCATCGCCACGAACACGACCATCTCGCGCGACGGGCTCCTCAGCGATGCGGCCACCGTCGAGGGCGCGGGCGCGGGAGGGCTATCGGGGGCACCGCTCAAGGAGCGCTCATTCGCCGTGCTGCAGATCCTGCGGTCCGTGGTGCCCGCCGACTTCTGCATCATCTCGGTCGGGGGAGTCGACACCGCGCGCGATGTGCAGGACCGTCTCGACGCGGGAGCCACCCTGGTCCAGGGCTACACCGCCTTCCTCTACCGGGGGCCGTTCTGGGCGCACTTCGTCAACCGAGGGTTGCTGCGCCTCCGTCGAGGCTGACGACCGGCAGCGATACGGAGAAACGACAACGCCGCGGTAGATCCCCAGGATCGACCGCGGCGTTGTCGTCGGCGGAGTCGGTGCGTACTCAGCTGGGGTACTGGCGGCGCTTGACCTGCGGCTTCGGCAGTCGCAGGACGCGGAGCTGGAGGGCACGCATAGCGGCGTAGAAGCGGAAGCCCTTCTCCACGCGATCCTCTCCGAACTTCGCAGCCAACTTGCGCTTGAGCACGAAGCCGAGGATCACGACGTCGAGCAGGGCGAGGATGAAGAAGCCCCACAGCACGAAGATGCCGTAGGTCGCGATGTAGGGATCCGGGATGAGCGTGATGAGGATGACCACGAACATGAGCGGGATCAGGAACTCTCCGACGCTGAAGCGGGCGTCGACGTAGTCGCGCACGAACTTCTTCTGCGGGCCGCGGTCGCGGGTGGGCAGATAGCGCTCTTCGCCGGCGGCCATTCCGATTCGCGCACGCTCACGGGCTTCGGCCGCCTGAGCACGAGCTGCCCGGCTGGCTTCCTTGCGGTCGGTCGGGACGAGCGGCCGCTTGTTCGCAGCCTCGCGCTCACGACGGCTCGGCGTCGGGGCCCCCTTGCCGATGACGACGGTCGGCTCCCCCTCGCCGGGGGTGACGGGGGCGGGAGACGAGCTGGACGGCTGCTTGGCCACGGTGGAACCTCACGTATCGGATAAGGCTTCCTAGGATAAACCCATGACAGACAGCCACTCCGGCCCCCGTCCGAGCTCGACCGACCCCCTCGAGCAGCACCTGCGTTCCCGGATCGACACGACCTTCCCGCGAACCGTTGCCGACCTCTCGTCCCTGGTCAAGATCCCCTCGGTCTCCTGGGACGGCTTCGACGCCGAGCGCGTCGCCCGCAGCTCGGAAGCGGTCGCCGAGCTCGCCCGCTCGACCGGGATCTTCGAGACGGTCGACGTCACGAGCGTCGCGTTCGAGGAGGGCGGATCCGACCACGGACATCCGGCCATCCTCGCTCGCCGGCCCGCGCGCGACGGCGCGCCCACGGTTCTCCTCTATGCGCACCACGACGTGCAGCCCCCTGGCGATCCCGCCCTCTGGGAGTCCGAGGCGTTCGTGCCCACCGTCCGCGGCGACCGTCTCTACGGCCGTGGCGCCTCGGACGACAAGGCCGGTGTCATCACGCACATCGCCGCGCTCCGCGCGCTCGCGGAGTCGACTCCCGACACCCCGCTCGGCATCGTCCTCTTCATCGAGGGCGAAGAAGAGTTCGGGTCCCGCTCGTTCGCGAACTTCCTCCGCACGCACCGCGAGACCCTCGACGCGGACGTGATCGTCGTCGCCGACGCCGACAACTGGAGCGTCGACACCCCATCGCTCACTGTCAGCCTCCGCGGCAACGTGACCTTCACGCTCACCGTGTCGACCCTGGCCCATGCCTCCCATTCGGGGATGCTCGGGGGAGCGGCCCCGGACGCCATGCTCGCGGCGGTCAAGCTGCTCGGCACCCTCTGGAACGAGGACGGCTCCGTCGCGGTCGCCGGCCTCACCTCCCACGACGCGGACGTGCCCGTCGCCGAGCTCGAACGCTTCCGGGAGGAGGCGGGGTTGCTCGACGGTGTCGAGCCCATCGGTGCCGGGGACGTCTACCGTCAAATGTGGTTCCAGCCGGCCATCACGGTGACCGGTGTCGACGCGCCGAGCGTGCAGAACGCCTCCAACACGCTGCTGCCGACCATGCGGGTGAAGATCAGCGCTCGAGTCGCTCCGGGGCAAGATGCGCGGGATGCGTTCGAAGCCGTCCGATCGCACCTGGTGAAGCATGTCGCCCTAGGAGCTCACCTCGACTTCGAGGACGTGGACACGGGGCAGCCGTTCCTGGTCGACACGTCTTCGGACGTGTTCGAGGTCGCCCGAGGCGCCATGACGGACGGATGGGGCGCAGCTCCCGTCGACCAGGGCGCCGGAGGCTCGATCCCGTTCATCGCAACCCTCAACGAGACCTTCCCCGACGCGAAGATCCTGGTGACCGGAGTCGAGGATCCCGACACGCGCGCGCACTCTCCCAACGAGAGCCAGCACCTCGGAGTGCTCCGTCGGGCGATCACAGCTGAGGCGCTGCTGCTCCACCGACTGGCAGGAAACTGACTCGGGCCGTGCCCGCCACACCGGGGGCGGGCGCGGGTACCATTGATCCACGTACGCCGTGCGACTCATCGCCGGCACTCGACACGAAGGACACGCCATGACCGACGTCACCCTGGGCGCCAAGCCCGACATCGACACGCACGGAGTCGGCCTCTCCGACACCGCCGCGGCCAAGGTCAAGACCCTGCTCGAGCAGGAGGGCCGTGACGACCTGCGACTGCGCGTCGCTGTTCAGCCCGGCGGCTGCTCCGGCCTGATCTACCAGCTGTACTTCGACGAGCGTCTGCTCGAAGGCGACGTCACGCGTGACTTCGACGGTGTCGAGGTCGTCGTCGACCGCATGAGCGTCCCCTACCTGGACGGGGCGAGCATCGACTTCGAGGACACCATCCAGAAGCAGGGCTTCACCATCGACAACCCGAACGCGGCCGGCAGCTGCGCCTGCGGCGACAGCTTCCACTGATCCGCGACCACGAAGGCCCCGAGCGATTCCCGCTCGGGGCCTTCGTCGTTCCCGGCGACGCGCCGAGACACGCCCGGTTTCGTTCTACCTCGTGTCGAAAAAGGGGTCGTTTCGCGCCGAGTCGTCGGACACCCGCGATATAGACTGAGGCCGTTCCCCAAGGTAGTTCTGTGAGAGGTCTTACGTGCGTAACAGACGACGACTCCGTTGGGCGGCCCTCCCGGTCGCCGCGACCATGGCGGTCGTACTCGCCGGATGCACGCAGGCTCAGCTGCACGGCTTCCTGCCCGGCTTCGAAGAAGGCGCCCCCGCCGTCACCACCAACACCCAGCGGGTCTCTGACCTCTGGGTGGGTTCATGGATCGTGCTGCTGGCTGTCGGTGTCATCACGTGGGCGCTCATCATCGCCGCAGCGGTCGTCTACCGCCGCCGTCGCGGTCAGACGGGTCTCCCGGTGCAGCTCCGCTACAACATGCCGATCGAGATCTTCTACACGGTCGTGCCGCTGATCCTCGTCCTCGGTCTCTTCGCCTTCACCGCACGCGATCAAGCGGCCATCGAGGCTCGCGACCCGAACCCCGACGTCACCATCGAGGCGTACGGCAAGCAGTGGGCCTGGGACTTCAACTACCTCGACGAGAACGTGTACTCGGCGGGCATCCAGGGGCAGCCCACCGATCCCGGCGAGCCCGGCACCGGACTCGTCGAGAAGGAGCTGCCCGTACTGGTGCTCCCGGTCAACAAGACCATCGAGATCGAGCTCAAGTCGCGCGACGTCATCCACTCCTTCTGGGTCGTCGACTTCCTCTACAAGAAGGACATGATCCCGGGCAAGACCAACTACATGACGGTCACCCCCACCCGTGAAGGCACGTATCAGGGCAAGTGCGCCGAGCTCTGCGGCGACTACCACTCGCTCATGCTCTTCACCGTCAAGGTCGTCTCCGAAGCGGAGTACGAGGACTACATCGCCTCGCTGCGTTCCCAGGGCTTCGAGGGCCGACTCGGCGACGAATACAACAAGAACCTCAACCAGCCCGGCATCACCGTGCCGGGTGAGGGCTCCGACGAGCCCGCCTCGCAGGTGAACTAAGGACCTCACGAATGACTTCGACACTCAACAGGCCGTCCGTGAACCTGCCCTCGGGGCAGGCGTCGGTCATCAACACCAGCAAGGTGGGCCGCAAGGGCAACCGGATCGTCAGCTGGATCACCTCCACCGACCACAAAACGATCGGGTATCTCTACCTGATCACCTCGTTCATCTACTTCCTCATCGGGGGAGTGATGGCGCTGGTCATCCGTGCGCAGCTCTTCGAGCCCGGGCAGAACCTGGTCCCGACGCACGATCAGTACAACCAGCTGTTCACCATGCACGGCACGATCATGCTGCTGATGTTCGCGACGCCGCTCTTCGCCGGTTTCGCGAATGTGCTCATGCCGCTGCAGATCGGTGCGCCCGACGTCGCGTTCCCTCGGCTCAACGCTTTCGCCTACTGGCTCTACTCGTTCGGTAGCTTCATCGCCGTCGCGGGCTTCCTGACCCCGGCCGGCGCGGCCTCGTTCGGATGGTTCGCTTACGCACCGCTGTCCAGCACGACCTTCTCGCCCGGCATCGGCGGCAACCTCTGGGTGTTCGGTCTGGGCCTCAGCGGATTCGGCACCATCCTCGGCGCGGTTAACTTCATCACCACGATCATCACCATGCGCGCGCCCGGCATGACCATGTTCCGCATGCCGATCTTCACGTGGAACACCCTCGTGACCTCGCTGCTCGTCATCATGGCCTTCCCCGTCCTCGCGGCGGCCATCCTCGCCCTCGGCGCGGACAGGGTCTTCGGCGCCCACGTCTACGACGCGGCCAACGGCGGGCCGATCCTCTGGCAGCACCTGTTCTGGTTCTTCGGGCATCCGGAGGTCTACATCATCGCGCTGCCGTTCTTCGGCATCGTGTCCGAGATCCTTCCGGTGTTCAGCCGCAAGCCGATCTTCGGTTACAAGACGCTGGTGTACGCGACCATCTCGATCGCCGCGCTCTCGGTCACCGTGTGGGCCCACCACATGTACGTCACCGGGTCGGTGCTGTTGCCGTTCTTCTCGCTCATGACGATGCTGATCGCGGTCCCGACCGGCGTGAAGATCTTCAACTGGGTGGGCACCATGTGGCGCGGCTCTGTGACCTTCGAGACGCCCATGCTCTGGACCATCGGCTTCCTCATCACCTTCGTCTTCGGTGGTCTGACCGGTGTCATCCTCGCGTCGCCGCCGCTGGACTTCCACGTCTCCGACAGCTACTTCGTCGTCGCCCACTTCCACTACGTGGTCTTCGGAACCGTCGTCTTCGCGATGTTCGCCGGCTTCTATTTCTGGTGGCCCAAGTGGACCGGCAAGATGCTCAACGAGCGTCTCGGTAAGGTGCACTTCTGGCTGCTCTTCATCGGCTTCCACACCACGTTCCTCGTCCAGCACTGGCTGGGCGTGGTGAACATGCCCCGCCGGTACTACACGTACCTCCCCGAGGACAACATCACGTGGATGAACCAGCTCTCGACGGTCGGGGCCATGATCCTCGGCGCCTCGATGCTGCCCTTCCTGTACAACGTGTGGATCACCGCGCGCCGTGCACCCCGCGTGACCGTGGACGACCCGTGGGGCTACGGCCGCTCGCTCGAGTGGGCCACCTCGTGCCCGCCGCCGCGTCACAACTTCGTCTCCATCCCTCGCATTCGCTCGGAGTCCCCGGCCTTCGACCTGCACCACCCCGAGGCCGGTATCCCCGTCGGATACGGTCCCGCGAAGGACGCGCCTGACGCCCCCACCTACGACGCTGCACAGGGAGAGGTCAAGTAACCATGAAGGCGAATGTCGTCATCTTCTGGGTCCTGTCCTTGTTCTTCGGGATCGCGGCCATTGCTTACGCGCTGTGGTCGGTCATCGACGCCGGCTACAACGGCGCTCACCCCGAGTGGGTGGGCACCGTGGGGCTCAGCCTCAGCTCGGTCCTCGCGGTGTTCCTCGCGTTCTACATCCAGCGCAGCTGGAAGGCCCAGGGCGGCGAGCTCCCCGAGGACAACGTCAACGCGTCGATCGACGACGGCGACCCTGAGCTCGGCTTCTTCAGCCCGTGGTCGTGGTGGCCTCTGGTCCTGGCAGGATCCGCAGCGCTGGCCTTCCTCGGTCTCGCTGTAGGGGTCTGGATTTCGATCATCGCTGTCGGCGTCTTCCTCGTCGCGATCGTCGGATGGGTCTACGAGTACTACCGCGGGTACTTCGCCCGCTGACAAGCGCTACGTCGAAGGGCCGCCCACCATCCCGGTGGGCGGCCCTTCGACGTTTCGGCTCACGAAGTCGGGAGGCGGGTGAGGAACTCCCGCTGGGCTCGAACCAGCAAGCCGGCGGCACGCGCGGGGGAGCACCAGACGAGACGATCGAGTTCGGGGAAGGTCTGCTGACGTCCGGACCGCGGTGGCCACTCCATCGTGAAAGTCCCGGGCTGAACTCCGGCGAGATCGAGGTCGGCCTCGACCGCCCACACTTGGACCACCTTGCCGGAACTCTGGCGCACCGTTCCCAGATCCAGCCAGTCGCTCTCCGGAACATCCGGTGGTGCGACTCCGAGCTCTTCTTCGAACTCTCTTAGGGCCGCCCGGAACGGTCTCTCTCCAACGTCGACGTGACCCTTGGGGATAGACCAGGCGCCCTCTTGTCTCCGCGCCCAGAACGGCCCACCCATGTGACCGATGAGTACCTCTTTCGGCTGGGTCGCAGAGTTCGTGCGACGGTAGAGCAGAAGGCCGGCGCTGAACTCAGAAGTCTTCATCGTCGCAGTGTCCTATTCGAGGCTGAGACGGCGTTCAGACGACGCCTGACCCGTCTCCCCGCTCACGCGCCGTCGACGCAGTCGCACACGTCCAGCAGGCGGGCGGCTCGACGGTGAGCTGCTGGCGATCAATCGAGCGGACACAACGGAAAAGGGCCGCCCGCACTAATGCGGACGGCCCTTTTCGAGAGGCTAAGTCAGTGGGCGTGCGGCGCCCCACCGGCGGAACCGCTGCCGGACTCGACCGACTGGTACTGGTCGGGAGAGCCGGCGACGGCTGCATGACCGTGACCGTGGCTGTGGTCGAGCTCGGTCTGCGAGACGGGTTCGATACGATCCTCGAAGAACCACCGGCTCACCGATGCTCTCACCCGCTGCAGCGACGAGATCTTGCCGTCGACGCCAGGACGGATCATGAGCGGCTGGTAGTCGTTGTAGCTGACCAGCTTCCAGCGCTCGTACTCGTCGAGCTGCTGGTGGACCTCGATGAACTCGCCGCCCGGCAGGCGGACGATACGGCCCGACTCGTACCCGTGCAGTGCAATCTCACGGTCCTTCTTCTGCAGCGCCAGGCAGATGCGCTTGGTCACGTAGAAGGCGATGAAAGGCCCGACGATCAGAAGGAACTGCAGCACGTGGATGACGTGCTCCATAGCCAACTTGAAGTGGGTCGCGATGATGTCCGACGAGGCAGCGGCCCAGAGGACGGCGTAGAAGCTGACACCGGCGGCGCCGATGGCGGTGCGGGTGGCCGCGTTGCGGGGACGATCGAGCAGGTGGTGCTCGCGCTTGTCACCGGTGACCCAGGCTTCGATGAACGGGTACACCATGACCGTGACGATGAAGAGTCCGAGGACCGCGATCGGAAGGATGATGTTCCACGAGAAGGTGTGGTCCCACAGGACGAACTCGAGGTGCGGGGGAACCAGGCGGAGTGCACCGTCGGCGAAGCCGATGTACCAGTCCGGCTGGGTACCCGCCGACACCGGCGAGGGGTCGTAAGGGCCGTAGTTCCAGATGGGGTTGATCGTGAAGAACGCCGCCATGAACGCGATGACGCCGAACACGATGAAGAAGAATCCGCCGGCCTTCGCCGCGTATACCGGGAGGACCGGGTAGCCGATGACGTTCTCGTTCGTCTTGCCCGGGCCGGGGTACTGGGTGTGCTTGTGAACGACCACGAAGACGAGGTGCAGAGCGATGAGGGCCACGATGATCGCGGGCAGCAACAGGATGTGCAGCGTGTAGAGACGCCCGATGATCTGAGTGCCGGGGAACTCGCCGCCGAAGAGGAGGTACGAGATCCAGGTGCCCACCACCGGGATGCCCTTCACCATGCCGTCGATGATGCGCAGACCGTTACCCGACAGCAGGTCGTCGGGGAGCGAGTAGCCCGTGAAGCCTTCGGCCATCGCGAGGATGAAGAGGACGAAACCGATCACCCAGTTGAGCTCGCGGGGCTTGCGGAACGCACCGGTGAAGTAGATGCGCAGCATGTGCAGGCCGATGGAGGCGATGAACAGCAGCGCCGCCCAGTGGTGCACCTGACGCATGAGCAGGCCACCGCGGATGTCGAACGAGATGTCGAGCGCCGACGCCATGGCGGCGGACATCTCGAGCCCCTTCAGCGGGACGTAGGAACCCGAGTACTCGACCTCGGCCATGGAGGCTTGGAAGAAGAACGTCAGGAACGAGCCCGAGAGCAGGATGACGACGAAGCTGTAGAGCGCGACCTCGCCGAGCATGAACGACCAGTGGTCGGGGAAGATCTTGCGGCCGAATTCCTTGACCGCGACCGAGATGCTGGTGCGCTCGTCGATGTAGTTGGAGAGGGCTCCGGTGACTCCGCCGCTCTTGGCGCGGTCAGCCGCCGGTGCGGTGCGGGTGTCAGTTGTTGTCATAATCGCCACGTTCCCAGAAGCTAGGTCCCACGGGTTCGGTGAAGTCGCTGCGAGCGACGAGGTAGCCCTCGGCATCCACCGTGATCGGCAGCTGCGGGAGAGGACGCTTGGCGGGGCCGAAGATGACCTCGGCCTCGTTCTTGATGTCGAACTGCGACTGGTGGCAGGGGCAGAGCAGGTGATGCGTCTGCTGCTCGTACAGTGCGACGGGGCATCCGACGTGGGTGCAGATCTTGGAATAGGCGACGATTCCGTCGTAGTTCCAGTCCTCGCGGCCGGGAGAGACGTTGAAGTCCGAAGGCTTCAGACGCATGAGCAGAACGGCCGCCTTGGCCTTCTCCTCGAGCTTGTGCTCGGACTCGTTCAAGCCCTCGGGGATCACGTGGAACGCGGATCCGAGAGTGACGTCCGATGCCTTGATGGGAGCGCCGTCGGGGTCGCGAGTCAGACGCACGCCCTTGTCCCACATGGTGTGGCGCAGTTCGGCGGCAGGGTCGTCGCTTGTGGGGGCCAGATCACGGAACAGGAAGATCGCCGGCAGCGGGAATGCGACGAACGCGCCGATCAGCGAGTTGCGCAGCAGGGCGCGACGACCGAATCCCGACTCCTTGTTCGCCTGATCGAAGATCTCGACCGCGCGAGCCCGCGTCTCGTCGCTACCCCGGACGGGGTGGCGGACGTCGACGCCCTCGTGGTCGTGCATGAGCGCCTTGCCCCAGTGCACGACACCGATTCCGATGGTCAGCAGCGCCAGCGCGATGCTCGCGCCGAGGAACAGGGTGTTCAGACGGACCGAGGCCGGGTTGTCGGGGATGATCGGGAACGCGAAGTACGACACGATCGCGCCGATGCTGGCGACGATCGAGATGTAGAACAGGATCGAGATCCCGCGCTCGGTGCGGTCCGCCTTCTTCGGGTCGAGGTCGCCGACACGGAGTCGGTGCGGGGGCAGCCCCGGGTTCTGGACCGCATCGCGATGGACGACCGCGGTGCCGGCCGACGTCGGAGCGCTGTGCTCGGGGTCGACGGGAACGAGGTCGCCTGCGCCCTTGTCGTTCGCCATGTGCTCTTCTCTCCTAGTTACGTGTGTCGGACCGACGCGATCAGTTCGAGCGGGCGGTCAGCCAGACCGCCAGCGCGACGAGGGCGCCGATTCCGAAGACCCAGGCGAAGAGACCCTCTGCGACGGGGCCGAGCGAACCGAGCTCGAATCCACCGGGGGAGGGGTTCTCGCGCATGTAGACGAGCGAGGTGATGATGTCGCGCTTGTCTTCGGGCGTGATGTTGGCGTCGTTGAAGACGGGCATGTTCTGCGGGCCGGTCAGCATGGCCTCGTAGATGTGCTGGGGGGTGACCTCGTGGAGTTCGGGGGCGTACTTGCCCTCGGTGAGTGCTCCACCCGCGCCGGCCACGTTGTGGCACATGGCGCAGTTGATGCGGAACAGCTCGGCTCCGTGGGTGGCGTCACCGTCGGCCTGGAGGTACTCCGCGCTGGGGATGGCCGGACCCGGGGCGAGCGAGGCGACGTAGTCCGCGAGGGCCTGAGTGTCTTCCTCGGTGAACTGGACCGGCTTCACCGGAGCCTGGGGGCTCTGATTCATCAGCGGCATGCGACCGGTACCGACCTGGAAGTCGACCGACGCGGCCCCGACACCCAGGAGGGTCGGGCCGGCCTCGGTGCCTTCGAGGGCCAGACCGTGGCAGGTGGCGCAGTTCGCGGCGAAGAGCTTTTGACCGCGCTCGACGTTCTCCTGCGACGCGGCGACGGCGCCGTTGTCCGAAGGCGATGCACTGAAGAGTGCGTAGGCGCCACCGGTGAACATGAGTCCGATCGCGAGGAGAGCGACGGTGGCGAGCGGCGAGCGGCGGCCGCGCTTCACGCGAGCGGTGCGTCCCTTTGCGGAGGCGGCGCGGCGGATGCGACGGGCGTCGGCGTTACGTGCTGTTGGCAAGATTCGTCGTTCCTATTTCAGAATGTAGATGACACCGAAGAGGCCGATCCAGACGACATCGACGAAGTGCCAGTAGTACGAGACGACGATGGCGCTCGTCGCTTCACGGTGACCGAAGTTCTTGACGGCGAAGGCCCGCCCGATCACGAGCAGAAAGGCGATGAGACCACCCGTCACGTGGAGGCCGTGGAAGCCGGTGGTGAGGTAGAACGCCGAGCCGTACGCGCTGGAGTCGAGTGTGATGCCCTCGCTCACGAGGGTCGCGTACTCCCAGATCTGGCCGGCGACGAAGATCGCACCCAGTGCGTAGGTGATCATGAACCACTCGACCATGCCCCACTTGAACGGGCTGGCGCCGGTGGACCGCGCCTGCAGGCGTTCGGCGGCGAACACGCCGAACTGGCAGGTGAACGAGCTGGACACCAGGATGATCGTGTTCGTCAAAGCGAAGGGGACGTTGAGCCGCCCTGCCTCGTAGGTGAACAGATCGGGCGCTGCGGACCGCAGCGTGAAATAAATCGCGAAGAGGCCCGCGAAGAACATGACCTCGCTGCCGAGCCAGACAATGGTTCCAACTGCGATCGAGTTGGGCCTATTGATGACCGGGGCGCTTGTCGACTGAAGGGCTGACGCGCTACTCACCTGACCATTATGTCCGATATCAACGGGCCAAGCGGTCGCTGAGGCTTCAATTTCTACGCTGTGTCGGAAAACTTCTCCGGAGGCCCCGCCGGAGGGCTCGGGAGGGCCCGGTCATAGGATGTGGCGGTGCTCGACGAACCGACATGGCCCACCTTGATCACCACTCTCCTCGAGGGACACGACCTGTCCATCTCAGAGGCGACCTGGGCGATGGAGCGGGTGATGGAAGGGGAGGCGACCCCCGCTCAGCTCGCCGGCTTCCTGGTCGCGCTGCGCGCCAAGGGGGAGGCGGTCGATGAGATCGTGGGCTTCCGCGACGCGGTTCTCGAACACGCGCTGATCCCTCCCATCGGGTCGCAGGTCCTCGACATCGTGGGCACCGGAGGGGACCGCCTCAACACCGTCAACATCTCGACGGCTGCCTCGATCATCAGCGCTGCTGCGGGTGCTCGGGTCGTGAAGCACGGCAACCGCGCCGTCAGCTCCGCGTCCGGTGCGAGTGATGTGCTCGGTGCGCTGGGGATCGACGTCCAACTCGATCCCGCGCGTGTCGCGGACGTCCTCGAACGAGCCGGCATCACTTTCGTGTGGGCGGCCACAGTCCACCCGGGCTTCAAGCACGCGGCCGTGGCGCGCGGCGAGCTCGGCGTGCCCACCGTCTTCAACTTCCTGGGCCCCCTGTGCAACCCGGTCCGACCGGAGGCGAGCGCTGTGGGGGTCGCCCGTCTCGAGGTTGCGCCGCTGATCACGGGTGTCTTCCAGAACCGCGGGGCGACGGCACTCGTCTTCCGCGGTGACGACGGGTTGGACGAGCTCTCGACGACCGGGTACAGCCATATCTGGCAGGTGTCCGGCGGTGCGATGATCGAATACGACCTCGACCCCCGAGAGCTCGGGATCCCGCGGTCCAAGCTCGCCGACCTCATCGGAGGGACGCCGGAGGAGAACGCCGCGGTCCTTCGCCGGGCACTCGAGGGGGAGAGCGGCCCCGTGCGCGACATCTTCCTGCTCAACGCTGCGGCGGGACTCACCGCCTGGGAGCTGTCCTTGGCGCCGTCCCTCGCGGAGACCCCCATCCTCGAACGCCTCGCTCAGGGCCTGCAGCGGGCGACCGAGGCCATCGACTCCGGTGCCGCGCTCCGCACGCTCGACGCCTGGGTCGAGGCCTCCCGCGCCTGACCCGTCCGGCCGCCCGCTCAGCAGGAACGAAGACGCCTCGGCAGGAGGAATCCGGTGGATTCCTCCTGTCGAGGCGCTTGTGTCACTGCTGAGCGCGAGAAGCTCGCCGCTCAGGGCGAGGGGTCAGTCGACGTCCTCGTCCACCCAGTCGAAGGTCTTCGTGACGGCCTTCTTCCAGTTGCGGTAGGTGCGCTCGCGCTGCTCCTCGTCCATCGACGGGGTCCAGCGCTTGTTCTCCTGCCAGTTGTTGCGTAGGTCGTCGAGGTTCTTCCAGAACCCGACGGCGAGACCCGCGGCGTAGGCGGCGCCGAGCGCGGTGGTCTCGGCGACCTCGGGACGCACGACGGGTACGCCGAGCTGGTCGGCCTGGAACTGCATGAGCAGGTCGTTGGCGATCATGCCGCCGTCGACCTTCAACTCCTCCAGAGGCACGCCCGAGTCGGCGTTGACCGCGTCGAGGACCTCACGGGTCTGGAACGCCGTCGCCTCGAGAGCGGCGCGAGCGATGTGTCCCTTGTTGATGTAACGGGTCAGACCCACCAGAGCGCCGCGAGCGTCGGCGCGCCAGTACGGGGCGAACAGGCCCGAGAACGCCGGAACGAAGTAGGCGCCGCCGTTGTCGTCGACCGTCTTGGCGAGCGTCTCGATCTCGGGTGCCGAGTTCACGATCCCCAGGTTGTCGCGCAGCCACTGCACGAGCGAACCGGTCACGGCGATCGAGCCCTCGAGTGCGTAGTGCGTCTCGCCGTCGCCCAGCTTGTAGCCGACGGTGGTGAGCAGACCGTTCTCGCTCTTCACGATCTCGGTGCCGGTGTTGAAGATGAGGAAGTTGCCGGTGCCGTAGGTGTTCTTCGCCTCGCCGGCATCGAACGCGGCCTGGCCGAAGGTCGCAGCCTGCTGGTCGCCGAGGATGCCCGCGATGGGCACCTCGCGCAGAAGGTTGGACGACTCGACGGTCCCGTAGACCTCGGAGGAACTCTTGATCTCGGGAAGCATCGACTTCGGAACACCGAACACCTCGAGGATCTCGTCGTCCCACTGCAGGGTCTCGAGGTCCATGAAGAGGGTGCGGGACGCGTTGGTGACGTCGGTGACGTGGACGCCGCCGTCGGTGCCGCCGGTCAGGTTCCAGAGGACCCAGGTGTCGGTCGTGCCGAAGAGCAGGTCTCCCGCCTCCGCCTTCTCGCGAGCACCGTCGACGTTCTCGAGGATCCAGACGATCTTCGTGCCGGAAAAGTAGGTGGACAGGGGGAGTCCCACCTTGTCCTTGAATCGCTCCTCACCGCCGTCGGCCGCGAACCGGTCGACGATGGACTGCGTGCGGGTGTCCTGCCAGACGATGGCGTTGTAGACGGCCTCGCCGGTGTTCTTGTCCCAGACCACAGCGGTCTCGCGCTGATTGGTGATACCCACGGCCTCGACGTCGTGACGGGTGATGTCGGCCTTGGAGAGGGCCTGGCCGATGACCTCGCGGGTGTTCGCCCAGATCTCCGCCGGGTCGTGCTCGACCCAGCCGGCCCTGGGGAAGATCTGCTCGTGCTCCTTCTGACCGACGGAGACGATCGATCCGGAGTGATCGAAGACGATCGCGCGGGTGCTCGTCGTGCCCTGGTCGATGGCGACGATGTACTTGGACATGTGCGGAGGTACTCCTTCGTTTCTTCGCGTACCGACGACGGTGGTCGACCACCTCGCCGGAGCTGATGTTCCCGCTCTCGCCTATGAGCGTGCTGGCCGTCTCGTCGGCGCGGGCGGGGAGAAGGGCAGGACCGACCTCGCGGCCGATCCCGCCCGGGAGGATCAGACGACGGGCAGCAGCGGGATGGAGAGCAGACCCGCGAGCAGACCACCGATGAGGGGGCCGACGACGGGCACCCAGGCGTAGCTCCAGTCGCTCGAACCCTTGCCCTTGATGGGCAGGATCGCGTGGGCGATACGGGGGCCGAGGTCACGGGCGGGGTTGATGGCGTATCCCGTGGGGCCACCGAGCGAGGCGCCGATTCCGACCACGATGAGGGCGACGGGCAGGGCCGACACAGCGGCCAGCCCCGCGGGCACCCCGAGCGTCGCGTCGCCGACCCGGCTGAAGCCGACGACGGCGAAGACCAGAACGAAGGTCGCGATGATCTCGGTCACGAGGTTCGCGGCGTAGCTGCGGATGGCCGGACCGGTCGAGAACACGCCCAGCTTGGCAGCGGGATCGGGCTCGGCATCGAAGTGCTGACGGTAGGCCAGCCATGCGAGAACCGCACCCAGGAAGGCTCCGACCATCTGGCCCGCGAAGTAGGTGAGGACCAGGAGGGGGTCGGGATCCAGCTTGCCGGCGGCGAGAAGACCCACGGTCACAGCGGGATTAAGATGTGCGCCCGACGCGTAGGACACCGTGACGCCGCCGAATACCGCGAGGCCCCAGCCGAAGCTGATCAGGAGCCAGCCTCCGTTGAAGCCCTTGGTCTTCGTGAGGACGACGTTCGCGACGACGCCCGCACCGAGGAGGAGTAGCAGGGCGGTTCCGACAGTCTCCGAGAGGAGGATTACTCCGTAATTGGGTGTATCCACTTCGACCTTCCTTAGTCGATTCGCTAGAGGCGAGAGGCGCGCCGGTGCGCCCCCTCGCCCAACATAGCCCTGCCCAGTGAACACATGGTCGGATTGCTTCCGCGGCGATTCCGAGGGAGCTAGGTTGACCTCACGGGACGCGCTCGATCGGTCTCGTCCGCACCGTCGCGAGCATCGCCGCTCGCCTGACCTCTTGGAGCCATCGATGAAGAAGCTCATCAACGACCCCCGTTCCGTCGTCGACGAGGCACTCGAGGGCGTGGCCCTCGCACATCCCGAGTTGCTCACGGTCCACCGCGATCCGGCTTTCATCGCTCGTGCCCAGGGCGCGACCTCGGGAAAGGTCGCTCTGGTCTCGGGTGGCGGTAGCGGTCACGAGCCCCTCCACGGCGGATTCGTGGGCTTCGGCATGTTGGACGCCGCCGTACCCGGGCCCGTCTTCACCTCTCCCACGCCGGATCCGATCGTGGCCGCGACGAAGGCGGTGGACGGTGGTGCGGGTGTGCTGCACATCGTCAAGAACTACACGGGTGACGTGCTCAACTTCGAGACGGCCGCCGATCTCGCGGAGGCCGAGGGCATCGAGGTGCGCTCCGTCATCGTGAACGACGACGTGGCTGTGAAGGACTCCCTGTACACCGCCGGCCGCCGCGGCGTGGCGGGAACAGTCCTCATCGAGAAGATCGCGGGTGCTGCGGCCGAGCGCGGTGACGATCTGGATGCGGTGACCGCGATCGCCGAACGGGTCAACGCGCGCGTCAGGTCCATGGGCGTCGCCCTCACCGCGCCGACGGTTCCCCATGCGGGCGAGCCGAGCTTCACGATCGGAGACGATGAGATCGAGATCGGCATCGGCATCCATGGCGAGCCCGGGCGGGAGCGCATCGGGCTCGAGCCCGCCGACGCCATCGTCGACCGCATCCTCGGTCCGATCCTCGAGGACCTGCCCTTCGAGTCGGGGCAGAAGGTCCTCCTCTTCGTGAACGGGATGGGGGGCTCCCCGCTGGTCGAGCTCTACATCGTCTTCCGGCGTGCGGCTCAGGTGCTGGGCGAGCGGGGGATCGAGGTGGCCCGCTCCCTGGTGGGTAACCACGTCACCTCCCTCGAGATGCAGGGCTTCTCGATCTCCGTTCTGGCTCTCGATGAGGAGATGATCGAGCTGTGGGATGCTCCCGTTCAGACCGCCGCCCTCCGCTGGGGCCGTTGACGCCATCCTTCGACCCGGTTCAGGGGAAGATAGGGAGATGACCGAAAACTCGACGCTCGGCACCGACTGGGCGCTCAGCTGGATCCGCGAGTGCGCGCGCACCGTGGGAGAGAACCGCTCGGAGCTCGTCCGTCTCGATCGGGAGATCGGCGACGGCGACCACGGTGAGAACCTCGATCGCGGGTTCACCGCTGTCCTTCAGAAGCTCGACGCGAGCGAGCCCGCCACCCCCGCAGACGTCTTCAAGCTGGTCGCGACGACTCTCATCTCGACGGTCGGCGGCGCGGCCGGCCCGCTCTTCGGAACCGCCTTCCTCAAGGGGTCGGCGGCCATCTCGGGGGTCGACGAGCTCGACGCGGACGCTCTGGTCGCCTTCCTGGCCGCCGCTCGAGATGGAGTCGTGGCCCGCGGAAAGGCGGAGGTCGGCGACAAGACGATGATCGATGCTTGGACGCCCGCGGTCGAAGCCGCGCGCTCCGAGCAGGAGTCGGGCGGCGACGCGCACGCCGTTCTCAGTGCGGCCGCGGACGCCGCCGAGGAGGGAGCCGCATCGACCGAGCCTCTGGTCGCCCGCAAGGGCCGCGCCAGCTATCTCGGCGAGCGAGCGGTGGGGCACCGCGATCCCGGTGCGCAGTCGTCCGCCCTGCTCTTCCGCGCGGCAGCGGAGACCGCCGGTTCATGACGGTAGGTCTCGTCATCGTCTCGCATAGCGAGAAGATCGCGGACGGCGTCGTCGAGCTCGCCTCGCAGATGGCCGCAGACGTCGCGATCATCGCAGCCGGTGGTACCGACGACGGCCGGATCGGCACGAGCTTCGAGAAGGTTCAAAAGGCCATCGCCCGTGCCGACTCGGGCGCGGGCACGGTCATCATGTGCGACCTCGGTTCGGCCGTGCTGACCGCCGAAACCGCGCTCGACTTCCTCGACGACGGGGTGCGTGAGCGCACCTGGATCGCCGACGCCCCCATCGTGGAGGGTTCGGTGGCCGCTGCCGTGGCCGCTCAGACGGGCGCCTCTCTGGCGGCGGTACTGGTGGCCGCTTCCTCGGCAGGTCGATCTGACGCCCTCGATCAGGATGGCGATGATGCATCGATCCCCTCGCCGTCGCCGGGAGAGCCGCGCTCGGACGGGTCGGTCGATGCCGAGCAGTCGGTCACGGAGATCGATCTCATCAACCGGGAGGGCCTGCATGCTCGGCCGGCGGCCGCTTTCGTCAAACTCGCTTCCGGCTTCGAAGCCTCGGTGACAGTGAACGGTGTCGATGCGAAGAGCCTGCTGCGGATCATGTCGCTCGGGTTGGTTCGCGGCGACACGCTGACGCTCCGCGGCTCGGGCCGGGAAGCCGAGGAGGCCATCACGGCCCTCCGCGATCTGGTCGCATCCGGTTTCGGCGAGGAATGACCGGCCCCTCGGGCGAATGGCGTTCCGACGGGGACGCAGTCATGGACGTCCCGCGCGCTCGTCGTGACGGTGAGCGCTATGCGGTGACTTTCGTGTGCACCGGCAACATCTGTCGCTCACCGATGGCAGATGTGATCCTTCGGGCCATGGTCGCCGAGCGAGGGCTCGGCGACAGCATCCAGGTGAGCTCGTCGGGTACGGGCGGTTGGCACGTGGGAGACGGGGCCGACCCGAGGACGGTGACGGCGCTGGCGCGTCACGGCTACGACGGGGCGGCGCATCGGGCCTATCGCTTCGATGCGCGGCAAATCGGCGACTTCGACCTCGTCGTCGCGATGGATCGTTCTCATCTCCGCGATCTGCGGCGGATGGCTCGTTCCGAGGAGGATCGATCTCGGATCCTGCTGCTCCGTGACTTCGATGCGGCACCGGGCGACGAAGTGCCGGATCCCTACTACGGCGGGGAGGCCGATTTCGAAGAGGTGCTCGGCATGGTGGAGCGCAGCTCCAGCGGACTCCTCGACGCGATCGAGAAGAGGATCGGCGCCTCGCAAAACTGAAGGCGAAGGCGTGAGCGTCGCCCGCCCCGCTTCCGACGATCAGGCATGACGAAGGCCCCGCCGACGCAGAGTCGGCGGGGCCTTCGGGATCAGCGACTCACTCGCGTGGAGTCAGTCGCGGAGGGGTCACATCGGGGGCATGAGCACCGTGTCGATGAGGTAGACCGTCGCGTTGGCGGTCTGAACGCCACCGCAGATGACGGCCGAGTTGCCGTTGACCGTGATGTTGTCACCAGAGCCCGAAACGGTCAGCTCAGCGCCGTTGAGCGTCTTGTGGGTCCCGTCGATGTCCGAGGGGTCGAGACGCTCGGGCAGCACGTGGTAGGTGAGGATGCTGGTCAGCGTGGTGCCACCCTGCTCGCTTGCGAGGGTGTTGAGCGTGTCGGCCGGGATCTTGGCGAAGGCGTCGTCAACGGGGGCGAAGACAGTGATGGCCGACTGGCTGTTGAGCGTGTCGACGAGGTTCACCGAGGGGTTGACCTGGCCGGAGACGGCCTTGACGAGCGTGGTCAGGAGGGGGTTGTTCGACGCGGCCGTGGCGACCGGGGCGACCGACATGCCCTCGACCGAACCGTCACCGCTCGGGACGGCCTCGGCGTATGCGGCGCAGCCGGAGCCGACGAGGTTGGCGGTGGGGTCCATCATGGACGAGCTGGGCGACGAGCTCGGCATCGAGCTGGCCGAGGGGGCCGTGGTCTCGGCGGTGTCGGTGCTTCCGGCCGAACATCCGGCGAGGCCGAGAACCGCGACGCCCGCGATGGCGAATGCTGCGAACGTGTTCCGCTTGATGGTGCGCATGTGACTGCTCCTTGATTCGGGGGTTCTCCCCACCGGCGGTGGAGATGAGGTCTTGCGCCGGGTGCCTCTCGCTCCCGACATAGGCACTTCGGCACCGGGGGCGGAAAGGGTTTGGAACTTCTGCTCGTTGTCAGCTTTCTGTCAGCTTCAGCTCGTCGGACAATGACGAAAAGCCCCGGATTCCGCGGAATCCAGGGCTCTTCGCGAGACTTCGACGTTAGACGCGAGCCGGATATGCGCTCTCCGCAACGCCCTGCCAGCGGGACGAATCGGTCGCGATGATGCCGGCCCAGACCGGCAGCAGGAAGCTGAAGATCGCCATCAGCACATAAGGTCCGGGCTTACCGAAGCCCTTGCCGACGCGATAGAACGCGATCCAGAGGATGATGAGCGCGACGAAGTTGACGAACGGGATGAGGCCGAGGATGGCCCACCAGCCGCCGAAGCCGCCGAGCTTGTAGATGTGCCAGTTGTTGACGACGGGCACCCATCCCTTCCAGCTCTCGACTCCGGCCTTCTCGAACATGCGCGAATAGAAGTACGCGACGACGAGGTAGAAAGCGAGCGCGACGACGAGGCCGATGAACGAGCCGGCGGGATCGCCCGTCGCGTTCACGGAGTACTCGTAGTTCTCGGTGGTGATGGTGCTGAGCATGAAGTCTGATTCCCCCTGGTTTCGACGCCGGAACCCCCGGCACCGGCACGAGATTATGGGCGCGCGCCCAGCTCTCGCCCGTCCCATTCCGAGTGGCGCCCCAACGGGTGGGTCCTACGCTGGCGGGCGTGAGTGGATCAGATGCGGCGCGGCTGTTCGCCGAGACGGCCTCCTGGCTGAGCGGGCACGGAGTGCAGGACGAGGTCCTCGCTGAGCTGGGTCAGCGCCGCGGGGTGCTCGGGATCGGCAGGCGGCCGTCGCTGGAGCCGATCGGTCGGGTCTGGCGCCTCGGAGTCCTTCTGGTCGGATCCGGGGGAGAGGCTTTCGCTACAGGAGCTCTCACACGGGCCTCGCCACCAAAGCACTCCAACTATC
The DNA here is from genome assembly GCA_913778905.1 of uncultured Naasia sp. GTDB lineage: Bacteria > Actinomycetota > Actinomycetes > Actinomycetales > Microbacteriaceae > Naasia. The sequence continues at coordinate 336,319 of CAJYYA010000010.1, read as the reverse complement.
AATCGGTGTCGCAGGAGGAGCGTCGGGACATCCGACGTCTGGCCTACGAGTCGCCGAAGTTCGCGGAGGGTGAGAGCGTCAACTACGGAGCGTCCGCACTCGACCTGTCGGTCGAAGCGGTGCGCCGGGGGAGCGGACCGCTGCTCGAGGTCGACGGTGTCGTGACGGTCGAATGGGCGCCCGGGCAACACCGCGTTCCGCTCGCGTCCTATCTGGATGAACGGCGACGGCTGCTCCTTCCCCACGACGGCTGGAGCGACGTCTAGTCGACGTGGCCCGGTGACACCGCCATCACACAGAAGGGGCGAGAGGCGAGGCGAACGTGGTGTGGACGTTAACGTTCGCGTTGTCTGCCACCCCGAGGAGGGGCCTGCACTCCTCTAGACGCGGATCGCCTCGATGACAGCCGCCTGCTGCGGTACGAGGGTCGGAGGGCGGACCCCCACCGTGGCCAGGGCTGTTCCCGTCAGCACGATGTCCGCCTGAGCCCATTCGAGCTCGGATTGTCCCGAGTCGCCCGGGGCAGGCAGCAGGCGCAGTCGATATCGGGTGTCGGGGGAGAGGCCGGGGAGCCGGACCCGAGCCGGGGGATACGCGGCCGAAGAGGTGATCTGCGTGATGACGAAGAGAGCGGCGCTCGCGTCGTCGGCCACGATCCCACGGGCGTCGAGCGCCGGGTCGGCCAGGTCGGTGTGCACGGGGTGGCCCGTGGCGATGAGCGGGCGGATCCGTTTGATCAGGCGGATCCACGCGGCGATTCGCTCGCGTGTGGCGGCGTCCGTCGTGGTGAGGTCCCATTCGATGCCGAAGTGTCCGAAGAGCGCCACGGCCGCACTCAGCTCGAGCGTGACGGTGCGGCGCGAACTGTGCACGGTCGGCGTCGTCAGGTGCATCCCCATCATCTCGGGCGGTACGACGAGCCCGGTGTAGCGCTGGTTGGGGAGACGTTCGAGAGGATCCAGGCTGTCACTCGTCCACACCCGATCGGTGCGATCGAGAATGCCGAGATCGACGCGGGAGCCGCCGGAGGCGCAGTTCTCGATCTCGAGGCCGGGGTGGTCGCGCTTCAGCTCATCGAGCAGTCGGTAGACCGCGAGGGTCTGCTCCCGCACCCGCGCGGCACCGCCCGATCCACTGCCGGCGTCGACGAGGTCGCGGTTGTGATCCCATTTGAGGTACGCGATGGGGTACTCGTCGAGCAGAGCATGCAGGCGAGACGCGATGTGCCGGTAGGCATCCGGGTTGGCCAGGTCGAGGACCTGCTGCTGGCGAGCGACGGGGGGCAGGGTGTCGCGGCCGCGGAGAATCCAGTCGGGATGCTCACGGGCGAGGTCGCTGTCGGGATTGATCATCTCGGGCTCGACCCAGAGACCGAACTCCATGCCGAGGGCCGTGACGTGGTTCACAAGCGGGTGCAGGCCGTTCGGCCAGACCGACGGGTCGACCTCCCAGTCGCCGAGACCTGCGGTGTCGTCTCGGCGGTGCATGAACCAGCCGTCGTCGAGAACGAAGCGCTCGACACCCACCTCGGCGGCGATGTCGGCGAGGGCGGTGAGCTTGTCGAGGGAGTGGTCGAAGTAGACGGCCTCCCAGGTGTTGAGCGTGACCGGACGCGGACGGGTCGGGTGTTGCGGCCGGGCGCGCCACTCGTCGTGGAAGCGGGCCGACAGTTCCGTCAGGCCGTCGCCCCAGGACCCGAGGATCCACGGGGACTCGTAGGCGGCGCCGGGGGAGAGGATGACCTCGCCCGGGAGGAGCAGCTCGCCACCGGCCAGGAAGGATTCGCCCCCGTTCGTGCGTTCGGCGAGGACGCGGTGGTTGCCGCTCCATGCCACGTGGATCCCGTGCACCAGGCCCGTCTCGAACCCGAATCCGGGTCGCCCGGCCGCGAGCAGAACGCTGGCGTCGGCTCCGGGTCGTCCGCGCCGGCTCTCTCGCAGATGGGTTCCGATGGTGAAGTCGCGGCGTTGAGGGTGGCGCTCGCGCAGGTGGTGACCGGTCGTGTCGAGCAGCTCCGACGCGTCCCACGGGGTCGGCAGACCGAGGAGCAGGGATGTCAGCTCGAATGGCGCGTCGCCGTCGTTGCGCAGTGTCGCGCGCTGTCGGACGAGTCCCGAGTCGCTCACGGCGAGCTCGACCGTCGCAGTGACAGCCCGCTCATCGTCGTGGAGCTCGAACGATGCCGAGGAGCCTTCCCGACGGATCCGGACAAGGCGCAGGACGAGGCTGGAACCGCCGGCGCCGCGGTGACCTTCGAGGAGGGGCGTGCCGAGCCACCCTTCCGCTCCGGTGGCGAGAAGACCGAGGCGAGGGGTGACGTCGAGCCCGCCCGACACTCGCTGCGGCCGCGAGGTGACGCAGATGCTGCGCAGCAGGTCCGCGTCGTCCTCGAGCGCGGCGCCCCAGTGCACGATCGTCGGCGTCCCGCTGATGTCGACCAGCACACTCGTACCCCCGGACGAGAGGTGCACGTAATCGGCGGAGGGGCGGGGGAGAGTTTCCGGAAACCGTGGGAGCGGAACGTCGTCGTTGTGGGGCACAATTACTTCTACCACGGAATTAATTGGATGTGCAGGATGAGGGCGGGGTGCCGTGCTGACGGACAGTGAGTTGGCGGTGGTTCGCGAGGTGTTGATCCGCGGACCGATCCCGAGACGGGATCTGGCAGCCCGGGTGGGGCTGTCGTCACCTTCGCTGACCCGCCTCGTCACGCCGTTCCTCGCATCCGGCCTGCTGGTGGAGACATCGGAGCCGGATTCGGGAGCGGTCGGACGTCCGACGCGGCCTCTGACCGTCAGGTCGGACTGGGGACGTTTCGCCGGTGTCAAGATCACGGGGGATCGGCTCCACTGCGTCGTGACCGATGGACGCGCTGTTCCGCTCGTGACGGCCGATGAAGCACTGATCTCACATGGGCCGGAACAGGTCGCCGACCAACTCGCCGCTTTTCTGCGGCGCATCACGGGGGAGATCGATGCCCTTGGTGTCAGTGTCGGCGGTGTGGTCGCCGATGGCCTCGTCGTCGACGGTGTCTTCCTCGGGTGGCGGGACGTCGACTTCGGGGCCCTGATGGCCGCGCGCCTAGGCATCCCGGTCGTCACGGAGAACGACGTCGTCGCGCTCGCGGAGATGCAGCGGTGGTTCGGTGCGGGTCTGTCGACGTCGGGCTTCGCGCTCATCACCATCGGCGTCGGTGTGGGATATGGCCTGGTGGTCGACGGTCGAGTGGTCTCGTCTCGGGAAGCCGGCGCCGGTCTGGCCGCGCATGTGCGTCTACTGGAGAACGGTCCCGAGTGCGAACTCGGGCACCGAGGTTGCGCCGATTCGTTGCTCACTTCGCGATCGATCGAGGGGCGCTACTCCGCTTTGACGACGAGGTCCTGGACGGCTGATGAGGTCCTCGAGGCTGCTGCGAGAGGAGACGAAGCCGCCCGTCAGGTGACGGGGGAGTCGGCCCTGGCGCTCGGCCGCTTCATCGCCCTCGCTGCGAACCTGTCTCTGCAGTCGACCGTGGTGCTGGCCGGCGACGGGATCGGCCTCTGGGCCCTCGAAGGCGACCGTATGCAAGAAGCCGCCTCCGCGGACCGCGGTCCTGGCGCGGATGCCATCCATATCGAGGTCGACACTTCCGGTTTCGCCGCCTGGGCGAGAGGGGCGGCCGTCGTCGCGATCCAGCACACGCTGAGATGCGGTCAAGGGATGACCGGGGTGGTCTGAGGCTCTGCGGTCGGGTCTCGAGGTGTCTCGGCGCTCGGCCCGGCCCGGCCGTCTACTCGGTCTCGGGAGTCAGTTCCCGATGGTCGAGCTGACATAATGTGCATTATCGGCGCGCTGGAGAAGTGCTTCGGGTTGGGTTCCGTGGGCCGGAGGCTCGCGCGTCGTCGGTGTCATACGGCGGCGCGGATGACCTCGTGGAGGACGTCCCGCAGATCGGTCAGGCGTTCGACTGGAAGGCCGAGACGTTCGACGATCTTCGACGGGATCGTCACGGCGTCGTCACGCAGATCGCGACCCTTGTCGGTCAGTGTGATCTCCACGATGCGTTCGTCGGTTTCGCGACGACGCCTGGCCAGCAGGCCGAGTGCCTCGAGGCGTTTCAGTAGAGGCGACAAGGTGGCCGGCTCGAGGTGTAAGGCCGCGGCGAGCTCGCCGACGGATCTTCCGTCCGACTCCCACAAGGCCAGCATGACGAGGTACTGAGGATGCGTGATCCCCATGGGGTCGAGGAGCGGGCGGTAGAGAGCGATGACCGACCGCGACGCCACGGCGAGCGCATAACAGACCTGCTCGTCGAGATGCAGTGGGTCCTTCGTGGATCCGGCCACCTCTCCCCCAATCGTTAGTACACTAAGTATTGTGACACGAAACAAGCGAGAAGCGTCGGAGCCGCACCGGCAACCGGGCATCAAGGGTGCCGTGGACCGCCTGAACAAGGCACTTTTTCCCTGGCTGGGCCCGCCGCCGCTCGGTCCCTACGATGAGCCGGTTCGCGAGGCGCCGGCGGCCAGATGCCCGATGTGCGGTCAGCTCATGAGCGATCACCTCATCGATCGGACCGGGCCCCGCACCATGGTGAACTGCCCTCGCTAGCACGACCGACGCGAGCTCGAGCGGCGAGCCCTGCCGGGGCGGAGCGCAGCGGTGACGAACAGCGATGCGACGAGGGCGCCCAGGCCGCCGGCGATCATGTCGGTCACCGTGTCGTCATAGCCGACCATGATGCCGGGATCGACATAGGTGTGTCCCGCCCACTCCCCCATCTCCCACAGGGCTGAGAGAGCGAGCCCGACGGTCACTGCGAGCGCAGCCGACGGTAGCGGTCGTCGGTCGAAGGTGATGCCGCCCCGGTCGGCGGCCAGCAGGATCAGGATCGTCAGGAGGCCGGTGGTCGCGAAGTGGACGGGGATGTCCCACCACGGGATCCGGCCGTAGAGATCCGCCACGTTGCTGACGGCCGCAACGTAGACGCCGACTCCCACGGTGAGATCGACGAAGGGACGAGCTCCCAGGAATCGGGGTGCGACCTGCCCCAGGAGGGCGAGCGAGAGCACCGCTGCCGTCATGCCGTCCCAAGCGAGGACAGCGATGAGGAGCGAGACGAGACCGATGGTGCGAGCGATGTCCGCGGCGTACGCCGTCGGGCCGTGGGGCGGCCGCAGGAAGTCCGCCACCGCTCGCTCGGTGAAGGTTCCGCGTGATCCGGCGAGGGCCATCACCACGTCAGGACCGCCTGCAACGGTTCGTGATCCGACGGGGCACGGCCGTCGAAACGGCGCGTGTTGATGCCGATCCGCTCGACCGAGATGTCAGGGGTGACGAGCATCCAGTCGATGCGTCGACCGCGGGCCGGCGCTCGGTAGTTCGAGAAGGTGCCCCACTCGCGTGTGACTCTCTGGTCGGCGTGCCACCAGGCCTCCGCGAGCTGGTCCGAGGCCAGGGCGATGCGGTGCAGCTTCGATGCGATACCGGTGTTCATATCCCCGGTGACGACGACGGGCGACTCCGAATCTTCCACCTGCTCGAGGATGAGCGCCATGGACCGTTCGCGCGAAACCCGCGACACATGGTCGAGATGCGTGTTGATGTGCCGGATCCGCTTGCCGGTCCTTCGGTCGATGAAATCGGCGATCACGGCGATTCGCGGGACGTGGTTGCCGAAACCGCGCGAGCCGGGCTTCTCGGGAGTGGGGCTCAAAGCGATCTGCCGCCACGCCGTGAGCTCGAGGCGCGTCGCGTCGTAGAAGATCGGGCAACCCTCGCCGCGCTGATCGGAATTGCGGCCGTGGCCGACGCGCCGGTAGTCGGGACCCAGAGCTCGAGACACGGAGAGCGCCTGCACGTGCATCGCCTCCTGCGAGCCGAGGAGCGCCGGGCGCTCGTCTGCCAGCAGACGGGCCAGCAGCGGTTCCCGCTGCTCCCACCTGTCGGGGCTTCCGGGCACGTAGCGGAAGAACCGGCGCCGGATGTTGTAGCTCATCACGTGCAGCCCGGGCGGGCCCACCGGCCCTATCAGGGGGGCCTCGCCGGTCGTCGGGCGCTCTTCGCGGCTCACGCCCCGATTCTCGACCATCTCCGCTGGGAGTCTCGGCACCCCTCTCCTGCCGTGTCGGTCGATCGGTGCCCGCAACAGGCACCAGACTCGACCCGACGGTCGTCGGACGGCATGCTGCGACGGGAACACCACGGCGAGGTCGCGCTGTTGTCGCTGGTGCCGACGGACCGCGTGCAAAGGTCGTGCGCGGAACAAGAGAAGCGAGGGCTGCATGGATTCGATCGAGACGATCGTGTGGGTCGTGCTGTTCGTCGTCGCGACGGTCGCGGTGACGGGCGTGACCGGGCGTTTCGGATGGTCGGCACCCGTGGCACTCGTGGCCATCGGCGCAGGAGCGTCCTTCCTGCCGTTCGTGCCGGACATCGAGATCGAGCCCGATCTCATCCTCTACGCCCTCCTGCCGCCGCTCCTCTACGCGACCGCGATCCGCACATCCGTGGTCGACATCCGGGCACGCCTCGATTCGATCCTGCTGCTGTCGGTCGGGCTCGTCGCCTTCACCTTCTTCACGGTGGGGCTGACCGCGTCGCTCGTCGTACCCGGCATCACCCTCGCCGCCGGACTCGCATTCGGGGCGGTGGTCGCGCCGACCGACACGGTCGCGGTCAATGCCGTGGTCGGGAAGCTCCGTCTCCCCCGCCGGCTCGTGACCGTGCTCGAAGGCGAGAGCCTTCTCAACGACGCCGTGGCCCTCGTGGCCCTGAACGCCTCCATCCTCGCGATCACTACGGCGGTGACGCCGGGGGCGATCGCGCTCGACCTCGTCCTCGCGGTGGTGGTCGGGCTCGCGGTGGGACTCGGGGTCGGCTGGACTTTCGGCCAGATCCGCAGCCGTGTCGACTCACCCGTTCTGGACACCAGCCTCTCGCTCGTCGTCCCCTACATCGCCTTCATCCCTTCGCAGTTGCTGCACGGATCCGGGGTCCTCGCGGTCGTTGTCGCGGGCCTCTACCTCGGCTTCAGGTCCCCCATCGTCCAATCGGCGACTGCGCGGGTGGCCGAGGCGATCAACTGGCGGACGATCGGATTCCTGCTGGAGAACGCCGTCTTCCTCCTCATCGGTCTCAGCCTGTCGTCGATCGTGGAGGGGGCGGTCGACGACTCCCCCGGCCTCCCGGTAACCGTGTGGATCGTCGCTGTGCTCCTGCTCGCCGTCTTCCTCGCCCGAGCCGTGTGGGTGGCCGTGTCCTACGCCGCCTATCGCGTGCTGCCCGTCATGCGCCCGCGTCGGTGGGGGTGGCGCAACAGCGTCGCCGTCGCCGCGTCCGGGGTTCGCGGCGTGGTGACGCTCGTCGCCGTCTTCCTGCTCCCGCCGGAGACGCCGCATCGTGCGTTTCTTCAGCTGCTCGCCGTGGTTGTCATCTTCGGCAGCCTTCTGGCGGGGCTCGCGCTTCCGACGATCATCCGCAGGCTGCGTCTCCCCGCGCCCAACGAGGCGCAGGAACGCACCCAGCGCCAGCTGCTGGCAGCCGAGGCGCAGGCTGCGGGACTCGAACTGCTCGAGGGGATCGACACGTCGGGAGTCGACGAGCGCGTCGTCACACGGCTCCGTGAGAACGCACGCTTCCTCTCGGAGGTGGGCGACCTGGACGACGCGTCCGACGAGCCGCGTCTGCGCGCCTACACGAAGCTGCGGAAGAAGATGATCACCCGCGAACGGGACGCCGTCGTGGCGGCGCGGGCGGAAGGGCGCTACGAGGAGTACGCCGTCCGCGACGTCATCGCCGCGATCGACGCGGAGGAGATCGCGCTCAAGCTCTCATCCGCAGGCACGGTCCCCCGCCCGAAACGACCCCGCGCGTCGGTTACTTATCGGGGACCCCGGCCACGGGTCTGATGTCCTCCCGGCGGAGCGTCTCACGGTGCAATCGGTGCGCGAACGGGGCCCAGAGGATCACGGCGACCGCGGCGCCGAGCACGAGGCCACCGGCGGTGTCGGTGAGCCAGTGGGCGCCGAGGTAGTTGCGGCTGAGCAGCATCGCGGCGACCCAGAGCACACCCAGCGCCCAGACCCACCAGCGATGGATGATGATTCCGAGCACGACGGCGAGGGTCGCGGCATTCGCGGTGTGACCGCTCGGGAAGGATCCGAAGTCGGCGTGGACCAGGATCTCCTCCGGGCGAGGCCGCCCGACGAGATTCTTGATGAGCTGCACGAGACCGGCACTCAGCACGCATGCGGCCAAGAAGTACAGGGCGCCCCAGCGGCGCTTCGCGATGACGAGGGAGATGGTCACCGCGATGGGAACGATGAACACGCCCACGATGCCTCCGCCCGCCCAATCGAAGAAGAAGGCGACGTTCTCCAGAGCCGGTGTGCGCGCGGCATAGAGCTCGTTCATCCACTTCGAGTCGATCTCGTACGGAACGATTCCGTTGACGCGCAGGGCGATCAGGCCGGCCGCCACGGCGACCAGAACGAGTGCGACCAGCCCGCTGTAGAGAGGCCAGCGGCGTTGGATCCGGAGCGTCGTCGCGTCTTGGCGGCGCAGCGTCTCGCGGCGCTCCTGCGTGGGGGCTGTCGGCATGGCTCGACTGTAGCGACGGCCTCCCGAGAGATCGCCCTCGCCTGTCAGCGGCGGGAGACGGCCTCGCCCACGGACGGGCGCCACGGCCACCAGAACCTGTCGCCCAGCAGGAATACGAGCGACGGGACCAGCAGAGTGCGCACCACGAGGGTGTCGAGCAGCACGCCGATGCAGACGATGACGCCGATCTGGGCCAGCGCCACGACGGGCAGCACTCCCAGCACGGCGAAGACCGCCGCGAGCAGCACCCCGGCGCTCGTGATGACCGCACCCGTCGCCGACAGCGCCCGCACCATCCCTTCTCGTGTGCCGAACTCGGTCCGCTCCTCCCGTGCCCTGGTCGTGAGGAAGATGTTGTAGTCGACGCCGAGCGCCACCAGGAAGAGGAATGAGAACAGCGTCACCGAGGTGTCGAAGGCCGGGAAGCCGAGGACCGTGGTGAAGATCCACGTCGAGGCGCCGAGACTCGCGAAGAACGTGCCGAGCACCGTGAGCAGCAGTAGGAGCGGGGCCAGCAGCGAGCGCAGGAGCAACGCGAGGACGATCGCGACGATGCCGAGGATGACCGGCGCGATGAGGCCGAGATCGCGCGCAGCGGCGTCACGGTAGTCGAGCTGCGTGGCGTCGAGCCCGCCGACGAGTGCGCCGTTCGCAGGAGTCGGGAGGGCACGGATGTCGCTTCGTAGGGCCCGGATCGCGTCGAACGCCTCGTCGCTCTGCGGCTCGCCGTCGAGTGCGACGGTGATCCGCGTGTAGCCGCCGGCGCTGTCGCCCGCCTCAGCGCTCGCGACACCCGTCGCGCCCTCCACGACGGCCAGCACCTCGTCGGCCGTGCCCTCGGGCGCCAGGACGACCGTGCCACCCGCCGACCCGGCTCCGAAGGCGTCGTCGATCACGGCCTGCGCGTCCACCGACTCGGGGTCGCCCAGGAACTGCTCCGTCTGCGCGAGGCCGACCCTGTAGCCGCTCAGGCACAGCGCCAGGAAGCCGACCGCGAGAACCGAGACCACGGCGACGACGGCGGGACGGCGGGAGACGCGCCGACCGAGTCCCAGCCAGAATCCGCGAGCCTCCGCCTCGCTGCTGACCCTCGGCACGAACGGCCAGAACAGGCCGCGACCGCAGACGACGAGCGCCACGGGGAGGACGACGAGCGCGAACACCATTGCGATCACGATGCCGATCGCACACGCGATCCCGAGCGAGCGATTGCCCGCCAGCTCGGCCAGCGCGAGGCTCGCGAGGCTCAGCGCGACGGTTCCTCCGCTCGCGAAGATCGCGGGCCCCGCGCCCCGCACCGCGGTGCGCATCGCCGCGAAGCGGTCCTCCTGCTTCCGCAGCTCCTCGCGGTAGCGCGCGACGAGGAGCAGAGCGTAATTGGTGCCCGCGCCGAAGACGAGCACCGAGAGGATCCCCGAGATCGAACCGTCGAGGGGCAGACCTGTGGCGTTCGCGATCGCGGCGACAACGATCCGCGCGAGACCGTCGGCCACGCCGACCACGAGAAGCGGCACGATCCAGAGCACGGGCGAGCGGTAGGTGATGATCAGCAACACGGCGACCACGAGCACGGTCACGAGCAGAAGTCTGAAATCGGCGCCGGCGAATGCGTCCACGATGTCAGCCTGGAAGCCGACCGGGCCGCCGAGGAGCGCTGTCAGATCCGACGGGAGGCCGTCGCGAGCCGTGCTGCGCAGCGACTCGGCCACGGCGGCCGGATCCTCCTCCACCTCGCTCGAGAGGAGCGGCACCGTCACGAGGGCGGCCTCGCCGTTCTCGCTCGGGATGGGAACGACGGCTCGGGGCGCTTCCGACAGGTCGGCGAGGGCAGCGGCCCGCTCGCCGATCGCGGCGAGATCATCGCCGGTCAGCTCTCCGCCGTCGGTTCGCGTGAAGACCAGGAGCCCGGCCGTGGCATCGGCCCCCGGGAACTCCTCGAGCAGCGTCGCGACCCGCTCGGCCTCGGCGGAGGCGGGTAGCCCGGTCTGCGGGCTCCCCTCGCCCTCGCCCTGCGGAAGGAGGGCGAATAGGGCGGTCGTGGCCAGGAGAGCGAGCAACAGGGTGGCCCACGCGCGTCGGCGGGATCGGAGACTGACGGTGAGGAAGCGCATGATCCATCCCAGGTAGTGAAGTCTTTTAATTAAGACGCTTAATGACTTTCGGGATAGTATGACGGCATGGATGTCGATCGCAAGCTGGGAATCGCCGGCGAGGGCGTGGTGGGGCGAACTCCCCACGGGTTCCCCGAACCGACGCCGATCGCGTCCCAGATCCGTCGCATCACGCAACTCACCGCCGCCATGGAGGCGCACCTCGCGCGCACCCTGAGGGTGAACCACACCGATCTCCAGGTGATGGAGCACCTCATGGAGTCGGGGCCGCTTCAGCCGTCGGAGCTGGCGCGACGCGTGGGCGTGACCGCCGCGGCGACGACGCAATCGGTCGATCGGTTGGTCGCCCAGGGGCACGCGACGCGTCGGCCGCATCCGGAGGACGGTCGCCGCATCGTCGTGGAGCCCGCGCCCGAATCCGTCGGTCGCGCGGTGTCCGAACTGATGCCGCTCATCGGCGGGGTCACCGAGGTCACGGCTCAGCTGTCGGCGCACGACGCCGCGATCGTCGAGGGGTTCCTGTCCCGCGTCGTCGCCGTCTACGAGGAGGTCCTCGGAGAGGACGGCGACGCGCGCCGGTGAGCGCTCTGGCCTCGCTCAGGCCTCGCGGCGACGGAGGTCGTCGAGACCGCGGGTCACCAGCTCGACCAGATCGTGCGGCTCGACCTCCTCGAGCGCCGATTCGATCGCGTCGACGCTGAACCAGTCGTGACGCACGATGTCGACGCGCTCTTCGTCGGTCCAGCCGTCGGGGCGCGGATCGAAGCGCTCCACTCGAAGGGCGTACCACTCCATGCGGCCGCGCTCGTAGGGGTGCCAACGCTGATCCGCGTCGAAGTCGTAGGCCGCGAAGGGCGCGGGCACCGACGGGATCTCGAGGCCCGTCTCCTCCCGCAGTTCCCGCACGGCCGCGGCGTCGTGATCCTCCCCCGCGTCCACGCCTCCGCCGGGCGTCATCCACCGGGCGGGCACCTCGTGGCTCTTGCCGTACTGGAGAAAGAGCAGCACGCGGTCCTGTTCATCGAACAGCAGGACGCGGGAGGTGGCCCGGAACGACGCGCTCACGAGGAGTGGCTACTCGGCGACGAAGCTCGAGACGTCGCCGACGAGTCGCGTGTTGTCGGCGGGTACGGGCTCGACGGCCGCGAGAGCCACCTCGGCGGCGAACTCCGAGACGTTGTAGAGGCGGCCCGCGGCCTCCTTGCGCTCCCCGATCGCTCCGGGACGAGCGCGCTCGAGCAGGGTCGCCGTGACGGTGCCCTCGATCATGTCGCCCGACACGACGATGAACTCGACGCCCTTCTCGGTCAGCTCGGGAAGACGATCGCGGAGGGCATCCTCGCCCGCGCGCTTCGACTCGGCGACGGGCACGTACTCGGGCATCGTCGGGGTGGTTCGGATGAAGTGAGCCTGGTGGCTGGTCACGAACACCACCCGCGACCCCTCGCCGAGCAGCGGCAGGGCCGCGTCCAGCACGGCGAGCTGAGCATCGCGGTTCAGCTTCATCGCGTAGCCGGCCTCGACACCGGACTCCATTCCGCCGGAGGCGTTGAGTACGAGGACGTCGAGTCCGCCCCACTGCTTCCGCACTTCGGCGAACATCGCGTCGAGCGAGGCGGAGTCGGTCAGATCGGCCCCGACGGCGATCGCGACGCCGCCGCGCTCCTCGATCTTCGAGACGAGCTGCAGCGCGCGCTTTTCCTTGTTGCGGTAGTTGATGACGACCTTGGCACCCGCTTCGGCGAAATAGGTGGCGGTGTCGGCGCCGATGCCCCGGGAGGAGCCGGTGACGAGGATGCGCGATCCGTCGAGCTGTGCGGGGGCCAGGGGGTTACCAGGAGAGAGATCCACGAGTCACGACCCTACCAACCGCCTCGCGCGCGCCCCGCCCCGTCGACCGGCGGATCCTCGCTCTTCTGTGATTCCTGTGAACCTCCGGCTACCGCGCTGGTAGCCTCGGGCCGACCGCTCGTCGAGGGAGACAAATGCCTGACCTCACTGAGTATTCGTGGATCGCGTGGGTAGCAGTGATTCTCATCTGCGTGATCATCGAACTGCTCACGCTCGAATTCACGTTCCTCATGATCGCTGCCGGCGCCGTGGGCGGCCTCGGCGCAGATCTCCTCGGAGCCGACTGGTGGGTCCAGATCCTCGTGGCACTCGCCCTCGCAGTGCTGCTCATCCTCATCATCCGCCCGCTACTGCTTCGTCTCCTGCACCGCGGAGCGGATCCGACACCGAGCAATCTCGATGCGCTCATCGGAATGGCAGGGCGGGTGGCGTTGGCCCTCGACGACATCGGTGGACAGGTGCGCTTGGCGAACGGCGAGACCTGGACGGCGCGCCTGGACGAGGCGCCCGAGCAGCCGCTTCCCCTCGGAGCAGTCGTCACCGTGCGGCGTGTCCTGGGATCGGTGGTGATCGTCGAGCCGGCCGTGGTGCCGCAGACCCCGGCGGCGGGTATCGATCTCCGGGCTCCCCGACAGGAGCGACCCACCGACCGCACATCGGCGGACGGAACGGGAAAGAGCGTCGAGACATGATCGGAATCGAGGAATTCATGGGCCAGGTATTCGTCATAGCCCTTTTGATCGTCGCCGCGGTCTTCGTGGTCGTGGTGCTCATCCGAGCCATCCGGATCGTCCCGCAGGCATACGCCGGTGTGGTCGAACGGTTGGGCAAGTACCACCGAACCCTGCAACCGGGCCTGAGCATCCTCGTCCCCTTCATCGATCGGGTACGACCGCTGGTCGACATGCGAGAGCAGGTGGTGTCCTTCCCACCTCAGCCAGTGATCACCGAGGACAATCTGGTGGTCTCCATCGACACCGTCGTCTACTTCCAGGTGACCGATGCGCGGGCGGCGACGTATGAGATCGCCAACTACCTCGGCGCCGTGGAGCAGTTGACCACGACGACCCTCCGCAACGTGGTCGGTGGCCTCAATCTCGAAGAAGCCCTCACCAGTCGCGACAACATCAACGGGCAGCTTCGGATCGTGCTCGACGAGGCGACCGGCAAGTGGGGCATCCGTGTCTCCCGTGTCGAGCTCAAGGCGATCGATCCCCCCGTGTCGATCCAGGATTCGATGGAGAAGCAGATGCGCGCCGAGCGCGACCGCCGCGCCGCGATCCTGACCGCCGAAGGCACGAAGCAGTCGGAGATCCTCGAAGCCGAAGGACGCCGCCAGGCCGAGATCCTCCGGGCAGAGGGCGATGCCAAGGCGGCGGTGCTCAGGGCCGACGGTGAGGCGCAAGCCATCACCACCGTCTTCAACGCCATCCACCTCGGGAATCCGGACGGCAAGCTGCTGGCCTACCAGTACCTGCAGACGCTGCCGAAGCTCGCGGACGGATCGGCGAACAAGCTCTGGATCATCCCGAGCGAGCTCACCGAGGCGCTCAAGGGAATCGGCGGCGCTTTCGCCGGGCGGATCCCCGACGCGGCCCCCATGGACGACCGGCTCGTGCAGGAGGCGCGGGCGCGTGCCGCGACGTCGGCTGCCGAGGCTCGAGCAGACGCCGACGCAGCCCGCGCAGGAGCCGAACAGGCATCGGACGAGGCTCAGCCGGAGGCGTCGCGGGCATCGGCAGGGTCCGCCACCGCGGCCGCACGTTCGGCGAACGACGGTCTGACGGAGGCGTCGGACGCGTCTCCCGAGGCGCAATCCTCAGGGGTCGAGGGCGAGGGGCGCTGACCCGATGGCACGACGGGCGGATCGCGGAGTTGAGTACTTCGCCACCCCCCTCCCCCGGCTGATCGCCCATCGCGGGTTGACCGTCGACGCGGCCGAGAACACGTTGGATGCGTTCTCGGCCGCGCTCGACGCAGGCGCCACGCACCTCGAACTCGACGTCCACGCCACCCGGGACGGTGAGGTGATAGTCGTCCACGATCCGTCCCTCGCCAGGGTCTTGGGGCGCTCGGATCGACTGGCCGCCGTATCCGATCTCACCCTCAGCCAGATCCGCGAGCTCGCTGGAACGAGTCTTTCCGTTTGTACCCTGGTCGAGCTCCTGCGGAAGTTCCCTGCGGCGCGGCTGAACATCGACGTCAAGGCGGCCGATGCGGCCGTGGCGACGGGGCGCATAGTCGCCGCGGAGCAGGCTCAGGCTCGAGTGCTGCTGACGTCGTTCAGCGCCCGGCGCCGCCACCTCGCGCTGCGAGAGCAGACGGGAGCGGCTACATCGGCCTCCGCAGGGGCCACGCTTGTGGCGACTGTCGCGGCTCGAATGGGGCTGCAGTTCATCGTCGATACCGCGCTCAGGCGGGTCGATGCGGTGCAGATACCCGAGAGGATCGTCGGCATCCGCACCACGACGGCGGACATGATCGACCGTTTCCACCGCGCAGGTGTCGAGGTCCACGTGTGGACCATCAACGACCCGAGCGACATGCATCGTGTGCTGGACGTCGGCGTGGACGGCGTCGTCACCGACCGGGTGGATCTGCTTGCTGGGCTCGTGACCGATCGCCGCGGGTCGGATGCGAGCTGAGTCCTCGGACTCGCGCGCGAGGCGCTGAGAAGGTTCTGAGAAACGAGAAGTCGGGAATGATGTCCCCCGGTCGGGGGTTCATGCTGTAGTCCAGCATCCCCAGCGAGAGGAGTCACACAATGGCAGATCGCAGCCTGCGAGGAATGCGTCTCGGCAGCCAAAGCCTGCAGAGCGAAGAGGGTGTGGTTTTCTCCCCCCGTATCACCGCGACTTACCGTGCCGACGACGGCACCACGTTCGACGTCACGTTCGCCGAGGAGGCGGAGGTTCCCGAGAACTGGGTCTCCCCCAAGTCCGGCAAGGAAGGTGTCCTCCTGGAGGCCGACGGCTCCCCCGTCGTCCAGGCCGAGGTGGAGACCAAGGCTCCCCGCACGCACTGGGACATGCTGCTTGAGCGTCGCTCGCGCGCCGAACTCGAGGAGCTCCTCGAGGAGCGCCTGCAGTACCTCCGCGCCCGGCGCGGCAAGAAGCAGGACATCGCTTCCTGACCTGATACGTCCCGGCCTCTCGCTCACCCCGAGGACGTCGGTCGACCCGGAGAGGGCCGTCGGTTTCCGGCGGCCCTCTTCGCATGCCGCGAAGCGTCCCGTACCGAGAGCGGTTCGACTCAGCCGCGTCGCCTCCGCGTCAGCACACCCGCCGCCAGCACCATGAGCAGTCCGAAACCGCCGAGAAGCCATTCGATCTGGCCGCCCGCGCGCGCCGCGGGAGTGATCCCATCGCGCAGCGGCACGTCGTCGACGAGCGCCCCGGGGGTGAAATCCGGCAGCTGCTGGCGGGTCACCCCGTCCGGTCCGATGATCGCGCTGGCGCTGACCGTGGAGATGCTCACCACCGACCGCCCCAGTTCGAGCGCCCGGATGCGGGCTATCGCCAATTGCTGCACGCTCTCATCGGTGGCCCCGAAATCGGCGTTGTTCGTCTGCGCGACGACGACCTGGGCGCCGTCGAGGACGGTCTCGCGGAGCAGCGCGTCGTCGACGATGTCGAAGCAGATGTCGACACCGAGCAGGAACTTCCCGGTGTCGAAAACGGGTGAGTTGGACCCCGGCGTGTACTCACGGCCGATCAAGCCGATGAGGTCGGGAGCGAACGGCTCCCAGAACTCCCGATCGGGCACGTACTCGCCGAAAGGTACGGGATGCCGCTTGTCGTAGATCGCAGCCGGCTCGTTCCCGTCGACGGGCCACAGCATCGACGAGTTGTAGATGTCGTCACCGCGTTCGGTGATCGTCCCTAGGACAAGCGGCGCGTCGGCCGCCCGAGTGATCGCTCGCACGATCTGGCGAGCAGACGCGGACCGCGTCGGATCGAGATCGGCTGCGCCCTCGGGCCAGACGATGAGGTCGAGACCGTCTTCCAGAATGGGGAGTGTCGCGGCGACATGCCCGTCCAGGATCTCGCCCTGGTACTGCCTCTTCTGGAAGTAGCCCGAGTTGGTGTTGCCCTGAACTGCGCCGATGCGGGCCGTGCCGGCCTCCGTGGTCTGCCACGCCGGAATGATGCAGGCGATGAGAGCGACAGCGAGAAGATGCGCCCCGCCCGAGCTCACCAGAGTCCAACGCTCATGAGCCAACTGCGTCGGCAGCGTCCACGCTTCATCGAGCAGAGCGACGACGGCTGCGGCCAGGAAGACCACGACGAAGCCGACCCCCGCGATCCCCAGCCAGGGGAACAGCTCGCGGATGGGACTCTCCGCCTGCGACATCGCGACCCGACCCCAGGAGAAGCCGCCATAGGGCCAGACGGCACTAATCCCTTCGCGTGCCGTCCAGATACCCGCGACAACGATCGGGAGCAGCAGCGTACGACCGAGGCGGGTCGGCCAGACCGACGGCACCCACCGGTAGGCCAGCGCGATCGCGACGGCCCCTGCCGCGACGAACAGCGACTCGAGAGTCGACAGGGCGAGCCAGGGCACGTCGCCCAGGAACAGGGTCGCCCACTGGATGTGAACGAGGTAGAACGCGAGTCCGAAAGAGAGGCCCACCAGGAATGCTCCCCCGGGTCGCCGGCCCCGCAGACCGACGAGGGACAGGGCGACGCCCACGGGCGACAGGAGCCAGATCCCGATATCCGGGAAGGCGGCGTCGAACACGAACCCCGCGACGATGGCGAGGAAGACGGCCGGCGCGAGTCGGAGCGGCCCCATCACCCGACGCTGCTGTAGGCGACGATTCCTCGCCTGATCAGGTCGATGGCCTGCCGCGCCGTACGGCCCTGCTTGCCGTCCGCGACGATCGAGATCTGATCGAGCAGATCGATGGTCTGCTTCGACCACCGCACGAAGTCGCCCGCTTGCAGATCCGCGTCGCGTAGAACCTGGTCGAGCCGCCCCCCACGGGCCCAGCGGTGCATGGCGGCGCAGAGTCCCGTCGAGACCGGGTTGGATCCGGGCAGACGGTGCTCCCGCTCGACGTCGTCGAGGCGCGCCCAGATCTCCTGCAGGCGCTCCAGCGCCACGGGGAAGGCACCGCGGGGCAGGTAGCGCTCGCCCGTGTGCTCCTCGCGTCGAGGCTCGAACACCAGGGTCGTGGCCAGGGCGGCGAAGCCGGCGGGGTCGAGGTCCGCCCAGACCCCGCGGCGCAGCGACTCGGCGACCAGGAGGTCGCGTTCGCCGTAGATGCGCGACAGCGTCCGACCGTGGGCGGTCAATTCGAGATCGCGGTCACCGCGGCGGAGGTAACCCTCCTCCAGAAGCACCTCGGTGACACGGTCGAAGACCTTGGCGACTGCTCCGGTGCGCGACTCGATCTGCGTGCGCAGGTCGTCGTTCTGGCGCTTGAGACGCCACCACCGCTCGGCCCACCGCGACATCTCCTCGCGGCGCGGGGACGAGTGCGCCGGATGCGAGCGCATCCGTTGACGCAGACCCGCGAGAGCACGCTGGTCGCGTTCCTTCTGCTGCCGGGTCCGTTCACGGGCGCCGGCGTTGCGCTTCTCGAGGTCGCTGATCTCACGGCGGATGGTCGCGTACTCGGTGAAGTTGCCGCTCGAACCCGTGTCGTCGCGCATCGACTTCTCGTAGCCGGCCAGCGACTCCTCCTGCTGACGCACCTTGCGGGCGAGGTCGACGACAGCACGGTCGGCCTGGAACTGCGCGAAGCTCGACTCGAGCACCGCTCGGGTGCGCGCCCGACCGAACTGGTGGATGAGATTGACCGCCATGTTGTAGGTGGGCTTGAAGCTGGAATTGAGCGGGTAGCTGCGGCGCGATGCGAGCGAGGCCACAGCCTGAGGATCGAGGCTGTCGGCCCACTGGATGACGGCGTGGCCTTCGATATCGATCCCCCGACGTCCCGCACGGCCGGTGAGCTGCGTGTACTCCCCCGGCGTGATCGGCACACGCGCCTCGCCGTTGAACTTCTCGAGCTTCTCGAGCACGACGGTGCGCGCGGGCATGTTGATGCCGAGGGCCAGGGTCTCCGTTGCGAAGACGACCTTCACCAGCTTCCGCTGGAAGAGCTCCTCGACGACCTCTTTGAAGGCGGGGAGCAGACCGGCGTGATGGGCGGCCACACCGTTCATCAGCCCTTCCATCCACTCCCAGTAACCGAGGACCCCGAGGTCTTCGTCGAGCAGTGTGCGGCACCGCTCGTCGACGATCTCGCGAATCTCCGCTCGTTCCTCGGCTGTCGTCAGGCGGACGCCGCTGCGCAACACCTGGCTGACGGCCGCGTCGCACCCGACGCGGCTGAAGACGAAGAAGATGGCGGGAAGGAGGGTGCGTTCGTCGAGCAGCTCGATGAGCTCGGAGCGGTCGAGCCTGATGTTCTCGGGGCGACCGGCGCCACGGGAATGGTGGCGTTTGCTGTTGGGGTACCCGCCCGCCCGCGCTCCGTGGCTGCGCGCTCCGTACCGCGCCAGCTGCACCAGTTCCGGATTGACGCGATGCGTGGAGGCGCGGCCCTGCGATGCGGTGTCGACCGCGGACGAGGTGTCGAAGAGGTCGACGAGCTTCCCGCGGACGAGGACGTGCTGATCGAGCGGCACAGGCCGCTCCTCCGAGACGATGACCTCGGTGTCGCCTCGCACGGTCTGCAACCAGTCGCCGAACTCCTCGGCGTTCGAGACGGTGGCCGACAGCGACACGAGCCGCACGTGCTCGGGAAGGTGGATGATGACCTCTTCCCACACGGCACCGCGGAAGCGATCCGCGAGATAGTGGACCTCGTCCATGACCACGAAGGCGAGATCGTCGAGGAGGTCGCTGCCCGCGTAGAGCATGTTGCGCAGGACCTCGGTCGTCATCACGACGAGGCGCGCGCGGGCGTTGATGTTCGTGTCGCCCGTCAGCAGCCCGACGTTCTCCGCACCGTACTCCGCGACGAGCTCGTTGAACTTCTGGTTCGACAGCGCTTTCATCGGCGCCGTGTAGAACAGCTTCGCGCCCGGTTCCCGCATGGTGAGGAACGCGGCGAATTCGGCGACGAGGGTCTTGCCGGCGCCGGTCGGAGCGGCGACCAGCACGCTGCTGCCCCGTTCCAACGATTGGCAGGCCGCGGTCTGGAATTGGTCGAGGTCGAACGAGAGCTGAGTGCGGAAAGTCTCGACGAGCGGTGAGGCCCGGCGTTTGCGTGAGGCCGCGAAACGCTCCGAGGGACTGAGCTCCGAGGTCATGACACCAGCTCCGCCGTCAGCGCGTCCTGCCGCTTCAGCGCCGCGCGGTCGTGGAACCAGGCGATGACCCAGGCGGACAGGTAGAGCAGGATCATCGGGATCGCCAGGAGGAACATCGAGAAGAGGTCGGCCGCCGGCGTCGCCGTGGCGGTGAAGAGCACGATCGTCAGGATGGCCCAGCGCCATCCGGCGATGATGCCCTTCGCACTCAGGACGCCGACGAAGTTGAGCAGGACGAGGAACACGGGGAGGACGAACGCGACCCCCACCACGATGATGAGCTTGAGGACGAAATCGAGGTAGTCCTTGGCCGTGAACAGGCTCGAATCACCCGACGGGATGAAGCTGGCCATCAGTTCGACGATGTGCGGCCACACCGACCAGCCCGCGTAGCAGCCGGCGAAGAACAGCGGCACCGCGGCGAAGAAGAACCCGAACCCATAGGCCCGCTCGCGCTTGCTGAGGCCCGGGACGATGAACGCCCAGATCTGGAACAACCACACCGGGGCGGACAGCACGAGACCGACCGCGAAAGCGATCTGCAGGCGCAGGTCGAAAGCCTGCGAGATGTTGGTGTAGTTGATACTCGCGAGGTGCTGCTCGGAGATCTGCAGGACCGGTTGCCGCAGCGCATCCCAAATCGGCTCCGACAGGAAGAAGCCGGCCACCATCCCCACCACGAGGGCGAGTGCTGAGATGACCAGGCGCTTGCGGAGCTCGACCAGGTGCGAGCCGAGCGACATGCGCCGCTCGGGATTAGCGCTCCGCGGGGAGCGGGGCGCCACCGCTACTTCTCGGTCTTGTGATCCGGCTCGCCGGCACCCTTGACGGGCATTCCCGCGGGGGGATCAGCCGTGAAGACCGGGGTGGCCTCGGCGTCGCGCTTGTCGGTCTCTTCCTTGTCGGTCTTGATCTCGTTCTTGAAGATCTTCATCGACTGGCCGATGCTCTTGGCAAGGGCGGGGAGCTTCGGCGCACCGAAGAGGAGCAGCACGATCGCGAGAATCGCGATCAGATGCCACCCGGTGAATGCGTTGCCGAAGATTCCCATGGGAACGTCCTTTGTCTCAAGTCAGCGGACACCAGCAGTCTACCGCGTGCCAGCCTGGCAGCGGCCCTGCGCTCGCGGGCCTCGTCGCGTGCATCGCGGCGTCGTTCCCACTCTCCTTCTACTTCGTCGCGGTCGCGGATGACGCTTGGTACGAAGCGCTTCTCGTCGAGCTGCTCCTCAGCGGCGTCCAGCCGCTCGAGGGTCTCGGTCAGCTTCCCCAAGGCGCGGAACGCCGTCATCGCCTTCGAGAACAGGCGGTACCCGAGCAGCGCGACCATGATGAGCATGGCGATCACGAGACCCGCCCAGATCAGAACCCACGCCCACCACTGCATGCGCCCAGCCTAACCGCGGCCGCCGTCGGAGTACTGGGCGAGCCCCTGCTCGGCCCAGCCGGCGACGGCCTCACGCGCCTCCTCGGGCGATTCGACCGTGACGAGGGCGGGAAGGCCGCACACGGCCCGCTTCAACGCATGGAAGTGACCGACTCGGACGCTCACCCGGACCATGCCGTCCATGGATTTGCCCGGCCGTGACCCGTCGGGAACGAAGTCGCCGAGCAGCGGAAGCGCGCTCGGAGTCGCGCATAGCACCACGGTGAGGTCGTCCGGCGTGCCCTGGAAGAGCGAGTCCGGCAGTCGGATGTCGGAGCCGTCCCCCAGCGAGGGACGATCGGAGACGGACACCGAATCCATCCGGTCGACGCGGAAGGTCCGCACGGCGTCGCGACTGTGATCCCAGGCGCGCAGATACCAGCTCTGGTCCTCCGAGTCAATCCGGAGCGGGTCGACGATGCGGTGCTCCACTGCGCCGCGCGCGTCGCGGTAGTCGAACTCCACCTGACGTCTCTCGGTGAGACCGCGCCGGATGGGCCCGAGCGCTTCGCTCGCCGCACGCGTGGCGACCGCCACGGGGCTCGGAGTGGAGGACGCACCCGTGGCGAGCTTCCGCGACAGGGTGGCGATGCTCTCGCTCCCGTGGTTCTCGGGCAAGGCGGACAGGTACTGCAATCCCGCGAGCAGGGCTGCCGCCTCGCGCGCGGAGAAGCGCGGGGAGTCGTCGATGGCGACAGCGTGGGTCAGCTCGATGCGATCGTCGATCTCGAGCGCGTCCCAGTCGATGTCGAAGAGGTCGTCGGGGCCGTAGGAGTCGGTCTCGCCGGGGATGCCCGACACGGCGATGAGTCGGATGGCGGAGCGGACCTCGTCCTCGTCGACGCCGAAATGGGCGGCCGCCTCGGTGACGGCGACGGTGCCGCGATCGAGGAGGTAGGGCACGAGCGAGAGGAGGAAGGCCAGCCTGTCCTGCGCGCCGAACGGAGCGGTGGTCACGAGTCCCCTCCCTGTCGGACCGGGCCCCGGTGGTCCGCGAGGACCCGGGTCAGTCGATCGATGACGGCCGCGCGCAGACGAGCGGGCGAGACGACTCGCGCCTCGGGACCGTAGGAGGCGATCTCGTCGGCGAGGAGTTCGAGGTCGGTCGAACCGATGCGCAGTCGGCGCGGTCCGGCACCGGTCGGACGCCCGGCGGCGCTCTCAAGACCGTCGCCGATGACGCGGGTCTCGAGTCGGCGCTCGGCGTCGGAACCTCGCACCACGTCGATCTCCACGGGGTGGGCCGCGAAGACGCGCTCGAGCTCGGCGAGTGCTTCCCGCGCTGGGTCGCCATCCGGCGCCTCGAAGACGGTGCGGGTCTTCGTCACGTCACCCACGATGCGGCTCAACAGGAAGGTGCGGGACGCGCGACGGTCGCGGTCCAGTCCGACGAGGTGCCAGCGGGACTCGTGCTTCACCAGTGCTCGCGGTTCGACGAAACGCCTGCTGCTGCCCTCGGCCCCGGGCTTCAGATAGTCGAAGCGGACGGCGACGCGACGATTGATGGCGTCGCTCAGCGTGTCGAAGGCGGGTTCGCGAACGCGGATACGTGGCGCGTATCCGATGGTCGAATCATCGACGTCGACTCCGAGTGAACGGAGCTTGAGGATGGCGCGGCGCGACTCGTTCGACAGCGACCCCTCACGCCACACCTCCGCCGCGAGCCCCAACAACGTCATCTCCGATGAGGAGAACTGGACGTCGGCGGGCAGATCGTACGCGCCCTTCGCGATCCGGTAGCGGAGGAGCTGATTGTTGCCCGGCTCGGTCGGCGACTCAATGGTCTCCAGCGGCACGCCGAGATCGCGGACGTCGTCTTTGTCACGCTCGAACTGGCGCTCGAGCGTGGCATTGTCCTGACCGCGTCGATAACGCTGCCGATACCCCTGCACGCTCGAGAGGATCTCTGCCTTGGTCAGGCCGTATTCACTTGCGACGAGGGCCAGGACGAGGCTGAAGAGCCGCTCCTCGGCGGGAACCGCTTCCGCCACGTCATCGCCCTTTCTCGAGTGGACCGGACCGGTCGAGAACGTGACGCGTCAGTTGATCGCGAGGATGTCGATCACGAAAACGAGCGTCGAACCGGCCGGGATGGTCTGCGTGGCCTTATCGCCGTAGCCCTCGCTCGGCGGGAGGACGGCGACGACCTGGGAGCCGACCTTCTGGCCGATGATCGCCTTGGCGAAACCGGGAACGACCTGGTCGGGCGAAGCGACGAGGGTCGTGGGGCCGTTCTTCGTCCAGGAGGAGTCGAACGGCTCCTTCTCGTTCCAGATGACCCCCGTGTACTGCACGAGGACGGAATCCCCCTCGGCCACGGTCTGGTCGCTGTCGCCCGAGATGAGAGTCGACACGCCGAACTCCGTGGGGGCCTCGGAACCGTTCCAGGTGATCCCGGGCTGACCGTCGACGGCGCGGACCACCGACGGGAAGCCCGACTGGCTCGCGTTGATGGTGCCGTGGGCTCGCGCGACGATGCTCTTGGCGATGTCCATCACGACCACGAGGGCGGTGTTGTCGGTCAGGCCTGCCGGGCCGTTGCCGTCCGGGAAGGCCACCGACGCCGGGATGGTCACGGCCACGCGTGAGCCGGCGGTCTGGCAGGCGAGCCCGTCGGCGAGCCCGCCGATGGCGACCTTGTCGAGCTGGAACGCAGTCGTCGGGGTGCCGTTGTACTGGGAGGCGTCGAGGATCGCCCCGGTCGCTCCGTTGAGGATCGTGACGTCTGACACGACGTAGTCGCCCGACTGGACGACGGGTCCGTCGCCCTTGATCAGCGTGGACGTCTGCACCTGGTCGGCGAGAAGGGGCGTCGGGAAGGAGGCCTGCGGCGCCGAGCCGAATCCGGTGGACGCCGTGACGGTGCTGGATGAGGCGCCGGATGAGACGGTGGGAACGCAGGTACGGGGTTCGCCGGTGGTGCACGCGCTGAGTCCCATACCGAGCACGCCGAATGCGGCGATGGCCGCGAGAGTGCGCACGTGTCGTCTGATCATGTGAAGAAGAAGCCGTTCTCGCTCATGCGCCCGGGAGACGAGCGTCGTGATACCGCTGAAGTCTAGAACCTCGTGGTCAGTCGTTCCGGTCGTCGCCGCTCTCGGAGGGCGATTCGCCCTCCACCTCGACCACCTCGACCTCGTCCGCGTCGCCGTTCTCGCGAGCGAGCGAGGCCGCCGCGCCCGCCTTCGCCTCCCGGACCCGCCGACGGAGACTCTTGTCGCTGACCGTCCGGTCGCCGACTGCCCCCGGGGTCCACAGTTCGACGTCCTCGTCGCCGTAGCTGGTCTTCGAGGAGCGGCGCTGGGGCTGGGGCAGCTCGGTGCCCGGCGCCAGTCGTCGGGCGGTGATGAGGAAGCCGGTGTGCGCGACCATCCGGTGGTCGGGGCGCACGGCCAGGCCCTCGACGTGCCAGCCGCGCACGAGGGTCTCGTTCGACTCGGGATCGGTGAAGAATCCGGACCCGCGGATCGCCTCGGCGACGCGGGACAGCTGGGTGACCGTGGCGACGTAGCAGAGCAGGACGCCCCCAGGGGTCAGCGCGTCCGAGACGACGTCGATGCACTCCCAGGGCGCCAGCATGTCGAGCACGACGCGATCGATCGAGCCCGCCTCGACCGCATCCGGCAGACGTTCGACGAGGTCCCCGATCTCGATCCGCCAGTTCGCCGGGTCCTGCCCTGTGAACCCGACCACGTTGCCTCGCGCGACATCCGCGAACTCCTCTCGGCGCTCGAAGGAGACCAGCGAGCCGCTCTCTCCGAGAGCGCGCAGGAGCCAGAGGCTCAGAGCACCGCTACCGACGCCCGCCTCGACGACCTTCGCGCCCGGGAAGATGTCGGCCCGGGCCACGATCTGGGCTGCGTCCTTCGGATAGATGATGGCCGCGCCGCGAGGCATCGACATGACGAAGTCGTTGAGCAGCGGTCGCAGGGCCAGGTATTTCACCCCGGCGGAGTTCTCGACCACCGAACCGTCGGGAAGGCCGATCAGAGCATCGTGGTCGAGCGTTCCGCGATGGCTGTGGAACTGCTTGCCCGAGGCCAGGATGATCGTGTTGAGCCGCCCCTTCGGGCCGGTCAATTGAACGCGGTCGCCCTCGCGGAAAGGGCCGGACATCGACATCTCACGCACCTCCGGTGCTGTTCTGGGCCGTGCGCTCGGCGAGCACGACGGCGAGGTCTTCGGGGGTGCGACCGTCGAGCGTCGACCACAGCGTGTGCGTCGGACCGTCCGCGATCGGCAGCATCAAAGGGACGCCGATGGACGCGGCGCCCGACGCGACGGCGGCCGTGAGGCCGGTCGGGGAATCCTCGATGGCGACGCAGTCGCGGATCTCCACGTCGAGCTGCGCGGCGGCGAGCAGGTAGGCCTCCGGGTCGGGCTTCGGAACGCCGACGTCGTCGCCTGAGACGATGACGTCGAACGCGGTTCCGCCGAGGTGCTGACTCGCGGCCTCGGCGACCTCGGTCGCCATCCGGCGGATCGACATCGTGACCAGGCCCGTCGTGACATCTCGCTCTCGCAGCGAGGAGAGTAACTCGCGCGCTCCGGGTCGCCAGGGCACTTCGCGGCGGATCCCCTCGAGAACAGCATCGGTGAGATGGTCCACGATGGCGTCGGCGTCCCAGGGGCACCCCTTGCGCTGCATGACCTCGGCGGTGAGCCAGAGGCCGGCTCCGACGAGTTCGAGAGCTTCTTCGTCGCTCCACGTCCCGCCGAATCGCGCGACCAGGTCGGCCTGGGCCTCGAACCAGTAGGGCTCGCTGTCGATGAGTGTGCCGTCCATGTCCCAGAGGACGGCGGCGGGCAGAGCTGGAGTCACGGGCCCCCAGTCTACGAGGCGGGCGTCTCGGTTCCGTTCCGCGCGGGCGCGGCCCCGCGGCGACGGCCAACGGGAGCGCGCTCGACGGCAACTATCCTGGAGAGATGCCCACCTCGCTTGGAGACGGGCCCGACCGTGAGGACGAGACGTATGAGCGAAGAGAGCAGCTCCCCCGCTCGCTTCGGCGACGGACGCCTGCTCGTCGTCGCGTTCGAGGGATGGAACGACGCCGGTGACGCCGCGTCGGGAGCCGTGACCGTTCTCCGCGACAGCCTCGGATTGGAAGCGCTCTACGAGCTCGACCCCGAGCAGTACTTCGACTACCAGTTCACCCGGCCCGTGGTCTACACCGACGAAGAGGGCCGCCGTCGGCTCCGCTGGCCCACCGCGACGCTCTACGGTCCGACGGCGGAAGAGCCGGAGGTGCTCCCCCCGGCCGTCGTGGCGGAGGCCCCGGTGAGCGGGGCGGAGAACGCCGACGATCCGGACTCGATCGTCGGTGCCCTGCAGCGGGTCGACAACATCTTCGTCATGCTCGGCAGCGAGCCTTCGCGGAGCTGGAAGAATTTCGCGGCCGAGATCCTCGACAAGGCGCTCGTGCACGACATCACGGGCATCGTGGTGCTCGGAGCCATGCTGGCCGACGTGCCGCACACGCGTCCGATCTCGGTCTTCGCGAGCAGCGAGAGCGCCGAGCTCCGACACGAGTTCGGGCTGGAGCGCAGTTCGTACGAGGGCCCGGTCGGCATCCTGTCGGTCATAGCCGACGTCGCGGACGTGGTGGGGATCCCCACCATCTCGATCTGGGCGTCGGTACCGCACTACGTGCACAATGCGCCCTCCCCCAAGGCCACGCTCGCCCTGATCGAGAAGCTCGAGGAGATCACCGGTGTGCCGGTGCCGCGCGGCGACCTCGAAGACGAGGCCACGGCGTGGGAGTCCGGCATCGACGCCCTCGCGGGGGACGACGAGGACATGGCGGCCTACATCGAGCAGCTCGAGCAGGCGCGGGACACGGTCGACTCCCCCGAGGCGAGCGGCGAAGCCATCGCGCAGGAATTCGAGCGATACCTGCGCCGCCGCGGCGACGGCCGAGACGGCTACGCCGACGGCCGCGACCCCGGCCCCCGCTGACCCCCCCTTGTACGGGTATTCCGGCCGAGGGAGAACGTTCCGGCGTACCAACTGAGCCGGAATACCCGTACAAGGGGTTAGGAGTCAGGCTGCAGGATGTCGTCCCAGTCGTGGTGACGCTTCACATAGGCGGCGACGAAGCTGCAGCGCGGGATGACGCCACGGCCCTCCTCGCGAGCGCCGTCGAGGGCGGCCCGCGCCAGCATGCTGCCGAACCCGCGTCCTTCCCACTGATCGTCGACGATGGTGTGGTCGAGCCGCCAGTTCGTGCCGTCGTCGGTGAACTGGATGACTCCCGCGGCGATGCCGTCGGACTCGAGCACGAAGCGGTGGGCCTCGCGATCGAGCGTGATGGTGACGTTCTCTTCGGTCATGACGACTCCTGTCGGTGTTTGTGAGGGCGGAAGGGGATCACGTGGTCAGGCTCTCGGCCTGAGCCGGACGGTGGGCAACTCCGGTGCGGGGAGGACGTGGCTCCAGACCTCGGGGAAGTCGCCGAAGTCGTCGGCGTCCCGCTCCCCCGACGCGAGGCTGTCGACGCGCGCTTGCCAGGCGGCGCGGTGGGCGACGATGTCGTCGTGTGACCGGCCGATGAAGTTCCACCACATCACGATCGACTCGCCGAAAGGTTCGCCGCCGATGAGCAGCACGCGTGCCCCGTCCCGCCCGGCTCGAAGGGTGAGCAGGGCGGACCCGGTGGGGACGTAAGCGAGGTGAGCGGGTTCGACGGCCGCCTCGATCCCGTCGTCGCGGGAGAGGATGACCGCACCGGTATCGATGAGGATCCCGTGCTCGAACGCGGCGTGGGTCGAGAGCGAGACCGTCGCGTCCGGTTCGATAACGATCTCCGCTCCCACCACGGGGCTGAACGTCCGCACCGGGGAGGTTGACCCGGCGAGAGACCCGAGGAACACCCGGACCCGGCCACCTGCGACAGGGACCGACGGGGCCGCATAGTTCTCGAAGCGTCGATGCCCGTTGCGTTCGCCATCCGGCAACGCGAGCCACAGCTGCGCACCGTGGATGCGAGTCGTATCCGGAGTGGAGAATTCGGAGTGCGCGATACCGGCGCCGGAGGTCATCAGATTGACCTCACCGGGCCGGACCGTCAGCACGGTGCCGAGGGTGTCGCGGTGCTCGACCTCCCCCTCGAACATCCAGGTCACCGTGGCGAGGCCGGTGTGCGGATGCCCGGGGACACGCATCCCTCCGCTCAGGGCGACGTCGTCGGGACCGTAGTGGTCGACGAAGCACCAGGCGCCGATGAGCGAGCGTGCCCGTTGAGGCAGGGTCCGCCGCACGGTCATCGCGCGGGGCCCGCCGAGGGGCACCTCACGGGGCTCGAGGATCTCGACGGCAGGGGTGGCGACGTCGTCTCGGGCGGACGGGCGATGCGGGCGAGTGGACGGTGGCGCATCCACCTCCGCGGGGTCCCTGTCGAGGTTGCTCACGAGACCATCATGAACCTCCTGCGTGAAGATGCCCCGACGGAGGGTGAGGCCGGTCGTGACGACACTGCCGACGGGTCAACCGCACGTTTCGGCGGAATGTGCTCGCCGGAACGTGCGGTCTGTGCCGGAACATCCGATCTAGGCGGGGATGGTGCCTGTCGCGAGGAGGACGATCAGCACGAGGCCGAGCAGGACGCGGTAGATGACGAACGGCAGGAAGGAGTGCTTCGAGATGTACCGCAGCAGGAACGCGATGACCGCGAGACCGATGCCGAAGGCGATGACCGTGGCGAGAGCCGTCTCGAGCGCTCCGAACGCCTCCGGGGTGCAGGCGCCACCGGTGGCGTCGGCCACGGCCTGCGTGCAGGGCTCCTTGACCACCTTGTAGAGCTGGTACAGGCCGCTGCCGAAGACCGCGGGGATGGCGAGCAGGAAGGAGTACCGAGCAGCTGCCTCGCGGGAGTAGCCGAGGAAACGTCCGGCCGTGATGGTGCCGCCGGAGCGGGAGACGCCGGGGATAAGGGCCAGGGCCTGTGCGAAGCCGTAGACGATGCCGTGACCCACGGTGAGGTCTTTGAGCGCACGGTTCTGGCGCCCGACGTAGTCGGCGATGCCGAGGAGGACGCCGAACCCGATCAGGGTGAACGCCACGATCCAGAGCGAGCGGAAGGTCGTCTCGATCTCGTCCTGGAACAGGAGTCCGAGCGCGACGATCGGCACCGAACCGAGGATGATGAACCAGCCCATGCGGGCATCCGGGTCGTTGCGGGGCACCCGCACGGCGCCGGCCGCGTCCCGGAACGCGAACAGAGCGAGCCACCACCGCGAGACGATCCGGACGATGTCCTTCCAGAAGTAGACCAGGACGGCCGTCTCGGTGCCGAGCTGCGTGATCGCGGTGAACGCCGCCCCGGGGTCCTGAGCCCCGGGAAGGAACTGCCCGACGATGCGCAGATGCGCGCTCGACGAGATGGGGAGGAACTCGGTGAGGCCCTGGACGATGCCCAGGATGATGGCGTCGAAGAATTGCACGGGGAGCCTTCTGCAGTGGTCACGGCCCGGGCGACATCGTCCGGATGGGGTGGCCGGCGCCCGAGATCACGGCGGCGCATCGGGCCTCCGAAATGATAGAGCGCACCGCGTCGCCCGCCCGGCCTGTCACGGGCGGGTCGCGGGAGCCGGGCCGACGCCGTCAGTACTCGCGCAGCAGATCCCCGAGAACGCGGTGCCCGAAGTCGAGCGCGTCGAGGGGCACGCGCTCGTCGACCCCGTGGAACATGCCCGGGAAGTCCATGCCGGCGGGGAGGCGCAGCGGCGCGAACCCGTAGCCCGCGATCCCCAGGGTGGACAGGCCCTTGTTGTCGGTTCCGCCCGACATCAGATAGGGCAGCACGCTGGCGTCGGGATCGTGACGCGCGAGCAGACCGGTCATGGTCTCGACCAGCCGCCCCGAGAAGGGAACCTCGAGGCCGATGTCCCGATGGACGATCTCGATCTCGACGTCTTCGCCGACGAGCTCGCGCACCTCGGCGAGGGTGGCGTCCTCCTGACCGGGGAGGCAGCGGATGTCGACGAGCGCGCTCGCGCTGGACGGGATGACGTTGTGCTTGTAGCCGGCGGTCAACACGGTCGGGTTCGTCGTCGTGCGCACGGTGGCGAGGAGGAATCCGGAGGCGGAGCCAGTGGCCAGGAGGAGCTCGTCGGGGCCCACCTGCTGGGGATCCGTGCCGAGGATCGAGGCGATCGAGGCGACCAGCTGCGACGTGGTGTCGGTGAGCGTGATCGGCCAGTCATGACGACCGAGCGCGACGACCGCCTCGGCCAGACGCGTGACGGAATTGGCGGGGTAGAGCCTCGACCCGTGCGCGGCCTGGCCGCGCACCGTCATACGGATCCACAGCAGCGCCTTCTCCCCCGTCTGCAGGAGATAAGAGCGCTGGCCTCCGAAGTCGATCGAGTACCCGCCCACCTCGCTGATGGCCTCGGTGGCGCCTGCGAAAAGATCGGGACGGTTCGCGGCGAGCCAATGGGACCCGAGGATGCCGCCGGCCTCCTCGTCGGCGAAGAATGCGACCACGAGGTCGCGGCGCGGCCTGTGCCCGGCGGAGAGGATCTCGCGAAGCGACGTGAGGATCATGGCGTCCATGTCCTTCATGTCGACCGCCCCGCGTCCCCACAGGAGCCCGTCGCGGATCTCACCTGCGAACGGGTCGACGCTCCACTCGGAAGGCTCGGCCGGCACGACGTCGAGATGGCCGTGGACCACGAGGCCCGGAAGCGACGGTTCCGTGCCCTCGACGCGGGCGACCACCGACACGCGCCCCGGCTCGGGTTCGAACAATTCCGACCGCACCCCCGTTGCGGCGAGATAGGCCTCCACGTACTCCGCGGCTTCCTTCTCCCCGTCGCTGCGCCCCTCTCCCCAGTTGACGGAGGGGAAGCGGATCAGGTCGCGTGCGACGCGCGCGGTCTCGCTCAACTGCTCGTCCCGGCTCATCACGACACCGTAACGGGTCGATCTCCTTCGAGTTCGGATGCGATGAGCACACCGAGGTTTCGAAGCAGCCTGCGATTCACCGACGCGGGATCCGGGTGGAAGACCGCGCTCACACCGGTGAAGCCGCCTGAGGTCGACCGCAGAGTCTGGGCCACGGCCAGACGCCCGGCGACGGAGTACTCGAAGAGCGCCTCGGTCGATCTGCCGGCGGCTTGCAGCAGTGGAACGGCGGAGTCCGCGACGTCGCGGTGGGAACGTCGAGCATCGATCCAGGACGCGCCGTCCGCGGCTCTGACGACGAGTGCCGCATCGGCGTCGAAGGCGGAGCGCATGAGCGCCGTCAGGCGATGCAGCGGGGTGACCGGCCGAGTCGGCATCTGCGCGGGCGGCGCGAGACGGGCGGCGAGGGCTGCCGCCACCGACTCCGACCATGCCCGGTAGCGATCGGCCGCCGAATCGCGGATGTCGACGACCGGGCCCTTGAGCGTCAGCGGAACGAATGCGACAGCGGGGTCGTCGTCGACGACGTCGGACACAGCCGCCTCGAGCAGCGCTCCCCGCTCCCGGATCTTCGCGCCGAGGAAGGATTCCGGGTTCACGGCCGTGTCGAGCGGGGGGATGCCGAGAATGACGACGGGGCGGCTGCCGTCCTTCGTCGCGGCTCGGGTGATCGCTTCCTGCATGAGCGACCGGTAGCGCGCCACGGGCATGAGAGACATCGCCTCGTAGGCGCCCGGCGACAGCACGATGGCGTCGAAGGCGGAGAGATCGAGCTCGTCGAGCAGGCCGAGGAGCCACGGCAGGGTCGTGTTCTCGGTGATCACCTCGACCTCGACACCGCGCCCGAGGCGATGGGACAGTGCCCGTGCCAGCTGCCCCGGCATGGCCAAGGCGTGGGTCGCGACGCCCCATCCCGGACCCACCCCGTACCCCAGAATGGCGAGATGCAGCGGTTCCGGACCGACGGCGCTCGCAAACGGCAGATCCGTCGCCCGCGGGATCATCGCCAATCGTGAGTCGAGACCGGCGAGGGACAGCCTGACGGCGGGCCGGAGGAGTATCGCGGTGATACGCCGCATCTCGGTCAGCCCCTCTCCCCGCACGAACGTCCCGGGGCGCTGGTGCACCCCGAACTCATGAATCGTTGCACGCCTGTCGGATTCGACAGAAGCTCGACACGGCGATTTGTACCCCCCTGGCCACGTCCCAGATGCGGGGGCGAGCCACGCGGAGGCGGTGCGTGTCATCGAGCACGTTTCCGGCGTGCTAGTCTCATTCGGCGGGAAAGAGCTGCAAAGCTCGGCCCGCGAAACACCTGTCCGGGTGGCGGAAATGGCAGACGCGCTAGCTTGAGGTGCTAGTGCCCGTATAGGGCGTGGGGGTTCAAGTCCCCCCTCGGACACACTGGTTGAGACAGTACGAAGCCCCGGTTCGCAGACGCGAACCGGGGCTTCTGTCGTTCGTGGACGCTCAGCGTGGCCGAGGGTCAGCGCGCCTTCCGGGTCTCCCGCGCGTTGGCCTTCTGCAAAGCGTCGACCAACTCGGATTTGTTCATCGACGACCTGCCGGGCACGTCGAGCCGGCGAGCGAGTTTCGAAAGGTGCTCCTTGGTGGCGTTGGCGTCGACACCGCCCTTCGTCTCTCCGGGGGCGTCCCGGCCCCCAGCAGCCGCATGGTCGTCGGAAGGTCCGTTCTCGGCTTTGCGCTCCCAGTGATCGCCGACCTTCTCGTACTCGTGTTTGAGGGCGGCGAACGCGGTGCGGTGGGCCCGCTCCCCCTCCCCATAGCTCTCCACGGCTGAGTCGTGCGTCTTCGACCAGAGCGCCTGCGCATGCTTCTCGGAGCGTTCCACCGTCGACGGGAGGTCGTCCGGCGTGGCCATCAGATCGCCTCGTCGGTGATGTCACCCGTCGGGGTCGCATCGCGCACCGTGTGAACGGTTCCCGTCTCGGCGGCCTGACGGCGCCCTTCCTCGACCGCCTCTTCGCGAGAGCTGAAGCTGGCCGAGCGTTCGGGGTCACCCTCGACGCGATTGACCCATTGGCCGCCCTTGTCCATCGTCTCGATATCCCCGTGAGCCATGTGCTTCTCCTTTGATCGGTGCAGTGGATGTCGCGGAACATGCCGTCGCGTCTCCTACGGTGCGCTCCGCGTCTGAAAACGACGAGGGCGCCGCCTCCGAATGAACGGAGAAAGCGGCGCCCTCGAGGCGATGAATTTCCGCGTCAGGCGCGGCTGCCCTTACGGCCGGTGACTGCGCCGTAGATGACCAGGACGATCAGCGCGCCCACGATCGCAGCGATCCAGGTGCCGAGCGAGAAGAAGTTCTGCAGGTCGACACCTCCGCCGATCAGGCCGGCGAGGAATCCGCCCAGGAGGGCGCCCACGACACCGAGGATGAGCGTGATGACCCAGCCACCACCCTGACGGCCCGGCAGGATCAGCTTGGCGATGGCGCCGGCGATCAGACCGATGAGGAGAAACGCGATGAAACCCATGATATTGCCTCCCAGATGGCTTCCAGTGAGATTTCAGAATGCCATCCGGAATCTGAGTGAAAGGGCTGTCTGAACGTCATTTCAGCGGACCGGGAGTGCTCTCCCAGCTTCGGCCGTTCAGCCCTCGGCGGACCGCTTCAGTTGAGAGGTCGTGTGGACTCAGGGATGACGCCGTCCCCGTACAGCGAGGTGGCGAGGTCCTGGTAAGCCGTGAGGGCGACCCGCTGGGTCCACGGCCCGTAGGAGATGCGAGCCGCTCCGAGCTCCTCGAAGCGCTGTGCTGTCAGGGCGCCCGGCACACCGATGACGCTGATGCGCTGCGCGCCCAACTCGCCGACGAGGGCTTGCACCGTTGCCTCGTCGAGCTTGCCGGGGACGAAGAAGCAGGCGGCGCCTGCGTCGAGGTAGGCGCGGCCGCGGGCGATCGCGTCGCTCAGCACGTCCTCGGCGGGACGATCGCCGGCCTTGAGGAATACGTCCGTCCTGGCGTTGAGGGCGAACGGCACTCCCTCTGCCTCGGCCGCCTTGACCGCTGCCGCGACGGCCGCGACGGACTCGTCGAGCGACTTGACCTGGTCTTCCAGGTTGGCGCCGACGACGCCCTTCGCGATCGCCTTCCGAACGGTCTCGCCGGCGTCGCCGTAGCCCGCCTCCAAGTCGGCCGATACGGGCACATCGCCCGCGGCCTCGACGATCCGTCCGATCATGTCGAGATGCAGGTCGAGCGGGATGTTCTCGCCGTCCTCGTAGCCGAGGGTGGCGGCGATCGAATGGCTGGCGGTGGCGAGGGCCTTCGTCTCGGGGAGGTCCACGATGACGCGGGCGGTGATGGCGTCCCACACGTTGACGACGCGGAGGATTTCGGGGGCGGTGTGCAGGTCACGCAGAAGCGTGCCCTTCGAAGAGATGTCCATGCGTCAACCCTCCCGGGCCAACGTGAATGACAGCTGATTTCCTCTCACCGCTACTCCCGGCTCCGCGGCCCCGGCGTCGACGAGCGCGAGGTTATAGGCTCCCGAGCAGTCCACCCGAACCGATCGAAGCGAGGCCCACCGATGCCTGAAGCTGATCCGTCTCCGGCTCCGAAACGGATCGTCCTCGCCGGTGCGTCGGGATTCATCGGCCAACGGCTCGCGGCCGAGTTCCGAGCCGAAGGGGCCGACGTCGTATTCATCGGCCGGAGCGGACCCGACGCCGCGTGGGGCGACCCGAGGGCGATCCGCGCTCTCCTGGACGGCGCCGACCTGCTGATCAACATGGCCGGCAAGAGCGTCAACTGCCGCTACACGCCGGAGAATCGGCGGGAACTGATGCGTAGCCGCGTCGAGACCACCGCGGAGCTCGCGCAGGCGGTCGCAGCGTGTGACGCTCCCCCGCCGCTGTGGATCAACGCATCGACCGCGACCATCTACCGGCACGCCGAGGATCGACCCATGACCGAGTCGGGCGGGGACATCGGCGAAGGGTTCTCTGTTGGAATCGCCCGTGCGTGGGAAGACGCGTTCTTCGCTCCAGAACTGCCGTCGACGAGGCGGGTGTCCCTTCGCATGGCGATCGTTCTCGGGGATGGCAGCGCGTTCGTGCCGTTGCTGATGCTCACGCGCTTCGGGCTGGGTGGGCCGCAGCTGGACGGGCACTGGCCGGCGACGCGTGAACGACTCCAGGCGGGCACGTATCACCGCTTCGGTGCACGAGGTGGCCGCCAACGCTTCAGCTGGGTCCATCTCGACGATGTCGTCGGCATCGTCAACTTCTTGAGGGAGCATCCCGAGATCGAGGGCCCGGTCAACACGGTCGCCCCGAATCCGAGCGACTCGCGGGGGCTCATGGCGTCGCTGCGTCGAGTCGTCGGGGTGCCCTTCGGCGTGCCCGCCCGGCGCTGGATGCTGGAGATCGGATCCTGGGTCATCCGCACCGAGACGGAACTGGTGCTGAAGAGTCGATGGGTCGTGCCGGAGCGCCTGAACGCGGCGGGCTACCGGTTCCAGTATCCGCACCTGGAGCCCGCGCTCCGGCAGATCGTCAGACACCGAAGGGCCCGTCGCTGACGAGCCCCTCGGTGTGACGCCGGAACGTGCGAGGTGTGATCAGACGGTGGCCAGCTTCTCGCTGAGCTCGGCGTCGGACGGCTCGACGAGGTGCGTACCGTCGGGGAATACGATCACGGGAATGTTCGTGCGGCCGCTGATGGCCTTCGCGCGAGACGCAGCGTCTTCGATCTGCTCGGTGTCGACGTAGTCGTAGTCGACTCCCTTCGCGTCGAGCAGTCGCTTCGACCGGCGGCAGTCGCCGCACCAGTCGGCGCCGAACATGGTGACCTTCTCGGGATGTGCATCGCTCATGGGGGCAGTGTAGGCCGCTCCCCAGACAGTCCGGCTGGGGAGCAATCCCGCACGGCGCACTCGAGCGCTGCGGTCAGCTGTTCTTACGGGCCTTGCGGATACGGATGGGACCTTTCGCGCGGGACGGGTCGACGACCGAGCCGCCCTGGGTGATCTCGACATCGCCAGAGGCG
Organism: uncultured Naasia sp.; assembly: GCA_913778905.1. GTDB lineage: Bacteria > Actinomycetota > Actinomycetes > Actinomycetales > Microbacteriaceae > Naasia. Next base: position 300,170 of record CAJYYA010000010.1, on the reverse strand, counting down.
ACCAGTCGGCGGGCGGCCTGGCGGACGGATTCCATCTCCTCCCGCCACGTCTCGGGCTGCGCGGCGCGGGCCACCTCGGAGGGGCAGATGGTCGCGTCGGCGGCACGATGGGAGAGGAGTTCGAGGATGGCCGCTTCGTAGCCGCGACCCACTTCCCCCACGCCTGCGCGACGGCACCCATCGCTGCAGTACTTCACGGAGTCCCAGTCGCGCTCCCACTTCTTGCGCCAGGTGATCTCGCGTCCGCAGACCGCACAGATCTTCGGCTCGCGCTGAGCACCCGCGACGGGGCCGCGCTGACGTCCCATCAGCGCGGCCCCGTGACGGTCGATCGAAACGTCGTCACAGATCGACGCTGTGGTTCTCTCCCGTGTCGGGGCGGGAGTCGGTGACGATGGCCTTGGCGTACTTCAGGAGAGCGACGGGCTTCGGGTCGGTGTTGGCCCAATACTCGGCGCTCTCCGCCGTCACGCGGAGCAGCGCGACGTGCGGGTCGTCCTTGCCGTCGACGAACCAGGCTTCGGCACCGTCGTTCCAGTACTCGTCGATCAGGTTGCGATCGGTGACGAGCGATGCGCGGCCCGCGAGGGACAGGTACCCGGCACCGGATTCGAACGAGACGTTCACTTGCGGATTCGCCTCGATCTGGTGCACCTTGTGCGATTCGTCGCTGACGAAGAACCAGACGCTCAGATCGAAGTCGCGCTCGACCACGGCGAGCGGCCGACTGAGGAGCCGACCATCCTCGCCGACGGTGGTGAGCACGGCGATCTTCGACTTGCCGACGAGCTCGCCGATGTCGTCGATCTCCTTCTGGGTTGCGGTGGTCATGGCGTACTCCCTGCCTCACGGACGAGCGGCGATCCGATCGGACCGCCTCGACGGACGCTAGGGATGTCTTCTGAGCGGCACCCGCGCGGTGCCTGTGCGCCCTCCGAAGCGGCGCAGGCGATAAGCGGGTTTCGCTCAGGTAACCCATCGGGGACTGCTGATAACCTCCAACAGCACAAGGGGAGTACTCCCAATGCGGCAGACCCGTCAATACGGAACCTTCTTTCTCGGGTTCCCGGGCTGCCGGTCCGATTTCGGCCCTGTCTCACGGCGCGGCGAGGCGGGTGGAGGAGACCTTGGTTCCATTCTCGAACCTCGACTCCCTGGAGCATCGACGTGAACATCACGCCTACCATCTGGCTCATCACCATCGCGGTGACGATCGCCTTCTTCGTCTACGAGTTCTTCGCCCACGTGCGGAAGCCGCACGAGCCGACTATCGCGGAATCGGCTCGTTGGTCGATCTTCTACATCAGCCTCGCGCTGCTCTTCGGCGTGGGAATCGGGTTCGTCAGCGGATGGGACTTCGGGGGCGAGTACTTCGCCGGCTATCTGACGGAGAAGGCGTTGTCGATCGACAACCTCTTCGTCTTCCTCATCATCATGACCGGGTTCGCGGTGCCGAAGGCTTACCAGCAGAAGGTGCTGATGATCGGCATCATCATCGCGCTCATCATGCGCGGCATCTTCATCGCCGTGGGCGCGGCTCTCATCGAGAACTTCTCGTGGGTCTTCTACATCTTCGGCGCCCTGCTCTTCGTCCTCGCGTACCAGCAGATCAAGGGCGACCACGGCGGCGACCCCGCAGACAACAAGTTCATCAAGGTCGTCCGCAAGATCCTCCCCGTCTCCGATGAGTACAACGAGGACAAGCTGACCGTCAAGAAGAGCGGCAAGCGCTTCATCACCCCGATGTTTCTCACGATCATCGCGATCGGATTCATCGACCTGGTCTTCGCTCTCGACTCGATCCCTGCGATCTACGGCCTCACCCAGGAGCCCTACATCGTCTTCACCGCGAACGCGTTCGCTCTGATGGGCCTCCGCCAGCTCTACTTCCTCATCGGTGGACTTCTTGAGCGTCTCGTCTACCTGTCGCAGGGTCTGGCGGTCATCCTGGCCTTCATCGGTCTCAAGCTCGTTTTCCACGCCCTCCACGTCAACGAGGTCCCGTTCATCAACGGCGGCGAGCCGCTGCTATGGGTTCCCGAGATCCCCATCTGGTTCTCGCTCCTCTTCATCGCCGCCACCGTTGCAGTGGCCACGATCCTCAGCCTCCGCAAGACCCGCGGCGACAGGGAGAAGAAGGACCGCGACGAGATCCAGCAGGAGCCCGTCACCCGCGCCGTGTCCGATCCCGCAGACGCCGACCCGGCCAGCCCGACGATCGTCGACAGCGAAGCCGAGGCGCGTGGGAAGAAGTAGTCGGTCGACCTGACCCCGAAAAAGACGACCGAAGGGCCCGGAGCGACATGCTCCGGGCCCTTCGTCATCTCTTGTCCACGTCGCCGGGTCGGGTCGAGTCGTCAGTTCGTCAAGGCGACCGGGGCGATCTGACCTGTCGGGGTGCGGCCCAGGAGATCGATCATGTAGTCCAGGAATGCGTTTCCGTCGACGGCCTCGACGCCCGTCGCATTCGTCTCGACGCCCGGTTTCCAGTCGAAGACGGTGGCGCCGCGAGTGAGTTCGCTCACCGTCTCGACGTCGACCCGGTAGCGGGACGAGCGCGTCACGATGGTGGGATCCAGCGCCACGAGCGCCGACAGCGAGTCGGGATGCGTCGACCCGGCGAGGCCGGCTGCGACGTCGAAGTCGAAGGTCACCTGGTTCGCGCGCACGAAGAAGCGGGACAGCACCGTGTCGACGGAGGCGATCCGGGCGATGGCGGCCCGGTCGAAAGCAGCGTCGTGCAGGGTCGTCGGATCCCACGGCACGACCACGATGTCCGCGAAACCGGCTCGGAACACCTCGTCGGCGGCCTCGGGGTCGACGTAGATGTTGTACTCGGCAGCTGCGGTGATGTTTCCGCGGCCGTTGATCGATCCGCCCATGATCACGATCCGCCCGACGTTGGCGGCGAACTCGGGATCGCGCTGCACGGCGAGGGCGATGTTGGTGAGGGGACCGATCGCGACGATCGTCAGGCTCCCCCGGTGTACGCGAGCCAGCCGGACCAGCGCGTCGACGGCGGGTTCGTCGTCCGCGTCCCGGCCGTTGTCGGGGCGGCGGAGACCGCCCACTCCGTCGCCGTGCACCTCGGCCGCACTGATCCACTCGCGTTCAAGGGGCTCGCGAGCACCGAGATGCACCGGAACCTCCCCCAGTCGACCCGAGAGGCCGATCGTGAGCAGCGCGTTGTGCACCTGCTGATCGAAACCCACGTTGCCGGCCACCATGGTGATCGCGCGCAGGTCGGCGCGGGGATCGAGGAGACCCACGAGGAGCGCGAAGCAGTCGTCGGCCGCCGTGTCGGTGTCGATGACGAGCGGGATCCTGGCGTGATCTGGCACGAGGGCCTTTCGATGGGGAGGGAATATCGAGACGAGTGAGGCGTCGACCGTTGGACTCCGATAATTCGAGGGCGGTGTCGTGGGCATCGCTCAGCCGACATCCTGACGCCTCCCTGTTTCGTGCGTGTTGCCCGCCTAGGCTCCTGCTCATGAGCGATGCCCACGTAACCGAGGCCGAACCGCTCCTGCTGTCGGCTCCCCCTCTGCCGGGCAGGCGGATCATCACTCAGCGGTGGTCGGATCTGACCTTCCTGCATTGGAAGGTCGCACCGGAGATCGTGGCGCCGATGCTCCCACCGGGCACGCGCCCCGACGTCGTCGATGGCGCCACCTGGGTCGGACTGATCGCATTCCGGTTGTCGGACAGCTCATTCTTCGGCGGGCCGCCGGTCCCCTGGTTCGGCACGTTCCCCGAGATCAACGTCCGGCTCTACTCCGTCGACGAGCAGGGGCGACGTGGCGTCGTATTCGCCTCGCTCGAGGCCACCCGCCTTGCGAGCGTGCTGACCGCGCGGTTGGCGTTCGGTCTGCCCTACCGATGGTCCTCGATGTCGATGGGGCGGCGGGTGGAACCCGATGCCGAGCTCCATGCCTACCGTTCCCGACGGCATCTCGCCGATGCGTTGCTGGGTCGGAAGCGCAATCCGGGCCCCTCGCGGGGAGCGACCACGCACCTCATCGCTCGCGCACTCCCCGATCGGATGGACGACGACCCGATCGCGCAGTTCCTCACCGCCCGGTGGGCCTTCCACGAGACCCACCTGGGGGCGAGTTGGTACGGCCGCAACACGCACGGGCGATGGCCGGTGCAACGAGCCGAGCTCCTCCACCTCGACGACACTCTGCTGGCCGCAGCAGGGTTTCCAGGACTCGCCGACACCCCTCCCGATTCGGTGCTGTTCTCCCCCGGCGTCCAGACTTCATTCAGCGCCCCGGCGAGGCTGCCGGTCAGGATGGGCGGATGAGTGCCGTGCATCAGTCCATCACCGTCGTGGGCGCCGGAATCTCCGGTCTCGCTGCCGCCCGTGCGATCGCGGCCCGCGGAGGATCCGTGACCGTCGTCGACAGAGGACGAGCACCCGGTGGACGCATGTCGGGACGCAGACTCGCCGGACGCCCTGTCGACCTGGGAGCGTCGTACTTCACCGCCGAATTCGGCACCCCGTTCCGTGCCGTCGTCGACGATTGGCTAACCCGCGGCCTCGCGCGTGAATGGACGGACACTTTCGCCGTGGCGACTCCTGACGGGATCGTCGACAGTACGACCGGCCCGATGCGGCACGGCGCCGCCGCGGGGCTCCGCTCGCTCGTCGTCGATCTCGCTCGCGACCTCGAGGTCCGACAGAAGGTCGCATTCGAGCGGGTCGACCCGGAAGTGCCTACCGTTCTCGCGATGCCGGATCCTCAAGCGCGGCGTCTGGTGGATGAGTCGTCACCGTCGCTGGATCGACTCGACGACGGTTCGGGGTGGGACCCGACCATCGCGATCGCGCTGCGCTTCGAAGAGCGCGCGTGGCCGGCCGATCTGCACGGCGCGTTCGTGAACGACTCCCCCGACATCGGGTTCATCGCCGACGACGGCGACCGGCGAGGTGATGCTGCGCCCGTGCTCGTCGTGCACAGCTCGCCGGAGACGGCTCGCGCCCATCTCGACGATCCGTCGGCGGCTCTTCCGCTCGTCTGGGAGGCGACCCGGCGGGTTCTGGGTCTCTCGGTCGAGCCCATCGAGACGCATGTCCACCGGTGGACGTTCGCCAAGCCACGAGACCCGCACGACGATCCGTATCTGCTCGACGCAGGCTTGCGTCTCGGCGTCTGCGGAGACGGCTGGGGAGGGCGCAGCTCGGTCGGCGCTGCCTGGGCCTCGGGTCACAGCCTCGGCGAGGCGTTCCCGCTCTCCTGACCCGCCCGCCCATTGAGCGAAGCGAGATGAAGGGCACCGGCGAGCGCAACGGGGCGGAGGCCTCTCCTGCGTTTCGCTGCGCTCAACGGGCGGAGCATCCCCGCCCGCCCATTGAGCGAAGCGAAATGAGGGGCACCGGTGAGCGCGACGGGCGGAGGCCGCTCCTGCGTTTCGCCGCGCTCAACGGGCGGAGCTTCCCCGCCCGCCCATTGAGCGAAGCGAAATGAAGGGCACCGGCGTCGTCGCCGTCCAGTGCCCTCAGCGTCGCGGATCCAACTGGATCGCTGGCTCCAACGCCTCGAGCTGCTCGCCGAGCCCGATGTCGACGATCACGACCTGCCCCGCGTAACGCCGGGCCGGTGCCCTCAGCAGCCCCGCCTTCATACCCCCGAAGGTGACGGTCACGTCGGCCGGCAGGATCGCCGGCCTGTGTACATCCTCGTCAGCGTCCGGTACCTCGCCGGAGTCGGCGTCGATCCCGCTCGGCACGTCGACCGCGACGACGACGGGTGGACGGGTGGATTTCAGAGCCGGCAGCACGGCCAGGACCGCGTCCCGAGCGTCTGCCGGCAGAGCGGTGCTGGCGCGTCCCGCCGCGCCGATGCCGAACAGTCCGTCCACGATCACGTCGGACCGTTCCGCGAGTTCGGCGACCTCGCTCAGCGCCGCGAAGGCGACGCCGGCGGAAACGGCCGCGGCCCGTGATCCGGCGTCGATGCCCTTCGCGCCCGCGGCGGGGATCGCCGTCACCGATACTCCGTCACCGCTCAGCTCGGCGGCCGCCCAGAGCGCATCGGCCCCGTTATTGCCCGGTCCGACGAGGACCACTGCCGAGCCGTCGAGTCCTCCTCCGCGTCGACCGGCGACCACATCGCGGATCACCACGGCGAGACCGGCCGCAGCCCTGGCCATGAGCGGGTCCCCGGCCTCGTGATGCGGCAGCTCCGCCGCGCGCATCTGCGCGGCCGTGTAGCCGTGGCGGAGCACCAGGGGTACCGCCGAATCGGCGACGACCGGGTGCGGAACGTCGACATCCGACCACGTGTTCTCCGCCCGGCGCGTGACGAATGCCGTCCGTACGTCGGCGATCGCGGTAGCCGCCTGGATGACCTCGCGGGCGACGAATGCCGCATGATCGTCGTCGTCCGCGGTGAAGCGGATGGTGATCCGGGCCTGGCCGGCCACGACGTTGAGGTTGGTGCCCTCGAGCACGGTGAGCGCCGACGCCGGGCCCCCGATGATCGCGACCACCCGGTCGGGATGCACCCCGACGCGCAGATCCCCGATCGTCAACGTGACCCGGTAGGACGGCATGCGGTCAGTGTAGGAACGCAGAGTGTCACGCGGGGCGAAAAGCAGGATCCGACATGCGGGCGAGAATCGTGGAGTGCGATACATCGGTCTCGACCTGGCCTGGCGCGACGGCCCTCCCGTCCGGCAAGGGGGACGCCCCGCGGCGAAGGAGACGGGGCTCGTGGTCGCCGACGAGACGGGCCGCATCGTCGACGCCGGATGGGAACGGGGCATCGACGCCGTCGTGGCACGCCTCGCGGACCATCTCGTCGACGCCCGAGGGACCGGTGCCGTCGTGGCCGTCGACGCTCCGCTCGTCGTGCACAACGCACCCAGGACCATGAGGGACTGCGAGAAGGAGGTCGGTCGCCGATACGGGCGGTGGGGCTTCTCCGCCTACCCCAGTCACACCGGTCTCGAATGGCTGTCGGGGGTGACCTTGCGGCGCCGCTTGGAGGACTTGGGAGTCGACTACACGCAGGGCGTGCTATCTCGCGCGGAAGGTGCCGCCGTGATGTTCGAGTGCTACCCCAGTACGACGATCGTGGGAGCCGAGGAACTCGGTTACGACCTCGCCAAGCCGCGATACAAGACCCGGGACCCGAAGATCCCTCGAGCCGATGGTCGCCGCGTCCGCGCGGAGATCACGGACGAGCTCATCCGCCGAGTCGCCCGTCTCGCCGCGGCGGATCCGCCCTTCGACCTCTCGTCTCACTCGGTCACGTCCCGACTGCTCATCGAACCGTCACCCGAGGCGGACGGTCCCTTCAAGCACCGCGAGGACCTCCTCGACGCCGCGATCTGCGCGTGGACGGCCGCGCTATGGGACCGCCATGGGCTGGAGCGCTGTCAGGTGCTCGGGCTCGGCTCACCTCCCGACGAGAGCGGTCTGATCGCGACCATCGTCGCGCCCGCACGGCCCGGTCAGAGGCTTACTTCTTCTTCGCCGCCGCCTTCGCCGCTTTCTTGAACTCGCGCACCTTGGCGAGCGACTCCGGATCCACGATGTCGGCGACCGAGCGGAACGAGCCGGTTTCGCTGTACGGCTCCGACGCCCGCTGCCACCCCTCCGCCTTGAGGTCGTACTGCTTGCCGAGGAGGGCCAGGAAGATCTTCGCCTTCTGCTCGCCGAAACCGGGGAGGGCCTTCAGGCGGCGCAGGATCTCGGCACCGTCGGGGTCGCCGTCCGTCCAGATAGCCGAGGCGTCGCCGCCCCACTTCTCGTCGACCTCGGCGCACAGTGACCGGAGCCGTTCCGCCATCGAGCCCGGGTAGCGGTGAACCGCCGGCGTCTCGCGGAACACCTCCGTCAGGCGCTCGGGCGACTCACCCGCGATGTGAGACGCGTCGAAGCCGCCGAGGCGCTGCTGGATCTTGAGGGGCCCGGCGAAGGCCGTCTCCATCGCCACCTGCTGGTCGAGGAGCATTCCGGTCAGAAGCGCGAGCGGGTCGCTCGAGAGGAGTTGGTCGGCGGCGTCGTCACCGGTGATATGAAGCTGGGGCATACCACCGATCCTTCCACCTTGCACCTGTACCGCAGAGGTGTCGAGGACTAGGGTCGATGAATCCGTCATCGACACTTGTCGGTAGCGGTGTCCGTTCCGCCGATGTGTTCCGAGGTCCGATGCCACTGCCCGAAGAGCTGCTTCGACTTCTGCGCGGTAAGGCTCCCTGTTTCCTCTCGACGCTCATGGCCGACGGGTCGCCGCAGCTCACGGAGACCTGGGTCGATACCGACGGGGAGAACGTGGTGATCAACACGGTCGTCGGGTACCTGAAGACCCGAAACGTGGAGCGCGACCCGCGCGTGGCCGTCGCGGTGCAGGATCCGGACAATCCCTTCCGCTACTTCCAGGTACGGGGTCGAGTCGTGTCGATGACGACCGAGGGCGGCGCGGAGCACATCGAAGCGTTGTCGCTGAAGTACACCGGCCAGCCCTACCCCTGGTGGGGCGGACGCGATCAGGAGCGTGTCATCCTGACGATCGCCGCAGACAGGGTCAGCAGCCAGGGCTGACCGGATCCGTGTTCTTCGTTCTCTTCGGCACCAGACCGTCGGTATCCGAGACGGCCATCGTCCGCTTCGTCTGCCACTTCTGCGGGATCGATGCCCCGCAGCGGGTGTTCAAGCGGTCCGCAAGATTCACACTGTTCTTCGTGCCGCTGTTCTCGTTCGGAACGAAGCACGCGGTCGCGTGCACGAACTGCGGGGCGACGACCGAGCTGACCTCGCACCAGTCGCGCGATGCCGAACGCTGGGCAGAGAATCGCGGCGCCGAGCACGCCTGAGGCCGCGCGTGTCAGCAGGACGCGGCGTCTCGTCCATCGCAGCCGCGGGCGGTGAGGACGGTCGATCCGACGAAGACCCGGACCGGCTCTGATCCGACGGGGACCGTGAGGGTGCCCTCGATCGGGTTCCAGTCGCCGCCGTCGTAGCGGTAGTCGGCGCGGTACTCGATGCCGAGCGAGACGGTGTATCTGCTTCGCTCGCGGTAGACGTGACTGGTGGGGGTGGTCGAGAAGCGCGGCATGCCGAGGTGCTCCCAGGTGTCACCGCCGCTCGACGAGGTGGCGGTGGAGCCGTCGCCGAAATTCCAGTGCCAGGTCACCGGGGTGAAGCGGACGTCGGCGGGGCGGCCGAGCAGAGTTCCGGCGACGACGTGCGCATCGACGGGAGCGATGAAGTTCGCGGGACGTCCCTTGAGCGCCCACCCGTCCGGCTCCCCCGCGATCGTCGGCGTCTGCGGCTTGAACGACGCCAGGTCCGAGATGGTCGGTTGGGTGACCGTCATTGTGTCGCCAACCGCGAGAGGGCACTTCCACCAGATCCGCAGCGGCAGTATCTCGCCAGTCAGCTGGCACCGATAGAACCCTTCCGGCACGGTGGCAGCTTGATCCCCACTGTCGAAAGCGGTCCCCTCTTCCGCATGTGGTCTCAGATGGACGGTCAACTCCGCCGTTCCTTCTCTGAAAGCTCCGTCGATGTCACTGGTGCCTGAAGAAGCTGTGGCTTGGGAAGCCGAGGTGACACTCATGAAGCCAAGGAGGAGAGTCAACGCGAATGTCGCCGCCAGTTTGCTCCGCTTCTTCAACACGGGTCTTGCCCGCCCCAGTCTTCCGTCCGGTCTATCTTCAGACCTTCGGGCTCTCGGACTATCCCCATATCCATGGGGAGGATGTTGTCCCGTGATACCGGGGTGATGTCGGCCCCAGCGCGGAAGGCCCTCACAGCCGACAGATCTTTGCACACGAGGACCTGGAAGTCATCGCCGTCGAGTGATCGTTGAATCAGCTGCAGGCTCGTGTAGGAGGGATAGCCGCTGAAGTATCGGCCGTCTGCCCACATCTCCTGGAGGTCGCTATCGATGACTTGGAAGGCATTCTTCGTCAGAAGGGTATGAAGCTTCGACGAATCCCGAGCAGGGTCGGAGGCCACGTCAGAGAGGAGGTGCCCGTACTCCTCGAGAAGCTTCGAGGCGCTCGAGATCAGGTCGGCGTCAGTCGGTTCCGTCGGTTCGGGATTCGGGGTGCTAGAAATTGGTCCGCTGAGGCTGGCTGTTTCTCCTGGGGCACAGCCGATTGTCATCAGTGCACAGGAAGCGATCACAACGGAGGCCGTCCACCTGAAGATATTCATCCGGGCAGGGTAAAGACCATTTGATTGGACGTGAGCGAACTTTTCACAGATAGAGGCGAGCGCGAACCTGGCAATCTCCCGGAGGATTTGCGGTCGGTTCCTGCACTTCGCTGAAGTGGACGGATGACTGAGCAGGCAGGCGTCCCCGCGACCGGCAGCACCAGCGTCTCCGACGGAGGGGGCGCGAGCGGCGCGACGAAGCTGAAGCAGGTGATCACCGGGCCGCTGCTGTTCGCGTTCATCGTCGGCGACACGCTCGGGGCCGGTATCTACACTCTTGTCGGCACAATGGCCACCGATGTGGGCGGTGTGATCTGGCTACCGTTGCTGATCGCCCTCGTCCTGGCCCTGCTCACCGGGGGCACCTACGCCGAGCTGATCACGAAGTACCCGCACGCCGGCGGGGCCGCACGATACGCCGAGCGGGCCTTCAAGAAGCCGTTCATCTCATTCCTCGTCGGTTTCCTAATGATGTCGTCCGGCATCACCACCGCGGCTGCTCTCACCAACGCGTTCGCCGGGGACTACCTCAGCGCCGTCCTGCCGGTCTCCCCCGTGCTCGCGTCGATCGTGTTCATCTCCGCCCTCGTCCTCATCAATCTCCGAGGCGTGAAGGAATCGCTCACCGCGAACCTGGTCGCGTCGGTCATCGAGGTCAGCGGGTTGGTCATCGTCATCTTCTGCGCGGCGGTGTTCTTCGGCAGCGGCAACGGCGAACCGGGCCGCATCTTCGAATTCGCTCCCGACGTGGCTCCGCTGCAGGGCGCCTTCGCCGCATCGATCGTGGCGTTCTTCTCGTTTCTCGGCTTCGAGGCTGCGGCGAACATGGCCGAGGAGGTGAGGAACCCGTCGAAGGTCTACCCCCGCGCCCTCTTCGGCGCGATCTGCACGGCGGCCGTCGTGTACCTGGCCATCGCGATCGGTGCGGTCATCGTGTTGCCGCCAGCCGAGCTCGCGCAGTCGACCGGGCCGTTGCTCGACGTCGTATCCGCGAGCGGTGTCGCGATCCCGCCGTGGCTGTTCAGCCTCATCGCGCTCGTCGCCATCGCCAACGGCGCCCTGCTCTTCATGGTGATGGCGAGCCGCGTCTCCTACGGCCTCGCCGAGACCGGACTGCTCCCCTCCGTCTTCGAGAAGGTGCTGCCCAACCGTCGCACCCCGTGGGTGTCGATCATCGTGATCGGCGCCGCAACCATGGGCCTCAGCTTCGTCGGAGACGTCGGCACACTCGCCGAGGTCGTCGTGCTGCTGCTCCTGCTGGTCTTCGTCTCCGCGAACCTCAGCGTGCTGATCCTGAAGAAGGACAAGGTCGGCCACAAACATTTCTCGGTGCCGAAGGTCGTTCCCATCATCGCGATCATCGCCAGCGTCGTGCTCCTGACCCAGCAGTCCGGCGCCGTCTGGCTCACCGCTATCGGCTACACGATCGTCGGGACCATCCTCTTCCTCCTCGCCCGTGCAGGCCGGAAGCGCGAGGCCAAGAAGGCCTGAGCGGGCCACTCGAGCGGCTGCGACCCTCGGTGGACCACATGCAGGAATCACCTACCGAATGCAGGACTCGGCAATCCGCGGAAGCTCGAGAAGCGCGCCATTCCGCGGGTTGTTCGTCACCCGTCCTGCATTTCGGCCGGCGGATCCTGCATTCGTTCAGCGCACCCCTGCATTCGTTCAGCGGCGAGGGTCGGGAGGCGAAGACTCGGCCGCCGTCCTCTCACCCGACGGCGCGAACGCCGATCGGGCTTTCGTCGAGGCGCTCGCGCAGATCGGTCAGGTCCCGGTAGATCGCGACAGCTCCCGCCTCTCTCAGCTCGGTCTCGCTGCGACCGCCGGTCAGGACTCCGATGGTGTCCACCCCGGCTCGGGCTGCGGGCTCGACATCCCACCGTGCGTCGCCGACCATGATGGCTTCGCTCGCATCTACGCAGGCCCGTTCGAGGGCCGTCTCTATGACGTCGGGCTCGGGTTTCGCGGTCTCGACGTCGCTCGACGTGGTCGTCTCGTCGATCAGGTCGTCGACGTCGAGTACCTTCAGCAGGATGTCGAGCTCCTCCTGCGGTGCGGAACTGGCGAGGACGATGCGGAGTCCTCGCTCGCGGATCGCGGTGAGCAGCTCGCTCACTCTCCGGAAGCGACGCAACCGCTGCGACGACTCTCGATAGAAGCCGCTGTGAAGCTCTTTGGTCTCATCGCCGAGCCTGCCTGCCGCGTCGCCGAGCAGCCGTTCGAGGAGTTTGCCGGAGTCGAGTCCCATCGCGGAGTGGATCTCGGATGCGGGCGGCGCCTCGTCCACTCCATCGAAGGCCCGCGCCCATGCATCGATGTGCAGGTAGTTGAAGTCGACCAGGGTGCCATCGATATCGAACAGAACCGCGCGGAGAGGAGACGTGCTCGTCGCGGCACATCAGGTGTCGCTCCTCCGTGCGCGGTGAGTGCCGAGTGCCCGCGCACCCCCAGCCGAGCTACTCGAACGTGAGGGCGCGGGCGCCCCAGCTGGCGGTGATGGCCGCGTCGAGGTCGTGCACGACGCGGTCGGACCTGTCGATGATGAGCGTCGAACGCTCGTCGCCGAAGGCGGGCCAGTCATTGAGCGTGCCGTGAGAAGCGAAACGCGTCCACCAGCTGAGCATCCGGGCGGAGATCTCGTGCCCCGTTCGGCGACCGCCGAGGCGGAAGGTGAAATCGCGACGGCTGACGTCGAGATTGCCCCATACGTAAGGCAGCTCTGTCGCATGCGCGGCGTTCATCCCGATCAGACGGAGCATCGGCGTCGCCCAATCGAACCGGTAGAGGTAGGTCGGAGCGATCTTGGAGTGGCCGTCGACGAGCCACACCGTGGGCATGCGGAACCCGATGTCCGTCGCGATGCCCATCCCGACCGCCCGCTGACGCACACCCTCATATGCCGACAGGAGCTGTTCGCGGGACGGCAGGACGACGTCGGGATTCTCCGTGGCGAGCTGCGTCATCATCGCGGTGATGGTGGGCTCGGTGATCGGCACGAGCGGCGACTTCATGAACTTGAAGAGGGTCGCTTCGTCGCGGTTGGTTCCGATGATCAGTGGGATCGGATGGGCGCGGCCCTCGTGGAGGACGCGGATCGGGTGTTCGGGCAGCAGGTCCCCATCGACGACGGGCGCGAACGCGAGCAGCCCCGGCTCCTCGGACGGGATGGAGTTGTAGACGCGGGTGGCGGCTTCGACGATCCTGTCCGCCGACAGGTCGCGCAGCTCGCCGACCCGGTCCGGGGTCATGCCGAGGGCGGCCAAGACCTTCCGGGCGACCGACTGGGCGCGATCCATCCCGTACATCGACGATGCCGGTGAGCTCTGTGCGATGGCCCGGTGGAACAGCCCTTCCGCTGCGGGAGAGGTCATCAGGGCGGTGGTCATTCCCGCTCCCGCGCTCTCGCCGAACAGCGTGACGTTGTCCGGATCCCCGCCGAATGCCGTGATGTTGTCGCGCACCCACTCCAGCGCGAGAAGCACATCGCGCAGCCCGAGGTTGGTGTCGAACTGCTCGCCGGTGGTTCCTTCCATCACGAAAGGCGATAGCTCGAGAAAGCCGAGGGCGCCCAGCCGGTAGTTGATCGTGACGACGACCACCTCGCCGAATGACGACAGAGCGGCCCCGTCGTAGATCGCCTGGCTGGCGGCGCCGAATGTGTACGCGCCCCCGTGGACCCACACCATCACCGGGCGGAGTGCGCGGGGCGTTCCTGAGTCGCTCTCGTCGGCATCGGGTGAGACCTCGAAGGAGGGGCTCCAGACGTTGAGGAACAGGCAGTCTTCGTCGAGTTCGACGCCGTCTCCGAGATCGAGGAACTGGTTTCGCGCCTGAGGGCATGCCGCCCCGAAGGAGAACGCCTCCACCGGCTCGACAGCTGCGGGAGCGGCCCGAGGGGCGCGCCAGCGCAAGGGTCCGACGGGTGCCTGCGCGTAGCGGATGCCCTTCCAGACGGCCACAGCACCCGCGTCGCGACCGATGAACGTTCCGGCGGGAGCATGCACCCGGACAGAGGACGGAGACATCGACGACTGCTGCTCGGACATGGCCCCAGCTTGGCACGCCCCGTGTTCCGTCCACACTCCGCAGTCGGGTGACACGCTCCGGTGACGAGGAGGTCGCTCGACCGTCGTGTCAGAGCGACGGCAGGCGTGCCACGCCCTACGATCCTGAACGAGCACCGGTGGGTTCCCGGCGCTCACTCGATCCAGCGGATCAGGGGGAATCGGACTCAGGGGGAAGCATGGACATTCGCGGCAGTCGATCCTCGGCGGGACGCAACATTCGGCGAGACGGCGCGGTCCGCCGTTTCGGCGTCGTCACGCTGGTGGGTGTTCTTCTCGCATTGACCGGGTCGGTCGTCATGAGCGGCGGACCCGCTCTCGCCGCACCGGGACTGGGCCTGGACCCCGACACCAACCCGCCGTCCGCCACGACCGAGAGCACCATCGTCGCCCTCGAGAATTCGAGCGGTCTTTACGGCGGCCAGGTGCCCGGGGTTCAGGCGACGACCCCCTACCCCACCAGCGGATTACAGGATCAGCGGTCGGTCACGACCGCGCAGCTCATCCTCTCCACCGGAACGGGGGCGAACGACCGCGTCGCCACCTACTGCATCGACCTCGACACCGACACGACCGTGGGCGTGCACTACGAGCTCGATTCGTGGACCGAGGCGAACGTCCCGAACCTCCCCTACGTGCAGTGGATCCTGCAGAACTACTACCCGCAGGAACCCGCCCAGCCCGTCGCGGGAAGCGCCTCGCAGAAGGTGCGTGCGGTCCAGGGTGCCATCTGGTACTTCACGGACGGCTTCGTGGTCAATCGCTTCTACCCCACGGAGCGCCAAGCCGTGAAGTCGATCGTCGAGGCGGCGCAGGCCGCCGTCGACCCGACGCCCGCTCCGCCCGTCCAGCCCACGCTGACGGTCACCCCGCCGACAAGTGGGACGCCCACCCCCGGCACCCCCTTCGGCCCGTACACCGTCGGCGGCAGTGTCGCCCAGTCGACCATCGCCATCAACGCAGACACCGAGGTGTTCACGGACGCTGCAGGCCGGCGACCGCTCACCCCGGGGGCCTCGGTCTCGAACGGCCAGCAGCTCTACATCGGCTACGACCCGGCTGTCGCCAACCAGGGCTTCGTCCTCTCGGCGACCGCCACCGTCCCGGCCGGCAACGTCTTCCTCTACGACGGTGCCAACCCCCCGCGCACCGAGGCTCAGAAATTGATCGCGGCCACCGACTCGACCGTGACCCTCCGCGCGGCGGGCACGCTGGTTCCCCCTGCTGCGGGCGCGTATGAGCTGAGCGTCTCGATCGCCGGTGAGGCCGGTGGCGACCAGGGCGCCATCGCCGTCACCGTCACCTGCACTCTCGGGGGATGGGAGCTCAGCCGGAACCTCACGGTGCCGGCTCGCACGGAGTCCGGTACCCGCCTGCTCGTGCGCCTCGACGGCATCGTCGACGGCGCATCCTGCGAGACGGTTCAGACAGCTGATGGATCGAACGCGTCCGCCACGCTCTCCTCATCGGTGCTCACCCCCGCCGCGCCCGTCGTCATCGCGTCCGGAGCGACGTCGGAGGTGCTTCTCGCCGACGAGTACAGCGTGCCGGTGGCTCCGACGGGCACGCTCGCCATCGATGTGCGCGTCGATGGCGCGGCCGCAGGGTTGCAATCGGGGATCGACGCCCGAGCCACGTGCGTCGTCGGATCGGCGACCGTCGTGCGTGACGTCGCGCTCGCAGCCGGGTCCACCGGAACCACCCGAGTCGGAACCTTCCGCGGCCTTCCGGTGGGGGCGGTCTGCGGAGTCGTCTCGACCGTCGATGGGCGTAATGATCGCGCTGCCTTCATCGGATCGTCGGTCTCGCCGGAGTCCATCACCGTGCAGGCCGACACCACGTCCGTTCTGACGCTCACTGAGACGTACGGATTGCAGGTGAGCGAGTTCCGCGTGGACGTCGTACCCACCGGGGCGGGTGCCGGGCTACAGGGAGAGGGATCGGTCCGTCTCGTCTGCACGAGCGGAGACGCGGGCATCGACCCCGTGTCGGTGACCATCCCCGCCGGACTCACCGAGCGGACCAGCGTGGGCTACGTCAGCGGGATCCCGGTCGGTTACTCCTGCGGGTCCACCCTCGAGTCCGACGGGGCCAATGCACTCGCCACTCTGGTGTCGTCCTCAGTGACCCCCGAGCCCATCGTGTCGGTCTACGGCGAGACCGGTGTGCTCACCGTCAGCCTTGACTACAGCAAGACGGCGCCCGGTCCAGGTCCCGGACCGGAACCGGGACCGCAGCCGAACCCGTCGCTGCCGAGCACCGGGTTCGACGGCTCGCCGTACCTCATCGTCGCGGCCGCCGCGCTGATCGCCGGACTGATCGTCCTTATCCTGCAGATCCGCCGTCGCCGCGGTGAGTGAGGACTGAGGGGCGCTCTCGGACCCCGTCACCGCTGCTAGGTTGCGGTCAGCCGACTCATTCGGCTGGCCGCAATCGAGGAGGCTCGCGTGACCGCTCCCCCGCCCGGTGTCGACGTCAAGCCGATGTGGCGGGGCAAGGACTTCCTCCGATGGGGTGTGGTCGGTGCGGCCGGTGGCGCGGCGCTCGGACTCCTGATCGGGATGCTGCTCTCCGCCTTGATCGGTGACGGCGAACCGTTCGATGTCTCGGTGATAGCGAATTGGGTGGGAGTGAGTCTCATGGGTGTCGCGGTCGCCTGGATGCCCGGCTCGATGAGGGCGGCCAGCCGGAGTCGCTCGGCTCTCTACGGGACGGACGATGAGGTCGCTCGACTCAAGTACCGGGTGCTCCGCGGTCGCGAACTGGAACTCACTGCCGACGAAACCGCTCGGGGCCGCTATCTGGCTCGGATCACGTTTTTCAGTGCCCTGGCTGAGGTGGCATCGGTGGGCGCGATTCTGGGGGCGCTGATCGTCATGCGGTCGACCGATCTGTTCGACGCCGAACGTCGGCTGCTCGCACTCGCCACGATCTGCTTCGCATCCGTCGTGCTCGTCGGAGCCATGCTCTTCGCGATCCGCAGGCGCGCGAACGCACGTCGTTTCCTCGACGAGACAGCTCATCGGGAGCAGGCGTCAGCGTCCTGAGGAATCACGCGGGGCGAAGCAAGCCGGCGGTCTCCGGATCGGCGCCCCAGTCGGCGCGTCGCTCTGGCGCAGTACCCCGCAGGTAGGTCACCATTGCGCGTGACTTCTTCCCCCCTTCGCCCCTTCGGGCTCGTCGGCGTCATCGCTGTCGCCGGCGCCATGCTGCTGGGCTCGCCTGCGCTGGCCGCTTCCGCTCTCCCGTCTCAGGCTCCCGCCGATGAGACGGTCTCCCTCGAGTACGTGTCGCTGGGCGACTCCTACGCCGCCGGCCTCGGGCAGACTCCGTTGACCGGCCAGCCGGCCGAGTTCTGCGGACAGTCGTCCGCGAACTTTCCGCACCAGGTTGCCGCGAACCTCGGCCTCGACCTCACCGCCGACGTCAGCTGCAGCAACGCCAGAGCGGCTAACATCGATGAGACCGCTCAGTCCGACGGCGGCACTCCGCCCACGACCGTGCCTGTTCAGACCGACGCGCTCAGTGCTGACACCGACGTCGTGACCATCAGCGTCGGAGGAATCGACGCGGGATTCACCGCTCTCGCGCAGGCGTGCCTTGCTCAGCGCGCCGACGGGCCGGTGTGGGGTCCCAATCCGGTTCAGCCCTCGTTCACCGACCCGAACTGCAAAAGCTTCCTGGTCGTGAACGGAGTCGACACCGTCTCCGCTCAGATTGTCCAGAACGTGGCGGGGGACATCGGAGAGGCTTACGTGGCCGTCCGCGCTGCTGCTCCGAACGCGAAGGTCATCGTCGTCGGCTATCCGGCGATCTTCCCTGACGCCGCTAACACGCCTGCGGCCGGGTGCTTCGCGCCGGTGTTGAACGGTCTGGACGCTCCCTTTGCGAACGGCCTCCCCTACACGAACGTCGATGTCGAGTACCTCCACCAGGTCGAGGTCACGCTCAACCAGGTGCTCGCTGCCCGGGCGGCTGCGGCCGGTTTCACATTCGTCGACAACCTGACCCCGACGCTCTCGCATAGCGCGTGCTCGGAAGACCCGTACATGAACCGGGTCACGATCGGCTTCCCGGGGTCGCTGCACCCGAACGCAGCGGGCGTCGCCTTCCTCACCGCCCAGGTGTCGAGCGCCATCGAAGCGGCTTTCCCGGCGCCGGTTCCCACTCTCGAGCCGGCTCCGGCGGCGGTGACCCCGAAGCTCGCGGAGACCGGATTCAACGGCGGCACCGCATTCCTCATCGCCGGAGGCCTGATCGTCCTGGCCGCGATCCTCTTCATCACCCGCGCCGTTCTCACTAAGCGTCGCAAGGCCGGCAGCTAGAACTGCAGCCCGCGCGACGAGGGGTCCGCCGATCGCCGCCACGGTGGTCGGCGGGCCCTTCCTTCGTTCATCAGCGATCGGACTTCCGAGGTGCGCGGCGTCAGCCGGCGTGGAGCACGGAGTGCGCGATCAGCTTGTCGATGCGGCGGATGTCGACGCCCTTGCCGATCTTGATCTTGATGAAGCCGGCGCGGGTCCAGAGCGAGATCTCGGCGTTGAGGTCGAGCGTGCCGGCGTTCTCCGACGACCACATGTTGATGGCGGAGTAGGGCAGCGAATACACCTCGACCTTCTTCCCCGTGATCCCCTGCGCATCGCGGACGATGAGGCGCCGGCTCGTGAAGATCGCACTGTCACGGAACGTCGTGAAGGCAGCCCACGCGGTCTCACCCTCGACGAGCAGCTCGGTGACGTCGGGCGGGATGGGGACTTCGGAGACGAAGGTCCACGAGGTGATGGCAGCGGTTTCCATGCCCCGAGCTTGCCCGACCCCGGCCCGGCACACCAGACATTCGCGGCCTCATCTCCCCGGCCGCCCCTCGCCCATTGAGCGCAGCGAAATGCAGAGGTCCCCGCGCCTACTCCCCCGCATACCTCGCAACAGCCGCCCCGTACTGCGGCAGCGCCCCGGCAAGCGCCCCGAGCGCAACCAGGAGCGCCTCGTCCGCATCCCCCGCGTCACGAAGCGCGAGCGCGCGGAAGGCAGCCCGCGCGGAATCGAGCTCCGCCCCCTCCCACCGTTCCGCGAGCAGAGCAGCGGCCTCATCAGCCCGCCCGACCAGCCGAAGCGAACTGCTCAGCTGGATCAACGCCTCGTGCCGCTTCCGCCCGGCGAGTCCGTTCTCCAGCGCAGCCTCATACAGAGGAACGGCCTCCGCCTCGCGCCCGACGAAGTCGTGCACCGAGGCCCATTCGAACAGCGCTTCCGGATCGCCCTGCGGACGCTGCGCCAGGAGCGCGCGCATCCGCTCCACAGCAGTCGATTCGTCGTTCGCGGATGCCCAGAAGTCGTCGATCCGGTCCTGCCACTCAGTGCTCACGCTTCATGCTTACATCCGCGGAGGGGCGATCGGACACAGGGCAATCGACACATCGCGTCACATCCGGAACAACTTCAGCCCGCCCCTGGTTGCATGTGGATGTCGCGTCAACCAGACGCTCGAGTCCCCCGCGCACAGCAGTGCTTGTCAAGGCACGTCGCGAAGCGACTCGTCTCCCGCACGAACGAGAGCACAACCATGCCCCGCATCACGCGCATCCTTCCCGCCTTCGCCGCCGTCGCGGCATCCGCTCTGCTTCTCGCCGGCTGCGCCGGTGGACCCGCGGACGGACAGGCCGGCTCCGGCACGACCACCGGATCCGGCGAGTCGACCTCCGGCCTCACGCTCGACCAGGTGAAGGAGAACGGCAAGCTCGTCGTCGCGACCGAGGGCACGTACCGTCCGTTCTCGTTCCACGAGGGTGGATCGGGCCCGCTCACCGGATACGACGTCGACGTGGTGAACGCGGTCGCCGAGAAGCTCGGCGTGACCGTCGAGTTCCAGGAGACCCAGTGGGACGGCATCTTCGCCGGTCTCGAGGCCGGCCGTTTCGACGTGATCGCGAACCAGGTGTCAGTCAACGACGAGCGCGAGGCGAAGTACGACCTCAGCGAGCCCTACTCCGTCTCGCCCGGCGTGCTCGTGGTCCCCGAGTCGAGCGACATCACCTCGTTCGACGGGCTGAAGGGCAAGACCAGCGCACAGTCGCTGACCAGCAACTGGTACGGGATCGCGCAGTCCTACGGCGCCAACGTCGAGGCCGTCGAGGGCTGGGCGCAGGCCGTCGAGCTGCTCAAGCAGGGCCGTGTCGATGCGACTGTCAACGACAAGCTGACCTTCCTCGACTCGCAGACCAACGGCGACGCCGCGGGCCTCAAGATCGCCGCGGACAGCGACGAGGTCTCGAAGAGCGCCTTCGCTCTGCGCAAGGGCAGCGACACCCTGACCGACGCCCTCAACAAGGCGCTCGACGAGCTCCGCGCCGACGGCACGCTGGCGAAGATCAGCCAGAAGTACTTCGGCTCCGACGTCAGCCAATAAGTCACACCGACCGACGCGACCCTCGTGCGGCACACGCCGCCGGGGGTCGCGTTTCGGTATCAGGCGTCCCGCCAGTCGGCATCCGAATCGGCGGGAATCAGCGATTGAGCGGGTGCGCTCGGGCAGGATGAACGGATGGATTGGCAGCTCGCCTGGGATTCGCTCGGGCCGATCGTGCGCGGAGCGATTCTCGGGACCATCCCGCTGTCGCTCATCTCCTTCGCGCTGGGCCTCGTGCTGGCGCTCGGAATCGCGCTAGCTCGCATGTCGAGCATCCGCGCCCTGTCTGCTGCGGCGCGCTTCGTCATCTCCGTCGTCCGCGGCACGCCCCTGCTGGTGCAGCTGTTCGTGATCTTCTACGGCCTGCCGTCGCTCGGTGCCACGATCCCGCCGTGGCCGTCCGCCGTCATCGCGTTCTCGATCAACGTAGGTGGATACGGTGCCGAGATCATCCGCGCCGCGATCCTCTCGGTGCCTGCCGGGCAGTGGGAGGCCGGGTACACCGTCGGAATGTCGCGGGCGACGACCTTGCGGCGGATCATCCTGCCGCAGGCTGCGCGCGTGTCCGTGCCGCCGCTGTCGAACACGTTCATCAGCCTGTTGAAGGACACGTCGCTGGCATCACTGATCCTGGTGACGGAGCTCTTCCGTGAGGCGCAGAAGATCGCCGCGTTCAGCCAGGAGTTCATGCTGCTCTACATCGAGGCGGCGCTCGTCTACTGGGTCATCTGCCTGGGGCTGTCGGCTCTGCAGAACCTGCTCGAGAAGAGGTTGGACCGTTATGTCGCACGAGCCTGAGTCGTCCTCCCCCGCCCCGGGTGCGAGCTCGTCGGGCTTCGGTGTTCCGCCGATCGGGTCGGGCGCGGATCCGCTGCTCCGGGCCACCGGCCTCCGCACGTCGTTCGGCTCGCTCGATGTCTTAAAGGGCGTCGACCTCGAGGTCCGTCGCGGCAAGGTGCTGGTGCTCATCGGTCCGTCCGGATCGGGCAAGACCACCGTGCTGCGCGCGCTGAACGCTCTCACTCCCCCGCAGGCCGGCGTCATCGACCTCGACGGCGAGCGGATCGACTTCGCCGCGAAGCTGTCGAAGCGCGAGACCGCCGCGCAGCGCGCCGTGCTGCGGGATGCGTCGGGCATGGTGTTCCAGCATTACAACCTGTTCCCGCATAAGACGGTTCTCGAGAACGTCATCGAGGGTCCGGTCATCGTGCAGAAGCGACCGCGCGACGAGGCGATCGCGACGGCCACCGCCCTGCTTGAGCGAGTCGGCCTGGCATCGAAGCGGGACGCCTATCCGTTCGAGCTGTCCGGCGGCCAGCAGCAGCGCGTCGGCATTGTCCGCGCGCTGGCGCTGCGCCCGAAGCTGCTGCTCTTCGATGAGCCGACGTCTGCCCTCGACCCGGAGATCGTGGGCGATGTGCTGACGATCATGTCCGAGCTCGCGCATGAGGGCTGGACCATGGTGGTCGTGACTCATGAGCTCGCGTTCGCCCGCGAAGTGGCCGACGAGGTCGCCTTCCTCGACGGCGGTGTGGTCGTCGAACGCGGCACCCCGGCCGAGGTGTTCACCAATCCGCAGGAGCCGCGGACGCGGGAATTCTTGGATCGGCTGCTGAGGCCGCTGGAGTGAGGCGCGGCGCGGAAAGAGTCGCCCCGAAAGTCGTGGGTTGTGTCTGACCCGATACGGCGTCAGCTCAGCGGTTGCCAAGCGCCGCAGCCGAGCGGTTCCTGTTCCAGCAGGTGCGCCTTCCGGATCTACTGGGTTGCGCGACAGATGCGTCGAACGGCGCCAACGGAGATTCGGCCCGTCGCGGCGATCTGAGAGTCGCCGATACCTGCTCGCACCGCCGCGAGAATCGCTGTCTGAAGGGCATCGATTGCCTGTTGATCGAGGGGGTGCGCGGCACGCCGTTCAGCGGCCGCGTCTAGGGCATGAAGCGCAGGTTCAGGGACCGCGTCGTTCGAGGGGGTGAATGAACCGTCGAGTTGAAAGATCCAGTCGGGAGCACCGTCGAGGTCGGACTGCATCCATTCATCCTCGCTGGATGTGTGTAAGCCGTCGAGTGGTTGCATGAGACGACCACCTTCACTCCCCACGCAGGATTGCCCCGCACTTCCATTCCGGCGGTCTGACGCTTCGCGCAGTCGTGAATGACCACCCGACCACGGCGTCTCGCAGGCAGACTGGTGGGAACCGACGACCGGGGGACGTGCATGACCGACTGGCCTGTGACCGCGACCGATAGTGAGGCACCGGCTGTTCCGGTCGAAGAACAGTCGCTGCGCGGTTCTGATGGACTCGTGGTGACCCCACTCCCCTACCACCGGCTCGCGCACCAGGCCGCGCGAACGGCGCAGTGGTGGCGGCCTTTCGCGACGCTCGGCGTCTCACTAGGGCTCTATATCGCGTCCCTCATTCCGCTCGTCACCGTGGCCGTTGTCTACGCCGTTCTGGGGATGTCGCTTCCGGGGCTCCCGGGTCCCTCCGAGGACCTCGCCGACCCGCTCAACCCCTTCGACTGGGTCTTCACGCTCGGGCTGTTGGCCCTGATGATCCCCGCGGTCATTCTGGGGACGCGCTGGGGAGGTGGGCGTCGCGGCTCCGTGCATTCCGTGGTCGGTCGCTTCCGCTGGGGGTTGCTCGGGCGCGCGGCGGTCTCCATCGTCCCGATCTACGCGGTGATGGTACTGGGGCTGGCCCTAGTCGACCCGCCTGACGACTTCGTCGTGCCGACCTTCACCCCGTCCCTCGTGCTCTGCTACGTCCTCATCCTGGTGCTGGCGCCGTTGCAGTGTGCAGCCGAGGAGTATGCCTTCCGAGGATTGCCGCAACAGATGCTCGGCACCTGGCTGAAGTCGCCGGTGTGGGGAATCGTGCTGCCGGTGCCGATCTTCGTGCTCGGGCACGGATACGACTGGGCCGGCCAGATCTCGGTCGGCGCTTTCGCGTTGTCTGCGGGCTTCTTAGTCTGGAAGTCGGGCGGCCTGGAGCTGCCGATCCTGATCCACACGGCGAACAACCTATTCATCTTCCTCGTAGCCCCGTTCAGCAGATCATCGCTGGAACAGGGTGAGGTCGATCCGACCTACCTGCTGATCGACATCCCATTCATGCTGGGCGTCACCGCGTTGCTGACCTGGTGGGTGTCGCGGCGGGAAGGCGTGGGGTTGTTCGAGCCCGTGCCTGGCAGCGGCGACCGGGTGTGAGAAAGATCGTCACGCTGGTCTAGGCGAGGGGATTTCGCCCGCGTCCTCCCCAGCTTCGAGCTGGATTCTCGTTCTCCCCAGAATGTGGTCGCTGGGACAAGCGGCATCGCAACCGCGTTTGGGTTGCTCGCATGAATCTCCCCAAGACCGCGCTCTGCGTCGCCGCTCTTCTCTCCATTGCCCTGCTGTCGTCCTGCTCTCTGATCTCGCCCGGCTCGGTCGTGGCGCATGCGCCGTCGACACCGGCTCCGCTGAAGACCCGCGGTGGCGGAACCATCGTCAACCTAGACACTGGAGAGTCGCGGAAGATACCGATCACCGCGGTAGAAGAGCCCAGCACCGAAATCGTCGACTCCGCGCGCGGAACGTTCGAGCACTGGCTCGGCATCTACTCGGCCGCGATGAACCGAGGGACATATGAGGTCTCTGAGCTCGAGCCCTACACCGCGGGCGATCTCCTCGCCAGCATGAAGGCGGACGACGGGCTGCTCTTCCCGAATGGAGAGCACACCACCGGCGCCTCGCGGGTGGTCGGAATCGATGTCGAGGTGTGGGATCCGGAGACGGGCTTTCTTCGGGCCTTCGTCTGCGAAGACCAGAGCGATGTCCGTCTTCTTGATGCGCAGGGCAACGACCTCACCAACCCGGGACGTCCCGTCCGCTTCGAGTCCGACGTCATCATCACCGGTCTGCCGGACGCACCGAAGGTCGCGGGGTACCAGCGGTACCCCGAGTTGGATATGTGCTGATCCTTCGATTTTGATCAGCACAGTGTCAGAGCACTTCGGTTTTGACCCGACGATCGCTGCAGCATCGGGCGCAATTCACCGCGCCAGCAGTGAAATGAGCCCTGCTTCGTCGACGATGGCGATGTCGTAGTCCCGTGCTTTGCGAGCTTTGCCCGACTGGGAGTCGGGGTCCGCTGCGACGACGAGGCGCACTTTCTTGGTGACGCCGGGCCAGACCGCCAGTCCTCGAGCGGCGAGGTCGCCGATCCACTCGTCGCGGGGCCTGCTCATCTCCCCCGTCAGCACGATTCGATCCCCCGGCGTGAGGCGCAGGGCTTCTTGTAGTGCCGATTCTTTCCAAGATGGACGAAGGCGAACACAGCGACCGGCATTGTCGGCCGGCACAGCCTCAGCAGGTCGATGCGGAGGTGCTCGTGCAGGGGCCGGTGGTCAGGACGGTGGAGCCGACGACGACGCGGACAGGCATGGATCCGGCGGGGATGGTGAGGGTTCCGTCGATGGGGCGCCAGGGGTTGTTGCCGAATTGATAGGTCACCTTGTAGTCGACGCTGAGGGAGACGGTGAAGTCTCCCCTG
This sequence comes from uncultured Naasia sp., assembly GCA_913778905.1. Taxonomy (GTDB): domain Bacteria; phylum Actinomycetota; class Actinomycetes; order Actinomycetales; family Microbacteriaceae; genus Naasia. The sequence goes on along the minus strand of CAJYYA010000010.1, from coordinate 274,992 downwards.
GTCGTGTAGGTGTGACTGGTCGGCGTGGTCGTGAAGCGTTTGCGGCCCGATGCGGCCCAGGAAATCCCTCCGGTATCCGTGGCCTGGGTAGTGCCGTCCCCGTAGTCCCAGTTCCACCGGGTCGGTGTGAAGGTGACCTGGGTGGGCAGTCCGAGGACAGTTCCGCTTCGGGTAATCGGGGTGGTGTCGGCAACGAGATTGAATGGTCGGCCTTTGAGCGCCCACCCTTGGGGTTCCGAGCTGATCGTGGTCGAGGCGGGATAGAACTCGCGGACGTCGGACATGGAAGGCGTGGGCGGGCCGGTGACGGTGATTTCGTCGCGGCACATCGGCTTCCAGAAAGCCGCATCCTTGGGCGGCCACCAGCTGCCGTTGCACTTGAACCAGCCCTCCGGCGGCACCCAATCCGGTGAGTTTGTTTCCGATCCGTCCGAGTGCGCACCGACGCTTGCGCCCCCGCCCGTTATGGCGCCCGTCGAGCACTCCCCGCTTAGATCGCTGGCTCCACCGCAGCCAGCGGTGTTGGCCGCGGCTGCCTCGCCTCCCGTGACCACGCAGCCCAGGAGGACGACGAGGCCCACGATGGTCAGCAGGCGCTTGCGCCGGTCCACTTGATATTCCTGTCGATGCGCAGATTGTCAGGCCAGCCCTCGAACGAGACCTGCACGGTCGAGGACGAAGAGCGTGATGAGGGAGTGACATCCAGGCCCTCACCGTCGAGAATTCGGAGGTTCGAAAGGTCTTCACATATCAAAAGGGTGAATGTGCCGGTTTCTGGGGACATGTCCTGCAGGACCGACCTCTCGACTAACACCAGACCGTTCATTCGCTGCCCGCGGGCTTTCAAACGGTCCTGGACGCCGCGTACTTCCTCGATTTCGGAATCGCTTGCATACGGGCGTAGGACCGAAGCATCGATGCTGTGGTCGGAGCCGACCTCGACGACTGCGCCGATGTACTGAATGAAGACGGGCACGGCGGCCGCAATAACGTCTGCTTCCTTCATCTCCAGTGGAGCGGACGAGGCCTCCTGCGGAGTGGACCGTTCCCGCACAACCTCGGGGGCCGAATCGACGCACCCTGACAGAGACAAACAGGTTGCGATAGCTACGGCGGGAAGGACCAAGGGACTGAACGCTTTCACGCGGGCAGGTTACGAAACCGGCCGTCCTTCGGTAGGGAACCGTCCACAGGGCGCGCGTGGGCACCCCTCCCCATATCCAACGTCCGAGGCTTTCGGCAGGATGGGTTCGATAGCCTGCGCTCCGGATGGCTCGTGCGGGCTGTCTGTAACGCTGCTTCGCTCTCCACCGCCTGCGCCCTGAAGAAAGAGGACCTGACGCCGTGATCGAGACCATTCTGGGATGGGGCGGCTTCGGGCTCGCCGTCGTGTTGGCCGTGACGGGCATCATCCTGCTCGCTGTATTCGTTCCGCGATGGCTGAAGCGGCGCAAGGCTACGGCTGCTCCGATCGAGAAGCCGTCAGCGAGCACACCTCCGCCTGCCGGAGCTGTGCGCAACGCGACGCCCCCGTCCGCCGGCATGGCGGAGAGCGCGACGGCGCCGCCAGCCGGGGCGATGCCGGGCGCGCCCGTCGCAGCATCGACACCCGCATCCGCACCCTCTGCGTCCGCTTCGGGGGCGACTCCCCCGCCGGCCGGCGCGGTCTACAACGCTCCCGGCCAGACCTGGCAGGCACCCGCCGGTTACACGCTGCCCCGCCCCGTGAAGAAGCCGAAGAAGAAGGGCTCCGCTCGCGGCGCTCTCGTCGGAGCCGTCCTGCTCGCCGGGGCAATTCCGCTCGGAGCCGTCACCGCCGGCCCGCTGTTCTCCTCGACGCCCGCGACGGGCGGGCTGCCGACCGCCATCATGTCTGAGACCGACACTTACCGCTTCACCGAGCCCACGACGCTCGGCGAATACGAGTCGGCGAAGTACAACTTCCGTTTCGACCCGCGGCAGTCGCTCCTCGACGCCTACGACACCGGCACGGCACCGACGCAGTACGTCGCCGCCTATCTCGACTCCGAACTCACCCAGGTCGCGAACTTCGCCGCCGACACCGAATGGCTCGGCAACAGCCTCACCCTGCGCCCCGAGGTCATCCTGCTCAATGACGCCGCCGGTCAGAGTCTCGACGGTGAACGCTCGCTCGACGAACTCGGCGACGCCGGATCCTGGTCGGTCACCGAGATCTACCTCGTCCAATACGTCGATCGAGACGGCGAGAAGTACGACAAGCCCATCGTCACCCGCGCGACCATCGAACCCGACTCGAAGACCCTCCCCGCGCCCCGCGTCGACTACGCGGTCACCGCCGACGGCGCCCTGCAGCTCTCATGGCAACCCATCGATGGCGCCGTCACGTACACGCCGGTCTGGGTCAGCATCAGCGACCGCGGCAACAGCTCGTTCTACAAGCTGGGCGAGGTCGGCGCCGACGCCACGTCCTGGCTGTCGACCGAGGGGCAGACCCGCGACTGCTACCTGCTTGGCGAGTACGTCTCGCAGAACTGCGCCCTCTCGGCCGCCTGGGGGCGCACCGACCGGTGGGGCCCGGGCGCCTACGGGGTCATCGCGACCGCGGCGGACGGCACGCGTTCGTTCGTCGACCGCGTCGATGCGACCCCGATCAACCCGCTCCTGCCGATCGGCATCGCCTCGCCCTTTAAGTTCGCGGCCGAGTACAACGGCTCGGTCGACGCGGTTCCGGCTTACAACTCCGTCAAGACCCTCGCGAACGGCGAAGCATCGCTGCCGGTGACGGTCACCGGATCGCGCACCGACGGGGCGACCGGGTATCTGCAGATCCGAGTGCAGGGCACCGACGTCACGCGCGAGCTGGAGTTCAACGGCATAGACGGCAGCTGGGACGCGTTCGTCGAACAGGCCCGTCAGAAGCTCGCCGCGGACTCGGTCACCAAGACGGGAGCGATCCAGGCCTCACTACAGCGTGCGGCCGAGATCGCCGATCCGAACGCGCCGGTCTCGACGACGCAGCCCGAGGTGAGCATCCCGTTCACCTCGCAATTCGGCCCGGCCGGCGAGTTCATCGCAGCCAACCTCCTCGCGGGCAGCAGCCGCATCGACCTCGGCGCAGCGCCGGCCTCGCCCTACTCTCTCTACGACCTCATGACCGCGGTCATCTCGCAGACGCCCGCCGCGCTGGTGCGCAGCTACAACATCGTCGGCCAGAGCGAGGTGGGCGACGGATGGATCGTCGCGATCGCCTACGACTACCCCGAAGACCAGCTCGCCGCGAAGCGCGACGAAGTGTGGGCGAAGGCGCAACAGGTGGTCGGTGAGGTCGTCCGAGACGACATAAGCGACCGCGACAAGGCCCAAGCGCTGAACGACTGGATCGCGGCGAACGCCGAGTACGACGATGGCGCCTACCAGGGCCTGCGCTCGGGCGGCGACGTGCAGAGTGACCCGCAGTACGCCGGCGCGTGGAACGCCGCGGGGGTCCTGCTCGACGGGCGCGGAGTCTGCGCCTCCTACGCTGCCGGCTACAAACTGCTCTCGGATGTCGCCGGCCTCGACAGCATCTACATGACGGGGTCCGCATACATGGTCGGTCACGCCTGGAACAAGACGTTCATGGATGGCAAGTGGCAGGTCGTCGACCCCACCTGGAATGACAGCGAATCCCGGCCCAACGCCCTCTTCGGCATCACCGACGAGGTCGCCGAGACCGAATTCGGTCACACCTTCGGAGCGGGTGGGTGGACCATTCCGACCATGGCGGCGCAGTACGCAGCGAACTAGACCGCGAGTCTCGAGGCGGGATGCGGGGGATGGTGGGCCCTGCATTTCGCTTCGCTCAATGGGCGGGGTCCGGATGGTATGAGTCCGGGCCCCGTCGTTGAGTCTGGCGAGAGGGAGAGGGGCCCTGCATTTCGCTTCGCTCAATGGGCGGGCCGGGCGAGGGATGGTCAGCCGAGTTCTGGAGTCAGAGGAGGTCTTGACCGAACACGGTCGGGATTTTTGCCCGCGACGACGGCGAGCGTGATGGCGGCCAATGGCACCAGGAAGGCGAGATACGCGGTCATGATCGGGCCGAAGGAGACCGCGTAGGTTGCGGCGATCGTGGCGCCGATGGCGACGGCGAGCCAGCCGGTCAGACGAGTGCGAGCTGCCGCGAACCAGCCGATCCCGATGCCGACCAAGGCGCCTGCGCTCGTCATCCCCAAGGGGAAGTCGCCAGCGCCGTCTCCGACGATGTAGTCGAGCGCGAGGACCCCGAACCCTGCGGCAGCGAGGGTTGCGGGTCCCCACGTGTGCGCCCAGCGAACCAAGGAGCGCGAGCCGACTCGGAGTGCGAACGCCGTGAGGAGAGGAAGCGTCGACGCACAGAGAATGGCGATCCCCTCGCGCATGGTCTGCGTTGAATCCCCGCCGAACGGAGACCACAGGGAACCGGTGAACGCCCACGCGAGGCCGACAACTCCCCCGATCGTCGAGACGATGGCGAGAAGGCGGACCTCGGCCACCATGGGGCGTTCCAGGACTGGCATCCAGGCGGACGACACGGCGGTCGAAGCGGGGACCGCCGGTGCCGCGCCGCCACGCGAGACGAGGACCGATCCGATGACCACGGCTGCCGCGAGCAGGGTGGTGCTGAACGGGGTGACGAGCGCATAGCCCAGCAGCGGCGCGGAGACGACGGCTAACAGCGCAGCCAACCCGCTCGAGGCCGCCTCCCCCAGGCCCGTTCGTCGCAGAACGGCGTGGGCGAAGAGTCCGACCCCGATCACGGTCAGGATCAAGCCGGCCAGGATCAGAGGTGTCCACGCGGCCGCCAATCCGGTGACGGCGACGCCGTCATCCGCGGCGCGGAAGGCGAGACCCCACGACAGCGAGGCGAGGGCCCCGAGGATGTTGGCGGCTCCGGCGATCACGGCGAGAACGAGTGCACGTCCGTCGCTGAGCACAGCGCGGCCACGCGCGAGTGCCACAACCGCGATGAATACGAGCGCCGGGGAGATGCCGTTGAGCAGGAGGTGGAGGAGCAAGCTCGGGTCCGCGCCGAACGAGCCCCAGATGGACGCGGCGGTGCTGACCAACGACCCGACGAGTCCGATCGATCCGAAAGTCAGGGCCGACCGGGTGTCGAGCCGCGCTGCGAGCCCGTGGAAGGCTGCCGCCCGTCGTTCACCAGGCGTCGGAATGGATCGGCCGGCACGTTCCGCCTCGTCGAGCAGAGTCGACAGCATGACGTCTCCGTGCTGCGCGCGCCATCGATGGGGATACCAGCGGAGCAGGCGCTCGAACCGCCTTCGGAGGAGCTCGCTCTCTGCGCTCACGCGAAGGCCAGCCGTCCGCCCGAAACGGCGCGACCCGCGATTCGCTCGCGCGCGGCCCTCGCTTGCCGCTCGAGTGATTCCACCTCGGCATCGAGCGCCGCGTCGCCGGAGTCTGAGATCCGGTAATAGCGGCGCGCGCGGCCGTTGACGATCTCGTCACCGTCGGGGTGGATGAGGCCCTCGCGTTCCATGCGTTCGAGAGCTGCGTAGAGAGTGGTCACCTTCAGGACGACAGCGCCGGCGGACGCCGACTCGACTTCGCCGAGGATGTCATAGCCGTGACGGCGACCGCCGGTCAGAGCGGTGAGGATCCAGAACGTCGTGGAGCTGAGTGGGGTCGGCATGAGGTCATGTATATCCCAGTAGATGGAATATTGCACTACTGGACCAGTGAGCCCTTCATTTCGCTTCGCTCAATGGGCGGGCGCCGGGCGAAGGGACTCAGGCGAGGAGGGTCTCCAGGCGCGCATAGCTGGTCTCCATGCCGTCGATCATGCCCGTGGCGAGGACCATGTCGCGCACGTCGGCGCTCGGGTAGGTGATGACCAGGGTCAGCAGGGTTCCGCCCTCGACCGGGGTGAGGGTCATCTCGTTGCGGGTCGCGGACCCTTCCATCCCGATCATCGACTCGGTCGTGACGGCGCGGTGCGGTTCCTCGCTCGCGAGCAGCTCGCCGGTGAACCCGAAACGGTTGCTGCCGTCCTCCTGCTCCCACTCGTAGCGGTAGGTGTCGCCGACCTTCGACGCGATCTCGCAGGTGGGCATGGTCCACCCGTCGGGGCCGAGGAGCCACTGACGCACGAGGGCCTCGTCGTTGTGGGCGCGCCACACCTGCTCGACCGATCCATGGATCACTCGGGTGATGCGGACCGTCGTGTCGCTGAGGATCTGCGCCTCTGTCCCGCGGTCGGCGGCGAACGACCGGAGGTCGGCGAGCACGGCGTCGATTTGGGCCATGGCCTCGCGGGTGCCTTCGACCATGCCCATCGCGACGAGCTGCTCGAGCTCCTCGACCGAGTTGAACGTGGTGGTGGTGACCATGCGCGTGCCATCTGCGGTGGGCTCGAACTCGAAACGTGCGAGCATCGCCGGCATCTCGGTGTTGGGCTCGCCGTCCTCACCCAGGAACCCGTCGCGCACCTCGAAGAAGTTCGGCGCGTCGACGGCGGTCCACTCCCAATAGCCGCCGTGGGTGTCGCCCTCGGGTCCGGTCATCGAGTAGAAGCTGCGCCCGCCGACCGCGGCGTCGTGGCGGTGGAACGTGGCCGGATACGTCGGCGGGCCCCAGAAACGCTCGATCTGGCGCGCATCCATGTAAGCGTCCCAGACCCGCTGCTGCGTCGCGGCGAACTCGGCGGTGATGGTGAGGGTCAGCGCGTCGAGGTCCTTCTCGACTGTGGTGACGGGCATGGCTGGCCTTTCGTGGAGGGCGGGATCGGGATGGTCAGGAGTCGGATGGGTGCACCGAGGGTGGCTCCTCGGCGAGTAGCGCGTCGAGCCGGTCGACGCGGGCGCGCCAGATCACCTCGAATGCGTCGAGACACTTCTGCGCGCGGGCGATGGCATCGGGGTTGCCGCGAACCATGCGCTCACGGCCGCGGGGCTGCTTGGTCACGAGACCTGCCTCCTCGAGAACCGCGACGTGCTTCTGGACCGCCGCGAACGACATGTCGTAGGCGCCGGCCAGCTCGGACACGGTCGCCTCAGCCACGAGCGTTCGGCGCACGATGTCGCGTCGAGTGGCATCCGCGAGGGCGCGGAACATGCGGTCGACTTCGGCGTCGGTCAGGTCGGTGAGCATATGTAAAACCATTTGGTTGTACGTTACGGCCAACGTGAACGAGGCGCAAGGGGTTGTTCGCTCGCCGCGATGCACAACGGTTCGTTAGCGGGGAACGGTCATATCTAGCTTCGTCATCGCGCCGACGCGGGTCGAAGGAGTTCCGCGGCTCGAAGATCGTCCGCTTCGCCGGTGACGACGAGCTACAGCGGCGGGCCATGGCCGCGGTGAAGGCGGTCGAGCGCCGCGGGTCTTCTACTCCTCCGAGGATCTTGAGGCGTGGACCGAAACGGGATCCCTCGACCCCATGTGAGCGGATCTCGAATTCGAGCGGCTGGAGTATTCCCCTCGACGCCGCGCGGTGCGAGTATCGAGACGATACCGATCGGGTCGTCGCCTTCGAGCGAGTCCAACGATGTCCGACCCGTCCCCCGCACGGTGTCGTCGCAGACACCGGACAGGGCCACAGAATGAGAATCTCGCTTACCTTCGGCGCAGGTGTCACAGCGGAGGCTCTACTGGTCGGCTCTCTCGCAGCCATCGCCCCCACCGCGTCGGATCCGACCGCTTCGGCGGCCGGTGTGTTCTCCTGTCCCGAACTGGTCTCCGGTGGGTCGTGCACGTTCACCCACGACCAGGTCGGCGACGACCCGTCGGCTATCGAGATCCCCACGGGCGTCACCACGGTCTCGGTTCTTCTCACTGGAGCTCAAGGGGCGGAAGCGGAGCCCTTCGTCGCCCCCACCCTCACCCGCAGCGGAACCACCGGATGGGCACAGGGCGGCGGCGGCGGTGCCGTCCTGGCAGTCATCGACGTCGCCGCCGAGAAGGAATTGAGTTTCCAACTCGGTGCCCGTGGGTCCGGGGTGGACGGCGGAGCGGGTTTCCAGCCTGGCGGACGGGGCGGCATCGCTCGCGTCAAGCCCATCTTCGGCGGCGGATCTCCGGGGGCCGGCGGCGGTGGAGCGAGTGGGGTCTGGGGAAGAGACGGTGCAGGTGCTCCGTTCCTCGTAGCGGGCGGCGGAGGCGGCGGCGGGAGCAACAACACCGAGCTGGTGGGTCTGACGACGACCAAGCTCTATCCGGGCGGTGGCGGCGGTAACGCGGGCGCGCCGGCCGGCGACGGAAGACTCGCGAACACCGACCGCGGCGCAGACGGCGCAGGCGGTCCCGGTGGTGCCTGGTACTTGTCGACCAGCCATCCATCGGGGCAGGACGGGCCGACGGCCTACTTCGGTGAGAGTGCCGAGGTCGGCGGCGGAGGCGGTGGCGGAGGCTGGCCCTCCGGGGGCGGGTACGGTGGCGCGGGCAACTTCCGTGGCTTCGGGGCCGGCGGCGGAGGTGGCGGGGGCCAGTCCTTCGCTCGACCCGGTGTGTCGAAGGCGTGGTTCGGGACCAATGCCAGAGGAGCGGGGACCATCACCGTCATCGGGGGCGCTCCCCGCGAGCTCCTCTGCGGTCAGCCCGCACTCGTCCTGGAACCCGACCCCGCCGTCACCCAGTACACCGTTGCGATGATGGGCGGTCAGAGCGATTCGGGAGACGGCCTCGCCCGCAAGGGCGACGGCGGGATGGTGATCGCCTCATACGACGCGCCCGGCGTACCGCAGACGGTCACAGGCTGCGATCCGACCTACGCCGGTGGAGGCAAGGGCACGTCGAGCTCGACCTTCGGAGACGACGGTGGCGACGGCGGGACGGCCTCGTCCATCACCGGACCTGTTGGCCCCCTCATCGTGAGCGGGGGCGGCGGAGCTCCCGGCGGGAAGTACTACACCTTCTTCACCAACGCTCACGGCGGGGACGGAGGCAACGCGAACGGAATCCCCGGCACAGCCAGCATCGCCGACGGCCGCCATGGCTGGACGCTGAACTCTGGCCACGTCGACACGACGGCGGGCGGCTGCACCGGCTGCTCGTGGAAGTCCTCCGGCGACAACGGCTCGCACTCCGATCACGGGGGCGGCGGTGGCGGCGGAGGCGGCGGCCTCCAAGGAGGGACCGGCGGCGACTACGGCGCCAACGACGATGCCGGTGGCGGTGGTGGCAGCGGCCGCTCCTTCATCTCTCCCCTACTGAACAACCGTCTGGCCATGCTGCCCCTGATGACGTCCCAGCAGCCGGCATCCGGATTCGCGCTGATCTGGGAGCGTCGAGTCCCTTCCGCCTCGGTGACGGTGGGCCCCGTCACCACGGGGCAGGGGGCCGACTTCGCGCGAGGACCGTGGGCGGCTTCCCTCGTCTGCACCGAAGCGACGGGCGAGACCCGTCTGACGAAGACCGTCTCCATGGAGCCGGGCTTCCCCGCGCAGGTGGACGGACTCCGCGCGGGATGGACGTGCTCGGTCAGTGAATCCGACACCCGCGGAGCGACGCGAGTCGAGCCGGGGACGACCTCGGTGACACTCGTGAGCGGCGCGAACCCGGTGCAGTTCGTCAACACCTACGAGGTCGGTGCCCTCGTCATAAAGGGACGCTCGCGGCTGACCGGAGGGTCCTCGGAGTTCGCGCTCGGCGACAACGTCTTCGCTGTGACCTGCACGTTCGAGGGCCGCGTGATCGGCCTCCCCTCCCCTGCCGTCTCGGGAACCGTGCGCGTTCCCGCAGCTCGAGTCGGGGCATCGTTCGAGACGCGGATCGATGGGATCCCGGTGGGAGCGTCCTGCGTCGTGACGGAAACGCACGCGGCGGGTGCCTCGGTGATCGAGTATTCGGTCGGCGGCATACCGACCTCATCCCCGCGCCCGGTGAACATCCCACCGGCAGGGCCCGCCACGGTCGAGGTCACCAACACGTTCACGACCGCTTCGATCACCATCGACAAGCAGGTCGACGGGTCGGGAACGGCACCGACGGGCGCCATCTTCCCCGTGACCGCGGCGTGCTCCTTCCGCGGCGAGGGGATCAGCCCCACCTTCTCCGCCGACATGCGTCTCGGTGGCCCTGCTGTCTTGGACGGCGTCCCCGTGGGCGCGACCTGCGGGATCTTCGAGATGAACACCAGAGGCGCCGTTGCGGTGGCCTTCCGCCCCGGTTCGACGGTCGTCGTCGGGGCGACCGGTTCTTCGGCGACGGTGGTGAACACCTACGACGCATCTCCTCTCGCGATCACCCTCGAGAACGCGGGCGCGGGCAGCGCGGCGGCGAACGTCGCCTACACGGTGGACTACAGCTGCGAGATCGGGGGCATCGACACCCCCGGCGCGGTTGAGATCCCGGCCGGAGGCGGAACCGCCCTGGTGGCGGCCGATGACGGCGCCGACTGCCGTATCACGGCGGTCTCCGACTCGGGGCGCTCGACGACCGAGTACGGAGCCGGCTCGACCGGGGGGTGGAGCCCCGACATCTCGGCCGCGGCTGCAAGGGTGAGCCCGTCCTCCGATGACACCCTCCGGATCCGGGCCATTTATCCGACGGATGAGATCGAGATCGTGAGCGGCACGACGGGCCGTGCCGCCGAGTTCTCGAATGCGGACACCACCGTTTCGATCGGAGCGTGCACCTTCAACGGCCGTCCCCTGACCGTCGACCAGCGCTTCACCTTCCCGCCTGTCGGAGGGACCAGTCGGTCCGCCGGTATCGTGCGCGGGGCGGAGTGCGTCGTCACTCAGACGGTCGGCAACGGAGGAGTGGTCGGTTACTCCGTCGATGGTCGATCAGCGGTCGCCGATCCGCCGACGATAGAGGTGGCGCCAGCCGGGATCGTGGCCGTCGACAACCGTTTCGATGCCGGTTCGGTCGACATCTCCGTGGTCAATACCGGAGCCGCTGCCTGGAGTGCCAATACCGCGACCTCGGTCTCGGTCGCCTGCACGTTCAACGGAGTCCCCGTTCCCGGTGTCGGTGTCGGAGGGCTCCTCACGCTCGGCTTCCTGCCGGACGGCACTCCTCAGGACCCGCGGGCCTCTTCGCCGCTCGGTCTGCTCCCCGCCGGGGCGCGGTGCGAGGTCGCGTCGCAGAGCGACGGCGGAGCCACCTCGACAGTCGTCTCCAGCCCGACGGTGACCGTGGACGACGGCGATGTACCCGTCGTCGTGACACACATCTTCGACAGCGCGCCCCTGACGATCAGCGTGGTGGTCCGCGGCGATGACGCCCCTCGGCACTCCGCGGACGTGTTCGCCGTCTCGACCACATGCGCGTTCAACGGGCTGGTCCTGCATCCTCAGACGACGCCTGCGTGGCAGACCCTGACCGACGTGGTGGCGAATGCCACCTCCTCCTTCTCCGGTCTGCCCATCGGGGCGGTGTGCACGAGTCGACTCGAGAACGACAACCACGCGACGATGATTGTTCCGGCGGATGGCGTGCGGCAGGTGACCGTGACTCCGGCCGGTGATGGGGCCGCATTCAGCGCTGAATTCGAGGTCGCTGCACTCCCGATGACCCTGACGAGCTCCGGTGTCGGGGCCAACGTGTACTCCGCCGGGAAGGTCCGTGCTTTCCGGCTCGCGTGCTTCTATTCGGACGGCGCTCCGCTGCCGCTGCCCGATTCAGGGCGGCTCGAACTCGTCGGGCCCGACGCGTTGAAGACCATCTCGCTGCCGCGTGGGGCTCTTTGCAGCGTGAGGGAGTCCGATCCGTCGCCCTTCACGGAGCGTCGCCTCATCGACCGCGCGGTCGTGGGATCGGATGACGCGGGAATCCTGAGCGCTTCATACCGGTACGACCTGACCGATCTGACGGTCCGGAAAATCACTCCGGGTTCGACCGAACCGGAACCCTACGACTACGGCTTCTCCGCCGCGTGTTCGTGGCGCGATCCGGACGAGGCGTCGTCCCTGCCGAAGCGAGTGGCGATCGCTTCCGGGAATGCCGACTTCACCGCCCGGGCAGGTGGCGAATACAGCCTGTCGGTCCTCCGCGGCAGCGACTGCACCCTTGCCGAGACCGACGCCGGTTCCGCGACATCGACGAGCATCGAAGCCGGCGATCGCACGTTCTCCGAGCGCTCGGCGGTTTTCGCGACCGCCGACGCCGAGCGGCTCACCGTGACGGTGAGGAACACTTTGCCGGGCGCGCTCCCTGCGACCGGATTCGATGGTCTGGCTGCCTTCCTGATCGGATTGGTCATCGTGGCGGCCGGCGGCGTGTTGACGATTCTCAGGCTCCGCCGCCGTGGTGGTGGCCGTCATCTGAGAGTCGGCGCGTGAATCGGGGCACGGATGCGAGGCTCGGGCAAGGAATGTGAGGGGTGCTGTGCGCGTCGCGGCACGCCGATTCTCTGCTGATCCCTAGGCTCGTCACAGCCCGCGCGCACTCGGCGCATCCGCGCCACGCGGGCGTCGAGGAGAACAGATGGCAGAGCTCTGGAAGCTGCACGGCGACGGCAAGACAGTCGCCTCGGATGAGATCGTCCTGCCCGAGGAGCGGCTGACCTGGCCTCGGACCATCGGTTTCGGCATGCAGCACGTCGTCGCGATGTTCGGCGCGACGTTCCTCGTGCCGATCATCACCGGCTTCCCGCCCGCGACCACCCTGTTCTTCTCGGGCATCGGCACGCTGCTCTTCCTCGTCATCACTTGGAACAAGCTGCCCTCCTACCTGGGCTCGTCGTTCGCGTTCCTCGCTCCGATCGGCGCGGCTGTCACCGCAGGCGGGCCCGGCACGGCCCTCGCCGGCATCATCATCACCGGCGCGATCCTGGCCCTCATCGGCCTGCTCGTGAACTTCGTCGGCACCCGCTGGATCGACGTGCTCATGCCTCCGATCGTCAGCGGATCGATCGTCGCCCTCATCGGCTTCAATCTCGCCCCGGCGGCTCGCGACAACTTCGCGAAGTCCCCGCTCATCGCCGTCATCACCCTGCTCGCAATCGTTCTCGCGGCCGTCGTGTTCAAGGGCTTCCTCGGGCGCCTCTCGATCGTCCTGGGCGTCATCGTCGGCTACATCGCCTCCGCGATCGCGGGCGAGGTCGACTTCAGCGCGGTCGGCGACGCGGCCTGGGTCGGCTTCCCGACCTTCACGGCCCCCGAGTTCTCGGCCGCAAACATCGGCGTCTATGCCATGTTCCTCCCGGTCGTTCTCGCCCTCATCGCGGAGAACGTCGGCCACATCAAGGGCGTCGGCAATCTCATCGACCGTGATCTCGATCACGTCACCGGACGCGCCCTCTTCGCGGACGGCGCCGCCACCGTGCTCGCCGGCATCGGCGGCGGATCCCCGACAACGACCTACGGTGAGAACATCGGCGTCATGGCCGCGACCCGCGTCTTCTCCACCGCCGCCTACTGGGTGGCCGGCATCACCGCGATCCTGCTGGGCCTCTCCCCCAAGATCGGCGCGATCATCTTCACCATCCCGCCGGGAGTCATCGGCGGTGTGACCACCGCGCTGTACGGCCTCATCGGCATCATCGGTGTGCGCATCTGGGTCGAGAACAAGGTCGACTTCAGCAAGCCCGTCAATCAGCTCACCGCGGGCATCGCGCTGATCATGGGCATCGCGAACTTCACCGTCACGTTCGGTGACCTGTCGTTCCAGGGCATCATCCTCGGAACGGTTGCCGCGATCGTGGTCTATCACCTCATGTCCGCAATCGCGCGGGTGCGCGGCACGGAGAAGCAGCGACTGAGCTGAGATCATGACCTCGTGTGACGGCCGTCGGATCCCCAAGGGGTTCGGCGGCCGTTTCGGTGAGCGGTCGGCCCTGCATTTCGCTTCGCTCAATGGGCGGGCGGCGGGTGCTGAGAGAAACTCGCTTCAAGTAGTGGTCGAAGGTTGGCTGATCAGAGGCGGTTTACGGGATTGTCGTGTCGGTGGTTGCTGCTTCGATAGGAGCATGCGGAACGGCGGAGACGGTGACGAGGCGGAGGTCTCGGCGTCGTCACGCGCCATCGTCGACCTGATCGCCGACTCCGCCGTACGCGCCGGTGCCGCGGCCGCCGAGCGGTATGAATTGCTCGACAGGCTGCGTGTCATCGCGGCGGAGGAGACCGGCGCCGCGTGGACGGCGCCCGACGACCTCGCCTGGCGAGACCTTCGAGCGGAGGTGGCGGCGGCCTTGCGGATAGGCGAGCGTGCTGCGCACACCCAACTCGACCTGGCTCGTCGACTGGTCCACGACTTCCCGCGGACGCTCGCCGCCCTTCGCGTCGGAGACCTGCCCGAGATCCACGCTCGCGCCCTCGTGCACGAGTCGGATGGACTCTCCGCACCGTCGCTCGAGCCGTACGAGGATCAGATGCTCCGTGCGAGCGGTCTCGGTATCACCCGCTTCGAGCGTCTGGCGCAGCGCGTGCGCGCATCGCTGGAGCCCGAGGCTCTCATCGAACGTCACCGGGAGGCTGTCCAGGAACGGCGGGTCGGACTCGAAGCGGCACCGGACGGGATGGCCTGGTACGGCGCTCTCCTCCCAGCCGAGCAAGCGGTCGGTGCGGCCGCCGCGGTGACCGGGCTCGCGCGCGCATTGAAGGTCGAGGGAGAGACGAGGACCCTCTCCCAACTCGAGGCTGATGTCTTCCGCGACCTCATCATCGACGCAGCGGGGGTGGTCCCTCCTTTCCTGCCAGGCGCCGCGGTCGTTCCGTCACCCGCGGCGCGGCGTCCGTCCCGAGGTGCTGCTCCAGGTGCCCGTTCTGACGGCGATGGGTCTCGATGACGCGCCTGCTGCCCTGGACGGGTACGGCCCTATCGACGCGGAGACGGCGCGAGAGCTGTGTACTCAGGCGCCGGGATTCATCCGCATCCTCACCGACCCCGCTGACGGGGCGACCAAGTCATTCGGGCGGACGACCTACCGAGTGCCGGCCGAGCTCAAGCGGTTACTTCGGACTCGTGACGAGGTCTGCCGGTTCGTCGGATGCTCCCGATCGGCGGTGTTGTGCGACATCGATCACACGGTGCCGTGGCAAGAGCACGGAGAGACCGTCGAGACCAACCTCGCGCACCTCTGTCGCGGGCATCATCGCCTCAAAGAGCGCGGCAGGTGGCGGGTCCGGCACGATCCCGGCGAAGTCCTCAGCTGGACATCGCCGACGGGCCGGAAGTACGAGACCAAGCCGGCGCCGTGGCCCCGGCCGCGGGTCGGCGCACCCCCGAAACCGATGACCGGGTGGCTCGTCGTGAATCGAGACGAGCCACCCGGGTCGGGTGCGCCGCCGTTCTGAGCCCTGCATTTCGCTGCGCTCAATGGGCGGGATGAGGGCCCTGCATTTCGCTGCGCTCAATGGGCGGGCGGGGGGCTGCCGGGTCAGTCGGTGCTGGCCACCAGCTTCTTCATGCCGCGGCCCTCGTGCAGTTCGCGCATGGTCGACTCGACGTCGTCGAGGCCGATGACATCGACCCAGCCCGTGGTGTCGTAGACACCGTCCGACATCGCGCGGATGACTTCGTCGAAGTCGTCCTGGGTGTAGCCGAGCGATCCCATGAGCAGGGTCTCCCCCATCACGAGCTGCGTCGGATTGAACTCCATGGCCTTGCCGTGAAGGGCTACCACCACGAGCTTCCCCAACGGGGTCAACGCCGCGATACCGGAGGTGATGGCCGGGGCCACACCGGCTGCGTCGAATGCGGCATCCACTCCGTCCCCGCCCGTGAGCTCGCGCACGGTGTCTCCGAGGTCCTGTCTCGACGGGTCGATGACGTGCTGGGCGCCCACTCTGCGAATCGCTTCCCGTCGTCCCT
Organism: uncultured Naasia sp.; assembly: GCA_913778905.1. GTDB lineage: Bacteria > Actinomycetota > Actinomycetes > Actinomycetales > Microbacteriaceae > Naasia. The sequence continues at coordinate 259,281 of CAJYYA010000010.1, read as the reverse complement.
CACTCGGCTCGGACACGATGATCGTCTCCACGCCCCTGGCCTTGAGGGCGAAGTAGACGCCGATGCCGATCGGACCCGCGCCTGCGATCAGTGCCGAGGACCCCGCACCGATCTCGCTTCGGGCGACAGCGTGCCACGCGACGGCCATCGGCTCGACCAGGGCGCCCAGACGCAGGTCGACGTTCTCCGGCAGCACATGGAGCTTGTCGGAGTCGACGACCGTGAACTCGGCCATCCCGCCGCCGTGACTCGTCAATCCGTGGAAGCCGATCTTGGTGCAGGCATTCGGCGCCCCCTTCTTGCACGCCGCGCACTCACCGCAGTAATACACGGGCCACACGGCCACCCGGTCGCCGACCTTGACATCCCCGACGCCTTCGCCGAGCTCGACGACGGTTCCGGAGAACTCATGGCCGAGGATCTGCGGCAGCGTCGACCCGGTCACAGGGTGCGGGGTGGTGAAATCGAGACCGGCGTTCGCGGTGTCGAAGAAGACGTGCAGGTCGGACCCGCAGATCCCCGCGTAGGCGTTGCGGATCTTCACCTGGCCCGCCCCGGGAGTAGGTTCGGGCGCCTCCTCGATGCGGAGATCCTCCTGGTTGTGGAAGACAGCAGCTTTCATCACACGTCCTTTCTCGTCGTCGAGGTGAGACTCCACCCTTTCCCGCCTGGCTGGACGGCCCCTCAGATGTCGGATCGAACCTGTCTTCGGACTGGCAGTCGCACGCGTGGGCCCGGCTTCCGGGGCGCTCCTGCCGCTAGCCTCGGTCGGGCCACCTCGTTCGTGGCGCTTCTCGTCCCGCTGATCCTTCGGAGTGTGCACATGTCGGTCGGTCTCCTCGCCGTCCTCGACGACATCCTGACCGCCGCCACCCGTGCGAGCGCGAAAACAGCCGGCGTGGTCATCGACGACGCGGCCGTGACCCCGCAATACGTGCAGGGCATCACCCCGGCTCGCGAGCTGCCGGTGGTCGCGAAGATCGCGCTCGGCAGCCTCGTCAACAAGTTCGTCATCATCACACCGATCGCGCTGCTGCTCACCGCGTTCGCGCCCTGGGTGCTCCCCTATCTGCTCGTGATCGGCGGCAGCTTCCTCTGTTACGAGGGCGCGGAGAAGGTGCTGCAGTGGTTCGGCGTCGGCCACCACGAGGCAGCGAACGAGGAGGAGCCGCGGGACGAGAAGAAGCTCGTCTTCGGCGCTGTCCGCACGGACCTCATCCTCAGCACCGAGATCATGCTCATCGCCCTCGCGAGCCTCGAGCCCGGGCTCAGTATCTGGATGACCCTGGTCACGCTGCTCATCGTCGGACTGCTTCTGACGGTGGTCGTCTACGGAGCCGTCGCTCTCCTCGTCAAAGTGGACGACATCGGCCTGCGCCTCATGAAGTCGCCGCAACGTTCCGTTCGCCGCGGGGGCGCCCGTGTCGTCGCGGCGATGCCGGCGGTGTTCCGGGTGATCAGTGTCGTCGGAACCGTCGCGATGCTCTGGGTGGGTGGCCACATCGTGATCGAGAACCTGCACGCCACCCTCTGGGCGGCGCCGTACGACCTCGTCCACTCCATCACCCACGCGATCGAGGCGGCCGGTGCGATTGTGACGTGGACCGTGGAGACGATCATCTTCGCCCTCCTCGGGCTCGCCTACGGTTTGGTGATCGTGGGTGTGATCACGGGAGGCTCGAAACTGCTCAAACGGAACCCGACCGCCGCACACTGATTCGTTTCCTCCCCAGGCGTGGGCAACACGCCGTCCTCTTGTCGTTTAGCCAGCAAGTGTTGGCGATAACGTGGCGCGACCTCGCATGGTGCCGGGTCGTTGAGGAGTGACATTGCCCACCCCCGCCGGCTGGTTCCCCGCTCCAGAGGATCCTGCACAGCTTCGTTACTGGAACGGTTCCGAATGGACCGCCGACTACGCACCCAATCCCTACGCCATCGCTTCTCAGGCTGCGGTCGCGAAGGCCGCCACTCGTCGACCGAAGTCCGTGGCCGCGAAGTCCGAGGCCGCGAAGCTCTCACCCGGCAAGCCCGCATCAGCGCTCTCGCAACCGATGTCCGTCGCCTCCGTGACGACGATGTTGCGCTCGCTGCCCCTTGGATCGTGGATCGGCATCGCGCTGATCGTCCTGTTCGGCGCGATCGCTCTCGCTTCATCCGGCCTTCGCGGCCTCGTGGTCCTCGCAGCGGTCGTGGCCGTCGTCACCGCGATCTACGTGGTCGTCACGGGACGGATGTCCTGGCTGCGCATGCCCGGCCGCAAACGCGGACTCGTGGTCCTCGCCGGTGCGCTGGTCGCCCTGATGATCGCGCCGGTGCTTCCAACGACCGAGCGAGCGAGCGACGACGCGCTGGCGACGTCGACGCGGTCCGCTGCGACCCCGACGACGGCGCCGTCTCAGAGCTCCGCGTCCACACCCACGCCCTCACCCAGCGCAACGATCGATCTCGACCCCGCCACGCCCGTCGCCGGCGGGACCATCACCGTCGCCGGTTCGGCACCGACGGCGGAGAGCCGAGCCCTCGATCTCCTCGCCACCCTTGCGGTGAAGGGGCGAGCCCCGAAGACGGGCTACGACAGGGTCGCGAAGTTCGGAGCGGCGTGGCTGGATGTTGATCGCAACGGATGCGACACCCGCAACGACATCCTCAAGCGTGACCTCACCTCGACGGTGTTGTCGGGGTCGTGCAAGGTGACCTCGGGGACCCTGGCCGACCCATACACCGGCAAGACCATTCAGTTCAAGCGCGGCGAGTCGACGAGCGCCATGGTGCAGATCGATCACGTCGTCGCGCTGTCCGACGCGTGGCAGAAGGGTGCACAGCAGCTGTCCCAGGATCAGCGGCTCAGCCTTGCCAACGATCCGCTCAACCTCATGGCCATTGATGGACCCACCAGCGCGCAGAAGAACGACGGGGACGCCGCGACCTGGCTGCCATCGGTCAAGTCGTTCCGTTGCACCTACGTGGCTCGTCAAGTCGCCGTCAAGGCCACTTACTCGTTGTGGGTGACGCAGGCCGAGCACGACGCGATGGCCAAGATCCTTGAAGACTGCTCGGATCAGATGGCTCCGTTCTCAGCATTCACCCCCGTTCCGGCTCCAGCACCCGAGCCGGCACCGATCGTGGAACAGGCGCCCGTCGTCGAGCCTGCCCCGGAACCGGTGCAAGAGGCCCCGGCCCCGGAACCTGCTCCCCAGCCGGTCTACTACGCGAACTGCGACGCCGTACGCGCCGCGGGGGCGGCACCCATCCGACCGGGCGACCCCGGTTTCCAGAAGAAGTTCGACCGAGACGGCGACGGGGTCGGCTGCGAGTAAGTCGACGAGCCCGCCCCGAGCGCGCGGAGGGGCGGGCTCTAGCAATTCTCGCTACCGTGCTGGGCTGGATCTCGCGAAGCCTGCGCTTCAGCCCCACGGCTTCGTCAATTGCGATCGTGTAGTGAATGTGCCCGTCCCGCGACCGATGACATCCGGTCGTCACGTTCGCGGCGCCGCCTCGGGAGTAACCGCTCTCGCGGCTTCTGCCGGATACGCCGTCCCCTCCACCTTCGCCCTCCTTCGGTGGGGTCCAGCGCTGGAGACGGTTTGCATGGACGGCATCCGTCTCATCGATGAGGGCGGCGGTCTGGTCGTGACGGGAGAGCCCGCTTCTGACATCGCCTCTCGCTGTGTTCGCGGTGCACCGGACCCGCCTAGGTTGGACGGTGTGACCGTGACGCTGACCGATGAAGCCCTCGCGTTCGTGACCGAGCGCCATCTGGCGACTCTGACGACGCTGCTCGCCGACGGGTTCCCGCACGTCGTGCCCGTCGGGTTCACGTTCGAACCCGCCCTCCCTTCCGCCGCGGGGGACGCATCAGGTGACGAGGCGATCTCCGCCGAGGGGGACGCATCAGGTGGCGGGGCAATCGGTACCGTGCGCATCATCACGAACGGCCCGTCGCAGAAAGTCCTCAACGTTCGACGGGACAGCAGGGCGAGTGTGTGCCAGGTCGACGGTGCACGCTGGATCACCATGTCCGGGCGAGCACGGATCTTGGACGCTGCCGACCAGGTCGCCGATGCCGTGGCTCGATACGCCGTGCGCTACCGGCAACCGCGAGAGAACCCGTCCCGGGTGGTCATCGCCATCGAGATCGACCGCGTCATGCAGTCGAGCCTGTTGAAGAGCGTCGACTGATCGCGTCGGGCTGAACGGCCGAGGCCTTCTGCGACACCTGTGGCAGCAACTATCCGGTCAGAAGCCGACCGGGTCGTGCGGGACGTAGTGCTCCTCGAGCTGGGCGATCTCGTCAGCCGTCAGAGCCAGTTCCACGGCGGCGATGGCGTCGGCGAGGTGGTGGGGCTTGGTCGCGCCCACGATCGGAGCCGTCACCGCGGGTTGAGCCAAGACCCACGCGAGCGCGACCTGCGCCCGAGGTACACCGCGTGCCTCGGCGACAGACGCGACAGCGGACGCGACTCGGCGGTCGGCTTCGACGGCCTGGACGAAGATCTTCTTGCCGAACTCGTCCGTCTCGGTGCGGGCCGTCTGCTCGTCCCAATCACGGGTCAGGCGTCCGCGGGCGAGTGGACTCCACGGGATCACTCCGACGCCCTGATCCATGCAGAACGGGTGCATCTCCCGCTCCTCCTCGCGCATGATCAGGCTGTACTGGTCCTGCATCGAGACGAAGCGCGTCCACCCATGTCGGTCGGCCACGTACTGCATCTGTGCGAACTGCCATGCCCACATCGACGAGGCGCCGAGATAACGCACCTTCCCCGCACGCACCAGGTCGTGCAGGGCCTCCATGGTCTCCTCGACGGGCACCTCGGGGTCGGCGCGGTGGATCTGATAGAGGTCGATGTAGTCGGTCCCGAGGCGGCGGAGGCTCGCGTCGACCTGCGTCATGATCGCGCCGCGGGACAGGCCGGATCCGTTGGGGCCGGCGCTCATCCGCCCATGCACCTTCGTCGCGATGACGATCTCATCTCGACGCGTGAACTCGGGAAGCAGGGTGCCGAGGAACTCCTCGCTGGTGCCGTCCGAGTAGACGTTCGCCGTGTCGAACGTCGTGATGCCCGCCTCGACCGCCTGCCTGATGAACGGACGCGAATCGTCGAGCGGCAGCGACCAGGCGTGCCCGCCGCGGGCCGGGTCTCCATAGCTCATGCAGCCGAGGATGATCCGCGACACGGTCAACCCCGAATCGCCGAGACGTCGATACTCCACGGTGGACTCCCTCGTTCTCGAAACACTCCGGCCCATTGGCTGAGCCCGCTCACGGTGAGCGTAAGGGGCGCACCTGAGGACGCGGAACCGCCCGCCCGGTGTCGCGGCGCGCACGGCCCGTGCCCGTCGCTCCCGAACGGGTGCGACGTGAACTGGGGGCGCGTCGGTGGTCGACTCCGGGGGCGTCGCGCTGGGACAGTGAACCCATGCTCATCTCCACCATGAACGATGTCCCCGGCCGCCAGATCGTCGAGGTCATCGGCGAGGTAACGGGCCTCACCGTGCGCGCCCGCAACGCCGGTGTCCAGTTCGGTGCCAACCTGAAGGCACTCGTCGGCGGCGAGCTCACCGGCCTCACCAAGCAGCTTCAGCAGAGCCGTGAGGAAGCCAAGCAGCGCCTCATCGACGCCGCCACCGCCGCCGGGGCCGACGCCGTCATCGCCATGAGATTCGACACCAGCGAGGTCGGCCAGAACTATCAGGAGGTCGTCGCCTACGGGACTGCCGTCCGTCTCGGCTGATCCGGCTCGCCGCGCGGAGGTCGGCTAGTGCGTCGACCCTCCGGAGCGGCATCTGAGAGGGTCGAGGCATGACCACCGGCCGAAACGACCACCCCGGCGCCCCGCTCGACCTGACGGCTCTTCGAGGTCGGGTGGGCATCGCCGACGTCGAGGCCTTCTACCGCCGCAACAGTGTTCCGCGTTCACGCCGGTGGTGGTCGATCGCCGCGATCGTGGCCGTCTATCTGACCGGCCAGGCGGTGCTGATCGGGGCCATCGTCCCCATCGCCGGGCTCTCCCCCGCGCTCGAGCGTTCCGTGCTCTACGGGTTCATCGCGGCCACAGGCGTGTACGCAGCGGTGCTGATGCTCGTCATCTGGCGCAATGCCGCGCGGCCGACCCGCATCGAGAGAGCGGCGCGCGCGAACGGCTTCTCCTTCGACGACCGCGGTGCGACCTCGCAGGTCTTCGTCGGAACCCTCGCGGCGCACTCCTCCGCCGGTTTCGTCACCGACGTGCTGGTCTCCGACCCCGACTCGGCGACGCCGCCGGGCCCGTTCGCCGCCGCCACCATCGCGCCCCGTCTCGATCGCCCGCGGCGGCGAGGCGGCATCCTGCAGATCCCGCTCGACCGGGTCACACCGCACATCGTTCTGGAGAACCGGCACGGCGGGGTGCTCGGCACCCTCGGAAATCGATTCCGGGCCGCGCAGCGGCTCAGCTTGGAAGGCGACTTCGATCGCACCTTCACGCTCTACTGCCCCGACGGGTACGAGACGGACGCGCTCTACATCTTCGCTCCCGACCTCATGGCGCTCATGCTCGACCTGGCCGGTGACTGCGACGCGGAACTGATCGACGGAGCTCTCGTCGTCTACAGCCGCAAGCCGTGGCGCCTGTGGCGCGCGGACGGATTCACCGCCCTGCTGCGACTGGTCGGCGGCTTGGAATCCAAAGTCCGCCGGCAGACAGGCCGCTACACCGACGAGCGGCGACGCCCCGGTGAGCAGGTTGCAGCGCCGGGCCGGCGACTCCGTCTCCGGCCGTCGACAGGAGCCGTTCTCTCAGGCTTGGTGCCCATGCTGTTCGCGGCCTTCGGCATCTGGGGCCTCGTCACCGGCAGGTGAGCCGTTGCCGGCGGGATCGCGACACCTGTGCTGGATACTTCGACGTCCCGGCGCTGGGCGCCGTCCGAGGATGACCTGCCCGGAGAACGTGAACCGATCAGCACGCTGCGAGCCTTCTCTTCTCCGCCTCGACATCGAAGTCGGCGGCGGGCCACTGCGGATCGATGCTGCGGAGGGCTTCGGTGAGGAGGCGCTGCACCTCGAGGCGTGCGAACCACTTCCGATCGGCCGGGACGACGTGCCACGGTGCGGACGCAGTCGACGTGCGGGTGATGGCGCGCTCGTAGGCGTCCTGATAGTCGTCCCACAACAGGCGCTCGTCGATGTCACCCGGGTTGAACTTCCAGTGCTTCGTCGGGTCGTCGAGGCGCGCCTGCAGGCGTTCCTTCTGCTCGTCGCGCGAGATGTGCAGCATCACTTTGACGATGCTCGTGCCGGAGGCGACGATCTCCTCCTCGAAGCGGTTGATCTCGCCATAGCGCGCCTCGATCTCCGTCGGCGGCGCCAGGGTGCGGACCCGCGCGATCAGCACGTCCTCGTAATGGGACCGATCGAAGACTCCGATCTTGCCCGGCTCGGGCAGTTGGCGGCGGATCCGCTGCAGGAAATGCTCCGCCTTCTCCTCGGCGGTGGGTGCCTTGAAGGCGTGGATCTGCACACCCTGGGGATCGACCTGGCCGACGACGTGGCGCATGATGCCGCCCTTGCCCGAGGTGTCCATGCCCTGGACGACGAGCAGGACGCAACGGTGTTCACCCTGCGTGGCTCGGGCCGCGAACAGCCGTTCCTGCAACTCCGACAGCTCGGCCGCCCCCGCCTCGAGGGCCGCTTTCCCGTCCGCCTTCGAGCCCTCGAATCCGGGTGTCGACCGCGGGTCGATATCGGTGAGCGAGAAGTCGGAAGCGGCGTCGATGCGAGTCATGGCCACACCGTAATGATGCGAGCCGGATCCCGCCTGAGGTCCGGCCCAGGCCTCGATACGCCTTCGGCTACTCGGCCGGTCTCGGTACGGGGCGCTTCGCGGCCCCTACTCGACCTCCGGGGTCCGGACGTCGAGTAGGAGCGAAGCGACGTACCGAGACGGCTCGAGTAGGCCGCCAGGCCGTACCGAGAGCACAGTGCGCGGCCTTTCAGGTTGGGGCCTCGGTACGCTTCGCTACTCGGCCGGTCTCGGTACGGGGCGCTTCGCGGCCCCTACTCGACCTCCGGGGTCCGGACGTCGAGGAGGAGCGAAGCGACGTACCGAGACGGCTCGAGTCGGCCGCCAGGCCGTACCGAGAGCCCTGCGGCACCCGCTACTGCGCGGTGTAGCCGCCGTCGACCAGGTAGTAGGAGCCCGTGACGAAGCTGGCCGCGTCGCTCGCGAGGAACGCGGTCACCTGCGCGACCTCGTCGGGCTGGCCCAGGCGTCCCAGCGCGTGCTTGCTCTCGAGGAACTTCAGCGTGTCCCCGTCGAGGCTGCTCTTCACCAGCGGAGTCTCGATGAAGCCCGGACCCACAGCGTTGACGCGCACCTTGCGGTCCGCATACTCGAGGGCGCCGTTCTTCGTCAGCCCCACCACGCCGTGCTTGGCGGTGACGTAGGCGCTCGATGCGGCGAAGCCGACGCTGCCGAGAATCGACGCCATGTTGACGACCGATCCGCCGCCGTTCTCCGCGAGGACCGGCAGCTGAGCGCGCATCCCGTACATCACCGCGTTGAGGTTGATCTCGATGACCTTGCGCCACCCCTCGAGGTCGTACTCCCCCACCGGGGCGGACGGGCCCGCGATGCCCGCGTTGTTCACGGCGATGCCGAGCGGGGCGAGCTCACCGGCCTTACGGACGGCTTCGACCGAATGCTCGGGATCCGACACGTCGCCCGCGAGCGAGGCAGCGGTGCCGCCCGCGTCGGTGATCTCCGCGACGACCGCGTCGAGCGCGTCGGCGTTGAGGTCGGTGACGAGGACGGATGCCCCGTTCGCCCCGAGCAGGGTCGCGATGGCCCGCCCGATTCCGGATGCTCCTCCGGTGACGATGGCGGATCGGCCGGCGACGTCGTATGTGGCCATGATGCAGCTCCTTCTCGTGAGTGGAGCGCAGCGGGCTGATCGAGTCCGACCCGCCACGCCCCGCGAAAGGGCCATACTACGCGCGGAGGATCCGCGCGCCCCGAGCGGCGAAGCGCCTCGCCGAGAGGAAGAGGTCGGCCGGATCAGCCGACCGCAGCTCCCGGTTCGAGCTTCCACAACTCCTGCTCCGCGCGCCGCGCGAAGGCCTTGAGGTCGGCGACATCGACATGATCGGCGCTCTTGGCGAAGCCGTCCATGAGGCAGAAGGAACCGATGGTCTGCCCCGTCGAGGAGTGCAGCGGCACCCCGGCGTAATACTGGACGTGCGTCAGATCGAGCATCGGGTTGTCAGCGAAACGCGGATCCCGCGGCGAGTTCGGGACCACGAGCACGTCATCCGTGGCGACGACGTGCGAGCAGTGGGTGAGCTCCAAGGGAACGGACGTGGGCATGTTGCCCCCCTCGCCGCCGACGTATCGCGCCTTCTTGCCGTCGACCAGGGTGACCGTCGCGATCGAGACCCCGAAACGCTTCCGCGCCTCGCCGGACAGAGCCGTGAACACGCCCAGTTCGCTCGCCGCGGCTCGCCGCACCACCTCGCCGAGACCCGACCACGCCTCCTCGTCCAACTCGACGGGAAGGATCTCCTGCCGGAGGAGGACCGCGTCCTCCTCCGCGAAGTGCGCCTGGGCAGCGGCGAGAGCATCGGCCTCCCCCGCCAGGGACTGCACGATGCGGTCGCGGAGGGCGAGGACCGCCGCAGCGTCGTCCGAGACGTAATCACGGACGTCGAAGCCCGCTCGGGTGTCCTTCAGACCGGCCAACGCGACGAGGAGTTCCGAGGCGATGCTCATCGCCCACGCGTTGTACATCTTGGGCGACCCGATGATGCGGGAGAGGTGCCCCTCCGGGCCGTCGAGGCGCATGAAGTGCACCCCGAGGTGCTGCCCGACGACCTCTTCGGTCACCTCGTTGAGCCGCTCGGCGTGCCGATTCGCGATGCGTCCCAGCGGCCCTCCGTAAACCGACACGGTGCCGGGTGGCTGGATCCCGGAGACCAGGATCGGCGCGTCGGCGCCGAGAGCGCGGCGCACGTCCTCCAGAAGCCGGCCGAGGTTCTGCCGCCACTTCGCGAGAGGCGTCAGACGGACGGCATCGTTCACACCTATGACGACGACGGCGGCGTCGTGGGAGTCCGAGGTCGCCGCGGACAGCCAGCTGCGCGCACTCGCGATGTTCATGATCTCGTCGCCGACGTAATCGACCTCGGTGCCGACGCGCGACCGGCGGGCCAGCTCGCCGGCGAGATTGCCCGCGAGCGCCAGACCGTGGTCGCGGACACCCCAGCCGTGGCACGGGCCGTTCCCGAAGAGCAGGACTCTGCGCCCGCCCGCCGGTCCGATCCTCACAGCCGTGGAACCCCGGGGCCTCGGGATCTCGGAACCTTGGGCGAGGTGGTAGGCGTACCACAGCGTCATCGGCGTGCGCAGCGCCTCGTACCAGACCACCCTCGCCCCTCGCCTTCCCCTGCATCCCTAGCGGGCGCGGCCTCTATTCAAATACATGTTTCGGATCGCTCGGTCGCAGCGGGGTCTCCCGCGACCGGCGGACTCGTCGCCGGCGGCCTGTTCCTCCTCGCCGGCATCGTCGTCCGGAGCCGCCGCACGGCCTGACTGTCACACGTTCTCGTCCGACGGAGGGGCGGTCGCACTCGGCTCGAGGCGGCCGCCCATCAGCCTGAGCACAGAGTCGGCTCGCCGCGGCGCGGTGGCGTCGTGGGTGGCGTGGACGACGATGGACCCCCGATCGGCGCTCGTGCGGAGCGCGCGTTCGATGACGGCCGCCGACTCCTCATCGACTCCCGCCGTGGGCTCGTCGAGCAGGAGGATCGGCGCGTCGGCGCTCAGCCCCTGACCGACCAGCGCACGCTGGCGTTGGCCGCCCGACAGAGCCTCGAGGGGACGATCGCGCAGGTCGTCGAGACCGAGCAGATCGAGGACGCCATCGACGATCGCCCGGTCGAGGCGGCGGATCGGACGGAACAGCCCGCGCTGACGCCATCGACCCATGGTCACGACTTCGGCGACCGTGACGGGAAGGTGTGCGGACACATCCGCCCTCTGCGGAACGAAGGCGACCTCACCCGGGCGAACGCCGTCGATGCTTCCGGAGGTCGCCGGGAGTACCGACGCGACTATCTCCAACAGGGTCGATTTACCGGATCCGTTGGGTCCCATGAGGGCGGTGAGCGTTCCCGGCAGGAACTCGGCGCTCACGTGACTGAGGACTTGGCGGTCACCTCGTCGGGCGGAGACCACGTCCAGCCGGACGGGAGCGTGGGCTGCGGCTGACACCCCGTCACCCTACCTAATGTGAACGATAACCGTTCTCATGTAACGTCGACGGCCGTGGAAACGCTCACCGACTCCCTCGGCGCCGCGTTCGGTGCGGCCTTCATGCAGCGTGCGCTCATCGGCGGCGCCATCGCCGCGGTGATCTGCGCGCTCGTGGGGACCTGGGTCGTCATCCGCGGGCTCGCCTTCCTCGGTGAGGCCGTCGCGCACGGCATGCTCCCGGGGGTCGCCACCGCTGCGTTGCTCGGAGCCCCTCCCGTGCTCGGTGCCGCGGTCAGTGCCGCGGTCATGAGCGTCGGGATCGGAGCGATCGTCAAGCGGGCGAAGGTGTCGGCGGACACGGCCACGGGGTTGCTCTTCGCCGGCATGCTCGCCCTCGGTGTCGCGATCGTGTCGCGATCGCGCTCGTTCGCGACCGATGTGACAGCGATCCTCTTCGGTGACATCCTCGCCATTCGCGCAGACGGCATCGTGGGTCTGGGGATCGGCCTGACGGTGGTCGCGCTCGGCTGCGTCGTGTTCCACCGGGCCTTCGTCGCCCTGGCATTCGACGCCCGCGTCGCGACGACGTGGCGCATGCGACCGGCGCTTGCCCAGGTCGCCCTCATCGGACTCGTCACCGCGGCTGTCGTCGCGTCCTACCAGGCCGTCGGTGCGCTCCTCGTCGTCGCTCTCCTCCTCGCGCCCGCCACGGCCGCCCGTCAATGGACGAGACGGATCGCGACCACCATGCTCCTCGGCTCGATCCTCGGGGTCGTCGCCGTCGTTCTCGGTCTCCTGGCGTCGTGGTACCTCGGCACGGCCGGCGGGGCATCGATCGCGCTCGCGGCCGTTCTGCTCGTCGGAATCTCGATCCTGCTCCGCACGCTCGTCCGTAGCGGGCGCCGACCGGATCTACCCGAGGTCCCCTCCGGCCGGAGATCCCCCTCATCCGACCTCACGTCCGCTCCCGCCTAGAAAGCTGCCATGCCCTTCGCATCCACACCCCGTCCCGCTGTCCCTGGCCTGCCCGCGTTCAGGGCGAGACGTGACCCGCGCCGCTCACGCGCAGCGCTCGCCCTGGTCGGTGCCGTCGCCCTCGTCTGCGTCACCGCGTGCTCATCCGACGCACCGTCCTCCGGTCGTGCCGCGGAGTCCGAGGAGGGCGGCGTCCACGGCTACGTCGAAGGCGCGTCGGAGAATCCGGAGCCGCAGTTGCAGCTCGCCGTCGTCGGCGGGGACGGCCAGGTCCACGTCCACAACCTGCTGACCGGCGAGACGCGCGAGCTGGGGCAGGCCACCGCCTCCGCGTCTGTCGATGCGGTCGCGACCGACGGGCGGCTCCTCGCCGTCACCTCGGGGACGACGACCACCCTGGTCGACTCGGGGACGTGGACGGTCGACCACGGCGACCACGCCCACTACTACCGAGCCGAAGCGCGGATCCTCGACGGGATCGAGAACGGCGGGCCGGCCCGCATCGCGTCGTCGGAGACCCTCACGGCCCTGTTCACTGCCGCGACCGGGTCGACCGTGATCCTCGATCGCAACGCCCTGGCTGCGGGAAAGGTCACCGAGGTCGGGTCGCTCACCTCGGCGCCTCATGACGGCATCGCACTCCCCGTTGCGAAGAAGATCGTCGCGACGGTGGCGAGCAGTGCGGGGGCCGCGGATCGGGTGGCCGTCTTCGCCTCCGACGGTTCGGCGCTCGACCAGAGCATCCCGTGCCCCGACGCGCGCGGCGGGTCGTCGACACGGGTGGGAGCCGTCATCGGTTGCGCGGACGGGGCCGTCCTGGCCGTCGAAGGCACGGACGGATCCGTGACCCTCGAGGCTATCCCCTACCCGGAGTCGATCGACCCCGCGTCGCGCGCCATCGACTTCGCGCAGCGCCCGGGACGCCCGTCCGTCGCCGCGGTCGCGGGAACTCAGGGGCTGTGGGTGCTCGACACCCGAGCGAAGACCTGGCAACTCATCGCCACGGACACGCCGCTCGTGACCGCGGTCGCCGCCGACGACGAGCGGGACCTCGTCGTCGCGCTCGATACGGCCGGGCGTGTGCTCGTCATCGAGCCCGAGAGCGGTGAACGCTGGACCACGGAACCGCTCGTCCCGGAACCCGCGGGAGCCCGCCTCGAAGTCGACGCCGATCGCGCTTACCTCGGCGACCCCGCGTCGACCTCCGTCTTCGAGATCGACTACGCCGATCGGGCGCGCGTCGCTCGGACCCTGCAGATGCCCGTCGACGCGCGCTTCTTCGCGGAGACCGGCCGATGACACGCAGCAGAGCATCTCTCCTCGCCGCCGCGACGGTGATCGCCGCGGCCGTGTCGCTCCTCACGGGATGCCAGGCGGCGGAATCGGGGCGCCCCGTCGTGGCCGTGACGACGAACATCCTCGCTGACGCAGTCCGGCAGATCGCGGGCGATCAGGTCGAGGTCCTCGATCTGATGCCGGCCGGGGCGGATCCGCACTCGTTCCAAATCTCGGCTCAAGAGGCCGCGCGCATGCGCGACGCAGAACTGATCGTCTCGAACGGGCTCGGGCTGGAAGAGGGCCTCGCCCCACACATCGAGGCGGCCGCGGGCGACGGTGTCGCCGTCGTCGCCGCCGGAGACGCCGTGCAGACCGTCGAGTGGGCCACCGAGGATGCCACGGGGGTGGATCCGCATTTCTGGACCGACCCCGTGCAGATGACCGCGGCGCTGCGGTCTGTGTCGGCTGCCATCGCCGAGCACGTTCCGGGCATCGACCTCGGCGCCCTGCACAGCGCCACGGATAGGTATCTCGGCGAGATCGCCGCCCTCGACGCGGATCTCGAAGCGCGCTTCTCCGCCATCCCGGGAGAGCGTCGCGCGCTGGTCACCAACCATCACGTCTTCGGCTATCTCGCCAAGCGCTACGGCTTCACGGTGGTGGGCGCGGTCATCCCGAGCGGAACGACCTTGGCCGCCCCCAGTGCGAGCGACCTCGACTCCTTGGCGGACGCCATCCGCTCGACGGGCGTGACGACGATCTTCGTCGACTCTTCGCAACCGTCGCGGCTGGCTGAAGTGCTGGCGTCCGAGGCGGGACTCGGAGTCGCCGTCACCCCCCTGCACACCGAGTCCCTCAGCGGTCCCGGCGGTGGCGCGGAGACTTATCTCGAGATGATGCGCAGCAACGCGCAAACCATCGAGGCCGGTCTCGCCTGATCGGAGACGGCATCAGCGTCCTGATTTGCTTATTGAGAACCGTTGTCGTTAGCGTGGAAAACATGAAACACAGCACCCCCATCGCCGGCCTCGCCCTCGTCGGCGCCGCCGCCCTCCTCCTCACCGGCTGCGCCGGCGGCCCGTCCGAGTCCGCTCCGACCACCGCGTCCGGCGCCGCGAACGAGCCCACTCCGCGCATCGCGGTCACCTACGACGGAGGCATCGCCGTTCTCGATGCCGACACGCTCGAGCAGGTCGGCGACCTGCCCATCGAGGGATTCACCCGCGTCAATCCCGCCGGAGACGGACGTCACGTGTTCGTCACCGTTCCGGCCGGATTCCAGCTCCTCGACACCGGTGCGTGGACGGCCGACGGGAAGTCCTACGCCGAGGCGCCCGTTCTCGGTGACGTCGTCTGGAAGGGTGAGAAGGCCGGACACGTCGTCGTCCACGGCGACAAGACCGTGCTCTTCGCCGACGGGACGGGCGACTTCAGCTCCTTCGACACCGCTGCGCTGCTGACGTCCGGGGGCAAGCTCCCGGCGACTCAGGACTTCACCTCCGAGGCCGCCCACCACGGCGTCGCCATCGAGCTCACCTCGGGCGAGGTGATCTCCACCCTGGGTGACGAGGAGGGACGCACCGGCGCCCGTGTGCTCGACGCCGCGGGGGCCGAGACCGCTCGCTTCGAGCAGTGCCCGGCGATCCACGGCGAAGCCGCGGCCGCCGACGAGGTCGTCGTCTTCGGCTGCCAGGACGGAGCCATCACCTACAAGGACGGGCAGTTCACCAAGATCACGGCCCCCGACCCGTTCGGCCGGATCGGGAACATCTTCACGACCGACGACTCCGCGATCGCCCTGGGTGACTACCGCGACGACCAGGACGCCGAGGGCTACCTGCTTCAGTCATTCGTCGTCATCGACACCGCCGCGAACACCATGAAGAAGGTCGACCTGCCCGACGGCGTCGGTTACACCTTCCGCGACCTCGGCCGCGGCGCGAACGGAGAGTTCGTGATCCTGGGTACCGACGGTGCGCTGCACATCTTCGATGAGACCGGCGCGAGCCTCGCGACCCACCCGGTGATCGGTGCCTGGGAGGGCCCGGCCGAATGGCAGGACCCGCACCCCGCGCTGAAGATCCAGAACGGCGTCGCCTACGTCTCCGAGCCGTCCGCGAACGAGTTGCACGCCGTGGACCTGCGAACGGGTGAGATCACCGCGACGGCGACCCTGCCGGGCACCCCGAACGAGCTGGCCGTCGTCACCGGCTGACCCGCCGTCTTCCTTCGTTTCGCTTCGCTCGACGGGCGGGAGCCTCGCCCATTGAGCGGAGCGAAATGAAGAGCGGCCGGATCCTTTCCCTCCGCGACGCCTCGCCCATTGAGCGAAGCGAAATGAAGAGCGGCCGGATCCCTTCGCTACGCCTTGCTCGACGGGCGGGCGCCCCGACCGCCTACTTCGCCGACGCCTCCGTGAGCGCGGCCACCTCGTCGTCGCTCAGGTCGAGGGCCGCCGACGCCAGCAGATCCGGCAGCTGATCGACCGTGCGCGCACTTGCGATGGGGGCGACGACGGTGGGCTGACGGCGCAGCCACGCCAGCGATACGGCTGTCACGCTCGCGCCGTGCGCGGCGGCGACATCGTCGAGGGCGCCCAGGACGCGGATGCCGCGATCGTCGAGGTAGCCGAGGGCCGACTCCGCGCGGGGGCTGTCCACGAGCTCCGAGTCGGGGCGGTACTTGCCCGTGAGGAAGCCCGAGGCGAGCGAGTAATAGGGGAACACGCCCAGGCCGTACTTCTCGGCACGCTCGCGGAGGCCGCTTTCGAAGCCGCGCTCCACGAGGTTGTACTGCGGCTGCAGGGCGACGGGCTTGTGGAAGTCCCCCTGCTCGGTGACGTCGAGCCACTCGTCGATGCGCGAGGGCGAATAGTTCGAGATGCCGATCGAGCGGACGAGGCCGTCGTCGACGAGCTTCGAGAAGGCCTCGACCGTGCGGGCGAGGGGCGTGTCCTCGTCGTCGAAGTGCGCGTAGTAGACGTCGATGCGGTCGGTTCCGAGCCGTTCGAGCGACGCCTCGGCGGCGGCCCGGATGTTGCCGGCCGACAGGCCGGGGAACTCGGGGTGCTGGCTGACCTTGGTGGCGATGACCACGTCGTCGCGCTTGCCGCCGGCCTTCAACCACTCCCCGATGATCGTCTCGCTCTCGCCACCGGAATTTCCCGGGGCCCACGCCGAGTACACGTCGGCCGTGTCGATGAGATTGCCGCCACCGGCGACGAAACCGTCGAGCACGGCGAACGACGCGTCTCGGTCGGCGGTCCAGCCGAAGACGTTGCCGCCCAACGAGAGCGGGAAGACGGACAGACCTGAATCGGCGAGGGGGACGCGGCGGGAGGTGTCGGTCATGGGAGTCCTTTCGGGAGTGGTCGTCGTGAGGGCGAGGCGCTCAGCTGTGGACGCGAGCGACACACTGGAATTGCAACCGGCGGGGAGCCCGATCCATCCCGTGTTCGGGTTTCTGTGTGCTCACGAGGGGGTGTCGCCCAGGTTCATACCCGTGCGCGGGGTATCGAGTCTTCTCGTCGTCGACGCGTCGGTCTTCCCCACCAGCCCGGCGCTCACCCCGGTCGGGCTCATCATGACGGTCGCCGAGCGGGCCGCGGATCTGATCCTCGACGGGGCGGACCTGAAACGCTTCCCCTGACCCGGACGACACCCGTCGCGGAGCCTCGGGGTGGTGTCGCGCCGCTATCCTGGAATGATGCCCACGGACATCTCCAGCCAGCCGTTCCTCGACGTCCGAGGCATCGCGGCGCTGGTCGGGCCGCAGTCCTTTCAGCGTGGTCAGGAATACGCGTCGCAGGGCAAAGTCCTCGAGATGTCGTGGGACCCGGTGACCTCCGAGCTGACCGGATCGGTGCAGGGGTCCGAGACGGAGCCCTACCGCAGCAGCATCTCGTTCGCTCCCGAGGACCACTCCCGCGTCGCGACGACCTGCACCTGCTTTGTGGGCACAGACTGCAAGCACGTGGCCGCGGTGCTGATCCGCCGCAACCTCCTCACGGTGCAGCAGCGGATCGGCGGCGGCATGCGGTGGGCCGAGATCGACAGCGACGTCCGCGGCGAAGTGAAGGACGCGGATCCGGAGGATTCCCCCGCCACCCGGACCATCGCGCCCGGTGACTGGAAGTCGGCTCTCGAGGCCATGACGACCGGCCGCTCGGTGCCGAGCACGCCGACCGCCACCGCACCCATGGGTTTGCTCTTCGAGCTCCGCGAGATGGGTGCCGTCCGCGACCGATGGCGGGGCGCCTCCGCGAAGGCGGCCGACGTCAACACCCCCGCCATCGCGGACATGCGACTCGCCGTCCGCCCCATCGTGAAAAGCGGTGCCGGCAATTGGGTCCGTGGCACCGTCAACTGGGCGAACGTCGGTCATCACACGGGGCGCCTCCGACTCAATCCCGACCACCAGAGTTGGCTTGCCCAGATCGCAGCCCTCGACCGCTCGACCCGTGGCAACTTCGGTTTCACCGAGCCCGAGTGGGTCTACCTCGACAACATCACCACTCCCCTGTTGTGGCCGCTTCTGCAGAGCGCTGCCGACCTCGGCATCGCGCTCGTCGCGGGCAAGCGACACGATCCGATCCTCCTCGGCGAAGAGGCGACGGTGGCCGTCGAGATCACCCGGGCCAGACCGGCGCAAGAGGTCGAGCCGTCGCCGTCGAACGAGCTGCCGATCGATCACGATTCCGAACCGGCTTCCGGTCCCGCGAGCTCGGACACGAATGCGCAGGCCGCCCCGTCCGCCGATCTCGTCGTGGCACCCGCCGTCCGCATCGACGGCGCGCTTCAGCCGACCTCGACGAGCCGGCTCATCTCCGACCACGGCGTCTACAGCTGGTCGTTCGACCCGCAGCCCCGTCTCGTCATCGCGCCGACGCACAAAACCCTGACGGCTGAGCAGAAACAGCTCCTCCGCAGCCCCCACGAGGTCGTGGTCCCGGCTGCCGACGCCGACGAGTTCCTCACCGCCTACTACCCGCGACTCCGTCGCACGCTCGCCGTCAGCAGTCCCGACGAATCGGTCGAACTGCCGAAGCCGCCGAGCGCGGTCCTCGTCCTCACCGCGACGTTCGACAAGAACGACGTCGTGAAGCTGCACTGGCACTGGGAGTACGGATCCGACCGCGCCGAGCTCGTCGCATCGCGCGGAGATGAGGGGTTCCGCGATTTCGACGCCGAAACCCGCATCCTGCAGGACGCCGCACGCATCGGGGTGGCGGTCGCCCACAGCTCGGGCACCAGCCTGCGCGGCGTGGACGCGGCCGAGTTCAGCGACCGGACGATGCCGCAGATCGAGGAGATCGACGGCGTCCGGGTCGATGTGGTCGGCACCCGCCCCGACTACCGCGAACTGACGGGCGAACCGGAGCTGACCGTCACCACGGTCGAGACCGACCAGCGCGACTGGTTCGACCTCGGCGTCATCATCACCGTCGACGGCTACAAGGTCCCCTTCGCTCCCCTGTTCAAGGCGCTCGCGAAGGGTCAGCACAAGCTGCTGATGGTCGACGGCACCTACCTCAACCTGCGCCAGCCCATCTTCGACAAGCTGCGCGACCTGATCCTCGAGGCCTCCGACCTGGACGAGTGGGAGACCGGACTCCGCATCAGCCGCTACCAGGCGAGCCTCTGGTCCGATCTGGAAGAGCTCGCCGACGACACCGAGCAGGCGAACCGGTGGCGCGAATCCGTCGCCGGACTCCTCTCCTTGGTCGACAGCGAGGGAGTCGAGTCCGTGCCGGTCCCCGACGGTATCGACGCCACTCTGCGGCCCTACCAGCAGGACGGCTTCGATTGGCTCGCCTTCCTCTGGGAGCACCGTCTCGGCGGCGTCCTCGCCGACGACATGGGTCTCGGCAAGACCATGCAGACCCTGGCTCTCGTGGCGCATGCGATGAAGACGCGCGCCGAGCGCGGCGAGAAGCACGAGCCGTTCCTCGTCGTGGCGCCCACCTCCGTCGTGGGCAACTGGGTGCGCGAAGCGGAGCGGTTCGCTCCGGGCCTCTCGGTGGTGGGTGTGAGCGAGACGCAGCGCAAATCGCGTCGCTCCCCCAGGCAGCTCGCGGCCGGGGCCGACATCGTCGTCACCTCCTACGCGCTGTTCCGCCTCGACTTCGAGGGCTACCGCGACGTCGGCTGGGCCGGCCTCATCCTCGACGAGGCCCAGTTCGTGAAGAACGCCAGCTCGAAGGCGCACGGCAACGCCGTCGACCTCAACGCCCCGTTCAAGCTCGCGATCACCGGCACCCCGATGGAGAACAGCCTCACCGACCTGTGGAGCCTCTTCCGGATCGTCGCGCCGGGTCTGTTCCCGTCGCTCCGCCGGTTCCGGGAGGAGTACGAGCGCCCCATCGTCGCCGGCAACGGACTCGACCGGCTGCAGACCCTGCGTCGTCGCGTCCGCCCGCTCATGATGCGCCGGACGAAAGAGCTGGTCGCGGCCGACCTGCCCGCGAAGCAGGAGCAGATCCTCCAGATCGACCTCGAGCCCGCTCACCGGAAGCTCTACGACAGGTTCCTCCAGCGCGAGCGGCAGAAGCTGCTCGGACTGTTGGCCGACATGAACAAGAACAGGTTCATCGTCTTCCGCTCGCTGACCCTGCTGCGGATGCTGAGCCTCGACGCTTCCCTCGTCGACCCCGAGTACGCGGACGTGCCGTCAGCGAAGCTGGACGCGCTCGTCGACCACATGACCGATCTGAAGGCGGAGGGACACCGGGCCCTCGTCTTCAGTCAGTTCACGACCTTCCTCGGCAAGGCCGCGACGCGGCTCGAGCAGGCGGGCATCGCCTACGAGTACCTCGACGGATCGACGACCAGGCGATCCGAGGTCATCGATCGCTTCCGCGAGGGCGACGCTCCGGTCTTCCTGATCAGCTTGAAGGCGGGTGGCTTCGGTCTCAACCTCACCGAGGCGGACTACGTCTTCCTGCTCGACCCGTGGTGGAACCCCGCCGCCGAGGAGCAGGCCGTCGACCGCACCCACCGCATCGGGCAGACGCGTTCGGTCAACGTCTACCGGATGGTCTCGACCGGCACCATCGAGGAGAAGGTGATGGCGCTCAAGGAGCAGAAGTCGCGCCTCTTCGACGCGGTCATCGACGACGAACAGGCGTTCGCGTCCAGCCTCTCGGCGGAGGACATCCGCGGGCTCATCGAGGAGTAGCCGGCCCACCGGCGGGGGTTGCTTCCGCCCCGGCGGGTCGCCCGAGGGGCGTCGGAAGGCCGGGTTAGCGTCCAATCGATGGGACTGGCCCGCGCACGAGCGGACGCCGAGAGGAGCTGCCGGTGACGACGAGAACGGGGTCCACCTCACGGACCCGACGCCGGCCGCAGCTCAGGTCACCCTGGCTCGGACTGATCGCCCTCCTGGTGATCATCCTGATCGCCGTGCTCTTCCCCGGGGTCTTCGGGGAGCTGACCGGACGTGCGTCGCCCACCGGTGACTCGTCTCAGACATGGTCGGCCGATGACTCGTCAGAGGGGAAGGTCGCCCCGACGACGGCCTCCACCGCACCGAAGACGGCCATGCCCGCGATCGACGTGCTCGCGACTCTGGCGGTCAAGGGCCGGGCCCCCAAGACCGGATACGACCGCGTCGCACGGTTCGGTGCCGCCTGGTACGACGTGGACGGAAACGGGTGCAGCACGCGCGACGACGTCCTTCGTCGCGACCTCACCGACGTCGTGCTCTCGGGAGCGTGCAAGGTCGTGTCGGGCGAATTGGACGATCCCTATACGGGGAAGATCATCGACTTCGTCCGCGGCGCGAAGACGAGCGACGCCGTGCAGATCGACCATGTCGTCCCGCTGTCCAACGCCTGGCAGACCGGGGCCCAGCAGCTCGACTACGCCCAGCGGGTCAGCCTGGCGAACGACCCGATGAATCTCACGGCCGTCGACGGACCGACCAATCAGGCCAAGGGAGACTCGGACGCGGCCACGTGGCTCCCGCCGTCGACCTCGGACCGGTGCGACTACGCGGCCCGGCAGGTCGGCGTGAAGGCGGCGTACGCGCTGTGGGTCACCCCGGCGGAACACGACGCGTTGCGGGGCATCCTCGAGGGATGCGGTGGCATCACCGCTCCGGTGTCGGAGTTCGCACTCGGGTAGCCGCTACGCGCCGCGTCAGTGATCGAGGTCGGTGGGCTGGAACCACGGCGGGTAGACCGCCAGCTTGGGTGCGTGACCGCCGGCGGCTTTGAGCATCGCCTTGACCTTGTCGCGGACGGGCTCGTTCGGCACCGCGAGCAGCACCACGTCGTCGATCGAGTAGGAGCGGGGTGCGAGGACCTCGGGCTCCAGCAGATCCGGGTCTGCGATGAGCGTGCGCTGCAGCAGCGACGCTCCGGCGACGGGACCGACCCCGAAGCGCGGCTCGGAGCCCGAGACGTCGCTGTCGGAGACGACGACCTCGTCGCCGACCGCGGCGACCGTGCCGACCAGGATCACGTACTGCGTGGCGGGGATCGAACGGGCCTCCGCCGACCAGCTGCTGTAGTGCGCGCCGCTGCGCACGTCGTTCCACCAGGTGGCGTTCGGGGACAGCGAGAACGGGACGAACTCGGTGAGCTGGGTGCCGGGGAACACCTCGATCCCGTCGCGCTCGACGCGGGCGTCGGGTGCGAGGAGATCGAAGTTCGGCCTAGCACCCGCCGTGATGGCCCCCTCGGTGAGGATCGACTCGAGATTGTTGAGGTGGGTGACGTGGTAGATCCGACGCGGTCCGATGGGCGCCTGATGACGAGAGACGGGGGCCGTCGTCGTCTTCGCCGACGCCCGCGCCGAGGAACGCCGGGCCGCGGTCGCGGAGGCGCGGCCACGAGCAGCCGTCGTTCCCGCGTCGTCCTTCACCACCGGGATGCGGGGGAAGCAGATGTCGCAGAGTCCGTCGTCGAAGCCGTGGATGCACTCGGTCACGTTGGGGGTCGTTCCTTCCACCAGGTGGCGAGACAGCCCGCCACCTCCAGGCTACGGGACTCGGGACGGGTGTCGTCCCCCAGTCGGGTCCTCGCTTCCGACGACACGCGCGCGTTCCCTACTGGTTTCCCCGCGGTTCAGTACCCGTCGCCTGCCGCACGAGAACGGGCCGGGCTCCTCGAGGAGGCCCGGCCCGTTCCCGCCGCTCGGGACGTCACATGATGGGGACAGCGGTCGTCAGGACGCCGACCGTGAGCATGGCCAGCGAGACGAGGACGGCACGCCAGAGCACCTTCTTGTGGTGGTCGCCGAGGTTCACGCCCGCCAGCGAGACGAGCAGCAGGATCGCGGGGACCAGCGGGCTCTGCAGGTGCACGGGCTGACCGGTGATCGACGCGCGCGCCATTTCGACGGGAGAGATCCCGAAATTGGCAGCGCTCTCCGACAGCACCGGCAGGATCCCGAAGTAGAACGCGTCATTGCTCAGGAAGAAGGTCATCGGGATGCTGAGCAGGCCCGTGATGACGGCGAGGAATCCGCCCATCGAGTCGGGGATGACCGAGACCAGCCAGTTCGACATGGCCTCGACCATGCCGGTGCCGTTGAGCACGCCGATGAGCACACCGGCTGCGAGGACCATCGAGACGACGCCGACGATGCTCGAGGAGTGGGCCACGACGCGAGCAGCCTGCTCCTTGAGGTTCGGGAAGTTGACGACCAGAGCGATGGCCGAGCCGACCATGAACACGTAGGCGAGCGGGACCTGGTCCGCGATGAGGAAGACGAGCACGACGACGGTCAGGACCACGTTGAACCAGAAGAGCCGGGGGCGCAGGGTGGGTCGATCGGGGTCGAGCATCGTGTCGGTGAGGGCGGGTGCGTCGCCGGGCACGGCGATGGGTTGGGTCGCGAGGAGGCCGGCCGAGCTCACCATGCGCGAGCTGGAGCGGTTGCCGAAACGTCCCGAGAAGAAACGTCCCGCCGTTCCGGTGGCGCCGGAGGCGGCTCCGACACCGGCCGGGACCTTGACGCCCATCTCCCGCTCGACCTCGGCGGTCGCCGAGCCGTGGGCCGCCAGACGGTTGCGTTCGGAGACGCCCAGCCACCAGGCGAAGAGCAGGGTCAGGAGGATGCCGGCGCCGAGCGACGGGATCATGGGGACGAAGATGTCGGTCGGCGAGACCCCCAGCGCGGCGGCCGCGCGGGCGGTGGGGCCACCCCAGGGGACGATGTTGAGCGTGCCGTTGGCGAGGCCGGCGACACAGGTGAGCACGACGGGACTCATGCCCAGGCGGAGGTAGAGCGGCAGCATGGCCGCCGTCGTGATGATGAACGTCGTGGATCCGTCCCCGTCGAGCGAGACGACTCCGGCGAGCACCGCGGTTCCGACCACGATCTTCGCCGGGTCGCCGCCCGCGACGCGTTGGATTCCGCGGACCAGCGGGTCGAAGAGGCCCACATCGATCATGAGGCCGAAGTAGATGATGGCGAACATCAAGAGCGCCGCCGTCCCGGCGAGTCCCTTGAGAGCCTCCATGACCATGTCGCCGATGCCGAGACCGGCACCCGCGAACAGGCCGAAGATGGTGGGCACGACGATCAGCGCGATCATCGGCGTGAGGCGCTTCGTCATGATGAGCGCCATGAAGACGATCACCATCCCGAATCCGAGAACGACCAGCATGTGTGACTCCTTCGTCGTGGCCTGCTGAGGTTGTCGATCACCGTAAGAAGGCCGCGACGCACGGACGGGGTTTCGCTCACTTGACGAACCAAACCCGCGAAAAGATGGTTCTGCGCATTATTCTCAGAACTCGGATCTCAGATCTCGGCACCCTTCGGGCTGTCGACACGACCGGGCCGCGAGGTCCCATCGGACACGCGAGGAGGCGTCGGACGTGCTGTCACGACTCTCCTTCGCCCGCCAGATGCTCGTTCTGCAGCTTCTCGTCGTCGTCGCGGTCATCGCGGCGAGCGCTGCCACCTACGGGTTCCTGCTGACGCAGTCGTCCCGGGACGACGCCCAGTCGTCGGCGCTCGCGATCGCGCGGTCGGTCGCCGAGGACACCGAGCTCCGCGCGGCCGTCGCCGAGGAGAGCCTCGATCCGGCGCAGGCTGATGGCACGGCTCTCGCCGACGGGCCGGTGCAGCGGGCGGCGGAGGCGGTCAGAGTCCGGACCGGCGCGCTCTTCGTGGTCGTCACCGACGATCGCGGCATGCGCCTGGCGCACCCCGATCCGGCACGGCTCGGTGAGCGGGTCAGCACGGACCCGTCCGTCGCCCTGGCGGGCGGCGAGGAGGTGTCCTGGGAGCGCGGAACCCTCGGCGACTCCGCGCGAGCGAAGGTGCCGATCTTCGCCGACAACGGGTCCGTGGTGGGCGAGGTGAGCGTCGGCTTCGGCGCCGAGAGCGTGCTCGCCTCGATATCCGGTGACATCGCGGGCCTGCTCGGGGTCGCTGCCGCCGCGTTGCTGCTCGGACTCCTGGCGACGCTCGTGCTCAGCCGGAGACTCCGGCGTCTGACCCTCGGGCTGCAGCCGGCCGAGCTCGCCGCGATGGCCCAGGACCAGGCCGCCGTGCTGACGGGCATCGGCGAGGGCGTCATGGGTCTCTCCCCCGACGGCCGCGTAACGGTCTGCAACGAACGCGCCGCGCGGCTGCTGGGACTGGAGGAGGCTCTCGGGCACCCCGTCGGCGAACTCGACCTGCCGCAGGAGCTGGCCGAGGCGTTGACCGGACTAGCAGCCGGTCAGCCGGATGCGAGCCTTCGCGTCGGCTGGCTCGGCCGTCTGCTGTTCATCGATGCGTCCCGTGTCTTCCGCGACGGTCTCGACCTCGGCATCGTCGTCGTGGTCCGCGACGAGACCGACCTCGACGAGATGGCGGGACGGCTGTCGGCGGTGTCGGCCATGACCAACGCCCTCCGGGTGCAGCGTCACGAGTTCGCGAACCGCATGCACGTGGTCTCCGGGCTCATCGCCACGGGGCGTCCGGAGTCTGCGGCCGGCTACCTGCGCGGGATCCTGGAGCGCGGTCCGGTCGACTACCCGGTGGTGCGCGGCGAGCTGCTCACCGAACCGACCCTGCAGGCCTTCGTGGGAGCCAAGGCCCTCGAGGCGGGCGAACGCGGCGTCGAGGTGCGCATCGGCGAGGACACGGGCGTCCACGGGATCCTGGTCGGCGCCGAGACGGCCGTCACGGTGCTGGGCAACCTGCTCGACAACGCCGTCGGCGCCGCCGTCACCGGTGCATCGCCCTTGCGCTGGATCGAGATCGACGTGCTCGACGACGGCGACACCCTGCATCTCGTCGTCGCGGACTCGGGCGACGGGGTGTCCGACCCGGAGGCCGTCTTCCACGCCCGTCCGCTCGGCGCTCCGGAGGCGGGTCGTGAGGATATCGCCGACGACCGGATCCGCGGGATCGGGGTGGGTCTGAGGCTGTCGCGCGACCTCGCACGCCGGGGCGGCGGGGACCTGTGGCTGGCCGATCCCGGCGGCGACGGAGCGGGAGCGGTTTTCGTCGCGCGGCTCGTCGGCGTCGTCCGAGACTCTTCCACCATGACTGAGGAGCGCGAATGAACACCGTCTCGGATGTGCGGGTTCTGGTCGTCGACGACGACTTCCACATCGCCCGCCTGCACTCCTCCATCGTGGAGGCGACCCCCGGGTTCACGGTCGTGTCGACCGTCGGGACCGCGCGCGGGGCGCTGTCCCTCATCCACGCGGAGCAGCCCGATCTGGTCGTGCTGGACGCCTACCTCCCCGACGGGAGCGGCGTGGACCTGATCCGTCGCACCGATGCGGACATCATCATGGTGACGGCGGCCAACGACGCGGAGACCGTGCGTCGGGCCATTCGCCACGGCGCGTTCGGTTACCTGATCAAACCCTTCGCACCTGAGCTGCTGGTCGAGCGGCTGACCGCGTACGCCGACTTCCGACGCCTGCTGACGGGGACCGCGGCCGTCGATCAGGCGACCATCGACCGCACCCGGAGGGTCGTCAGCCGGGCTTCCGCGGCGAAGACCCGGACGGTGACCGAGCAGGCGGTCCTCGACGCGGTCAACGCGTCGGCCGAGGAACTGTCCGCCCCCGAGGTGGCGGGTCTCGTCGGCGTGTCGCGTGCGACCGCGCAGCGGTACCTCGGCGCGCTCTCGAATGAACGCCTCGTCGACGTCACGCTCAAGTACGGCAACACCGGCCGACCCGAGCACCGATACCGGGCACGCCGTTCGGGAGGCTGACGCCGTGGCCGGCGCTATCCGGTAGCGCCACGTGAGCGTCGAGCGAAGCGACGGCCGCAGCACCTCCGATCGCAACGCGATGTCGGAGGTGCGCTTTATCGTCGTCTCCGCCGGAACACCCCGTTCGAGAACCTTCCCGACAGGAGCTGTTCGCATGAGGATTCTGACCGCGACCGTGAGATCGCAGGGCGCCCGCTCGAGCGATCACCATCGATGCATCGAGGGCGAACTCGTCTGGGCGCCCGAACCGTGCGACGCGTCGACCCGCGGATCGGACGAGGGATGCGGGTGCGTGCGCGCCTTCGCGGGGCTCGCCTCGCATCACCCGACGACGACCGCGGTCGTCACCGAGATCCCGGGATTGACGCCGGTGGTGCTCACCGACATCCTCGCGATGAGCCTGCGCGATCAGGGCTGGCCACCCGAGTGGGCGGAGGACGAGGCGAGAGAGCTCATGTCGATAGCGGAACGGCTCGAGGAGGGAGACATCGTCGAGAGGCACGGCGACTCGGTCGGTCGCCGCTTCCATCCCGTCGACGGACGGCTGCTCGCCCCGCTTCCGCGGCGGAGGTGACGGAGATGGCCTGCGTGAAAGGTCACACCCGGGATCGGCGCCCGCGCAGCGCGACCACGGCGAGAACCACGAGGCGCCAGCCGACGAGGCCGAGCCCGAGTGCGAGCGTCGTCACGATCATGAAGCCGACGGCCGCGCTGTCGCCCGTGGCGATGCGGAGCAGGAGGCCGAGAACGACCGTGAGGCCCCAGACGATGAGGCCGAAAGGGAGCCGCGTGGGCCGCTCTCGCGGCGCCACCAGCCATGCCGTCTGCAGCGCGGCGAGGAACGGGAGGGCGGTGACGAAGAACCCTCCGGCGCCCTCGTCATGGCTGCGCCGTCCGATGGCGATGAAGACGGCGACCACCGCCGCATCGGCCACCCAAGCGAGGAAACGCGAACGGCGGGCGGCGCTCGTGCCGGGCTGTGGGACGACCGTCGGCCCGGTCATCGGGTCGACCCCGCCCGGGGAGCTTCGTCGGCACCGACGAAGGCGTCGGCCGCGATCTCGTCATGCGGAGCGTAGAGCCGCAGCGAGCGCGGGGCGACCGCCATCGACGAGCTCTGGGCCGTGGCACCGTCGGAATCCGTCTCCAACTCGCCGTCATGCGTGAAGCCGGGGTTCCGGCCCGGTGTCGACCGCACCTCGAGGGCCACATTCTCGGCGACGAAGGAACGTGTCCGGTTGCGAGGCGGGAGGAGGCCGATGGCGCGCAGCACCCGAGCGGTCTTCCGACCGAACGCCAGCGACGCCACCGCGTGCAGGCGATTCACGCTGGCCGGCAGGATCCGCACGTCCAACACGTCATCGTCGAGGCTGCGTCGCTGCATGGTCGCGATCTGCGCCGGGTCGTTGCGGCCCACGCTGATGAAGAGGGACCACACGCTCTGTTCGTCGCCGTCCACGACGACGCGGACCGGCTCCGCCGTCCGGAGGATATGCCAGGCCGCGAGCACGCCGCCGACCCATTTGCCGTACTTCGGCTTCAGCTTCTTGCGCTCGGCCACGAAGTCGGGGTAGATCCCGATGGCCGCCGCGTTCAGCACCGTGACCGTGTTTCCGGCGGGCAGGGTGAGATCGCCGGTCGCGACGAGCAGCCCTGTGCCGTCCCGCAGAGCGTTCAGAGCCGTCTCGAGGTCGCTCAGTCCTGCGGAACGGGCGAAGTGATTGAAGGTCCCGCCCGGCAACACCAGGAAGGGCACGTCGAAGCGCCGCGCGAGATGGGCCATCCGCGAGACCGAGCCGTCGCCGCCGCAGACCCCCAGGACTGCGGGCGGAGCGGACCCGGTGAAGGCCTCCTCGACGACGTCCTCGAACCGCTCCCCCTTGTCGAGGACGCGCAGCTCGGCCTTCGGCAGGGCCTTCTCGATCACGGGCCGGGGATCGGCGTGGACGGTGTCGTTGCCGGCACTGGAGTTCATGACGATGAGCACGCCGTCGCCGTCCGCCGAGGCGGGCAGCTCGATCGGGACGCCCGTTCCGGGCTGCGGCTGGTGCTGGGGCACCCGCACAGGCGCGAGAAGCCGACCGATCAGGGCCACCGCGACGCCGATGACGGACCCCGCGACGACGTCGGAGAGCCAGTGGGCTCCCACGTGTACACGCGAGTAGACGACACCGGCCGCGAGCGGTGCCACGGCGGCCCCGGCCGTCTTCTTCTCGAGGGCCACCCCGGTCGCGAACGCGGCGGCGCTCGCCGAGTGCCCGGACGGGAAGGACGCCGACGTCGGGTATCTCGCGAGCCGACGCCCGACGGGTACGTCCTTGAGCAGCGGGCGGGGTCCGCCGAGGAGCTTCTTACCCACCAGGTTGGCGACGAGACTGGCGGCGACGAGGGAGAGAGCACCGCGGGCGGCGGCCCGTCGGTTGCCGGTCAGCGCGAGGAATCCGGCTATGGCGAACCAGAGCCGGCCCCTGTCGGCGGCGCGCGACAGGCGGCGAAGACCGGAGTCGAGGTGCCGGTGAGCGTGCCGTCCGTTGATCGACCGAGCGGCGCTCGCGTCGATCCGACGCACCCACCGTGGCAGCACACGGGCACGTCGGGCACTGAAGACGGGGTGGCGGAGCCGCTGGAAGCGCATGCTCCACGGTATCGAGAGCCGAGTGGATATCGCCTCCTCGTCGGCCGACGGCATCCGTCCGGATCCGGGGAGGACGGCGATCAGATCGTGCGGTAGGAATCCGCGAGTCGGGCGAAGCCCTCGTCGAGCGTCACCCCGGGGGTCCAGGCGAGGTCGAGTCGGGTGCGACGCTGGTCGAACCAGTGCGCCGTCGACAACTGCTCCGCGAGGAACCGCGTCATGGGCGGCTCGTCCTCGCCCGGGCGGATGGCCCACACCGATTCGATGGCTGCTCCCGCGGCGCGCGCGACCCCGGCCGGGACGCTCCAGGCAGGAGGCTCCGCACCGCCTGCACGGCAGATCCCCGCGAGGAGTTCCGCGACGGGGCGTGGTTCGCCGTTGGTGACGACATACGAGTTGCCGTGGACGATCTCGGCCCGCCCCAGGGCCGCCGTGATCGCCGTCGCGGCGTTGTCGATGTAGGTGGTGTCGATGAGTGCCGCACCGTGACCCAACAGAGGGAGGCGACCGCGTCGGGCGCGCTCGACGATGCGCGCCACGAGCTGGGTGTCGCCGGGGCCCCACACGAGATGGGGTCGGACCGCGACGACTGAGAAGCCCGGGGCATCGGCCGCGAGAGCCAGCAGCTCCGCGCGAGCCTTCGTCCTCGCGTAGTCACCGTGGGCACGAAGCGGATCGGCGGGGCCTGCGTCCTCCCCCACGAGGGACGAGCCGGAATGAGCGACGGAGGGCGACGAGACGAAGACGAAGCGCCGGACTCCGCCTCGACGTGCGGCGTCGAGGAGGGTTCGGGTGCCCTCGACGTTGACGGCGACGAACTCGTCGGGCGCACCGGCGAGCGAGACCTTGGCGGCGAGATGGACGACCCCGTCGAAGGTCGACGCGTGGTCGGATCTCCCGTATGCCCCGTCAGTCTGGTCGGCCCCGACGAGCAGACGCTCGACGGCGGCCGGGTCCGTCACGGACCCGAGGACGTCGACGGCGCCTGCGACGCCTGATCGGGTGCGCTGGAAGCAGACGACCTCATGTCCTCGCGCGACGAGGTCGGCAGCCACGGCGCCGCCCAGAAGACCGCTCGCCCCGGTGACGAGCACCTTCACGGCGCGGTCATCCGTCCGCCGGCGAGGACACCCTCGGCCCATTCCGCGAGACGCAGACGCTCGATCTTCGAGTTGTGCCGGATGTCGGTCGGGAGGACGGGGACGACGAGCACGGCGGCGAGCGGGAGCCCCGCCGCGCCGCGAACCGCGCTGGCGAGCTCCGCATCGGCGAGGCCCACCCTGAGCGCTGTCGAGACCGTCTCGACGACGGCGACCAGGACCTGCGTACCGACCGGGCCCACACCGACGACGGCGGCGCGGTCCACGGTCGGGAGAGCTCCGATCCGGAGTTCCGGGGCGACCGGCGTCACCGGGCCGCCCGCCGTGACGATCACGTGAGGCAGACGACCTTCGACCCACAGGCGACCCTGCGCGTCGACGTGTCCGACGTCCCCGGTTCGGTGCCACGTCGTCGGACCGCCCAGGCTCTCGGTGCCGAGAGTCGCGCGGGC
The DNA here is from genome assembly GCA_913778905.1 of uncultured Naasia sp. Taxonomy (GTDB): domain Bacteria; phylum Actinomycetota; class Actinomycetes; order Actinomycetales; family Microbacteriaceae; genus Naasia. The sequence continues at coordinate 228,437 of CAJYYA010000010.1, read as the reverse complement.
GTCCGTCAGATGGAGTCGGTCGTAGTGGGCCTTGATGTGGGGCGCCGAGACGACGATCTCCCCCGTCACGTCGGCCACCTCGACCGGAAGGGTCTCGACCGATCCGTCCGCGCGGAGCGGCGCGATCCGCACCACGACGCCTTCGGCGGGACGACCGACGCAGACTCCGCCGCCGGTGAGGATCCTGTCGCTCGACACCTCGAGGTGAGCGGTGGCGTCGTGGATCTCGTCGAGCGTGATGTCGGTGAGGAGGAGCCCCTCGGTCATGCCGTAGGGCGTGTGCAGGGAAGCGGAAGGGACGAGCTCGGCGGCACGGTCGAGGAGCTCGACCGGTACGGGTGCTCCCGCGGACAGCATGAGGCGTACCCCGCCGAGTGCTTCTCGACCCCAGTCAGGCAGGTCGGTCGCGGTGGCGACGACATTCGCGATGGCGGCGGGCGAGAGGAAGAGCACCTCGGCGTCGACGGCCGACACGGCGTCGGCAACGGCTTCCGCCGTCAACGTGCGTGGGGCGGTGACGTCCATGTCGGGCGTTGCCGTGCGGGCGCCGAGCGCCGGGCCGAGAAGAGCGAACGGGGCGAAACCGGCCACGAGCCCTACCCCCGGTCCGACACCGTAACGCGACCCCAGCAGATCGCGCATCGCCTCGAGACGCGCGTGGGTGTAGACGACCCCCTTGGCGGGGCCCGTCGACCCCGAGGTGAACAGGATCGCGGCGACGTCATCGGGAGCCGGCTCGGCGGGCAGGTGGGATCCACGCCCCGATTCCGCGACCTGGGACAGGCTCGCCTCGACGCCGAGGGCGACCCGGGTCGCCGCCGGAAGCGTGACCGTCGACAGGCGAACACCCGGCCATCCCAACGCGCGCGAAGCCGCGAGACCCGGCAGCGCCCCGATGATCCAGTCGGGCTGGGCTCCGCGAACGGCACGGGTCAGCCCCTTGACCCCGAGCCCAGCATCGGCCACCACGACGATCGCGCCGAGCCGCACGCAGGCGTAGAGGGCGGCGGTCAGATCCGCTCCAGGCGGGACGAGAAGCGAGACCCGATCGCCCCGACGCATGCCGCGCGCGGCGAGACCTGCCGCCAGGTCGCGGACCCGTGAGCCGAGACGCTCCCAGGTCAGGGAACGAGGTCCCGCGCCTCCGCGCGGGACCATCTCGACGACGGCGATCTCGCCCGGATCGGCGGTCGGGCGCTCGTCCGTGCTCGTCTTCGCGGCGAGTCCGGGCAGATGATGCCACAACGGACGGCGCGTGCCGTCTCCGGCCACGGGCGCTGCGATCGAGGCGGACCCCCGAGCCGACACCCGCCCGGCGGCGCCCCCCTCGGAGTGGTCACCGGGCTCGAGCCCATCCAGCCAGTCGAGGAGCGGATCGGCGATGTCGACGTCCTCGGCGAGGAGGTGCCCGGCACCTTCGAATCTGTGCACGTCCGCCTGCGGAAGACGATCCGTCAGGTCGTCCAGATACCGGTCGCCGAAGATCGGATCGCGAGGCCCCCACATCATGAGCGCGGGGACATCGACGGAGCGAAGACTCTCGGCGATCCGGTCGAGCTCGGCGAAGCTCGCGTGCCCGGGATCGACCGGGATGTCCGCTACGAAGTCTCGGATGCCGGCCCGTCGTGCCGGAGAGCGGTAAGGCGCCCGGTACGCCTCGGCGACCTGCGTCTCGAGACGCGGATGCGCGATCGAGAGCGTGGTCTCGAGGAAGGCAGGAGTGAGCTGGGTCGACAGCTCGAGCACGCCGGGGAGCAGCGCGAGGCGCAACGGCGCGGGGATGCTCCTCGCCGGGTCCTGATGGATGGCGGTGTTGAGCAGCGTGACCGCCGCGAGACGGTCGGGGTGATCGACGGCCCAGCCCATCGAGACGACTCCGCCCCAGTCGTGGCCCAGGGTGACGACGGGGCCGGTGATGCCGAGCTCGTCCGTCAGTGCGCCGAGCTCACGCACCCGGTCCGGAAGGCCGCGCCGAACCCCCGTGCGCTCGGAGAAGCCCATCTCGAGCTGATCCGGTGCCACGACTCGCCAGGCCCGGCCCCCGGCGACAGCCCGCTCGGTGGCGAGGGCGGCGACGGAACGCCAGAGGTAGGACCAGGTCGGGTTGCCGTGCACGGCGAGGATCGTGCCGACGGGCGAGATGCCCGCCTGCTCGAGGACGCGCCCCGTGTCGAGCACATGCCATGAGACCCGGTCGCCGCTAACCGGATCCGTGGCGCCGACGATTCGCGAGAAGCGGGGATCGAGTCCGGGGAGCCCGGCGGGCGGCGGCGAGGTCGCGGTGCGAGGGGCGCCGGGCCGAGGCGAGGTCACCAGGCGAGTTCCAGCATCGAGGTGTTGAGGCCCGATCCGACGCCCATCATGAGCACCCGGTCGCCCTTCTTCAGAGTGGCGGCTTCCTCGACGAGGGTCATCGGGATGCTGGCGGGGCCGACGTTCCCGAAACGCGGGTAGGTGAGCGGTACGCGGGATCGATCGAGACCGATGGCCTTGACGATGGCGTTGGTGTGGATGTCCGAGACCTGATGGAGGATGTAGCGGTCCATCCGCTTCCAATTCCACTCGGCGGTCGCGTCCTTCCACGCGGAGACCACGAGCTCCATGCCGCCCTTCAGCAGCGCCTTCGCATCGGTGAACATGCCCTCGACGCTGCCGACGCACAGTTCGTTGAACTGGGTGGCGGCGCGGGTCACTCCGCCCAGGAGGCGGTGGGCATCGGGGTGCGCGTCGGCGGGACCCAGGACGGCCGCGGCGGCCCCGGACCCCAGGGTGAGGCTCGCGAACTCGCTCATGAAGTCCTGACGGCCGATCCCGTCGCTGGTCAGGCGGTCGATGGTGTTGACCTGGATCTCGTCGGCGTCTTCACCGTTGATCACGACCGCGTAGCGGATGGCGCCGGAGTCGATCATCTGCGCCGCGAGGTTCATACCGTTGACGAAACCGAGGCACGCGTTCGCGACGTCGAAGTTGATGGCGGAGGACGGCAGCCCCAGACCGTGATGCATGCGCACGGCCACGGACGGTTCGAGATGCTTGCGCGTCACAGAGGTGTTGATGATGAGACCGACCTGATCCGCGCGGACGCCCGCCTCGGCCAGTGCGCGCTTGCCCGCGTCGATGGCCGCGACGTCGAACGAGGAGGACTCATCCCAGTTGCGGCGCTCCTCGATGCCCGCCACCCGCTGGAGCAGACCCTGAGGGAGGCGGAGGCGCTTGAGCGCCGGCGCCAGAGCTGAGTCGATCGACTCGGAGGTCGTGACGCGCGGGGCGAGGGTGCTCGTCACCGAGAGGAGTGAGACGTTCCTGTGCCTCGTCGTGGCATTGCCGTCCAAGCGTGCTCCCGTGTTCAGTTCGTTCATCTCTCGGTCGAGACGACCTCTTATATTCTCCCCGCAATCGAGCTCCCAGCCGTGCAACAGCTGAGTGCGGGGTACGGACCGCTCAGGTGGTTTCCGATGGCCCGGACTACGAGCCTGCCACGAGGTCGTGGAACCACGGGTGATCGGCGTGGCGGCGCAGGATCGCGTCGGTCGACACCCGGTCCCGGATCCGGGGCGAGGTGAGCGCCACGACGAGGCGTTCCCGGATGCGACGTTCGATCTCCATCTTGCGGTCGGCGGGGAGCTCGTCGCGCCAGCCGAGAGAGAACGAGCGTGCGACCGCGAGCGCGGCAGCCGGGTCGTCGCTCGTGAGAGCCGCCTTCGCCCAGCCGGCCACCGTCGAGCCGCTCCCCCGTTCCCCGGGGACCAACTCGCAGAATCCGACCCCGGCGAGCATCTGCCCACCCGTCGGTGGGTGCATCTCGGCGGGGACCATCGGCAGTCCGCCGCTCGCGCGGAAGGCGCGGGGGATCGCACTCGCGCTGTCGGCGACGAGGCGGACGAGTCGGCGCGCATCGGCTTCGCTGCGTTCGTCGGCCGCGCGGCCGCTCACGGCTTCCAGATCGATCGCTGTCTCGGTGGCGGCCAGCAGGAGGTCGGCGAGCCACGGTTCCCACCCGCGCGGGACGGGCTCCACGGCGGGCGGCGCGGTCGTCGGTGTCGCGGCTTCGGCGATGAGTCCCGAATCCTGCGCCGTACCGGCTGCCCGCGCGAAGCCGGCATCGTCGGCGACCGCTGCGGCGTCGATGTGCGCGCGGAGAGCTGCGAGGTGGGCGCTCAGTCCTGCGGCATCGACTCCCCCTCGATCGGTGCGCGCCAGGATCGCACCCGAGACGCGGAGGCTGGTGGGATCCGCCTGCAGAGCTGCGGCGAGGAGCGCGTCGACGAACGTCTCGGGGGCACGCGAGGCGAGGCGGTGGAGGACGAGGGAGTGTGCCCACCCCTCGTGGGGTCGACGTCCCGCGGCGGCCAGGAGTGTCTCCACGACCGCTGCGGCCTCGGCGTCGGCCACGACCTCCTCGCGCGAGACACCATGCGTCGGCGAGTCGACGGCGAGGCCGAGTCTCTGCGCGGTCGCGATCACGGCACCGTGCTCCGCCGTGGCGGTGATCCTCCGGTCTCCGTCGACCAGGACCACCGCGGAGGTCACCGGCCCGGTCCAGAGTTCGACGCGCGGGTCCTCACGCAACGCCGCCGCCTGCGTGCGAGCCTCGGCGCGGTCGCCGCGGGCCGGCGTCAGGTCCGCGAGGAGCGCGGGGGCGATCGTCAGCCCGGCGATGCGGGCGGCGGCCGAGACCCCTCCCTCGCCTCCGTGACCGCTGTCAGCGGGGGACGTCGGAACATGGCCGTCCGTTCCGAGCGGTGCGTAACCCTCCGCCACGAGAAGCGCCGCCCGATCGACGACGAGGATGCCGCCCGCCGGGTCGATCGCTCGCGCACCCGCCGCATCCTGCCTCGTGTCCACCGGCCTCGATTCGTCCGCGAGATGGTTCGAGGCGTAGGCCAGCAGGCGGATCTCGCTGCTGCGGAGGCGATGAGGACGGCGAGCGGCGAGAAGAGCCCCGCCGACACCGAGTACGACCAGGAGGAGCGACAGCGGAGCCCACGCGAGCCCCAGGGTGAAGGCGAACGCGATGGGTGCGGCCACGACGAGAAGGCCGCCGGCGATGCGCAGTGCACGCGCTCGTGCGAGCGCCCGGGTCGACGAGGTGACGCCCCGGAAGGGCCCTCGACGGCGGACCGCCCACGCCACACCCCAGGTGGTCAGGACGAGGAGGAGGATGCCGGCGACCGCCATCCGGATGATGGCCGCCAACGGCTGGAGGTCGTCGCCGACGACGCGGTTCCAGTCGTCCCGGAAGGCCTCCGCGGCGGAGGGCAGAGACTCGGCGGGCGGCGCCTGAGACACTCCGAGCGCGTGCAGTGCAGCGAGTCGTTGCTGCTCGCAATCCGCGGTGGGGGTCTCGACGGACGGAGCAGGAGAGGGCGAGGCGGTCGCTCGTCGACCGGGGGTCGGAGTGGGCGTCGGCACGCCGTCGCGGTAGCGCTCGATGAGATCGAGGGCCTGCTCGGGAGCACCCTGGGAGATCAGGTCACGAGCGGTCCGGCAGATATCGGCTCCGGTCAGCTTCTCGGTACCGATGGAGACCGTCTTCGGGGTGGGAGCCGCACTGGCCGCGGGCGTCGTGACGGCACCGGCGCACCCCGAGAGCGTGACGCCTGCGGCGACTACGAGAGCCGTGATGACTCCCACACGTGCAGCTCGACGGGTTACGGGACCGATCACGAGCGCCTCCTGGTGAGCCGGGTGCAGGGGCTACCAGTGTGGGCAGGTGGGCGCCATCGGCGCGGGTGGCGCGCGGCGAGTCGTCGCGGACGCCCTCGAGAGGGCACCCGAGGCGACGGCGGCGACCGCACCTGGCCCGAGATCACCTCGGGCTCATCGGGACCGACGACTCAGCGGATGGTTCTCGCGCTGAGACGGGCGGCCGGGACGACGACCTCGTTGCGACTGGAATGCCAGCCCACGACGAGAGCGACGAGAGCGAGGGTCGCCGTGAACGGAAGGAGCGTCATCGCGAGCATCACGAGTGCCTGATCGAACGAACCGGGATGCCCGGCGAGAGCCTGGTTCCAGAGCAGTGCGCCGGAGACCGCGAGCACGGCGCCCACGAGCAGGGTCACCGCGACCCCGGTCCACTGCCTGCGTCGGCGGGCGCTCGCCACCCGGCCGGGAAGAAGTGCCAGGACGATGGGGAGGCCGATGACGAGGAAGGCGACGCCGACGACGCCGAGCCCGAGGCCGGCCGCCAAATCGATCAGTGCGTGGAAATCCATGTTTTCATCCCCCCGATGAGTGCTTGAACGGTATGCCCGTGGAGCGTCGGAGGATCACTCCCATTTCGAGGGGCACCCGATCGCGCGTCGATTCCGACGCGGGAACCGGGCCTTCCCGCCTGGTCGGGAGGCTTCCCGGCTGCGGACGTCTAGGGTCGGGAGCGACTCCTCGGCTGCGAGGACGCGACATGACGACGGGCGGGCGCGACGGGTGAGCAGGACTGGCCGGCACGAGGCGATGGCGACCCGGATCTCGGTTGTCGTCCCGGTCAAGGATCATGCCGTCGAGCTGCGGCGAGTCCTCGCCGACCTGGCCGCGCAGACCCGGCCCGCCGACCAGATCGTCGTGGTCGACAACGGGCCCGACGACGAAGTGGTCGCCATCGCCCGAGCCGCGGGGGCGACGGTCGTCCGCGAGGCGGAGCCCGGTGTCGCCGCGGCCGCGGCGGCCGGATACGACGTCGCGACCGGTGACGTCATCGCGCGGTGCGACGCGGACAGCCGACTCCCGCGGGGATGGCTCGCCGCTATCGAGGAGGCCATGCTCGATCCGCGGATCGCCGCCGTGACGGGCCCGGGTCATTTCTACGATCCCCCAGCAGGTCTCGCTCGGTGGCGCTCGACGCTGTCCGCCCTGTACATGGGCCTCTACCGCTGGTCGATGACCGGCGCGCTCGCGCACCCGCCGCTGTTCGGATCGAACTGCGCCTTCCGTCGGACGGCCTGGTTGCTCGTCAGGGATGAGGTCCACCGGACGGGCACGCACATCCACGACGACATCGACCTCTCCGTGCATCTCGGGGCTCACGCGCTGACGGTGCGTTGGATTCCCGCTATCGCCGTCGGAATCGCCTCCGCTCCCCTACGGCGCGGCGCCGTGCTCCGCACGACGCGCGGCTGGGCTGCGCTCGCCCTGCACTGGCCGGCCGAGCAGCCCACTCTCCGTTGGCGCCGCCGCATCCGATGGGCCGGCTCCCAGCGCGTGCGCATCCGGGCAGCACGATCCGTCCAGGATCGGCGGGTTGGCTGAGACGCTCCTCCCGACACGAAAAGGGCGCCATCATGACCGACCACGATTCCGACGACACGACCCGTCCCGCGCACACCGACGTCGAGCAGGCCCCGACCGTCGCGTCGGTCGCCACCGTCGCGTCGACCTCCGGGGACGTGGAGGCTGCCGAGCCGAGCCACCCCGACCGCCCCGTAGGCGTCAACGTCGACACCGCCGGCGTCGGGGTCGAGGACGAGTACGGCGAAGCGCCCACCGCAGCCGACTCGGACGAGTCTCTTCCCGCGGAGCTCGACGACTCCGGTCTCTTCGAGGGTGACGACGAGCGATTCGGCGGCGGTCACGTCGGGGCGGGCCCTCGGCCCGGTGAGTCGGACGGTCTCGAGGAGCGCGGCGCCGACGACGTATAGGCCTCGACGCCACTGTGTCGGACGCTGCTGTTAGCGTGCCGCGCAGGCGCTTCGTCCCACCGTCGACCTGGGCGCCGGAGAGTGAGAGCGCGTGTTCGTTCGCGAAGGGACCGTCTACACGAGCGCGTCCGATCTGACGGCGGCGGTCGCCTGCGAGTGGGCACTCATGCGGCGGCTCGACGCCAAACTGGGGCGGGTCACGGCCGCCGAGGAGCTCGACGATCCGATGCTGGAACGGGCGAGCGCACTCGGTGGGTTGCACGAGGCGCGAGAGTTGCAGCGCCTCGTCGATGAGCACGGGCTCCACACGCCGGGCGTGCCGGGTGGGGTCGCACTCATCGCGGAGGCGTCGTCCAAGGGTGATCTCGCGGCTCTCGCCGCCGGTATGGAACAGACACTCAAGGCCCTCCGGGACGGTGCCGCGGTGGTGTTCCAGGCCACTTTCCTGGACGACGGGTTCGTCGGCTTCGCCGACTTCCTGATCCGCCACGGCGACGAGGGCGGGCGGCCACGCTACGAGGTGTACGACACCAAGCTCGCCCGCAAGGCCAAGATCACGGCCCTGCTGCAGCTCGCCGCCTACGCCGGGCAACTGCGACGGCTCGACATCCCGGTCGGCGGAGAAGCCCACCTCATCCTCGGCGACCGGTCGAGGTCGACCCACCGTCTCGTCGACATCGAGCCCGTCTTCGCCGACCGTTTCCGCCGGCTGAGGGAGATGATCGACGAACGCCTCGCCGACGAGGTCGCCATCGAGTGGGGCGCCCCCGGGTACACGGCATGCGGGCGATGCGCGGAGTGCGCGGTCCAGGTCGAGGCGACGCGCGATGTCCTGCTCGTGGCCGGTCTCCGTGGCACCCAGAGGGCCCGACTCGCGGATGCCGGCGTGCGCACCATCGACCAGCTCGCGGTCTCGACGGGCCCGGTCTCCGGCATCGGCGCCGCGACGCTCGACCGCCTCCGCGCTCAGGCCCGAATGCAGGTCGACGCTCCTCCCGTCGCGGAGGACGGCACCCGGCCCGTGCACTACGTCGTTCACGACCGTGCCGGTCTCGGGGCTCTCCCCACGCCCGACCGGGGCGACATCTTCTTCGACTTCGAGGGCGATCCCCTCTGGAGCGACGCGACGGGGCGCGACTGGGGCCTCGATTACCTATGGGGTGTGGTCGACCACGACGGCGAGCCGGAGCACTTCCGGGCGTTCTGGGCGCACGACCGCGCCCAGGAGAAGCAGGCGCTCATCGACTTCCTCGACTACGTGGCCGAGCGTCGCAGGCGCTATCCCGGGCTTCACATCTACCACTACGCAGACTACGAGCGTGCGCACCTGCAATCGTTGTGTGCACGATACGGAGTCGGGGAGCAGATCCTCGACGAACTGCTCCGGGAGCACGTGCTCGTCGATCTCTACCCCGTCGTCAAACGGTCGATCCGCATCTCGGAACGTTCCTACAGCCTCAAGAAGCTCGAGCCGCTCTACATGGGCGACGAGCTCCGGCACGGCGACGTCACGAACGCAGCCGCCTCGATCACCGCCTACGTCGAGTACACGGAGCTGCTGTCCGCCGGAAGAGACGCGGAAGCAGCCGATCTACTCGCCGGTATCGCCGACTACAACCGCTACGACTGCGTCTCGACTCACCGGCTGCGCGACTGGCTGCTCGCTCGCGCCGACGAGAAGGGCGTGGCCCGCCGCGACCAGTTCGTTCCGCCGACGCCCCGGAACGAACGACTCGAGCGCGCGGAGGACGCCGCCCGGACCCGTCTGCTCTCGACCGTCGAAGGGATCCCCGCGCGCGAACGGAGCCAGGATCAGAATGCGCTGGCGCTGGCCGCCGCGGCGATCGAATACCATCGCCGCGAGGACAAGACCTTCTGGTGGGAGCACTTCAACCGCGAGGTCACCCCCATCGAGGAGTGGGCCGACCAGCGCGACGTCTTCATCCCCGAGGGCGTCGCCGTCGTGGAGCCGTGGTCGAGCGAGGGGCGTCGCCAGGAGGTTCGAGTCCTCGAGCTCCGAGGCACTCTGACCCCCGGGAGCCGGCTCGATCCGGGAGCGACCCCGTTCGTCATGTACGAGGAGCCGCTTCCGCCCCGCTGCGCTCCCGTGCCGCCCGGCAATCGCGGAGAGCACGCTTCGACACGGGTGCTGGGGGTGCGAAACGACGGGCCGACGACCGTCATCCGTCTGCAGGAGGGCGCCGGAGTGGACGGCGACACCTGGTCCACCCTCCCGGTGGCCATCACTCCGGCCGCCCCGATCGCGACACCTCAGCAACGCGCCGCCATCCTGGAATGGGGAGAGGCGCTTGCGAGCGACCTTCCCCTCCTTCCCCGGAATCCTGCGCTCGACCTACTCCGACGAGTACCTCCCCGTCTGCACGGCGGGGCCACCCTCCCCGAGCCGACGGAGACCGACAACTGGCGTCCCATCGTGCACGCCGCGTCGCAGCTCGACCGGTCCTACCTCGCGGTGCAGGGACCGCCCGGATCCGGCAAGACCTACGTCGGAGCCAAGGTCATCGCCGCACTCGTCCGCGAGCACGGCTGGCGCATCGGAGTGGTGGCGCAGTCGCACGAGGTGGTCGAGAACCTCCTCCGCCGCGTCCTCGACGAGGGAGTCGATGCCGACCTGGTCGGCAAGCGACCGCCCGGTGCCGGGTATGCGACGAACCCGCCGTGGACGGTCATCGAGGAGTCCCGCGGCATCCTCCCGTTCCAGCTCGCCCGCCGGTCCTCCGGTTTCGTGCTCGGGGGTACCGCCTGGAACTTCTCCAATCCGTCGCAGGTCGCGCGTCTCGGGCTCGACCTGCTCGTGATCGACGAGGCGGGGCAGTTCAGCCTCGCGAACACCATCGCCGTGGGGGTCAGCGCGCGCAACCTCCTGCTCCTCGGCGATCCGCAGCAACTGCCGCAGGTCAGCCAAGGCCTTCACCCGGAGCCCATCGACACGTCGGCGCTGGGCTGGCTCTCCGACGGGCACGATGTGCTCCCGGCCGAACTCGGCTACTTCCTCTCGCAAACCTGGCGCATGCACCCGTCGCTGTGCGCCGCGGTCTCGGCGCTGTCCTACGAGAGCCGCTTGACCTCGCGGATGCCCGACACGCTCGAGCGTTCACTGTCCGGCTCCGCCCCGGGCCTGCACGCGGTGCCGGTCGTCCATACCGACAACTCGACCGAGTCGCCGGAGGAAGCGGCCGCCGTCGTCGACCTCGTCCGCGCACATGTGGGTCGAGAGTGGACGGATCCCTCGGCCCGACGATCCGGAGACCCCCTACTCCCGTCGGACATCATCGTGGTCGCGCCGTACAACGCCCAGGTCGGGATGATCCGAGGCGCCCTCGATCGAGCGGGGTTCGGCTCGACCCGGGTCGGCACAGTCGACAAGTTCCAGGGTCAGGAGGCGGCGATCGCCATCGTCTCGCTCACCGCCTCCTCACCCGCGGAGGCCGCTCGGGGGCTCTCGTTCCTGCTCATGCGCAACCGACTGAACGTGGCCATCTCCCGAGCGAAGTGGGCGGCATACATCGTCCACTCGCCCGGGCTGAAGGAGTACCTGCCCTACACCGCCGAGGGGGTGGCGGAACTCTCCGGCTTTCTCAGGCTGGTGACTCCCCCGACGCGGTGATGTCGTCGTCCGTGCGCGCGTGACGACCGGGGCCGTAGGAAAGGATCAGATAGTCGGCCGACCGGGCCTCGTCCGTCGTCTGGTCGGAGACCATGCCGTGCTCCCCCTCGCCATCGGGCTCCTCCGAAGCCGCAGGGCCGGCTGTGACCCCGAGATCGCTCGCCGTCGAGGCGCTGTCAGCGCCGTCGGTCGGCCCGGACTCCGCGGTTCCGTCGACGATGAGGGACGCGGACGGCTTCGCCTCGACGTCGGCCGTGGTCCGGACGGGCTGCTCCGGTACGAGCTCGACCATCCCGCGATCGGACGTGGGCATCGCGTCGAGGCGCTCGCGAGCCGCGCGGGTCTTCTCTGCGAGCTTCGACGCAGCCTTCCGGGCGGACTTCTTCTTCGACGTCGCCTTCTCGAGCTTCTCGGCAGCCTTCTTCGCATCCCGCGCAGCGACCTTGGCCGCCGATCGAGCGATGTCCAACTCCTTCGCCGAACGCTTGGCCCGCAGGGCCGCTGCCGCTGCCGCAGCCGTCAGCTCGACGAGGGCGTCCTGCTTCGCAGCCGCCTTGGCGGCGGCCTTCTTCGCGACGATCTCGGCTTCGGTCTGCGCGCGAGCGGCGGCGTTGACCGCCTCGACGATCTCCTCGATGGAGCCGGCGTTTCGTACCGTCCCCTCTGCGCGAGCGTCGTGGCCCGCGCCCTTCTTGGGCGAGCGGGACTTGTCCGTCTTGGCCATGAGGGTTCTGCTCCTGAGAGTGTGACGTGATCATCTCCCACGTTAGAGGGCGAAGGTGAATTCCCGACCCCACCTGGGGCCGAGCCCGTCGCCGTCGGGCGGGCGCTTCGCAGCTGGGAGGTCCCTTCGCCTCGGCTTCACGTCCTCTGGAGAGCGGCCCCTCGGCTTGCACCGGCTCCCGCCCGGGCGTTCAGTGGTCGAGTCGGTGCTTGAAACCCAGGTGGCGACGCGTTGACCAGCTCTTCAAGGAGGCACCATGACGCAGACCTTCCCCGCCTGGCTGCACGATCAGGCTGACCGTGACGATTCGACCGGCGCCCTCGCACAGCGGGTCCGCGAAGCCGGAGACTTCCCCGACTCGGGCGGCAAGGCCATCTTCGACGGCTACTTCGAGACGGGAACTGCCGAGGACCGGGAGCACTACGAGCGGGCCTGGTCGGAGTTCGAGGCGAGCCCCGAGCCCACACCGACGTCTCAGACCCCCGACGGCCTCTGAGCCCTCTCACCTGAACACTCGACGAAGGAGAAGCCATGACCGAGAACGAATCGACCCCCCAGACCGCCAAGCCGTCTCAGGCCGAGGGCGAGGACCAGTCGCAGAGCGAGACGCACGAGGTCATTCCCGCGGAGGGGAAGCCCTCTCAGGCCGAAGGCTGACCGCCTCTGATCGACCCTTCCACGAGCCCGGCTCCTCTACCGAGGGCCGGGCTCGTCGCATCCGACCGGCGCGCGTCTCAGAGGCGCCTGAGGTCGACTGTCCGGACCACGGGTGCGCCGGCCTCCTCCGTCCCCGCGACGTCGAGGTCGACGATGAGGCGCCAGTCGTGATCGCCCGCCGGATCGGCGATCGTCTGAGACAGGCGCCAGAACCCGGGACCGCCTTCGGGGCTCTCGTCGATGTGCAGCAGCGCCGGGTTGCGGGCGTCCGCGTCGATACCGATGCTGTCGTGCTCGGCGAAGTAGGCGTCGAGAAGGTCGTCCCAGCGGTCGCCCGTCAGCCCGCCCGGACCGTCGAGGGCGACGAGAGCGTCCACATCCTCGCGAGCCATGAGCTGAACGCGACGGAACATCTCGTTCCGCAACAGCACCGCGAGTGCACGTCGGTTCGTGAAGACGCTCGGCGGGGCCGGTGGGACGACGGGGGCCTCGGGATCGTCGGCGGGCGACACGAGCTGCTCCCATTCGTCGACGAGGCTCGAGTCGACCTGACGCACGAGTTCCCCGAGCCACTCGATGAGATCGAGCAAGCCCTCGTCTTTGAGTTCGGGCGGCACGGTCTGCCGGATCGCGCGGAATGCATCCGAGAGGTATCGCAGCACCAAACCTTCGCTCCGGCCGAGCGAATAGAACGACACGAACTCGCCGAACGACATGGCGCGCTCGAACATGTCGCGGACGACGGACTTGGGGTGCAGTTCGAAGTCGCGAACCCACGGCTGGCTTCCGGCGAACGTGTCGAAAGCCTGACCGAGGAGCTCGGCGAGCGGCTGGGGGTGGGTGATCTCCTCGAGCAGTTCCATGCGCTGCTCGTATTCGATGCCCTCGGCCTTCATGGCGGCGACGGCTTCGCCTCGCGCGATGAACTGCTGCTGCGACAGGATGGCGCGCGGATCGTCGAGTGTCGCCTCGATGACGCTGACGACGTCGAGCGGGTACGTCGGCGCCTCGCGATCGAGCAGGTCGAGCGCCGCGAGCGCGAACGGCGACAGCGGCTGGTTGAGTGCGAAGTTCGGGTCCAGATCGACCGTCAGTCGGATGCCCTGCTCGTCGGCCTCCACGACCTGCGCCGCGACGAGCGTGCGGAAGATCGCGAGTGCGCGACGCGCCAACTCGTACTGGCGGGCGCGCGACTCGTGGTTGTCGAAGACGATCGCCCGGACGTTGCCGAAGACGTCGCCTCCCTGCGCGATGAGATTGACCATCATCGCCGCCGTCAGGTGCATCCGGCTGGTCAGCGGCTCGGGGTCGGCCGCGACCAGCTTGGCGAAGCTCGGCTCCCCCCAGGACACGAACCCGTCGGGCGCCTTCTTGCGGATGATCTTGCGCCGCTTCTTCGGGTCGTCGCCGGCTTTCTCGATCGCCTTCTGATTCTCGATCTCGTGTTCGGGAGCCTGCACGAGCACGGTGCCCGCCGTGTCGTACCCGGCCCGGCCCGCGCGTCCGGCGATCTGGTGGAACTCGCGCGCGCTGAGTTGTCGCATGCGCGTGCCGTCGTACTTGGTGAGCGCCGTCAGCAACACGCTGCGGATGGGCACGTTGATGCCGACGCCGAGGGTGTCGGTACCGCAGATGACGCGGAGCAGCCCGCGTTGAGCGAGTTGCTCGACGAGCCGGCGATATTTCGGCAGCATGCCGGCGTGATGCACGCCGATGCCGGCGCGGATGAGGCGGCTGAGGGTCTTACCGAAGCCTGTGGTGAATCGGAAGCCGCCGATCTCCTCGGCGATGCGGTCTCGAGCGGCGCGGTCGACCACCTTGATGCTCGATAGCGCCTGCGCGCGCTCCATGGCCTGCGCCTGCGAGAAGTGGACGATGTAGACGGGCGCCTGGTCGGTGTCGAGGAGTTCCTCGACCGTCTCCTGCACGGGCGTCGTCACGTAGTAGTGGTGCAGCGGGATCGGCCGGTCGACACCCGTGACCCGCGCCGTCTCGCGGCCGGTGCGCCGGCTGAGATCCGCGGCGATGGCGTCCATGTCGCCGAGCGTCGCCGACATGAGGAGGAACTGGACCCGGGGCAGCGTGAGCAGCGGGACCTGCCATGCCCAGCCGCGATCGGGGTCGGCATAGAAGTGGAACTCGTCCATTACCACCTGGTCGACGTCCGCGTCGGCACCGCGGCGCAGCGCGATGTTGGCCAGGATCTCGGCGGTGCAGCAGATGATCGGTGCTCCCGGATTGACCGATGAGTCACCGGTCACCATCCCGACGTTCTCGGCGCCGAAGAGGTCGACGAGGGCGAAGAACTTCTCACTCACCAGGGCTTTGATGGGCGCCGTGTAATAACTGCGCTTGCCGTGCGCGAGGGCCATGGCGTGGGCGGCGACCGCCACGAGCGACTTCCCACTGCCCGTCGGGGTGGCGAGGATCACGTTGGCGCCGGTAGCGAGTTCCAGGACGGCTTCGTCCTGCGCCGGATAGAGCGAGTAGCCTGCGTCCCCCGCCCACTCGAGGAAGGCTTCGTAGTCCTCGTCGGGACCTCCGTCGGTCGACATGCGGCTCGCGGGGTTCATCCCTCGATCCTCCCCTACAGTCGGGACTCCGGTGGTCGAGTAGGGGCCGCGGAGCGCCCCGTACCGAGACCGGCCGAGTAGCGGAGCGTATCGAGGCCCCCGAACGCCGGCTCCGAGGGCCTCTGTTCAGCCCGCGCGGGATGGCGGCGGGTAGGCTCCGCCGGTGCCCGATGCGATCGCCGGGTGCTGAGACGAGGAGACGCGTGGACAAGCGGCAGAAGCTGGTTCTCCTCATCGCGATCCTCGCGTCCTTCGTCCCCTTCCTCGACGGCTCGATCGTCAACGTCGCCCTGCCCGCCATGTCCAACGAGGTGGGCGGCGGTCTCGTCACCGAGCAGTGGGTGCTCGACGGCTATCTGCTGAGCCTCTCGGCGCTCATCCTCGTCGCCGGCTCGTTCTCGGATCTGTTCGGACGCAGCCGGGTGCTCGCGGCAGGCCTGCTCCTCTTCGGACTCGCGTCGGTACTGTGCGCTCTCGCGCCGACCTCAGGATTCCTCATCGCGGCTCGGGTCCTGCAGGGCGTCGGCGGAGCACTCCTCGTCCCCAGCTCGTTGGCGATCATCACCGCGAACTTCGACGGCGCGCTGCGAGCCCGCGCGATCGGTGTCTGGACGGGATGGACGGGCGTGGCCTTCATCGCGGGCCCTGTCTTCGGCGGCACCCTCGTCGAATTTTTCGGGTGGCGGTGGATCTTCGGCATCAACGTCGCGCCCATCGCGCTCACGCTGTTCCTCCTCGCCCGTCTCGGCGACAGGGCCGTCCCCTCCGGCGAGAAACCGCGGATCGACGTCGTCGGTGCGGTCCTCGGGTCGGTGGGCCTCGCAGCCCCGGTCTTCGCGCTCATCGAGCATCAGCGCCTCGGGTGGGACGACCCGGCTGTTCTGACAGCGCTCCTCGGCGGGGTGATCGTCTTCGCCGCGTTCCTCGCCTGGGAGCGTCGGACCGCGAGTCCGATGCTCCCGCTCGCGCTCTTCTCGGTCCGGAACTTCGCGGTCGGCAACATCGCCACGGCTTTCGTCTACGCCTCGATCTCGTTGACGCCGCTCGCGGTGACCCTCTTCCTGCAACGCGTGGTCGGCGCCACCCCGCTCCAGGCGGGCCTCGCCAGCCTGCCCCAGGCGATCATCCCGCTGCTCCTCTCCGGGACCTTCGGGACGCTGGCGGGCCGCTTCGGTCCCCGCTGGTTCATGGCCGTCGGACCCGCCGTGGCGGGCCTCGGCGCTCTCTGGCTGCTCTTCACCCGTGAGCCGTTCGACTTCTGGACCCAGATGCTGCCGGGGCTGCTCCTCTTGGGGCTCGGCCTCACCATGACGGTCGCCCCCCTGACGGCCGCCGTCCTGGGGGCCGTGAGCTCGGGTCAGAGCGGCATCGCGTCGGCCGTCAACAACGCCGTCTCTCGCGTCGCCGGCCTCGTCGCCGTCGCCTTCCTCGGCGCGCTGGTGGGGGGCGCACTCGATTTCGACGGGTTCCACCGTGTCGCCGTGACCGGCACGGTCCTGCTGTTCATCGCCGCCGCGGTCTCGGCGGTCGGCATCAGCAACCGGGCCCGTCCGGTCGCGGTGCCCACCGACTGACGCGCTCGGCCGAGCCGATCGTGGCGCGGTCACGCGATCCATTCGTCCGGCGCGAGCCAGCGGATCCCGTCGCCGTGGAGCAGCAGGGCGCCCCGGACGGGCACCTCGGCGAGGCTCGCGGCGCGTCGCAGGCAGCGCACCCACTCGATGTCCTCCGCTTCCGCTTCGGGCGGTCCCGGCCGCTCCAGCACGATCACGACCCTGGCCGCGGCGTGCGCGTCGACGAGCCAGTCGAGCATCGGGGCGAGCCGCGCCCCGTCGCCCGGGTCGGGAGTGGGCGGGATCCCATCGACCGGTATGAGGGTCGGTAGCTGACGATGGCACTCGTCGAGCAGGACGATCCAGAACCTGTACTGGAGAGCCGAGGTCAGCTGGTTCCGCAGTCGGATCTCGATGTCGGAGTCGGTGATGAGCGGGGCGGTGTCGATTCGCGGAGTCATCCGGCGAAGGTCTCAGGCTCGACGACAGGCGCAACCCGCCCTCCACAACCGCGTCCTCGATCGTGTCGATCCGGCCGTCCGAGGAGGAGACGAGGAGGGCACCCGGAGCGCACCCGCCACTGTGCAGCGCGGGCGCGGCTGACTAGGCTCGGCCCATCGGTGGCCGTCGAGGGCCCTGCGAACGCGGAAGGCTCCCACGCGACATGCCCCACCTGCGACGCCTCCGCTCTCCGATACGCCGGACGTCCGAAAGGCCGTCCGGCTCTTCATCTCTTCTCCGGACCGCGCTCCTCGTCAGCGCGATACTCGGAAGCTCAGCGCTCGCGGGCTGCACACCCGCACTCCAGGCGACCGTCTTCGTCACCGCCACCCCCGAGCCCGCAGCGACGGTCTTCGTCACGCCCACCCCCGCGCCGTCCGTCACCCGTCCGCCCAACACCGGCACGAACGTCGAGCAGGCGCCGATCGAGCCGAACGCGCCGGCGGTGAAGATCGAGGAGGGACCCGCGGTGGATCTCGGCGCGCGCGACGGAGCACAGGGGTCGCCGACCACGAACGACGCCGGCGACCTGTCGACCTACACCGTGGTCTCGGGCGATTCGTTCTTCGACATCGCGCAGCGCTTCGACCTCCCCCAGCAGCAACTGCTGAGGATGAACCCGTCCATCCCCGATCTGGGCCAGACCCTCTACATCGGTCAGGTCGTCAACATCGACTGGACGACGACGCGCTGATCCTCGGTGCGCTTTCGGGCGTCACGAGCGGACGAACTCCGCGACCGAGTCGTTGTCCTCCGCGTAGGAGCAGTCCGCGTCGACGGGTCTGCCCGCGAGGGCGTCGGGCAACCAGAGTCGTGCGTCGTGCCACATCCGCTCCAGCGGGAGCTCGGCCACCGGGTACCAGGTCGGGGCCAGCTCGGGACTCGCGGCGGGCTCCCCCGCCCACCGACGAGCGACGAACGCTGTCGAGGCCTGACTCCACGCCGGGCGGTGCGGGAACGTGTAGCGCAGGCGGCCGACACGCTCGAGATCCGCCTCGGCGACAGTCACGCCGATCTCCTCGAACGTCTCTCGGACGGCGGCCTGCTCGGGGGTCTCGCCCGCTTCGAGCTTGCCGCCGGGGCCCACGCATTTGCCCGCTCCGAGACCCGTGAGCTTCGTCCCCAGGAGCACTTCCACGCCCCTCGGCGAATCGCGCAGCAGGTAGGTCACCGACACCTCGAACACACTGTCAACCTACGCCTCACCGCATGAGTCGCGTGTCGGCTTGCGAGGGTCGATCCGCTGTGGCTTGCTAAGAACCGCCACGACAAGGAGCCAGATGTCAGCCACCCGCGCACGCAGCGGATTCCCGATCGTCGTCGCCAGCGAGATCGGCACCCTCCTCGGTTTCTATCGGGATGTCCTCGGCGGCCACGTCACCTATCGGTACCCCGAGGACGCCCCCACCTACGTCTCCCTCCTCATCGGCGAGGCCGAGGTCGGACTCGGCGAGCACCCCGATCCGCCGCGCGGCCCGAGCCAGGTCTCGCTGTGGTTCTACGTCACCGACCCCGACGGGATCGTCGCCCGTGCGGCCTCGTACGGGGCCGTCGTCACCTCGCCGCCCGAGGACCAGCCGTGGGGGGAGCGCATCGCCCGCCTGGTGGATCCGACGGGCATCGAGGTCATCGTGGCCCGCGCGGCGCAGTGATCTCCGTCCTCTCGCGGTCCTTGTGAAGCTGCTCCGAATGTCGTCACGGTCGTGCTCTAGGGTCGCTTCCGACACATCGATGTGACGTGGGGAGGGTGGACATGGCGCGGATCGGACTCGACGAGTTGCGGGCGGAGGCTCGGGACGAGCTGCAGGCCGAGATCGAGCAGCGCTGCCGTGACGGGGAGGACCCGTGGGCGTTCATCCCCGATCTGCCCAGCGTCGACGAACGGGTGGTGCGCATCCTCCGGGCCGATGCCATCGACACGTTGGGCCTGACCGAGCAGAGGGCGCGTGCTTACCACCCGTCGGCGCCACGCGAGCGTGCTGAGAAATTCGAGTTCGGTGTCCTCCGTCTGATCGCTCTCGAGCACCCCGATCTGACGCCCACAGTGTGGGGCATGCTCGGCCGCTTCGGTCCCGAGGCGGCCTGACGCCCCTGCGCCTGCCGATCCCGCCGGATGCGGGCCGTGAGTCCTCTGTCCGCGGGCTGAGCGATCCGGGCGTGTCCTGTGGATTCTGGGAGCGGATGTCAGAGGGCGGTGCGAGCATCCCGAGGTGACCCCACCTGCAGCCACGAGCGCCCCCTCTCGAACCGACGAGATCACCCGCATCGCCGACGAGGTGTTCGGCTGGCCCGAACTCCGCGAGGGCATCCACGACGCGATCGCCGAGGTCCTCGACGGCCACGACGTGCTGGCCGTCATGCCGACGGGATACGGCAAATCGGCCATGTACAAGGTGGCGGGAGCCCTCCTGCCCGGGCTCACCGTGGTCGTCTCGCCGCTCATCGCCCTCCAGGCCGACCAGATCGCCGGTATCCGCGACCGCGATAACGCGCACCGCGCCCGAGCCCTCAACTCATCGCAGCGTCAATCGCTGACGGATGAGGCGTGGCAGCTCGTGGAGGACGGCGGCCCCGGCTACCTGTTCCTCGCGCCCGAGCAACTGACCCGCGATGAGGTGCTGACGCGGCTGAAGAAGGCGGGAGTCTCGCTCTTCGTCGTCGACGAGGCCCACTGCGTCTCCTCGTGGGGTCACGACTTCCGCCCCGACTACCTGCGCCTCGGAGAGATCGTCGAAGCCCTCGGGAGCCCGCCGATCCTGGCGATGACGGCGACCGGACCGGCCCCGGTCCGTGAGGAGATCGAACGCCGCCTGAGGATGCGCAAGCCCGTCTCGTTCATCCGCGGGTTCGACCGCCCCGAGATCCGTCTCGAGGTCGTACGCCACGGCGAGGAGTCCGAGCAACGCGACGCGATACTCCACGACGCGACGAGCCTGGAGGGGCCCGGCATCGTCTTCACCGCCACCCGGGCGGACGCCGAGGAGATCGCCGAGGAACTCGTCGGCCGCGGCGTCGGTGCCGTCGCCTACCACGCGGGTCTCAGGGCCAAGGAGCGCTCGTCGATCAGCGGTCGATTCCACGACGGCGAGATCGACGTGATCGTCGCGACCTCGGCGTTCGGCATGGGGATCGACAAGTCGGACATCCGGTTCGTCGTGCACGCCGCCGTCCCCGAATCCCTCGACGCCTACTACCAGGAGGCGGGGCGAGCCGGTCGCGACGGCGAGGCGGCTCTGGCACGCCTGCACTACCGATCCGAGGATCTGGGGCTGCGCAAGTTCTTCGCCTCGGGCAAGCCCAACAAGAAGCGCATCGAACGTCTCGTGACGGCGCTCCGTTCGGCGGATCGCCCGGTCACCCCCTCCGAACTGGCCGAGGCGGTGGATCTGTCGCAGCGGCAGATCGGTGCCAGTCTGGGGCTGCTGCTCGATTCCGGGGCGGTCAGGCAGTCGGGTGAGTCGCTCGAGTCCCAGGCCACCGTCAAGAACGCGATCGAGGCCGTCGAGCAGACGGCCGAGCAGCGGGAGGCGATCGACGAGTCCCGCATCGCCATGATGCGGTCCTACGCCGAGACGGATGAATGCCGTCGCCTCTTCCTGCTCGGCTATTTCGGCGAGGTGCGCGAGGGGCCGTGCGGCAACTGCGACACCTGCACATCCGGAACCGCGATGGAGGAGCGCAACAGCACCGTCCTCGACTCGGACAGCCCGTTCCCGAACGGAACCGCCGTGAAGCACAGCGAATGGGGCGTCGGCACGGTCATGCGCGTCGAAGACGACCGGATCACGGTCTTCTTCGAGAGCGAGGGGTATCGGGTGCTGTCGGTCTCTCTGGTCGTCGAGAAGGAGCTGCTGACCCTGGTCTGAGCGCTCGGCGGTTTCGAGGGAGGCCCGACCCGCCCCTCTGGGGGTGCACTGGGAAGCCCATGGACTCCCACGGCGAACCCGCTGGGAGGACTCGCGTTCCCGGCGCATCCGCACCCGGCCCTCCCTAGCGTGAGGGACGAGCACGGATCGGCCGTGCCGAAGGCGATTGCGAGGACCTCATGAGCGACACATCTCAGACCGACGGACTGCACGACGGCGAGCAGGAGGCTGCCGAGGCTCAGCAGATCGTCACCAACGACGCCGTGGCCGGTGAGACCGTCCTGCCCGGTGCGGGCGATGGCAACGACGGCCCGACGGGAGGCGCCCCCGGTGAGGGCACCCCGGTGCTCGCGGACAACGACCTCGGCGGCGAGGACATCCCCGGGCTCCGCGACGAGGCGCCCAACGGGCCCGTCGAGACCCACAAGATCGACGAGTCCTGATGGCTCGCGAAGGCCAGGCTCCCCCGCCCGACCACGAGGAGAAGCCGCTCGCCGAGCCCGGCGGCGCCTCGGTCGGCGAGCGACTGACGGGAGTCGATGACCCGAAGGACCCGGACGGACTCATCACCCTCGACGCCCCCGAGGGCGAGAGCGGTCCGGACCTGACCGCCGGCTCCTGACCGCCCCTCGCGCTCAGCAGGAACTCCGACGCTCCAGCAGGAACTACCAAGCCGATAGTCACTGCTGAGCCGCTGGAGTTCCTGCTGAGCGCGGGGTCACATGTCCGGCCCGCCTGCTCTCAGGCAGTGTCGGAGGTGTTTGACACCATCGAACACATGTTCGAAACTGGGGTGTGGCCCTCGCTGATCTCTCACTGCTCGCACCCCGTGGTGCGCGTTCGAGTGCGGATCCGGCTGAGCGGCCCGGATCAGCGGTCGGCGAGGCCGTCGTGAGCACGGCACTCGCGGAGAAGTTCGGCGCCGAGAAGTTCGGAGCCCAGAAGTTCGGTGCCGAGCGCGCCGGGATCGCCGCCGCCGCCGATCCGGCGGAGCGCATCCGTCTACTCCAGTCCCGCATCCGGGAGATGCAGGCCACCACCCTGCCGACCCGTGGCATCGCGACGCATCCGATGTTCGCGAATCTCCTGCCCGACGGCATGATGCAGGCCGGATCGTCGTATTCGGTGCTCGGATCGCTGAGCCTCACCATGAGCATGCTGGCCGCGCCGACCAGCGCGGGGTCGTGGTGCGCCGTCGTCGGCGTACCCGAGTTCGGAGCGGCCGCGGCGGCCGCTCACGGCGTCGACCTCTCCCGCCTCGTCGTCGTCCCCGATGCGGGCGCGCAGTGGCTGGCTGTGACCGCCGCGCTCGTCGACGTGCTCGCGGTCGTCGTCGTGCGTCCGTCGCGTCGGGTGTCCGACTCGGATGCGGCCCGGCTCTCGGCGCGCATGCGCAAGCGTGACGCCGTCCTCATCTCCCTCGGCGACTGGCCGGGCAGCGACGCCCGCCTCACCCTGCAGGGCGGCTCATGGCAGGGCATCGGCGACGGCCACGGCATGATCACGTCCCGCCGCACCCAGATCGTCGTCGAGTCCCGCGGTCGCCCGCCTCGTCGCACGAACATCACGCTGCCGCCTCCGGCCCCGATCACAGCCGATGAGCACGAGATCGCCCGTCACGAGCCGGAGCGTTCCGTCCCCGTGCGTCTGCCGCACGCCGTCTGATCCATCCGCGACGACATCCACCGACACACCGCCTGACTGCAGCGCACGAGAGCCATGACCCCGCGAGCGAACGCCCCCGCCACACGACGGTCCACGACCGCCCGGCGTTCGGCGACCCCGGCCGGAGCCGCTGCCGCGACCGCGGTGGCGGCGGGGTCGATCGCCGCGATCTCGATCGACGACGAGACCACCCGCAGCATGGTGCTCTGGATCCCTGACTGGCCGTCGTTCGCCGCCGCCCGCGCCGAGGGACTCCCGCTCGATGCACCACTCGCGCTCATCGAGTCCGGACTCGTCGTCGCTTGCTCGGCAGCCGCACGCCGAGACGGCGTACGGCGCGGGCTGCGCCTGCGGGAGGCGCAGTCGAGGTGCCCGTCGCTCATCGACCTGGCGTTCGATCCCGACCTCGACGCCCGTACGTTCGAACCCGTCATCGAGAGCGTCGAAGAGCTGATCCCAGGTGTGCAGATCCTCCGCCCCGGCATCGTCATGGTCCGGGCGCAGGGCCCCGCGCGCTACTTCGGCGGCGAGGGCATCGCAGCCGAGTCGCTCCTCGGACATCTCGACTCGGAGAAGGTCCCCGGCGCACGCATCGGCATCGCCGACGGGCCGTTCGCTGCCGAACAGGCCGCTCGGCAGGGCCGAGGGCGGGTCTCGATCATCCCCGCGGACAGATCAGCCGAGTTCCTCGCGCCTCTTCCGGTGTCGCTTCTCGGCATGCCCGACCTGGCGGTGCTGCTCAAGCGCCTCGGGCTCCCGACCCTCGGGGCGTTCGCGGCTCTCCCTCCACTCGAAGTGCGGGAGCGGTTCGGTGCCGAAGGAGCGGCCGCCCACCGTCTCGCAGCTGGTCTCGACGGACGGCGTGTCAGCCCGCGCGTGCATCCCGACGAACTCGACGTCGAGGTGCATTTCGAACCTCCGCTCGACCGGATCGACCAGGTCACATTCGGTTTCCGCGCCGCGGCGGACACCTTCATCGACCGGCTCGCGGCCATGCGCCTCGTCTGCACCGCGGTTCGGCTCGAGATCACGAGCGAATCGGGTGAGCTCTCCGCCCGCGGCTGGTTGCACCCGCGCTCGTTCACGGCCGCCGAGGTGGTCGACCGGGTGCGGTGGCAACTGCAGGGCATCGGGCAGATCGACAGCGGACTCCGCTCTCCCATCGTGCGCGTCCGCGCGGTTCCGCAGAGCCTCGATGAGACGGCGCATCACGAACCGGGACTCTGGGGTGGTGCCCCCGATGCGGGCATCCACCACGGGCTCTCGCGCGTGCAGAGCATGCTCGGTCACGCCGCCGTGGCGACCCTGATCCCCTCCGGCGGACGGCTGCTCGGCGACCGTCAGGTGCTCGTGCCCTGGGGTGATCGTGAACAGGCTCCTCGCCCGATCGACCGGCCCTGGCCGGGCGCTCTGACCGGAATGGCACCGGCAACCGTGTACCCGGAGAGGCTGCCCTGCACCCTGGTGACTCCCACGGGCGAGTCGGTGGCGATCGACGACCGTGGAGTCCTCAACGGCCCGCCCGCGGGGTTCGCGCCACCCGGATCGGGGCGTGTGCATCCGGTGGGCTCGTGGGCGGGCCCGTGGCCGGTCGAAGAGCGGTGGTGGGATCAGGAGGCTTCGCTGAAACTCGATCGGTTCCAGATCGTCGACGCCGAGGGCCAGGCCTGGCTCGTCGTCGTGGACGCCGGCGGATGCTGGGCCGAGGGGAAGTACGACTGATGGGCTTCGACAACCCGCCGATCCCCTGGTCCGAACTCGAACGACGACTCTCCGAGGCGTCGAGGCCCAACACGCGCCCACCCGAAGCGGACGGCGGAGACAGCCCCGCGTGGACTCTCAAGCGCCCGAAGTACCGCCCGGCGCCGCCCAAGCTCTCGCCTATCGAGGGCCCTGTGGTGCCCTACGCGGAGCTCCACGCGCACTCCAACTTCAGCTTCCTCGACGGTGCCTCCTCCCCCGAGCAACTGCTCGAGGAGGCGGCCCGTCTGCGCCTCGAAGGGCTCGCGCTCACGGATCACAACGGCCTCTACGGTGCCGTACGACTGGCCGAGGCTTCGGAGCAGCACGATGTGCGCACGATCTTCGGGGCCGAGCTCGGTCTCGGAATCACGGCTCCCCAGAACGGTGTCGCCGATCCGGAGGGGTCGCATCTCCTCGTCCTCGCCCGTGGGCAGGAGGGCTATCACCGGCTGGCTGCAGCCATCACCTCTGCTCAGCTCGCACCGGAGGCGGAGAAGGGCGCACCCCGTTTCGATCTCGACGACCTGGCGGAACGCGCCGGCGACGAATGGCTCGTTCTCACGGGCTGCCGGAAGGGCATGGTCCGGCAGGCGCTCTCGGCGGATCCCGCCCGTCCCGACGGGGAATCGGCGGGGCGTGAACTCGATCGCCTCATGGCGCTCTTCGGCCGGGACAGCGTCGTGGTCGAGCTGACCGACCACGGGTATCCTCACGACTCGCTCCACAACGACGCCCTCGCCGAACTCGCCGCTGCTCGTGGGCTGCGCACGGTGGCGACGGGCGCCGTCCATTACGCCCACCCGAAGCAGCGTCGACTCG
This sequence comes from uncultured Naasia sp., assembly GCA_913778905.1. Taxonomy (GTDB): domain Bacteria; phylum Actinomycetota; class Actinomycetes; order Actinomycetales; family Microbacteriaceae; genus Naasia. The sequence continues at coordinate 203,071 of CAJYYA010000010.1, read as the reverse complement.
CGTCCGCTCTCGCCGCGGTCCGAGCACGTCGGAGCCTGGACGAGCTCGACGGCTGGCTGCCCGCCGGAACCGGAGCCCACCTCCGGACCGGTGCCGAGATGGCGGCCCGCTTCGCCCGTCATCCGGGGGCGGTCGCCGCGACCGTCCCGCTCGCGGAGGAGCTCTCGTTCGAGCTGAGGAACGCCCGTCCGCGGCTGCCGCGCCAGGAGGTTCCCGAGGGCCACACGCCCATGAGCTGGCTGCGCCACCTGGTCTGGGAGGCCATGCCCCGCCTCTACCCCGATGCCCCCGAGGGCCATCGCATCCGCATCGAGCGCGAACTGGACGTCATCGAGAAGAAGGACTTCCCGGGATACTTCCTGATCGTCTACGACATCGTGCGCGAGGCCAAGAAGCGTGGGATCCTCTGTCAGGGCCGTGGCTCCGCCGCGAACTCGGCCGTCTGCTACCTGCTGGGCATCACGGCGGTCGACTCGATCTTCTACGGGCTGCCCTTCGAGCGCTTCCTCTCGAGTCTGCGCGAGGAGGAACCCGACATCGATGTCGACTTCGACTCCGACCGGCGCGAGGAGATCATCCAGTACGTCTACGAGAAGTACGGCCGGCACAACGCGGCCCAGGTCGCCAACGTCATCAGTTACCGGCCGAAGAACGCGGTACGCGACATGGCGAAGGCGCTCGGGCACTCGACGGGTCAGCAGGATGCGTGGAGCAAGCAGATCGAGCGCTGGGGCGGCATCGTCAAGAGCGACGAGCACGACATCCCCGACCCGGTCATCGATCTGGCGAGCGAGGTGCTGAAGTTCCCGCGCCATCTGGGCATCCACTCGGGCGGCATGGTTCTCACCGACCGCCCCGTCGGCGAGGTCTGCCCCATCGAGCACGGACGCATGGACGGTCGCACGGTGCTGCAGTGGGACAAGGACGACTGCGCGTGGATGGGGCTCGTCAAGTTCGACCTGCTCGGTCTCGGCATGCTCGCGGCCCTGCAGTACGCATTCGACCTGACGGCCGAGCATTTCGACGAGCACTGGGACCTCACGAGCATGCCAAAGGAGGAGCAGGGCGTCTACGACCAACTGTGCCGGGCCGATTCGGTTGGCGTCTTCCAGGTCGAGAGCCGCGCGCAGATCGCGACCCTCCCCCGCCTGCAGCCCAGGCGCTTCTACGACCTGGTCGTGGAGGTGGCGCTCATCCGTCCGGGCCCGATCCAGGGCAAGGCCGTGCATCCGTTCGTGCGTCGACGCGTCGGCGAGGAGCAGGTCACGTACCTGCACCCGAAGCTCAAGCCCGTGCTCGAGCGCACGCTGGGGGTACCGATCTTCCAGGAGCAGCTCATGCAGATCGCGACCGAGGTCGGCGGCTGCAACGGTGAGGACGCCGACGTCCTGCGCCGGGCGATGGGCTCGAAGCGGGGGCTGGAGAAGATCGAGTCGCTCAAGATCAAGCTGTTCGAGGGCATGGCGGCGAATGGAATCGACGACGCCACCGCTCAGCTGATCTACCGGCAGATCGAGGCGTTCGCCGACTTCGGCTTCGCCGAGAGCCACTCGATCAGCTTCGGACTCCTGGTCTACGCGAGCGCGTGGATGCGCCTCCACTACCCGGGTGTCTTCCTCGCCGCCCTGCTCCGCGCCCAGCCCATGGGCTTCTACTCCCCGCAATCGTTGACAGCCGACGCCAAGCGCCACGGCGTCGAGGTGCGCCGCCCCGACATCCTCCTCTCGGGCGTCTGGGCCGCCCTCGAACCCCTCCCCCTCCCTTCCCCCACCCAAATCACGGAGTTTCTCGCTGAAAAGGCGTCCGATCGGCATGAACGTGTGACTGGACCCCAGAATCTCCGTGATTTGGTCAGAGAACGGGTGGTGGGGGCGACCGGGATGCCGCTCTGCGTCCACAAGCATCAGCCGCCCGTCGCGCCGCGCTTCGACCGGCATGCCCCGGCGGATCACCACGAGCACCGGCGCGACGCCGGCCACGCCGTGCGGCTCGGGCTCGCGGAGGTCGACGGGATCGGGGCGAAGGTCGCCGAGCGCATCGTCGCCGAGCGCGAGGCGCACGGGGATTTCCTCGACCAGCCGGATCTCGCCCGTCGCGTGGGGCTGACGGCTCCGCAGCTCGAGGCGCTCGCGGCCGCGGGGGCGTTCGAATCGATGGGGCTGAGCCAGCGGGAGGCGCTCTGGGGAGCCGGCGCCGCGGCGCAGGAGCGTGCCGATTACCTGCCGGGCACGGTCGTCGCTGTGCAGGTGCCGTTGCTCCCGATGCTCGACGACGCCGAGCGCGTCGCTTCAGACCTGTGGGCGACGGGTATCTCCCCCGGCGATCACCCGATCTCGTTCGTCCGTGAGGCGCTCACGAAACGCGGCGTCCTGTCCTCGCACGACCTGGCCACGGCCGAGACGGGTCGTCGCGTCGAGGTGGGCGGCGTGGTGATCCACCGACAGCGCCCTGCCACGGCGGCCGGGGTGACCTTCATCAACCTCGAGGACGAGCGGGGCATGGTCAACGTGATCTGCAGCGTCGGGGTCTGGCAGCGCTATCGTCGCATCGCCCGCGAGGCCCCGGCCATGATCATCCGCGGCCGCCTCGAACGCAGCGACGAAGGCGTCGTCAACATCCTCGCCGACCGCTTCGAGGTGCTCACGATCGACGCCCGCAGCGTCTCGCGCGACTTCCGGTAGGACGGAGGCGACGGCGGGCGACCTCGATCACGACTCCGAAGCACCAGAATCCGAACAGTTGTCGCGACCGGGGTCGTTTCGCGGTGACTTCGTCGCACCTCGACGACCGGGACGGGTGACCGTCAGCGGATGCGGAACTCCAGCCTCGAGCGGCGGCTGGACGATTCACGCCCGGGTTCGGCATCGTCGATCTGGACCCCGGTGACCTCCGCCGACGGCGGCCCGATGCGCACCCAGGCGAGCATCTGCTCGACGACCGCGGCGGCGCCTTCGAACTCGGCCTCCACGGTTCCGTCGGGAAGGTTGCGCACCCACCCGGCGACGCCGAGCCGGTTCGCCTCGTCGGCGGTGTGGAAGCGGAAACCCACACCCTGCACTCGACCGGTGACGATCACGTGACGGCGGATGCGACCGGTCATCAGCCGAGCGACGTTCCGAAGAGCAGCCCGAGCAGGTAGGTCACGGCGGCGGCGCCGAGTCCGATGGCCAACTGGCGGAGTGCGCGCTTCATGAGCGATGTCCCCGAGAGCAGCCCCACGACGGTGCCCGTGCCGAGGAGAGCGATGCCGACCAGTCCCGCCGCGACGATGATCGCGGGGATCCCGCTCATGCCGAACAGATACGGGAGCACGGGGACGATCGCACCGGAGGCGAAGAAGATGAAGCTCGAGACGGCCGCGGTCCAGCCGCTCCCGATGGCCTCGTGCTCGTCGCCGTCGTCGCCCGCGACGGGTCCGGGCAGCATCTCCCGACCGGCGAGCACGGCCGACGCCTTGGCGATCGCCTCGACCTCGTCCATCCCGCGGGCCCGGTAGATCAACGCCAACTCGTTGGCATCGACGTCCAGGGCACCCACCGCGGAGTTGGCCTCGGCGGACGGCGCGGATCCCGACAGGAGCTCGCGCTGCGACCGGACGGAGACGTACTCGCCCGCCCCCATCGACAGCGCACCGGCGAGCAGACCCGCGATGCCGGTGAAGAGCACGGTCTGGGTCGAGACCCCCGTCGCGCCGATACCCAGCACGAGGGCGAGGTTGCTCACCAACCCGTCGTTGGCGCCGAACACGGCCGCACGGAAGGTGCCCGAGATCCGGCTTCGGCCCCGCGCCGCCAACGCACGCACGACTTCCTCGTGGATGCGCTCGTCGGCGGCCATGCTCTTGGTCGCGTGTACGTCGTCGGCGTACGGCGTGCGCGACTCGGCGCGCTGCATGAGCGCGAGCACGAAGACCGAGCCGAACTTCTTCGCGAAGAAGCCCAGCATCCGGGTGCGCAGGCTGACGGGCGGGTCACTGCGCAGGCGGTCGCCCAGCAGATCGCGCCAGTGCTGCTCATGACGTCCCTCGGCGTCGGCCAACGCGAGGAGGATGGCCTTCTCCTCGCCTTGGCGCCTCGACGCGAGATCGCGGTACACCCTCGCCTCCGCCTTCTCGTCGGCCAGATAACGGCGCCAGCGGCGGATCTCGGACGGCGATGCATCGGCATGCTTGAGGGGAGCAGGACTCACTCGACCATCTTCGCAGGTCACTCATCGAAGCCCCCGGGAAGCGTCGGCTGGGGATGCCGACACGAGGCGGGCGACCGACTCTCGACGCGGATCGTCCCGCTCGGTTTCTGGGCCCGAGAGCTCGTCGACGAGCTCCCTCACCTCTTAACTCGCCTCGCCTGAGAGGGACGATCAGGCCCATTCACGACATCCGTGGCGGCCTCCTCGACGACCGCATCATCCGGCCACGGGCAACGCACGTCCCACATCCCTGCGTTTCGCTCCGCTCAACGGGCGGGACCAGCCGCCCATTGAGCGCAGCGAAATGAAGGCCGGCGGAGCGACGTCCCGATCCCTGCGTTTCGCTGCGCTCAACGGGCGGGACCCGCCGCCCATCGAGCGCAGCGAAATGAAGGCCTCAGCCCTCCCGCAGATACGCGGTGAAGACCGCCCGCGGGTCCTGAAGTACCGCGGGGACGACGAAGTCGGTCCGCGCCCACGTCCCGACGAAAGCCGCCGGGCGCGTGAGGAACGCTTCCCCCTCCTCGGTCACCCGCGTGCCGAGGTCGCCGTCGATCTCGACCTGGTGGACGACGGCGTCGTTCCCGACGAGCACGCCCACCCGCGCACCGGGCACCGCTTCATCGACGAACGCCGTCACCTGGGCTCGCCACGCGGGTGTGTCCCGACCGCGTGGCGACTTCTCGCCGACCGCCACGATGTCCGTCTCGCGCCAGTGGTGCAGTTGACCAGGTGACGCGGCACGGACGACGACGACCGGCGAGTCCGACACGGGCACCTCATCGCGCGTTCCCGCCTCGGGCCAGACGTAGTCGAGATCGACGGGCGTCCCGGGAAAGCGTGGCGTGTAGAACTCGGGATCCTTGCGGATGAGGTTCGATCGGTGGCTGATGTGCACCGCCTCGTCGTCGACCCAGGCGGGGAGCAACCCTCGCGCCGCCAACTCCGACTGCGGCAGATCCGCGACGTCCGGCGCGAACTCGCGCATGAGCGGCCCCGTGGCATCCGCGTGCCCCCGGGCGGTCCACTCACGCACGCTGGCCATGCCGTAAGCGCTCAGCGCAGGAAGGTATCCGCGCCACATCCGTGACACCGGGTGAGTCTGCCACCCGTAGTTCGGCAGCAGCAGGGACCGCAGCACCTGCAGGGTCTCGACGCGTTGCTTGCCGAGCCGGGGCTGATCGAGCACGCGCATGCTCTCATCGAAGTCGGCATAGGGCAGGAAGGTCTGCACGGATCACTCGCGCTCTCCGTCGCCTGAGCGACGGGTGTCGGTCGGGATGGGCCCCTCAGTGTCCCGCCATGCGCTTGCGAATCAACTCGATGCGCGACTGCAGTTGCGTGACGCTCGCCTGGGCGACCGCGGGCCCGCCGCAGATCCGCCGAAGCTCGGCGTGGATCTGCGCGTGCGACTCCCCCGAGGTCTTCGCCCAGAGACCCACGACCGAGTTGAGCAGACTCCGCTGCTCTTTGAGGTTGCGATACATGGGCGCCGGCTCGGCACTGCCCGCCTCGCGCTGCGGCTTCGCGTCGCGGCGCCCCTGCTGCCGCGACTGGCGGTGCCGCAGCAGATCCCGCACCTGATCGGGCTCGAGGAGGCCGGGGATGCCGATGAAGTCGAGCTCCTCGTCGCTTCCGGTCTCGGCCTCGAAGCCGAATTCGCCGCCCTCGTAGAGCACGCGGTCGAAGGTCGCCTCGGACCCGATCGCCTGGAACTGGAACTCCTGCTGCAGTTCGTCGGACGCCTTGTCGGACTTGTTGGCCGCTTCGAGCAGTCCGTCCTCGAGACCGGGGCCGTTGGGATTCTCGTCGTCGTCGCGGCGGTCGAGCGCGTGGTCGCGCTGGACCTCCATGCTGTTGGCGAGGGCCATGAGGCTCGGCACGTTGGGGAGGAAGACGGACGCGGTCTCGCCCCGGCGCCGAGCCCGCACGAAACGGCCGATCGCCTGGGCGAAGAACAGCGGCGTCGCCGATGAGGTCGCGTAGACGCCGACGGCGAGGCGCGGAATGTCGACGCCCTCGGACACCATGCGTACGGCGACCATCCACCGTTTCGTGTTGCCGGAGAACTCGCCGATCCGCTCCGAGGCGCCCTTGTCGTCGGAGAGGACGACGGTGACGTCCTCCCCCGTGATCTCCTCCAGGATGCGCGCGTAGGCGCGGGCGACGAACTGATCGGTAGCGATGACGAGGCCGCCCGCGTCCGGAACACCGCGACGCACTTCGGTGAGACGCAGGTCGGCGGCTTTGAGGACCGACGGGATCCACTCGCCGTTGGGGTCGAGCGCTGTGCGCCACGCCTGCGAGGTGATGTCCTTGGTGTTGCCCTCGCCGAGCTTGGCCTCCATCTCCTCGCCGGCCGACGTGCGCCAACGCATGCTGCCCGCGTAGACCATGAAGAGGACGGGGCGGACGACGCCGTCGATGAGTGCGCGATCGTAGCCGTAGGCGTAGTCGCTGCTCGAGACCCGGATTCCGTGCTTGTCGGGCGCGTACTGCACGAACGGGATGGGCGCGGTGTCGCTCCGGAACGGCGTTCCGGAAAGCAGCAGCCGACGGGTCGCGGGCTCGAAGGCCTCGCGGATCGCGTCCCCCCAGCTGAGCGCGTCGCCGCCGTGGTGGACCTCGTCGAGGATGACGAGCGTGCGGCCGCCCTCGGTCAGTTGACGGTGCAGCGCCGCATCGGCGACGACCTGCGCGTAAGTGACGGCGACGCCGTGGAAATGGCGTCCGTACCAGCGGTCCTTGTTCTTGAACGACGGATTGAGGTGGATCGCGACGCGTTCCGCCGCATCGGCCCACTGGCTCTTCAGATGCTCGGTCGGCGCGACCACCGTGATGCGGTCGACGGTTCCGCGGACGAGCAGTTCTTTCGCGAGACGGAGGGCGAAGGTGGTCTTGCCGGCGCCCGGGGTGGCCGCAGCGAGGAAGTCCCGCGGCTCCTTCTCGAAGTAGAGGCTGAGCGCCTCCTGCTGCCATTGACGCAGCTTGGTCGCGGTGCCCCACGCGGCACGGTCGGGGAAGGACGGCGGCAGGTTCTCGGTATAGGCGTGCGGGACGGCGTCGTTCGCGTGCTCACCTGCTGCGTTCGAACCGGCCCCCGCTCCGACGGCACGCAGCCCATCGGCTCCATGCCCGCCGGCCTCGTGCCCTTCGGGGGCTTCGAACGCCGACAACATGCTCACTTGATCGAATGTTACCGACCCCTCGAACGACACGCCCACAGGCTCCGCGCCCCACCCCGCCCACATCGGATGTTCCGGCACAGACCGCACGTTCCGGCGGGCGTTTTCCGCCGGAACGTGCGGTCACAGGTGTCGGAAGGAGCGCCGACAGGAGCAGGATGGACGTGGGACGCACGGCGTGTCGAAATCCTCGAGGCGCGGCCGTGCGAAAGAGGAGGACCACCATGAGCACCACCCATCCGTGGCTGCGCTACGTCGCCCTGGGCGATTCGTTCACCGAGGGCATCGGCGATCCCGAGCCCGCCAGCCCCGGCGGTCACCGCGGCTGGGCCGATCGGGTCGCCGAGGTGCTCGCGGACGCGGCGCCGGGCTTCGCGTACGCCAACCTCGCCGTGCGCGGCAAGCTCCTCGGACAGATCGTCGACGAGCAGCTGGAGGCGGCCATCGCCCTCAAGCCGGACCTCATCACCATCTCGGCCGGCGGCAACGACGTCATCCGCCCGGGCACGGATCCGGACGCCATCGCCGCCCGCTTCGGCAAGGCGCTCGACCGCCTGGCCGAGACGGGAGCGACCATCGTGGTCTTCACGGGCGTCGACGTGGGCTTCTCGCCCGTGCTCACTCGTCTCCGCGGGAAGGTGGCGATCTACAACGAGAACGTCCGACGCGAGGCCAAGCGGGTCGACGCGCTCGTGGCGGACCAGTGGGCGCTCCGCGAGATCCAGGACGCGCGGATGTGGGATCGCGACAGGCTGCACCTCAACTCACTGGGGCATCACACCGTCGCACGCATGGTGCTCGAGACCCTGGGGGTGACGAACTCGCTGGAGCCCATGCGCCCGGAGCCGCACCCGAACGCGACCTGGCGTCAGGCACGCACCGAGGACCTCGTGTGGGCGCGCGAATACTTCGTGCCGTGGGTGATCCGCCGGATCAGACGCACCTCGTCGGGCGATCACATCTCCGCCAAGCGACCGGATGCGGGCCCTTACCGGGTCGCTGCAGCGGACGGCATCCCGGCCTCGGAGACCCGCACCGCGGACTGAGGCCCTACCTGCTCCAGGGCGGGTTCTGCACGCGCCACCAGAAGTCGGGTGCGTCCATCGGATCCTCGATCACCAGCGGAACCTGGACGGTCTCATTGCCGACCGTGAACGTCGCCTCACCGGCGAGCGATCCGGCCGCGGCCGCGTCGCTGAGCGCGGGCGCGGCGACCGCGCCGGAGACCGGCTCATCCGAGTACACGACGACCTTCTTGGTCTCGGAGGCGACGGCGGTCGCGGTGTCACCCCACGCCGAGGTCCACGACGCGAGCTGCTCGCCCTGCGTCGCGAGCGTCACCTCCTGGAAACCGGGCGTGACGCTGGCGAGGAGCTGTTGCACTCCGCGGTTGAGTTCGGGATGGGTGTCGGCGCCGAGGATCACACCCACCACGGTGATGCTCGTGCCGCCCACGACGACGTCCTTCGAGAACAGCAGGCACGCGCCCGCTTCGTCGGTGGTACCGGTCTTGATGCCGTCGACTCCGTCGATCCCGAGCAGCTTGTTGGTGTTGTCGATCTCGCCGATCCCGGGTTCGTCGATGGACGGAGTCGCGACGATCTGCGCGATCACGGGGTTCGAGAGGGCCAGCTGTCCCAGCTTGACGAGGTCGGTCGGCGTGCTGACGTCGCCGGGCGAGAGACCGTTGGTGTCGACGACCTTCGTCGAGGTGAGCCCGTTGCTCGCGAGCCAGGTGTTCGCGGCGGTCAGGTAGGCGTCGGTCGAGCCGAACGCCCAGATCGCGAGGGACTCGGCGTAGTTGTTGGCCGACGGAATGAGCATCGTCTCGAGGACCTGACGCTGCGACATCATCTGGCCCTCGCTGACCGGTTGCAGCGAACCGTTCTGCGCGAGGACGTCGTCGTAGATCTGCAGATCGGCGGCCGTGAAGGTGATGTCGGGCCCCGACTCGCCCTCGGCGAGGGGCTTCGCGTCGAGGACCGTCAGGGCGGTGATGACCTTGGTGATACTCGCGATCGGTCCCGGGGCCTGATCTCCGGAGGTGGCGAGCACCTGGTCGAAGCCCACGGCTCCGATGGCGCCCCGTCCGTACCCCGGGAACTCCGCGGTCACCGCCTGCCCGCCGACGACAGCGGGCGTCACGACCTGAGCGGCGGCCGTCGGCAGCGGCGCGGACGCCGCCGAAGGGACGTAGACCGCGACCCCGACGATGCCGAGCGTCAGGACGAGCAGGACGGCCGCCACGATGCGTCGGCGACGATAGACCTCGGGCGACGGACCTTCTCTGTGCTGCACGCTGACAGGCTAAGCGGGCCGGCGTATCCGCACGGGTTCGACCCGCGCGGCAACGGATGCGTCACGATCAGCGCGCCACCCGCCGACCACCCCCTGACGGCCCGTATCCTGTTGCTTCCGAAAGGGGCACATCCTTGTCTTCTCCGCGCCTGACCGGCCGTCTCGCTGGACTCCTCGGCTTCGTCGCGATGAGTGCTGTCGCCGGTGTCCTCGCCGCAGTGACCGTCACCCCCGCCATCGCCGTCGTCGGCATGGCAGCCTCCGACACCATCGGCGTGTTCGAGGATCTGCCCGACTACCTCGAGATTCAGCCTCTCGCACAGCGCACCAACGTGTACGCGAAGAACCCCGACGGATCCGACCACCTGCTGGCCTATTTCTACGCCCAGAACCGCATCAACGTCGGATGGGACCAGGTCAACGGGTTCGCGAAGAACGCCGCGATCGCGGGTGAGGATCCGCGCTTCTACGACCACGGCGGCATCGACATGCGCGGCACCGCCAGCGCCGTCGTCAACAACGCCCTCGGGCGCCCCATCCGCGGTGGCTCGTCGATCACGCAGCAGTACGTGAAGAACGTCATCATTCAGAACGCGATCCGGAACCTCACCAAGCAGGAGGAGATCGACGCCGCGTTCGCGGCCGCGACCGAGCAGTCCGAGGCGCGCAAGATCCGCGAGATGCGCTACGCGATCGGTCTCGAGAAGGCGTACTCCAAAGACGAGATCCTTCTCGGCTACCTCAACATCGCCGGCTTCGCCGGCAACATCTACGGCATCGAGGCCGCGGCCAACTACTACTTCAGCACCAGCGCGGCGAACCTCACTCTTCCTCAGGCCGCCAGCCTCGTCGCGATCGTCAACAGCCCCGAGCAGTACCGCCTCGACCGTCCGGACAGCGAGGACAACGGAGCCGCCAACGGCTATGCCGAGAACAAGGGCCGCCGCGACTACATCCTCGACAACATGCTCAAGGAGGGGATGATCACGCAGCAGGAGCACGACGACGCGATCGCCTCTGCCGTCGAGCCGGCCATCACCCAGCCGTCCGCGGGCTGCACGGCCGCTGCCGGTGAGGGCTTCTTCTGCGACTACGTGAAGCGGACCTTCGAGAACAACAAGTTCTTCGGCGAGACGCAGCAGGAGCGCCTGGCGAAGCTGTACACCGCCGGGTACGACGTATACACCACGCTCGACATGGAGCTCCAGCAGGCGGCCGAGTCGGCGATCAACGACAACGTGCCCATGCACCTCGACGACTTCAACGTCGGCGCGAGCGTCGTGACGGTTCAGCCGGGGTCGGGCAACATCCTGGCGATGGCGCAGAACAAGATCTTCTCGGACGACCCCGAGGTTCTCGCGTCCGGCCCGCAGTACAGCGCGGTCAACTACAACGCCGACTACCAGTACGGCGCCTCGACCGGCTTCCAGCCCGGATCGACGTACAAGATCTTCACGCTGCTCGAGTGGCTCAAGGAGGGCCACGGCGTCAATGAGAGCATGGATGCGCGCAAGCGCGACTGGCAGGGCACCACGTGGCGCGATTCCTGCGTCGACGGCGGCAGCTATCGACTGACGGAGTCGTACAACCCCCGCAACGACGAGGGCGACAACGGCGGTAACTTCACGGCGCTGTTCAACACACAGAAATCGAAGAACACTGGCTTCATTGCCATGGCGAACAAGCTCGACCTGTGCGGAATCCGCAACACCGCCGCCGACTCGGGCGTCTACCGGGCCGACCGGGGTGTGAGCGACCCCGTGTACGACGCCGACGGCAACCCGGTCCTCGACGCCGAGGGGAACCAGACTTACACCGAACCGAAGACGGGTGAACTGCTCCGCAGCCCCGCCACCGTGCTGGGCACGAACGAGATCGCTCCCCTGCAGATGGCTGGCGCGTTCGCGACTATCGCGGCGGGAGGCAATTTCTGCGAACCGCGCGCCATCGACAGGATCGTCGCCGCGGACGGTTCCGACGTCGGCGTGCCGCCCGTGTCGTGCAAGCAGGTCTATTCGGGCGAGGTGGCTGCGGCAGCTGCGTACGCCCTACAGAGCGCCTTCGAGAACGGAACAGGTCAAACCACTGAAGATCGTGTCACCACGAAGGCGCCCACAATTGGAAAGACCGGAACCACTGACGATGCTTTCGCGACCTGGATGAGCGGAGCAACCACGAAGGCCGCAACAGTCACCGGGGTGTACAACGTGACCGGATTTGTCAATCAGCGCTCTTACCGGATGGCGCCTGGGGTGTATGCGTCCGACTTGCGCCATATGATCGCTCCACGCGTCATGTCGGTGGCCAACGCGAAGTGGGGCGGGGACGAGTTCCCCGAGCCTACTGCTGAGCTACTACGGGGTCAGCAGGCCACGGTCCCCGATGTCAGAGGGCTCACGCTCGACCAGGCTAAGTCCATCATCGAGGGCGCTGGCTTCTCCTTCCAGGACGGCGGGCAGCAGGACTCCGATCTCCCGACCGGCACGGTGATCGGCACCAACCCTTCCGGAACGACGGGCAAGGGAACCCTGGTCCAGGTCTTCACCAGCAATCAGGCACTGAAGGCGATACCGAACGTGGTCGGCAGCACGCCGAGCCAGGCGGGGGCGACACTTGCGGGTGCCGGCTTCCGATCGGTGTCGTCGATCTGTCAGGCCAACCCATCCGCGACGCCCGAGGGCACCATCACCGCCCAAGATCCGGCTGGCGGCACAGCTACTCGCGCCGAGCAGCAGATCACGGTGACCATCACCCGCAAGACCTGCTGACGGTATGCATCGAGTAACCCTCTGATTCATTCACGCCCGACAGGTTGAAGCGTGCTGAAGCGATCACACCGTCGACAAGAGTTTTGGTTTCCCGAATCGGGGCGACCAAACCTCGAGCTGGGGGCCCTCTGAACCGCCCTAGGTCTGATGGTGAATCGGCCTGGCTTTCGTTCTGTTCTTAAGGCAAGGATGGGATTCGATGAATGGGGAATCCGGGTCGAGACCCGTGTGTACCCGATGAGATTCGGCATCTGCGACCTCTCACGTGTCTCGTAACCAACGGCTGAGAAACAAATCTCGAGTGCCAGTTGACATACATGATTCCAAGGCTTGCTGGTGCGCCCAAATGTGGGAGGTACGGCCACTTGCGACCCATGCCTACGAGACGTCTCGTATCCAAAGGGATAAGAGACGGGTGGAGCGAGGGGTGTGCAATGAGTTGAGGGTGACCCGTACGTCCTCGACCTAAGGGTCCACAGCAGCCGGCATCTCCCGCTGGTGGGAGCTACCCGTTGGCGAGTGGCTGACGGCCCTTGGACGGTTGGGTTGGCTGGTCGTCGGCGTTGGTCCTGGCTGATTCGGTCGATCCGGAACCCCTCAAATTGGGGCGCGACCGGCCGTTGAGCGAGGTCCCCTCAAATGCGGACTGCGAGAGGAGAGACTGGCATCTACCTTTGTCTCACCGCAGAATTGGCTCGAACGATTGACTTGTGATGAGTGATCCGACTGTCATTCGCCTGCGCTCATTGCAAGGGGAGTTCGTTGAAGAAAAGACCCTGGTTCATACCCGCTGTTGCCGGAGTGACTGCAATGATGGTCACGTCGGGGATAGGGCTGGCAAACGCTGGCGACAACAAGAGCGATGCTGTATCTGTTCCTGGCGATCAGTTGCTCACAGGCGACCAGACAGAGCAGGCGCTCGTCGAGGGGACAAGCACAGTTTCTCTTGAGCTCCCCGCGGGAGTTGCGTGGCCGGACACGGTACCCGACTTTATGCAGGATCCTGACGCCACCTACGAAGAAGGTGTTGTCACTGCAGTAACGACCTTCTACTGGCTCTGCTCTTGGGAGGGGGAATACCTCAGCGCCGTCGATGAGGGCGACCAAGCATCAGCAGGAGCTGCACTCGAGGAGGTCGGCACTTTCCCGCGCACCGAGTTCTTCCTGAAGCAATTCTCAGACCCGCAGGACGGCTGGCGTAAGGAGATTCTCAACCCCGCGCTCGCTGGGGACCCCTCTGGTATCCGAGCCCAATTCGGGGCGGGCGACTGTGCATTCTTCGACGAGGTGAACGCGCGATGATCCGTCGTGCTCGCAGAGTCAGTGGTTCGGCTCAGAAGAGATTCCGCAGGGCAAGAGCCGTTGCTATGACTCTCTGTGCCGTTACCGTCGGTGCGGTGGTCGGGCTGTCAACAGCCCCAGCTTTCGCTGCGTCTTACTCAATCGGCGGTGACACCCAAGTCGGACAGAAGACCTACCACGGCGTCTTTCGCTGGCACTATTCTTCGTTCCCATACGCAAATTTCAACCTGAAGACAATCAGTAGCTCGGGCATGTGCGGAGGAAGCATGTACTTCCTCCTGTACAACGGCAAGGGGGGAGAGAGCAGTGAACCCTCCTGGGGCAACAGCACGCTGGGCCAGGCTAAGTCGTTCCTCTGGAATGGCTCGACCACGCTTCCTTACCCGGAGTCATACGCTGTGCGATCTCGCAACAACGGTGGATTCTGCGGGTTGAGCACTCTGTCGTGGACCGGCACTCTCAACCTCTGAGGTAACAGAAGACGTGGCCCCACCCTCGCAAGGGTGGGGCCACGTCTCTGTGGGGTGCGCCAAGTTGATCGTCAGGGTACGGTTCGGAGATGAGTCGATCTCTTATTGCGGTATTCACCGTGGCCGTTACAGCCTGTTTTCTGACCGGATGTGTCGGCCCGGGACCTATCTCCGAGTCCTCGTCTTCGATCCCCAGCCTTTCTGTTGCGCCGACGCCGTCACCCAGTTCAGATCTGCCCACGGGAAGTGGGGAGTTGTCGAGTCCCAAGGGTGAAGCCATGGGGGTCGTGAGCATCACACCTTTGGACCAGTCGACGTACACCATTGAGGTTCAGCTGGTTGACGGGGAAACCGTGTCAACGACGCTATATCCGTTCCTTACAGCGGACGATGTCAACCTGAGCGACTCTTGTTGGGATCATGAGGGGCTTGCGCTGACCCCGATCGACAACAAGGAAAGAATAGCGAGCACCCTTCCCGTTCTGGAGGGAGGCCCCAGTATCTCTGATTTCAGGGCATTCGCGCTCGCCGGCGGGCGTGATGATGAGGCATGCTACAAAATTTTCGCTGTGACGCAATTGACCTGGAAATGAAACCTAACTCGTTCCGTTTCTGTTGAAGCGCCGCCAACTTCTGACCTCTCGGATCAAAGATACTAAACGGCTTTGCCGGGTTTGAGTGCTAGGGCGCGAAAGTGTCCCTCGCGCCTCTATGGCGCGCATCCCTGCATGAAGGCCTCGGATTTGCCCATGAAGGGGGTTGAGTAAACCACCACCCTCGGCCAGAGCGGCAACACGACAATCACGCTGGATACCGCCCAATTCTCCCAAAGAAATGCTGTCATGGCGGCGGCTTGGCGGGGGGCGTCTTTCATGTTTCCACCATCAGTACACGCAAGTGAGGCCTGAGCGAGCTATCTGGACATAGAGTGATGCGCCCAAACCATTGGGGTGGATGCCCTGTGTGCTGACACAGGGCCCGTATTCAAACCCTGCGAGGAGAATCGGGAAGATGGGTTTCCCGACTGGGGGCGGTGTTTATATTAGTCCATTAGTTTCAGAGTTCAATGTGCACAGGTTTTGCCAGTCAAGGCGGTATTCGGGTCGAAATACTCGACCGGCCTGGATGTAGTAGTCATGGCGGCTACCGCGGCCTGCATCGAGCCCGCGCCGGACGGCCCAAATTGCGATAATGACTACCGCTGGCTCACCCATAGTATGGCGAATATCACCGGTGCAGGAACGGAGAGAGCCGAGAGTACCAGAGCTATAGTGCCGGATCGGGACAGGTAGCCCCGGGATCTAGCTATCAGTGCCCCTACCAAAGAGGCGAGGAATGCCGCGCTTGCGATGACGGCCGCCGAGACAACCCAGTGACGAGCAGATCGCGCCATGTCGGTGTCAACGCGGCCAGAAAGGGGGATGGAATAGATGAGAGCTATGAGCCAGAGCCCAAGCACTGTGGCAACTCCGAAGACTCCCCATCCCGTCCAAAGTAGCACGGTTACCACGGGGGTTTTGTCCGATACGCCGCCGGGTGGGTGGGTTGATCCGGCGTTCAATAGACCCCCGTTAGACCGGTCCGGGCTACTTGGGCGTAGAGACTAGTTCCAAAGTCATTCGGGTGAATGCTTTGAGCGCTGATGTACAGCCCATAGTCCGGGCCGGGCGCGGGAATGAGGGGGGTAAGGGAAGAATCCCCTCGTGTTTTGGTGGTCACCAGCTTGTTGATTGCAGCGTTTGAGGTGCACAGGTTCTTTCCGGCGAAGACGCTCTGTGGGTCAACGTACTTAACCGGGCGGGCACTCGTTGACGTGTTCGTTGCGGCCGTCTGTAATGCGGTTCCTAGGTCTGAGGAAACTTGATTCAGCCATGCCCTGTTCTGGTCTGGGATGTAGACGCAGGTGCTGCCGCTTTCAAATAAAACTGGGTAGCCCATGAGGAGGATCTTGGCGTTTGGTGCCTTTGCCTTGATTTGTTGCAAAACTGTAGTGACTGAATTCTTGACAGCTGGACCAGCTTCTGCAGCACCGGTGTCTACAACGATACGACGACAGGGACGGCGCCCAGTCAGCAAATGTGGTGTCGCGTTCAAGGTGGTCCGGCCGCCGCCAACGGATATACCGGGACCGTCGACGGAGTAATGGGCGTGAATAGCTGGAAGGGGCTCCAGCGCCACCTTGCGGCGAACTTCCAGTATTACGGGCCAATTGACGGCCAGCCCGGCACAAATACATATAAGGCCATGCAGCGAAACGCAGCTCAGGTGGGTTACGCGGGGCCCATCGACGGCCAAATGGGGCCAAACAGCTGGATGTACTTCAATCTGGCGATGAAGATCCAGTGGTTTGGCCTTTAGCCAGCCCGTCCCAGTAGCCGATGGTGAACAAAGTGTTCGATCAGACAGCAGAGGTGGAGCCGATCTTCGATATTTGGGACTGACTTTGCTAGGTAGCACGGTGCGCCCGCCCGTTCCAGCCAACCCATGGGTGGGCGCACCAACCCCATCGCCGAGCTCCGTTACATCAGGCCACCATCGACGGAGCGGGGCTTGGCGAGCTCGCCGTCGGGCACGAGAACTTCCGTGTTCATATTGAGCGATTCCCAGCGGAAGAACGGCTTCGAGCCGGGGAAGAACGACCACACCATCATCAAAACGGCTCCCACGAGCAACGACCCGATGCCGACGACGAAGACGCTGCCGACCCCGAAGAAGGTGGTCGAGCCGTAATCCGGGTTGAGCATGTCGATGGCGGACTGCACGAACGCGGCGGCCAGCAGAACGCCGCCGAGGAGCGGGAACAGGAAACGGAACACGAAATTGCGCCCCGAAGTGAACGCGGTCTTCCGGAAGAACCAGACGCACGCGAACCCGGTCAGGCCGTAGTAGAACGCGATGGCGAGTCCCAGCGACGAGATGGTGTCCTCGAGGATGTTCTCGCTCACGATGGTCATCCCCACGTAGAAGACGATCGAGACGACGCCCATGATGATCGTGCTGTAGGCCGGCGTGCGGTAGCGCGGGTCCACGATTCCGAAGCGGCGGGGCAAGGCCTTGTAGACGGCCATAGCGAGCGTTCCGCGAGCGGTCGGCAGGATCGTGGTCTGCGTGGAAGAGACGCCCGACACCATCACGGCGACGACCAGCAGCCAGGCCCACGGGCCGAACAGGGCGTCCTTCAGGGCGAAGAAGACGTCGTCCGCGTTCGACTCATTGCCGAGCCCGATGCCGGCCTCGCCGAGCCCCGCGTAGGCCATCGCCGCGACCGTGACCAGCACGTAGGTGATGACGAGGATCAGGGTCGACAGCAGCGCGGCGCGTCCTGGCGTGCGCTCCGGATCCTTCGTCTCCTCGTTGAGGGCGAGGCAGGTGTCCCAGCCCCAGTAGATGAAGATCGCCAGCAGGATCGCTTCGGTGAACGAGGACACGTCCGTGAAGGCGAACGGGTCGAACCAGGACAGCTGAGGTGCTTCGGCCCCCTCGGGCGCGGTGCCGTTGGCGACGCTGACGAATGCGAACACCACGAACAGAATCAGCGCGAGGTACTGGATGGCGATGAGCACGTTCTGGATGCGCTCGCCGATCTGCAATCCGCGGTAGCTGATGTAGACCATCAGGGCGATGAAGACGACCGCCGTCGTGGTGACGACGACCGTGTTCTCCGCGAGTTCCGGGTTGAACAGCAGCCAGAAGTACTTGCCGCCGATCGCCGCGAGGTTGGCGAGCACGATGGTTCCGGCTGCAGCGACGCCCCAGCCACCCATCCAACCGACCCAGGGACCGAAGGCCTTGGTCGCCCAGGTGAAGGTGGTGCCGCAGTCGGGTACGGCCGTGTTGAGCTCCCGGTAGGCGAACGCCACGAAGAACATCGGGATGAAGGCCAGGATGATCGCGATCGGAGCCTGGGCGCCGACGGCGATGACGATGAAGCCGAGGGTCGCGGCCAGCGAGTAGACGGGGGCCGTCGAGGCGAGGCCGATGACGGTCGAGCCGAAGAGTCCGAGCGATCCCGCAGCCAGGCCCTTGGCGTCACCTGTTCCGGACGCGGTGGAAGGTGTTCCGGAGGGTGTCGATGTCGCCATATGGGTCTCCTCAGCCTTTCGCCATGGCCCGTCGTCGCTGGCGGGTGTCCGCGAGCCTAGCGACATCGATGTTTCGGCGGGATGTCGGTCCTCGAAGCGAGGGCGGCATATCCGGCATGCCATCCATGCCCGGAGGGCAGTGCCACACCCGTCTACCCGGGCTCAGACCGTCGAACCGCGGAGAGCCCACAGGGCGACCGCGGCCGCCGCCGCGACGTTGAGCGAGTCCACGCCGTGCAGCATGGGGATGGTCACGACGGTGTCCGCCTGCGCGAGGGCCTTCCGTCCCAGCCCGTCTCCTTCGCTCCCGAGCACGAGCGCCACCCGCTCAGGCGCTTCGTAGCGGTCGAGGGGCACGGCGTCGTCGGACAGGGCCAGGGCCGCGATCTCGAATCCCGCCTCGTGGAGCAGCGGACCGGCGGTCCGCCAATCGGGCAGGCGCGTCCACGGGACCTGCAGCACGGTGCCCATGCTGACCCGGACGCTCCGCCGGTACA
Organism: uncultured Naasia sp.; assembly: GCA_913778905.1. Taxonomy (GTDB): domain Bacteria; phylum Actinomycetota; class Actinomycetes; order Actinomycetales; family Microbacteriaceae; genus Naasia. Next base: position 184,281 of record CAJYYA010000010.1, on the reverse strand, counting down.
GCGGATCCGCGCACTCGGGCGTCACCAGGACGGCATCCGCCCCCAGTCCCGCGACCGACCGGAAGATCGCGCCGACATTGGTGTGATCGACGAGACCGTCGAGCACGACCACTCGACGGGCGGAAGACAGGAGGACGCGAGGATCCGGGAGGTCGGGCCGGTGCATCGAGGCGAGCGCACCGCGATGAAGGTGATATCCGGTGAGTTCCTCCATCATCTCGTCGGCGCCCACGTACACGGGTACGTCCGGGAAGTCGCCCAAGAGGCCTTCGAGCTCGGCGACCCATGCCTGTCGGGTGAGCAGCGCCCGGGGACGATGCCCCGCCGCCAGCGCCCGTTGGATGACCTTGGTCGACTCGGCCAGATAGAGCCCACCGGCGGGCTCGGTGCGCCTCCGAAGTGCGACGTCGGTGAGGCGGGAGAAGTCGGCCAACTCGGGGGCGTCGAGCGACTCGAGAGGGATGAGGCGCATACGGGGCCCTTCGGGTCGGGATCGAGTGACGCGGTCCCGCTTCCCGGCGCGTGTCAGCGGCGGCGTCGGTCGGGGCGTCCAGCAGGAGTGTCTACGCTGGGTCCGGGAGGTACCGTGACAACGCTAGCGTCAGCGTCCGAGGGTGGTGACCAGCAACCCGAGGCACCGGCGTCCGAGGTGACGCGGCTCGACGAGCTCGCGGATCTGCTGCGGTCGCGACGCGTCGCCGTGCTCACGGGTGCGGGGGTCAGCACGGACTCCGGCATCCCGGACTACCGCGGTGAGGGTGCTCCGAAACGCACTCCGATGACGTTTCAGCAGTTCCTCACCGACGACGCCTACCGCCGACGCTACTGGGCGGGAAGCCACCTCGGCTGGCGCCTCTTCGATGCGGCGCGTCCCAACGACGGGCATCGAGCACTGGCCGACCTCGAGGAGCGGGGGTCGGTGACCGGCATCGTCACCCAGAACGTCGACGGTCTCCACCTGAAAGCCGGATCCCGCCGCGTGGTCGACCTGCACGGGACTGTCGACCGCGTGCGGTGCCTGCAATGCGGTCAGATCTTCGCGCGCGCCAGCGTCGCGGAGCGGATCGACGCGGCGAATCCCTGGCTCGACGCCCCCGACTCGATCGTCATCAATCCCGATGGCGATGCCGAGGTGCGCGACACGGACGGTTTCGTGATCCCCGGATGCACGGTCTGCGACGGCGTCCTCAAACCGGAGGTCGTCTTCTTCGGAGAGTTCGTCCCGACCGAGAAGTTCACCGAGGCTGCGGCTGTCGTCAAACAGTCCGACGCGCTCGTCATCGCGGGATCCTCGCTCGCGGTGAACTCCGGCGTGCGGCTCCTCGAGATCGCCCGTCGTAAGAAGATCCCGGTCGTCGTCATCAACCGTGGAGTCACCAAGGGAGACGCCAAAGCGACCATGAAGATCGACGCCGGAACCACCGAGACCCTCACCGGCCTGCGCGACCGTCTCGTGGGTCGGGAGTGACGCGCCTCGAGCTGGTGCGGCACGGCCAGACCGATTGGAACCTCGCCGGCCGCGTCCAGGGCTCGACGGACATTCCGTTGAACGAGGTGGGTCGCCAGCAGGCCCACGAGGCCGGGCGCCGCCTCGCCGCGTCGGACTGGGACCTGGTCGTCACCAGCCCGTTGTCGCGCGCCCACGAGACCGCGCGCATCATCGCGCGGGAGATCGGGGCGGACGAGCCCCTGGTCGTGGACGCCCTCCGTGAGCGCTCGTTCGGCACTGCCGAAGGTCTGACGGGTCCGGAGCTCGATGAGCGCCGGTCGCGTGGTGAGAGCGTCGAAGGACGAGAACGTCGGCACGCCGTCGTGGACCGAGTGCGTCCGGCTCTGGAACAGTTGGCGTCCGAGCACCCGGACGCGGCGATCCTCGTGGTCACGCACGGCGGCGTGATCGGCTCGCTCGTCCGCGCCGCGACCGCCTACGAGTGGCCCATCGCGGGCCAGCTCATCGAGAATGCGTCGTCGCACCATTTCACTGTCCGGGACGGTGCGCTCGGCCTCGTCGAATTCGCGGGAACGCGTTGGAAGCCGGGCGTGGTTGAGCCCGATCCTCTCGGCGTCGAGGCCTGAGACCGGCATCGCCGCTCACGGTTATTCAGCGGTGTCCCGGATCTCGCGCCGTCTTCTCCAGGAGCTGCAGCAGCACGGCGGCCGACGCATCCCACGAGAACGCCGCGGCGCGTTCGACGCCGGCGACGGAGCGTCGACGCCACTCCCCCGGATCTTCGAGACTGCGAACGGCATCGACGATGGAGGCGTCGTCCCGCGGGTCGAAGTAGACGGCGGCGTCGCCACCCACCTCGCGGAAAATCGGGATGTCGCTGATGACGGCGGGCGTGCCCACGCTCATGCCCTCGACCACGGGGATCCCGAAGCCCTCGTCGAGCGACGCGGTGACGAGCGCGGTCGCGTTCCGCAGCGTCTCGGCATACTCCTCGTCGGACGCACCGTTGTGGAACACGAGGTCTGCGTCCGGCGCGAGAGCCCTCAGACGGGCCCGATCCTCCGGTGAGACCCGCGACATGAGGTGCAGTGTGTACTCGGGTAGCCGCGCGGCCGCCCGGACGAGCGCTTCGACGTTCTTGTAGGCGAGGAAAGCGCCCATGTAGACGAGCGAGCGCTTCTCCGGTGGCGTGCGGTCCGTCGCGGGCAGGGATCCGGACGACACCGGCAGTGCGTCGGCGGCGTTGTAGACGACCACCGCGTCCATCCGTCCGAGGTGGTTCTCCCGCATCAGTCGTGCGGTGGTCTCGGAGACCGTGACGAGCGCGTCGGCGCGCGACAGGAGGAACCGCTGCGGCCACCAGGAGAGGTGATAGAGCCGCCACAGCGCCCGCACCCACCACGCGAACTGCGCCGGCGGCGTGCGATGCCGGTAGTAGATGAGGTCGTGCAGAGTCAGCACCAGCGGGTAGCGCCGACCGAACGACCCCATGGTCTGCATGGCGCTCCACACCACGTCGGGCTTCAGGCGGTTGACCTGCAACGCGACGAGAGGTTCGAGCGGGGAGGTGGGCGATGCGATCTTCGCGTGGGGCAGGTCGGGTAGCAGCTGCAGTTGGCGGTCGTCGCTGATGAGCATCGTGACGGGGTGGAGCCGCCCGAGGGCCTCGACGATGCCGGCCGAGTAACGCGAGATGCCGTCGTGGCGTCCGTCGACGCGGACGTATCGACAGTCGATGGCGATCTTGAGTTCGCGAGTCACGAGCGGTCCCCCGTCTCTGCGTGGCTCGCGGGCCCGGGGGCGCCGTCGAGGAAAGCGAGGATGTCGGCCGCGGTCTCGGCGGGCCGCTCGTAGTGGATGAGATGGCCGACGGCGGGGAGGACGAGAAGCGATGCATCCGGGAACCGCTCGAGCAGCCGGTACTGCTCGGCGACGGGCGTGATCTCGTCCTTCTCGGCGGCGATGAGGCGGACCGGCGCGTGGATGGAGGCGGCGTACTCGCTGACGTCGTGCGACACCGAGGCCTTGAACGCGTCGAGCACGACGGAGCGGCTGGCGAACGCGCCGAAGTAGAGGTCGTGCTGGTTGTGGATCCAGCGACGCAGATCCGGGTCCCGGGTCTTCGCCATGAAGACACTCATCCCACGTGTCACGACGCGCCAGCGGAGCACACCGAAACCGAGCCGCTCCGGCAGACGGGATCCGAGCCAGTAGTAGAAGATCGCCAGGCGCGTGCCGATCCCGTTCGGCCCCGACAGGGCGGGGGCGGCGATCGGATTGATCAGCACGACACGGCTCGCGGGCATCCCCGCCGCCAGCGCGGCGGAGACGACGATGCTGCCGAAGGAGTGGCCGAGCACGGCGTCGCGTTCGGGCTCCCCCACGGCCGCCCGGAAGGCGGTGAGCCAGGCGGCGTAACCGCGGATGTCGTGGTCGGCGTCACGGAGGGGCTCGGAGGTCCCGAACCCGGGCAGATCGGGCGCCACGACACGGAGGTCGTCGTCCAGAGCGATCAGGTGTGCCGCGACAGCCTCGAGTCCGTGGTGATCACCGCGGAAGCCGTGGACGACCACGATGGTGCGACTCGCGTTCGAGGGACCGTACTCCCACGAGTGCGTCGTCGAGCCGAGGACGGTGTCGGTGCGCTCCCGTCCGGAGAGCCGGCGGACGACGGGATACGGTGCCTCGACATGCTTCATCGGTAGCCCAGCTTAGGTGCGACCGTCCTCGGCCGGACGGTGCCTCGCGTGGCCTTCGATCACGGCTCTCGTGCACTCCAGCGCCTGCATGCTGTCAGCGAGCCCCCAGGTTCACTCACTCAGTCTTCGACCGACGGAAACCTAGACTGGACCGACCGTCCCCTCGCGAAGGAGAGCCGTGAGCTTCACCGCCCCGATCACCCTGCCCGGCCTGGCTCTCAACCCGCAGTGGTATCGCCGCGCGGTGTTCTACGAGGTCATGGTCCGCTCGTTCGTGGACAGCAACGGCGACGGCACGGGGGACATCAGCGGTCTCACCTCGAAGCTCGACTACCTGCAGTGGCTCGGCGTCGACGCCCTGTGGATGCCGCCGTTCTACCAGTCGCCCCTGCGGGACGGCGGCTACGACGTCTCCGACTTCAAGAGCGTCCTGCCCGAGTTCGGCACGATCGACGAGTTCCGCGAACTGGTGAAGCGCGCCCACGAGCGCAACATGCGCATCGTCATGGACTTCCCGCTCAACCACACGAGCGACGCGCACGAGTGGTTCCAGCAGTCCCGCGAAGACCCCGAGGGTCCCTACGGCGACTACTACGTGTGGAGCGACACGGACGAGAAGTACGAGAACATCCGCATCATCTTCGTCGACACGGAAGAGTCCAACTGGACCTTCGACCCGGTCAGGCGCCAGTTCTTCTTCCACCGCTTCTTCTCGCACCAGCCCGACCTCAACTTCGAGAACCCCGCGGTGCAGGAGGCGATCTACGACATCGTCCGCTTCTGGCTCGACCTCGGCGTGGACGGTCTCCGACTCGACGCGATCCCCTACCTCTTCGAGTCCGAGGAGGGCAACGGAGAGGGGGAGCCGCCGACGCACGACTTCATCAAGAAGCTCCGCGCGATGGTCGACCGCGACTACCCGGGCCGCATCCTCATCGCCGAGGCGAACCAGTGGCCGCGCGAGGTCGCCGCGTTCTTCGGTACCGAGGAGGAGCCGGAGTGCCACATGGCCTTCGACTTCCCGATCATGCCCCGGATCTTCTACTCCCTTCGGGCTCAGACGTCCCAGGAGCTCGTCAAGACGCTCAAGGAGACGACCGACGTGCCGAGCGGTGCGGCATGGGGTGTCTTCCTCCGCAACCACGACGAGCTGACGCTCGAGATGGTGTCGGAGGAGTACCGGCAGGCCATGTACGGCTGGTACGCCTACGACCCGCGCATGCGCAGCAACATCGGTATCCGCCGTCGCCTCGCTCCCCTGCTCGACAACTCCAGGGCCGAGCTGGAGCTCGCCCACGCGCTGCTGTTCTCGCTGCCCGGCAGCCCGTTCCTCTACTACGGCGACGAGATCGGAATGGGCGACAACATCTGGCTCGCCGATCGCGACGCTTCCCGCACGCCGATGCAGTGGACGCCGGACCGCAACGCCGGCTTCTCATCCGCCGACCCGGGCAAGCTCTATCTGCCGGTCGTGCAGTCGCTCGTCTACAACTACGCGTCGGTCAATGTCGAGGCGCAACTGGCGCAGTCCCGCTCGTTGTTGCACTGGGTCCGTAACGTCATCCACATCCGGAAGGCGCACCCGACCTTCGGTCTCGGAGAGCTGACCGTGCAGGACACGGATCACGAGTCGGCGCTGGCGTTCGTGCGTTCCTACGCGGGGCCGCAGAACTCGGGGGCCCAGCACATCGGTGATCAGCCGGAGAACCTGCTGTGCGTCTTCAATTTCTCGCACAACCCGATCACAGTGAAGATCTCCCTCGACGAGCACCCGGGAGCCCGTCTCACCGACCTGTTCGGCGGCGCGGAGTTCCCGCGCGTGGGCGACGACGGAACTCTGACCCTCACCCTCGGCAGCCAGGCCTTCTATTGGCTGAAGGTCTGGGACCCCCAGGCCCTCGTCGGCTGATTTCAGGAGTCGCTCTCGGTACAGCCTCGCGGCCTGGTCGACGTCGGGGATTCCGGAGGTCGAGTAGGGACCGCGAAGCGTCCCGTACCGAGACCGGCCGAGTAGCGAAGCGTATCGAGGTCCTACCTCCCGCCGACGCACCCATGCATTCCGGAAGATCCGGAGCGTCGAACAGCCCGCGTCGGAGGTCGTCCGTACCGTGGACGTCGTGGACACCGATCTGACACTCGACGGACTCGACTTCGACGACCTCACCACGAGCGGCCCGACCACCTTCCGTTCCGCCGCCGTCGATGTCATCGCCGCCGCGGTCACGGACGTGACGCACTCCCCCGAGGCCGACGAGCCGGCCCTCACCTCGATGGTCTTCGACAGCCCCGGGGTTATCGGCTGGACTCGTGAGATCGGTGTCTTCGATCTCGAGACCACCGGCATCGACCCGGAGACAGCCCGCATCGTGTCCGCACACGTCGGCGTGCTCGACGCGCAGGGCAACTCGATCTCGCGTCGCGACTGGCTCGCCGATCCGGGCATCGAGATCCCTGCGGGTGCCGCCGCCATCCACGGCATCACGACGGAGAGGGCTCGCTCCGAGGGGCGTCCGGCGCCCGAGGTGGTCGAGGAGATCGTCACCGAGCTGTGCGGACTCGTGGAGCGCGGTATCCCCATCGTGATCTACAACGCTCCCTACGATCTGACGCTCCTCCGCCATGAGACCCGCCGTCACGACCTCGGCTGCGTCGAGAACGCCCTCGTGATCGATCCTCTCGTCATCGACAAGGGCGTCGACAGGTTCCGTCGCGGAAAGCGCACGCTCACGGCCGCGTCGGAGTTCTACGGCGTCCCCCTCGACGACGCGCACGACTCCGCAGCCGACGCGATCGCCGCGGGCCGAGTCGCACTGGCACTCGCCCGGCGCTATCCGGAGTATCTCGACGTCTCGCTGGAGGAACTGCATGCGATGCAGGTCGCCTGGTGCCGCGAGCAGACGGAGAGCTTCGTCGAATACATGCGCCGCCGCGAACCCGATTTCACCAAGTCCGGTGACTGGCCGGAGCGCCTCGCGGTCGCCGCCGCGACGGAGTCCGGCACTCTCTGACTCTCTTCGCTCGTTCCGCGCGGCGCGGGCACCGTTTCGGTCATCGGTCTAGACGTCTCCGGGGGCACCCTCCCGGGAACGACGAAGGCCCGCCACCCACGAGGGGTGACGGGCCTTCCCAGTGGAACCCGGCGTCTTACTTGCCGAAGTTCTTGAAGCGCTGGTTGAACTTCTCGACGCGGCCGGCGCTGTCCATGATGCGCTGCTTGCCGGTGTAGAAGGGGTGCGAGGCCGAGGAGATCTCGACGTCGACGACGGGGTAGGTCACACCGTCGAGCTCGATGGTCTTGCCGCTCGACATCGTCGAACGGGTGAGGAAGGTCTCTCCCGAAGCGAGGTCGCGGAAGACGACGGGGGCGTAATCGGGGTGAGAGCCGGACTTCATGACAGAACCTTTGATCGATGGGAGTAACAGGCGGCCGAGCCGCGAAGACGTCGGCCGGCGCGAATGGCACCGGGGCCGACCGTCAACACTACCAGCCACACGGTCGACAGGGCCACCCGTGCGGGCGCCGTGTCGTGGATGGAATCAATAAGCGGCGCGCGCCGAGTAGCGTCCGTCGAGCTCATCCACCTTCAGACGAAGCCCGAACGCCTCGGAGAGAACCTCGGCGGTTAGCACCTCGTGCATGGGTCCGGCCGCGGTCACGCGGCCGTCCTGGAGCAACAGAGCGTGCGTGAAACCGGGCGGGATCTCTTCGACGTGGTGGGTCACCATGACGATGCCAGGCGCCTGCGGCGAGCTGGCGTAGCCGCCGAGCAGCTGGAGCAACTCCTCGCGGGCGCCGAGGTCGAGGCTCGCGGCGGGCTCGTCGAGCAACAGCAGCTCGGGGTCGGTCATGACCGCCCGGGCGATCTGAACGCGTTTCTGTTCACCGTCGCTCAGATCGCCGAAGCGACGCTCCGCGAGGTGGCCGAGCTTCCACTCGGCCAGCACACGGTTGGCACGGCGCACGTCGATGTCCTCGTACTGCTCGTTCCAACGTCCGGTCACCGAGTAGGCGGCGGTGAGCACTACGTCGACTACGAGCTCGTCCGCGGGGACCTTCCGAGCCATCGCGGTCGACGCGAAGCCGATGCGAGGCCGCAACTCGAACAGATCCACCGACCCGACTCGCTGATCGAGGATCGTCGCCGTTCCGCTGGACGGGTGCATCGCCGCCGCGGCGACCTGCAGGAGCGTCGTCTTCCCCGCTCCGTTGGCGCCGAGGACGACCCAGCGCTCGCTGCTGTCGACCTTCCAGGAGACGTTCTTCAGGATTTCGTTCCCGCTCCGTGAGACGGAGACGTCGGACAGATCGAGGACGATGCTCATGCGTTTCAGCCTACCGACGGCGCCTGCGGAACCCTGGAACCGCCCCCGAGGACACGCGCATAGAGATCGCGTGTCTCGTCGGCGATGCGGGCCCAGCTGAACTGCTCCTCGGCTCGACGGCGACCGGCCTCTCCGAAGGCCTTCGCCTGTTCGGGGTTCGAGACCACCTCGGTCAGGATCCGGGCGAGGTCGGAGACGAAGAGCTCGGGGTCCAGCGGTGTCCCCGTTCCATCGTCCGCCTGTTCGATCGGGACGAGACGACCGGTCTCTCCATCGGCGACCACCTCGGGGATCCCTCCCGTCGCGGTGCCGACGACGGCAGCGCCGCAGGCCATGGCCTCCAGGTTGACGATGCCGAGCGGCTCGTAGACCGACGGGCACACGAAAACGGTGGCCGCAGTGAGGACGGCGCTGAGTTCGTTGCGGCTGAGCAGGCGGTCGAGCCACACGACTCCACCGCGCTCGCTCTGCAACTCCCGCACGGCGTCGCTCACCTCGGCCATGATCTCGGCGGTGTCCGGTGCACCGGCGCACAGCACGAGCTGGACATCCGTCGGCAGACGACGCGCGGCGCGGAGCAGGTAGGGAAGACCCTTCTGACGGGTGATCCGCCCGACGAACACCACGGTGGGCCGATCGGGGTCGATGCCCAGCGAGCGGACGAGGTCGGCGTCGTGAACGGGCTTCCATGCATCGAGGTCGATGCCGTTGTAGATGACCTCGACCCGGCTTTCGTCGAGCCGGGGATACGAGCGGAGGATGTCGCGACGCATGCCGTCGCTCACGGCGATGACGGCGTCGGCGTTCTCGAAGGCCTCTCGTTCGATCCAGCTGGACACCCGGTAGCCGCCGCCCAGCTGCTCGGCCTTCCATGGCCGCAGGGGCTCGAGGCTGTGCGCGGTCACCACGTGCGGGATGCCGTGCAACATCGAGGCGAGTCGGCCCGCCGCATTGGCGTACCAGGTGTGCGAATGGACGAGGTCCGCTCCCTCCGCGTCCTGGGCGATCTGGAGGTCGACTCCGAGAGTGGCCAGGGTCGGGTTGGCGGTCGCGAGCTGCGGAGGCACGAGGTAGGCGTGCGTGCCCTCCTCACCGCGCGGCAGCCCGAACGCGCGCACCTGGACATCGATGTCCCGGCGCAACGCCTTCACCAGTTCCGCGACGTGCACACCGGCACCGCCGTAGACCTCGGGCGGATATTCCCTCGTCAGAAGATCGACTCGCATTCGAGTCACGCTACTGCAGGCCGCCGGGGTCGACACGCGTCTATCGGGGCGCGTTCGGCGAACGCTCCGTCTGATGTTCTGTTTCCGCAGGATTTCGGGCCCTATGCTCACCCCATGGCATCAAAGAAGATCTTCGGCATCGTCCTCGCAGGCGGCGAAGGCAAGAGGCTCATGCCCCTCACGGCCGACCGCGCGAAGCCCGCGGTGCCCTTCGGCGGCACGTACCGACTCATCGACTTCGCCCTGTCGAACCTCATCAACTCCGGTCTGACCCAGATCGTGGTCCTCACGCAGTACAAGTCGCATAGCCTCGACCGCCACGTGGCTGAGACGTGGCGTCTGTCGGGCCTGCTCAACGCCTACGTGGCATCCGTGCCGGCCCAGCAGCGTCTGGGCAAGCGCTGGTACACCGGGTCCGCGGACGCCATCCTGCAGAGCCTCAATCTCATCAACGATGAGAAGCCCGACATCGTCGTCGTGGTCGGTGCGGACCACGTCTACCGCATGGACTTCTCGCAGATGATCGAGGCGCACATCGCATCCGGTGTCGGCGCGACGGTCGCGGCCATCCGCCAGCCCATCTCGATCGCCGACCAGTTCGGCGTCATCCAGGTGGACGACTCGCGCCCCGACCGCATCCAGGAATTCCTCGAGAAGCCGAAGAACCCGAAGGGTCTGCCCGACTCTCCCGACGAAGTGCTCGCATCGATGGGCAACTACGTCTTCACGGCCGACGCCCTCATCGACGCCGTCAAGGCCGACGCCGACCGCGAGGGTTCGGCTCACGATATGGGCGGCGACATCATGCCGGCCTTCGTCCAGGCGGGTGACGCCGGTGTCTACGACCTGAACCGCAACGAGGTTCCCGGCGCCACGGACCGCGACCGCTTCTACTGGCGTGACGTGGGGAGCATCGACTCCTTCTTCGAGGCGCACCAGGACCTCATCGCCGCCCTGCCGGTCTTCAACCTGTACAACCGCTCGTGGCCGATCTACACGCAGCAGCTCAACTCGCCGCCTGCCAAGTTCGTCCGCGACGGGGCAGGTAACAACGGCACGATGATCGACTCGATCGTGTCTCTGGGTTCCCTCATCTCGGGCGCACGCATCGAGCGCAGCGTTCTCGGCCCCTGGTGCACCATCGAATCCGGCGCCGTCGTGACCGACTCCGTGCTCTTCGACCGCGCGAGGGTCCACCCCAACGCGGTCGTGTCCCGCACCATCCTCGACAAGAACGTCGTCGTCGAGGAAGGTGCTCAGGTGGGCATCAATCACGACCTCGACCGCGCGCGTGGCTTCACCGTGACCGACAGCGGAATCACCGTGGTCGGCAAGGGAGAACGGGTCACTGCGTAGTGGCGGCGGTCGCCGACGTCCGGCACCTGGTGGTGCTGGACGTCGACTCCACCCTGATCGAAGAAGAGGCCATCGAGCTGATCGCCGCCCGAGCCGGCAGTCTCGACCGGGTAGCCGACATCACGGCGCGAGCCATGAACGGGGAATTGGACTTCGCAACGAGTCTGCGGGAACGAGTCGCGACTCTGGCCGGCGTTCCGGTCTCCGTCCTGGGTGAGCTCTCCGAACAGCTGACCGTGACGCAGGGCGTTCCCGAACTGATCGACGCCGTCCACTCGGCGGGAGGACGCGTCGCCGTCGTCTCGGGCGGGTTCCACGAATTGCTCGACCCGCTCGCGGCGCGGCTGGGCCTCGATCGGCACCGCGCGAACCGCCTCGAGGTCGAGGACGGGGTGCTCACGGGGCGAGTGGACGGGCCGATCGTCGATGCTGCCGCCAAGGCCATCGCCCTGAGGGAGTGGCGTGACGCCTTCGGGATCGACTCGTCGGCGGTCGTCGCCGTAGGCGACGGTGCAAACGACCTGGCCATGATGGACGAAGCCGGCCTATCGGTGGCGTTCGACGCCAAACCAGCCGTCCGGGACCGGGCCGACGTGTCTCTGGACGTGCGCGACCTGTCGCACATCCTCCCGCTACTCGGCCTTCGCGGCTGAGCGTCCGATCCTGAAGGAACCGAGTCGATCCGGCGACCCGGCCCGCCTGTGCTCGGCGGGCCGGGTCGTCATCGATCGAGTCAGTGCCCCATCCCGAGACCGCCGTCGACGGGGATGACGGCGCCCGAGATGTAGCCGGCGTCATCCCCGGCCACCCAGGCGATCACCCGCGCGACCTCGTCGGGCGAGGCGAAGCGCCCCGCCGGTATCGCCTTCTTGTAATCGGCCTGCTGCTGCTCGGGGAGCACGGCTGTCATCTCCGTCTCGATGAAGCCCGGCGCGACCACATTGGTCGTGATGCCGCGTGCTCCCAGCTCTCGGGTGAGCGAGCGGGCCATACCCACCAGCGCGGCCTTCGACGCGGAGTAGTTCACCTGCCCGGCTCCGCCGTAGAGGCCGACGACGCTCGACACGAGGACGATGCGACCGAAGCGGGCCTTGAGCATGCCCTTCGAGGCGCGCTTGACCACGCGGAACGAGCCGGTCAGGTTGGTGTCGACGACGTCGGTGAAGTCCTCCTCCGTCATGCGCATCACCAGCGTGTCCCGCGTGATGCCGGCGTTGGCGACGAGGACCTCGACGGGCCCGAGCTCGGCTTCGACGGCGGTGAAGGCCGCATCGACGGAAGCCGCGTCGGTCACATCGGCCGCGACCGTCAGCGCCCCGTCGGGCCCGCCGTGACCGGAGCGCGACGTCACCGCGACCCGGTGACCGCGGCGGACGAACTCTTCGGCGATCGCATAGCCGATACCGCGATTCCCGCCGGTGACGAGGACGGTGCGGACGGTCTCCTGAGACATGGTGCGAGTTCCTTCTGTGAGACGAGGAGCGGCGGAAGGGGTCTCCCTCTCCGCGCCGGAACGGCGTGGTGGGGAGTCCCCGGGAGTGTGCCGCGAGACTGCCAGCCTATTGCCGCCGGGCGGCCGACCATCGCTCCACCGGGCGTAGGCTTGAAGCTCCCCATGAGCGAATCTCGGCGCCCAGTCAGGCGCATCAAAGCCCAGTCCGTCACCGACCTCCGATCGTCTGTGACCGATGACCGACGTTCCCGCCTCATCAAGTACTGCATCGCGATGGGGATCCGGACGCTCTGCGTGATCTCCCTGTTCTTCGTGCAGGGATGGTGGGTGGCCGTCGTGCTCGCGGCGGCCATCGTCCTGCCCTATCTTGCTGTGGTGATCGCCAATGTCAGCGGCTCGCCGCTCGCGGCCGCTCCGCAGCGCCCCGGCGCGATCGTCCCCGTCACACCCGTGGTCATCGTCGATCCGCAGAACTCTCCTCCGCGCGACTCGTGAGCGGCCCGGAGGAAGCGGCCGCACAGCCGCCCGTCTGCTCGCGAGCGGGCTGCACCGACGCCGCGACTGCGAGCGTCGTATGGAGGAATCCGCGTATCCACTCGGCTGACCGCCGCAAGGTCTGGTTGGCCTGCGACGGGCACCGCGGGTTCCTGCACGACTACCTCGCCGCACGCGACTTCCCCGTCGTGGTCGAGGAGGGCGTGACGAAGTGAACCGGTGGAGTTTCGTGTTCTCGGCGCGGTGGGCTCGCTACGTCGCATTCGCCCTGCTGTTCGCCATCGCGTGCGGCCTTCTGTCGTGGTGGCAGATCTCTCGACGCGACGAGAAGGTGCTCGAGATCACCCGGGTCGCACAGAACTACGACGCCGCGCCCGCACCGCTGACGGATCTCGTCTCCGGGCTCGACGACTACGACCCCGCCGACGAATGGCGCCCCGTCACCATCGAGGGCGTCTACGGGGATCAGATCCTCGTGCGCAACCGTCCGCTCGGCGGCAGAGCGGGATTCGAGGTCCTCGCGCCCCTCACGACCCGTAACGGCGACGTGTTCGTCGTCGACCGCGGCTGGCTTCCGGTCGGCGACACGACGGATGCCCCGGCTTCCGTTCCCGCCGCGCCGGCCGGGACCGTGACGGTCACGGCACGGCTCAAGCCGGGTGAACCCGAACTCCCCGGCGGAACGTCGGCCGCCGGCGTGCTTGCATCCATCCGGCTGCCCGAGATCGCTCGCATGACAGGCGAACCCGTGTACACAGGTGCCTACGGGTTGGTCGAATCCGAGTCTCCGAGCGTGGCGGACATGCCGCTCCCCCGGGCCCGCCCGGAACCGGATGAAGGCCCCCACCTCTCCTACGCGTTCCAGTGGGTGATCTTCGCGATCATCGGTTTCGCGGGCCTGGGCCTCGCCATCCGTCAGGAATACCGCTACCGCAACGCCGAAGACCCGGCCGAACAGTTGCGCGCCGCTCGCCGGGAGCAGAAGCGTCTCGCGAGGCGTACGGACTCGGACGAAGAGGATGCCCTTCTGGAGCGCGCCGAGAGCGGTCGCGACTGAGTCGAGGGCGTTCGTCGCCTCCTGCGCGGTGTCCCGTGCACGGGTGCCCCCGGAAGGTGGGTCTGCCCGTCGAGGAGCGCTCAGCTCTAGTGTCTGCTCACCGGGTGGGAGATACGAAGGGGCCGATGTGGCCCCAGATCCCAGCTCCCGCGGCCGTGGAGTGCGGCTCGACAGATCGGATCGGCAATGCGCATCACCTCTATACTCGGCTCCCTCGTCATCGTCTCCGTGGCTGCTCTCGGCCTCTCAGCCTGCAGCTCCCCGGCCGAGCCCGACGGCAAGAACGTCATCGCCCCGGTGAGCATGGAGGCGAACGATCTGCAGGGCAAGACCGTCGATCTCGTGGTGGGCCAGGTGCTCAACATCAACACGGGCGACCTCAAGACGGACAGCTATTCGGGCACCGTCGCGGACACGAAGATCGCGACCTTCTCCCCCGGCTCCGAGAAGGAAGGGCTCGTCCTGAACCCCGGCGTCGAAGCGGTCGCCGTCGGCGAGACCGCCGTGACGTTGACGAACGACAACGGCGGCATCCAGCCGCTGGAGTTCACCGTCAAGGTCTCCCCCCGTTCCTGACCCGCTGGTCATCCACACACGCTTCGCAAGGGAATCGATGCGCACTCGATCCGGTTCGGTCGTCCTCGGTCTCGCGGTGGCCGCGCTCGTCGCAGTAACGGGATGCACGTCGACTTCCGCGCCGCAGTCATCCGATACCGCCGCATTCGCCGACGTCCTGACGCAGACCATCGACTGGCACGGGTGCGAGGCCCCGTCGACCGACGAGTCCGTCGGACTCGCCGCAGTGGGCAGATCGACGGCGTCTCGGCAATGCGCCATCGTCTCCATGCCCCTCGACTGGACGGACGAAGCCGCCACCGATCGCGTCCAGCTCGCCTTGATCCGTTACCCGGCACCGGGCGGAACCGAGCATGGGACCCTGTTCGTCAATCCGGGCGGCCCCGGGGGTTCGGGTATCGACCTGGCGACCCGACTCGTGGTCGAGCCGCGCGCGGAACCCGTCACGTCGCAATTCGACGTCGTCGGATTCGACCCGCGAGGCGTCGGGGCATCCACGCCGCTGAAGTGCGACGCCGACTCCTCGGACATCCCCGATACCCTCGCGTTCGCCCGTTGCTTGCGTGACAACCCGGTGGCGCACCACATGGGAACCTCGTCGGTCGCGCGCGATCTGGATGCCCTCCGTCATCTCGTCGGGGACGAGAAACTGAACTATCTCGGCTATTCGTACGGCACCGTACTCGGTGCCACCTACGCCACGCTCTTTCCTCAGAACGTCGGTCGGATGGTGCTCGACAGCGCAACCGACAGCAGCTGGGCGGAGCCCGTGAGTGCCTGGGACCAGGACCGCGCCGGCCTCCTCGCCGCGGTGGAGCTCGGACGCGCCTGCGCCCAATCGAACCCCTCCCCGTTCCCCTGCGCCTGGACGAACGAGGACGGACTCCGAGCGCTCGCCGTCCGCCTCGCGGAGACGCCCTGGGTCGCGTCCGACGGCACGGAGATCGGCGATTCGGCCTTCGAGGGCTACCTTTCGGTAACCGAGTACAAGGTGAACGCCGACCGCGCTCTGCGCATGAGGAACATCGCGGGTGCAGCGGCCGGCGACCAGGCCTCCATCGATGCCATTGCGAGCGACCACGGCTCGTCCACCGTCAAGCTGGCCGGTTCCATCGTGTCGTGCTTCTCGGTCAGCCCCCACCCCGACGTCATCGGACTCTACGACCACGCCCTCGCTGTGACCGGTGACTCCCAGCAAGCCGCAGCGGCCCTCGACAAGGTCGGCTCGCAGTGCGACCTGCTCGAGGAGATGGGGACGGACCTCACGGCCTTCGATGCCGCAGGATCCGCACCGATCCTCGTCATCGGGGTGACCGGGGATCATGCGACCCCCTACGACCATGCGGTGAGCCTCGTCGGCGAGCTCGGTACCGCGCGTCTGCTCACCCTCGAGGCGTTCCAGCACGGAGCGTCGTACCTGAAGAAGAACGCGGCCTGTATCGACGCGAAGACGACGGCGTACCTGCTCACGGGCGACCTGCCGCCGGAGGGGACGGTCTGCCAGCTGGACAGCGTTCCCTGAGCGGCCGCCTCTCACGACCGCGCCGGGCGCGCTACGCCAGGCTGATGAGGTCGGCGTAGTCCTTCGTCCACAGGTCCTCGGTGCCCTCGGGCATGATGAGGACGCGCTCGGGGTTCAGCGCTTCGACGGCGCCTTCGTCATGGCTGACGAGGACGACCGCGCCGGAGTAGTTGGCGAGGGCGCCGAGGATCTCCTCGCGGCTCGCCGGGTCGAGGTTGTTCGTGGGCTCGTCGAGCAGCAGCACGTTGGCCTTGGAGACCACCAGCATCGCGAGCGACAGTCGGGTCTTCTCGCCGCCGGAGAGGACACCGGCCGGCTTGTGGCCGTCATCCCCCGTGAAGAGGAAGGAGCCCAGCACTCGGCGGGCCTCGGTCTCGGTGATCTCGGGTGACGCCGACACCATGTTCTGCAGAACCGAGCGCTTCACGTCGAGGTTCTCGTGCTCCTGGGCGTAGTACCCGACGCGAAGCCCGTGTCCCGGGTCGATGGTGCCCGTGTCGGGCGTGTCGACGCCCGCGAGCATGCGGAGCAACGTCGTCTTCCCCGCGCCGTTGAGACCGAGGATGACGACCTTGGAGCCGCGGTCGATCGCCAGGTCCACGGCGGTGAAGATCTCGAGGGACCCGTAGCTCTTGCTGAGGCCGTGAGCCATCAGCGGAGTCTTGCCGCAGGGAGCGGGCTCAGGGAAGCGCAGGGCGGCGACCCGGTCGACGGCGCGCACCTCTTCGAGACCGGACAGCATCTTCTCGGCACGCGCCACCATCTGGTGGGCCGCCGCCGCCTTGGATGCCTTGGCGCCGAAGCGGGCGGCCTGGAGCTGCAGGACGCTCGCCTTCTTCTCCACGTTGGAGCGCTCCTTGCGACGTCGCTCCTCGTCCGCCTCGCGCTGACGTAGGTAGTGCTTCCAGCCCATGTTGTAGACGTCGATGACCTGACGGTTCGCGTCCAGGTAGAAGACCTTGTTCACGGTCTCACCGACGAGCTGGATGTCGTGGCTGATGACGATGAAGCCGCCCTGATAGCCCTTGAGGAACTCGCGCAGCCACACGACCGAGTCGTGATCGAGGTGGTTGGTCGGCTCGTCGAGGATCATCGTCTGCGCGTCCGAGAAGAGGATGCGCGCGAGCTCGATGCGGCGACGCTGGCCACCGGACAGGGTGCTGAGCGGCTGGTCGAGGATGCGTTCCGGCAGGTTGAGGTTCGACGCGATGGACGCCGCTTCCGCCTCCGCGGCATAGCCGCCGAGCGAGAGGAATCGGTCGGTGAGGTTGCCGTACTTCTTCATCCCGGCTTCCGACTCCGCCGGATCGCTGCTCGACATCTGCTCGGTGGCCTGCTGCATACCGAGCACGAGCTGACCGAGACCGCGCGCGTCGAGGATGCGGGTGCGGGCGGTCTGCGAGGGGTCTCCGGCACGGGGGTCCTGCGGCAGGTAACCGATCTCGCCGGTGCGGTTGATGGTGCCTGCATTGGGCTGGGTCTCCCCCGCCAGGGTCTTCGTCAGGGTGGTCTTACCGGCACCGTTACGGCCGACGAGGCCCACCTTGTCGCCGCGGTCGACGCGGAAGTCGACTCCGCTCATGAGCGTGCGGGCACCCACGCGGATCTCGAGACCAGAGACGGCGAGCACGGCGATACCTTTTCGTTGAGGGCGACACGGGACGGGAAGACACATCAGCGTGTGGCGGGAAGGGGAGCTGTCGCTCCGGGTGGCCGAAATCGGCAACTCACAACTATAAGCCGCGTCTCCGCCATCTCGCCCGTCCCAGGCGACAACATGCCGAGGTATCCGCATCGATGCTCGACGTAACACGGTGTCATCGGATTCCGCCGGAACCACCCCGACGGATTAACCTGCCGTCCTGATGGATCCCCTGCTCGCACTCGGTGTTCTCGCGGCCCTCGTTGTGGTCGCGACGGCGCTCGGGCTGATGTCGACACGCTCGGCGGGTCGGGCGCGCCGCGGAAGCGGAGAGCGAATCGATCCCGACGAGCTGGGCGATGCGCTCGACGGCACCTTCGGCTCGATGCTCACACTGCTGCAGTTCTCCTCCGACATCTGCTCTCGCTGCCCGGGCACGCGCCGGCTTCTACGCGCTGTGGCCGCCGAGCGCGACGACGTCAGCCACGCCGAGGTCGACCTGACGCGACGTCCCGACCTGGCGGCGCGCTTCCATGTCATGCAGACACCCACCACCTTCATCCTCGACCGCGGTGGGGCTGTACTCGCGCGTATCGGCGGCTCTC
This sequence comes from uncultured Naasia sp., assembly GCA_913778905.1. Taxonomy (GTDB): domain Bacteria; phylum Actinomycetota; class Actinomycetes; order Actinomycetales; family Microbacteriaceae; genus Naasia. The sequence goes on along the minus strand of CAJYYA010000010.1, from coordinate 165,877 downwards.
CCCGCCGCGCTGAGGTAGCAGCGCAGGTCGACGCTCTCACCTCGAGACGACCCGCACACACCCACGAAATCCGTCGAGAGGAACACCCATGACCGACACGACATCCGGTCGCGATTCGTCCGACACGGGTCGACAGGTCGTCGATCCGCGGGGACCCCGGTTCGGTGCCGGCATCACCGCGCTCCTGCTGCTCGTCGTCCTCTACCTCGGGTTGGTAGGGGCGGTCCTCCCCTCTGCGGTCATCCTGACCGCTATCGCCGGACTCTTCGCGTGGGGAGCCTTCGCCGGAATCGGGCGCCATCCCTACGGTGTCCTCTTCCGACGCTTCGTCCGCCCGCGTATTGCTCCACCGAGGGAGTGGGAGAACGAGGCCCCGCCGACCTTCGCACAAGGTGTCGGTCTCGTCGTCACCGGCGCCGGTCTTCTCCTCGGAGCGGTGGGCCTCCCCTCCGCCATTCCCGTCGCCGCCGGATTGGCCTTCGTCGCTGCTTTCCTCAACTCCGTGTTCGGCTATTGCCTCGGCTGCCAGATCTATCTGCTGCTGGTCCGGGCCCGGCTGATTCGTTCGAGCGCCGCCTGACTTCCCCATATCCCGGCGCTCAGCAGGAACTACAACGCCCCAGCAGGCATGATCCGGTGGATCGTACCTGCTGGGGCGTTTTTTCGACTGCTGAGCGCGGGGTCTAGATGGAGAAGCCGATGGCGCGCATCATCTCGCGACCGTCGTCGGTGATCTTCTCGGGACCCCACGGCGGCATCCACACCCAGTTGATGCGGAAACGCTCGGTGTGACCGTCGAGGGCCTGAGCCGTCTCCTCCTCGATGACGTCGGTCAGCGGGCACCCCGCCGACGTCAGGGTCATCGAGATGACGAGCGCGTCGTTCTCCTCGTCCCAGCCGAGGTCGTAGATGAGGCCCAGGTCGACGATGTTGACACCCAGCTCGGGGTCGACGACATCCTTCAGAGCCTCCTCGATCTCGGCGTGGCGCTCGTCGCTCAGCGAGACGACCATCAGGCGCTCGCGGAGGTCAGGAACCGGTCGTAGCCCTCGTTCTCGAGCTGGTCGGCGAGCTCGGGGCCGCCCTCCTCGGCGACCCGGCCTGCGACGAAGACATGCACGAAGTCGGGCTTGATGTAGCGGAGGATGCGCGTGTAGTGCGTGATGAGCAGGATGCCGAGACCGGTCTCCGCCTTGGCGCGGTTGACTCCCTCGGACACGATCTTGAGCGCGTCGACGTCGAGGCCCGAGTCGGTCTCGTCCAGCACGGCGAAGCGCGGCTTGAGCAGCTCGAGCTGGAGGATCTCGTTGCGCTTCTTCTCTCCGCCCGAGAAGCCCTCGTTGACGTTCCGCTCCGCGAACGAGCTGTCCATGCGCAGCTTCTCCATCGCGCCGCGGACATCCTTCACCCAGGTACGGATCGCGGGGGCCTCGCCGGCGATCGCCGTCTTGGCGGTGCGGAGGAAGTTCGAGTTGGTCACGCCGGGGATCTCGACCGGGTACTGCATGGCCAGGAAGAGGCCCGCCTTGGCGCGCTCGTCGACGGACATCTCGAGGACCTCTTCGCCGTCGAGCGTGATGGATCCGCTGTCGACGGTGTACTTGGGATGACCGGCGATCGCGTAGGCGAGGGTCGACTTGCCCGATCCGTTCGGACCCATGACCGCGTGGATCTCACCCTCGTTGATGGTGAGATCGACGCCGCGGAGGATCTGCTTGGTGCCCTGGTCGGTCTCGACGCTGACGTGCAGGTCGCTGATCTTCAGAGTTGACATGGTGCGGGATTCGCTTTCGTGGGTGTGAAGTGAGTGGGCGCGGTTCAGGCGCCGACGGTCTTGGGAGTGGTGTCGATCCAGACGTCGCCGTCGCGGACCTCGACGCCGAACACGGGCACGGGCTCGTAGGCCGGGAGGGTGAGCGGTTTGCCGGTCGTCAGCTCGAACTTCGAGCCGTGCGCCCAGCACTCGAGGGAGTCGTCCTCGACGAACCCTTCCGACAGCGAGATGTCGCCGTGCGTGCATGTGTCGCCGATGGCGTGGATCTCGCCGGCACTGTCTTTCACGACCGCGATCGCGATCCCGTCGATGACGACGCGCTTGGCCGCGTCCACCGTGATGTCGTCGGCGGGGCCGATGTTCGTGCTCACGCGGTCACCTCGATCGACGGGGTCTCCGCGTCGCCGGCCAACTCGGCTTCGATCGCGGCGTGCAGGCGCTCCTCGAGCGGCGCGAAGCCGATCTTCTGAACGATGTCGGCGAGGAAGCCGCGGACGACGAGGCGTCGGGCGACCTCCTCGGGGATGCCACGGCTCTGAAGGTAGAAGAGCTGCTCGTCGTCGAACCGTCCGGTGGCACTGGCGTGACCGGCACCCTGGATGTCGCCCGTCTCGATCTCGAGGTTCGGGATGCTGTCCGCGCGCGTGCCGTCGGTGAGGACGAGGTTGCGGTTCTGCTCGTAGCTGTCGGTGCCGCTCGCGTCGGGACCGATGAGGACGTCGCCGATCCAGACGGTGCGCGCGCCGGCACCCTGGAGAGCGCCCTTGTAGTTGACGCGGCCCTTGGTGTCGGGTGCCTGGTGGAACATGAACACCTGCTGCTCGAGGTGCTGTCCCGCGTCGGAGAAGTACACGCCGAGCAGTTCGCCGTCGGCCCCTCGCTCGGCCAGGGTGACGGCCGGGTTGACGCGAACGACCTTGCCGCCGAGCGAGACGACCACGTGCTTGAACGTCGCGTCGCGACCCACGCGTCCGAAGTGGGTCGCCAGGTAACGGGCATCGTCGTCGAAGTCCTGCACGGTCACGACCGTGAGACGGGCCTGGTCTCCGACGATGATCTCGACGTTCTCGACCAAGGACGCGTCGCGGGAGTTGTCGAGAACGACGACCGAGTCGCTGAAGGGCTTGGCTTCGATGATGGTGTGCGCACCGCGGACCGCCGGTCCGAAGGCGTCTCGCTGCACACGCACCTCGGCCCGCTCCTCACCCGACACCGTGATGGCGAGGGCTTCTGAGAAGGTCGACCAGGCGTTGGCCGACGCGCGTTCCTCGGGGATTCCGGCGAGGCCGACGCGCTGATCGGTGCGCGGCACCCAGGACACGTCGATGCCCGCGCCGTCGCCCGCACCTGCGTCGAGCGTGAAGTCGTAGCGGCCACCGTCGAGTGCACCGTCGATGAGGTCGCGCAGGGCGTCCACCGGGGTGAGCTTCCACGATGCCTCGCGCCCGGTGACCTCAGGGAAGGCCGAGACCTCGGTCGAGGTGAAGCGGGCGTTGCGGGTCTGCACCGGCGCACCACCGTTGTGCGAGCTGGTCGCATCCGAGATGAGGGCCGCACGACTGCCGGTTCCCGTCACCTCGACAGCGGTACCGCCGTCAGGAGCGGTCAGGTCGACGGTGGGTCCGGTCAGAGGGATTGTCTCGTCGCTCACGTCAGCCGACGCTTCCTTCCATGCCCATCTCGATGAGCTTGTTGAGTTCCAGGGCGTATTCCATCGGCAGCTCGCGTGCGATGGGCTCGATGAACCCGCGGACGATCATGGCCATGGCCTCGTCCTCGGGCATGCCGCGTGACATCAGGTAGAACAGCTGCTCTTCGCTGACCTTCGAGACGGTCGCCTCGTGGCCGAGCTGCACGTCGTCGACGCGGATGTCGATGGCGGGGTAGGTGTCGCTCCGGGAGATCGTGTCGACGAGCAGGGCATCGCAGCGCACGGTATTGGCGGAGTGGTGAGCACCGGCGTCGACGCGGACCTCCCCGCGGTAGCCTGCGCGACCACCGCCGCGGGCGATGGACTTCGACACGATGGAGCTCTGCGTGTAGGGCGCCATGTGCACCATCTTGGCGCCGGCGTCCTGGTGCTGACCGGGGCCGGCGAAGGCCACCGACAGGGTCTCTCCCTTGGCGTGCTCGCCGGCGAGGTAGATGGACGGGTACTTCATCGTGACCTTGGACCCGATGTTGCCGTCGACCCACTCCATGGTCGCGCCCTCGTGCGCGATCGCGCGCTTGGTGACCAGGTTGTAGACGTTGTTCGACCAGTTCTGGATGGTCGTGTACCGAACGCGTGCGTTCTTCTTCACGATGATCTCGACCACGGCCGAGTGCAGCGAGTCGCTCTTGTAGATGGGAGCCGTGCAGCCCTCGATGTAGTGCACGTAGCTGCCTTCGTCGGCGATGATCAGCGTGCGCTCGAACTGGCCCATGTTCTCGGTGTTGATGCGGAAGTAGGCCTGCAGCGGGATCTCGACGTGGACGCCCTTGGGGACGTACACGAACGATCCGCCCGACCAGACGGCCGTGTTGAGAGCGGCGAACTTGTTGTCGCCGGAAGGGATGACAGTTCCGAAGTACTCCTGGAAGATCTCGGGGTGCTCGCGGAGCGCCGTGTCGGTGTCGAGGAAGATGACGCCCTGCTCCTCCAGGTCTTCGCGGATCTGGTGGTAGACGACCTCGGACTCGTACTGCGCCGCGACGCCTGCGACGAGACGCTGACGCTCCGCCTCCGGGATGCCCAGCTTCTCGTAGGTGTTGCGGATGTCCTCGGGCAGGTCCTCCCAGGTCTGAGCCTGCTTCTCCGTGGAGCGCACGAAGTACTTGATGTTGTCGAAGTCGATCTCCGACAGATCCGCACCCCAGGTCGGCATGGGCTTGCGCTCGAAGAGCGAGAGAGCCTTCAGACGGGTCTTGCGCATCCACTCGGGCTCGTTCTTGAGTGCCGAGATGTCGGACACGACCTCCGGCGAGATGCCGCGTCGAGCCGACGCACCTGCGGCATCGGGGTCGGACCAGCCGAATTCGTACTGGCCGAGGCTCTCGAGCTCTGGTCGGTCGATCAGGACATCGGACACGGTGGACCTCTTCTCCTCGAAAGTCGTCCGGCCATCATCCGATCGGCGTTCCGACTTCATTGCGGGACTTCGTACTTCTGAAATCTTGCACCGGCCTGGTCGGGCCGACTATGAAGGCAACCGAGTTGTGGGCGGTTGCATTCCCCTGACCCACGTCTTCGGCGGCCGGGTGAAGCGGGCGGCAGCCCGCCGACGCACCCCATCGCGCGCCTACACTGATTCTCGACGGACAACCTGTGCTTCGCACTGTCCGTGTGCTGCACGACCGCAGATCCCGGGTGCGCAACTTGACGATTCTACAGGGGTGCCCGGCACTTCGAGAAAGGCTGAGCGTGACCACCACGGAGTCCAGGCCGCAGGAGCAGCAGACCGCGGATTCGCTGTGGGACCGCCTCGCACCCCGCACCATCACCCGGTGGACGAGGGCCCTCGCATGGGCGACGCTCGTGTCGCAGGTCGCGATCGTCGGAACGGGCGGAGCCGTGCGCCTGACCGGCTCGGGGCTCGGCTGCCCGACATGGCCGAAGTGCACGCCCGAATCGTTGGTCAACGTCCCGGAGATGGGCATCCACGGCATCATCGAGTTCGGCAACCGGATGCTGACCTTCGTGCTCGTGCTCGTTGCCGTCCTGACCTTCGTCTCCGTGATCCGCACGCGCGCCACGGGACGCGGCCTGATCCTCCCGGCCGTGCTCGTCGCGCTGTACGTGCCCATCCAGGCGGTCATCGGCGGCATCACGGTTCTGACCGGTCTCAACCCCTACATCGTGGGTCTTCACTTCGTGGCCTCCATCGTCATCGTCGCCTTCGCCACCTGGTACGTCTGGCGGGTCTTCCACGACCGCCGACTCCGCGGCGAGGCGGTCGCATCGCCCGTCCCTCTGCTGGTCGCTCTCACGGCGGTCTTCGCATCGGTGACGATCGTCGTCGGCGTGCTCACCACGGGGTCCGGGCCGCATGCGGGCGACGCAGGGGCGGCACGCAACGGGCTCGACAGCGAGCTGCTGCAGCACATCCACAGCTGGCCCGCCTACACGCTGCTGGCGCTGACGCTGGCAGTCGTCGTCGTCGCGCACAGGCGCCGCATCACCCTCGTCCGGCGTTACTCGCTGGCTCTCCTCGGCGTCATCGCCGTACAGGTCGTCGTCGGCCTCGTGCAGGCCCGCTTCGGCCTCCCCGAGATCCTCGTGGGCATTCACATGGTGCTGGCATGCCTCGTCGCGGCCGCGGCGACAGCGACGGTCCTGTCACTGCGGCAGACCGAGATGGAACCCGCCGAGCTGGTCGCCTGACGCGAGGGCGGATCGTTACCGAAGGGAGACTCGACGGCGATCCGACGCCGCTACCGTGTGGCGATGAGATCACCGGTCCAGCCTCGCGCTGTTCTTCGCATTCTGGCGCTAATCCCCGCTCTCGCTCTGACGGGTTGCGTCACACAGCCGACCATCCCGGCTTCCGACGTAGTGCCCGAGAGCTCCCCGGCGCCATCGGTCTCGTCCTCGACTGTGGCCGACCCGGGCCCGGCCTCCCGGGTCGCGTGGACCTGCGAGGGCATCGCTTCCTCAGACCAGGTGCGGACTCTCACCGGGATCGACGATGCGTCCCGCTCCTCCTACGCCCTCGCCGACACCCTCGGAGCCTCCGCACTCCAGCAGATCGGCGCTCTCGACTGCACCTGGACCTCGCCATCCTCCCCCGAGCCAGCGCCGGCCGGTGCGGGACTGACGGTCCAGATCGTTCCCGGCTATCCGGCTGATTTCCGTGATGAGCTCTCACCCCTCTACGACCCGCAGAGGCCCGAGTGCTCCGATCGGTACTGCTCGACGATGGTGTGGACAGACGATTTCGCAGCTTTCCTCGAGGTGGGGGTCGTCGACGGATCCACCGCGGATCTGGACGCGTTCGCCGATCTGAAGTCACGTGTTGCGGCTCATCTGCAGGATTTGACGACGCCCTCGGCCATCTGGTCGCCTGCCGGATCACCCCCCTACGCGGCCGCCCCTGATTGCGCGGACCTGATCGACCCGGACACCTACATCGATCTGACGGGCGCCGACTCGGGCGAGGCGGAATTTCGAGGACCCTCCGTTCAGCGAGCGACCCTCGCCGCACCGCGCTACATGGTCGGCCAGGTCGACTGCTACTGGATGGACGCCACGGTCTCTTATCTTCCCGGCGGTGGCTGGGCATTCGAGGACGAGCTCGACGGCGCCGTCGCCGTCGATTCGAACGGCGTCGCGACATCGAGCATCAGGGTCGACGGCCGCCCCGGGGTCATCGCGAAGCGAGGTGACGACCTCGTGCAAGTCGTCGGGTCGACGGACCTCGACTCGACGATCCTGGAGCGGCTGGCGACAGTAGCACTAGGCGGCAGCTGACCGCGGGTCGTCCGGAGCTCTCGGTCAGAAGGGCAGCAGCGGGTCGATCGCGACCGCGAGGAACAGCAGCGTCAGATAGGTGATCGAGGCGTGGAAGACGCGCATCGGGCGCGGCTCGGCTCCGCGGATGGCATCGCCGTACAGACGATGCGTGACAGCGATGAACCATACGCCGGACGCGAGCGCGGTCGCCGAGTACACGACCCCCATGTCGGAGACCGGGATGAGCAGCAGCGAGCAGGCGACCGTGGCCCAGGCGTACAGGATCGTCTGGAGGCCGACGATCTTCCGGTTGCGCACCACCGCGAGCATGGGCACACCCGCGGTCTCGTAGTCGTCGCGATACTTCATCGACAGCGGCCAGTAGTGAGGCGGCGTCCACAGGAAGACGACCAGGAACAGGATGACGGCGCCCCACGACAGATCCCCGGTCACGGCCGACCAGCCGATGAGGACAGGGAAGCAGCCCGCGATCCCGCCCCAGATGATGTTCTGCTCGGTACGGCGCTTGAGCCAGAGCGTGTAGACGACGACGTAGAAGAAGATCGCGCCCACCGAGAGAGCCGCGGCCACCCAGTTGGTGAAGACGAGTAGCCACACGGTCGAGACGGCGGCCAGGGTCCAGGAGAACACGAGCGCCTGCCGAGGCGTCAACTCCCCCGTCACCAGCGGGCGGTTGCGCGTCCGATGCATCATCGCGTCGATATCGCGATCGATGTAGCAATTGAACGCGCTCGCCGCGCCTGCGCTCATGGAGCCGCCGATCAGGGTGGCGACGACGAGCCAGAGGTCCGGGATGCCGCGCTGGGCCAGGATCATCACGGGCGCGGTGGTCACCAGCAGGAGTTCGATGACGCGCGGCTTGGTGAGGGCGATGTAGGAACGCGCCTTGTCGACGAAGGACGCTGGACGCCCCTCGCGGAGCGGGGCCTGGGTCTTCGTCACTGTGCTCACTGACCCAAATCCTACTCGACACCGCGTAGAAATCGAGGCCGCACGGGCACACGGGGAACACGTTACGCGCGGAGCGACAATCCGCATCGTCCGCACATGCTCGCTCCCTATACTTGCCACGGCCCTAGACGTGGGTAAGTAAGACTTTGATGACGAAGGAGCACGTACCGACCGTGGCAGATCTGCAGTGGGAATCGATCGACAAGAAGGCGGTCGAAACCGCCCGCATCCTCGCCGCTGACGCGGTCGAACAGGCCGGCCACGGTCACCCGGGAACGGCGATGAGCCTCGCACCCGCCGCGTACCTCCTCTTCCAGAAGGTCATGCGCCGCGACCCCAGCGACAACGAGTGGCTCGGACGCGACCGCTTCATCCTCTCCAGCGGCCACGCTTCTCTGCTCCAGTACGTGCAGCTCTACATGGGCGGCTACGGCCTCGAGCTCGACGACCTCAAGCAGCTCCGCAAGTGGGGCTCGAAGACCCCGGGCCACCCCGAATACGGTCACACCGACGGCGTCGAGATCACCACCGGCCCGCTGGGCCAGGGTCTCGCATCGGCCGTCGGCTTCGCCTACGCCGCCCGCTTCGAGCGCGGTCTCTTCGACCCCGAGACCCCCGCCGGCGAGAGCCCCTTCGACCACTTCGTCTACGTCATCGCGGGAGACGGCGACCTGCAGGAGGGCGTGACGAGCGAGGCTTCGTCGCTGGCCGGTCACCAGCAGCTCGGCAACCTCATCGCCATCTACGACTCCAACCAGATCTCCATCGAGGACGACACCAACATCGCCTTCACCGAGGACGTGGCCAAGCGCTACGAGTCCTACGGCTGGCAGGTCCTGCACGTCGACTGGAAGCGCACCGGCGAGTACGTCGAGGACGCGGCCGAGCTGTACAAGGCCATCGAGGAGGCGAAGGGCGAGACGTCCAAGCCCTCGATCATCATCCTCAAGACCATCATCGGGTGGCCGAGCCCGAAGAAGCAGAACACCGGCAAGATCCACGGCTCCGCGCTCGGCGCGGACGAGCTGCGCGCACTCAAGGAGGTCGTCGGCTTCGACCCGGAGAAGACCTTCGTCGTGGACGACGAGGTCATCGAGCACACGCGCAAGGCAGTCGAGCGCGGCCAGGCCGAGCACGCCGAATGGCAGAAGAGCTTCGACGCGTGGGCCGAGGCCAACCCGGAGAACAAGAAACTCCTCGACCGCGTCCTGAGCGGCGAGCTGCCCGAGGGTATCGAAGAGGCGCTCCCGGTCTTCGAGGCCGGCAAGGACGTCTCGACCCGTGCCGCGTCCGGCAAGGTCATCAACGCCATCGCGCCCCTCATGCCCGAGCTCTGGGGCGGATCGGCCGACCTGGCCGAGTCGAACCTGACCACCATCACCGACGGCAAGTCCTTCGTGCCGACGGAGTGGTCGACCCACGAATGGACAGGCGACCCCTACGGACGCGTCCTCCACTTCGGCATCCGTGAGCACGCCATGGGCTCGATCCTCAACGGCATCGTGCTGCACGGCAACACGCGCGCATTCGGCGGCACCTTCCTCATCTTCAGCGACTACATGCGCCCCGCTGTGCGTCTGGCCGCGCTGATGAAGGCTCCCGCGATCTACGTCTGGACGCACGACTCCATCGCCCTGGGCGAGGACGGCCCCACGCACCAGCCGATCGAGCAGCTCACCGCGCTCCGCGCGATCCCGGGGCTCGACGTCGTCCGACCGGCCGACGCCAACGAGGTCGCCTGGGCCTGGAAGACGATCCTCGAGCGTCGCAACGGCCCGGCCGGTATCGCGCTCAGCCGTCAGAACCTCCCCGTGTTCGAGCGCGGAGACGGCGAGGCCGAGGGCAGCACGCTCGCTCATGCGCGTGGCACGGCGAAGGGCGCCTACGTCCTCGCCGAGGCCGAGGGCGGAGAGCCCCAGGTCGTCCTGATCGCGACCGGCTCGGAGGTTCAGATCGCCGTCGCGGCCCGCGAGCAGCTGGCGAGCGAGGGCATCCGTGCCCGCGTGGTCTCCGCACCCTGCCTCGAGTGGTTCATGGAGCAGGACGAGGCGTATCGCGAGAGCGTCCTCCCCGCGGCCGTCAAGGCCCGCGTCTCGATCGAGGCCGGGATCGGCATGTCGTGGCACGGCATCGTGGGCGACTCGGGCCGCATGGTCTCCATCGAGCACTTCGGCGCCTCCGCCGACTACCAGACGCTCTACAAGGAGTTCGGTCTGACCAAGGAAGCCGCTGTCCAGGCGGCCAAGGACTCGCTGGCCGCGCTCTGAGCGCGACCGCTACGAGAAAGGATTCGAAGCACATGACGAACACCGAGAACGCCACCGCCCAGCTCTCCGCTGTCGGTGTCAGCATCTGGCTCGACGACCTGTCGCGCGAGCTCATCACCGGCGGCTCGCTGCAGAAGCTCATCGACGAGAAGAACGTCGTCGGCGTCACGACCAACCCGACGATCTTCGCGTCCGCCCTGGCCAAGGGCGAGCTGTACGACGAGCAGGTGCGCGAGCTCGCAGCCCAGGGCGTGACGACCGACAGGGCGGTCTTCGAGATCACCACCGACGACGTCGCCGACGCATCCAAGATCTTCCGCCCGATCTACGACGCGACGAAGGGCTTCGACGGCCGCGTGTCGATCGAGGTCGAGCCCGGTCTCGCCCACGACACCGAGGGCACCGTCTCGGCGGCCAAGGCGCTCTGGGCCAAGGTCGACCAGCCCAACGCGATGATCAAGATCCCCGCGACCAAGGCGGGACTCCCGGCCATCACCGAGGTCATCGGCAACGGGATCAGCGTCAACGTCACCCTGATCTTCGGCATCGAGCGCTACCTCGAGGTCGTCGATGCGTACCTGAGCGGACTCGAGAAGGCCAAGGCAGCCGGCCACGAGCTGTCGACGATCCACTCGGTCGCCTCCTTCTTCGTGTCGCGCGTCGACACTGAGATCGACAAGCGTCTCGACGCAGTCGGCTCCGACGAGGCGAAGGCCTTCAAGAGCAAGGCCGGCATCGCCAACGCTCGCCTCGCCTACGAGGCGTTCGAGAAGGCGTTCGCCGAGCCCCGCGCCACCGCCCTGCTCGAGGCGGGTGCCAACAAGCAGCGTCCGCTCTGGGCCTCGACCGGCGTCAAGAGCCCCGATCTCCCCGACACGCTCTACGTCACCGAGCTGGCCGTCGCCGAGACCGTCAACACGATGCCCGGCAAGACGCTCGACGCCACATCCGACCACGGTGTCATCGAAGGCGACCAGGTGACCACCAACTACGCCGACGCGCACGCCGTCATCGACGCGCTGCCCGGCTTCGGGATCTCGCTCACCGAGGTCACCGAGCTGCTCGAGAAGGAGGGTGTCGAGAAGTTCATCGTGTCCTGGAACGAGCTGCTCGACACCGTCACCACCGCACTCGAGGGCGCGAAGAAGTGAGCATCCGCATCGAGGCAGGTGGCGACGCCCAGGCCGCCATCGAGCGCGTCGTCCCTCAGCTGGTGGCCGACAAGATCGCCTCAGGGATCACCGCACAGGTCCCCGATCTGTGGGGTCCCGCCGCGGTCGAGGAGTCCGCGAAGCGTCTCGGCTGGACCGAGGCCGTCTCCATCTCACGTCCGCTCGTGGACCAGATCGCCGAGCTGCGCGAGTCGCTGCTCGCCAAGGGCGTCGACCACGTCGTCCTCGGCGGTATGGGCGGATCCTCGCTGGCCCCGGAGGTCATCACCCGTACCGCGAACGTCCCGCTCACGGTTCTGGACTCCACCGACCCTGGCCAGGTGCTCGACGCCCTGCGTGACCGCCTCGAGCAGACGGTCATCGTCATCTCGTCGAAATCCGGCGGCACCGTCGAGACCGACAGCCAGCGGCGCGTCTTCGAGAGAGCGTTCCGCGACGCGGGCATCGACCCCGTCGAGCGCATTGTCGTCGTGACCGACCCGGGTTCACCCCTCGAGGCCTCGGCCACCGAGGCGGGCTACCGCGTCTTCACCGCCGACCCCAACGTCGGCGGCCGTTTCTCGGCGCTCACCGCTTTCGGCCTGGTGCCGTCCGGTCTCGCCGGAGCCGACATCGGTGAGCTGCTCGACGAGGCAGAGGCCGAGTCGGTCTATCTCGCAGTCGACAACGACGACAACCCGGGGCTCGTCCTGGGTGCCGCACTGGCCGGCACGCAGCCGCTGCGCGACAAGATCGGGATTGTCGCCGACGGGACCCACATCGTCGGCTTCGCCGACTGGGCCGAGCAGCTGATCGCCGAGTCGACGGGAAAGGACGGCAAGGGCCTCCTCCCCGTCGTGCTCGATAAGAACTCCCCCGAGGTTCACGAAGGTCTCGCGGACGTGCAGATCGTCCGTCTCGTGTCGGAGGCCACCCGTCTCCGCCACGAGCGCGAGCTGCACGCCGGCGAGGTGGTCATCAGCGGATCCCTCGGTGGCGCCCTGCTGGTCTGGGAGTACGCGATCGCGGTCGCCGGGCGTCTGCTCGGTATCAACCCGTTCGACCAGCCCGACGTCGAGTCGGCGAAGGTCGCGGCGCGCGGTCTGCTCGACTCCCGCCCGGAGCCCACCTCGCCCGACTTCACGGTCGACGGCGTCGAGGTGCGGGCGACCGACGGCCTGCTCGCCGGCGCCGACACGCTGGAGGGCGCTGTCGACGCGCTCCTCGCGCAGATCGGCCCGGACGGCTACCTGTCGATCCAGGCGTACGTCGACCGCCTCGCGATGCCGCAGCTTTCCGATCTCCGCGACGCGCTCGCCGCGAAGTCGAAGCGGCCCGTCACGTTCGGCTGGGGTCCGCGCTTCCTCCACTCGACCGGCCAGTACCACAAGGGCGGCCCCGCCGTCGGTGTGTTCCTGCAGATCACCGCGGACGCCCCGGAAGATCTCGAGATCCCCGAGCGCCCGTTCACATTCGGTCAGCTCATCCAGGCCCAGGCCACCGGAGACGCCACGGTCCTCGCCGACCACGGCCGTCCGGTCCTGCGGCTCAACCTCACCTCGGCAGCGGCAACGGCGGCGCTCCTCACCACCCTCGCATCCTGACCGCCACCGCGGTCACGCTACCTAGGAGACGCACGTGCCGGTAGAGATCACACCGGACTTCAACCCGCTTCGCCTTCCCGGTGATCGCCGCCTGAACCGCATCGCCGGTCCCAGCGGTCTGATCATCTTCGGGGTGACGGGTGACCTGTCGCGTAAGAAGCTCATGCCGGCGGTCTACGACCTCGCGAACCGGGGGCTCCTGCCCCCGGGCTTCGCGCTGGTCGGGTTCGCCCGCCGCGACTGGGAAGACCAGGACTTCGAGCAGGTCGTGTACGACGCGGTCAAGCAGTACGCGCGTACGCCGTTCGACGAGGATGTCTGGCGCCAGCTGGCCCAGGGCATCCGCTTCGTTTCGGGGACCTTCGACGACGACGCCTCGTTCGAGGAGCTGAAGACCACCATCCAGCAGCTCGACGAGGAGCGCGGAACGATGGGTAACCACGCGTTCTACCTGTCGATCCCGCCGAAGTCGTTCCCGCAGGTGACGGAGCAGCTCCGCCGCTCCGGACTCGCCGAGCAGGTCGACGGTCAGTGGCGCCGGGTCGTCATTGAGAAGCCGTTCGGATCGGACCTCAAGACGGCTCGCGAACTGAACAGCGTGGTGGAGTCCGTCTTCCCCGCCGACTCGGTGTTCCGCATCGACCACTACCTCGGCAAGGAGACGGTTCAGAACATCCTGGCTCTCCGCTTCGCCAACCAGCTCTACGAGCCCATCTGGAATGCCAACTACGTGGACCACGTCCAGATCACGATGGCCGAGGACATCGGTGTCGGCGGTCGCGCGGGCTACTACGACGGCATCGGTGCGGCCCGCGACGTGATCCAGAATCACCTCCTTCAGCTTCTCGCCCTCACCGCCATGGAAGAGCCGGTGTCGTTCGACGCCAGCGACCTCCGGGCGGAGAAGGAGAAGGTCCTCTCCGCCGTCCGCCTGCCCGCCGATCTCGGCGCGGCCACGGCCCGCGGTCAGTACTCGGGCGGCTGGCAGGGCGGTGAGAAGGTCGTCGGCTTCCTCGACGAAGACGGGATGAACCCCGAGTCGACGACGGAGACCTACGCCGCGATGCGTCTCGACATCGCCACGCGTCGTTGGGACGGCGTGCCGTTCTACCTTCGCGCCGGCAAGCGCTTGGGCCGTCGCGTCACCGAGATCGCCGTGGTCTTCAAGCGAGCACCCCAGCATCTCTTCGAGGCAAGTCAGACCTCGGCCCTCGGCCAGAACGCACTCGTCATCCGCGTCCAGCCCGACGAGGGCGTCACGATCCGCTTCGGTTCGAAGGTGCCCGGCGCCGGGATCCAGGTGCGCGACGTGACCATGGACTTCGGTTACGGGCACGCCTTCACCGAGGCCAGCCCCGAAGCGTACGAGCGCCTCATCCTCGACGTCCTCCTGGGCGACCCGCCGCTCTTCCCGCGCCACGAGGAGGTCGAGCTCTCCTGGAAGATCCTCGACCCGATCGAGGAGTTCTGGGCCACGCAGGGTGCGCCCGACCAGTACCGTCCCGGGACCTGGGGTCCCGCGTCGGCCGATGCTCTGATGGCCCGCGACGGCCGCGTCTGGAGGCGCCCGTGATCGTCGATCTGCCCAACACCACGACCGCCGGGATCTCGAAGACCCTCGTCAAGATCCGTGAGGAGGGTGGCGCCGTCGCCCTCGGCCGTGTGCTCACCCTCGTCATCGACACAGAGTTCGGTCACGAGGAGGAGGCCATCGAGGCCGCCAACGACGCGTCTCGCGAGCACCCGATGCGCGTCATCGTGGTCGCACACGAGCACGAGATCGACCCCGACGCACCACCGCGCGTCGATGCTCAGATCCGCGTCGGCGGCGATGCCGGCGCCAGCGAGGTCATCGTGCTGCGTGCCACGGGCGGCGCCGCGAGCGACGAGGAGAGCCTCGTCACCGGCCTGCTGCTTCCCGACGCCCCCGTCGTCGCCTGGTGGCCCGGAGCCGCTCCGAACGTGGTCTCCCAGGCCTCGATCGGCGCGATCGCGCAGCGTCGCATCACGGACGCGTCCTCGCAGCCGGACCCGCTCGGGTATCTGCGTCACCTGGCTCGTACCTACGAACCCGGCGACACCGACTTCGCCTGGACACGCCTCACCCTGTGGCGCGCCCAGCTCGCCGCCGTGCTCGATCAGCCGCCGTACGAGCCGATCATCGGCGTCGAGGTCTCCGGCGCGGACGACTCCCCGTCGACGGCACTGCTCGCGGCCTGGCTCGGCCTGCAGCTCGACGTTCCGGTGTCTCACGAGGTCTCGGAGCACGCGAACGGCTCGAGCGGTATCCACGGCGTCCGCCTCGTCCGTCGTTCCGGCACCATCGAGCTCAACCGTCCCGAAGGAAACGTCGCCACGCTGCGTCAGCCGAATCAGCCGATTCACGACATCTCTCTTCCCCGCCGCAGCCTCCGCGATTGCCTGGCCGAGGAACTCCGCCGACTCGACCCCGATGACCTCTACGGAACCGTCATCCGAGACGGCCTGTCGCGACTGCACGGACACATGGACTCGGTCACCGAGTCCTCGGGTACCGGCCGATAGGCTCGCGGAATGACTAACGAGCGACGGGTACTCGTCCACCCCGACAATGCGGCCCTCATCGGGTCGGTGGCCGCCAGGTTCATCACGAAGATGATCGACCTGCTGGACGAGTTCGACGACGCCCACGTCGTCCTGACCGGCGGAACCGTCGGGGGGGCGATCCAGAAGGCCGTCAAGGAGTCGCCCGCTCGCGACTCCGTCGACTGGACGCGGGTGCATTTCTGGTGGGGCGACGAACGCTTCGTTCCCGCCGGCGACCCGGACCGCAACGACGTGCAAGCTCGTGAGGCCCTCCTCGACGCGCTGCCCACACCCGCGGAGAACATCCACCCCTTCCCCGCGAGCGACGAGGTCGAATCGATCGAGGAAGCCGCTCGAATCTACTCCGATCTCCTCAAGGAGCACGGACGCGACGGAGCGGACCATCCTCGGTTCGATATCACCTTCCTCGGCGTCGGCCCCGACGGTCACATCGCGTCGCTGTTCCCCGACCGGGACATCACGGCACCCACCACCGCCACGGTGATCCCCGTCCACAACGCTCCGAAGCCTCCCCCGGAACGCCTGTCGCTGACCCTCCCGGTCATCAACTCGTCGATCCGGATCTGGATGGCGCTCGCCGGCGCCGACAAGGCACCTGCCCTGGGACTCGCGCTCGCGGGTGCGTCCGCCAACGACGTTCCCGTCGCCGGTGTCCAAGGACGGCGTCGGACCGTGTTCTTCGTCGAGCAGGCAGCGGCCGCGCAGGTGCCGGAGAACCTCATCGCGTCGACGTACTGACGTCGGAACGACGAAGAAGGGCCGCACCCTTGGGGTGCGGCCCTTCTTCGTCGTCGTGACCAGGATCCTTCGAGGCGCCGGACGCGATCTCGATACGCTTCGCTACTCGATCTTCAGGCTCCGGTCGAAGGATCTCCTTCGTCGATCCGCAACCAGCAGAGATCTCGATACGCTTCGCTAACCGATCTTCAGGCTCCGGTCGAAGGATCTCCTTCGTCGATCCTCACACCCGCCGAGATCTCGATACGCTTCGCTACTCGATCTTCAGGCTCCGGTCGAAGGATCTCCTTCGTCGATCCTTCGACCTACGCCTGAACCTTTCCACGGCGGACGCGGAGTTGGGTCAACGCCTCTTCGAGCAGCTGCTCCGCCTCCTCCTCCGTGCGGCGCTCCTTCACATAGGCGAGGTGCGTCTTGTACGGCTCGGTCTTGCCCACCGCGGGCGGGTTCTCCCTGTCGCGCCCGGCGGGCAGACCACTGGACGGAGAATCGATCGTCGCCGGGATCTCCTCGTCGGGCACGTTGGCCGCGAAGTACCGGACCGTCTCGTTGCCGAGCGCGTCCCAGTAGGACACGGCCACACGCTCAGCGTGATACCCGTGGTCCTGCTCCCCCATCGGACCCGCGCCGACGCGCGATCCCCGGATGGCGCTACCGCCTGAAGCCATGTCTTCCTCTATTCAGCTCGATGATCCGCGTGAGCGGTCGCCAATGACTCAGCCGCCGGTCGAGAAGCGAGTGATCAGCCCGAGGGCGATGATGCACGTCACCCACACCAGACCGAGGATCACGGTGATGCGGTTCAGGTTCCGCTCCGCGACACCCGACGCACCGAGGTTCGAGGTGACACCACCACCGAACATGTCGGACAGACCGCCACCACGGCCGCGGTGAAGGAGGATCAGCATGGTCAGCAGAAGACTCGTGATGCCGAGCAGCACCTGCAATACGACCTGGAGGATCTCCACAGCGCAGCCTTTCGTTGTGGGCTCGCACGAGCGAGCCGCGATTGAATCTCGAGAATTATAGGCGACTTACCAGCCGGGGCCCGTCGGGGCCCCGGCGGGTCAAGCGCCGACGTGCTTCTTGAAGCGCACGATGGCCGAGAATTCGGCCAGATCGAGCGCGGCTCCGCCGACGAGGGCGCCGTCGACATCGGTCTCGCGCATGAAGCCCGCGATGTTGCCCGACTTGACCGACCCTCCGTACAGGATCCGCGTCGCAGACGCGGACTCCTCGGAGAGGACGTCCGCCAGAAGCTTGCGCAGCTCCGCCGCGACCTGCTGAGCCTGCTCCGGCGTAGCGGCCTGTCCCGACCCGATGGCCCAGACGGGCTCGTAAGCCACGACGATGTCGGCGTCGGCCGAGACACCCTGGAGGGCGGTGCGCAGCTGTCCGACGGGGACGGCACTGGGGCCGTGCTTCTCGAGGTCCTCAGCCGTTTCGCCCACGCAGATGACCGGGACGAGTCCGTGCTTGAGTGCCGCGAGGACCTTCTTGTTGACGATCTCGTCGGTCTCGCCGTGGTAGCTACGACGCTCGGAGTGGCCGATGATGACGTACTTCGAGTCGAGGGCCGCGAGGAACGCGCCCGACACCTCACCCGTGTACGCGCCCGAGTCGTGAGCCGACAGGTCCTGCCCGCCGTAGGCGAGCTCGTACTTGTCGGCCGCGACCAGCGTCTGCACCGAACGGAGGTCGGTGAAGGGCGGGAAAAGGACCACTTCTGTGTCCGCGTAGTCGTGGTCCGCGTCCTTGAGCGTCCACACCAGCTTCTGCACGAATGCGATGGCCTGGAGGTGGTCCAGGTTCATCTTCCAGTTTCCCGCGATCAGCGGGACACGAGCGTTCAGTTCCGCCATCCCAGTACCTCCAGTCCGGGGAGTTCCTTGCCTTCGAGGAACTCCAAGCTTGCTCCGCCGCCGGTCGAGATGTGACCGAATGCGTCGTCGGCGAATCCGAGGGCGCGCACGGCGGCAGCGGAATCGCCACCCCCGACGACCGAGAGTCCGTCGACCTCGGTCAGCGCCTGGGCCACCGTGCGGGTGCCTTCTGCGAAGGCGTCGAACTCGAACACGCCCATCGGGCCGTTCCAGAACACCGTCTTCGACTCGGCGATCACGTCGGCGAAAGCCTTCGCGGTGTCGGGGCCGATGTCGAGCCCGAGACCGGATGCGCCGAACGCGCCGCCTTCGATGTCATCTGCCGAGCGAACCTCGTGAGCCGCGTCGGCCGCGAACTTCTCGGCCACGACGACGTCGGTCGGCACGACGATGCGCACGCCGAGCTCATCCGCCCGCTTCAGGTATTCGCGGACGGTGTCGAGCTGATCCTTCTCGAGGAGGCTCGCCCCCACCGAGTGCCCCTGGGCGGCAAGGAGGGTGAACAGCATGCCACCGCCGATGAGGAGGGTGTCGACGCGGGGCAGCAGGTGGTCGATCACGCCGAGCTTGTCGCTCACCTTCGAACCACCGAGGACGACCGTGTAGGGCTTCTCCGGGTTCTCCGTCAGACGGTCGAGCACCTCGAGTTCGGCGGCGATGAGCGTGCCTGCGGCACTCGGAAGCGCCTGAGCCAGCTCGTAGACGCTCGCCTGCTTGCGGTGGACGACCCCGAAGCCGTCGGACACGAACGCGTCGCCGAGCGCGGCGAGCTCCCGGGCGAAGGCGTCGCGGTCCGCGGCGTCCTTGCTCGTCTCGCGCGGGTCGAAGCGCAGATTCTGGAGCAGGGTCACCTTGCCGTCGAGCGAAGTGACGTCGGCGGCGGGGGTATCGACGAAGTCGACGTCCCGCTCGAGGAGCTCTGCGAGGCGGACCGCGACGGGCGCCAGGCTGTACTTCTCGTTCGGCTCCCCGTCGGGTCGGCCGAGATGCGAGATGGCCACGACCGAAGCGCCTGCCGACAGCAGGCGCTCGATCGTGGGCACCGAGGCCCGGATGCGGCCGTCATCCGTGATCTTCCCGTCCTTCAGGGGGACGTTGAGATCACAACGGACGACGACCTTCCGGCCCTCCAGAGATCCGAGGGTCTCGAGAGTGCGGAGAGACATGGAGTGGATCAGAGACGCGCGCCGACGAACTCGGTGAGGTCGACGAGGCGGTTCGAGTAGCCCCACTCGTTGTCGTACCACGACGAGAGCTTGACCTGGTCGCCGAGGACGCGGGTCAGACCGGCGTCGAAAATCGACGAGTGCGGGTCGGTGACGATGTCGCTCGAGACGATCTCGTCCTCGGTGTACTTGAGGATGCCCTTCATGGGACCCTCGGCCGCGGCCTTGTAGGCGGCCTTGACCTCGTCGAGGCTCACGGGACGCGAAGCGGTGACGGTGAGGTCGGTGATCGAACCCGTGGGGATCGGCACGCGGAGCGCGAAGCCGTCGAGCTTGCCCTTCAGCTCGGGGAGGACGAGGCCGATGGCCTTGGCAGCACCGGTGCTGGTCGGGACGATGTTGACGGCGGCGGCGCGGGCGCGGCGGAGGTCGCTGTGCGGGCCGTCCTGCAGGTTCTGGTCGGCCGTGTAGGCGTGGACCGTGGTCATCAGGCCGCGCTCGATGCCGAACGTGTCGTTGAACACCTTCGCGAGAGGAGCGAGGCAGTTCGTGGTGCACGAGGCGTTCGAGATGATGTGGTGGTTCGCGGGGTCGTAGTCCTGCTCGTTGACGCCCATGACGAAGGTGGCGTCCTCGCCGGTGGCGGGGGCCGAGATGAGAACCTTCTTCGCGCCGGCCTCGGTGTGCTTACGCGCATCGTCGGCCTTGGTGAAGCGGCCGGTCGACTCGATGACGATGTCGACGCCGAGGTCCCCCCAACCGAGGTTCGCGGGGTCGCGCTCCTCGAGGACCTTGATGGGCTTGCCGTCGACGACGATGGTGTCGCCGTCCAGCTCGACGCTGGCGTCGAGGCGACCCGTGATCGAGTCGTACTTGAGGAGGTGAGCGAGAGCCTTGTTGTCGGTGAGGTCATTGACCGCGACGATCTCGAGGTCAGACCCCTTGGCGAGAGCCGCCCGGAAGTAGTTGCGGCCGATGCGGCCGAATCCGTTGATGCCTACACGAACTGCCAACGAATATCTCCAAAGAACGAGGCGCCGCATTCGGGCGCTGTGAATGGGATGGTGCACACGGCTGGCGCTTGGAGCGCACGTGCGTGATTCGAGCCTACCGTCAGGCGGGCGGTCCCCCTCGCATGAGCATCGGTGCCGCTCACGACGCGGAGGACCGCCTCGACGGGTCAGGAGAGGGTGACGAGACCCTTGGTGCCCGCGCGGGCAGCGGCGAGACGCTGCTCGACGTTCGACCAGTTCACGATGTTCCAGAACGCCTTGACGTAGTCGGCGCGGACGTTCTTGTAGTCGAGGTAGTAGGCGTGCTCCCAGACGTCCAGCATGAGGACGGGGACGGTCACCGCGGGGATGTTGCCCTGCTGGTCGAACAGCTGCTCGATGACGAGCTGCTGTCCGACGCTGTCCCACGCCAGCAGAGCCCAGCCGGAACCCTGCACACCGAGTGCGACGGCGGTGAACTGCGCCTGGAACGCGTCGAAGGACCCGAAGGCGTCATCGATCGCCGCGGCGATCTCGCCCTCGGGGCGGCCCTGGCCGTCGGGAGTGAGATTGGTCCAGAAGATGGAGTGGTTGACGTGCCCGCCGAGGTTGAAGGACAGATCCTTCGACAGCTTGTTGATGTTCGCGAGGTTGCCGCTCTCGCGGGCCTCCGCCATCTGAGCGAGCGCGGTGTTGGCGCCGGTCACGTAGGTCTGGTGGTGCTTGCTGTGGTGCAGCTCCATGATCTGCGCGCTGATGTGCGGCTCGAGCGCCGCGTAGTCGTAGCCCAGCTCGGGCAGGGTGTACTCAGCCATGCGAGTCCTCTTCCGTTGTCTCGTCCGGGCGCGCTGGATCCGCACGCACCCGGTCTCTCTTTCGAGTCTAGGCAGCGCGCGGCGCGCATCCGGTATTCCCCCGGAGAACATTCGGAGTCTTCTCACGCCACGTCAGGGGCGACCGGCTCGCTCCGGAGGCGGGCTCAGTCCAGGTCGGCCGGGAGGTTCGCGTCGGTTCCGGGAACGCCGAGTTCGGCGGCCTTCTTGTCCGCCATCGCGAGGAGACGACGGATCCGGCCGGCGACGGCATCTTTCGTCATGGGCGGCTCCGCGAAATGACCGAGCTCGTCGAGGCTCGCGTCGCGGTGGGCCAGACGGAGGGCTCCTGCGTAGCGCAGGTGCTCGGGGATCCCGGGCCCGAGGATCTCGAGGGCGCGCTCCACACGAGCGCACGCAGCCACGGCGGCCTGCGCCGAGCGACGCAGGTTGGCGTCGTCGAAGTTGACGAGACGATTCGCCGTTGCGCGGACCTCGCGGCGCTGCCGCATCTCGTCCCAGTTGCGTCGACTCTGCACGGCGGCCATCCGCTCGAGCATGTCGCCGATGGCCTCGCCGTCGCGGATGACGACGCGGTGGATGCCGCGCACCTCCCGTGCCTTCGCCTGGACACCGATGCGGCCCGCTGCACCGACGAGCGCCATCGCGGTCTCGTTGCCGGGGCAGGTGATCTCCAGCGCGGCGGAACGGCCGGGATCCGTGAGCGTGCCCCGCGCGAGGAACGCGCCGCGCCAGATGGCGGCCAGGTCCTCCACCGTGCCGGTGGTCAGCCGGTTCGGAAGACCGCGGATGGGACGGCGGCGCGCGTCGAGCAGACCGGTCTGCCGGGCGAGGGTCTCGCCCCCGTCGATGACGCGGACGACGTAGGAGTTGGTGCGGCGCGTGCCGGATGCCGAGATGACGGCGACCTCGCCACGGACGCCGTAGAGCTCGGCGAGGTCCTTGCGCACCCGCTTGGCGAGCTGGACGGAGTCCACCTCGGACTCGACCGCGATGCGTCCCGAGATCAGGTGCAGGCCGCCGGCGAACCTGAGGATGGTCGCCAGCTCGGCTGCGCGAACCGAGGTCTTCGCGATCTCCGTCCGAGCGAGTTCGTCCTTGACGTCAGCGGTCAGTGCCACTTCTCCACCTTCCGTTGTTGTCTTCGTTCATGTCTGTGGCTTCAGCCGCTCGTGGCGGCCGACAGGTGCACCCGTGGGTCGTAGGGTGCTCGTCACTCGCGATCGAGATCGCGGTGACGCGTCGTCACCCCGACGCCGGGCTGCGACGCGAGGCGCCTCGCCAGCTCCTCGATCAGTGCCACCGATCGATGCCGACCGCCCGTGCAGCCGATCGCGATCGTGGCATGGCGCTTGTTCTCCCGACCGTATCCGGCGATCACCGGCTCGAGCAGAGCAGCGAAACGATCGACGAAATCAGCGGCACCTTCTTGAGCGAGGACGTAGTCGCTCACCTCGGCGTCGAGACCGGATCCGGGCCTGAGCTCGGGGATCCAGTACGGGTTCGGAAGAAAACGTGCGTCGGCAACGATATCGGCATCCGTGGGGACACCGTACTTGTGGCCGAAGCTCGTGAGCGTCAGATTGACGCCGGGCGCATCGGGCTCACGGAAGAGATCGGTGATCGTCGTCGCCAGCTTGTGGATGTTCAGCTCGGACGTGTCGACCACCACATCGGCGCTCGCCCGAAGCTGGGCGGTACGCGCGCGCTCCGCAGTGATGCCGTCGAGGAGCGTGCCCCCCGCCTGCAGCGGGTGGGGACGCCGCACGGACTCGAAGCGGCGGACGAGGGCGTTGTCGCTCGCGTCGAGGAACAGGACCCTCGTCGCGGTGCGAGCACGGAGCGTCCGGACCATCTGATCCACTTCGGAGAATCTGGCCCCGCCGCGGACGTCGACGACGACCGCGAGTCGCGGGAGACCGCCCGCGGCCTTCTCAGCCACGTCGACGAGGGGAAGCAGCATCTGCGGCGGGAGGTTGTCGACGACGTGCCAGCCGACGTCCTCGAGCGCGTTGCCTGCGGTCGTCCGACCGGCGCCGGACATGCCGGTCACCAGGAGGACCTGCTGGTGCGAGGCTTCGGGGGACGACTGCTTCGGCTCGCCGCCGCTTTCCTGAGCCCTGTCGTCGACATCGGCGGTCGTCGCAGGCGCTGCGGCGGATTCCGCGTCGCGACCGCTCTCACCCTGCTTCATCGCCCTATGCTCCTGACCGCCCGGCACTTCCCCGACAACCCTACCCAGCCCCGACACGCCGTGGGCCGCCTCACGATCTCAGCCGGGCATGCACGGTTTCGGCTGTCGCCTGCCCGATCCCCTTGACTGCGGTGATCTCGTCGATCCCCGCCTTCTTGAGGTTGGCGACCGACCCGAAGTGCCGCAGCAGCTCTCGGACGCGGGTGGGCCCGAGCCCCGGGATGTCGTTCAACACCGACGTGATGTCCCGCTTGCGCCGCGTTCGCTGATGTGTGATCGCGAAACGGTGGGCCTCGTCGCGGATTCTCTGGATCATGAAGAGAGCCTCGCTGTTGCGCGGCAGGATGACCGGGTAGTCCGAATCGGGCAACCAGACCTCCTCGAGGCGTTTCGCGATGCCGCAGATGCGGATGCCTGTCACGCCCGACTCCCGCAGAGCGCGCGCCGCCGCCGCGACCTGCGGTTGACCGCCGTCGACGATCAGCAGATTGGGCCGATAGGAGAATTTGCCGGGCTTCTTCGGCGTCGCAGTCAGGTCGGCATCGACGTCGGCGGGCTCGGCATCCTCATCGAGATCGTCGTCCTCGAGCTCGTCGACCAGATCCTCCAACTCGTCGGCGGCGGTTTCGCCGCGGTCGTCGCCGAGGGTCGCGAGGGGCGCAGCTCCCACCAGCGCCTCGAGTTCGGCGTCGACGTCGTCGGGACGGTCGAGATAGGAGAAGCGTCGACTCAGCACCTGGTAGAGCGAATCTGTGTCGTCACTCGATTCGGCGATGTTGAAGCGGCGGTACTGATCCTTCTTGGGCAGGCCGTCCTCGAACACGACCATCGAGGCGACGATGTTCGTGCCCGACAGGTGCGACACGTCGAAGCACTCCATCCGCAAGGGCGCCTCGTCGAGCTCGAGCGCCTCCTGCAGATCCGTCAGGGCCTTGCTGCGTGCCACGTAGTCGGCGCTCCGCCGTGTCTTGTAGAGACCCAGCGCCTGCTTGGCGTTCATGGTCGCGGTCTGCAGCAGGGCGGCCTTCTCGCCGCGCTGAGCGGCCCTGAGCTTGACACTCCCCCGCCCCCGCACCTGGGCCAGGAAGACCTCGAGGGCCTCCGCATCGTCGGGGAGCTCGGGCACCACGATCTCGCGGGGCGGCGGTTCGCCGTCGTCGTAGGCGCTTTGCAGGATCGAGTCGACCAGCTCGCCCATTCCGAGGTCGAGCTCCTTGTCGACGACCCACGAGCGGACACCGCGGATACGCCCGCCCCGTACCCGGAACAGTTGCACCGCAGCGGCCAGTTCGTCGTGCTCGATCCCGAAGACGTCGGCGTCCACGTCGTCGCGCAGCACGACGGCGCTCGACTCGATGACGTTCTCGAGGGCGGAGACGCGGTCGCGGAGCTGGGCCGCGCGCTCGAACTCGAGCGCCGCCGAGGCCGCCCGCATGTCGGCCTGCAGGCGCGAGATGAGCTTCGGGTCGGGGTAGGACATGAAGGACACGAACTGGTCGACGATCTTGCGATGCTCCTCGATCGTGACCTTCATCGAGCACGGGCCACCGCACCGACCGATCTGCCCCGGGAAGCAGGCGCGCCCGGTGCTCATCGCCCGCTTGTAGCTCGAATCGGAGCAGGTGCGGATCGGGAACGCACGCACCATCAGCTCGACCGTCTGCCGGACGGCCCAGATCTTCGGGTAGGGCCCGAAATATCTCGCCTTAGGAATGCGCCGGTTGCGCGACACCATCACCCGTGGCGCCTCGTCGCCGAGCGTGACCACCATGTAGGGGTAGGTCTTGTCGTCGCGGAACTTGACGTTGTAGGGCGGCGCGAACTCCTTGATCCAGGTGTACTCGAGCTGCAGAGACTCGAAGTCGGAATTGACCACGGTCCACTGCACGCTCGTGGCGTGGGTGACCATGTGGCGGGTGCGCTCGTGCAGGGTGTGCAGCGGCGCGAAGTAGTTGCTGAGCCGCTGGCGGAGGTTCTTGGCCTTGCCGACGTAGAGCACCCGCCCGGCGTCGTCCTGGAAACGGTAGACACCGGGCGAGGTCGGGATCTCACCCGCTTTGGGGCGGTACGGAACCGTCGGAGAACTGCGTGGGGGCATCGGATCCTTGTCCGTCAGGAGGCGCGGGAGAGCTGGGCGCTCGTCCCGTGCAGGATCTCGGCCAGGAAGCGGCCGGTGTGGCTCTCCTCGACCATGGCGACCTTCTCGGGCGTGCCCGTGGCGATCACGGTGCCACCGCCCGAACCACCCTCGGGGCCCATGTCGACGATCCAGTCGGACGACTTGATCACGTCGAGGTTGTGCTCGATGCAGATGACCGTGTTGCCCTTCTCGACGAGGCTGTTCAGCACCTCGAGGAGCTTCCGGACATCTTCGAAGTGCAGACCCGTCGTCGGCTCGTCGAGCACGTAGACGGTGCGGCCGTTGCTGCGGCGCTGGAGCTCCGTCGCGAGCTTGACGCGCTGGGCCTCACCTCCGGACAGTGTCGTCGCGCTCTGCCCCAGACGGACGTAGCCGAGACCGACGTCGACGAGGGTCTTGAGGAACCGATGGATCGCGGAGATGGGCTCGAAGAACTCGGCCGCCTCGCTGATCGGCATGTCGAGCACCTCGGCGATGTTCTTGCCCTTGTAGTGCACGGCCAGGGTGTCGCGGTTGTAGCGGGCACCGTGGCAGACCTCGCACACGACGTAGACGTCGGGCAGGAAGTTCATCTCGATCTTGATGGTGCCGTCGCCCTGGCAGTTCTCGCAGCGGCCGCCCTTGACGTTGAAGCTGAACCGGCCCGGCAGGTATCCGCGGGATTTGGCCTCGACTGTCTCGCTGAAGAGCGTGCGGATGCGGTCGAAGACGCCCGTGTAGGTCGCCGGGTTCGATCGCGGGGTGCGGCCGATGGGCGCCTGGTCGACGTGCACGACCTTGTCGAGCTGGTCGACCCCGGTCACGCGAGTGTGCTTGCCCGCCACCTTCCGCGCACCGTTCAGCCGGTTGGCGAGCACCCGGTAGAGGATGTCGTTGACGAGCGTGCTCTTGCCCGAGCCGCTCACCCCGGTCACCGAGGTGAACACGCCGAGCGGGAACTCCGCGGAGACGTTCTTCAGATTGTTCGCCTGGGCCCCGACCACGTTGATGGTGCGCTTCTTGTCGACCTTGCGGCGCTTCTTCGGTGTCTCGATCGCCCGGCGGCCGGAGAGATAGTCCCCTGTGATCGACTTCGTCTCGGCCAGCAGCGCGTCGTAGCCGCCCGAGTGGACGACGACACCGCCGCCCTCGCCCGCGCCCGGTCCGATGTCGACGATCCAGTCGGCGGTCCGGATGGTGTCCTCGTCGTGCTCGACGACGATGAGCGTGTTGCCCAGGTCTCGCAGCTTGACGAGCGTGTCGATGAGACGCCGGTTGTCGCGCTGATGCAGACCGATGCTGGGCTCGTCGAGAACGTAGAGGACACCCGTCAGGCCGGATCCGATCTGCGTCGCGAGACGGATGCGCTGAGCCTCGCCACCCGACAGCGAGCCGGCGGAACGGCCGAGGGTCAAATAGCTCAGACCCACCTCGAGGAGGAACTCGAGGCGCACGCGGATCTCGCGGAGCACCTGTGCCGCGATCTTGACGTCGCGAGCGTTCAGGTTGATCGAGTTGACGAACTCGCTGGCCTTCACGAGGCTCAGGTCGGCGACGTCCGCGATGCTACGGCCGTCGACCAGAACCGAGAGCACCTCGGGCTTGAGTCGGCGCCCCTGACAGACCGGGCAGGGCACCTCGCGGAGGTACTCGGCCCACCGCGCACGCTGCGTGTCCGTCTCAGCCTGGAGGTAGTTGCGTTCGAGATAGGGGATGACGCCTTCGAAGCCCTGCGAATAGGTGACCTCGCGACCGAAGCGGTTCTTCCAGCGGACGTGGACCTCGTAGTCGTTGCCTCGGAGCACGGCCTCCTGCGCCTGGGGGTCCAGCTTGTTCCACGGCGTCGTCAGCGAGAAACCGAGATCCTTCGCGAGCCCCTTCAGAAGGCGCTCGTAGTAGTTGTAGAGACCCTTGCCCTGGCTGGTCCAGGGGACGATGACGCCCTCCTTGATGCTCAGGTCGGGGTCGCCCAGGAGGAGGTCGGCATCGACGGCCATGCGCGTACCGAGGCCGGAGCATTCCGGGCACGCTCCGAACGGCGCGTTGAACGAGAAGGTTCGCGGCTCGATCTCGGACAGCTGGATCGGGTGCTGGTTGGGGCAGGACAGGCGCTCGCTGTACGTGCGCCAGGCAGCGTCGCCCTCCTGGTCGACGAAGTTGATCTGGACCAGGCCGTCGGTGAGACGCAGCGCCGTCTCGAGCGAGTCGGTCAATCGGGTGAGCAGGTCGTCGGCGGCGACGAGACGGTCGACCACCACCGCGATGTCGTGCTTGTACTGCTTCTTGAGGGTCGGCGGATCGGTCAGCTGAACCATCGCACCATCGACCATGGCACGGGAGAACCCCTTCGCCGACAGCTCGGCAAACAGGTCGACGAACTCGCCCTTGCGCTGCTGCACGACGGGCGCCGTCACCTGATAGCGGGTACCCGCCTCGAGCTCCATGAGTTGGTCGGCGATCTGCTGCACCGACTGACGGGCGATGACCTCGCCGCAGATGGGGCAGTGCGGCACGCCAACACGCGCCCAGAGCAGACGCATGTAGTCGTAGATCTCTGTGATCGTTCCGACCGTCGACCGCGGGTTGCGGTTCGTCGACTTCTGGTCGATCGAGACCGCCGGGCTGAGGCCCTCGATGAAGTCGACATCCGGACGGTCGACCTGCCCCAGGAACTGGCGTGCGTAGGCCGAGAGCGACTCGACGTAGCGTCGCTGTCCCTCGGCGAAGATCGTGTCGAACGCGAGGCTCGACTTACCCGATCCGGAGAGCCCGGTGAAGACGACGAGCGAGTCGCGTGGGATGTCGAGATCGACACCGCGAAGGTTGTGGACGCGAGCGCCGCGAACGCTCAGCTTGGCTCCGGAGACAGGGGAAATCGGCACCTGGAAAGTCTAGGTCGACCCTCCGACACGACCTCCCGGGTTCGCTCTGAGGAGACCCCGGGACGGCGTGGCACGACCGTCGTTCGCAGCTTCCACCGCTAGCGGCGGGAGCTGCGAACCGCGGCACACCATCGACTCAGACGAGGTGGCCGGCCTTCTCCATCTGCCGCAGCTCCTTCTTCATGTCGTTGAGCTCGTCGCGCAGACGTGCGGCGAGCTCGAACTTCAGCTCCGCCGCGGCCTGGAGCATCTGATCGTTGAGATCGGCGATGATCGACTCGATCTCGTTGCCGCCCTTGGCGGCGATACCTTCGCGCCCCTTCTTGAGGTTGGGCGTGGGAGAGCGCTTGCCCGACTGGCGCCCCGACAGGAGCTCCTTGGTGTCGGCGCCCTCGCGGATGATCTGGTCGGTGATGTCGGCGATCTTCTTGCGGAGGGGCTGCGGGTCGATCCCGTGCTCCTTGTTGTACGCGATCTGGCGTTCGCGGCGTCGCGTCGTCTCCTCGATGGCGTTCTTCATCGAGTCGGTGATGTTGTCCGCGTACATGTGCACCTCGCCGGACACGTTGCGCGCGGCGCGGCCGATCGTCTGGATGAGAGACGTCGAAGAACGCAGGAAGCCTTCCTTGTCGGCATCGAGGATCGCGACGAGTGACACCTCGGGGAGGTCGAGTCCTTCGCGGAGCAGGTTGATGCCGATGAGGACGTCATACACACCCGCACGCAGCTCGGTGAGGAGCTCGACGCGCCGGAGCGTGTCGACGTCGGCATGCAGGTAACGGACGTTGACCCCCGACTCGGTGAGATAGGCCGTGAGCTCCTCGGCCATCTTCTTCGTCAGGGTCGTGACGAGCACGCGCTCGTCGCGATCCGCGCGGATGCGGATCTCCTCGAGGAGGTCGTCGATCTGGTTCTTGCTCGGCTTGATGACGATCTCGGGATCGACGAGCCCGGTCGGCCGGATGATCTGTTCGACGTAGCCGTCGGACATCCCCAGCTCGTAGCGGCCCGGCGTCGCGGAGAGGTACACGGTCTGGCCGACGCGGGCCTTGAACTCCTCCCATTTGAGAGGTCGGTTGTCCATGGCGCTCGGGAGGCGGAAGCCGTGCTCGACCAGAGTGCGCTTGCGGGACGCGTCGCCCTCGTACATCGCCCCGATCTGCGGCACGGTCACGTGCGACTCGTCGATGACGACGAGGAAGTCGTCGGCGAAGTAGTCGAGGAGGCAGTTGGGAGCCTCCCCCGGGCGACGGCCGTCTACGTGGCGCGAGTAGTTCTCGATGCCCGAGCAGAAGCCGATCTGCTCCATCATCTCGAGATCGAAGGTCGTGCGCATGCGGAGTCGCTGCGCCTCGAGGAGCTTCCCCGCCTTCTCGAGCTTGGGCAGCTCTTCCGCCAGTTCCTCGCGGATGGATGCGATGGCGCGCTGCATCGTCGCGGGACTCGCGGCGTAGTGCGTGGCGGGGAAGACGGAGGTCGCGTCCATCTGGCGGAGCACCTCACCTGTCAGCGGATGCAGGAGGTAGAGCGCCTCGATCTCGTCGCCGAACATCTCGATTCGGACGGCGTGCTCCTCGTAGACCGGGATGATCTCGATCGTGTCGCCCTTGACCCGGAACCGACCACGGGAGAAGTCGTAGTCGTTGCGCTCGTACTGCATGTTGATGAAGCGGCGCACCAGCTGATCACGGGAGATGCGCTGCCCGACCTGCAGCGCCACCATCGCTTCCAGGTACTCTTCCGCGGCGCCCAGGCCGTAGATGCAGGACACCGTCGAGACGACGACCACATCGCGCCGACTCAGCAACGAATTGGTCGTCGAGTGCCGGAGACGCTCGACCTCGGCGTTCACCGAGCTGTCCTTCTCGATGAAGGTGTCGGTCTGCGGGACGTAGGCCTCGGGCTGGTAGTAGTCGTAGTAGGAGACGAAGTACTCCACCGCGTTGTTCGGCAGCAGATCGCGGAACTCGTTCGCCAGCTGCGCCGCCAGGGTCTTGTTGTGGGCGAGCACCAGAGTCGGCCTCTGAACCGCCTCGATCAGCCACGCGGTGGTCGCGGACTTGCCCGTTCCGGTGGCGCCCAGGAGCACCACGTCGGTCTCTCCTGCATTGATACGCCCCGCGAGCTCGGCGATCGCGGTCGGCTGGTCGCCGCTCGGCTTGTACTCGCTGATGACCTCGAACGGGCGCACGGAACGGGTGGGCTTCATGATTGGAAGTGTAAGGAGGACCACCGACACGATCCCCGGGGTTCGCCGGGGGCGCACTGGGAGGTCGCGCCGTCGCCGCGCGGGCGCGGCGATACGTGGCGCGAGCGGACGGGGCCTAGCGTCGAGGGGTGACGAAACGCCGCCGCCCTGCGAACACCGCTCTGTACGCGGCGGGCCCCGTCCTCAGCGCGGCCTCGATTCAGACCGGCGCCGGATTCGGCGCCACCCTGCTCCCCCTCGTCGGGCCGTTCGGCGTCGTCGGGCTCCGGCAGTTCTTCGCGGCGGTGGTGCTGCTTCCCGTCGCCATCCGCGCTCGCCGCACGCTCACGTGGCGGTCGGCCCGGCCCGCACTGCTGCTCGGACTCATGCTGCTCATCATGAACCTCGCGATCTATGCGGCGTTCCAGTACATCCCGCTGGGCCTCGCGGTCACGCTCGAGTTCCTCGGGCCGCTGACCCTCGCGCTCGTCTCGTCACGTCGACTGATCGACCTCCTGTGCGGCCTCGCCGCGGGCGGGGGCGTCGTCCTCCTCACCGGGGCGGTGGGGGACGTCAACCCCGTCGGGGTGGTGTTCGCTCTCGCCGCGGGAACCGCCTGGGCCGGCTACATCGTCTTCGGCCAGACGGCGTCGCGCACCTTGCCGGGTGCGCAGGGCACCGCCATCGCGAGCTGCGCCGCCTCGGTGTTCACACTGCCGGTTCTCGTCATCATCCTCATCGGCGTCCCACCCGCGGAGCTCCCCCGCGTGCTCGGCCTCGGCCTCGCGATCGGCGTGCTTTCCTCCGCGCTGCCCTACTCCATCGACCTCGCCGTGCTGAAGCGGATCCCCCGTGGGCTCTTCGGAGTCCTCCAGAGCATCCAACCGAGTGCCGCTGCGCTTGCGGGCCTGCTGATCCTCGGCCAGACACTCGCCCCCGCCCAGATCGGCGGCCTGGCCGTCATCAGCCTCGCCAATGTCGTCGCGGTGATCTCGGCAAGCCGTCGACGAGGCGAACTGCGCCGCGCCGAGGAGGCGCTCACTTCCTGACCGTCGCCTCCAGCTTCGGCCACAGGGCATCGGTCGCGGCGACCGTCGACTCGACCGACACCGACGAGTCGATGACGTGATCGGCCAGCGCGAGTCTGGCGGCGTCGTCCGCTTGCGCGCGCACCCGCCCCTCCGCTTCAGCGGGTGTCATACGGCGGATCTCCACGAGACGACGAATACGCTCCTCGGCGGGCGCATGGACGACGACGACGACGTCGAACTCCG
Source organism: uncultured Naasia sp. (assembly GCA_913778905.1). Taxonomy (GTDB): domain Bacteria; phylum Actinomycetota; class Actinomycetes; order Actinomycetales; family Microbacteriaceae; genus Naasia. Next base: position 133,823 of record CAJYYA010000010.1, on the reverse strand, counting down.
CGGCTCCCCGCGACTCGGCGAGTAGCGGGACATCGTAGACGACGACTCGACGGGGATCCTCGGCGAACGCTGCGGCGAATGCCTCCTGGGACAGACGCGACACCTCGGGATGCACGATGGCGTTGAGGTCGGCCCTGGCACCCTCATCGGAGAAGACCACCGCGCCGAGGGCCGGACGATCGAGTGACCCGTCGCCGGCTATGACGGTATCCCCGAACCGCTCGCGGATCGCGCTCAGACCGGGGCTCCCGACCTCGACCGCCTGGCGCGATAGGCGGTCGGCATCGACGACGACCGCACCGAGCTCAGCGAGTCGACTCGCGACCGTGGACTTGCCGGCAGCGATGCCACCGGTCAGAGCGATGAGGGGCATCCGATCACCCTAAGCGGTGATCGCCGGCTCCGGCCGGGTTCGCAGTCGAGTGCGACGGCGGCGCAGGAGCACGCCGATGGTCAGGGCGGCCACCGTAGGTACCGCGCCCGACACGATCATTCCGACGTGGGCACCCCAGCTCTCGACGAGCCAGCCCATCACCGGCCCACCGATGGCCTGTCCTCCCAGAAGGAGCAGGACGTAGACCGACATCACGCGGCCTCGGATCGCCGGATTGCTCGAGAGCTGGACGAGCGAGTTGGCTCCCGTGATGAACAGCAGGTTGAGCACACCGATGAGGAAGAGCGCGGCGCAGAAGGCGAACTCCCCCGGCATGGTCCCGCCGATCGCCTGAAGCGCGGCGAACAGTCCGCCGGCGACGACGACCGTCTTGAGCGTGAGGCCCGACCGGCGCGTGGATGCGATCGCGCCGACGAGGGCTCCCGCAGCTAGCACGGAGTTGTACAGACCGTAGCCACCGGGTCCGGTCCGGAAGACGTCGGCGGCGAAGGACGCGAGTAGGACCGGCATGGTGAACGCGAACACGGCGAGCACCCCGACCAGCACCAGGGTCCAGAGGATCTCCGGTTTGCGACCGATGTAGACGAGCGCCTCGCGCAGCTGTCCCTTCGCCCGCGGCGCGGGCGGGGCGGGCATGAGCTGGTCGGTCCGCAGCCTCAGCAGCACGCACACGACGACCAGGCAGGCGAGGGCGTTGATCGCGAACGACCACCCCGCGCCCACCGAGAGCAGGAGTGCACCGCTCACCGCAGGGCCGATCAGTCCACCGAGTTGGAAGATCGAGGCATTCAAACTGATCGCGTTCGTGAGGTGGCGGTGTCCGACGACCTCGCTGACGAACGTCTGCCGTGCGGGGTTGTCGACGACCGTGACGAGGCCGGAGAGGAGGGCCAGGACGAAGATGTGCCACACCTCGATCGAGCCGGTGAGGGCCAACACGGCCAGAGTGAGGCTCAGTGCGGCACTGATGAGCTGGGTGACCAGCAGGATGGCACGCTTCGAGAAGCGGTCGGCGATGAGGCCGCCGTACATCCCGAGCAGCAGCATCGGGGCGAACTGCATGGCGACGGTGAGGCCGACCGCCGCAGCGCTCCCCGACAGCTCGAGGACCAGCCAGTCCTGCGCGATGCGCTGGATCCACACCGCGGTCATGGCCACGAGGTGGGACAGCGCGAAAAGGCGGTAGTTCCGGACCGATAGGGCGATGAGCGTGTGACGCCACGGCGGGCGGGCGGACAGGGTGGGGAGCGGGGCGGTGCGGCTGTCGGAGTACGTGGTCACGTGCGGGGTCTCGATCGTCGTCGTGCGATTCGCGTCTGAACTGGTTTCGCGTGGGCGCTGGTTTCGTAAGCCGGACGCATGTATCGCTCGGCCTATCCGACGCTAGTCGGATCCAACTCATTCAGTAGCTATATTCGACCTATCACTCCTATTGCGTTTCCGAATGGATGACCATGCTCGACCCGACTCTGCTCCGCACCTTCCTCGCCGTCGCCGAGACGGGGAGCTTCACCGCGGCAGCGGCCCGCCTCGGCATCAGTCAGCCCACTGTGAGTCAGCACGTGCGACGCCTGGAGGACGGGATCGGCCGCCGACTCTTCTCCCGCGACAGCCGCGATGTGCAACTGACCGACAACGGCGACGCCCTGACCGGGTTCGCCCGGACGATCCTCGCCGCTCAGGCCTCGGCGGAGAGCTACTTCAGCGGATCCGCCATGAGCGGGCGTCTGCGGTTCGGAGCCGCCGACGACCTCGCGATCACGCAGTTGCCGAGGATCCTCCGGCAGTTCCGCGCCCTCCACCCGCGCATCAACCTGGAGCTGACCGTCAATCAGAGCGACGTGCTCCGCCGTCGACTCGCGGCGGGGCACCTCGACCTCATCTTGGTCAAAGAACCGGTGGGGACCACCGAGGGCACTTTCGTCGGACGCGACTCCCTCGTCTGGGTCGCGGACGAGCGCACCCAGGTTGAGGCGGACTCGCCCGTCCCCCTGGTGGCCTACCAGACGCCGTCGTACAGCCGTGCGCTCGCGATCGAGACACTCGAGGCTGCCGGGCACACCTGGCGGATCACCTGTAATGTCCGCGAGGTCAACGGTCTGCTGGCCGCGCTGCGGGCGGGGCTGGGGATCGCGGTGTTCCCGCACTCGCTGATCCCCGCGGACCTGGTCAAGGTGAGCCGTCGGTTCGACCTGCCGGACCTCGCAGACATCGAGTACCGGCTGCATTCGAATCCGCTCGCCGCAGCCGAACCCCTCGAGGCTCTGGTCGCCGCCATCACGGCCCAGCCCATCCTCCGCTGACAAAGCACGTCCGCCCGGCCCCTCGTAGTGCTCCGCCCGACGGTCGGGGCAGAACGCCGAACGGCCGGCCACCCGAGGGTGACCGGCCGTTCGTTGCTGCAGAGGTGACTCAGCCGTTACTGGAGAGACGCTCGCGAAGAGCGGCCAGCGACTCGTCGTCGGCCAGCGTTCCACCACGGCTCTCGCTCGAGTAGGAGGCGCCTGCACCCGAGCCCGAGCCCGAGCCTGCCGAGGAGGACGACGACTCGGACGTGATGCCCGCGGCCTCGTCGGCGATCCCGTTGAGGATCTGCTCCTTGTGCTGCTCCCAGCGGGCCTGGGCGTCGGCGTACTGCTGCTCCCAGGTCGCGCGCTGCTCCTCGAAGCCTTCCTTCCACTCTCCGGTCTCCGCATCGAAGCCCTCGGGGAACTTGTACTCCCCGCGCTCGTCGTACTCGGTCGGCATGCCGTAGAGGGCAGCGAGGCCGGAGTCGAACTCCTGGTTCGACGGGTCGATCGCCTCGGCGGCCTGCTTGAGGCTCAGCGAGATGCGGCGACGCTCGAGGTCGATGTCGATGATGCGGACGAAGACCTCGTCGCCCACCGACACGACCTGCTCGGCCAGCTCGACGTGCTTGTTCGACAGCTCCGAGATGTGCACGAGGCCCTCGATGCCGTCGGCGACGCGAACGAACGCACCGAACGGAACCAGCTTGGTGACCTTGCCCGGTGCGATCTGACCGATCGCGTGCGTGCGGGCGAAGACCTGCCACGGGTCCTCCTGCGTCGCCTTGAGCGACAGGGAGACGCGCTCGCGGTCCAGCTCGACGGAGAGCACCTCGACGGTGACTTCCTGACCGACCTCGACGACCTCGCTGGCGTGCTCGATGTGCTTCCAGCTGAGCTCGGAGACGTGGACCAGACCGTCGACGCCGCCCAGGTCGACGAACGCACCGAAGTTGACGATCGACGAGATGACGCCCTTGCGGACCTGTCCCGGGTGGAGGTTGGCGAGGAAGGTGCTGCGGCTCTCGGACTGCGTCTGCTCGAGCAGGGCACGGCGCGACAGGACCACGTTGTTGCGGTTCTTGTCGAGCTCGAGGATCTTAGCCTCGAGCTCCTGGCCGAGGTACGGCGTGAGGTCGCGGACACGGCGGAGCTCGATGAGCGATGCGGGGAGGAAGCCGCGGAGGCCGATGTCGACGATGAGGCCGCCCTTGACGACCTCGATGACCGTTCCGGTCACGACGCCGTCGGCTTCCTTGATCTTCTCGACGTCACCCCATGCGCGCTCGTACTGGGCGCGCTTCTTGCTCAGGATGAGACGGCCTTCCTTGTCCTCCTTCTGGAGAACGAGGGCTTCGACCGAGTCGCCCACGTTGACGACCTCGTTGGGGTCGACATCGTGCTTGATGGAGAGCTCGCGGGAGGGGATGACACCCTCGGTCTTGTAACCGACGTCGAGGAGGACCTCGTCGCGGTCGATCTTGACGACAGTGCCCTCGATGAGATCTCCATCGTTGAAGAACTTGAGGGTCGCTTCGACCGCGGCCAGGAAGTCTTCAGCAGATCCGATGTCGTTGATGGCGACCTGCTTGGTGGCCGGGGCGGTCGTGGATGATGACATGTAGTAGAAACTCCAGGGTGGACAGGGATTCAGGCCGTGGAGAAGCCCCGGGTGATCCGGGCTCCACGACGAAATGGACGTGGTAGAGATGCGTGGCTGCGCGCCGTAGCGCACAAGCCAACACGCAAGTCTACCCCGCGGGGCTTCACCAGTCGAGCAGAGCCCGACGCAGTGTGTCGAGACCGACGCCACCGAGGTCGAGCGCCCGTTTGTGGAACGCCTTGATGCCGAACGCGGCGCCCTCCCGGCGGCGCAGCTCATCGCGGGTCTCCTCCCAGATGCGCTGGCCGACCTTGTAGGAGGGAGCCTGGCCGGGCCAGCCGAGATAGCGGTTGACTTCGAAGCGGATGAACGAGTCCGGCATGTTGACGTTGCGGCGCATGAACTCGAGCGCGAAGTCGGCGTCCCACGTGCCGTTCCCGTCCGGACGACGCTTGCCGAGGTGCACGCCGATATCGAGGACGACACGGGCCGCGCGCATGCGCTGGCCGTCGAGCATGCCCAGCCGGTCGGCCGGGTCGTCCAGGTAGCCGAGCTCCTCCATCAGCCGCTCGGCGTAGAGCGCCCAGCCCTCGGCGTGGCCGGAGGTGCCGGCGATACGACGCCACGAGTTCAGCTGGGCCTTGTTGTACGTGGCCATGCCGATCTGCAGGTGATGCCCCGGCGCACCCTCGTGGTAGACCGTGGTCTTCTCACGCCAGGTGTCGAACTCCGTGACATCCGCCGGAACGGACCACCACATGCGGCCCGGGCGGGAGAAGTCGTCGGACGGACCGGTGTAGTAGATGCCGCCTGTCTGGGTGGGCGCGATCCGGCACTCCAGAGCACGGACCTCGACCGGGATGTCGAAGTGGGTGCGTCCCAGGTCCTGCAGGGCCCGGTCGCTGACGTCCTGCATCCACTCCTGCAGGGCGTCGGTGCCGACCAGCTTGTGGGCCGGGTCCCTCTCGAGGTGGGCGATGGCCTCGCCGACCGAGGCCCCGGGGAGGATCCGACGGGCGATCTCCTCCTGCTCGGCGACCATGCGCTCGAGTTCGGCGACACCCCACTCGTAGGTCTCGTCGAGGTCGACGCGTGCGCCGAGGAAGTCCTGGGAGGCGAGCTCGTAGTGCTCTCGTCCCACCGCGTCGACGGCGGTTGCGACCGGTGCGAGCTCGCGCTCGAGGAATTCGGCGAGACGCCCGTAGGACTCGGCGGCGAGGAGCGCCCCCGCCTCCAGGTCGCGACGCACGCCATCCGATACAGGCACTCCCCCGGCTTCGGCTCCGCCGATCAGGTCGTAGAAGAAGCCGTCTTGCGAGGCGTTTCCCCTGGCCTCCGCCATGACCTCGCGCACCTGACGGATGGCGGGGGTGTGGCCGCCGGCGATGCCCTGACGCAGGGTCGCGATGTACCCGTCGATCGCGCCGCCGACGCCGGCGAGCCGGGCAGCGATGTGCTCCCAGGCTTCCGGCGTTCCGGTCGGCATGAGGTCGAAGATCTCCCGGATGTCCTGAGCGGGAGATGCGATGACGTTGAGGTCGCGCAGGCCCAGGCCGGCCTCGTGCTTGGCGTGGCTCAACTCGAGATCCCGAGTCAGGTCGGCCTTGGTGACGCGGTCGATGGAGTCCACCGGCTCGGCGGCCTCGAGACGGCGCAGAACGGCGGCACCCGCCTCATCGAGGCGCGCCGCCCCTTCGGGCGAGTAGTCGGCGTAGCCGCTCTCGTTTCCTGCGCGCCCCAACCAGGTGGCCATCTCGGGGCGGATCTCGACGAGGGTGTCGACCCACTGCTCGGCGATGCGGTCGATCGGGGTGGGGGTGCGCTTCTCGGAATCGGTCACGCGGACCAGCCTACGTCCGCGCCTCAGGCCCCGAAGAGGTCCCGAATCTGGTCGCTACGCTCGGCGGTGCGCAGACGTTCAGCGAGCTCGGGATCGAGGAGGATCTCGGCCAGACGGGCGACCAGACCGACGTGACCACCTGCGGGCGCGGCGATCCCGATGCAGACGTGAGCCGTTTCCCCGTCGCCCCAGTCGACGCCATCAGGGAAACCGAGGACGACCATGGCGGGTCGAGCGACGGAGTCCTTTCCGGCGGAGGTGCCGTGCGGGATCGCCACGCCTTCGCCGATGAAGGTCGACACGCTGCGCTCCCGCTCGAGCATCGACGCGATGTAGCCCTCGGTGACCGCTCCCGACTCGACCAGAGCGCGGCCGCAGAGCTCGACGGCCTCGAAGCGGTCGGCGGCCCGCAGGCCGAGTCGGATGGAGTCGTCGTCGATGAGCTCGCTGAGCGGGATGCGAGACGAGGAGCCGGTCATCAGTGCGCCGCCATCTCCCAGTTGTCGCCGTGCCCGACCTGGACGTCGAGCGGGACCCGGAGCTCGGCGGCGCCGGCCATGCGGGTCGTCACGATCTCGGCCACCCGGTCGTATTCGCCGGTCGCCACCTCGAACACGAGTTCGTCGTGCACCTGCAGGAGCATGCGCGAGCGCAGATCCTGGTCGCGCAGGTCTCCACTGATCCCGATCATGGCGATCTTCATGATGTCGGCGGCGGTGCCCTGAATGGGAGCGTTCAGGGCGGCACGTTCCGCATTGTCCCGCAGCACCCGGTTCGGGCTGTTGAGATCCGGGAACGGCCGGCGACGCCCGAAGATCGTCTCGGTGTAGCCGTCCGCGCGGGCCTGCTCGACCACGTTGCGGAGGTAGTCCCGAACAGCGCCGAAGCGGGAGAAGTAGTCGCCCATCAGCTGCTTCGCCTCCGAAGTTTCGATGCGCAGCTGCTTCGACAGACCGAATGCACTCAGGCCGTAGGCGAGACCGTAGGACATCGCCTTGACCTTGTTGCGCATACCGGGTGTGACGTCGGCAGGCTCGACTCCGAAGACGCGCGAACCGACGAAGCGGTGCAGGTCCTCACCCTCGTTGAACGCCTCGATCAGCCCCGCGTCCCCCGAGAGATGGGCCATGATCCGCATCTCGATCTGCGAGTAGTCGGCCGTGAGCATCGTCTCGTATTCAGCCCCGCGGATGAAGGCCGCTCGCATGCGGCGGCCCTCCTCAGCCCGGATCGGGATGTTCTGCAGGTTGGGGTCGTTGGACGAGATGCGGCCCGTCGTCGTGCCCGTCTGCTGATAGGTCGTGTGGATGCGGCCGTCGGATCCGATACCGCGTTCGAGGGTCTCGATGATCTGGCGCAGCTTGCTCGCGTCCCGGTGCTGCAGAAGCAGGTCGAGGAAGGGGTGCGGGTGGGAGTCCATGAGGTCGGCGAGCGACTCGGCGTCGGTGGAGTACCCGGTCTTGGTGGCCCGGGTCTTGGGCATGCCCAACTCGTCGAAGAGGACCTGCTGGAGCTGCTTGGGCGACCCCAGGTTGAGCTCGTGCCCGAGCACCTCGAAGGCCGCGCTCGCGAGGGTCGAGATCCGTTCCCCCAACTCCGCGTTGAGCGAGCTCAGCAGTGGCACGTCGATCGCGACGCCCTCGAGCTCCATGTCGGCGAGAGCGACCAGCGTCGGCAGCTCGATGTCGGTGAGGACGCCGAGATCGCGGTCGTCGAGGATCTCGCGGAGGGTGTGCACCACCCGACGGGTGTACCAGGCCTGGCCGGCGGCACCGGCGTCGTCCTCGTTCTCGGGGACCAGCTGATTGGGGTTCGTCGTCGGCAGGGTCTCGGCGAGGTAGCGCTGCACGACGTCTGCGAGGGTCTTGTCGACGCCGCTCGGCCGCAGAAGCCACGCTGCGACCATGGAGTCGAAAGCGATGCCGCCGAGACGCAGACCGCTCCGGCGGAGGGTCTTCAGCTGCGTTTTCGCGTCGTGCAAGACCTTCGGCGAGTCTCCTGCCAGCCATTCCTCGAGAGGCGCGTAGTCGCGACTCCCCGGGATCCAGTGAAGGAGCACGCTTTCGTCCTCGCCCGCGATCCCGATCGCCGACACCCGTCCGTCGGCGGACTCGACGGAGAGGCCGAGGCCGTCCGGGCACTTCTCCGTCTGACGGCGGAGCCACGCGGCGAGTTCTTCGTCGAGCAGATCGGTCGCGGGGGCGGGCGCCGCGGGCGCGGTGCTCGGCTCCTGCTCGATGACACCCTCGGGTGTCGACGCCGACGAGAGGCTGCCCTTGCCGCCCTCGAGCTTCATGACCCGCTCGAGCAGCGTCTTGAACTGGAGGCGGGCGAAGAGCGTGCGGATAGCGGTCTCGTCGATGGGCTTGCGTTCGAGGTCCGACGGACGGACTTCGAGCTCGACATCGTCGACGAGGCGATTGAGACGCCGGTTGCGCTCAGCGCGCTCGCGCTGCTCGCGGAGATTGTTGCCGACGACGCCCTTGATCTCGTCCGCGTGCTCGAGGATGCCGTCGAGCGAGCCGTAGATGCCCAGCCATTTGACGGCCGTCTTCTCGCCCACCTTGTCGATGCCGATGAGGTTGTCGCTGGTCTCTCCGACGAGCGCGGCGACATCCGGGTACTGCTTCGGTTCGATGCCGTAGCGCTCGCGTACCGCGGCGGGGTCGTAACGCTTGAGGTCCGAGATGCCCTGACGGCCCGACGGGTAGAGCAGCGTCACCTCGTCGTTGACGAGCTGGATCGTGTCCCGGTCACCCGAGACGATGAGCACGTCGAACCCGTCCTCTCGTCCCTGCCGGGCCAGGGTCGCGATGATGTCGTCGGCCTCGAAGTCCTCTTTCGTGACGGTGGTGACGTTCATCGCCTTGAGAGCGTCCTGCAGGAGCGGGACCTGCCCCATGAACTCGCTCGGCGTCTCACCGCGCGTGCCCTTGTACTCGGGATAGTCACGAGTGCGGAACGAGTGCCGCGAGATGTCGAATGCGACCGCGATATGGGTCGGCTTCTCCTTCTGCAGCAGCAGCAGGAACATCGAGAGGAACCCGTGGATGGCGTTCGTGTGCTGACCGTCGGATGTCTGGAAACTGTCGACCGGCAGCGCGTAGAACGCTCGGAAGGCCAGCGAATGGCCGTCGATCAGCAGAAGGGTAGGCTTGCCGCTCTGTGTCACCCGGCCAGCCTAGCCGCGGCCTCCGACAGCGCTTTCGTCCCTCCCGGAAGGATCTCGATGACGACCGTCCCCGACGACCTGGACCCTGAACTCCGCGAGCGTCTGCTCGGCACCGAGGGTGGAGCTCTGGTGAAGAAGATGGGCATCGAGCTCCTCGAGCTGTCCGCCGAGCACTCGGTGGCGCGGATGCCCGTCGAGGGCAACACCCAGGTCATCGGCCTGCTGCACGGCGGCGCCCACGTGGTGCTCGGCGAATCGCTGGGCTCGATCTCCTCGGCCATCCATGCCGGCCCCGGTCGTTACGCGGTGGGCATCGAGATCAACGCGACGCATTCGCGCTCCATCACCGAAGGGTGGGTGACCGCGACCTGCGACGCTCTGGTTCTGGGCCGCACGCTGGCGACCCATGAGATCGTCATGCGCGACGACCAGGGCCGTCGTCTGTCGACGGTCCGCATGACGAACATGTTGCGCGACAGATAGGGGATCTGCCCCTCACGAGAAGAGCCCGTCCCGGTCCGGGACGGGCTCTTCTCGTTCGGCGGGACGATCAGACGGCGACGAGTGTCTTGTTCGTCCAATTCGCCGTCACCTTGACGCCGGACCGCTCGAAGATCTGGGTCACCGGGCAACGGCGCGCGACCTCGTCGGTGTAGGCGGCGAATGCCTCGTCGTCGAGGTCGGTCTCGAGGCTGAAGTCGAGCGTGACGGTGTCGAAGTTGGAGACTCCGTCGGCACCGAAGACGAGGACGGAGTTGTCGAGGATGCCGTGGATGTGGCCCTCGAACCGGCCCGTCTCGATGCCCTGACCGAGAGCGACGATCTTCGCCGTGACCTGATTGCAGGAGATGAACGCGGCGAGCAGGTAGTCGAGCGGGCTGGGCGCGCTGTCGGTTCCGCCGAACGCCGGGTGGCCCTCCGAGGCGAAACTGTGCGACGACCCGTCGATGCTCAGCTGCTGGAGCACGCCCTCACCGGTGCCGGTGAGGTTGAAGTCGATGATCGAGCCCTTGGGGTGCAGTGCCATGAAGTACTCCTGAACGTGTGGAACCGGTTGAGGCTCTCGACGTTAGGTGAGCTTCAGTCCACTTAGGCGGAGTGTGACGCGATGTGACCGGGAGCTGCAGGGCGGCTAGGCGTCAGGCCTTCTTGGCGGCGGTGAGCTGCTCGATGATGGCCTGAGCGACGTCTCGCATGGTGAGGCGACGGTCCATGGATGCCTTCTGGATCCAGCGGAAGGCGTCGGGCTCGCTGAGGCCCATCTTCTCGTTGAGCAGGCCCTTGGCGCGGTCGACGAGCTTACGGGTCTCGAAGCGCTCGACCATGTCGGCGACCTCGGCCTCGAGGGTGACGATCTGCTGGTACCGGCTGAGGGCGATCTCGATGGCCGGGAGCAGGTCGTTGGGAGTGAAGGGCTTCACGACGTAGGCGAGGGCACCGGCCTCGCTGGCACGCTCGACGAGCTCCTTCTGGCTGAAGGCGGTGAGGAGCACGACCGGGGCGATGTGGTTCTTGCTGAGCTTCTCGGCGGCCGAGATGCCGTCGAGCTGGGGCATCTTCACGTCCATGATGACCAGGTCGGGGCGGAGCTCGGTGGCGAGTGCCACCGCGGTCTCGCCGTCGCCGGCCTCGCCGACGACCTCGAAGCCGGCGTCCCGGAGGATCTCGACGATATCGAGTCGGATCAGGGACTCGTCCTCGGCGACGACGACACGACGCGGGACCTGGGAGGTTTCGGCTTGCTCAGACACCCTGCGAGCCTACGGTATTCTCGGCTAGCCGACCTGTCGGTGTTGTGCGAGCCGGTGTGGCGGAATGGCAGACGCGGGGCACTCAAAATGCTCTATCCGAAAGGGTGTGTGGGTTCGAGTCCCACCACCGGCACGAAGAAGGCGGTCGCCCCCGAGAGGGGTGGCCGCCTTCGTCGTGCCGACGATGGATCGAAAAAGCACGCCGGGATCCCCAACCCGCCGGTGACCGACTGGCGCGAAGCGGCAGGCGGTCCGAGCGAGACGGGGCGGGTTCGAGTCCCACCACCTGCGCGAAGAAAGCGGTCGCCCCTGCGAGAGGCGGCCGCTTCATTCGTTGATGCGAGCGTGTGACTCAGCCCTTCGGCCGTGGCGGCTGGGGCTTCTGATGCGCGAACTCGCCGCCGACGCGCCCGCCATGGGGGCGCCCGTGGTCGGCATACTCTTCGCGGAAATAGGCCAGACGCCACTTGCCGAGCTCGATCCGAGCCCCGGTGCGAAGGAGCCGCCCGGACACGCGGCGGTTGCCCGTGACGTCGAGCAGTGCCGACCCTCCCCCGGCGTTCTCGGCCTCCAGTCGGTACTCGTCATCCGCATCGTGATGGATCACCGCGGCGATCGGTGGCAGACCGTCGAGACGCAGATCCGCCTCAGGACTGGACCCGATCGTGGTCTTCTCGCCCAGGTTGTATTCGCGAGGAGGTGTCCCGTCCCAGCTTTCGGAACCGACGACGAAATACAGCCGAGGTCGGCCGCTACCGGGCGTCGAGTGGGTCCGCGTCGGGGCGGGGCGGGGCGCTTTCGTGAGGCCCGGGATCAGCGGCCAGAGCGTGGCGGGAGGCATGCCGAGCGGGGACTCCGTAGCGCCTCGCCGCCGTCCGTGCAGGGCGGACAGTGCGCGACCGAGGCCGACGGCGAGCACACGCTCCCCTCCGAGTATCCGGCGGACCGGGTTGCTCGGAAGCGCCCCGAGACGGGCGATCGTCCCCCGCTCATCGGTCACCGTCACGGTGAGTCCCTGCTGGGCGAGAGTCGTGCCGACGGCGCGAAGAGAGGCGATCGTCGGACGCTCCATCGAGCCGATGGCGTCCTCGCCTTCCAAGGCCACCAGGATCTCCGTCCCTTCTGCGGTGATACGGCCGGCGACCGTCCCCTGCCCGGAACCGGCCTGCTCCACCGAGAAGGCGAGATCGACGTCGAGTCCGAGGGTTCGGTCCCTCATGTTCGAGGCGTTCATCAGGAGACGGACGCCGACCCGGTGCCCTGCTTGTCGTTCGTGGTGATGCGGACCGTCCCATCGAAGCGCCACACGGCGCGAGGCGCATCCGGTCCGATGTCGCGCGGAACCTCGACGACCATGTCGATGAGGCGATAGTCGATCGTGGCCCCGCGCGAGGTGAGGTAGTTCCACATCTCTTGACCGAGGTCCTTCCAATCGGTCACGGTGCGCTGCTCGTTATCGGCACCCGTCGAGGCGGCGGCGGTGGTGTCGGTCATGGTGATCCCTTCGTCGACGAGGAACCTTCGTGTTCGCTCGTCTCCGAAGCTAGACCGCACCTCGTCGCACGGAGGCCTCCTTCAGTCAACCACCGGCAGCCTTCGAGGAACCGTTCGGAAACCGGACGAGCCCGACCCGCTGCTGCGGGTCGGGCTCGTCCGTCGTTCATCCGACCGATCAGGCCTTCTCATTGTTCTCCCACACCGGCGCGCGGCCGTAGAGGGCATCGCCGATGCGGTGCACGCGAACGTCGTTGGTGGAGCCGGGGATTCCGGGAGGGGATCCCGAGATCACGACGACCTTGTCGCCGGGCTCGACGAGACCCTCGCGCATGAGGACGTCGTCGACCTGGTGGATCATCTCGTCGGTGTGCGTGACGCGCTCCACGACGTAGGAGTCGATGCCCCAGATGACCGACATTTTGCGACGCGTCTCCTGCGACGTCGTGAAGGCCTTCATGGGGATGTTGGAGCGCAGACGCGACATGCGGCGAGCGGAGTCGCCCGACTCGGTGAATACGCAGAGGAACTTGGCCTCGACGAAGTCGGCGACCTCCGCGGCGGCGAGCGTCATGGCTCCACCCTGCGTACGGGGCTTGGTGCCCAGCGGGGGGATGCGCTCGAGACCGTGGTCCTCGGTGGATGCGACGATGCGCGCCATGGTCTGGACGGTGACGACCGGGTAGGCACCCACGCTGGTCTCGCCGGACAGCATGACGGCGTCGGCGCCGTCGAGGACGGCGTTGGCGACGTCGGACGTCTCTGCGCGGGTGGGAACCGGGCTGCCGATCATCGACTCGAGCATCTGCGTGGCGACGATGACCGGCTTCGCCATACGACGGGACAGCTCGACGGCTCGCTTCTGCACGATCGGCACGGCCTCGAGCGGCAGCTCGACCCCCAGGTCGCCACGGGCGACCATGATGGCGTCGAACGCCTCGACGATCTCCTCGAGGGCGTCGACGGCCTGCGGCTTCTCGACCTTCGCGATGACGGGGGCGCGACGGCCCTCCTCATCCATGATCTCGTGCACGCGCTCGATGTCGGCGGCGTTGCGGACGAACGACAGCGCGATCATGTCGGCGCCGATGCCGAGACCCCAGCGGAGGTCCGCCTCGTCCTTCTCGGACAGCGCTGGCACGTTGACCGCGACGCCGGGGAGGTTGATGCCCTTGTTGTTGGAGACGGGTCCGGCGACGATGACCTCGGTGCGGACGCGCACACCGTCGGTGTCGATGACCTGGACGCGCACCTTCCCGTCGTCGATCAGAAGGAAGTCGCCCGGCTTGACGTCCTGAGGCAGGCCCTTGAACGTCGTGCCGACGATCTCCTTCGTGCCCTCGATCTCCTCGGTCGTGATGGTGAAGATGTCGCCCTTGGCGAGCTCGTGGGGACCGTTGGCGAAACGCCCGAGACGGATCTTCGGGCCCTGCAGGTCGACGAGGACGCCGACAGCACGACCGGCGTCTTCGGCGGCTCGACGCACGTTGGCGTAGACCGCCTCGTGAACGTCGTAGCTGCCGTGGCTCAGGTTCAGTCGAGCGACGTCCACACCGGCATCGATGATCGCGCGGATCTGCTCATAGCTCGAGGTTGCGGGGCCCAGGGTCGCGACGATCTTGGCACGTCTCATGCGTGAATGATTCCTTCGTGATTGATCGGGAAGCTGATGGATGGGTCAGACCGCGAAGGCCCGGTCGGTGGGGCGTACAGGAGCGGGGAGCTCCGTGCTGCCCTCCAGGTAGGTGTCGACGGCTGCGGCCGCCGCGCGACCCTCGGCGATCGCCCACACGATGAGCGACTGCCCGCGGCCGGCGTCTCCCGCGACGAACACGCCCTGGTGGGCGGTCTGGTATTTGCCGTCACGGGCAACATTACCGCGCTCGTCGAAGGCCAGATCGAGCTGCGCCGACAGGTCGTCGCTCTCTGGTCCGGTGAAGCCGAGAGCCAGCAGGACCAGGTCCGCGGGGAGTTCGCGCTCGGTACCGGCCTTGGGCACGCGGCGACCGTCGACGTACTCTGTCTCGGCGACCCGGAGAGCGCGCACGTTCCCCTCGTCGTCGGACAGGAACTCGACGGTCGACGCGAGGTACTGGCGCTCGCCGCCCTCTTCGTGCGCACTGGCGACTTCGAAGAGGGTCGGATAAAGCGGCCACGGCTGCGCCTCGGGACGCTCGTGCGGCGGCTGCTTGCCGATCGCGAGGGTGGTCACCGACGCGGCGCGCTGACGGTGAGCGGTCCCGAGGCAGTCGGCCCCCGTGTCGCCGCCGCCGAGCACGATGACGTGCTTGTCTTCGGCGTAGATCTGGTCGGCCACCTCGTCGCCTGCCACCTCGCGGTTCGCCTGCACCAGGTAGTCCATGGCGAAGTGCACACCCTTGAGGTCTCGACCCGGGATGGGCAGGTCACGCGGGACGAGGGCACCGGTCGCGATCACGACGGCGTCGTAACGGGCGCGGAGGTCGCTCCAGGAGATGTCGACGCCGATGTTGACACCGGCGCGGAAGCGCGTCCCCTCGGCCGTCATCTGCGCGAGACGGGCCTCGAGGTGCTTCTTCTCCATCTTGAACTCGGGGATGCCGTAACGGAGCAGTCCACCGATCCGGTCGTCCCGCTCGTAGACGGCTACCGTGTGACCGGCGCGCGTCAGCTGCTGAGCTGCTGCCAGGCCCGCGGGGCCCGATCCGACCACCGCGACCGTCTTGCCCGTGAGGCGCACGGGCGGGTGGGGTTCGACCCAGCCGTTCGCGAACGCCTCATCGATGATCGAGACCTCGACCTGCTTGATGGTCACCGGGGGCTGGTTGATTCCCAGCACGCAGCTCGCCTCACAGGGCGCGGGGCACAGACGACCCGTGAACTCCGGGAAGTTGTTGGTCGCGTGCAGACGCTCGATGGCCTGTCGACCCTCCCCTCGCCAGGTGAGGTCGTTCCACTCGGGGATCAGGTTGCCGAGCGGGCAGCCCTGATGGCAGAACGGGATGCCGCAGTCCATGCAGCGTCCGGCCTGACGGCGCAGAACGCCGCTCTCCTGCTGCTCGTAGACCTCTTTCCAGTCCTGGATACGCACTGGAACGGGTCGACGAGCGGGCAGCTCGCGCTTCTGTACCTTCAGGAAGCCTTTGGGATCAGCCACCCGTCACCTCCAAGATCCGGTTCCACACTACGTCGCCGTCGGGGTCGAGCCCCTCGTCGATCGCAGCGCTCCGTGTCGCGAGGACTGCCGCGTAGTCCCGCGGCAGAACCTTGATGAAGTCGCCGATCTGCGACTCGAAGTCGGCGAGGACGCGTTCCGCGACCGCGGATCCGGTCTCGTCGAGATGACGCTGCAGCAGGTCGCGCAGGATCTCGATGTCGGCGGACTCCAGCTCGACGAGAGTGAGTTCGCCGGAGGCGAGGGAATCGCGGTTGACGAGATCCCGGTCGAGCTTCCGCACGTAGGCCGTTCCGCCCGACATGCCGGCGCCGAGGTTGCGACCCGTCTCACCCAGGATGACGACGAGGCCGCCCGTCATGTACTCGAGGGCATGGTCGCCCACCCCCTCGACCACCGCGGTCGCACCCGAGTTGCGGACCATGAATCGCTCGCCCACGATGCCGCGAATGAACATGGTGCCCTGGGTCGCGCCGTAGCCGATCACGTTGCCGGCGATGACGTTCTCTTCGGCGACGTAGCCGGCGCGGCTGTCGGGACGGAGCACGATGTCGCCGCCCGAGAGGCCCTTGCCGACGTAGTCGTTGCTGTCGCCCACCAGGCGCAGCGTGATCCCACCGGGAAGGAAGGCGCCGAACGACTGGCCTGCGCTTCCGCGCAGGGTGATGTCGATCCGGCCGTCCTGGACGCCGTTCTCACCGAAGCGCTTGGTGACCTCGTGGCCGAGCATGGTGCCGACGGCGCGCTCGGTGTTCCGGATCGGCAGATCGAGTTCGAGGACTCCCCCGTGGTCGAGCACGTCGGCGGCGGCGCGGATGAGACCCACGTCGAAGTGATCCTCGAGCTCGTGATCCTGGGCGACGCGACCGATGCGCGGTTCCTCGGGCGAGAACTCGGGGCCGACGAGGATGGGCGCGAGGTCGAGGCCGTCGGTCTTCCAGTGCGCGATCGCGCGGTCGAGATCGAGCAGGTCGTTACGACCGATGATCTCGTCGAGCGAGCGGTACCCGAGCTTCGAGAGCAGCTCGCGCACCTCTTGCGCCAGGAACTCGAAGAAGTTGACGACGAACTCGGGCTTGCCCGTGAACCGCTTGCGCAACTCGGGGTTCTGCGTGGCGACACCCACGGGGCAGGTGTCGAGGTGGCAGACGCGCATGAGGATGCAGCCCTCGACGACCAGCGGAGCAGTCGCGAAACCGTACTCTTCGGCGCCCAGCAGGGCGGCGATGATGACGTCGCGTCCTGTCTTCATCTGCCCGTCGACCTGGACCACGACGCGCTCACGCAGACCGTTCAGCATGAGCGTCTGCTGCGTCTCGGCGAGACCCAGCTCCCACGGCGTGCCGGCGTGCTTGAGAGAGTTCAGCGGGCTGGCGCCCGTTCCCCCGTCGTGACCCGAAACCAGCACCACGTCGGCCTTGGCCTTGGCGACGCCGGCGGCGACCGCTCCGATTCCGTTCTGGCTGACGAGCTTGACGTGCACGCGCGCTTCGGGGTTCGAGCGCTTGAGGTCGAAGATCAGCTGCTTGAGATCTTCGATGGAGTAGATGTCATGGTGCGGAGGCGGAGAGATCAGGCCCACGCCCGGCGTCGCGTGGCGGGTGCGCGCGATCCACGGATAGACCTTGCCCGGAGGGAGCTGACCGCCCTCGCCGGGCTTGGCGCCCTGGGCGAGCTTGATCTGCAGGTCGGTCGCGTGGGTCAGGTACATGCTCGTGACGCCGAAACGCCCCGACGCGACCTGCTTGATGGCGCTGCGGCGCGTGGGGTCGAGGAGACGCTCGGTGTCCTCGCCGCCCTCGCCCGTGTTGCTGCGCCCGCCCAGCTGGTTCATCGCGATCGCGAGGGTCTCATGCGCCTCGGGCGAGATGGACCCGTAGCTCATCGCACCCGTGTTGAAACGGCGGACGATGCTCTCGATGGGCTCGACCTCGTCGAGAGGCACCTCCGGACGCTCGCCGACCTTCAGGGAGAACAGACCGCGGAGAGTGCTGAGACGCTCGGCCTGCTCGTCGACCAGCGCCGTGTACTCCCGGAAGATGTCGTACCGGCGGTTGCGGGTCGCGTGCTGAAGCCGGAAGACCGTGTCCGGGTTGAAGAGGTGGGGCGGACCGTCCCGACGCCACTGGTACTCGCCGCCGTCCCACAGCCGCTCATGAGCGACGATGGCCGGATCGGACGGATAGGCGGCCTCGTGACGGGCGGCGTTCTCCTTCGCGATGACGTCGAGCCCGACGCCGCCGAGCTTGGTGACCGTGCCGGTGAAGTACTCGTCGATGAAGGACTTCTCCAGCCCCACGGCCTCGAAGGTCTGGGCGGCCGCGTACGACGACACGGTCGAGATGCCCATCTTCGACATGATCTTCAGGACGCCCTTGCCGAGCGCCTTGATGACGTTCTTGACCGCCTTCTCGGGCGTGATGCCCGTGATGAGCCCCTCGCGCACGAGCTGCTCGCAGGTCTCCATCGCGAGATAGGGGTTGATCGCCGAAGCGCCGTAGCCGATGAGCAGGGCCACGTGGTGCACCTCGCGCACGTCGCCCGCCTCGATCACGAGACCGACCTTCATACGGTTCTCACGACGGATGAGGTGGTGGTGGATCGCCGCCGTCATGAGCAGCGACGGAACCGGCGCGTAGTCCGAGTTCGAGTCGCGGTCGGACAGCACGAGGTACATCGCACCCTTCGCGATGGCGGCGTCGGCCTCCTCGCACATCTTGCGGAGACGCTTCTCGAGGGCCTTGGGGCCGTCGTCCACGCGGTAGAGCCCGCGGATGGTGGTGGTCAGAGCGCTGCCGGGCGTCGAGTCGATGTGCTGGATCTTCGCGAGCTCGTCGTTGTCGATGACCGGGAAATCGAGCGCGATCTGGCGGGCGTGCTCGACGGTCGCGTCGAGCAGGTTGCGCTCCGGGCCGAGGCCCATTCCGAGCGAGGTGACGACCTCTTCGCGGATGGAGTCGAGCGGCGGGTTCGTGACCTGGGCGAACTGCTGGGTGAAGTAGTCGAACAGCAGGCGCGGACGGTCGGACAGGACCGCGATGGGCGTGTCCGACCCCATGGCGCCGAGCGGCTCGGCCCCGGCACGAGCCATGGGGGCCAGGAGGATGCGGACTTCCTCTTCGGTGTACCCGAAGGTGCGCTGGCGGCGCGTCACGGACGCGGGCGTGTGCACGATGTGCTCGCGCTCGGGGAGGTCCTTGAGGTTGATGCGTCCCTCTTCGAGCCACTCGCCCCACGGCTGGAGCGCGGCGAGCTCGGACTTGATCTCGTCGTCCTCGATGATGCGCCCGGCCTCGGTGTCGACCAGGAACATGCGCCCGGGACGCAGGCGGCCCTTGCGGACGACGCGGCTGGGGTCGATGTCGAGCACGCCGATCTCGCTCGCAGCGACGATGAGACCGTCGTCCGTGACCACGAAACGGCCGGGGCGGAGGCCATTGCGGTCGAGTGTGCCGCCGATGATCGAGCCGTCGGTGAACACGAGGGCGGCGGGGCCGTCCCACGGCTCCATGAGCATCGAGTGGTACTCGTAGAACGAGCGACGCTCGGCGGGCATGGCGGGATTGTTCTCCCACGCCTCCGGCACCATCATCATGATCGAGTGCGGCAGCGAACGACCGCTGAGGCTGAGCAGTTCGACGACCTCGTCGAAACTCGCCGAGTCGCTCGCGCCGGGCGTCACGATGGGCATGACGGGGGCGAGATCGCCGAGCAGCTCGCTGTGGAGCTGCGACTGACGGGCGCGCATCCAGTTGCGGTTGCCCTGCACCGTGTTGATCTCGCCGTTGTGGGCGATGACTCGGAACGGTTGGGCGAGCGGCCACGACGGGAACGTGTTGGTCGAGTACCGCGAGTGCACCAGGGCCAGCTTCGAGGCGAAGCGCTCATCCGAGAGGTCGGGGTAGAACGGCTCCAGCTGCAGCGTGGTGACCATGCCCTTGTAGACCACGGTCCGGCTCGAGAGAGAGCAGAAGAAGGCGCCGTTCTCGCGTTCCGCGCGCTTGCGCAGACGGAACGTCTGACGGTCGAGGTGAATCCCCGCGAGGGTCTCCCCCGCACCGTCGTGGCGGCGGCTCGCAACGAAGAGCTGCTCGAACGCGGGCATCGCGCCGCGGGCGAGATTGCCGATCTCGGCGGACTCGTGCGGCACCTCACGCCATCCGAGGACCTCGAGGCCCTCCTCGTCGGCGATCTTCTCGATGGCCGATTTGAGGTCGGCGCGCTGAGCGTCGTCGGTCGGCAGGAATCCGAGGCCGACGGCGTAATGGCCGACGGGCGGGAGGTCGAACTCGACGACCGCGCGGAAGAAGTCGTCCGGGATCTGGGTCAGGATGCCGGCGCCGTCACCGGTTCCGGCGTCCGAACCGACAGCACCGCGGTGCTCGAGGTTGCGCAGCGCGTCGAGCGCGGCGTCGATGATGTCGTGGCCGGCGGTGCCGCGGGTCGTGGCGACCATGGCGAGGCCGCACGCGTCGCGCTCGGCGCTCGGGTCGTACATGCCGGTGGCCGCGGGGACGGCTCCGAAGCTCTGATAAGGGAGCTTCGGGGCGCCGGCGGCGCCCGGAGTGGTGGTGGTGCTCATCGGCGGGCCCTCCTCAGGGGTGTGTCGATGACGAGAGATGCGTGACAGGACCGAGCGGCGCGCACGGGCACTGATCGGAACACCGGGTGCATGTGCGGCGAGAGATATTCTCACCCGGTTGGGACCGGCGCGGGCCTCCGCAGGACGAGACTGTGCGCTGTGTCGACGCAGAACGGCGGGAACGGGCCGATGGGGCCGGTTGCCGGGTGGAGGTCAGGACCGTGCAGCGCTTCCGCTTGTGGCGGGCGAACGGTCTGCTGCCTCCGCATCGGCTCCATTGCCGTGCTCGAAATCAGAAGCGGAGTACACCGACTCTACCGGCTTGGCGTCGCCCTTCCATTCACGACCCGGCCGATAGACCGACGGCTCGACACCCACGTGGCGGCGAGTCTGGACCACGATCAGGATGACGCCGACCGCGGCCGCGATGAGTGCACCCCACACGTTCGAGCGGAGACCGAAGATGACCTCACTCGGGTCGAGGCGGATCGACTCGAACCAGACACGACCGACGCCGTACCAGACGAGGTACATGCCGACGAGCTTGCCCCACTGGGGACGCCACTGACGATCGATGAGCAGCAGGAGAACGGCACCGAAGACGTTCCAGAGCAGTTCGTACAGGAACGTCGGCGCGAAGAGCGTGTCCGCGGGGAGGCCGACGGGGAAGGCCGGGTTCGACGCCTCGATCTGCAGGCCCCACGGGAGATCGGTCGGCTGACCGAACAGCTCGTGGTTGAAGTAGTTGCCCAGACGACCGATGCCCTGCGCGAGCAGGAGGCCCGGTGCCAGCGCATCCGCGATCGACAGGAACCGCAGGCCGGTGTATCGCGAGGCCAGCCAGATGCCGAAGGCGCCGCCGACGAGCGAGCCGAAGATCGCGATGCCGCCGTTCCAGAAGGCGACGGCCTCGTAGATGGTCTGCCACAGATCGCGGCCCGGCACGAAGAAGTAATCGGCCGGGTGCGTGGCCACGTGCCAGATCCGAGCGCCGATGACGCCGAAGACGATGGCGAAGAGCGCGATGTCGATGATCACGCCCGGCTCGGCACCGCGCTTCGTGAGGCGTCGGCCCGTCAGGAGAGCGGCGACGATCATGCCCGCGAGCAGGCAGAGCGCGTAGGTGCGGATCTCGAAGTTGATGAATCCGAGATCGACGGGGATGCCCTGCCAGAACTCGGAGGGACTCGGGATGCTGAGCGGCGTCACAGGTGTCGAGGCTACTACAGGGGTCGCCCCGTGCCGGTCACCGCGACCGCCATGCAGAGGTCACCTGCGTCAGCGCGCGGACGTACCCTCGGCGAGACGAGCGGCAGCCTCGGCCGCGGCGGCGACGCCGCCTTCGGCGAGGGCGCGCACGAACACGGAGCCGACGATGGCGCCGTCCGCGTACTCCAGGACTTCTGCGACCTGCTCCGCCGTCGAGATGCCGAGTCCGACGCAGACGCTGTCGCCGCCGGCGGCTCGAAGCCGCTCGACGAGTCCGCGAGCCGCCTGGTCCACGTCGGCACGGGCACCCGTGATGCCCATGGTCGAGACGGCGTAGACGAACCCTCGGCTGAGTTCCACCGAACGACGGAGCCGCTCGTCCGACGAAGACGGGGCCGAGAGGAACACTCGGTCGAGACCCGCGCGGTCCGAGGCGTCGAGCCAGACCCGCCCCTCGTCGGGGATCAGGTCGGGCGTGATGAGGCCCGCCCCCCCGGCAGTAGCGAGATCGTCGGCGAACCTGTCGACGCCGTACTGAAGCACGGGATTCCAGTACGTCATGAGGAGGACGGGAGCGTCGACCTGACGTCGCACCTCGGCCACCGCCTCGAACGCGTGTCGCAGCTTGAAACCGTTGGCGAGGGCCTGCTGCGTGGCCGCCTGGATCACGGCGCCGTCCATGACCGGGTCCGAATACGGGAGACCGAGTTCGAGGATGTCGACGCCGTTCTGGACGAGCGCCACCGCTGCATCGATACTGGTCGCGAGATCGGGGAAACCGACCGGAAGGTAGGCGATGAGAGCACCGGACGCCTCGTCCCGGCGCGTGGCGATGGTGTCGCGGACCGCGCTCGTGTAGGAGGTGGTCACATCTGCTCCGCATCCCGGTCGATGAGGTCGAACCACTCGCCCGCCGTCGTCATGTCCTTGTCACCGCGACCGCTGAGGTTGACCAGGATGGTCGCCTCGGGCCCCAGCTCCCGACCCAGGTCGAGTGCACCCGCGAGGGCGTGAGCGCTCTCGATCGCCGGAATGATGCCCTCGGTCCTGGCGAGGAGGCGCAGAGCCGACATCGCCTGCGTGTCGGTGATCGGCAGGTAGTGCGCGCGTCCGATGTCGGACAGCCACGCGTGCTCCGGACCGACGCCCGGGTAATCGAGACCGGCTGAGATCGAGTGCGACTCGAGCGTCTGACCGTCCTCGTCCTGCAGCATGTAGCTGCGGGCGCCGTGCAGGACGCCGGGACGGCCCTTGGTGATCGTCGCCGCGTTGCGGGGTGTATCCGCTCCGTCGCCCGCTGCCTCGTATCCGTAGAGCGCGACGTCGGGGTCGTCGATGAAGGCGGTGAAGATGCCCATGGCGTTGCTGCCGCCGCCGACGCACGCGGCCACCGCAGTGGGAAGCGAACCCGTGAGGTCGAGGACCTGCGCTCGAGCCTCGTCGCCGATGATGCGCTGGAGATCGCGGACCATCGCCGGGAACGGGTGCGGGCCGGCGACCGTGCCGAACACGTAGTTGGTCGTCTCCACATTGGTGACCCAGTCGCGCATGGCGTCGTTGATGGCGTCCTTCAAGGTCCGGGAACCGGTCGTGACCGGGATGACCTCGGCTCCGAGCAGACGCATCCGCGCGACGTTGAGGGCCTGACGCTCCGTGTCGACCTCACCCATGTAGATGACGCAGTCGAGACCGAACAGCGCCGCCGCCGTCGCGGTGGCCACGCCGTGCTGACCCGCCCCCGTCTCGGCGATGATGCGGGTCTTGCCGATGCGCTTGGTCAGGAGCGCCTGGCCGAGCACGTTGTTGATCTTGTGCGAGCCGGTGTGATTGAGGTCCTCGCGCTTGAGGATGATCCGTGCACCGCCGGCGTGCTCCGCGAAGCGCGGGACCTCGGTGATGATCGAGGGCCGTCCCGTGTAGTCCCGGTGCAGAGCCGTGAGCTCGGCGGCGAAAGCGGGGTCGGCTTTGGCGGCCTCCCACTCGGCCGTCAGCTCATCGAGTGCCGCGACGAGCGATTCGGGGACGAAGCGTCCGCCGAACTCGCCGAAGTAGGGCCCGGGCTGCTGGATGGTCTCGCGGTCGGTCTCGGTGGTCATACGGCTAGGAACTCCTCGAGTCGCGCGGCCGGATCTCCGGTCACGAGTGCCTCGCCGACGAGGACCACGTCGGCACCGGCGGAACGGTAATGAGCGACATCGGCCGCGGTCGAGACGGCCGATTCGGCGACACGGATGACGGAGCCGGGGATACCTTCGGCGAGGCGGCCGAAGAGGTCGCGGTCGAGCTCGAACGTGCCGAGGTCGCGGGCGTTGACACCCACGAGGCCGGCACCGATATCGAGAGCACGGGTGACCTCGTCGGCGTCGTGCGTTTCCACGAGCGGGGTCATGCCCAACTGGACGATGAGCTCGTGCAGCTCAGCGAGCAGCGGCTGCTCCAGCGCGGCGACGATGAGCAGCACCATGTCGGCGCCCGCGGCACGAGCCTCGAACACCTGATACGGCTCGACGATGAAGTCCTTGCGCAGGACCGGTACGTCCACGGCGGACCGGACGGCCCGGAGGTCGTCGAGCGATCCCTTGAAGCGACGCCCCTCGGTCAGCACACTGATCGCGCTGGCACCGGACGACGCATAGACGCTCGCCAATTCGGCGGGGTCGGGGATCTCGGCGAGGGCACCGCGAGACGGGCTCGCACGCTTGACCTCGGCGATGATCTTGACCCGGTCGGCCGGACGCAGGAACTCGAGTGCGTCGAGAGCGGGCGTCACGTCGAGAGCGGCGCGCTCCAGGTCTTCGAGAGGCGTCGCCTCGCGACGCGCGGCTGCGTCGAGCCGAGCCCCGTCGACGAGGTCGGAGAGGATCGACACGGCGTCAGCGGGCGTCGGACTTGGCCACGTAGCGCGGCCCGTTCGTCCCGTAGCCCATCTTCGACAGGATCGGCCAGAGCAGAGCGCCCACCACGATCACACCGGCGCTGATGTAGACGATCGTGTACGCGTCCAGGAAGAGGGCGACGGTCGCCACGGTGAAGCCGATCAGCATCACCACGACGGACGTCCACGCAGCTACGGAATGGCCTTCGCCGAGTTCGTCATGCTCATCGTTCATAGGAATCGAGTCTAGCCGGACGAGGAGTGCTCGTCCGCTCGACGAGGCCGCTGGGCGAGTGGAACTCAGGTCGGATCCTCACCTCGGGTCAGCGCGTCCCATTCGTCCTCCCGCGAGGACTCCGCCGACTCCTTCCGGCCTGTGGCGACCGCATCGTCCGCCCCCTTGGCGACATACTTCCGACCGGGCTTCGGCCACCGGCGGCCGGTGACGAGGATCCAGACACCGGCGAGGGCTCCGATGACAGCCATCCCCAGGACGATGACGGGCCACGGGCCGCTGTCGACCCGGTCGAGGAGTGCACGGACGGGTCCGTCCCCCGCGATACCGGTGACTTCCGTCACACGCGTCGCGACCCTGCCCGCCGGGTCCGTCAACGAGGGGAGAACCGACACGGCCACCAGGACCGAGAGGAGCACCTGAAGCGCACCCAGGACCAGGCGGAGCACGAACGGGGCGAGGCTGAGGGCGCCCGCGAGGGCCAGGCTCGCCAAAGCCAAGCCGCTGAGCGGCGGCGCAGCCACCTGACCCACCACCTCGATGACCCCGCTCTCCACGTGGGCGGTGAACCAGACGAGGTTGCCGCCGATCAGCACGACCGCCGATGTGACGACGATGCCGAGGATGGCGATCAGCTTGGCCCGTCGGCCGTCGGTCGGCCAGCTCATGTGACGCGCTTCAGCCCATTGGCGATCGCAACGGCACGGAGAGGAGCGGCGGCCTTGTTCTGCGACTCCTGATACTCGGCCGCCGAATCCGAGTCGGCGACCAGACCCGCTCCCGCCTGCACGCGCGCTCGTCCGCCCTCGAGGAGGGCCGTGCGGATCGTGATCGCGATGTCGGCGTCCCCGGCGAAGTCGAAGTACCCGACGACACCCCCGTAGATGCCGCGCTGAGCGGGTTCGAGCTCGTCGATGATCTGCAGAGCACGCGGCTTGGGCGCACCCGACAGCGTTCCCGCGGGGAAGGTCGCCCGGAATACGTCGACCGCGTTGCGCCCGGGGCGGAGGTCGCCCTCGACGCTGGACACGATGTGCATGATGTGGCTGAACCGCTCGATGCGCATGAACTCGGTGACCTCGACCGAGCCCGGACGGCACACCTTGAGCACGTCGTTGCGGGCCAGGTCGACGAGCATGAGGTGCTCGGCCCGCTCCTTGGGGTCGGCGAGCAGGCTCTCGGCGTACTGCGTGTCCTCATCCGGGGTGGCCCCTCGGGGGCGGGATCCGGCGATCGGGTGCGTGAAGACCCGCCCGTCGGTGACCTTCACCAGCGCCTCCGGCGAGGACCCGACGACCTGATACGACTCGCCGTCCGGCTTCTCGAAGGCGAGCAGGTACATGTACGGGCTCGGGTTCAGTGTGCGGAGCACCCGGTAGACGTCGAGCGCCGACGCCGTCAGATCGATCTCGAAGCGCTGAGAGATGACGACCTGGAAGATATCGCCGTCGCGGATGTACTCGCGCGAGCGCTCGACCGCCGCGAGGAAGTCGCCGCGGGGAGTGCGGAGGTCGGGTTCGGGCACGATCCCGAGGTCGACGACCGACAGATCGGCCTCGATGGGCCCGGACAGGCGGTGCTGCATGAGGTCGAGTCGACGCTGCGCATCGGCCCACAGATCGTCCGCCGACTCCTCGCCATCGGCCAGAGCGGTGACGACGAGCGCGACGGTACCGGTGCGGTGGTCGACGGCCACCAGCTCGGAGACGAACGACATGGCCTGGCCGGGGATGTCGAAGTCGGCGGGCGGAGCGTCTGGGAGATGCTCGATCTGCCGGACGGCCTCCCACCCGATGAACCCGACGAGACCACCGGTGAGCGGGGGGAGTCCCTCGATACGCGGGGTCTTCCAGCGTTCGACGATCGAGGCGAGCGCGTCCAGGGGGCGGACGGACGTGTCGCCGAGCACGCGTTCCGCACTCAGGCCGTAGTCCTGCCAGTGAACCGCGTCGTCGCGCTGCGTGAGAACGCCGAACGAATTCACACCGACGAACGACCAGCGCGACCAGATGCCGCCCTGCTCAGCCGATTCGAGGAGGAATGTCCCGGGGCGCGGGTCTCCCCCGGCGCGCAGGGCCAGCTTGCGGAAGATGCCGACGGGGGTCTCCTCCCCCGCGAACAGCTCTCGGACCACGGGGACGACGCGGTGCTCTCGGACGAGGTCCTCGAAACCGGCTCGATCGGTCGTCGGCATGTCAGGCCTCCTGGGAGTGCTCTCTGGCTGATTCGATGTCCGTGGTCTCCGCAGAGACCACGGTGGGACGAAGCGGGGCGACGTCGAAGCAGGCGTGCGCTCCGGTGTGGCAGGCGGGGCCCACCTGATGCACGGTCACGAGGAGCGCGTCGGCATCGCAGTCGAGCGCGGCGGTGCGCACGTACTGATAGTGCCCGGACGTGTCGCCCTTGCGCCAGAATTCGTTACGGCTGCGCGACCAGAACGTGACCCGCCCCTCACTGAGGGTCCGGCGAAGCGCCTCCGCGTTCATGTAGCCGAGCATGAGCACGTCGCGTGTGCTGTCCTCCTGGATGATCGCGGGCAGCAGACCGTCCGCGGCGAAGCGGGCACCGGCGACCACCGCGTCGACCTCGGCCTCGGTCATGGGTGCGGACGCGCTTCTGTCGCTCATCGGACGTCGATCCCCTCGGCGACCAGACCGGCCTTGACGTCCCCGATGGTCAGAGAGGCGGAGTGGAACACGGACGCGGCGAGGACGGCGTCGGCGCCGGCACGGATCGCGGGAGGGAAGTCGGCGACAGCGCCCGCGCCGCCCGAGGCGATGACCGGCACACTGCTCACGGCACGCATGGCTTCGATGAGCTCGAGGTCGAAGCCCTCCTTGGTGCCGTCGGCATCGATCGAGTTCACCAGCAGCTCCCCCGCGCCGAGCGCGATGGCCTGCTGCGCCCAGCCGAGCGCGTCGATGTCGGTGAGGCGGCGGCCGCCGTGGGTGGTGACCACGAAGCCGGAATCGGTGTCGGGCGAGCGGGTCACGTCGAGCGAGAGCACGACGACCTGGGCTCCGAAGCGATCGGCGATGTCCCCGATGAGCTGCGGACGCGCTATCGCGGCGCTGTTGACACCGATCTTGTCTGCGCCGCTCGCGAGGAGACGCGCGACGTCCTCGGGAGACCGCACGCCGCCGCCGACCGTGAGCGGGATGAAGACCTGCTCGGCGGTGCGCCGGACCACGTCGTAAGTGGTCGCCCGGTCCTCGGTCGTCGCGGTGACGTCGAGGAAGGTGATCTCGTCGGCGCCCTGCTCGTAGTAGCGGCGCGAGAGCTCGACGGGGTCCCCGGCATCGACGAGGTTCTTGAAATTGACTCCCTTGACGACGCGCCCCGCGGCGACGTCGAGGCAGGGGATGACGCGAACGGCGACGGACATGTCGACCCTAGATCCGGGCGGCGTGGATCGGGCTGACCAGGATGGCCCGCGCGCCGATCTCGTAGAGCCGGTCCATGAGCTCGTTGGTGTCCTCGCGCGGCACCATGACGCGCACCGCGACCCAGTCTCCCCCGCGGAGCGGAGACACGGTGGGCGCCTCGAAGCCGGGGGTGATGGCGGATGCCTTGTCGAGGAGGTCGGCGGGCAGGTCGTAGTCCATCAGCACGTACTGGTGCGCGACCATGACGCCCTGCAGACGGCGAAGGAGGGTAGAGACGCCCGGCGCGTCCGCGTTGTTGGCGATGACGACCGCGTTCGACTTGAGGATGACGGGCCCGAAGATTTCGAGGCCCTGTTTGCGCAGGGTCGATCCGGTCTCGACGACATCGGCGACGGCGTCCGCGACGCCGAGACGGACGGCGGACTCGACGGCACCGTCGAGGTGGACGAGGTCGACCTCGACACCCTGCTGGGCGAGGAAATCGCCTACGAGGTTCTCGTAGCTCGTCGCCACCCGGCGGCCCGTGAGGTCGGTCAGGTCGGAGAACTCGCCGATGACGCCGGCGAAGCGGAAGGTCGAGGCGCCGAAGTCGAGCGACTCGATCTCTTTCGCGGTGGACCGTGAGTCGAGCAGCAGATCGCGCCCGGTGATGCCGACGTGGAGCGCGCCGGACCCCACGTAGGTCGCGATGTCGCGGGGACGGAGGTAGAAGAACTCGACCCCGTTGCGCGGGTCGGCGACGATGAGCTCCTTGGGGTCGCGGCGGACGGCGTAGCCGGCCTCGCGCAACATCGACACGGCGTTCTCGCTGAGAGTGCCCTTGTTGGGCACGGCGATCTTCAGGACTTCTGACATGACGTGGGCGGTCTCTTTCGCGAACCTGGTGTGCGGGGCGATCCGTCGAGCACGGATCGCGGGTGGACGACTCATGGCCCATCCGGCGCGATGCGCGGAGCGGGGCGGAGCGTCACAGATGTCGGTAGACGTCCTCCGGCGAGAGCCCACGAGCCAGGAGGACGACCTGCAGGTGGTACACGAGCTGGGAGATCTCCTCCGCGAGACGCTCGTCGGATTCGTACTCGGCGGCCATCCACACCTCGGCGGCCTCTTCGACGATCTTCTTGCCGATGGCGTGCACGCCCGCATCGAGCTCCGCGACGGTCTTGGACCCCTCGGGCCGCGTCTGGGCCTTCCCGGCGAGCTCGGCGAACAGATCGTCGAAGGTTTTCACGTGCTCCAGGCTACCGGGTCGAGGTGACACGACCCGCCGCGTGCGTCAGAGGGAGCGAACGGACCGTTCGGCGACGGCGCGCAGCTCGGCGATCGCCTCGGCCGGATCGCTGCTGCGGAAGACACTGGAGCCGGCGACGAACGTATCGGCCCCGTGTGCGGCCGCCTCGACGATGGTCTCGGTCGTGATGCCGCCGTCCACCTGGATGAGCGTCGACGAGCCGTGCTCGGCCACAGCCGTCGCGACCTGCCGCAGCTTCGGCATGGTGTCGGCCATGAAGGACTGTCCACCGAACCCCGGCTCGACCGTCATCACCAGGATGAGATCGAACTCGGCGAGCTCCGCAAGAACGGTGTCCGCCGCCGTTCCGGGTTTGAGGGCGACTCCGGCACGGGCACCGGCGGCTCGGATCGAGCGGGCCGTGGCGATGGGGTCTGCCGCGGCCTCGAGGTGGAAGGTCACCGACGCGGCGCCGGCACGCGCGTAGTCCGCCGCCCAGCGATCGGGGTCGTCGATCATGAGATGGGCATCGAGCGGGATCGGCGACACTTCGGCGAGGCGCTCGACCATCGGGATCCCGAAGGTGAGGTTGGGCACGAAGTGCGCGTCCATGATGTCGACGTGCGCCGCGTCGGCCGTGCCGATGCGCTGCAGCTCGCGCTCGAAGTTCGCGAAGTCGGCGGCCAGGATGCTCGGGTGGATGCGGATCGACACGGAAGCGATCCTAGGAGAGACGCCTCCTCGCGGACTCCGCGACCCGGCTGCCGCTCAGAGCGCCTTCGTCAGCAAAGCGATGAACATGCCGTCGGTCCCGTGCCGGTGGGGCCACAGCTGCACCGCCATCCCCACGGCGCTTCGGGTCAGCGTCCCGCCGGTGACCTCGTCGAGCACGCCCGACGTGTCGATCTCGGACAGGCCGTCGTGGCGAGCGAGAGCGTCACGGACAACCCCTCGAGTCTCGGCGAGGTGGGGCGAGCAGGTGACGTAGGCGAGGACCCCACCGGGCTTGAGCGCCCGGATACCGGCGTCGAGTAGCTCCCCCTGCAACGGGACGAGCGACGCGACGTCTTCGGGCGTCTTCCGCCAGCGGGCCTCGGGCCGACGCCGCAGCGCCCCGAGACCGGTGCAGGGGGCGTCGATGAGGATGCGGTCGAAGACCTCCGGCTCGTCGCCGAACCGCCGCCCGTCGCCCTCGACGACCCGCGGAGATCCCGGCACGTTCTCGAGAGCGTTGCGGACGAGCTGAGCACGGGCGGACACCACCTCGTTGGCCAGAAGCGTGGCACCGCCGAGCGCTCCCTCCGCCGCGAGCAGCGCCGCCTTCCCACCGGGGCCCGCGCACATGTCGAGCCAGCGCTCACCCTCGCGGACCGGCCGCGACCGGCTCAGCGCGAGAGCCGCGAGTTGCGATCCCTCGTCCTGCACGCGGACCGCGCCGGCTCGCACCGTGTCGATGAGGCTCGGGTCGCCGCCGGGGAGGACGGCGCCGATGGGCGAGAACTCGGTGCGCGCGAGCGGGGCCAGATCCGCACCCGCGTCCGCGAGCCCGGGGAGGGCCACCAGTCCGACCTTGGGCGGGGCATTGTCCGCCTCGAGCAGATAGGTGAGCTCCGACTCCTGACCGTCCGCCTCGAGCACCTCGCGCAGGGCCTCGACGACCCAGGTGGGATGCGAGTGCAGAACGGCGAGACGACGGTCGTCGTCCGGAGCATCGCCGAGGACGCGATGCTGCCACTCCTCGCGGTCCACCCGCGAGATGGTCCGAAGCACCCCGTTGACGAAGCCGGACCCGCTGCGTTTCCCCGAGGTCTTGGCCTGCTGGACGGCCTCGTTGACCGCGGCGTGCGGGGCGACGCGCATCGACAGCAGCTGGTGCGTGCCCAGACGGAGGATGTCGCGCAGGGGCGCGTCGATCTTCTCGACGGGACGGCCCGAGGCGAGCTCGATCACCCGGTCGTAGTAGCCGCTGCGCCGTAGAGTGCCGTAGGTGAGCTCGGTCGCGAAGGCCGCATCCGCAGTGCTGAAACCGGCACGCTTGAGGCGGGCGGGCAGCAGGAGGTTGGCGTAGGCGTCGTCGGTGTTGACGGCCCGGATGATCTCGAGGGCGAGACGGCGGGCGGGCTGCTCGCTCACGCGGACGCCCCCGGGGCGGCCGCGAGGACTGTCACCGGATCCTCGGTTCCCCGACCTCGCCACCAGTCCGCTGCCGTCATGGCGGTCTTGCCGGCCGGCTGGACCCGCCGCAGTTCGAGAGGCGCCGTCGTCGTGCCCAGGAGCACCGATTTGCCCTGCCGCACGATCGATCCCGCGGGGATGCCGACTCCCACCCCCGAGGCGATCTCGTGCAGCTTGAGCCGCCCACCCTCCGTCTCGACGAATGCACCCGGCTCGGGTGTCACCCCGCGGATCTGCGCCGACACCTCGTCGCGGGTCCGATAGACGTCGATGCGAGCGTCATCGATGGTGAGCTTCGCGGCGTGCGTCGGCGCGCCGTCCTGAGGGATGGCCGTCGCACTGCCGTCCGCAAGGGAGTCGACGACCCGGCCCAGCAGACCGGCCCCGTCGAGGGCCAGGGCCTTGAGCAGAGAACCCGCCGTGTCGGTCGCGGAGATGGGGCGCGTCATGGTGGCGAAGACCGGACCGGTGTCCATACCCGCCTCGAGCTGGAACACGCTCGCCCCGGTCTCGCGATCCCCCGCCATGACCGAACGCTGGACGGGAGCGGCGCCCCGCCAGAGCGGCAGGAGGGAGAAATGCAGGTTGATCCACCCGAGGCGCGGGGTGTCGAGAAGAGGCCGGCGCAGCAGTGCGCCGTAGGCGACGACGACCCCGAGGTCGGCGCCCAACGCGGCGACCGCGTCCGTCAATGCGTCGTCGGCCCGGGCGGCGCGGATGACGGGCACTCCCGCTTCTTCCGCCTCGGCCGCAACGGGCGAAGGGGTGAGGATGCGTTTCCGACCCTGCGGAGCATCCGGACGGGTGACCGCGGCCACGACCTCGTGCGCGGAATCGAGCAGAGCGGTGAGGCTGGGAACGGCGACTTCCGGGGTCCCCGCGAAGACGATACGCATGACTCATCCCTCCTGTGTCCGGCGAATGGACGGTCGCCCCCGCGACGATCCCGCCCACGGTGTTGCCCGTGTCCGAGGATGACGGCGGCGTCCCCCGTTCTTGTCGGCGGACGTCACGCGTCAGAGCGCGTCGGCGTCGTCCATCCGGACTCTGAGTGTAGGCGGCGGGCGGAATCCTCGTTCGTCGCGGCGAGGGGTTCGACGCCCCGCGGCCGCCGCCACGACCGCCGTCCGGAGCACTCCGGCGACCACCGGTCCGTGGCCGTAATCGAAGCGGATGACGGTGCGGACCTGGCCGGAGCCGATCTCCTCGAGCGGCTCGGTCAGGAGAACGGAGGCACCGACCTGCACGGCATGGTCGACGGCCTCGGCGACGAGACGGGACGCCCCGGTGATCGTGGCGACTCGCACCGCCGGTGGGAAGCCCAGTTGGCGGCGTTCGGCGACCTCTCCGTCGATGAAATCGGCGAGCCGCCAGGTGGCGAGGGCACGGCCGAGGTCGCCGTCGACCCCGACGAGATGTACGGGCGCATCGTCGGCCGCCAATGAAGCGGCCGCGGACCACCAGCGAAGGCAGTCCTCCGCGACCCTGCTGCTCTCTCGGGCGAGCATGCGGGCGCCGTCGAGGAGAAGGATCGCCCGATACCCGTTCGTCGCGATGGGTTCCGCCCCACGGGTCGCGATGACCAACGCCGGATTCGTCCCGATCCGCTCGATCGTGTGCTCGCCGTCCGCGCGGATGACCCGCACGCGCGGGAACGCGCGTCCGAGGTCGTGGGCCGTGCTGCCCGCGTCGGCGGCCTCACGTTCGCCCCGCTGTCGCGCATCGAGCGATCCGGATCCCGGCTTCGCGACCTGGATCAGCACCGGCCCCTGCTCGAGAGCAGCGCTCGCCGCACGCCATGCCGCATGCGGAATGCGCGGCGACACCGGGTCGTCGGGAGTGAGCACGACCCGAGGACCGCGCAGCCGCACGGGCAGCACCCGGGTCAGCCAGCGCAGGCCGACGAGCCGCTCCACGGCGGGCGACGGCGTGTGGGCCATGAATCGAAGATCGGCACCGCTCTGCTCCGCCCGGAGAAGAGCGACATCGCGGGCATTGGCGTAGGGGGCGAGCGGCTCGGCGAACAACGGATCCGAGTCGTTCCAGAAGGCGATGAGTCCGAGCTCGTGGGCGGGCGCGTAGATGACGGAGCGGTTGCCGAACAGGATCCTCGGACGTCGCTCGAGGGCGTCGACGAAGGTCCGGTAGCGCGAAGCACCCGACGCCCGAGCGTCGAAACGGAGGACGTGAGCCGGATCGATGACGTCGCCCAGCGCGAGTTCCAGCTGATCGGCGTCGCGGTAGTCGGGTACCGCCAGGATGGCTGAGCGCCCGCTCGCGAGGGTCTGCACCGCCTGCTCGGCAAGCGTGAGGGCCCAGCGTTCGACGCTCTCCCCGCCCGCCTCGGCGAGACCGGGAAACGCCACGACGGCATCGCGATGCCCGAACGCCGTGACGTCGTATCCCGTCACACCGCGCTCGGCGGCGGCCGCGGCCGGACCGACGACGTCGAGGTCGAGAGCCGGCGACTCGAGCCAGACCTTCTCGATACGGACGTGCCGACGAGGCACGGCCAGACGCAGGACATCGCTCGCCGTACCGGCTGCGCGATCCGCGACGGCACGCGCCAGGCGGTAGATCTCGTCGGTCAGCACCGGGACTGGAGACACGAGCTCCTCGAGCGGGCTCAGCTCGCCCGGGATCTCGCTCGTCTCGGCGGTCTCGACGATGTAGGCGTCCGCGACACGACGTGCCACCCTCAGCGGCACCCGGACCCGCATACCGGGACCTACCTTCCCCCGCAGGTCGTCGGGGATCCGGTAGTCGAACAGGTGATCGAGCTGAGGCAGCGGCGAATCGATCGCCACCCGAGCCACGCGGTGACTCGACGGCGAGAGCGGCAGAGGGCGACGGACCGACTCCGACGGGTCAGCCGAGTCGACGGGGAGACCCGCCGGAGTCGTGCCGCTCATGCTCTCGCTCGTCGGGCGCTCGTCAGAGACGGGCTGCGGTTCGCAGATCGTCGACGCGGTCGAGCTTCTCCCACGTGAAGTCGGGGAGCTCCCGGCCGAAGTGCCCGTAGGCGGCGGTCTTCGCGAAGATCGGACGCTTGAGGTCGAGATCGCGGATGATCGCCGCAGGACGCAGGTCGAACACGTCGCGGATGGCCGCGATGATGACCTCGTCCGACACGACGCCCGTTCCGAACGATTCGACGTAGAGGCCGACGGGTGCTGCACGTCCGATCGCGTAGGCGATCTGCACCTCGAGTCGCTGCGCAAGGCCCGCGGCGACGGCGTTCTTCGCGACCCAGCGCATGGCGTAAGCGGCCGAGCGGTCGACCTTCGACGGGTCCTTGCCGCTGAACGCACCACCGCCGTGACGTGACGCGCCCCCGTAGGTGTCGACGATGATCTTGCGCCCGGTGAGGCCCGCATCGCCCTTCGGGCCGCCGATCTCGAAACGCCCCGTCGGATTGATGAGCAGCTTGACGTCGCTGCTGTCGAGGTCGCTCCCCTCCAGGATCGGGCGGATGACATGCTCCTCGACCTCGGCATGCAGCTGTTCGGTGGCCACGTGCGACGCATGCTGCGTCGACAGCACGACGGTGTCGATCGAGCGGGGGGTGATGCCGTCGTAACCGACCGTCACCTGCGTCTTGCCATCGGGGTAGAGGTAGTCGAGCACCCCGTCCTTGCGAATGTCGGCGAGACGCTCGGACAACCGGTGCGCAAGCCAGATGGGGACGGGCATGAGCTCGGGTGTCTCGGATGCGGCGTAGCCGAACATGATGCCCTGGTCGCCCGCGCCGAGCATGCTCAACTCGTCGACTGATCCGCCCGCGGCGCGGGCCTGGCGCGCTTCGAGGGCGTCGTCCACTCCCCCGGCGATATCGGGCGACTGGGCGCCGATCGAGACCGAGACCCCGCAGCTCGCGCCGTCGAAGCTCTTCTCGCTCGAGTCGTACCCGATCGAACGGATGCGTTCGCGAACCAGGCCGGGGATGTCGACGTAGCCGGTGGTCGAGACCTCACCGGCGACGTGGACGAGTCCCGTGGTGACCAGGGTCTCGACGGCGACGCGCGCGTCGGGGTCCTGCTCGAGGAGGGCGTCGAGGATGGTGTCGGAGACCTGGTCGCAGATCTTGTCGGGGTGGCCTTCGGTGACCGACTCCGAGGTGAACAGACGCAGAGATGACATGGCGTGACTCTTATCTTCTACGCGGGATTTCTCGGCCCACGCGGTATGCAGGTATCGACGGCGCTCGTCATCACGAGCCGCGTCCGCGGTGACCGTCCGCGGGTCCTGCACATCGATCAGCTGAGCAGATCGAGTATCCGATGAGCCACCGACACTTTGTCGCCCGCGGCGTCACTCACTATAGAGCCGGCCCGATCCAGCACCCTGATCTCGTTGTCGGAGGTCGCGAAACCGGTCGTCCAACCGACCCGGTTGACGACCAGGAAGTCGGCACCCTTGCGGGCGGCCTTCGCGCGGGCGATCTCGAGGAAGCGCGCCGGGTCGCCCTCGGTCTCGGCAGCGAAGCCGATCACGATCTGGCCGTCGGGCCGAGGGCCCAGCTCGCCGTGGGCCAGCGACTTCAGGATGTCCGGGTTCTCGACCAACGTGAGGGTCAGAGCGGTGCCGCTGCCGTCCTTCTTGATCTTCTCGTCGGCCGTCCGCTCGGGACGGTAGTCGGCGACGGCGGCCGCCATGATCACGACGTCGGCCTCGGCGGAGTGACGGGCGACGGCGGCGGCCAGTTCGAGCGCGGTCCCGACTTCGACGGAGGCGACCCCGCTCGGGAGGGCCACCTCGAGGTGGGCGGCGATGAGGGTCACGTCGGCGCCGCGGTCGCGAGCGGCCTCGGCGAGGGCGACGCCCTGGCGCCCGCTGGAGCGGTTGCCGATGAAGCGGACGGGGTCCAGGGGTTCACGGGTTCCGCCTGCCGTCACGACGATGCGGCGGCCGGCGAGGTCGCGCGGACGCAGTGTGGCGAGAGCGGCCCGGACGATGTCCTCGGGCTCGCTCATCCGGCCGGGTCCGCTATCGGTCCCCGTCAGGCGGCCCGAGGCGGGCCCCACGACGGTGACGCCGCGGCTGCGCAGGGTCTCGACGTTCGCGACGGTGGCGGGGTTCGCCCACATCTCGGTGTGCATGGCGGGCGCCACGACGAGCGGAGCCGTCGTGGCGAGGACTGTGTTGCCGAGGAGGTCCGAGGCGATCCCCGTCGCGGTCCGGGCGAGGAAGTCGGCGGTGGCCGGGGCGACGACGACCAGATCGGCCCGCTGTCCGAGCGCGACGTGCCGCACCTCGGCGACGCCCTCGTACAGGTCGACGTTCAGCGGATTGCGGCTGATGGCCTCGAGGGTCGGGGCACCCACGAAACGGAGCGCGGCCTCGGTGGCGATCACGTGCACGTCGTGCCCGAGGAGTACGAGCTCCCGGATGACTCCGACGGCCTTGTACGCAGCGATGCCGCCGGTCACCCCGACGACGACATTGAGTCGAGGGGTGGCGGCGGCATCGATGGGGGTCGTCATCCGTTCATCACATCACTAGGAGACTGTGGAACGGGGTGACGAGGCCGGTCGGATGCTCCTCAGAGAGCGGTCGCGACCAGCTTGTCCTCGTTGATCTCGTGCATCGCGATCGACAGCGGCTTCTGGTCGATCGGCGCGTCGACGAGCGGGCCGACGTTGTCGAACAGGCTGCCTTCGTGCAGATCGGCGTAGTAGTCGTTGATCTGGCGGGCGCGCTTCGAGGCGAAGAGGACCAGCGCGTACTTCGAGTCGACCTTCGAGAGGAGGTCGTCGATGGGCGGGTCGATGATGCCTTCGGACTTCATGCTGGACATAGATGCGCCTTCCTGGCGGTCGTGACGAGGCTTGCCTCGTCACGAGGTGAAGATGTCGCGAGCGGCGGCTCGCGGGTGGCCGTCGTCCATTCTACGACGAGACGACCCTCCCATGCGGTTGTACGGGTATTCCGGCTGAGTTGGTACGCCGCAACGTTCTCATTCGGCCGGAATACCCGGAGGAGTCAGGGGGTGGCGACCGACATGAGTTCGACGACCTCGCGGGCCGCCGTCTGCACGTCGGCGTTGACGACCGTGAAGTCGAACTCGTCCTGCGCGGCGAGCTCGACGCGGGCGGTGGCCAGGCGGCGCGTGCGCTCCTCCTCGTCCTCCGTGCCGCGTCCGACGAGACGTCGCACGAGCTCGTCCCACGTCGGCGGAGCGAGGAAGACCAGACGGGCCTCGGGGAACGCGTCGCGCACCTGGCGGGCTCCCTGCAGATCGATCTCGAGCAACACGCTGCGACCGGCGCGAAGCGCCTTCTCGATGGGCGTACGAGGCGTGCCGTAGCGATGGCAGTTGTGGACCGTCGCCCACTCGAGGAATTCCTTCTTTTCGATCATGCGGTCGAACTCGGCGTCCGTCACGAAGTAGTAGGTGACTCCCTCGATCTCACCCGGGCGGGGCGAGCGGGTCGTGGCGCTGACGGAGAGCAGCACGTCGGGGTGGTGTTCGCGGATCTGCGCCGCCACGGTGCCCTTGCCGACCGCGGTCGGGCCGGCGAGCACCACGAGCCGGCCCGGCTCGAGGGGTTCGGCCACCGATCCGCCCTGTCGGCGCAGGAGAAACTCTCGGAGTCGGACACGCTGATGCGCTCCGAGGCCACCGACGCGCTTGGAGGACGAGATCGCCAGCTCCTCCATGACGCGCTGGGTTCGGGTCGGGCCCAGCCACGGGATGCTGCCGATCAGCTCGGAGACACGGAGGGACGACTCGGCGGGATGATCGGCGTCGGCCGCGTCGAGGACCTCGACGGCGAGTCGCTCACCGCTGCCGATCTGTCGCTTCACCTCGGCGCGCGCACGACGCGCGGCGACGGCTGCCCGCGATCCGGCGATCCGATCGACCTCGGGGGGTTTCACGAAAGGGCCTCCCTGACCTGCTGGGCGTGCTGACGGACTGCGTCGCGAAGTCCCGAGGGGCCTGCGGCGAGGATGCTGCGCGACGCGGAGACGATCACCGAACGCGCTGCCGGTCCGAAGATACCGCTCACGTCACTCGCCTTCGCGCCCTGGAACCCGAAACCGGGTGCGAGGACCGGGGTTCCCGCGGCGGCGACGGCCTCGACGTCGATGCCGAGACCCGCGAGATCGATGGTCGCGCCGAGCACGAGCCCGAGGGAGGACAGCTCGACGGATGACCCGGGATCGAGTCGCGCGACCTGACGAGCGACGGCGTCGGC
The DNA here is from genome assembly GCA_913778905.1 of uncultured Naasia sp. Taxonomy (GTDB): domain Bacteria; phylum Actinomycetota; class Actinomycetes; order Actinomycetales; family Microbacteriaceae; genus Naasia. The sequence continues at coordinate 95,235 of CAJYYA010000010.1, read as the reverse complement.
GACCGTGCGCCCCTCGTCCGGTCCCTGCGCGACGATGCTCGTCTGCAACTCGGCCGCTTCCGGGTTGCTGGTCGCGGCGAGTACGAACAGACCCTTACCGGCCTCCAGCGCGTGCCTCGCGGCGCCCGCGAGCGACCCGGTGCCCATGTAGGGCGCGACCGTCAGGGCGTCGGCCTCGAGGGGCGATCCCGGCGTGAGCCAGGCGCCGGCGTAGCCGTCCATGGTCGTACCCAGATCGCCGCGCTTGGCGTCTGCGATGACCAGGATGCCCGCCGCGCGGGCGGCCGCGAAGACCTCCTCGAGTGCTTCGAACCCCGCGGATCCGAAGCGCTCGAAGAACGCCACCTGGGGCTTGACCACCCCGGCGACCCCCGCGGACGCCTCGATGCAGCGGAGTCCGAACTCACGAGCGCCCTCCGCCGAGTCGTCGAGTCCCCACTCGCGCAGCAGATGTTCGTGCGGGTCGATGCCGACGCACAGGGCGCCCCGATCGTTCAGGACGCCCTGCAGTCGCGATCCGAAGGAGATGTCGGGCTCGGTCACTCCCCCGCCGCCCCGGCGGCAGCCGACGACGCCTCGCGACGACGCGCGTACTCCTGCAGGCTCGTCACCTCGAAGCCGTGCGACGTGGCGTCGAGCGATCCGACGGCTGCCGCGAGCTCCGCGATCGTGGTGAACAGCGGCGTGTCCGCCGCGACGGCCGCGGCGCGGATCTCGTACCCGTCCGCACGGGCGGACCGGCCACTCGGCGTGTTGATGACGATGTCGATCTCGCCCGCGTCGATGAGGTCGACGACGTCGCGCGACCCGGACCCGTCATCCTCGCCGCTGTGCTTGCGCACCACGTCGGTCTCGATGCCGTTGCGGCGCAGCACCTCGGCGGTGCCGTCGGTCGCGCAGATCGTGTAGCCGAGCTGACGGAGGCGCAGGACCGGCAGGATGATCGAACGCTTGTCGCGGTCGGCGACCGAGACGAAGACCCGACCGCTGGTGGGCAATCCGCCGTAGGCGGCCGTCTGGCTCTTGGCGAACGCTCGCGGGAAGTCACGGTCGATTCCCATGACCTCGCCCGTGGACCGCATCTCGGGGCCGAGGACGGAATCGACCACACGGCCCTCTGCGGTGCGGAACCGCTTGAAGGGGAGCACGGCCTCCTTGACCGAGACGGGAGCGTCGTCGGCGATCTTCGACCCGTCCTGCTCGGGCAGGATGCCGGTCGCGACGAGTTCGTCGATGGTCTGGCCGACCATGACGAGCGAGGCGCCCTTCGCGAGAGCGATACCGAGCGCCTTCGAGACGAACGGCACCGTGCGGCTGGCACGGGGGTTGGCCTCGAGCACGTAGAGGACGCCGGCGCCGATCGCGAACTGCACGTTGAGCAGCCCGCGTACGCCGATGCCCTTCGCGATCGCGAGCGTCGCCTCCTTGACACGCTCGATCTGGACCCGGCCGAGCGTGACGGGCGGAAGGGTGCAGCTCGAGTCGCCGGAGTGGACACCGGCCTCCTCGATGTGCTCCATGATGCCGCCGATGTAGAGACGCTCACCGTCGTAGAGAGCGTCCACGTCGATCTCGATCGCGTCGTCGAGGAAGCGGTCGACGAGCAACGGGTGGCCCGCGCCGACGATCCCCTGGCCCTCGATGCGGGCGAAGTAGTCGACGAGCGAATCGCGGTCGTAGACGATCTCCATTCCGCGGCCGCCGAGCACGTAGGACGGGCGGACCAGCACGGGATAGCCGATGCCGTCGGCCACCTCGAGGGCGCCGCCCAGGTCGGTCGCGGTGCCGTTCATGGGTGCCAGCAGGTTCGCGTCGCGGAGGATGCCGGAGAACAGGCCCCGCTCCTCCGCGAGGTCGATGGCGGAGGGCGACGTGCCGAGGATCGGCACGCCCGCCGCCTCGAGGCCCTTGGCGAGTCCCAGCGCGGTCTGGCCGCCGAGCTGCACGACGACCCCCACGAGCTCCCCCGACGCCTTCTCGGCGTCGATGACCTCGAGCACGTCCTCGAGCGTCAGCGGCTCGAAGTAGAGCCGATCCGAGGTGTCGTAGTCGGTCGAGACCGTCTCGGGGTTGCAGTTGATCATGATCGTCTCGAAGCCGGCCGCCGAGAGGGCGAACGAGGCGTGCACGCACGAGTAGTCGAACTCGACGCCCTGGCCGATGCGGTTGGGGCCGGACCCGAGAATGACGACCTTGCGCTTGTCGCTCGCGGCGATCTCGGTCTCCTCGTCATAGGACGAGTAGTGATAGGGCGTGAGCGCCGGGAACTCGCCCGCGCAGGTGTCGACCGTCTTGAAGACCGGGCGGACGCCGAAAGCATGGCGCACGGCGCGGACCTCGCCCTCGTCGAGGCCCCGGAGCTCGCCGATCTGCGCATCGGAGAAGCCGTGCTCCTTGGCGAGGCGCAGGAGGTCGGCGTCGAGCGACGCGGCCGCCTTGATCTCTTCCGCGACCTCGTTGATCAGCACGATCTGGTCCAGGAACCAGGGATCGATCTTGGTGGCGTCGAAGACCTGCTCGACACTCGCTCCTGCGAGCAGCGCCTGCTGCACCGTCACGATCCGGCCGTCGGTCGGCATCTCGGCGGTGACGAGCAGCTCGTCGACGGTGCGGGTGTACGCCGGTGCGGATGCCGCCCAGGTGAACGACGATCTGCGCTTCTCGAGCGAGCGCAGCGACTTCTGCAGCGCTGTCGAGAAGTTCCGGCCGATGGCCATGGCCTCGCCGACCGACTTCATGGTGGTCGTGAGACGCGCGTCGGCGGCCGGGAACTTCTCGAACGCGAAGCGGGGCACCTTGACGACGATGTAGTCGAGCGTGGGCTCGAAGCTCGCCGGGGTCACCTGCGTGATGTCGTTGGGGATCTCGTCGAGGCGGTAGCCGATGGCGAGCTTGGCCGCGATCTTGGCGATCGGGAAGCCGGTCGCCTTCGACGCGAGCGCCGACGAGCGCGACACACGCGGGTTCATCTCGATGACGATGATCCGACCGTTCGTCGGGTCGACGGCGAACTGAATGTTGCAGCCACCGGTGTCGACGCCGACGGCGCGGATGATGTCGATCGAGATGTCGCGCAGGCGCTGGTACTCGCGGTCGGTCAGGGTCAGCGCGGGCGCGACCGTGATCGAGTCGCCCGTGTGGACGCCCACCGGATCCACGTTCTCGATGGAGCAGACGACGACCGTGTTGTCGGCCGTGTCGCGCATCATCTCGAGCTCGTACTCCTTCCAGCCGAGGATGCTCTCCTCGAGCAGCACCTCGGTGGTCGGGCTCTGGTGCAGACCGTCGCCGACCATCCGGCGCAGCTCTTCGGGTGAATACGCGAAGCCGGAGCCGAGTCCGCCCATGGTGAAGGACGGGCGGACGACGAGGGGGTAGCCGAGCTCCTCGGCGTGCGTGACGGCCTCCTCGACCGTGTGCACGATGTAGGACTTGGCGACATCGGCGCCGGCGTCGAGGACGAGCTGCTTGAACAGCTGACGGTCCTCGCCCTTGCGGATCGCGTCGACCTTGGCGCCGATGAGCTCGACCCCGTGCTTGGCGAGGATCCCGGACTCCTCGAGAGAGATCGCGGCGTTGAGGGCGGTCTGGCCACCGAGGGTCGGCAGGACCGCGTCGGGCTTCTCCTTGACGATGATCGCCTCGAGGGCCTCATCCGTGATGGGCTCGATGTACGTCGCGTCGGCGAAGTCGGGGTCGGTCATGATCGTGGCCGGGTTCGGGTTCACGAGGATGACGCGCACCCCCTCGGCGCGCAGCACGCGGCACGCCTGCGTTCCGGAGTAGTCGAACTCGGCGGCCTGACCGATGACGATCGGCCCCGATCCGATGACGAGGACGCTGTTGATGTCTTCTCTCTTGGGCATCAGGCCTGATCTCCGGAGGTCGCGATGGATGAGTCGTCGGCATTCGGAACGGTGCCTGCGGCACGCGCTCCCTCGCTCGGGGTGGTGGCGTCTGGGGAGACGCGGGGTTCGGCCTCGACAGCGATGGCAGCGTCGACCGACTCGCGCGCGGCGAGCACCATCTCGCGGAAGCGATCGAAGAGGTATGCGGAGTCGTGCGGCCCGGCAGCGGCCTCGGGGTGGTACTGCACCGAGAAGGCCGGGATGTCGAGGCAGGCGAGCCCCTCCACGACCTGGTCGTTGAGGCCGACGTGGCTGACCTCGGCACGACCGAAGCCGGCGGGGGTCTCGACGACCCCGTCGAGCGGGGCGTCGACTGCGAAGCCGTGGTTCTGGGCGGTGATCTCGACCCGACCGCTGCGCTTGTCGAGAACCGGCTGGTTGATCCCGCGATGACCGAACGGCAGCTTGTAGGTGCCGAATCCGAGGGCGCGGCCCAGCAGCTGATTGCCGAAGCAGATGCCGAAGAACGGGGTCCGACGAGTGAGGACTTCGCGGAGCAACTCGACGTGGTGGTCGGATGCCGAGGGGTCGCCGGGACCGTTGCTGTAGAAGACGGCGCTCGGCTCGAGCGCGTACAGCTCGTCGACCGTGATCGACTGCGGGACGACGTGCACGTCGAAGCCGCGCTCGGCGAGAGCGCGCAGCGTCGCCGACTTGATGCCGAGGTCGAGAACCGCGACGGAGCCGACCCGGCTGCCGACGGCCGTGAGCGTGTAGGTCTCCTGTGTGGACACCTCGGCCGACAGATTCTGGCCGGACATCTCCGGGGCCGCCTGGACGCGGTCGAGCTGTTCCTGCTCGCTGAGCGCGGCTTCGGCGCCCGAGAAGATGCCTGCGCGCATGGCGCCGCGGTCACGCAGGTGCCGGGTGAGCGCGCGGGTGTCGATGCCGCTGATGCCCACGATGCCCTGAGCGACGAGGTCGTCGTCGAGGCTGCGCGCGGCGCGGTGGTTCGAGACCACACGGGAGGGGTCGCGGACGATGTAGCCGGCCACCCAGATGCGGGCCGACTCGGGGTCTTCGTCGTTCACGCCGGTGTTGCCGATGTGCGGGGCGGTCTGCAGCACGATCTGGCCGGCGTAGGACGGATCGGTCAGCGTCTCCTGATACCCGGTCATCCCGGTCGAGAAGACCGCTTCTCCGATCGTGGAGCCGATGGCGCCGTAGCCGCGTCCGCGGAAGCGCCGGCCGTCCTCGAGGACGAGTACGGCAGGTTCACGATTTGCCACGTGGCTCTTCTCCTTTTGGTCTGTCTTCGGGGTCTGTGTGTCAGTCATGGGTGGCACCGCCGGCCGAGGTGCCGCATCCCAGCAGTGGATGGAGCGCCTCGACCGTGGCCTCGGTCTCGGGGGGCGTGCCCGCGCGGAGGTAGGTGTCGACCGGGGTTCGCTCGAGCAGCCAACCGATGCGCACGAGCCCGTCGCGCTCGACGACGCGATCGATGGCCATGGTGCTGCGATCGATCGTCTGCACCGAGGCGACGGGGATGTAGAGGGGTTCGACCCCGCGCAGCTCCAGCACGGCGCCCTCACTGTGCACGGTCAGCCGGGCTCGCGAACGCATCCCGAGTCCAGCGACGGCGACGCGCTCCAGGGGCTGATCGCGGAGCGTGGTGGCAACGTAGAACAGTTCGCGCTCATGGAGCGCCGGAGAGAGCTCCGTCGGCACCGGGAGCGGTCTCCCGAACTGCGCCTGACGCCGCTGGCGGCCGCGGTAGCCGAGGAACATGCCCAGGAAGGCGAGCAGGATGACCGCTCCGACGATCAGGGTGGGGACGAGCTGGGGCATCACTTCTCCCCCAGCTCGACGAGCGCGCCGTCGGCGACGGTCACGACGCCGCCGTGGAACGTCCACCGGACCGCACCGGGCAGACTGCGGCCCAGGTACGGCGAGTTCCTGCTCTTGCCCGCGAGCTGCTCGACACCGAAGTCGATGCGGGCGGAGGGGTCGAAGAGCGTGATCGACGCCGAGGATCCGACGGCGATCGGCTCGCCATGACCCGTGACGTCGCCGATTCGCGCCGGAGCGATCGAGAGGACGCGCTCCACATCCGTCCAGCCGATCAGCCCGGTGTCGACCATCGTCGACTGCACGACCGACAGCGCGGACTCGAGACCGACCATGCCGTTCGCGGCGGCGTTCCATTCGCAGCTCTTGGCGTCGGCGCCGTGGGGCGCGTGGTCGGTCGCCACGATGTCGATGGTGCCGTCGGCGAGACCGGCGCGCACCGCCTCGACGTCGGCCTGGGTGCGGAGAGGCGGGTTGACCTTGAAGCGGGCGTCGTACCCGCGCGCCTCCTCATCGGTGAGCAGCAGGTGGTGCGGCGTGACCTCGGCGGTGACACGGATGCCGCGGCTCTTCGCCCATCGGATGACGTCGACGCTGCCCGCGGTCGACAGATGGCACACGTGCAGGCGCGCGCCCGTGTGCTCGGCCAGCAGCACATCGCGGGCGATGATCGACTCCTCCGCCACAGCCGGCCAGCCGGCGAGGCCGAGCTCTGCGCTGACGGCGCCCTCGTTCAGCTGCGCCCCTTCGGTGAGACGCGGCTCCTGGGCGTGCTGCGCGAGCACGCCGTCGAAGGTGCGGATGTATTCGAGCGCGCGGCGCATGAGCAGCGGATCCGACACGCAGATGCCGTCGTCGCTGAACACGCGGACACGGGCCGACGAGCGGGCCATCGCTCCGATGTCCGCGAGCTGCTCGCCTCGGAGGCCTCGGGTCACGGCACCGATCGGGCGCACAGTCGCGTATCCGGACGCGACGCCGAGGGCGTGCACCTGTTCCACGACACTCGCCGTGTCGGCGACCGGGTCGGTGTTGGCCATGGCGTTGACGGCGGTGAAGCCGCCCTTGGCTGCGGCGCGCGTGCCCGTGAGGACGGTCTCGGATCCTTCGCCGCCCGGCTGGCGCAGATGGGTGTGCAGGTCGACGAGCCCCGGCAGGGCGATCAGGCCGTCCGCGTCGATCGTCTCCGCTCCACGGGCGTCGAGGGAGGAGCCGAGCTCGACGACACGGCCCCCCTCGAGCCGGATATCGGTGCGCTCGCCGTCCGACAGCTGCGCTCCGCGAACGATGATCGGATGCGCGGTGCGAGGATCGGCGAGACGGTCCGGTGTGCGGGTCACAGGTCTGCTCCTGTCGCGGTGAGGTAGAGAGCGGCCATGCGCGTCGAGACTCCGGCCGAGACCTGCTCCAGCACGGTGGACTGCGGCGAATCGGCGGCCACCGAGGCGATCTCGAAACCCCGGTTCATGGGGCCCGGGTGCATGACGACGGTCGTCTCGGGCAGAGCGCCGAAGCGCGCCGCCGACAGACCCCAGAGGGTCGAGTACTCGCGAGCGCTCGGGAAGTAGGCGGCGTTCATCCGCTCGCTCTGCACGCGCAGCATCATGACGGCGTCGGGCTTCGAGGCCAGGGCGTCGTCGAGATCGAACGAGGTGTCGACCGGCCAGGCGTCGATGCCGAACGGCATGAGTGTGGGTGGCCCGACGAGCGTGACCTCGGCACCGAGGGTCGACAGCAGCCACACGTTCGAACGGGCGACGCGGGAGTGCAGGATGTCGCCGACGACGAGCACGCGCACACCGTCGAGACCCTTGCCGCGGCTCGCGTCGCCGTGGATGCGGCGGCGAAGGGTGAAGGCGTCGAGGAGCGCCTGCGTGGGGTGCTCGTGCGTGCCGTCACCGGCGTTGAGCACGCTGGCGTCGATCCACCCGGAGCGCGCGAGAAGCTCGGGAGCACCCGAGACGGGATGCCGGACGACGATGACGTCCGCGCCGATGGCCTCGAGGGTCTGCGCCGTGTCCTGGAGGGACTCGCCCTTCGAGACGCTGGACCCCTTCGCCGCGAAGCTGATGACGTCGGCCGATAGTCGCTTGGCTGCTGCTTCGAACGAGATGCGGGTGCGGGTCGAGTCTTCGAAGAAGAGGTTGACGACGGTCTTGCCCCGGAGGGTGGGGAGCTTCTTGACCTCGCGCTGCTGCGTGGCCGCCATGTCCTCGGTGACGTCGAGGATGTGGATCGCCTGGTCGCGGCTCAAATCCTTGGTCGAAAGGAGGTGCTTCACAGGATCGTCACCTCGTCGATGCCGTCGAAGTCCTCGAGGCGCACGTTCACACGCTCGCTACGGGCGGTCGGCAGGTTCTTGCCGACGAAATCGGGACGGATGGGCAGCTCGCGGTGACCGCGGTCGACCAGGACGGCGAGTCGTACGACGGCGGGTCGGCCGATGTCGGCGAGGGCGTCGAGCGCGGAGCGGATGGTGCGACCGGAGTAGAGCACGTCGTCGACCAGCACGACGGTCTTGCCGTCGATCCCGCCCGCAGGTATCTCGGTCGGAGCCGGACCGCGGGTGGGATTGCGGTCGAGATCGTCGCGATACATCGTGACGTCGAGCGATCCGACGGGGACGTCGCTTCCGCCGATCTGGGCCAGGCTCGCGGCGAGACGCGCGGCGAGTTCCGTGCCTCGGGTGGGGATGCCCAGCACGACCAGGTCGTCGACGCCGCGGGCGGACTCCAGGATCTCATGGGCGATGCGCGTGAGTGCACGCGCGATGTCAGCCTGCTGGAGCACTGTTCGTGCAGCCACCGGCGACTCCCTTCTCCGCCTCTCTGGACGGTGTTAAAAGGTGTCTTGTTCGTTCGCCCGATCAGCCTAGCCTGTGTCGACGCGAGGGTCGCTCACGGGCGAGGACCGCGCTCGTGAGGGAGGCCCTCAGTCCTCCGAGCTCGGCGAACCGGCGGTGGGTGCGTGGTTCGCCCCGGTCGCGCGCGCGACGGCCGCCAGAACCCCGTGTACGAAGCTGGCGGAATCGTCCGTGCTCAGCGACTTCGCCGCTTCGACGGCCTCGTCGATGGCGACCGCGGTGGGGACCTCCGGGTTGTACACGATCTCCCACACCGCGAGGCGGAGCAGCGCCCGGTCGACGGCGGGCATGCGCTGGATCGTCCATCCGGTCGCGTTCTCGGCGATGAGGTCATCGATCTCCACGCTGTGATCGACGACTCCGTCGACGATCTCGCGGGCGTAGAGCCAGCTGGCCTGACGGTCGGGCTCCCCCGCCGCGCGCTTGGCTTCCGCCTCGAGCAGCTCGGTGACCGGCGTGTGCCGCACGTCGGCGGCGTAGAGCAGGTCGAGGGCCCGCTTGCGGGCCTTGGTGCGTGCGCTCACCGGTCAGTCGGTGACGCGGCCGAGGTAGTCGCCCGTGCGGGTGTCGACCTTGACCTTGGTGTTGATGCCGACGAACAGCGGGACCTGCATCTCGTAACCCGTCTCGAGGGTCGCGGGCTTGGTACCGGCGTTCGAGCGGTCGCCCTGCAGGCCGGGCTCGGTGTAGGTGATCTCGAGCACGACCGAGGCCGGCATGTCGATGTACAACGGGTTGCCGTTGTTGAGGGCCAGCGTGACGTTCTGGTTCTCGAGCAGGAAGTTGGCGGCGTCGCCGACGACCGCGCTGGGAACGTTGATCTGGTCGTAGTCCGACGTGTCCATGAAGACGAAGGAGTCGCCGTCGCGGTAGAGGAACTGGTAGTCGCGGCGGTCGACGTTCTCGATCTCGATCTTCGCGCCGGCGTTGTAGGTCTTGTCGACGACCTTGCCCGTGACGACGTTCTTGAGCTTGGTGCGGACGAACGCACCGCCCTTGCCCGGCTTGACGTGCTGGAACTCGATCACGTTCCACAGCTGGCCGTCGATGTTGAGGACGACGCCGTTCTTGATGTCAGCGGTAGAGGCCACGGAGGAGATCCATTCGGTTGCGAGAAGTCGGGTGCGCCGGCAGCGCACGATGGTCGATCCGTCCGGAGCGCCCAGAAGAGTGTACGGGATGCCCCCGCGGGCCCACGATCCGACCGGATCCGTCGACCCGCGTCGGCTCAGGCTCTGCGGAGCGCCGCGACGAGACCGAGACGGTAGGAGTCGATGCCCAAGCCCGCGATGACTCCGGTCGCGACCCCGGAGAGGACGCTCGTATGGCGGAACTCCTCGCGCGAGTGCGGGTTCGACAGGTGGATCTCGATGACAGGCACGCCCGCACCCACCACCACGGCGACGGCGTCGCGCAGCCCGTAGGAGTAGTGGGTGAAGGCAGCCGGATTCAGCACGACGGGAGAGGACGTATCGGCCGCTTCGTGCAGCCAGCGGATCATCTCGCCCTCGTCGTCGGTCTGCCTGAGCTCGACCTCCACGCCCTCGGAAGCGTCCTCGGAGAGCGTGGTCGCGACGTCACTCAGCGTGAGATATCCGTAGATCTCCGGCTCACGGCTGCCGAGCCGCCCCAGATTCGGACCGTTGAGGACGAGCACACGCGTCATCCCCCCACCCTATAGAGCCTGGCAACCCTGGTTGCACGGGTGTTCCGGCTCAGTTGGCACGCCGCAACGTTCTCTTTCGGCCGGAATACCTGTACTAGGAGGCGAGCTCCTGGTAGGCGGCGAAGAGGAGCTGGTCTTCGGGGCCCTGGAGGACCGTCGGCTTGGCGAGGCCGTCGAGCACGATGAAGCGCAGCATCGAGCCACGTGCCTTCTTGTCGCGCCGCATCGTGGCGAGCAGGGTCTGCCAGCGACCCGCCGGGTAGGCCGTGGGCAGGCTCAGCGAGTCGAGGATGGTCCGGTGGCGGTCGGCCGTCGCATCGTCGAGGCGGCCCACGAGGCGCGCCAGCTCGGCTGCATAGACCATGCCGATGGCCACCGCGGCACCGTGACGCCACTGGTAGCGCTCGGCGTGCTCGACCGCATGGCCGAGCGTGTGACCGTAGTTGAGGATCTCGCGGCGACCCTTCTCGCCGAAGTCCTCGGACACGACCTCCGCCTTCAGTTCGATCGAGAGCTCGACCACTCGACGGAACGCGGGGGTCGTCGGATCGGTGACCGCGTCGACATCCGCCTCGATGAGGTCGAGGATCTCGGGTCGCGCGATGAACCCGCACTTCGCGATCTCGGCGAACCCGGCGAGGATCTCGTTGCGCGGCAGCGTCGCGAGGTTGTCGAGGTCGGCGATCACGGCCGAGGGTGCGTAGAACGAGCCGACGAGGTTCTTGCCCTCGGCGGTGTTGATGCCCGTCTTGCCGCCCACCGAGGCGTCGACCATGCCGAGCACCGAGGTCGGTACCTGCACGAGCCGCACGCCGCGCAGCCAGGTCGCCGCCACGAAGCCGGCCACGTCGGTGACGGCACCGCCGCCCATGCCGATGACGGCGTCGCTGCGGGTGAAATCGGACTGGCCGAGGATGCCCCAGCAGAAGGCGGCGACCTCGACGCGCTTGGCGCCCTCCCCGTCGGGGATCTCGGCGAGGAGGACCTCGAGGTCCTTCTCCTGGAGGTGGGCTCGCAGCTGCTCGGCCCGGCGTCCGAGAGTGGGCGCGTGCACCAGGAGCACCTTGCGAACACCGCCCTCGAGCGCCGCCGCGACCTCGTCGTCGAGTCCGCGTCCGACGAGGACCTCGTAGGGATGCTCACCGGTGACGGCGATGCGGGTGATGTCGGAGCCCGAAGGCGCGAGGTGGGTGGTCATCTGGCGAAGCCTTCCAGCCAGGTCGTGATCTGTTGCGCGACCCGGTCCATGGGGATGTCTGAGGTGTCGAACGTCGCGGACGCGAGTCGTTCGTAGAGGTGACGCCGTTGCTCGACGAGCGTTTCCCACGCCGCGACGCCACCCGCTGCGAGAAGCGGACGCTTGGCGCCGGTGATCCGCGGGGCGACTGCTTTCGCCGACACGGTGATGAGGGCGACCGGCAGCGACTCGAGATCCGCCTGGGTGCGGGGGTCGAGCACCGCTCCCCCGCCCAGGGAGACGATGCCGCCGCCCGCGAGAGCGAGCGCGACCTGCTCCCGCTCCAGAGACCGGAAATGGGATTCCCCGTGTTCGGCGAAGATCTCCGCGATCGGACCGTGCAGCGCGACGATCCGCTTGTCGGTGTCGGTGAACGGGAGCCCGGTCAGCGCGGAGACCCGCTTGCCCAACTTGGTCTTGCCCGCACCGGGCGGCCCGATGAGGACGAGGGCGGGAACTGCCGGCGCGGCCTGCTCCGCGGTCACGGGCGCTGCGCGGTCGTGCGCAGGGTCTCGGGGATCGCGGCCAGGTAGGACTCGATGTTGCGTCTCGTCTCGCCGACCGAGTCGCCGCCGAATTTCTCGAGGATCGCCGTGGCGAGCACGAGAGCGACCATGGCCTCTGCGACGACACCGGCCGCGGGGACCGCGCAGGTGTCGGAGCGCTGGTGGTGTGCGGACGCGGCTTCGCCGGTCGCGACGTCCACGGTTCGCAGGGCGCGGGGAACGGTGGAGATGGGCTTCATCGCGGCACTGACCCGGAGCACCGTGCCCGTCGTCATGCCACCCTCGATACCGCCCGCGCGGTCGCTGACCCGCGAGATGCCGTCGGCCCCGACCACGAGCTCGTCGTGCGCGACGGATCCGCGACGCGACGCGGTGACGAAGCCGTCGCCGACCTGGACGCCCTTGATGGCCTGAATCCCCATCAGGGCTCCGGCCAGCTGCGCGTCGAGTCGACGATCGCCGTGCACGTAGGAACCCACCCCGGGAGGCATGTTGTACGCGAGGACCTCGACGACCCCGCCGAGGGTGTCGCCGTCGCGCTTCGCGTCGTCGACCTCGGCGACCATGCGCTCCGAGGTGGACGAATCGAAGCAACGCAACGGATCCGCATCGACGGTCGCGAGATCGGCGAGCGTCGGCAGAGGCGCGTCCTCGGGCACCTCGACGGGCCCGATGGAGCGGGTGTGGCTGATCAATTCGACGCCCAGCTCAGAGAGGAACGACTTGGCGACAGCACCGAGAGCGACGCGGGCTGCGGTCTCGCGGGCGCTCGCGCGCTCCAGGACCGGACGCGCCTCGTCGAACGCGTACTTCTGCATGCCCGTCAGATCGGCGTGCCCGGGGCGCGGGCGGGTGAGCGGCGCACCGCGGCCACGCGAGCGCTCCGTCAATTCGACGGGCTCGATGCTCATGACCTCTTGCCACTTGGGCCACTCGGTGTTGCCCACGCGCAGAGCGAGCGGGCTGCCGATGCTGCGACCGTGCACGACGCCGCCGGAGATGTCGAGCACGTCCTGCTCGAACTTCTGGCGGGATCCACGGCCGTAGCCGAGGCGTCGACGAGCGAGGTCGTCACGGATGAGGTCGAGCGAGACGGGCACCCCGGCGGGGAGGCCCTCGAGGATCGCGACGAGCTCGGGCCCGTGCGATTCCCCTGCGGTGAGCCAGCGAAGCATGGTCACGATCTTCCCACAGCCGCCCGCATGGCTCGTCGCACGGCGTCCTCGTCCGGTAGCTCGGCGTCGATATCGTCGCCCACGAAGACGCGGATCTGGCGCAGTGCCTGACCGATGAGCATGTCGAGGCCGTCCACGCGCGGCGCGGAGCCTCCGGCATCCCGCCACCAGCGCCGGACCGGGCTCGTCGAATCGCTGTAGGCGACGTCGAAGAGCTCGCCGGCCTCGGACGGTCGCAGACGGGGAAGCTCCGGCTCGGCGTCCCCGGGGAAGGTCGACACCACGAGCCCTGACGCGTCGATGGTCGACGTCATCGAAAGCGCAGTCGCCTCGATGCCGCGCTCGGCCGCGTAGTCCGCGAGCTGGGTCGCCGCGTCGGGGCGCCGCGCGAACACGTCGATGCGTGTCACCCCCATGCGCCCGAGCGCGACCACGACGGAGCGGGCCGTAGCTCCGGCACCCAGGAGGACTGCATGCTCTCCCGGCGTGACCCCGCGCTGGGCGAACGCGTCCACGATGCCCGGTACATCGGTGTTCAAGCCGCGTAGACGCTCTCCGAGCACCAGCGTGTTGACGGCACCGGTCTCGCGAGCGGCGTCGTCCAGATCGTCGGCTCGATCGAAGGCCTCGTCCTTCAACGGCATGGTCAATGACAGGCCGCGCCACTCCGGTCCCAGTGAGCCGAGGAACGCATCGAGCCCCCCGCGCCCGATCTCCCGGCGCCCGTACTGCCACGGCAGGCCGAGAACTTCGTAGGCCGCGCCGTGCAGACGTGGCGACAGGGAGTGCTCGATCGGAGAACCGAGCACCGCGAGACGCCGGACCATCACTGGTATTCGGGGTGCTCGTCCATCCACGCGAGCCACTGGTCCACAGCAGCCTCGTGCTGCTCGATGGTCTCCGAGAAGACGGTTTCGCCCGTATCGAGGTTGACGGTCACGAAGAAGACCCACGGGCCGTCTGCCGGATGGATGGCGGCGTCGATCGCAAGGTCGCCGGGGTTCGAGATCGGCCCGACGGGCAGTCCCTCGTGCACGTAGGTGTTGTAGGGGTTGTTGGCGTCGGCGCGTTCGGCATCGGTCGTCGTCACGCGATGCGTGTTGCCCGTGCCGTACGCGACGGTCGCGTCGGACTGCAGCAGCATGCCCTGGTCCAGCCGGTTGAGGAACACGCGCGACACCTTGTAGTAGTCGTCGCGGAGCCCGGCCTCCTTCTGGATGAGCGAGGCGAGGACGACGGTCTTCCAGCGGTTCTCCGGGGCGACCCCGGCCTGATCGAGTGCTTGGAACGACCTGTTCACCATCGTCTGGATCGCGTCGCGCGGCGTAGTCCCCGGATCGAACTGGTACGTCGCCGGGAAGATGAAGCCCTCGAGGCTGCGCGCCTCGGCAGGCAGGCCGTAGGAGCCGTAGTCGTCGGCGGCGGCCTGCACCTCCGAGACGTCGACCTTGAGCGCCGCCGCGAGCAGCGGGATCGCGGTGGCGAGCGTCTCACCCTCCGGCAGGACGACCTCGTTCTCGATCTTGTTCGCGGGATCCTTCAGTGCATCGAGCGCGGACTGGGCGCTCATCTGCAGCTTGAGGCGGTAGGCACCCGGTTGGAACTCCACGGGCTCGGCGAGCAGCAGGTCATAGAACGAGTTGAAGCTCTTGGTGACGCCCTCCTGGACCAGCGTGCGGGCCACGTCCTCGCCGATATCACCCTCGCGGATGACGATGACGGCCTCCTCCGTTCCCGACCCCGTGTAGTCGGTCTCCTCGGGACCGGCCAGCAAGGCGGGTACTCTGCTCGGCCAGTCGGGCATGATCAGGAACGCGGCTCCGATCCCGCCGCCGCCGATCACGAGGATCACCACGAGAGGCGCCACCACCCAGGGCACCCAGCGCCGCTTCTTCTTCACCGGCGCGTCGGACGGGAACCCGTACTCGGACGGGTCGACCTGAGGCGCCCGCCGATCCCGGGCCCCGCCTGCGGCGACAGGCGCGGACGGCCGGGCTGCGGCGGAGAACTGCGAGGTCCTGGCGCTCGCCCGCGCTGCCTCCTGTTCCCGCAGCTCCCGACGCGAGGTGGGTTGGGTCGCCGGAACGGTCGCCCGTTCACGAGCACCCTCGTCACCGAGGAGCTCGCTCCACGTGGGCGGGATCACCTCGCCGGTCTCGTCGAAACGGTGAGGGTCCAGCTGGCGCGGGTCTTCCGCGGATCCGCCGGCGGCGGGATTCGGGGGGAGGGTGCTCACGTCCTACTCTCCGTCGGCCCCGACCACACGACCGGGGGCAGTACCCCGGGAGCGCTCCGTGTCGAGTGCGTGTTGCAGGAGTATAACGGCGGCGACCTGGTCGACGACGGATCTCGACTTGCGAGTGTTCCGCCCCGACCGGTGCAGAGCGGACTGCGCCGAGACCGTGCTCAGCCGTTCATCCACCAGGCGCACGGGGATCGTCGTGGCCGCCGCGATGGCGTCGGCCACCATCCGTGCGTCCGTGGTCGACGGCGTGTCGGCGCCGGAGAGCGAGGTCGGGAGGCCGACGGCGATCTCGATGGCATCGCGATCCGTGGCCTCGGCGACGATCCGCGCCACAACGGGGCTCAGCTCGTCGCCGCGACGCTGCAGCGTTTCGACGGGCGAGGCGAGGAACCCCGACGGATCGCTTGCGGCGAGACCCACGCGGACCCTGCCGACGTCGACCCCGATCCGGACTCCGTGACGCACCCGGTCAGCCCCGGAGCGCCGCGACGATCGCGTCGAGCGCGGCGGGGATCGCGGCCGGGTTCGACCCGCCGCCCTGAGCGATGTCCGGCTTGCCGCCGCCACCACCGCCGAGCACGCCGGCCGCCGTCTTGGCCAGAGGCCCCGCGGCGACACCCGCGTCGCGGGCTGCCGGCGTGGTCGTCACGATCACGGCGGGCTTGCCGTCGACGTCCCCGGCGAGGGCGACGACGGCGTCCCCGCCGAGACGCTCCCGAACCGAGAGCGCGAGCGACCGCAACTCGTCCGCCGAACGGACCGAGCCCAGCGATTCGGCGACGACGCGGTGCGATCCGATCGTCGCGGCCGTCTCCAGGAGGGCGGGGACCCGAGCCGACAGCGCCTGCATCTCGAATTCCGCGATGCGCTTCTCGGCAGCCTTGAGATTCGCCATCAGATCGGCGATCCGGTCGGTGATCTGGTCACGGGGCGCCTTGAGGTCGCTCGTGAGCTGGGCCACGATGGCACGCTCGGTCGCGAAGTCGCGGAACGCGTCAGGACCGACGAGCGACTCGATGCGGCGGTTGGTCGACCCGATGGACGACTCCCCCACGAGGTTGATGAGGCCGACCTCGGCACTCGATCCGACGTGGGTCCCGGCGCAGAGCTCCCGTGACCACGGACCGCCGATGTCGACCATCCGGACGGTCTCGCCGTACTTCTCGCCGAAGAGCGCCATGGCGCCCATGGCCTTCGCCTCGTCGAGCGGCACCACGCGCGTGACCACTTGGAAGTCCTGCTGGATGGCGTCGTTCGCGATGTTCTCGATCTCGCTCCGGGTCTCGGGCGAGAGCGCCTTGTTCCAGTTGAAGTCGAGGCGCATGTAACCGGCCTTGTTGTAGGACCCGGCCTGGTGTGCGTCGGGGCCGAGCACCTGGCGCAGCGCAGCATGAATGAGGTGCGTCGCTGAGTGCGCCTGAGTGGCGCCCTTGCGCCATACCGGGTCGACGACGGTGGTGGCGGCGTCGCCGACGCCGACCTCGCCCGAGCGGACGAGCACGCGGTGCGAGATCAGGCCCTTGACGGGTCGCTGCACGTCATGGACCTCGAGCTCGAATCCGGTGCCGAGGATGCTGCCCGCATCGGCTTCCTGTCCACCGGACTCGGGATAGAGCGACGTCTCCGCGAGGATGATCTCGACGGTCTCCCCGGCCTTCGCGGAAGTCACCGATGCACCGTCGCGCAGGATGCCGAGGACCGTCGTCTCGGTCTGCAGGTACTCGTATCCGGTGAACGCGGTCTCACCCTGTGCGCGGAACGCGCTGTAGACCGTCAGGTCCGCGATGGCCTTCTTCTTGGCCTTGGAGTCGGCCTTGGCACGACCGCGCTGCTCGGCCATGAGGCGGTCGAACGCGCCGCGGTCGACGGTGAGGCCGTTCTCCTCGGCCATTTCGAGCGTGAGATCGATCGGGAAGCCGTACGTGTCGTGCAGCAGGAAGGCGGTGTCACCGGGAAGTTGGCTCGCTCCCGACTCCTTGGTCTTCCCCACCGCGACGTCGAGGATGGTCGTACCGCCCGACAGCGTGCGCAGGAAGGTCTCCTCTTCGCCCACGGCGATGCGCGAGAGTCGTTCCCAGTTGGTGTCGACCTCGGGGTAGGCGCTCTTCATGGCGTCGCGCGACGCGGCGAACAGCTCGGGGAAGGTCGGGGCGTCGACGCCCATGAGGCGCATGGCACGGACTGTGCGGCGCATGAGGCGACGCAGGATGTACCCGCGACCCTCGTTGCCGGGGACGACACCGTCGGACATGAGCATGAGCGCGCTGCGGACGTGATCGGCGACGACGCGCATCCGCACGTCCTGCTCGTGGTCGGCTCCGTATGCGCGTCCCGAGATCTCAGCGGCGCGGTCGAGGACCGGACGGACCTGGTCGATCTCGTAGAGGTTGTCGACGCCCTGCTTGAGGAACGCGACGCGCTCGAGACCCATGCCGGTGTCGATGTTGCGGCGGGGCAGCTCGCCGCCGATGGTGAAGTCGGTCTTCCCGCGCACCTCGGTGAGCAGGTACTGCATGAAGACGAGGTTCCAGATCTCGATGTAGCGGTCCTCGTCCGCCTCGGGACCACCCTCGACGCCGTAGGAGGGACCGCGGTCGAAGTAGATCTCGGAGCAGGGCCCACCGGGCCCGGGCTGACCGGTGTGCCAGTAGTTGTCGGCCTTGCCGCGGTGCTGGATGCGGCTGGCCGAGACGCCGAGCTTCCGCCAGAGGTCGTACGCCTCCTGGTCGTCCTGGTAGACCGTGACCCACAGCCGGTCCTCGTCGAACCCGAGTCCGCCGTCGGCCTCCGAGGTGGTGAGCAGCTCCCACGCGTACCCGATCGCGCCTTCCTTGAAGTAGTCGCCGAACGAGAAGTTGCCGTTCATCTGGAAGAACGTGCCGTGACGCGTGGTCTTGCCGACCTCGTCGATGTCGAGCGTGCGGATGCACTTCTGGACGCTCGTCGCGCGCGGATACGGCGCGGGCACGACCCCCGTCAAATAAGGGATGAAGGGCACCATGCCGGCGACTGTGAAGAGCAGCGACGGGTCCTCGCTCACGAGCGAGGCGGAGGGCACCACCGTGTGGCCCCGCTCCTGGAAGAAGTCGAGCCAGCGGCGTCGGATCTCAGCAGTCTGCATGGCTGTGTAGCACTCGCCTTCCTGGGCGTCGCGACCTGGACACGGTGGCGACGGATGGTGGTGGATGGACGCGCACGTCCGCCTCAGCCCGCACGGGACGCGCGGGGATGACCGATCGATTCTACGGGCGCGCCACTACGGGCGCTCACCCTTACTCTTCGCCGCCGATGGCGTCGCGGAGCTCATCCTGACGGGCGTGGTAGCTCTCTCGGACGGTCCGCCCGAACTCGCGCGCCTTGGCGTCGAGGTCATCGAGGATCCCGCCCTCCGGGGCTGTGCGGCCCTTCAGGGTGGAGATCCCGAGACCCAGGACCACTCCGGCGGCGAGCCAGATCACTTTGCTCACTTCGCAGCTCTCCTTCGTGCTGTCGGAAACCCGGACCGGGCGTCCGCTCGCGTCACTTGCGGCGCCGTCGACCCGAGACGCTGTCTTCGGCCTTCTTGGCTCCGCGCAGTCCGACGACACCCGCGCGCACGGCGGCGCTGAAGCCCGCCAGCTTGATGAGCGGACCGCCGACGGACGCCGCGAAGAGCGCCACGAGAGCGGAGACGTTGCCGGACAGTTCGGCGACGTTGGAGGTGATCGTGTCGACGCGGGCCAACTGGCCGTTGGCCGAGCGGATCGTCTCCGTCGTCTCGTCGAGGATCGGCGTGATGCCGTCCGTAGCCTCCTTGATCGAGGCCGTCGTCTGATCGAGGACCTTTCCGAGCTTGACCAGCGGAATCGCCAGCAGGGCCACCAGGACCGCGAACACACCCGCGGCGATGAGACCCGCGATGTCACCACCACTCATGTCAGAACCTCCGTCGTACAGCCTAGTGAAATGCGGAATGCCCGCCTCTGCATGCAGAGGCGGGCACTCGCGGTGGTGCTGAAGCGTCGCCGTAGGAGACGACAGCCGAATCAGCGGGCGGCGTAGTACTCGACGACCAGCTGGACGTCGGCGGTCACGGGGACCTCCGCGCGCAGCGGGCGACGGACGAGGCGCGCCTGGAGCTTGTCGAGCTCGACGTCGAGGTACGCGGGGACCTTGGGCAGGACCTCGGCGTGGCCACCTGCGGCGGCGACCTGGAAGGGCTCCATGCCCTCGCTGCGCTGCTTGACGTGAACGAGCTGTCCCGGCTTCACGCGGAAGGAGGGACGGTCGACGAGCTGGCCGTCGACGAGGATGTGACGGTGCACGACGAGCTGGCGAGCCTGCGCGGTGGTGCGGGCGAAACCGGCGCGCAGCACGAGCGCGTCGAGGCGCTGCTCGAGGAGCTCGACCAGGTTCTCACCGGTCAGGCCCTGGGTGCGGCGGGCCTCGTTGAACACGCGGCGGAGCTGCTTCTCGCGGATGCCGTACTGCTCGCGCAGACGCTGCTTCTCGCGCAGACGGACCGCGTAGTCGGAGTCGGTCTTGCGCTTGGTGCGACCGTGCTCGCCCGGAGCGTAGGGACGCTTCTCGAGGTAGCGGGCGGCCTTCGGGGTGAGCGCGATGCCGAGGGCACGCGAGAGACGCACCTTGCGGCGGTCCTGAGACTTGGTGGTCATGATTTCCCTTCGAAAACATGCAGAAGTGATGCACGCGCGAGCGTGCCGGGAAATGAGAGGTTGAGTCCTGAGGGACCGGCCGGCTACAGGCACTGGTCCGTGAACGGGGATCCGTCTAGCAGCCGCGCAGACAGGAACCGTTTCAGGCCATCGAGAAGCCTATCATCATTCGAGCCGGATCACCGGATCGTGGGCCTGACTATCCGGACTGGCCGCCGGGGCCCTCACTCGCCTCGAACAATCCTGCGGAGCCGCTCGAGTCGGGCCGTGACGTCCCGCTCGTAGCCGTTGCTCGTGGGCCGGTAGTAGTCGACGCCTCTCAGCTCGTCGGGCGGGTACTGCTGCTCGGCTACTCCGTGCTCAGCGTCATGCGCGTAGCGGTACCCCTTACCGTGCCCGAGTCGCTTGGCCCCGGCATAGTGCGCGTCCCGCAGATGGAGCGGCACCGGACCCATCCGCCCGCGACGCACATCGGCGATGGCCTGGTCGATCGCGAGGTAGGATGCGTTGGACTTGGGTGCCGTGGCCAGATAGACGACGGCCTCGGCCAACGGGATCCGACCCTCGGGCATCCCGATGAACTGCACGGCGTCAGCCGCGGCTATCGCGATGACGAGCGCCTGCGGATCGGCCATGCCGATGTCCTCCGACGCCGACACGATGATGCGGCGGGCGATGAACCGCGGGTCCTCTCCCGCCTCGATCATGCGGGCCAGGTAATGGAGCGAGGCGTCGACGTCGCTCCCCCGCACCGACTTGATGAACGCGCTGATCACGTCGTAGTGCTCGTCTCCCGCACGGTCGTACCGGAGGAGAGCGCGATCCACGGCGATGGCGACGAGCTCGGCGGTGATGACCGGCTTGCGAGGTGCTGGGGCTCCCTCGTCGATTCCCCCGGCGGAGACCTCGACGTGGAATACGTCGTCCTCGTCCTCGTCGTCCTCCCCGACGCCTCGTTCGACGAGTCCGTCGCGGTCCTCGCCATCGTTCGACCCCGACGACGACCCCGTCTCACCGGCGACCGCGGTGGCCGAGAACGCAGCCGCCTCCAGCGCGGTGAGCGCACGACGGGCGTCACCGGACGCGAGTTGGATGAGGGCGGCTCGCGCGTCGGGCTCCAGCTCCACCCGATCGTCGAGCCCCCGCTCATCGGCTACGGCTCGGTCGATGAGGAGCCCCAGGTCGTCGTCTTCGAGGATCTTCAGGGTCAGGAGCAGCGAACGGGACAGAAGCGGCGAGATGACCGAGAAGGAGGGGTTCTCCGTCGTCGCGGCCACGAGGATGACCCAGCCGTTCTCCACTCCTGGGAGCAGCGCGTCCTGCTGGGCCTTGCTGAACCGGTGGATCTCGTCGAGGAAGAGCACCGTGGAGACACCGTAGAGATCACGCTGCGAGTGCGCCTCCTCCATGACCTGGCGCACGTCCTTCACGCCGGCGGTCACGGCGGACAGCTCGACGAAACGACGGCCCGAACTGTGCGCGATCGCCTGAGCCAGGGTCGTCTTACCGGTGCCGGGCGGGCCCCAGAGGATGACGGACACCGCTCCGGTCTCGCCTGTCCTATCCCCCGCAAGGGCGACGAGCGGCGATCCGGGGCCGAGCAGATGCTTCTGGCCGGCCACCTCGTCGAGGCTGCGTGGCCTCATTCGCACAGCGAGCGGAGTCGCCCCCGACCGCAGCCCCGTCTGCCCGCCTCGGGCCGCACCGTTCATCCCTCCCATGCTATGGATCGCCGCCGACACCGGGGCACCGGTCGTCCCGTCCGGACCCCTCGTCCTAAGCTGGACGAGCGCTGATCGAGGAGCGCGGCGAAAGGATACGGGCGGACCGTGGCAGCTGGACGAGGCGAAGACAGGGTCGCGCGACAGCGCTTGCGCGAATTCAACGCGAAGCAGACGGTGCACGCGGATCAGATCCGTCGACGTCGGCGCGACAACATCGTCGCGGCGATCGCGGTCGTCGGTGTCGTCGCTCTGGCGACCGTTGCCCAGGTCGTGTACTTCACCTCGGGACCGGGCACTCCCGTTCCGACTCCAACCCCCAGCGCGAGCGCCTCCGCCGATCCGGCCGCGTCCGCACCGGCCGGGGAGAACACCGGAAACGTGCCCTCCGCGGACATCGCGGCGGGCCGTGATTGGACGGGGACGCTTCAGCTCAACGACGTCCAGCTCGGCGTCACGCTCGATGGTGCGGCCGCCCCCCAGGGCGTCTCAGCCGTCGTGAGCCTCGCACAGTCCGGCTTCTACACGGGCAAGACCTGCCACCGCCTCACCGACGGCGGTTTCGATGTGCTCCAGTGCGGCTCGGCCGACGGACAGGGGTCCGGTGATGCGGGCTTCACCTTCGGTCCCGTGGAGAACGCCCCGTCCGACAACGTGTATCCGGCCGGCACGATCGCACTCGCCCGTCAGGGCGGGAACGGTTACAGCATGACCACCCAGTTCTTCATCGCCTACGGCGACACGACGATTCCCGCCGATGCTGCCGGCGGGTACACCGTCATCGGCCGGGTCACCTCGGGTCTCGACCAGCTCGTCGATCAGATCGCGTCGAAGGGCGTTGCCGGCGGCGGTTCCGACGGCAAGCCGAACGTGCCGACGTTCATTCGCGAGTTCGAGTTGCAGTGATCGTCGGGTGCTGCGCTCGTCACGTCGGTTCGTGATGGCGCCTTCCTGAACGCCAGTCACGTCTTCGTCATCCGACCGTGCGCCGAGGGAGCCGTGCAATAGGCTCTCTATGCGCCGAGCACGTCCGTGGCGCGCCCGCGAAACACCGCCCGACGAGCACGAGGAAGTCCCGTGAGTAGCTCCGATTCCGCGCCCTGGGGGCGCGTCGATCCCGATGGCAGCGTCTACGTCCGCGAGGGCGACACCGAGCGGCTGGTCGGTCAGTACCCCGACACGACGCCCGAGGAGGCCCTCGCCTACTACGAGCGCAAGTTCGCCGACCTCGACGGACAGGTGAAGCTGCTCGAGCAGCGCGCCAAGGCCGGTGCGTCCGCGACGGATGTCGCCAAGGGGGTCACCCGTCTCGACGAGGCTCTCGCGAACGCCGCGGCAGTGGGCGACCTCGCCTCGCTTCGAACCCGCCTCGACGCGCTCAAGACCGGCGTCTCCGAGCTGACCGAGAAGCAGAGCGCCGAGGCCAAGGAGAAGCTCGAGCAGGCAGTCGCCCAGCGCGAGGCGCTCGTCGTCGAGGCCGAGAAACTCGCAGCATCCGACCCCGCGACCACTCAGTGGAAGCAGGCGACCGCGACCATGGAGCGCCTCTTCGCGTCCTGGCAGTCTCAGCAGCAGGAGGGTCCGCGTCTCCCCAAGAGCACGGCCGACGCGCTCTGGAAGCGGTTCCGCGCTGCACGCTCGACCATCGACCAGCACCGACGCGCGTTCTTCGCGGAGCTCGACAACCAGCACCGCGATGTACGCAACCGCAAGACCGCTTTGGTCGAGAGGGCTGAGGCTCTCGCACCCCGCGGCTCCGAGGGGATCCCCGCCTACCGCGATCTGCTCGACGAGTGGAAAGCCGCCGGCCGAGGCGGCCGCAAGCAGGACGACGCCCTCTGGGCGCGATTCAAGGCGGCAGGGGACGCGCTGTTCCAGGCGAAGGCCGAGATCGATGCCCAGGAGAACGAGGAGTTCAGCGCGAACCTCACCGCGAAGCTCGCGCTGCTCGACGAGGCCGAGCCCCTGCTCACCGCGACCGAGGCGGGCCCCGCGCGTGAGAAGCTGACCGGCATCCAGCGCCGGTGGGACGAGATCGGCAAGGTCCCCCGCGACCAGATGCGCGTCGTCACCGACCGTCTCCGCAAGGTCGAGAACGCCGTCAAGGCGCTCGAGGACGAGCACTGGCAGAAGTCCAACCCCGAGAAGAAGGCCCGCTCGCAGGGCCTCGCCGCCCAGCTCGAATCCGCCATCGAGAAGCTGCAGGCCGACATCGACGCAGCCAAGGCCTCGGGCGACAAGGCAAAGCAGGCCGAGGCCGAAGAGGCTCTCGCGGCTCGCAAGGTCTGGCTGGACGCTCTGGGCTGAGCACGCCACGGCGAAGAGGGCGCCTCGGGTCACCACGGTGATCCCGAGGCGCCCTTTCCTCTTCTCGGCCGTTATCCACAGAACGTAATTTCATCGGACTGCATCGAGACGGGGCGGGCCAGACTTCAGGCATGCGCCTCCCCGACGTCCTCGACACGGCTGACCTCCCCCTCGCCGAGCTCTGCGCGAGCAGACTCGACGGCGAACTCTTCGGTGTCGGTGACGGGTACCGCCCCGTCGACTACCCCGACGACATCGTGGCGCGCGCCCTCTCCCTGAGCCGCACATTGACCGACGGCCGGATCGCCCACCGCGACACCGCGGCGTGGATTCTCGGCGCGGCCACCACCCTGGCGCGCCCCCTTCCGGTCTGCGTGCACGCGGGCCTGTCGCACGGTTTCGATCCGCGCCACGGCATGGTCGTCGGCGAAGCCATTCTGCGGCCGCATGAGACCTTCACCGTCGGTGGTCTCGAGATCACGACGCCGATGCGGACCGTCGTCGACCTCCTCCGCGTACCCGAGACCACCCCGTTCGACGCAGCCGTCGTCGCCCGGCTGCTCGGCGACGCGGGTCTCGGCACCGCGGCGGTCGAACTGGAGCTGAACGACCGACGCTTCCAGCGTGAACGCAGACGGGCCCTGCGCCGGTTGACCGACGTCGCGACGGTCCTCGCGTCTCAGCCCGCGGAGACCCGATACACGTCGTAGACGGCGTCGATCCGGCGCACGGCGTTGAGCACGCGGTCCAGGTGCGTGGTGTCGCCCATCTCGAAGACGAACCGGCTGAGTGCGAGACGGTCGGTCGAGGTCGACACCGTGGCGGAGAGGATGTTCACGTGGTGCTCTGACAGGACGCGGGTCGTGTCCGAGAGCAGGCCGGAACGGTCGAGCGCTTCGACCTGGATCTGGACCAGGAAGACGCTCTTCGATGACGGCGCCCACTCGACGTCGATCATGCGCTCCGGCTGGCTCAGCAGCTCCTTGACGTTGTTGCAGTCGCTGCGATGCACGGAGACACCCGAACCACGCGTCACGAAACCGACGATCTCGTCGCCGGGAACAGGCGTGCAGCACTTCGCGAGCTTCACGAGGATGTCGGGAGCCCCGCGGACCAGCACACCCGAGTCGCTGTTGCGCAGCGGACGGCGTGTTCGCGTGGGAAGAGCGACCTCGTTGTCGTCGCTCTCCTCGCTGCCCTGGACGATGGCCAGCACCTTCTCGATGACCGACTGCGTCGAGACGTGCCCCTCGCCCAGCGCGGCGTAGAGGGCGGAGACGTCGTCGTAGCGCATCTGTGCCGCGACCTCGGAGAACACGTCCTGACTCATCAGGCGCTGCAGCGGCAGGTTCTGCTTCCGCATCGCCCGACTGATCGAGTCGCGGCCCTGCTCGATTGCCTCGTCGCGCCGCTCCTTCGTGAACCACTGGCGGATCTTGTTCCGCGCACGGGGGCTCTTGACGAAGGCGAGCCAGTCCTGGCTGGGGCCGGAGTCGGGGTTCTTCGACGTGAAGATCTCGACGACGTCACCGCTCTGCAGGACGCTCTCGAGAGGAACGAGGCGCCCGTTGACCTTGGCACCCATCGTGCGGTGACCGATGTCGGTGTGGACCGCGTAGGAGAAATCGACGGGCGTCGCACCGGACGGGAGGCCGATGACCTTGCCCTTCGGTGTGAAGACGTAGACCTCTTTCGCTCCGATCTCGAAGCGGAGGCTGTCGAGGAACTCCCCCGGGTCGGCCGTCTCGGCCTGCCAGTCCGACAGGTGCGCGAGCCACGCCATGTCGGTTTCCGTCTGCGCACCCGGCGCGATGCTGGTCGATCCTCGGCCGCCGCCGTTCATCCGCTCTTTGTACTTCCAGTGCGCGGCGACGCCGAACTCGGCGCGCTGGTGCATCTCGTGCGTGCGGATCTGGAGTTCCACAGCCCGACCGTCCGGCCCGATGACCGTCGTGTGCAGCGACTGGTAGAGGTTGAACTTGGGCGTCGCGATGTAGTCCTTGAAACGGCCCGGCACGGGCGTCCAGCGAGCGTGAATCGCTCCCAGCACGGCGTAGCAGTCGCGAAGGCTGTCGACGAGGACGCGGATGCCGACGAGGTCGTAGATCTCGTCGAACTCGCGACCGCGGACGATCATCTTCTGGTAGATCGAGTAGTACTGCTTCGGGCGCCCGACGACCTTGCCCTTGATCTTCGCCGCGCGCAGGTCATCTTGGACCGCTTCGATGACCTCCTGGACGAAGCCTTCGCGCTGGGGAGTCCGCTGCCGGACGAGGCTCTCGATCTCGGAGTAGAGCTTGGGGTAGAGCACCGCGAACGAAAGGTCCTCGAGCTCGAGCTTGATGGCCTGGATACCGAGGCGATGCGCGAGCGGAGCGTAGATCTCCAGTGTCTCCTGAGCCTTCTTCGAGGCTCTCTGCTGCGACACGAAGCCCCAGGTCCGCGCGTTGTGGAGTCGGTCGGCGAGCTTGATGACCAGGACGCGGATGTCCTTCGACATCGCGACCACCATCTTGCGGACGGTCTCCGCTTGAGCGCTGTCGCCGTACTTGACCTTGTCGAGCTTCGTCACGCCGTCGACGAGCATCGCGACTTCGTCGCCGAACTCGCTCTGGATCTGCTCGAGCGTGTAACCCGTGTCCTCGACTGTGTCGTGCAGGAGCGCGGCCGCGATGGTGCGGGGTCCGATACCCAGGTCGGCGAGGATCTGCGCCACCGCGACCGGATGCGTGATGTAGGGCTCGCCGCTATCCCGCTTCTGACCGCGGTGCGCTCGCTCCGCAGCGGTATACGCACGCTCGACGATCGTCAGATCGGCCTTGGCATGGTGCGTCCGGAGAGTCCGCAGCAGAGTCTCGACGGCCCCCTGGGGCTGAGCCCGGGAGAAGATGCGCGGCACCAGGCGGCGCAGCGAAGAGGTCGTCGTCGAGGTCTGCTGGGTGTCGGTCATTCAGATCACCTTCTGCACGCTCAGGGACGTGCGCCTGGACCTATTCTGCGCCACCCATGGAGGCGCTCTGCGCCACGGTGCTCTTCTGCCGCAGATCGAGTGCCCGCGCCGACTCGGCCTTGATGCGGGGCTCGCGCTCGCGGAGCATCGAGTAGAGCGGTGCTGCCACGAAGATCGTGGAATAGGTGCCGAGGAGGGTCCCGATGAACAGCGCGAGCGAGATGTCGCGCAGGGTGCCGGCACCGAGCAGGACCGACCCGACGAACAGGATGGACGCCACGGGCAGCACTGCGACGACCGCGGTGTTGATCGATCGGACGAGCGTCTGATTGACGGCCAGGTTGACGGACTCGGCGAAGGTGCGACCCGACGACGACTCCGACCCGCTCGTGTTCTCACGGATCTTGTCGAAGACCACGACGGTGTCGTAGAGCGAATAGCCGAGGATCGTCAGGAAGCCGATGACAGCGGCCGGCGTCACCTCGAATCCCACTGCTCCGTAGATTCCGGCGGTGATGATGAGGTCGTGGATGAGCGACACCATGGCCGCGATCGACATCTTCCAGGTGCGGAAGTAGAGGGCCATGAAGACGAACGCCAACGCCAGGAAGATGAGCAGCGCGCGGATGGCCTGATTGGTGATCTCGCCACCCCAGGACGGACCGACGAAGGATTCGGCGACATCGTTCGCCGGAACGCCGTAGGCCTCTGCGAGCGAGTTGCGCACCGCGGTGCTCTGGTCGCCGTCGAGCTGGTCGGTCTGGACCCGGAGACCGTCGCCGCCGATGACGGTCACGCGAGGCGCCGCCTCCGGAGCGACTGCGGTCACGGCGTCCTCGGCCTTGGCCTGATCACTCGTGTCGACCTGGCTGAGCTGGAACTCGCTACCGCCGGTGAACTCGATGCCGAAGGCGAAGCCACCGCGTGCCAGCGGGAGAACGATCGAGAGCACGATGGCCACGGCCGAGATGGCGAACCACAGCTTGCGTCGGGCGATGAAGTCGATCGACCGGACCCCCGTGTAGAGGTCGTTGCCGAACTGGGAGAAGCCGCTCATGAGCGCGTGCCCTTCTTGCCGCGAGCCTGCGTCGGCTTGGCCGACTTCGTCGTCGGAGTCGCTGCGGACTGATCGGTGGTGGTGGGGCGCTCGAGCGTCGCGGTCGCCGTGCCCCTGGCCTCGGCGGCCTTGCGCTCGGCGATCGTCTGACGCTTCTGAGCCTCGGTCTTGCTGCCGGAGTTGCGCTTGGCGATGGCGACCGGCTCGCGGAACTGCGCGCGTCCCCGGTAGACAGCTCCCAGCGCGCGCGGGTCCAGACCGGAGGCGGGGTGTCCTTCGCCGAAGAATCTGGTGCGCGAGAGCAGCTGCAGCACCGGATGCGTGAAGAGCGCGACGACGATGAGGTCGATGATCGTCGTCAGTCCCAGTGTGACCGCGAAGCCGCGGACGTTACCGACGGCGAGCAGGATCAGGATGAAAGCGGCGAGGAAGTTGATCGCGTCGGAGGCGAGGATGGTCCGCAGTGCGCGCTTCCATCCCGCCTCGACGGCTCCGGAGAGACCGCGGCCGTCTCGGAGTTCGTCCTTGATGCGCTCGAAGTAGACGATGAAGGAGTCCGCCGTGACACCGATCGCGATGATGAGACCGGCAACCCCCGCGAGCGAGAGGCGGAAGTCCAGTCGCCACCCCAGCAGGGTCACGATGAGGTAGGTCAACCCGCCCGCGATGACGAGGGAGGCGACCGTCACGAGGCCGAGCGCACGGTACTGGATCAGCGAATAGACGACCACCAGGATCAGACCGATGAGTCCGGCCAGCAGGCCGTTGGCGAGCTGCTCGGAACCGAGGGTGGCCGAGATCGACTCGTTGCTCTGCACCGCGAAGCTCACGGGCAGGGCGCCGTACTTGAGCTGATCGGCGAGCGTCTTCGCGGTGTCCTGCGTGATGCTGCCACCGGTGATCGCGGCACGACCGTCGGTGATGACCACCTGCGAGGTCGGTGCGAGGAGAACGCGGTTGTCGAGGACCATGGCGAACTGGTTGCGCGGCGCCTGCAGCCCGGTGAGTCGCGACGTGATCGCGGCGAACTGCTCGGTGCCCTGCTGGTTGAACTGCAGGTTGACGGCCCAGCTGCCGGTAGCGGCACCGTTCTGGGTGGTCTCCTGACCGGCGGTCGCGTTCGAGAGGTTCTCTCCGGACAGCTCGACGGGGCCGAGGAGGTATTTCGCCGAGCCGTTGGTCTCGCACGTGAGGAACGGCTTGTTCGGATCGGGCACGACGGTCTCGTCGACGCTCGCGCAGTCGAAGTTGTCGAACGCGGTCTGCAGTTCGGGCGTGACCTGGGTGAGATCGCTCGCGTCGGTGGGGCTCGGTGCGGGCGTCGCCTCGGTGGACTCGGTCGGAGCCGGCGTCGGGGTGCCCGTGGAACTCGTCGACGGCACGCCTGCGAGGAGCACCGGACGGAAGTCGAGCTTCGCCGAGGCCTCGATGCGCTGCAGCGTCTCCTCACTCGGCTGTCCGGGGATCGACACGACGATGTTGTTGGAGCCCTCGGTGCGGATCTCCGCCTCCGACACACCCGCCGCATCGACGCGATCGCGGATGATCGACACGGCCTGGTTGAGCTGCTCGCTCGTGACCTGATCGGCGCCCTGCACGACGGGGGCGAGACGGATCTCGGTGCCACCCTCGAGGTCGAGCGCGAGCTTCGGGGTCCACGAGGCGCCGAAGAACGACACCCCGATCTGGATCGCGCCCATGAGGACGAGGAAGATCGCCGCGAGTGCGATCAGCGAGCGGCGCGCTTTTCGCACCGGGGTGGGAGTGTTCGCCACAGACGGAGCCTTTTCGGTACGGGGACAGAACTCGCTCGCCGCCCGGAAAGGACGGCGAGCGGGTGAGTCGAGATGTTAGTCGTCGAGCTTCTTGCCGGTCGACCGGTCGGCGGGGGTGCCATCGGGCTGCTGGCGGTACTCGGGCTTCACGCCCTCCAGCTCCTCCGCGCTCTCGATGACGCCCTCCTCGGCGAGTTCGGCCTCCTCGTCGGAGACGACCTCTTCCGGGGTGATGATCTTGGCGATCGTCTGGCGGTGGACGGTCAGAACGGTGCCGGGCGTCGTCTCCAGTTCGATCTGGTTCTCTTCCTCGTCGACGGCGACGATCGTTCCGAACAGGCCGAAGTTCGTCATGACCTTGGCACCCACGACGGTGCGCTCGTGCATGGCCGCCATGTCGCGGGAACGCTTGCGGCCGTTGCGGACGGTGAAGAAGATCAGCAGGGCGAGGGCGCCCAGCATGATGAGGGTAAGCGGATCCATGACGATGCCTTCCGGGAGGTGGGGCCCGCGCCGGTTCGGCTCACGGACTCGATGATGCGCAGGCTGCTTATAGCGCAGTCACCTGACGCGATGTCGGCAGTCGATCATAGCCCGTCGGCGAAGAGCACGGCTTGCTCCCCCGCGGAGCGGCCCGCCCTCGGTGCGAGACCGAAATGCGCCCATGCCGCCGGGGTGGCGACGCGCCCACGCGGCGTCCTGCTCAGGAACCCCGTGCGCACGAGGAACGGCTCGACGACGGATTCGATGGTGTCGCCCTCCTCGCCGACCGACACGGCGAGGGTCCCTAGACCGACCGGTCCTCCGTCGAATCGCTGCAGGATTGCAAGCATCACGGCGCGGTCGAGGCGGTCGAGGCCGATCGGGTCCACGTCGTACAGCTCGAGCGCCGCGTCGACCGCGGCGTGTCCGGCCTTCGTGCCGTGCACCAGGGCGTAGTCGCGTACGCGGCGCAGGAGGCGGTTGGCGATGCGCGGCGTTCCTCGGCTGCGTCCTGCGATCTCGGCGAGGGCGGGTCGTGCGATGTCGAGCCCGAGTAGCTCCGCGGCGCGCCGCAGCACCTCCTCCAACTCGTCCGTCTCGTAGAACTCGAGGTGGGCCGTGAACCCGAAGCGGTCGCGAAGCGGGTTGGGAAGCATGCCGGACCGGGTCGTGGCGCCGACGAGGGTGAACGGTGCGAGGTCGAGAGGGATGCTCGTCGCACCGGCGCCCTTGCCGACCATGATGTCGATCCGGAAGTCCTCCATCGCGAGGTAGAGCATCTCCTCAGCGGAGCGCGCCATCCGATGGATCTCATCGATGAAGAGCACTTCTCCCGGCACGAGCGAGGAGAGCACCGCGGCGAGATCGCCCGCGTGCTGGATGGCGGGGCCGCTGGACATGCGCAGGGGGCGTCCGCTCTCGTGGGCCACGATCATCGCGAGAGTCGTCTTGCCGAGTCCGGGCGGGCCGGCCAGCAGGATGTGGTCGGGTGCGCGGTTCTGCATGGCGGCGGCCTGCAGCAGGAGCTGGAGCTGACCACGCACCTTGGCCTGGCCGACGAACTCCCCCAGCGACTTCGGACGGAGGGCTCCCTCGAAGGCCAGCTCGGCCTCGGACTCGGGAGTCATCTGCGCGTCGCTCATGCGCGGCTCCCCTGGGTCGCTCCCTGACGGGGGCCGAGCAGGGCGAGGGCCGCTCGCAGGAGGACCTGCACGTTGCGCTCCTCGGGTTGTTCGACGAGCACATCGTCGACGGCGGTCCGGGCGGTCCGCTCGGGCCAGCCCAGCCCGATCAGGGCCACCACGACATCGTCCGCAGCGCTGGTGAGCGGTCGGGCCTGTGATGCGGAGGCCGTGGGAGCGGGTGCCAGCAGCTTGCCGGTGAGCGAGAGGACGATGAGCTTCGCGGTCTTCGGGCCGATGCCGGAGACCTTGCGGAAGGCGGCATCGTCCTCGCCTATGACGGCCAGGGCGACCTGATCCGGCGTCAGGACCGAGAGCACGCCGAGCGCCGACTTCGGTCCCACACCGGTGACGCCGCGCAACAGGTCGAAAACCCGCAGCTCGTCGAGACTGGCGAAGCCGAACAGGGAGAGGTCGTCCTCACGGACGATGAGCGCCGTGTGGACGACGACCTCCGCTCCGACCCGCAGCGTCAGGGCGTACTGCGGGCTCACCGCCACCGAGTAACCGATCCCGCCGACCTCGACGACGATGGAGCTGCCTCCGAGTGCGAGCACGGATCCGCGCAGCGAAGAGATCATGCCGCTACGGTACGGCCCACCCCCGACGCTCTCGGAGCACCGTCGCGGCGAGTCGAATACACCTTCGAACCGATCCGAGGGACATCTCCGGTGGCGGGCAGCGGCCACCGGGTTAGCGGCTGGCGGGTCAGCGGCGGGTGGCGCGTTCCGCGGCCTGCCACGCGCGTTGAGCCGGGGTGAGAGGGGCGACCGAGATTCCGGAAGGCGAGGCGGCGGCGCCGCGCCAGGCGTGGCAGATGGCCAGAGCCAGAGCATCCGCCGCATCGGCGGGCTTTGGCGCCTCTGTGAGACCGAGGACCCTCGCCACCATGGCGCCGACCTGCTTCTTGTCGGCTGAGCCGTATCCGGTGATCGCGGCCTTGACCTCGCTCGGGGTGTGCAATGCCACGCGCAACGATCTGGACGCCGCCAGATGCATCACGACGCCGCTGGCTTGGGCGGTCCCCATCACCGTGCTCACGTTGTTCTGC
The DNA here is from genome assembly GCA_913778905.1 of uncultured Naasia sp. GTDB lineage: Bacteria > Actinomycetota > Actinomycetes > Actinomycetales > Microbacteriaceae > Naasia. The sequence goes on along the minus strand of CAJYYA010000010.1, from coordinate 62,667 downwards.
GCGAAGACGCGTTCCAGGGCGACGACATGCGGCATGTGCTCGTCGAGGACCGCCGCGATACCCACCGCGACGGCGTGGACGCGCTGCTCGACGGGAGTGGAGGGCTCGGTCCGGATGACGCCGACCGCGACGAGGCGGGCTCGCCGGTCGGGATCGACGTCGACCACGCCGAACCCGCAGCGCGTGAGACCCGGGTCGACCCCGAGCACGCGCAGGGTCACGTCAGTCGTTCTCGAGCTCGGCCTGCACCTCGGCCGACACCTCGAGATTCACGAAGACGTTCTGCACGTCATCGCTGTCCTCGAGGGCGTCGATCAAGCGGTAGACCTTGCGGGCGGTCTCCGCATCGGCGCTGACCGTGACGCCGGGAACGAACTCGGCCTCGGCGGAGTCGTAGTCGATCCCCGCGTCCTGCAGCGCAGTGCGAGCGGCGACCAGATCGCTCGGCTCGGTGACGATCTCGAAGCCCTCGCCACGGTCGGCGACATCTTCGACACCGGCGTCGAGCACCGCACCCAAGATGTCGTCCTCGGTCAGACCGTCGGTCTTCATGACCGTGATGACGCCCTTACGGCTGAAGTTGTACGCGACGCTGCCCGGGTCGGCCATGGTGCCGCCATTACGGCTCATCGCGGTGCGGACCTCGGCGGCCGCGCGGTTGCGGTTGTCGGTGAGGCACTCGACCAGCAGGGCGACACCGCCGGCGGCGTAGCCCTCGTACATGATCGTCTGATAGTCGATCGTCTCGCCGGTGAGCCCGGCTCCGCGCTTGATCGCACGGTCGATGTTGTCGTTGGGGACCGAGGTCTTCTTGGCCTTCTGCACGGCGTCGACCAGGGTCGGGTTGCCCGACAGATCGGCACCGCCGATCTTGGCCGCGACCTCGATGTTCTTGATGAGCTTGGCGAAGGACTTGGCGCGACGCGAGTCGATGATCGCCTTCTTGTGCTTAGTGGTGGCCCACTTGGAATGTCCGGACACGTCTCTCCTGTCAACCGCTCGTTCTGCCCCGACAGTCTACCGGGACGCCGATCCCCCACCTGTTGTGAGGGTATTCCGGCTCAGTTGGTACGCCGCAACGTTCTCATTCGGCCGGAATACCCGAGCTACGAGAGGTGGGAGGCGAAGTAGCTGTGGAACCGGGTCTCGCCGGTGATCTCGGGGTGGAAGCTCGTGCCCAGCAGGTTGCCCTGCTCGACGGCGACCACGCGACCGTCGTCGAGAGCCGACAACACCTTGACGGACTCCCCCACCGATTCGACGATGGGGGCGCGGATGAAGGCCGCGTGCACGGGCGGCGCGCCCAGCTCGGGAATGTCCAGATCGGTCTCGAAGGAGTCGAGCTGATTGCCGAAGGCGTTCCGACGGACGGCGACATCGAGTCCGCCGAGGCTCTGCTGCCCCTCGATGGCGTCGAGCACCGTATCGGAGAGCATGATCAGCCCCGCGCAGGTCCCGTACACCGGCAATCCGTCCGCGATGGCGGCCTTCAATGGCTCGGCGAGACCGAACGTCCGGCTGAGCTTGTCCATGACGCTCGACTCACCGCCCGGGATCACCAGACCGTCGATCTCGTCGAGCTCCTCGGCGCGACGGACCGGCCGCGCAGCGATGCCGAGACCGGAGAAGACCGCGATGTGCTCGCGGAAGTCACCCTGCAGAGCGAGGACGCCGACCGTCGGGCCGGCGCCCACTCCGCGACTCACCAGCCGCGCGAGGCGAGACGGTGGGGCGCGGGGACGTCGGCGACGTTGATGCCGACCATCGCCTCGCCCAGTCCGCGCGAGACCTCGGCGATGACCTTGGCGTCGTCGTAGAACGTGGTCGCCTTGACGATCGCGGCCGCGCGCTTGGCCGGGTCGCCCGACTTGAAGATGCCGGATCCGACGAAGACTCCGTCGGCGCCCAGCTGCATCATGAGGGCAGCATCGGCCGGAGTGGCGACACCGCCGGCCGTGAAGAGCACGGTGGGGAGCTTGCCGGTACGGGCGACGTCGGCCACGAGCTCGTACGGAGCCTGTAGATCCTTCGCCGCGACGTAGAGCTCGTCCTCGGTCTTGCCCTGGAGGGCCCGGATCTCGCCGCCGATGGTACGGATGTGCTTGGTCGCCTCCGAGACGTCGCCCGTGCCGGCCTCGCCCTTCGAGCGGATCATCGCGGCACCCTCGGTGAGACGGCGCAGCGCCTCGCCCAGGTTGGTCGCACCGCAGACGAAGGGCACAGTGAACTTCCACTTGTCGATGTGGTTGACGTAGTCGGCCGGCGAGAGCACCTCGGACTCGTCGATGTAGTCGACACCGAGCGCCTCGAGCACCTGCGCCTCGACGAAGTGGCCGATGCGGGCCTTGGCCATGACGGGGATCGACACCGACTGGACGATCTGGTCGATCAGATCGGGGTCGCTCATGCGTGCCACGCCGCCCTGCGCGCGGATGTCAGCGGGAACCCGCTCGAGAGCCATGACCGCGACGGCTCCGGCGTCTTCCGCGATCCGCGCCTGCTCAGCCGTGACGACGTCCATGATGACGCCGCCCTTGAGCATCTCCGCGAGGCCGCGCTTGACCCTGCTCGTGCCGACCGATCCCTGCGTGCTGTCCGTCACTTCTTCAGCCCATTCCTCGTTGCGAAAGTCATGCGTCGAATGCCGCCGACGCGGCACTCCAGACGCCTAGAGAAGTCTATGCCCGGTGCGATCGAGGCCAGGCCTCGGCCACTGTGCGCCGGACGTCGCCGAGCAGCTGAGGGAGCGCCTTGGTCTGCGCGATGATCGGGAAGAAGTTGGAGTCGGCGGCCCAGCGCGGCACCACATGCTGATGGAGATGCTCGGCGATCCCCGCGCCGGCCAGCTTGCCCTGGTTCATCCCGATGTTGAAGCCGTCGCAGCCCGACGTCGCTCGCAGCACTCGCATGGCGGTCTGCGTGAGCTCCGCGATCTCCGTCGTCTCCTCCGGAGTCGCATCGTCATAGAGGGCAACGTGGCGATACGGGCAGACCAGCAGGTGACCGGAGTTGTACGGGAACAGATTGAGCAGGACGTATGCGTGCTCGCCGCGGGCGACGATCAGAGACTCCTCGTCGCTCCGCGAGGGTGCTGCGCAGAACGGGCAGCCTCCGTCGTCCGGCTTGCCGCCGCCGTCGATGTAGGCCATCCGATGCGGCGTCCACAGGCGCTGGAACGCATCGGGCGCGGCCGCGAACCCCGACGCGTCCATCGCCTCGGAGTTCGCGTCGCCCGTATGCGTCACAGGTCTTCGGCGCCGTTCACGAGCAGGTGCTCGTCGATGCTGCGACGGATCAGCGCCACTGCGTCGTCGACGGGGACACCGTTCCGCTGCGAGCCGTCGCGGAACCGGAAGCTGACGGCACGGTTGGCGCGGTCCTCCTCGCCGGCGATGAGCTGGAAGGGGATCTTGGCCTTGGTGTGGGTGCGGATCTTCTTCTGCATGCGGTCGTCGGAGGCGTCGAGCTCGGCCCGGACGCCCGCGCGCTTGAGCTCGCCGATGACCTCGCCGAGGTAGTCGCCGTACTCGTCGGCGACGGGGATCCCGACGACCTGACTCGGGGCCAGCCATACCGGGAAGGCACCGGCGTAGTGCTCGAGAAGCACACCGAAGAACCGCTCGATCGATCCGAACAGGGCCCGGTGGATCATCACGGGGCGCTTACGCGAACCGTCGGCCGCCGCGTACTCGAGGCCGAAGCGCTCGGGCAGGTTGAAGTCGAGCTGCACCGTCGACATCTGCCAGGTGCGACCGATCGCATCGCGTGCCTGCACCGAGATCTTGGGTCCGTAGAAGGCGGCTCCGCCCGGGTCGGGCACCAGCTCGAGTCCGGACTCGGCGGCGACCTCCGCGAGGGTGGCCGTCGCCTCCTCCCAGATGTCGTCCGACCCGACGTACTTCTCGGGATCCTTCGTGGAGAGCTCGAGGTAGAAGTCCGTCAACCCGTAGTCGCGCAGGAGCGACAGCACGAAGTTGAGGGTGCTCGTGAGCTCGCGCTTCATGTCCTCCTGGGAGGTGAAGATGTGCGCGTCGTCCTGGGTCATGCCGCGGACCCGGGTCAGGCCGTGCACGACGCCCGACTTCTCGTAGCGGTACACCGAGCCGAACTCGAACGTGCGCATCGGCAGTTCCCGGTAGCTGCGTGAACGCGACCGGTAGATGAGGATGTGCATCGGGCAGTTCATGGGCTTGAGGTAGTAGTCCGCGCCCTGGCGGGTCAGCTCACCCGACTCGTCGCGTGCCTCGTCGAGGTGCATGGGCGGGAACATGCCGTCCGCGTACCAGTCGAGGTGACCGGAGGTCTCGTACAGCGTCGACTTCGTGATGTGGGGCGTGTAGACGAAGTCGTAGCCCTCCTGCTCGTGACGCTTCCGCGAGTGGTCCTCCATCGCGCGACGGATGACGCCGCCGGCGGGGTGGAACACGGGCAGACCGGATCCGATCTCATCGGGGAACGAGAACAGGTCCATCTCGGCGCCGAGCTTCCGGTGGTCGCGCTTGGCGGCCTCCTCGAGGCGTGCCTGGTAGGCGCGCAGTTCATCCTTGGTCGGCCAGGCCGTTCCGTAGATGCGCTGCAGCTGCTTGTTCTTCTCGGAGCCGCGCCAGTAGGCGGCGGCGACACGGCTGAGGGCCCAGCCGTTCTGAATGAGGCGCGTGCTGGGCAGGTGGGGGCCGCGGCACAGGTCACGCCAGATCACGTCGCCGCTCTTGGGGTCGACGTTCTCGTAGACGGTCAGCTCTCCCCCGCCGACCTCGACCGACTCTCCGCTGTCGCCGTTCTCGGCTCCGCCCTTGAGGCCGATGAGTTCGAGCTTGTACGGCTCGCCGGCGAAGATCTCGCGGGCCTCGTCGTCGCTCACGACGCGACGCTCGAAGCGCTGACCGGCGCGCTGGATCCGCTCCATCTCCTTCGCGAAAACCTTCAGATCCTCGGGCGTGAACGGCTCCTCGACGTCGAAGTCGAAATAGAACCCATCAGTGACGGGCGGGCCGATGCCGAGCTTCGCCTCGGGGTTGACGGACTGCACTGCCTGGGCGAGGACGTGCGCGGTGGAGTGGCGCAGGATGTAGAGACCGTCCGTCGAGTCGATGAGGACCGGCTCGACGTCGACTCCGGCCTCCACGGTGCGGCCGAGATCGAGGAGGGCGCCACCGACGCGCATGGCGACGACGCGGCGGTCGCCGGCGAACAGCTCGGTTCCCGTCGTCGTCTCCGTCGTGGTGACAGTGGCGGCGGCGAGGGATCCGGGGTTCTCGGACACGGTGATGCGGCTCCTTCAGGTCAAGCGCGAACAACTCGTCAACCCTAGCCGCGCTGTGCTCCGCACTCGGCGCGGCCCGGAGCCCGACACGGACACGAAGAAGCCCCCGGCTGGTGGCCGAGGGCTTCTCGTGGTGGTCGCGGACGAGCGTCTTTGCTCAGCGCACTCCGATGGCGTGGCGCATGTTGATGTCCCGCACCTGCCAGGGCAGCGAGACGAGATCGACGAGGGTGCCGATCCCGAACAGGCCGAGCGTGAGCAGGTACACCGTTCCGCGAACGGGACGGCCGAGGTAGAAGTGCTGGATGCCGAAGGCACCGAGCAGTCCGAACAGCATGAATGCGTAGCTCGCCGCCAGGGACTTGGGCGGCAGGTAGGCGTCGAACGGATGATCGCCCTGGTGGGGATAGAAGCGTTCGAGCGCGGGTGCGAATTCGTTAATCGTGTGGGTCATACGACCACCTCCTCGGGTTCGTCCACCTGAAGTCGGCCCACGCGTGTTGGGGCATGCGTGGTTCGGGTCCCACTTCAGACGGCGTCCCCCATTATGAGGACCGTCTGGTGAAACACCTAATGAAAGGCCAATTACCTACGGCGTGTGACACGCCGTGTGTGTACACGATGGCCTGGTCAGCCGCAGTTTTCAGACCATTTCCGGGCGTGTCGAAAATTTCCATCCATACACATGGTTTTGGCAGGAAACGGGGGTCATCCGGCCCCGAAGCCGAGAGTCGCTCACCGCGAGCGGGCGTCGGATCGAGACCGCGAAGTGCTCAGTCTTGTGCGCGATCGTCGGCCGGGAATCGGACGAGGAACAGAGTCGAGAGGAGCCACCCGGCGGCTACGAAGACGATGAGCGCCCACGCCGGCACGCCGGCGATCACTCCGATGAGAGCCGCTCCGAGTGCGGCGGCGGAGGCGCGCAGGCCCGCGGCGACGGCGAACACCTGCGAACGCAGCCCGGGAGGGGCGTAACGGGCTCGGAGCAGGAGCATCGCAGCCGTCGCGGGTGCAGAGAGCAGGCCAGCGACGGCTGTGGCGGCGACGGCAGCGACGCTTCCGAGGTCCGGGATGATCGCGAGCAGCGCAAGTCCCGTGCCGGCGAATCCGAACCACATCACACGAACGGGTGCGAAGTCGAACCGGGTGAGGCTCGCGGTGGCGATCGATCCGACGACCGCACCGACAGCGAACGCCGTGACGAGCACGGCGCCGCCGTCGGAGGAGCCGTTCCGCTCGATGGCGAGGGCGACCGCCGCGATGGGGAACGCGCCCGCACCGAATTGGCTCACGGTGCCGGCTGCGGTGACGAGCGCGAGCGGCCGATGCGTCGCGAGGGCGCGGAAGCCCTCGCCGATCTCCCGGAGCAGTCCATGGGCGTCCTCATGTCGCACCCGTCGTGAGATCGGAAGCCAGAGCATCGCGATCGCCCCCGTCGCCGCGAGGGCGGCGAGGGTGAGCATCGCGATCCGTCCGGACCCCAGCCCGACCCCCACCGCGGCGAGACCCGGTCCGGCGACACCGGCGATGTTGTAGGACAGCGCGTCCTGCGCGAAGGCGCGTCGGTCATCGATGACGATGTCGCCGACGACCCCGGACAATCCGCCCATGTAGAAGGGAGCGGCCGCCCCGGACAGGATCAGCACCGCCACGATCACGGGGAGTGGAACGACTCCGAGGAACGCGGTGAGCGCGAAGGCCACAGCTGTCACGAGGCCGGCGGCGGTGAAGAGCAGTCGTGGGTTGGGAGCTCGGTCGAGCGCAGCTCCGGCGAACGGGGCGACGAGGACAGTGGGCGCGAGCGAGAGCCCGACCAGGAGACCGCCGGTCGCGATGCTGTTCAGCTCCTCGATCGCGAGGACGGGGATGGCGACCGCGGTACCTGCTCCGGCGAGCCGGAGCGGGATGGATGCTGCGAGATAGGGCAGCACGCCGGTGCGCGCGCGGGCCTTCGTGGACATCGTCTCAACGCTAGTCGACCGGACACCGGGCCCGAATCGCGGAACCCCATCCACTCGTCCGCCCGACGGAGCGTCCGACCGGAAGGAGAACCGACCAGTTCTCAGAGTCGTCATGGGCGGCGCTCATGGGCGACTGGATGTCGGCGCCTAGCGTTCGACAGTGACCTCACGCCGAGCATTTCTTTCCAGTGGCCTCGCCGTCGCGGCCGGGGCAGCTCTCACTGGTTACACCTCATGGGCCCGTGCCGCCGTGGCGAGCACCCCTGCCCTCGCCACGGCGGGAACGGCGGAGCCGCTCGTGATGATCGTCCGCCATGCCGAGAAGCCGGTCGGCACCGGGACTCCTCGTGGAGTCGACCAAGACGGGACGGAAGACGACCAATCTCTGACGACGCGGGGGTGGACCCGCGCTGGAGCAGTCGTCGCACTGTTCGCCCCTGTGACCCCCGAAGGTCCTCTCACGCCGCGCGTCGGGCTGGCACGCCCCGCCGCCATCTACGCCGCTTCGCCGGAAGGCGGTGCCAGCAAGCGTCCCTTCCAGACCGTCACGCCGCTCGCCGGGCGTCTCGCGGTGTCCATCGACACGTCCTATCGAAAGGGGCAGGAGAGGGCGCTGGCCTCGGCATTGCGGAATGCAACAGGCCCGACACTCGTCGCATGGGAACACGACGCCATTCCGACCATCGTCGCCGGGCTGGGGCGCGTTGATCCGGCCCCTCCCGCGGCGTGGCCGCACGACCGCTTCGATCTGGTCTGGTGCCTCGCACGGACGCATGCGGATGGGTGGACCTTCGCGCAGGTCCCCCAGTTACTTCTCGACGGCGACAGCTCTCAGGTCGCGTGATCTACGGCGGCGCACGCCGTGGCGAGTCGCTGCCGAGAATCCCGGTGGCGCACACGAAAAAGCCCCGCCGAAGCGGGGCTTTTGCTGTGGGCGATACTGGGATCGAACCAGTGACCTCTTCCGTGTCAGGGAAGCGCGCTACCGCTGCGCCAATCGCCCGTTTCTTTTCCAGCTCGCACTGGTGAAGATTCGGTGAGTGAGGTGGCGACGGGATTCGAACCCGTGTGGACGGCTTTGCAGGCCGCTGCCTAGCCTCTCGGCCACGCCACCATGTGTGGGTCCACACGGTACCGTTGGACTTCACTCGAGCGGATGACGAGATTCGAACTCGCGACCCTCACCTTGGCAAGGTGATGCGCTACCACTGCGCCACATCCGCATTTCCGCGACCCGGTTTCCCCGGCCACATGAAGACCATAACGGATGTTTCACGCGATCACCAACTCGACACGACCGCCGGGCGTGGTGGCGTCGGAGGCCATTCAGGTGTGGCAGAATCGAAGCGCCCTGAGGGCGATTGGCGCAGTTGGTAGCGCGCTTCCTTCACACGGAAGAGGTCATCGGTTCGAGTCCGGTATCGCCCACACAGATGTCGAGACCAGGAAGGCCCCGCTGATCAGCGGGGCCTTCGTCGTTCACTCGCCGGCGTCGGCCGTTCCCGGTCTGACCGCCGCCGTGTCAGCGACGTCGATGCGGATGCGCCCCTCCTCGCCGTCCGTGACATCGATGCGCGGCGCCACCGATTCGGCCGCGGCTTCCTCATCCCACTTGTCTCCGGGCGCTGAAGTCAGCTGGTCGATGCGGTTCTGCTCGAAGTCGTCCTTCTCATCCATGCGGTCACGTTAGAGCGGCTTCCTGGACGGATTCGGACGTTTTCGTGGGGTGCTTCCCGGACCGGGCGGCGCCGGAGAGTCGGGCGATCAGTCCGGTCACCAGATACGCGTATCCGCCGACCGCGACGCAGAGGATGAGCTGCGCACACAACTGCGCGATGGACCCGGAGTAGAGGATCCCCTGCCCCTGCGCAGCGAACCCCAGCGCCACGATCCCCGTAGCGCCGCCCACGAGGTGCAGCAGGGCGGTTCCGCGCACGGATTGTCGACCGTCGCGCCCACCGCGGATGGTGATGGCGCCCAGGGTGCCCATGATGAGACCGAGAAGGAGCGCGAGCATCGGGGTCAGGAATCCGCTGCCTGCGCTGACGACGGCGACTCCAGTCACCACTCCGCGCACTCCCCCGGCCGTCGAGCTGCGCCCGTCGCGGATGTGTTCGACGACCATCCAGGCGATACCCGCCGCGGCAGGGGCGCACAGCGCATTCATCACGGCCAGGGAGGCGACCTCGTCGGCGACGCCCTCCGCGGCGCCCGCGGAACCGACGCTGCCGATCCATAGCAGGAAGGCGCCGCCGATGAGGGCGACGCTGCCGGGGAGCGAGGGGCCGCCGCTCTCCACGTCGCGAGGTCGCTTCGATCCGACCGAAGTGAGACCGAGCAACGATGCTCCGAGAGCGACGTGGAGCGCGCCGCCTCCGTAGTCGAGAGCACCCACGCCGAGCAGGGAGCTGAGACCTGCTCCCAGCCAGCCACCGACGAATCCGTCCCCGTCCCAGCGCACCGCGTACACCCACATCGACACGGGTAGGACGACCACGACCGCCCACACCGCACTCGAGACGACCGTCCGCGTGCCCGTCGTCCGGGCCGCGGAGACGACAGCGACCACGCCCGTCACGGCAACGACGAGGACTCCGGTCCTGACCGCCCCCAGGAGGAACGGATCCGCGAGGTCGGGCAGTCTTCCGCCGAGAGGGAGCAGTGCGGTGTCGATGCCGGCGAGACCCGCGGCGCCGATGAAGTCGGAGGACGACGGGTCGCCGGCCACCACGGCGGCTCCGAGGGCGAGCCATACCAACGCGACCACACCGATGGTCATCGCCCAGAGAACCCACGCGCCTCGACCGCCGCGAGGAGCCGAGGAGAGACCGCGATGCACGAGCACCAGTCCCGGGACCACCGCGAGTGACAGCGCCGTGCCGAACAGCACGAACGTGATGCTTGCGCTCGACATCCGTCCCCCTCGTTCCGCCTCAGGCTAGGTCACACGACGACGACGACGGGGCGCCGTCTCGAAGTGAGACGACGCCCCGCGTCGGATGTGTGCTGGAAATCAGCTGCGGTCGCCACCGGCGAAGGAGTAGGCCTCCTCGCCGTGGACCGCGGTGTCGATGCCGGCGATCTCGTCCTCGTTCTTGACGCGGAACCCGATGGTCTTCTCGATCGCGAAACCGATGATGTAGGCCAGGACGAAGGAGTAGGCCAGCACTGCGAAGGCCGCGATGGCCTGCACGATCAGCTGGTTCGGGCTGTGTTCGGCGCCGGTGATCAGTCCGGTTCCGTTGGCGAAGAAGCCGATGTAAAGCGTTCCGAGCAATCCGCCGACGAGGTGGATGCCGACGACGTCGAGCGAGTCGTCGAAGCCGAGCTTGAACTTGAGATCGACGGCCAGGGCGCAGACGGCACCTGCGAGGAGTCCCAGCAGGATCGCGAACATCGGAGTCAGAGCGGCGCAGGCCGGGGTGATGGCGACCAGACCGGCGACCGCACCCGACGCGGCGCCCACCGAAGTGGCCTTGCCGTCGCGGATCTTCTCGACGACCAGCCAGCCGAGCAGGGCGGCGGCGGGGGCGGCGATGGTGTTGACGAAGGCGAGAGCGGCGGTGCCGTCAGCGGCGAGCTCGGAGCCCGCGTTGAAGCCGAACCAGCCGAACCAGAGAAGACCGGCGCCGAGCAGGACGAACGGCGGGTTGTGAGGGACGTGCGCGCCCTTCTGGAACACGACGCGCTTGCCGAGGACGAGCGCGAGGGCCAGCGCTGCTGCACCGGAGTTGATGTGAACGGCGGTGCCACCGGCGAAGTCGATCGCGCCGACGCCGAGCGGGCTGTCCTGCAGCCCCTTGGTGATCCAGCCCCCGTAGGAGAACGAGCCGTCCTCGGCCAGCCCGAAGTTGAAGACCCAGCTCGCCACCGGGAAGTAGACGACCGTCGCCCAAACTCCAGCGAAGAGCAGCCACGAGCCGAACTTGGCGCGGTCGGCGATAGCACCCGAGATCAGAGCCACGGTGATGATCGCGAAAGTGGCTTGGAAAGCGGCGAACGCAAGCGGCGGGTACGCAGCATCTTCCGGGGTCTCGAGGATGTTCGTCAGACCGATGTTGCTCCAGTCGATGGACCAGGGCGCGACGACCCCCTCAGCACCCGGGAAGGCGATGGCGTAGCCGTAGACGACCCAGAGGACGCCGATGAGGCCCATGGCGCCGAAGCTCAGCATCATCATGCTGACAACGCTCTTGGCCTTGACGAGGCCGCCGTAGAAGAAGGCGAGGCCGGGGGTCATGAGCAGCACGAGTGCCGCCGCGATCAGCAGGAAGGCGGTATTGCCCTGATCAGGTTCCATGGAGTACCTCTCGAAGATCAGCAAGGGGGACCCGGCGGCTCCGATGGTCGGAGCTCAGCGCGGGATTGCTGGCAATAGTGGAAGAGAGAGGTTTCGAACCCGGTCGGGTCGTGTTTCGCGCCGGTTACGGCCGGGACGCTCGCGTAAACATCGTGTTTCGCGAATCGGTCGGCCGCAGCCGGCCGGGTCAGGACGTCAGGGCGACCAGACGCGAGATGGCGCGCAGGTATTTCTTCCGGTAGCCGCCCGCGAGCATGTCCTCGCCGAAGACCTCGCTGAACGAGGTGCCGCTCGCGGAGATCTTCACTCCCCCGTCGTACAGGCGGTCTGTGAGCGCGACGAACCTGAGCGCATCGGTCTGCCCCGAGAACGGATGTACGTCCCGCAAGCCGATGGCTCCGAGGCCGTCGACGAGGCCGACATAGCTCGCCGGGTGCACCTTGGCGAGATGAGCGAGCAGCGTGTCGAAGTCGTCGAGCGTCGCGGGACGCCCACCCGCCTTCTCCAGCGTCGCGGACTCCACGGCATCGGCGGCCGTGACGGGCGCTCCACCGGTGATCTCCCGGCGACGGTAGTCCAGACCGTCGATCCGCACCGTCTCGAAGTGAGCGGACAGCGAGTGGATCTCGCGCAGGAAGTCGGCAGCGGCGAAGCGGCCTTCGCCGAGCGCGTTCGGCGGGGTGTTCGACGTCGCGGCGATGCGGCTGCCCTTCGCCACCAGCTCGCCCAGGAGCCGGGTCATGACCATGGTGTCGCCCGGATCGTCGAGCTCGAACTCGTCGATGGCGATCAGGCTCGCGCCCGAGAGGAGATCCACCGCCGCGCGATAGCCGAGTGCGCCCACGAGCGCCGTGTACTCGATGAACGTGCCGAAGTACTTGCGCTGCGGCGCAAGGTGCCAGAGAGCCGCCAGGAGGTGCGTCTTGCCTACACCGAACCCGCCGTCGAGGTAGATACCCGGCAGCGTGGGCGTGGTCTTCTTCGTGCGCCGGAACCACCCGCCACCGGACGGAGCCGACCAGCTCTGCGAGAAGGCGCGCATCTTCTCGAGGGCCTCGGTCTGCGACGGGTAATCCTCGCCGGGGCGGTAGTTGTCGAGGGACGCGTCATCGAACTGACGCGGAGGCACGAGATAGCGGGCGATCTCCTCTCCGGTCAAACGCGGCGCGCGGTCGGTCAGTGACGCGAGGCTTGCGGGCACTGCGCTCCTTGGGGATCGGATTGGTGTCGGGATCCGGCTGTGGACGGGTCACACGAAGAGACATCCGTCCTCCTCCCCGGGACGACCGCGTAATCTCGCTGGTCGGGCCGCGGGAACAACCGGCCCGCTCAGCCTAGGCCGCCAGGCCCGAGCTTCCAGGAAGAGGAACCACCATGACCGTCGAGTTCGACTCCTCCCCCGCCTTCGCCGGGTTCGCGCATCCCGAGCGCCTGGTGAGCACCGAGTGGCTGGCGGAGCACCTCGCCGATCCGGGCCTCGTCATCGTCGAGTCCGACGAGGACGTGCTGCTGTACGAGGTCGGGCACATCCCCGGCGCCGTCAAGGTCGACTGGCACACAGAGCTCAACGACCCCGTCACGCGCGACTACCTCGACGGGAAGGGCTTCGCGGCGCTTCTGTCGGCGAAGGGCATCTCCCGCGACAGCACCGTCGTCTTCTACGGCGACAAGAGCAACTGGTGGGCCGCCTACGCGCTCTGGGTGTTCACGCTGTTCGGTCACGAGGATGTCCGCCTCCTCGACGGCGGTCGCGCCAAGTGGGAGTCCGAGGGTCGCGAGATGACGACCGAGAAGCCTCGGCGCGATACCACCGACTACCCGGTCGTCGAACGCGATGACACCACGGTGCGGGCGTTCCGAGAGGACGTGCTCGACCACCTCGGCGCACCGCTCATCGACGTGCGCTCCCCCGAGGAGTACCGCGGGGAGCGGACCACCGCCCCCGCCTACCCGGAGGAGGGTGCTCTCCGCGCGGGACACATCCCCACCGCGCGCAACGTGCCCTGGAGCCGCGCGGCTGCGGAGGACGGCACGTTCCGCGGGCGGGATGAACTCGAAGCCATCTACCGGGGCGAGGCCGGCGTCGCCGAGAGCGAGCCCGTCATCGCCTACTGCCGCATCGGAGAGCGGTCGAGCCACACCTGGTTCGTCTTGACGCACCTCCTGGGCCAGGAGAACGTGCGCAACTACGACGGGTCCTGGACCGAGTGGGGCAGTGCGGTTCGAGTCCCCATCGCGCGCGGCGACGAGCCCGGCGAGGCGCCCGCCCCGCGCTGAGACCAGCGGGCCCGGCCCGTCAGGCGGCGCGGAGCCGCAGCCGGGATAATCGGCGAGTGACTTCCGAGCTTCCTGCAGCCCTCTCCGAGATCCGCGAGGAGTTCCTGGCCCTGAGCGGTCAGGATCGCCTGCAGCTCCTCCTCGAGTTCGCGAACGAGCTGCCCGAGCTCCCCGCCCGGTTCGCCGACGATCCCGCTCTCACGGAGCGCGTCGTCGAGTGCCAGGCCCCGGTGTACATCGCCATCGAGGTCGACGACGCGGGTGTGCACATGCACGCCACGGCGCCTCGCGAGGCGCCGACCACGCGCGGCTTCGCCTCGATCCTCTCCCAGGGCCTCGACGGACTGTCCGCGCAAGAGGTGCTCGCGATACCCGCGGACTTCCCCCTGTCACTCGGACTGACCGAGCTCATCTCTCCCCTGCGGCTCAACGGCATGAGCGGGATGCTGTCCCGAGCCCAGCGCCTCACCGTGGAGAAATCGAAGTGACTCTGACGCGGCTGGTCCCGGGGCCGGGTCAGACCTGGAACGCGGATGACCCTGGCCTCGTGTCGGCACTGGCCGACCTGTACGCCCTTCCCCCGCACCCGGGCGGCAGCATCCGCATCAACATGATCGCGAGCCTCAACGGCTCGGCCGTCGGCGGCGACGGCACCTCCGAGACCCTCAGCAATCGGATGGACCGGGCGATCCTCAAGGTCATCAGATCACTCGCCGACGTCGTCGTGGTGGGCGCCGGGACCGTCCGGAAAGAGGGATACCTCGCGCCGAAGGACTCCACGCTCGCTGTCGTCACGGCATCCGGTGATCTGACCGGGCACCGACTTCACCACGCGGCCCGTCCCCCGGTGATCCTCTGCCCCGAGTCGGCGACGGCCCGCGTCGCGGAGCAGCTTGCGGGCATCGACCACCGGCCGATCGCGCTGCGCTCGTCCGACCTCGACTCTCACGAGATCGTCGACGCCCTTCGCCAGGCGGGCCTGCCGAACATGGTCTGCGAAGGCGGACCGACCCTTGCTGCGGCATTCCTCGCAGCGGGGGTCGTCGACGAGCTCTGCCTCACGACGGCGCCGCAGCTCCATGCGCCGGGCACTCCCCTGCTCCCGAGACTCGATCGCACCGTGGAGACCGACCTCCGGCAGCTCCTCGTGGACGGGTCCGGGATGCTCTACGCGCGGTGGGGCATCGGCTCCGGAGAGTCCTGAACCGCGGGATCAGCGAGCGGCGGTGACCGAACGCCGGGCGAGCCAATCGGCGACGACGCCGTTCCAGCGACCACGGTCGTAATTCCAGAGCTTGGTGTGCCGCGCGGTCTCGAACGGCACGAAGGTCACGATGTCGGGCCGCGCGGCGGCGAGCTCCCGCGACCCGCTCGACGGGACGTATCCGTCGTCGTCGCTGTGCAGCAACAGGATGGGGACATCGAGCTCATCGGCGCGACGCACGAAGTCGAGCCTGGCCAGGTCGATCGATTCGGCCTGACCGGTGAGCATACGTCCCCACGGCTTGCTGATCATCGCGAGGATGCCCTTCTTCACCGGCCCCGGCAGCGACATCGCCTCCCCCTGATACATGAGCGTGTCGACCCAGTTGACCACCGGGGAGTCGAGAACGATTCCGTCGACGACCGACGCGAGACGGGATCGCGTTGCCGCCTGCAGGACCGTCGCTCCGCCCATCGACCATCCCATCAGGACGATCTTGGTGGCTCCGTGGTCCAACGCGTAGAGCATGGCGGCTTCGACGTCGAGCCACTCGACGTCGCCGAGGGAATACCGGCGGTCCTCGCTCGCGGGTGCCTCGCCGTCGTTGCGATAGGAGATGAGGAGCGAGTTGTAGCCCGCCTCCCGGAATACGGGCACCGCACGCAGGGTCTCCTGCCGGACGGTCGCACGCCCGTGCACCTGGATGACCCACAGATCAGACGACTCGTCGGCCGCGCGGACCAGCCAGGCCGGTGCGGGACCCAGCGTGGTCTGCACGCGCACGCTCTCGTAGGGCACCTCGAGCTCGCGCGGACTGAGGTACACCCAGCCGTTGAAACGACCGTGATGGGCATCGTTCAACTCGCCGTAATCGACGGCGATCACACGGCGGGTGACAGAGGCCGGGGTGCGCGAGATCACGTCGCCGACCCGTGCATGCCCGGTGCCGGAGGCGAACCAGAAGCTGTACTCGCCCGGCATGATCGAGTCCGCCGTGATGCTGAGCTGGATGGTGGACGCGCCCTCGTCGTAGCGGATGATGCGCGTGTCCTCGACTCGGCGACGAGGCGGCTTCACGACCGTCCGCGCCACCGAGGTGGTCACCGCTCCCGCGAACAGGACTCCGGCTGCGCCGAGGCCGCCGACGGCGACCAGGGCCCCCACGGCCGACCGCGAACGACGTGACACAGCTTCCCGCTCTCTATCTCGACCACGTGGGCGGCGTGGAGACGCCGCACGGTTGCGTCGGTCACACGCCAATACGGAGGCATTCCCGACGACGCTTCACGGTATCAAAGGCGTCCGACAGCGTCCCCGTAAGCGACGACCCACCGGCGTGATCAGGCCGGATGCGCGCGGCACGGGGCTAGTGTTCGGTTCATGAACGGCGCCAGCCCCGAGCCGACCCCGGAGGAGTTCGCCTTCGCCGTCGACTCCATCCGCGAGGTCGACGTGCGCGACGACCTGCAGGTGCGCACCATTCCCGCGCCCTCCGGCCTCGCCCCCTGGTCGATCGCCCTCGCCGCCGAGGTCGACACCGCCTCGCACGGCACCGATCTCGAGTTGGGCGCCGGCCGCTTCGTTCTCCTCTACGACCCCGAGGCCCCCGAGGCATGGGGTGGACGCTTCCGGATCATCTGCTTCGCGCAGGCACCGCTCGAGACCGAGATCGGCGTCGACCCCTTCCTCGCCGATGTCGCCTGGTCCTGGCTGACGGATGCGCTCGACGAGCGTCTCGCCGACTACTCGGCGGCGTCCGGGACGGCCACCAAGATCATCTCCACGGGCTACGGCGAGTTGGCCGAGCAGAGCGATGGTGCGAAGATCGAACTCCGTGCTTCATGGACCCCCATGGAGGCCGACATCTCCGCCCACGTCGAAGCGTGGATCGAGCTGGTCGGCATGCTGGCCGGTCTTCCGCCGGCCTCAGAAGGAGTGACTTTGCTTTCCACACGACGGGGCGGGCGTGACTGACGCCCTCACGGGCGCTGACCACGAGGCCGCCGCATCCGACGCGGAGCAAGCCCCCCTGCCCGACGCGACCATCCAGGGTCCGGTCGTCTTCATCGACACCCGCGAGAACTTCCTCCACGCCGTCGACGCCATCGCGGCCGGTCACGGCCCTATCGCGGTCGACGCCGAGCGTGCGAGCGGGTTCCGCTACTCTCAGCGCGCCTACCTCGTGCAGGTCTACCGCCGCGGTTCGGGCACCTTCCTCTTCGATCCGCCCGCGATCGGCGACTTCAGCGAACTCCAGGCCGTCATCGGCGACGAGGAGTGGATCCTTCACGCCGCCAGCCAGGATCTGACCTGCCTGCGCGAGATCGGCCTCGATCCGACCCGCATCTTCGACACCGAGCTTGCAGCTCGACTGCTCGGACTCCCCCGCGTGGGCCTCGCGGCGGTCGTCGAGCGTCTGCTCGGGCTGCACCTGGCGAAAGAGCACTCGGCGGCGGATTGGTCCACCCGGCCACTTCCCTCCTCGTGGCTCGACTACGCAGCGCTCGACGTGCAGCTCCTGCCCGATCTGCGCGACGAGGTCGCCGCGCTCATCATGCAGCAGGGCAAGGAGCGCGTCGCCGAGGAGGAGTTCGACGCGGTGCTCAAGCGGGAACTCACCCTGACCAGAAGCGAGCCGTGGCGCCGCCTCTCGGGGGTGCACTCGATCCGCGGCGCCCGTGGACTGGCCGTGGCCCGCGAGCTCTGGCTGGCGCGGGACGATCTCGCACGCACCCAGGACGTCTCCCCCGGGCGTCTGGTCCCGGACGGGTCGCTCGTCGCGGCCGCTCGTGCCATGCCGAAGACCAAGCGGGAGCTCGCCGCGCTCCGCGAGTTCTCCGGACGCGCCAGCCGGTCCGAGATCGACCGCTGGTGGGCCGCCGTCGAACGCGGTCTCACGACCGACGACCTGCCGCAGACACGCGTCCCCGGCGAGAGCATCCCGCCGCCCCGCGCGTGGTCCGACCGCAATCCCGAAGCGGACCGACGTCTGAAAGCTGCGCGGGCCGCTCTCGGCGACGTCGCCGAGTCGCTCGACATGCCCATCGAGAACCTGCTCACCCCCGACACTCTGCGACGGGTCGCCTGGCAGCCGCCCGTGGAGGGCGGCACCGAGGCGGTCGGCGCGATGCTCGGTCAGCTCGGGGCCCGCCCGTGGCAGATCGAGGCAAGTGCACAAAAGATCGCGGAAGCGTTTGTCGAAGCCAGCCAAGCCCCGGACGCCGGCGACGACGCCGCTTCGTAGGAACAAGCAAAGGATTCGTCGGCGCTCGGCGGCCTCGCCCTAGCATCGATCTCGGTTCATCAAAGAGCGTTGGAGGCAGTTGATGGCGACACACAAGACCGCGGGGAACGACGTCTATTTCGTCGACGGGGTGCGAACTCCGTTCGGACGTGCCGGAGAGAAGGGCGTGTTCTGGAAGACGCGCGCCGACGATCTGATCGTCAAGGCGATCATCGCGCTCCTCGAACGAAACCCCTCGCTGCCGAAGGACCGCGTCGACGACGTCGCCATCGCCGCGACGACGCAGACAGGTGACCAGGGTCTGACCCTCGGCCGCACCGCGGCCCTCCTCGCGGGGCTCCCCCGATCCGTCCCCGGCTTCGCCATCGACCGCATGTGCGCCGGGGCGATGACGAGCGTGACGACCACCGCGGGCGGTATCGCCTTCGGCGCCTACGACGTCGCCATCGCCGGCGGTGTCGAGCACATGGGGCGCCACCCGATGGGCTTCGACGCCGACCCCAACCCGCGTTTCCTCGCCGAGCGTCTCGTCAGCGAGGACGCGCTCAACATGGGCAGCACCGCGGAGCGCATCCACGACCGCTTCCCGCAGCTGACCAAGGAGCGCTCCGACCGCTTCGCGATGCTGAGCCAGCAGAAGCTCGCCGCCGCCTACGAGGCCGGCTACATCCAGCCCGACCTCGTGCCGGTCGCCGCCGGCAGCGACGCCGGCTGGGGCCTCGTCACCGAGGACCAGGGCATGCGCCCCGAGACCACGATGGAAGGCCTCGCGACGCTGAAGACCCCGTTCCGCCCGCATGGGCGCGTCACGGCCGGCAACTCCTCTCCCCTCACCGATGGCGCGACGGTCTCGCTCCTCGCCAGCGGCGACGCCGCGAAGGAACTGGGCCTCACCCCCAAGATGCGGCTCGTCAGCTTCGCCTTCGCCGGCGTCGAGCCGGAGATCATGGGCATCGGACCCGTCCCGTCGACCGAGAAGGCGCTCAAGAAGGCCGGCCTCGACATCGAGGACATCGGACTGTTCGAGCTCAACGAGGCGTTCGCCGTCCAGGTGCTGTCGCTGCTCGACCACTTCGACATCGACGACGAGGACCCCCGCGTGAACCGCTGGGGCGGCGCCATCTCGATCGGCCACCCGCTCGCCGCGTCCGGTGTGCGCCTCATGATCCAGCTCGCGGCGCAGTTCGCCCTGCACCCCGAGGTGCGCTACGGGCTCACCGCCATGTGCGTCGGTCTGGGTCAGGGCGGCAGCGTGATCTGGGAGAACCCGAACTGGAACGGCAAGAAGTGGGACAGCGGAAAGCTCGGCGACGAGGCCAAGCAGCTGTCGAAGCGCCGCAAGGCGGAAGGGAAGGACGCCAAGTGAGCATGTCCGCCATCTCTCAGTACGACGACGTCGACTTCTCCGAGTTGCTCGCGCTCTCGGACGACGAGGTCGTGACGCACTCGTACGTCCGCGACATCCGCATGCCGAGCGGAAGGGTCATCGCCCTCGTCACGCTCGACAACGGACGCGACCACACCCGACCCAACACGCTCGGGCCCGCATCCCTGACCGAGCTGGGCGAGGTCTACGACGCACTGCGCGACCGCGCCTCGCGGGGTGAGATCCACGCGGTCGCCACCACCGGCAAGCCCTTCATTCTCGCCGCGGGTGCCGACCTCAGCAAGGTCAGCGACATCCCGTCGAAGGCCGCCGCCAAGAAGCTTGCGCAGCTGGGCCACAAGGTCCTCGGCAAGCAGGCCGAGCTGGGCGTGCCGTCCTTCGTCTTCACCAACGGCCTCGCCCTCGGCGGGGGCGTCGAGATCGGTCTCAACGCCGACTATCGGACCATCGACGCGTCCTGCCCGGCGTTCGCACTGCCCGAGGTCTTCCTCGGCATCCTCCCCGGCTGGGGCGGCGCCTGGCTGCTGCCCAACCTCATCGGCATCGAGAACGCACTCAAGGTCGTCATCGAGAACCCGCTCAAGCAGAACCGGATGCTGAAGGCGTCCGACGTGCTGGAGATGGGTATCGCCGATGCGATGTTCTCCTCGGCCAACTTCCTCGAGGACTCGCTCAAGTGGGCCGACGGCGTCCTCGGCGGCTCCGTCGAGGTCAAGCGTCCGAACGTGCCCGGCAAGCTCGAGCGTCTCGCGAAGTGGGACATCGCCATCGGGATCGCCCGCAAGAGCCTCGAGAGCAAGATCGGCTCGGTCCCCAAGTCGCCCTACGCCGCTCTGGAACTGCTGCAGGCCGCCAAGAAGTCGTCGAAGGCAGAGGGGTTCGCCGCCGAAGACGAGGCGCTCAGCGAACTCATCGCGGGAGACCAGTTCGCGGCGAGCATCTACGCCTTCAATCTCGTGCAGAAGCGCGCCAAGCGTCCCGCCGGCGCTCCGGACAAGAAGCTCGCCCGCAAGGTGACGAAGGTCGGCGTCATCGGTGCGGGCCTCATGGCCAGCCAGTTCGCGCTGCTGTTCGTGCGTCGCCTGCGGGTGCCGGTCGTCATCACCGACATCGACCAGGCCCGCGTCGACAAGGGGCTGGACTACATCCGCGGCGAGATCGCCACTCTGCTGGAGAAGAAGCGCATCTCCCCCGACGAGGCGAACCGTCTGAACGCGCTCGTGACGGGCACGACGGACCGGTCGCTGTTCGCGGACTGCGACTGGGTCATCGAGGCCGTATTCGAGGAGCTCGGCGTCAAGCAGGACGTCTTCGGCGAGATCGAGAAGATCGTCTCGCCCGAAGCGATCCTCGCGACGAACACCTCGTCGCTGTCCGTCGAGCAGATCGGCGCGAAGCTCGCGAACCCGGAGCGCCTCGTCGGCTTCCACTTCTTCAACCCGGTCGCCGTCATGCCCTTGATCGAGGTCGTACGGACTCCGTCGACCGACGAGTCGACCCTGGCGACCGCCATGGCCACCGCGGCGGCGCTCAAGAAGAATGCCGTCATCACCCGCGACACCCCTGGATTCGTGGTCAACCGCATCCTCGCCAAGGTGCTCGGCGAGGCCATGCACGCCGTCGACACCGGGACCCCGTTCTCGGTCGTCGACGACGCGGTGCGCCCGTTCGGTCTGCCGATGCTGCCCTTCGTGCTCCTCGAGCTGGTCGGGCTCAAGGTCGGGGCGCACGTTCTCGACACCCACCACTCGGCCTTCCCCGAGCGCTTCTTCCGTTCCGACAGCCTCCACAAGCTGGCCGACCTCGGCAAGATCTACGAGCGCGACGGCAAGGGCAAGATCAAGGGCATCGACAAGGCCGCTCAGAAGATCGTCGATGAGGCGTCGAAGGGGCAGGAGAAGCCGCAGACCGCGGACGAGTTGCGCCGCCGCCTGGAGGACGGTCTGGCCGACGAGGTGCACCGCATGCTCGAGGACGAGGTCGTCGTGGGGGCCGAGGACATCGACCTCTGCATGATCCTGGGTGCCGGCTACCCGTTCCAGATGGGCGGACTGACGCCGTACCTGGACCGGGAAGGCGCGTCGGAGCGGGTCTTCGGCTCCACGTTCCACACCCCGCCGCTGCGCGGCGTGAAGTGACCCTCCCCCGCGACTGCTGAATGTCGCGCCGACTGCGAGGCGTTTCGCCCTTGCAGTCGGCGCGACACACCGCAGTCGCGGGGGAAGTGGTTCAGCGGTTGAGGGCCGACATGTCGGCGTAGCGGTCGCCCCGAGGCGCCGCGACAGCCGAAAGGCGGTCGAGCTGCTCCGGTGAGAGCACCAGGGCGTCGGCGCCCGCATTCTCTTCGAGGCGGGTCACGCGCTTCGTCCCGGGAATGGGGACGATGCCCTCGCCCTGCGCGAGCAGCCACGCCAATGCCACCTGGGCCGGAGTCGCATCGAGCTCGCCGGCGACCGCGTCGACCGCCTCGACGATCCCGATGTTGTGCTGCAGATTCTCCCCTGCGAATCGCGGGTTGCTGCGACGGAAGTCGTCCTCGTCGAGTTCGTCGATGGAGCGGATGGTGCCGGTGAGGAAGCCGCGGCCGAGGGGCGAGTACGGCACGAAGCCGATCCCGAGCTCGCGGACGAGTGGGAGGATCTCCGCCTCCGGATCGCGGGTCCAGAGGGAGTACTCGGTCTGCAGCGCCGTGATGGGGTGCACCGCGTGAGCACGGCGGATGGTGTCGGGCGCGGCCTCGGACAACCCGATCGCGCGGATCTTGCCCTCCTGGACGAGCTCGGACAGCGCGCCGACGGTCTCCTCGATCGGCGTCTCGGGATCGATGCGGTGCTGGTAGTAGAGGTCGAGGTGGTCGGTATCCAGTCGCTTCAGGGTCCCCTCGATCGATCGGCGCACGTTCTCCGGTGTGCCGTCGATCCGCCGTGACCCGTCCTCCGCGGCGCGGATGCCGAACTTCGAGGCGAGCACGACCTCGTCGCGGCGGCCCGCGAGGGCCCGGCCGAGAAGCTCCTCGTTGGTGTACGGGCCGTACATCTCGGCCGTGTCGAGCAGAGTGACGCCGAGATCGATGGCCCGATGGATGACGCGGATCGACTCGGCGTCATCGGTTCCGGCGCCCGAGTAGAACGCCGACATGCCCATGCAGCCGAGGCCGAGACGGCCCACCTCGAGTCCGCCGCGTCCGAGTGTGGTGGTGTTCAACATGTGACTGTTCCTTCCCTGGGGGTCGTTCCGTCGGCGGGGATGCCGAGGACCTCCGAGTAGCTGTTGATCTTGTGATCGATGGCGGCGAGGCTGGCCTGGATCTCGGCGAGGTCGCGCCGAACCTGCTCGCGATGCTCGACGAGAAGCTGCAGGCGCTCGAGCACGGTCGAGTCGCCGCGGCGAACGAGCTGCACGTACTGCTCGATCGCGCGGATGGGCATGCCCGTGCTGCGGAGCCGACCGAGGAAGACCATCCAGGCCACATCCCTCGACGAGTACCGCCGATGGCTGCTCGACGCGCGCTGCACCGGGGTGAGCATGAGTCCCGCCCGCTCGTAGTAACGGAGCGTATGCACCGAGAGCCCTGTCGCCTCGGCAACCGCCGAAATCGTGAGCTCGGCCTCCGTCGTCGTCATACCATCACGTTACGACTTCGAGTGCGCTCGAAGTCAAGCGCGCATGTCCCCGTGGACGCACTCCCCCGCGACTGCGGAGTGTCGCAGCGATTGCGGCTGGTTCCGACCCCGCAGTCGGCGCGACACTCCGCAGTCGCGGGGGATCAGGAGTCTCGACGGGCGGTCTCGTCCAGGCCGCGCGAGTCCTCGCCCTCGAGCGGACGGGCCACCGGGATCTTCGTGCCCATGACCTGCGCGATGAGATCGCGCGCGATCGTCTGCGGGGTGAGCCCGACACGCTCGAGGATCTCGGCGCGCTCGCCGTGGTCGAGGAATTCGTCCGGCAGCCCCAGCTCGGTGAGCGCGGTGTCGACGCCCGCGGCACGGAGGTCCTGGCGTATCCGTGTGCCTACCCCGCCGACCCGGATGCCGTCCTCGATGCTGACGACGATGCGGTGCTGCGCCGACAGCTCGATGACGCTCCGAGGCACCGGCACGACCCACCGCGGATCGACGACCGTGGCGCCGATGCCCTGCGCGGCGAGGCGGTCGGCCACTTCCAGGGCGAGGCCGGCCATCGGCCCGACCGAGACGATCAGCACGTCGCGGTGAGGAGCCTCGCGGAGCACGTCGACCCCGTCGGACGTACGCCGAACGGCGGGCACGTCCGCGACCGCGGACCCTCTCGGGAAGCGGACGACCGTGGGAGCATCGTCGACCGCAGTGGCCTCGGCCAGCTCCTCGCGGAGGCGGACGGCGTCGCGGGGTGCAGCGAGGCGGATGCCGGGGACCACCTGGAGGATCGCGAGATCCCACATGCCGTGATGGCTCGGTCCGTCGGGACCCGTCACGCCGGCCCGGTCCAGCACGAAGGTCACACCGGCCTTGTGGAGCGCCACGTCCATGAGGACCTGATCGAACGCACGGTTGATGAAGGTGGCGTAGATGGCGACCACGGGGTGCAGGCCACCGAAGGCGAGACCTGCAGCCGAAGTGACCGCGTGCTGCTCGGCGATGCCGACGTCGATGACCCGCTTCGGGAAGCGCTCGGCCAGCTTCGCGAGGCCCGTGGGTCGCAACATGGCCGCCGTGATGCCGATGAGCTTCTCGTTCTTCGCGGCGAGCTCGACGAGTTCGTCGGCGAACACCGATGTCCACGACGGGCCCGACTTCCCCTCGAGGGGCTCCCCCGTCTCAGGGTCGATCTGCCCCACCGCGTGGAACTGGTCGGCCGCGTCGCGCACGGCGGGCTCGTATCCCTTGCCCTTCTGGGTGATCACGTGGACGATCACCGGGAGCTCGTAGTTCTTGGCCTGCCGCAGGGCGGCTTCGAGGGCAGCCTCGTCGTGACCGTGGATGGGTCCGATGTACTTGATATCGAGGTTCGAGTACAGATCCTCGTTGCCGGCGAAGCGACTGAGGAAGCCGTGGGTCGCGCCCCGGGTCGCGCGGTAGATCGACCGCCCCGGACGGCCCAGACGGTTGAAGACGGCTTCCGACTTGCGATGCAGGTGGCGGTAGGCCGGCCGGGTGCGGACATCGTTGAGGTAGCGCGCGAGACCGCCGATGGTCGGAGCGTAGGAGCGCCCGTTGTCATTGACGACGATGACGAGGCGACGGTTGTTGTCGTCGCTGATGTTGTTGAGGGCCTCCCACGTCATCCCGCCCGTCAGCGCGCCGTCGCCGACGACGGCGACGACATGGCGATCCGCCTGACCGGTGATCGTGAAGGCTCGGGAGATGCCGTCGGCCCAGGACAGCGAGCTCGACGCATGCGAGCTCTCCACGATGTCGTGCTCGCTCTCGGAGCGCTGCGGATAGCCGGCCAGGCCATCGCTGGAGCGGAGGCGGGAGAAGTCCTGGCGCCCGGTGAGCAGCTTGTGGACGTAGGACTGGTGACCCGTGTCGAAGATGATGGCGTCACGGGGCGAGTCGAAGACGCGGTGCATGGCGATCGTCAATTCGACGACGCCGAGGTTCGGGCCGAGGTGACCGCCCGTCTTCGCGACGCCTGCGACCAGGAAGGTGCGGATCTCGGCCGCCAGCTCGTCCAGCTGCTCACGACTCAACGAGTCGAGATCGCGGGGTCCGCGGATGCTCTCGAGAATGCCCATCACCCGAGTCTAGATCGCAGGTTCCCCGCCCCCGCCCAGGAAACGCGAAGGCCCCTCACCCGGCGGGGTGAGGGGCCTTCGGCGGCTCGGATCAGCGCTCAGACGAGGCTGCGGAGCACGTACTGCAGGATGCCGCCGTTGCGGTAGTAGTCGGCCTCACCGGGGGTGTCGATGCGGACCACGGCGTCGAACTCGATGGTCTCCTTGCCCTCGGGCGAGTGCTCGCTGGGCTCGGCGGTGACACGCACCGTCTTGGGCGTGCGGCCCTCGTTCAGCTCCTCGAGACCCGAGATCGAGACGACCTCGGTGCCGTCGAGTCCGAGCGACTCCCAGCTCTCGCCGGCCGGGAACTGCAGCGGCACGACACCCATGCCGATGAGGTTCGAGCGGTGGATGCGCTCGAAGCTCTCGGTGATGACGGCCTTGACACCCAGCAGGCTGGTGCCCTTGGCCGTCCAGTCGCGCGACGATCCGGAGCCGTACTCCTTGCCGCCGAAGATGACCAACGGAGTGCCCTGGGCCTGGTAGTTCTGGCTCGCGTCGTAGATGTACGACTGAGGGCCCTCGGCCTGGGTGAAGTCGCGGGTCCAGCTGCCCTCGATGACCTGTCCGTCGTTGACCGCACTGACGAGCGCGTTCTTCAGACGGATGTTCGCGAACGTGCCGCGGATCATGACCTCGTGGTTTCCGCGGCGCGAGCCGTAGGAGTTGAAGTCCTTGCGCTCGACGCCGTTGGCCGTGAGGTACTCGGCGGCCGGGGTACCGGGCTTGATGTTGCCCGCGGGGCTGATGTGGTCGGTCGTGACCGAGTCGCCCAGGGTCGCCAGCACGCGGGCGCCGGAGATGTCGGTGACCGGGGTCAGCTCCATCTTCATGTCGTCGAAGTAGGGAGCCTTGCGGACGTAGGTCGAGCTCTCGTCCCACTCGAAGACCGGGCCGGTCGGCGTGGGCAGGTTCTGCCAGCGCTCGTCGCCGTCGAAGACGGTGGCGTACTGGGTGATGAACTGCTCGCGGGAGATCGACGTGTCGATGACCTGCTGCACCTCGGCCGGGTCGGGCCAGATGTCCTGCAGGAAGACGTCGTTGCCGGCGCTGTCCTTGCCGAGCGCGTCCTTCTCGAAGTCGAAGTTCATGCTGCCGGCGAGGGCGTAGGCGACGACCAGCGGCGGGGAGGCCAGGTAGTTCATCTTCACGTCGGGGCTGATGCGGCCCTCGAAGTTGCGGTTGCCCGAGAGCACGGCCGTGACGGCGAGGTCGTGGTCGTTGATGGCCTCGGAGACCTCTTCGATCAGCGGGCCCGAGTTACCGATGCAGATCGTGCAGCCGTAGCCGACGGTGTAGAAACCGACACTCTCGAGCGCCTTGTCGAGGCCGGACTTCTCGTAGTAGTCGGTGACGACCTTCGAGCCCGGGCCGAGCGTGGTCTTGACCCAGGGCTTGCGCTTGAGGCCCTTCTCGACGGCCTTCTGCGCGAGCAGACCGGCGGCGATCATGACCGACGGGTTCGACGTGTTCGTGCACGAGGTGATCGCGGCGAGCGTGACAGCGCCGTTGTCGAGCACGTAGCTGTCACCCTCGGGCGTCTTCACCGTGACGGGCTTGGACGCTCCGGCGGGGGCGCCGCTCGAGAGGAGGCTGGGGGCGTGCTCCAGGTGCTCCTTCTCCTCGCCGGGGACGCTGCCCGGGTCGGACGCGGGGAAGGTCTGGTCGAGCTCGAGGTCGACGACATCGCCCGAGACGGCCGCGTCGGCGGTCGCGTAGTTCAGGATGTCCTTCTCGAACTGCGACTTCGCCTGCGACAGCAGGATGCGGTCCTGCGGGCGCTTCGGGCCGGCGATCGAGGGGACGACGGTGCCGAGGTCGAGCTCCATGTACTCGGAGAACGAGGGCTCGAGATCCGCGTCGTGCCAGAGCTTCTGCTCTTTGGCGTAGGCCTCGACGAGGGCGACGGTCTGCTCGTCGCGGCCGGTCAGGCGCAGGTAGTCGAGCGTGACGTCGTCGATCGGGAACATGGCGGCCGTCGAGCCGAACTCGGGGCTCATGTTGCCGATGGTGGCGCGGTTGGCGAGCGGCACGGAGGCGACACCCGCACCGTAGAACTCGACGAACTTGCCGACCACGCCGTGCTTGCGCAGCATGTCGGTGATCGTCAGAACGACGTCGGTCGCGGTGACACCGGCGGGGATCTCGCCGGTCAGCTTGAACCCGACGACGCGCGGGATGAGCATGGAGACCGGCTGGCCGAGCATGGCCGCCTCCGCCTCGATGCCGCCGACGCCCCAGCCGAGCACGCCCAGGCCGTTGACCATGGTGGTGTGGGAGTCGGTGCCGACGCAGGTGTCGGGGTAGGCACGCAGCACGCCGTCGACGGTGCGGTCGTAGACGACCTTGGCCAGGTGCTCGATGTTGACCTGGTGGACGATGCCGGTGCCGGGCGGGACGACCTTGAAGTCGTTGAACGCGGTCTGGCCCCAGCGGAGGAACTGGTAGCGCTCGCCGTTGCGCTCGTATTCGATCTCGACGTTGCGCTCGAGGGCGTTCTCCGAGCCGAAGAGGTCGGCGATGACGGAGTGGTCGATGACCATCTCGGCCGGGGAGAGCGGGTTGATCTTGTTCGGGTCCCCGCCGAGGGCGGTCACGGCCTCGCGCATGGTGGCGAGGTCGACGATGCAGGGGACGCCGGTGAAGTCCTGCATGACCACGCGTGCGGGCGTGAACTGGATCTCGGTGTCGGGCTCGGCCGACGGGTCCCAGGATCCGAGAGCGCGGATCTGGTCGGCCGTGATGTTGGCACCGTCTTCGGTGCGGAGCAGGTTCTCGAGGAGGACCTTGAGGCTGAAGGGCAGCTTCTCGTAGCCCTCGACCTTGTCCACCCGGAAGATCTCGTAGTCGGTTCCCCCGACGGTCAACGTGTCTTTCGCGCCGAAGCTGTTCACCGCAGTCACTTCGCTCTCCTTAACGTCCGTGTGCGCACCCGGAGGCGATGACCTGGATACGGCCGCGCCCCGTGGGCAATCTTCCCCGCCTGACAGCGTCATCGGCCAGTGAGGCGAGCCTTACCCGCGACCGAGCACGAGGCCGGAGGCGGGAGCGGAACGCTCCCCTCATCGGCGGGAGTGCTCCATTTATCTCGACGTCGAGATAAATGAAGTCTAACCCACCTCGGGTTCGGTGGGCCGAGCGGATCGGACGAAGGTCGCGCGCACGACGAACCAGGACAGCACCAGCAGCGGAGCGTAGAGCGGCAGGCCCATGACCAACTTGAGCGTGCCGAGGAGCTCGACCTGCCCGGCCAGGTAGAAGGGCAGCTGGACGCCCAGCCGCAGGAAGAACAGGACCGCCCACGCGAACGTGATCCACTGCATCGGACGGAACTTGCGTCTGTCGCGGCGCCAGGCGGTTCCTTCGCCGAACAGGTAGCCGACGCCGAGGCCGATGAGGGGCCAGCGGACGAGCACCGAGACGAGGAAGACGGCGCCGTAGGCACCGTTGGTGATGAGCCCGATGAGGAAGTTGTCCTCGGCGCGGCCTGTGAACAGGGAGAGTCCGGCCGACGCCAGGGCCGCCACAAGACCACCGAGCGCCTGCGTCACAGGGCTCCGCTGGATGAGTCGGACGACGGCGAAGACGGCAGCCGTCCCGACGGACACGCCCAGCGCGACCGGGAGTGACGAGGTGATGCTGATCAGCAGGACGAACAGGAGGCTCGGCAGGATCGTCTCGAGGATGCCGCGCACACCGCCGATGGTTTGGATCAGGCCACGACCGGAGATCGCTCCCCCGTCGGCCACCCGACCGAACCCCGCACGCTGCGCGGCCTGCGCGAGCGATCCGCGAAAGGTGTCGCGCGGGTCGACCGGACCGGCGTCGGCCCCGCGGGGCGACCCGGAAGGCGAGTTTTCGTCGCCGAGGGCCTCCGGGCCGGGATCGCGCTCAGGCACCGGTCAGGGGCGCCCCGACCTCGGGTCCGGCCGGACCGCCCGCGGGGACGTGGAGCGGGATCAGGTCGCGAGGAGGCATCGGCGTGCCGCCGCGAACCACGACGACGCTGCGGAACAGATCCTCGATAGCGGCGGCCGCCTCGGGGTCGGTCGCCCCCTCACCGGCGATGACCCCGCGGAGGAACCACCGCGGGCCGTCGACGCCGATGAAACGGGCGATGCGCGAGGTCGGCGCCGAGCCGGGGCCGGCCGAGACGGGTACCGAGGCGATGAGCTCCGGACCGAAGGGACCCTCGACCTCCCGGATCTCGCCGCCCTGCTTCTGCAGCTGCTCCCGGATCTGCGCCCGGATCTCGTGCCACAGCCCGCTCGTCCGAGGAGCCGCGAACGGCTGGACCTGCAGCGTGGATCCGGCGTAGTCGAGGCCCACGGCGACGACGCGCTTGGTGGCCTCCTCGACTTCGAGTCGGAGGTGCAACCCCTCTCGGGGGACGATCTTGACGCCGCCCAGATCGACGTAAGGCCGGACCTGATTGGCCTCGCTGATGTCGAGGGGGCCGTTCACATCGCGATCGCCCGGCGCCGACTTCGGCGACAGTTCCTCGTAGACCTCGTCATCACTCATGTGCGCGGATTCCTTACTTCTCACGTGGTGGGCAGCGCGTCGGCTGCGGGAGCGGGAGCGGCGTAGCCGCTGGAACCGAAGCCGGACTCGCCCCGCGCGGAACCGGGGAGGGTCTCGACGGGGATGAAGTCGACGGGGACGACGGGCACGACCATCAGCTGAGCGATGCGGTCCCCCGCACTGATGCGGTAGGTCTCGGACGCATCGGTGTTGAGCAGGCAGACCTTGACCTCGCCGCGGTAGCCCGCATCGATGAGGCCGGGAGCGTTGACCACCGTGATGCCGTGCTTGACCGCGAGCCCGCTTCGAGGAAGGACGAGTGCGGCGTAGCCCGCCGGCAGGGCGATGCGGAGGCCGGTTCCGACGAGCGCGCGCTGACCGGGAGTCAGCTCGACGTCCTCGGACGAGATGAGATCGGCGCCGGCGTCACCGGGGTGAGCGAAGCCCGGAGCGTCTGCTCCGGTGAAGAGGACCTTGGCGGGCGTGGGCACCAGTCGAGATTAGGGCATGCACCCGGGCCGGAGGATGGAGCCGCGTGGGATGCGGGCGAGAATGGAAGGCATGCGATTCAGCGAACGCCTCACGCCCTCCGCCGGAACGTTCGCCGCGAGCGGCCTCTTGATCCCCGCTGTGCTCCTCATCTTCCTGCCCATCTCGGTGCCGGTGGCGATCGGGTGCGCACTCCTCTTCTTCGCGGCGGCCGTCGCCGCACTCCTGGTGCTGTCTCCGGTCGTGCAGGTTGCGGACGGGCGACTGCGCGCCGGGCGTGCCCGCCTCCCGATCTCCGCCATCGGCGCTGTCGACGTGTTCCGCGGTGCCGACGCCACCGCCGAACGCGGCCCCCGGCTCGACGCTCGCGCCTACCTCTGCATCCGGGGCTGGGTGGATCCGGTCGTCCGCGTCACGCTCGACGACCCCAGTGATCCGTGCCCCTACTGGATCGTCTCGACCCGCCGTCCCGACGACCTGGTCGCGGCGATCGACGCCGAACGCGCCGCGCTCGCCCGCTGACCTGGCTCTCGGAGCAGGCCTCGATACGCTTCGCTACTCGGCCGGTCTCGGTACGGGACGCTCCGCGGTCCCTACTCGACCTTCGGAACCGATACGTCCCGATCCGGGCGACGTCGGAGTTCCGGACGTCGAGTAGGCCGCCAGGCCGTACCGAGACGACTCGAGTAGCCGAAGGCGTACCGAGAGCAGACCACAACAGCATCGGCGCAGCCGGTTCCGAATTTGAACAAGGGCCTCGATTTGCTTCGCTACTCGGCCGGTCTCGGTACGCTCCGCTACTCGACCTGGCGGGTACGAGAAAAGGTCGGGCCCATCAGGGCGCCCGACCTCTCGTCGTCTGCGGAGCACTCAGGCCCCGCGCTGTCGCATCACGCGCATTCGCGGCAGATCGCGCCGACCTTGTCCTCGTGATCCAGCTGCGAGCGGTGCTTCACCAGGAAGCACGACATGCAGGTGAACTCGTCAGCCTGGGGCGGGAGCACGACCACGTCCATCTCGATGTCGGACAGGTCCGCACCGGGGAGGTCGAAGCTACCGGGGTTGTCGGCGTCCTCGACGTCGACGACTCCCGACATCTTGTCGGGAACCCGCTCCTTCAGCGCCTCGATCGAGTCCGAATCGTCGTCGGTCTTGCGGGGCGCGTCGTAATCGGTCGCCATTCCCTATCCGTTCTTTCTACTTCGTCACGATGCCTCAGGTGTGAGCATCGCCCGTGGAGGCAGCGCGCGAGACCGCTCTTCGTGACGGACGCTGCGCACTCGTTCCGAGCGGCGCTCACGTGCCGTCATCGTGCGGTTCGCGGTGACCGGTGACGACCGCGCCGGGTGGGCGCTGCCGTGATCGGCGGCGACAGTCTGCACGATCGCCCTGACAACCGCAAACCGCACCTGATCTCACTTCTGTCCGGCCCCTGTGGAACTCGCGGCGCGCCCGGAGTATTCCCTGGTGCACACCCGATCCGGTGGCATCCTTACGGCGGTACGACAAGCAGGAGGAGACCGCTCGCATGCACACTCTCAAGGGCATCGCCATCGAGGGCGGTGCCGTGATCGCGACCGACCGTGACGGAACGAACTTCCGTGTCGAGATCGACGACGTGCTGCGTTCCCGGCTGCGGGAGACGACGAACGTCGCTCCGATCGCCCGGAAGCTGTCGCCGCGTGAGATCCAGACCCAGATCCGTGCCGGCATGACCGCCTCGCAGGTCGCCGAGATCACCGGCGCACCCCTCGACTACATCCAGAGGTACGAGGGCCCCGTCCTCGCGGAGCGCCAGTACGTCGTCGAGTCCGCTCTGGGCGTACCCGTCCGAGCCATCGACGATGAGGATCCCGAGGCGTCCGTGCCCACATTCGGCGGAGTCATGGCCGACCGGCTCGTTCAGCTCTCCGCCGACGAGCCGGAGTGGTCGAGCTGGAAGGAGGAGGCCGGGGGCTGGGTCCTCCGACTGGCCTTCACCGCCGACGACATCGATCACGACGCCCGCTGGCGTTTCGACCCCAAGAAGCTCGTCCTGGCACCGCTCAACGCGGAGGCCGTCGCCCTCTCGCAGGCGGGCGAGATCGGGGCGACTCTGCTCCCGCGCCTACGGGCCGTACCCGCTGCGTCCAGCGAGTCGACCCGCTTCGACTCCGGAGCGTTCGAGCCCGTCGAGTCCACTCCGGAAGCGGAGGCAGAGAAGGCCGAGATGGCTTTCACCGAGACCGTCGTCACCCACGAGCCGCTCAAGTACGGCCGCGGCCGTGTCATCGAACCGCGCACCGGCGCCATCTCGCTGGCCCCCGAGAAGCCGGAACCGAGTGAGACCTCCGACCTGCTCGAGGCGCTGCGTCGCCGTCGCGGCGAGCGCGAGGCGAGCAGCTTCGACGACGCCCCGCGCACGGAGGAGCCGCCGCGCACCGGGACGGCCACGGTCCGCGTGCTCGACCGGCAGCGCAACGCCCACAAGGGTGAGCCCGCCGAGCAGGAGTCGCAGGTCCCCGCCGCGGGCGATGCTCCGAAGCCCGTCGCCGTCGAGAACCGATCGGCGGACGCGCGCGCGAACGATGCCGCCAAGAAGGTTCCGAGCAGCGAGACGATGCCCATCCGCCCGGCGAGGCGCGGACGCACCTCCATGCCCAGCTGGGACGAGATCGTCTTCGGCGCACGCTCCGACGAAGACTGACGGCCGTGCCCGCTGAGTCGACCACCTGCCTCATCGCGGGTGGCGGACCGGCCGGCATCGTACTCGGGCTGCTGCTGGCCCGCGCCGGTGTGGATGTGCACGTGCTCGAGAAGCACGACGACTTCCTCCGTGATTTCCGCGGCGACACGGTGCACCCGACCACGCAGGCGCTGCTCGATCAGCTCGGACTGACGGAGGAGTTCGCGTCGATCGTGCGAGGGCGGATTCGCGAAGTCGAGATGTCGGGCCCCGACGGCGTCCTGATGCGAGTGCCGCTGGCCCGCGCTGCGTTCGGCAGCCGGTTCGACGACATCGCCCTCGCCCCCCAGTGGGATCTGCTCGATCTGCTCGTGCGCGAAGGATCGCGCCAGGCGTCCTTCCGGATCACGATGGGAGCAGACGCCCGGCACCTGCTCCGGAACCGACGGGGCGACGTGGTCGGCGCGGAGTATGTCGCCGACGGCGAGACCGTGCGGGAGCGGGCCGTCCTGACGGTGGTCGCGGCGGGTCGACGGACCGAGTTGCGAATCGAGACGGGATCCTCCGTTCGAGACCTGCGCGCTCCGATGGACGTGCTCTGGCTCCGGCTCCCCCGATCCGACGGGGACGGCGCGGGCCTGCTCGTTCGACTCGGCGACGGGGATATGGCCATCGCGATCGACCGCGGCGATTACTGGCAGGTCGCGTACCTCATCCCGGCAGGCACCGACGCCGATGTGCGGGCCGCGGGACTCGAGGCGCTGCGGGACCGTCTCGGCGCCCTGCTCCGATTCCCGGACGCGACCATCCGCTCACTGTCGGATCTCGACGAGGTGAAGACCCTGCGTGTAGGTCTCGACCGCCTCGAACGCTGGTGGTCCGCCGGTCTCCTCGTCATCGGCGACGCCGCGCACACGATGTCGCCCGTCGGAGGCGTCGGGATCAACCTCGCCGTCCAAGACGCGGTTGCCTCCGCCAATGTGCTGGCCCCGCTGCTCCTGAGGGCGCAGGAAGACCCCGCCCGCTTCGAGAAGACGTTCACGACCGCGCCTCTCGCGCGTATTCAACGGCGGCGAGCGTTCCCCGCCCGGGTCACCCAGGCGGTGCAACGGCTCGTCCACAGACGCGTGATCGAGCGGGCTTTCGCGAACCGGGGCCCGCGCATCCCCTTCCTTCTCGCGGCCGACCTCCGCCACGGCGGCCTCGTCGCGCGACTCGCGGCTCGCGCCCTCGCGTGGGGCATCCGACCCGAGCGCATCCGGGGTATCGCCGGTGGTCCGACGGTCCGCCGGCATCCGCGGTGAAGCGAACGGACTCGAACACGTTCGAAAGCCACTCGATCGCTTAGGCTTCCGGGGACGGCGAGACTACGAGGAGGTCGCTCGTGGTCGACGACAAGGTCCCCGCCCCCGCATTCGGTCTCGTCCGGCAGGAGCGGATCCTCGACGAGTTGAGACGCAGCGGCGCCGTCCGCGTGACGGAGCTCGCGCGTCAGCTCGGGGTCGCGGAACTGACCATCCGCCGGGACATCTCGAGCCTGGCTGACCGCGGCCTGCTCACCCGCGTGCACGGCGGGGCGACGCTGCGCAGCCGACTCGACCCCACCGTCCCTCGCACCGGCGCCTCCGCGGCGGCGCTCTTCCGGATCGGCATGGTGGTGCCCTCGCTGACCTACTACTGGCCGCCCATCATCCTGGGGGCCCGCGCGACCGCCACCGCGAGCGGCGCCCAGCTGATCCTCCGAGCCGCCAGTTACTCGGTGGCCGATCAGCGACGTCAGATCGTGACGCTGCTCGAGTCGGGCTTCGTGCACGGGCTGATCGTCGCGCCCGACACGACCGGCGCTGATGGAGCGGCCCTCACGCATTGGCTGTCGACGCTCGGCGTCCCGGTGGTCCTGGCGGAACGACGCGCGCCGACCGCCATGGCATTGACGGGTCTGGAGTGGGTGACGACGGATCACGTGTTCGGCGGCACGTTGGCCGTGCGGCATCTCGCGTCACTCGGCCATCGGCGACTCGGCGTGCTCACCTCGGTGGGCTCACCCACCTCCGCCCCGCTTCGTCGCGGATGGTCCGCCGCGGTGGAGGATCTCGACCTCGACTGCCCGATCGATCGAGACCTCTCGCTCGAGGCAATGGCGGCGGCGGAGCGCGACATGGTCATCGACGAGGTGCTCGCAGCGTGTCGGGTCGCCGGAGTGACCGCTCTGCTCATCCACTCGGATCGGCAGGCCGTGCTTCTCCAGCAGCGGGCGCGGGATACGGGTTGGCGGATTCCCGAGGACCTGGCCGTCGTCGCCTACGACGACGAGGTCGCGGAGAGCGCGGAACCGCCGATCACCGCCCTGCGTCCGCCCAAGCAGGACGTGGGCCGGGTGGCCGTCGAGCTCATGCTGGGCCGACTCACGGGCGGGCCGTCACGTCCGCGTCAGCACTGCTACCTCCTGCCGGAGCTCAGTCTCCGCGCATCCACCGCTCTCGAGACAGCCGCCGACGACGGCTAGGGACGGGAGCCGAGGATCTCGCTCAGGCGGGTCAGCTGGGACGCGTCCTCCAGCGCCGAGCCCACGGCCGCCACACGCACGCCGGCGTCGAGATAGCGCTGGACGTTGCCCGCGTGCAGTCCTCCCGTCGCCACGAAGCGCATCTGCGGGAACGGCCCACGAATGTGGCCGAACCAGTCCGGCCCCAGCCAGGTGGCCGGGAACGCCTTGACCCATCTGAGGCCCAGCGAGAGCGCCAGCTGCACCTCGCTCGGCGTCGCCACACCGGGCAGGATCGGGATCCCTGCGCTCTCGGCGGCACGCACGATCGCCGCATCCAGTCCAGGCGACACGAGGTAAGCCGCCCCCGCCGCCGCGGCAACGTCGACCTGGTGGGCGGTCACGACGGTCCCTGCGCCGACCACCTTCCCCCGCTCGGCGGCCAGCGCCACGACCGCCCGGAGCGCGCGCTCGTCCTCCTCGGTCTGCAGCGGCACCTCGACGGAGTCGATCCCCAGACCCCACGCGGTCTCGGAGAGCCGGAGCGACCGCTCGACCCCCATTCCGCGGAGGATCGCCATGATCGGGGCGCTCGCGAAGGCGGTCTCGAACCAGGACGTGGTGGCGTCGGGTGCGGTCGAAGTCATCGTTGAGCTCTTTTCCTACTGGCGGGTGGGCCGGCGGCGGTCGGCCGCAGGCGATGGTTCATCGGGGATGTCCGACGTGGTTGCAAGGACCTGCGCGGCACGCTCGTGGCCGCTCCGGAGGCGCTGAGCTACGGGGTGGCCGGACAGGCGGCCGGCGAGGTACCCGCCCGCGAAGGCGTCTCCGGCCCCCACCGCCTCGAGCACCTCGACCCGGAGCGCGGGCTCGAAGACGACCCCGGCGTCCGCGTATGCGGTCGCACCGACATCACCGTCCTTGACGATGAGCTCGGGGACGTCGTGCAGCAGGTCGCGCACCGCCCCCGCGGTCGAGGTGCCCCACAGCGCCTCGGCCTCGTCACGACCCACGAAGACGACGTCGGCGTCGCGGGCGAGTTCGAGGAGCACGGGCGCGGCGGTCTCGATGGTCCAGAGCGGCGCACGGTGATTGACGTCGAACGAACGCGGGATGCCGGCGTCGCGAGCGCGCTCCAGCAGCCGGGCCAGGAAGAGGGCCGCCGAATCCGAGATGGCGGCGGTGATCCCCGAGACGTGCAGCAGATCGACGCCGTCGAAGTCCACCCGGTCGACGTCGGCGGGCGCGAGCGCCGACGCCGCGGATCCCCGCCGGTAGTAGTGCACACCCCGCCCCGGATCCTTCACGTAGAGACCGGTCGGACCGGTCCTGTCGATGATCACCGACGAGGTGTCGACGCCCCGTTCCGCGAGCGCGTCGAGGATGCGGTGCCCCAGAGGGTCGTCACCGAGCCTGCTGAACCACCTCGCGTGATGCCCCAGAGCGGCGACGTGGGCGGCCACATTCGACTCGGCACCGCCTGCCTCGACGCGGAACGCGTCCGCGCCCCGGACCGCCACCGCCGTGGTGGGCGTGACCATGGCCATGGTCTCCCCCACCGCGAGAAGCATCCGTGCGGGCGACGGCGAGAAGTCGGCCACGTCGATCAGCGCAGTTCGGTGACCGGCGCGGCGTCCATGTCGTCGAACGCCTGGTTCTCTCCCGCCATCGCCCACACGAATGAGTACGCGGCGGTGCCGACGCCCGAATGGAGCGACCAGCTGGGCGAGATCACGGCCTGACGGTCCGCGATGACGAGGTGACGGGTCTCCTGGCGCTCGCCCATCAGGTGCAGCACGCGGGCGTCCTCCGGAATGTCGAAGTAGAGGTAGCACTCGGTGCGCCGGTCGTGGGTGTGCGCCGGCATGGTGTTCCACATCGACCCCGGGTGCAGCTGCGTGACGCCCATGACGATCTGGCAGCTCCGGATGCCGTTCTCGTGGATGTATTGATTGAGCGTGCGACGGTTCGAGGTCAGCTGGTCGCCGAGCTCGCGCACCGTTCCCTCGCCGGGCGACACGAGCGCCGCAGGGAAGGCCGTGTGGGCAGGAGCCGAGAACAGGTAGAACTGCGCGCCGCCGTCCGCGTCGCCGGCCTCCGCGTCATCCGCAAAGGCGATGTCGCCCGTTCCGCGCCCGAGGTACAGGCACGCGCCGGTGACCAGACGGTAGGTCTCGCCGTCGGCCGTGACGACTCCGGGCCCGCCGACGTTGACGATCCCGAGCTCTCGATGCTCGAGGAACGTCTCGCTGCGGATCTCGGGGTAGCCGGTGAGTGTGAGCGTCGTCCCTGCCGGCGTGGCTCCGCCGAGCACGACCCGGTCGTGGTGGGTGTAGGTGAGACGGATCTCACCGGGAACGAACACCTCGGAGATGAGGAACGTCTCGCGCAGCTCCTCGGTCGACATGCCCGGGATCTGGGCCGGATTGGTCGCGTAGCGCTGGGGGATGTTGGTCTCGGTCACGGGTGCAGCTCCTGGTAGGTCGAGGGGAAAGAGGATTCGAGGGTGCCGGGGCCGTGCGATCAGCGCACGAGCCACCCGCCGTCGACGGGGATGACGGCACCGGTCACGTAGGCGGCGGCATCGGAGGCGAGGAAGACGAAGGCCCCCTGGATGTCGCTGCCCTCGCCCCATCGGCCCGCGGGGATGCGGGACAGGATGGATGTCGCGCGATCCTCGTCGGCGCGCAGCGGGGCCGTGTTGTCGGTCGCCATGTAGCCGGGTGCGATGGCGTTGACCGTCACCCCGGCGGCCGCCCACTCGTTCGCGAACGCCTTGGTCAGGCCGGCGACGGCGTGCTTCGAGGCGGTGTAGCCGGGCACGAGGATGCCGCCCTGGAACGAGAGCATCGAGGCGACGTTGATGATGCGCCCTCGCCCGGCCGCGATCATGTGCCGCCCCGCGGCCTGGGACAGGTGGAACACCGAGTCGACGTTGACGGCCATGACGTCGTCCCAGTCCGAGGCGGCGTGCTCGGCGGCGGGCGCCCGCCGGATGGTGCCCGCGTTGTTGACGAGGATGTCGAGGCCGCCGAGCTCTGCGACGGTCTCCTCGACCGCCGAGGCGAGTTGAGCCGGAGTCGCCGCGACGAGGTCGCGGCGGATGCGATGGACCCGTCGGCCCGTCGCCTCGACGAGTTCGGCCGTCTCGGTCGCGTCGCCGCGGTCGAGCAGGGCCAGGTCGGCGCCGGCCTCGGCCAATGCGAGCGCTGCCGCACGGCCGAGCCCGCGGCTCGACCCGGTGACGAGGGCGACCCGACCGTCCAGCCGGAAGGTGTCGAGGATCATGAGGTGGCCTCCGGGGCGTCGATGAAACGGGTGGTGAGTGCGCCGACACCGGAGATCCGCACCGTGACGGAGTCGCCGCCACGCAACGGGCGGTGGGCGGCTTGGGCCTCCGGGAGCTTCTGCGGGGTGCCGGTCGTCACCACATCGCCGGGCTCGAGCGTGAGCACCTGACTGAGGTGGTGGATGACGAAAGCGACGCTAAAGATCGTGGTCGAGGTCGATTGCGACACCGTGACCTCGCCATCGCGCACGACCTCGACGAGCAGGTCCTGCGGATCGGGCACCTCATCGGGCGTCACGACCCACGGGCCGACCGGCGCGAAGCCGTCCGAGCACTTGCCCAGCAGCCACTGACTCTGCCGTCGCTGCCAGGCTCGGTCGGACACGTCGTTGAGGATCGAGTAGCCGCCGACATGGTCGAACGCCTCATTGATGCCGACCCGGCTCGCGCGCCGGGAGATGACGATCGCCAGCTCGCCCTCATAATCCACGTCCGTCGCATCGAACGGGATCACCACCGGATCGTTCGGCCCACCGAGCGTGTTCGCGGTCTTCGCGAAGACATCGGGCCACTCCGGATCATCGGCGGTGGGGTCCGTCCCGTCTGGCACGTGGCCGCGGTAGTTGTACCCGAGGCAGAGGATCTTCGACGGGACGACGGGAGCGAGGAGCACGGTGGGGTCGAAGTCGACCAGGACGGCGGGACCGGCAGCCTCGATCTCGGCCCGAGCCGCGGCCAGCGCGGCATCGTCACCCAGGAGCGACGTGACGTCGCGGGCGAGATGGCCGAGGTCGAGCAGGCGGTCCCCGTCGGCAGTCGCCACGACGGCACCGGGCTGAGCGCCCCGGCCGCCGGGGAAGGAGACGAGCCTCACCAGTACCGCGTCCATTCCGGACGACTGACCCGCATGAGCGCCTCGAGGAAGAAGTAATCGCCCCAGAGCGTGCCCTCGTCGACGCCGTTGTCCTTCGGCAGGTCGTACACGGAGTGCAGCAGCAGAGCGTCCGAGTCCTCAGGCCGCGCCGGCGTGTAGTGCTCGATGAGCGAGGCGAGGATCGCGTGAGCGCGGTCCACCCACTCCGTCGCGCGTCCCGGGTCCGTCTCTACCGCCGCGAGCTGCAGCAGCCCGCAGACCGCGATCGCGCCGGATGAGCTGTCGCGGGGAGCCTCGCTGCCGTCGGTGTACACGAGATCCCAGAAGGGCACCTGGTCGAGCGGGAGGCGGGCGAGGAAATGGTCGGCGCAGCGGCGTGCCGCGTCGAGCAACCGCTCGTCCCCGGTGGCCGAGTAGTTGAGCGCGAAACCGTAGACGCCCCAGGCCTGGCCGCGCGCCCAGCACGACTCGTCGAAGGCGCCCTGCTCGGTGGCTCCGCGAAGCGGCTCCCCTGTCTCGGGATCCCAGTAGAAGGTGTGGAAGGTGGAGTCGTCGGCCCGGAGGATGTGGTCGTGCAGCTGCACGGTGTGTCGGCGCACGGCGTCCGCGAAGCGCGGGTCCCCCGTCTCCTCCCCCGCCCACGTGAGCAGCGGCATGTTGAGGAGGCTGTCGATGATCGTGCGGCCCCGCTGAAGGGGATCCGACAGGTCGCCCCACGCCTGGATGATGCCGGCGGGCTCGAGGAACCGTCGCATGAGGTGCTCGGCGGCGAGGATCGAGGCCTTCCGCGCCTGCTCGTCGCCGAGGAGACGCCAGGCCGGGATGGTCGACAGCGAGGTGAGGAAGCCGAGGTCGTGGGTGTCGAGATCCTCCTCGGCGCGAACCCGGCGCTCCCAGTCGCGGGCGTCGCGGAGCGCTGCGTCCCGGAGCGACTCGTCGTGCTCGAGCTCCCACGCGAGCCACAGGACTCCGGTGCGGAAGCTGGTCGTCCAGCCGCGGTTCCCTCCCAGCGGGAAGATCCCGTCCGCCGGCCGAGGGTGGTAGCGATCGTCGATGGTCGTGTCGCCCGGATAGGCGGACCCGAAGGTCTGCTCGTTCCGGCGGATCGTGGAGAGCGCGGCCGTGATCGCCTGATCGACGGCGCGCGAGGTCAAGCCCTGAACGGGCGAGGTGAAGGTCATGAACGTGTTCCTTCGAGAAGAAGAGATCGGGACGAGACGTGCGTCAGGCGCGGACGGCGCCGGCCTCGTCGAGGGCGAGGACGGGGCGGAGCGTGAAGCGCGAGTTGGCCCACACCAGGTAGAGGACGGCGGAGGCCGTCACACCCAGACCGATGGCGGGCGCTGTGGTGAACACGGCCCCCTGCGCGACGATCCCGATGAGGGACACGGCGGTGAGGTACCAGCGCCGCATGGAGAGGTAAGCGGAGGCCTTCACGATGTCGCGCAGCCGAGCGTCGGGAGCCTCGGCGAGGGCGACGAGCGACAACATCCCGACCGCGATCGCGAGCACCGCCACCACGCCGAGCAGCGGGACGACGGCCACCGCGAACGGAGTGGCGGACAGCAGACGGACGTCGACGAGAGCCACGACGACGATCGCGACGACCACCGCACCGATGACGAGGGCGCGACGCCAGGTCTGCCGAAGGCCCAGGACGAAGGCGCGCGCCGGGCCGAGCCTGCTCGCGTCGTGTTCGCGGAAGGCCCGGAAAGCGGCGGTCGCCCCGGGTGCGGCAGCGGCGGCCGCGGCCGCGAGGAGCGGCCACGACCTCGTCGGATCGGTCGTGGCGAGCAGCACCACGAACGGGAGGCAGGTCAGAAGGAGCAGCAGGTTGACGATCAGACCGAGGTAGACCATCCCGATGACGCTCGCCCAGGTCTCGTGCGTGACGAGGCGATTGATGTTCCTCATCGACTCAGCCCTTCAGTCCGCTGGTCGCCAGGCCCTCGACGAAGTATTTCTGGCCGAGGAGGAAGATGATCGCGATGGGGATGACCGAGATCGTCAGGCCCGCGAACAGCAGCGCGTAGTTGGTGTCGTAGAGGTTCGAGACGAAGCTCTTGAGCCCCAGCTGGATGGTCCACAGGTCGGGGTTGCGCAGGTAGATGAGCGGCCCGAGGTAGTCGTTCCACGTGTTGACGAACGTCAGCAGCGTGAGGCTCGCGAGAGCCGGGATCGACAGCGGCAGCATGATCTTGCGCCAGATGGCGTATTCGCTGAGCCCGTCGAGACGCGCGGCCTCCGACAGTTCCTCGGGGATCGTCTCGTAGAACTGCTTCATCAGGAAGACGCCGAACGCTCCAAACGCCTGCAGCAGGATGATCGCCCACAGCGTGTTCGAGACCTTGAAGTTCGAGAGCAGGATGAACTGCGGGATCATGTACGACTGCCACGGCACCGCGATGGTGCCGATGTAGAGGAGGAACAGTGCATCCCGACCGCGGAATCGCATGCGGGCGAACCCGTAGGCGGCGAACGAGCCGGTCAGCACCTGGAGGAAGGTGACGACCACGGCCAGGAAGAGCGTGTTGCGGATCCAGGTCAGGATGTCCGACTTCGCCCAGATGTCGACGTAGTTCTGCCACACCCAGGCCTCGGGAAGCCACCGGATCGGGACCGCGAACACCTCGTTGGCCGATTTGAGCGAGCTGAGCACCATCCAGGCGAAGGGAGTCAGCAGCCCGATGGCGAAGATCGTGAGGGCCGCGTAGAGCGCGATGCGACCGATCCGACGACGGGGGTCGGTCTTCTCCGTGCTCGTCTTCGGGCCCGGATCCCCGGACGGCCCGGAGAGTTTGCGCAGGCCGCGCGGCTTCTCGGCCGCCACCAGCGCGAGGGTCTGCAGGTCCGACTGCGTCTGCGTCGTTCCGCTCATCAGATGCTCCGCTTCTTGTTCCAGAGGAACTGCAGGACGGTCACGACGATGCACATGAAGAACAGCGCCACCGCGGCG
The DNA here is from genome assembly GCA_913778905.1 of uncultured Naasia sp. Lineage (GTDB taxonomy): Bacteria > Actinomycetota > Actinomycetes > Actinomycetales > Microbacteriaceae > Naasia. Next base: position 19,991 of record CAJYYA010000010.1, on the reverse strand, counting down.
GCCGAGGCGTAGCCGAACTGGTTCTCCATGAAGCCCTTGCGGTAGATGAACTGCGAGAGCACGAGGGTGGACTGACCGGGCCCGCCCTCGGTCATGACGAGGATCAGGTCGAAGATCTTGAACGAGTTGATCGTCAGCATCACGGTGACGAAGAACATCGTGGGCCGGAGGCACGGCAGGGTCACGTTGACGAAGCGCTGCCAGATGCCGGCGCCGTCGACGCGAGCGGCCTCGTGGAGTTCGCGCGGAACCGTCTGCAGACCCGCCAGGAACAGGATCATGTAGTAGCCCATGTCGCGCCAGGTGCCGACGATGACGACCGCGATCATCGCCCAATCCGGCGAGGTCAGCCAGCCGGGCGGGTTCGCGATGCCGATGAAGCGGAGGAACTCGTTAATGGGGCCGAACTCGGGGCTGAACAGCAGGTTCCACACGACCGCGATCGCGACGATCGAGGTGATGTAGGGGAAGAACGCGGCGGTGCGGAAGAACGCGACGCCGCGGATCTTGTTGTTGAGCAGGAGGGCCAGTCCGAGCGACACCGCGATGGTCAGCGGGATGTGGAGCGCCGAGTAGTAGAGCGTGTTCAGCACCGAGACGCGGAAGCTGCCGTCGCCCATGAGGCGCTGGAAGTTGGCGAGCCCCACCCAGTTGGCCGTGCCGAAGATGTTCCAGTTCGTGAACGACATGTAGAACAGCACGACGATCGGGACCAGCGTCAGGAGCCCGAAACCGAGGAAGTTGGGGAGGATGAAGCTCCACCCGATCAGGGTGTTGCGCATCTTCAGCCGTGACCGCCGACGGGGCGGCGCCGGCTTCGGCGTGACGACGCGGGTGGGTGCGTCGGCGGCGGTGATCGCCATGTGGGACTCCTTGGAGAGGTGGAGCGGATGGTGGCGGCCGGCCGCGCCGTCGAAGGGGACGGCCGGCCACCGGTCATGCGGGGTGTCGGACGGGATCGGCGCTCGACGCCGATCCACGTCCGACGGGGGGATCAGCCGACGCCGACCTCGCTGGCCACGCGGGCCTGGGCCTCCTTGAGTCCGTCGGCGGGCGACACCGAGCCGGACATGATCGCCGAGTGCATGTCGTTGAGGATCCCCTGGATCGCCGCCGCCTTGTTCGACGTCGGGTTCTCGGGGAGGACCTCGTGGGTCGAGTACGCGAACTTCGACAGGTCGTCGGTGGGGGCACCGTCGACGGCGAAGTAGGTCTCGACGACGGAGTCGGACAGCAGGGCCGGCGTGATGCCGATCTTCGCGAGCACCTGGGCGCCCTCTTCACCGGCGGCGAAGGCGAGGAACTTCTTCGCCGCGGCGACCTTGGACTGGTCGATGTTGGCGTTGATGCCGAACCCGGTCGGGTCGCCGAAGGTCACGGGCGTCTTGTCGAGGCCCGTGGTCGAGGCGGAGTTCTGCGGGATGGGGGCGATACCCCACTCGAAGTCGTCCGCGTCGCCGGAGGCCTGCTGCGCGATGAGAGTCGCGACGAACCAGGTGCCCATCGGCATCATCGCGGCGTTCTGCTTGCCGAACTCGCCCTGGTAGGTGAGCTTGTTGGCCGCGCTGGTGTTGTAGTCGACCTGGTCGCCCGAGCTCTGCATCGAAAGCGCACGCTCGTAGAACGGCTGCATGTAGGAGTAGTCGCCCGCGAGGATGTCACCGCCCGACTGCGCGTTCGCGAAGCCCTGGACGGTCGACTGCCAGCGGTGGAGGTAGGCGGCCTTCGCCGCGCTGCCGGCTCCGGCCAGGCCCGCGTTCAGCTTGTCGGCGGCGTCGTTGTAGTCCTTCCACGTCCAGGTGCCGTCGGGCTGGTCGACGCCGGCCTGCTCGAAGAGGTTCTTGTTGTAGAAGAGCACCCACGAGTCGTTGCGGTAGGGCACCGCGTAGCTCTTGCCGTCGACCTGGTAGGAGGACGCGCCACTGATGCCGTCGGGGAGCTGCACGTCCGACACGTCGAGGAGCTGACCGCCCTCGACGAAGGTCGGGACGAACTTGACCTCCTTCTGCGTGATGATGTCCGGTCCGCTTCCCGCCGCGAGGTCCGCGGTGAGCAGGGTGTTGTATTCGGTCGCGTCGTAACCCTTGACCTCGACGGTGATGTCGGGGTTCTGCGCGGTGAAGGCGTCGGCCAGGTCCTGGAACTCGGGCGTGGTGTCGAGTGCCCAGCCCGAGACGGACAGGGTCACGGGGCCACTGGGCTCAGTCGAGGCGTCGCCCCCTCCGCTGCACGCGGCCAACGAGAGCGAGACGGCTACGGCGAAACCGGCCGCAGCTGCGAACTTGCGCTTCATTCGTACTCCTTTGTGATTGCGGGACCTTCATCGGGCCCGTCAGGCTGCCGATCCGTGCCTGGCACGGAACCGGGTTCTTCAGAGGCGACCGATGGTCGCCGTCCCGTCGGGCCAGACGACCCGGACGGTGGTCTCGCCGAGACGTTCGTCGATCACGACGTCCGCCTCGGGTGGGGTGCCGAGCTCCCCGCGGGTGAGCTCGAGCAGGGTGGCCGCCCACTCGCCGACCCTCACGCGCTGCTCGGTGACGGGTACGACGGCGTCGGGACCGAGCGGGCTCGCATCGCGACGCAGATGCACGAGCGCCTGCGCGTCGCCCAGGATCGGACGGATGGCGCTGCGCACTCCCTGCGCGACGGCGACCGCGGCCTTCCGTGAGACGCGGTGCGAGGTGGTGTCTGCGGCCACGGCCCAGCCGCCGACGCGGAGGCGAAGCGACTCGGGGTCCATGGTCGATGCGAGGCCGTCCACCCGGCTGAGCCGGACCTCCCACGGACCGCGCAGGATCGACACGACCGTCAGGACGGCCACGGGTTCCGCATCGCCCGCGAGCCCGGATCCGTGCCGGTGCTCGGACGGGTGGGGCTCCAGCCAGTGCGCGTCGGCCCTCGACGCCGCGATGGCCACACGGCCGTCGGCGTCGTCCTGGACCCGGACGTCCAGAAGTTCCATACCGGTGCGATGGGTCGCACGGCCACGAGCATCGACGAGGGCGACGCTCTGCTCGAGGGGCTCGTTCCACGCGCCCTCGTTCGCGAGCGGCGCGGTCGCCGTCGAGTAGCCGATGCGGGCATAGAGCGGGCTGTCGCCGAGGGTGGATCCGGGGAGCGCCTTGTCGGTGCCGTGGTTGGCGATCCGGACGATGCCGTCGGCCGCCGTGCCCGATACGGCCCAGCCCGCGGCTCGCACGACCCGCAGGTCGTCCACCGACTCGATGGGCAGCGCCGACGCCTCGGCGCTCCAGACCGGGTGCTCCGAAGGGAGCGCGATACCGAGAAGTCCCTTGACCGCCCAGTAGGGAGACCCCGTTCCCGAGTAGGACTGTGCGAGCGGGAGCCATTCGTCGAACCAGCCGACGGTGAGCACATCGTCCGCGCCGGGAACGTCGCGTTCGGCGAAGTGGGCGACGATCGAGGTGGCGGCACGGCGCAGCCGCCCGAGAGGAACGCTCGGCACCTCGGCGATGGCGCCGACCCAGAACGGTGCGGCCGCGGCGAAGCGATAGATGAGACTGCGGCCCTGGATGAGCGGGGATCCGTCGGCACCGACGAGGGCGACGGCGTCCTGCAGGAACCGGTCGAGCAGTGCGACATCGTCGGTGGTCCGACCCGCTGCGAGCTCGGCGGCGCCCTGCATGCGCGACCAGAGCACGGGATAGACGTGCAGCGCCCACCCGACGTAGTGGTCGAACGCTCGGTGCTCGCCGTCCGAGATCCACCCGTCCTCGCGGACGAGGGAGTCGTGCAGCGCCAGGTCGGCGTCGATGTCATCGGCCGACCAGGGTCCGCCGACGGAACGCAGGAAGGTCTGGACGACGACGCGGAACCACAGCCAGTTGGTCTTCGGGTAGGTGTCGTCGCCGACGACCGGGGCGAGGTAGGCGACAACCCGCTCCTGGGTGAGCGTGTCGAGCCGGTCCCAGATCCACGGCCGCGTCATGTCGAGCACGAGGGCGAGAGAGGCCGCCTCGACCTTCGCCTGCGCGTGCTCGTCCATGCGCACCCAACGATCGGCCGCCTCGGGGTCGACCCCGGTGGCGATGCCGCGGCGGTAGAACTCCGCGAGGTCGTCGAGACCTTCGCCGCGGGCGCCGACGAGTCGGAAACCCGCGAGGAGGAACGTACGCGCGAACCCTTCCAGGCCGTCGACGGCGGCTCCGTAACCGCCCTCGCGGCCGGGGAAGACGATCCGGCCGTGACCGGGCGAGGCATGGCGACGGGCAGCACCGAGGAGGCGGTCCGCGTAGGCCACGAGGTCGTCGCGCGACCACTCGGGGCCGGCGGTGAGGCTGGACAACGAGGTGGACGAGAGGTCGTGCTGGTGCTCGATCGTCACGTCGTCTCCCTTGACTGCGTGTCGCCTGCGGTGGCGACTTTTGGGAGCGTAGCAATCCGAATGGATCAGATCAAGACTGATCCAGAATTGTCTTGATCGTTTCTGATCGTTATGACTACTGTGGGGTATCGACCTCGCGAAGGAGCAACGGTGAGCACGACGACGTGGCACGAGGTGTCAGAAGACGAGACGGAAGCTTTCCGCGGCCGCCTCGATGACGCGCTCTTCTCAGACTCCCCCACGACGGCACCCGCTCGCCGAGTCCTCATCGGCGAGGCGCTCATCCCCTCCGAGTCGGCCTTCGCCCTGCCGACCGCGGCCGATCGCTCGATATGGGCGGTCGAGGGATCGTCCGACAGGAACGCGATCGATCGGATCCTCCGGATCGCCGCCGAGGAGAGGGGCACCGACTGGGTCTCACCGAGGGCGTCGGCCGCCGCTCGCGTCCACGCAGACGGCGACAGGACCGGCTGGGAGGACGTCGCCTTCGAGAGGCAGCGACGTCTGAGCCGCGCGACCGTCGCGGCCGCCGTCACGCTCGGCGACGCCGAGCTCGCGGAGGTCCTCGACGGGACGTGGCTGCTGTGCGAGCAGAGTTCATGGTGCTGGCCCGCTCACGACGACGCGTTCGCCGCGCAGGGGCGCGTCCTGCCCGACGTGACGGCACCGTTCCTCGATCTCGGGGCCGGCGAAGCGGTCGCGCAGCTCGCGTGGATCGACCACCTGCTGGGCCACGAGCTCGAGGAACGCTTCCCCGGCCTTCGCGCACGGGTCCGCCACGAGGCGCGGGTCCGGGTGTTCGAGCCGTTCCTCGCCCGACGCGACTGGCACTGGTTGGGCCTCGACGGAGACGTGCACAACTGGAATCCCTGGATCCACGGCAACGTTCTCGTCGCCGCCCTGCGGCTCCTCGACGGCCCGGCTGAAGCGGACACGCGCGCCGAGATCGTCGACCTGTGCATCCAAGGACTCGATCGCTACGTCTCGGTCCTCCCCGAGGACGGTGCCATCGACGAGGGCTACGCGTACTGGTGGAACGGCGCGTGCCGCGCTCTGGAGGCGCTCGAAGTCCTCCGTCACGCCACGGGCGGGACGCTCGACGGCTTCTCCGTCCCCGCCCTCCGCGCCACCGTCGCGTTCCCCCACCGCATGCATCTCGGCGGCCCCTGGTATCTCAACCTCGCCGACGGGCAGGCCCGGCCGCCCGTCGAGCAGCCCTGGCATGCGCTGCACCGCGCCGCCCGCGCGGTCGGCGACGCGGAGGCTGCGGCTCACGCGGCCGCCCACCGGAGGCGAGGCCACCCCGCCGCCACCGAGACCGAGGGTCTCGGGCGCCTCCTCCGCGGCATCACCGACCCGGCGTGGGTGGATGCCGACGCCGGCTCCTCACCGCTTCCTCACCACGTCTGGCTACCGTCCACACAGGTACTGCTCGCACGCTCGACGGCCGGAACCTCCGCGGGCCTCACCCTGGCGGTCAAGGGCGGCCACAACGGCGAGCACCACAACCACAACGACGTCGGCTCCTTCGTGGTCGCCTCCGACGGGGTGCCCGTGCTCGTCGACGCCGGGCGTCCGACCTACACGCTGCAGACCTTCGGCCCCGACCGGTACGACATCTGGACCATGCAGAGCGGCTGGCACAACGCCCCGACCCTCGACGGACACGATCAGCTCCCCGGCCCCGACTACGCTGCGGCCGATGTGAACGTCTCACTGACGGACGAGGTCGAGTTCTCCGCCGAGATCGCCGAGGCGTATCCGGCGACCTCGATCCGGTCCTGGCGGCGCACGGCGCGGCTCGATCGGACCGCGAAGCGCATCGAGATCGTCGATGCATGGGTTCGGGACGGGGTCGGTGACGGCGCGGACGAACCGGTCGAGTCTCGCACCCCCACCGAGGTCCGTCTCATCATCGCCGGAGAGGTGTCCCTGGTCGACGACGGCGCGTACGTGCACCCCCTGGACGGAGCGACCCCCGTCCGTCTGACCTGGCCCGCCGGACTCGAGGTGTCCCAGGAGATCCGTCGACTCGACGATCCTCTGCTCCGCGATGTCTGGGGGCCCCGACTCACCCGCCTTTCGCTCGACGTCACATCCCACACCGGGCTCCGAGTAGCGGTAGAACTGCATCCGAACGACGGAATGGACGGACGATGACCGACATCGGCAACGCACCCCTCGCGGCAGAGCGCCGTGCCCACGTGCTCGCGACGCTCTCGCGTGACGGAGTGGTCCGCGTGGCGCGCATGATGGACGAGCTCGGCGTCGCCCCCGTCACGCTCCGCCGCGACCTCGCGCAGATGGAACGAGAGGGCCTCCTCGTCCGCGTCCACGGCGGAGCGGTGCCCTCCCAGGGGGGCGCGCCGACTCTCGGAGATTCGCGCCGGGTCGAGTCGCAGGCCGCGCTCGGCTCGATCGGGTTCCTCGTCCCGTCGCTCAACTACTACTGGCCCGGTGTCGTGCGAGGTGCGGAAGCCGAGGCCGCTCAGCATGGCTACAGCCTCCGGCTCCGTGGCGCGTCCTACGAACTCCAGGACGAGCGGCCCGTGCTCGAGCGTCTCGTGCAGGACGAGAGTGTCCGCGGGCTCGTGGTCGCCCCCAACACGGCGACCCCGCACGCGCAGGACGTCGTCCAATGGCTGGCGGAGGCCGCTGAGCCGAGCGTGCTCGTCGAACGCGACGGCCGACAGCTCGCCGACGGGATGCCCCTCGAGTCGGTGACCACCGACCACGGCCTCGGCGCGGTACTGGCCGCCCGGCACCTGGCTTCTCTCGGACACCGTCGCGTGGGTCTCATCATCTCCCGCGACTCCCCCACCTCTCGGAAGATCACCGCGGGGTGGCAGGCGGCCTGCGCCGACCTCGGCCTCACACCGAGCGACCACTTCGAGGAGGTCCTCCCCCCGCGGGCGAGCCCCGACTTCTCCTCGGCGGTCGACACGGTGCTCGACATCGCGCTCACGAACAACGTCACCGCCCTCCTGGTGCACTCCGATCCGGAGGCGATGGCCTTCGTCGACCTTGCGCTCAACCGGGGTATCTCGGTGCCCGGAGACCTCTCCGTCATCGCTTACGACGACGAGGTGGCCGAACTGTTCACGCCGGCGTTGACCGCCGTCGCTCCGCCGCGCGCCTCTGTCGGCCGGGCCGCGATCGACCTGGTGGTGAAGCGGCTCGAGGACCGGACGCGCCCGGCGCATCGAGTGGTCCTCAGCCCGACCCTCAACGTCCGCGGGTCGACCGCAGCTCCGGCCGCTCGCGACTGAGCCGGGCTCGCCCGTTGAGCGAAGCGAAACGAAGAGACCCGAGGAGGGACCCTTCATTTCGCTTCGCTCCATGGGCGGGTGGGGGCGGTGGACCGTCAGCGGCAGGTGAGGGACTTCAGCTCGATGTCCTGCCGCAGCGCGAGCGGCTGCCCGTCGACGGTCGCCGTCGCGGTCAGCGTGACCGTGCCGGCCGGCACCGACGCGAGGCGGCTGGAGAAGGACAGCGCCGCCCGCTTGCCCGCCTCGACCGTTCCCGCGCTACGGGATCCGTAGGGCGTGTCCACCGTGATGGCCAGCGGGATCGAGTCGTCGTTCTGCGCGGTCACCGCGACGACCACCCTGCCTGCCACGCATCGAGGAGAGACCGTCGCGGAGGCGAGCAGCGGGCGGGCCTCGGGGGTCTGGTCCGCGACCGCGAGCCACGAGATGACCGGCTTCTCGCCCCCGGCGCCTTCGTTGGTCACCAGATACTCGACGGTTCCGGGCTCGTCGAGCGTGAAGGTCAGCGACGCTGCGAGCGGCGTGCTGGTCGCGGATAGCGGCACGTTCCCCTTGGCGAGTTCGACACCGTCGAGCGACACGGTGTGGTTCATCGTGCGACTCGTGCCCCACCACTCGGTGAACCCGCCGGTCAGGGTGTAGGTCCCCGCGTCGAGCGGCAGACGGTAGGCGAGCTTGGTCGTGTCCTGGTAGTACCCGGTCGAATACTTGTCGCCGATGTCCGTCGAGGACTTCACGCGCATGCCCTCGGCCAGGTAACCCCACTGGTCGGCGCCCGGCGAGACCTGGTCCACCTTGTCGTTGCGGAGCTGGGCCGCCCCCTTGACCGCCGTGTACTGGGGTGAGTCCACGCCGTTGGTTCCCGCATCGATGTAGTACACGAGGCGATCCGGCACGACCTCGAAGCCCGCGATCACTCGCTGGCCGCTCTCGACGAGGCGACCCGTCACGGTGAGCTTGGTGTAGTCGCTGCGCTTCTGCGAGGCCGTGTCCTCGTCCCACTGGACGGCCTGCGAAGAGCCTCCCACGGTGACCGAGGTCGGCAGCTCGTCGTCGATCGCGATCGCGGCGATCACGCCGAGATCCCTCGGGACGCTCTGCACGTAGGCGAGCGCGAGACGGGCGTTGTACCCGCTGGTGCCCTGCGTGCCGAACTCGAGTGTGACGACCGTATCGGCGTCCACCGTGATGCGCTGCGACACGGGGGTGGCGGCGCCCGTCGAGGTCGCATTCTTCGTCGTGCTGGACCCACCGGCAGTGACCTTCGAGTAGACGTTGGTCGTCAACCCGGCGCGGGGAGCCTGCACACCGACCACGTCGTACGACCCAGCAGGCAGCGCGAGGCTGTAGGTGATCGGCTTGTTGTAGTCGGCTCCGAGGTAGGAGCTGCTCCAGTCCTGCGGCGAGCCCGCCGACCGGGCCGTCGCGGCCGTCGAATACCCCCAGGCCTTCCCCGCCGACGAGCCGTCCCACTGCTGGTCGGCAGCGTCGTTCCGCAGCGTCTGCGACGCGGCGACGGAAGCCCAGGCGGATCCGTCACCAGCGGCCACGGCACCCGAGTCGATGAAGTACTCGAGACTGCCCGGGGCGACCAGCAGCGTCGCGCTGACGCGCTGGTAGAGCCCGGAGGCGAGCTTCTCGGTGGTGCGACCGGAGGCGACGAAGGTCGCGAGTTCCGCCGTGGCGGCGGCGCTCGCCGCGGACGACGGACTCCAGGTGACGGCAACCTCGGCGCCGTCGAGTTCGACCGTCGCCGGCAGCGTCCTGTCCGACGCGGCGATACTCAGGAGGCCGAGATCGGTGACGTCGGGGCTGACGTCCTTCGGGACGAGCTGGTCGGCTGCTGCCCCGAGGCGGGTGGCGAGGGCGGCGGCGCCCTCGGCGTCGAGGCCGAAAGCGGAGGGATCCTGCACGGCTGCCCGCGCGTCCTCGCGCACAGCCGTGAATGCGGCCCAGGTCTCGGGGCTGTACTCGGCCTCCTGCAGGTCGTCCACGCGGTCGATCGCGGCACGCAGTACTGCCGTGTCGACGCGCGCCGAGTCGGCGCCGGCCGTGATGACGCCCACCGCGTCCACGTTGATCGAGGAGTCGTTCGCCGTCCGGATCGCGACGGTGTGCCGCGCATCCCGCAGCCCGCGGATCTCGAAGGTGGTCCGCTCGCTGCCCGCGCTCCACGTGGGAGCCGCAGCCGCGACGACCGTGCCGTCGACGATGACATCGAGCGTCGCCGCCCCCGGGTTGGTCCCGATCAGATCGAGCCCTGTGCCTGTGAAGGTGTAGGACATCGTGGCGCCGGCACCGGTGCTCTTCGAGGCCGTGCGCTGCCACTCGAACATCCCCTGCCCGTTGACGTGGCTCCACTTCTCATCGAACTGCAGGACGGGTACCGAGGTGTCGTCCCAGCTCGTCTGGTGCATCCCGTCGACGATCGAGGCGTAATACGGCGTGTACCCGGGCACCGTCTCGACGGATAGATCGTCGAACTGCACGAAGTTGAAACTCGACCCCAACTGGATCCGGCCCGCGGCCTGCGGCGTCGGGTCGGTGAATCGGGCGACCTCGACGCCGTTGATCGACGCGGAGTAGACGTTCCCGGCGACGGTCACCGCGAGGCGGTTCCACTTCCCGGCTCCGGTGGCGAATGCCGTCTCCGGCTTCGCCGATGCGCTGCCGCTCGCCACGGACGTCCCGAAACGCAGAAGGCTCCACGCACCGGTCGGATCCACGCGAAGCTCGGCCGCCGAGACGTTCTGTCCGTTCGCCGTTCCCCCCTGCTGACGAGCACCCAGCGTCGCGTATTGGGTGCCTTCCGCTTCGAACAGCACATCGGTCGAGACGGTGTAGTTGACCCAGCGAGCGTCGCCGATGGTGGTCTTCGGATCGCCGCTGTTCCACGCCCCGCCCGCCATACCCGGCCCGACCTGCTGGCGAAGCACTCGACCTCGCTCGGAGTCCGCGGTCGCGACCGACTCGAACGCACCGTTGGTGTCGTTCGTGTAGCGCGGCGTGGCTCCCAGATCCTCGACCTGAACGCTCGGGGTGCCCGCCGGTTTGGCCCGCGCCCCCCGGCTCTCGAGGAAGTCCTCGCCCGCCGTGGTGACGGAGCCCGTCACCGGGTCGTAGCCGCGAACCGGTCCCTGCTCGGCGTAGTCGAAGTCGTCGGCGTAGAGGAACCCGTCGTCGGCGACGCCGTTGCGGGAACCGCTCGCATCCGTGTCGAGCACATCGCGTCCGCCGTCGGGGCGGGTGAATTCCGGCGTGCTCGGCACGGCGCTGCCGTACCCGGTGCGAGCGACGAGCGACCCGTCGGTGACCACGGCGGCCTGATCGAGAGTCGTGAGGGTCACCGCGGAGAAGGGGCGCACATCGAAGGTGTAGACGCCGTCGCCGTTCGGGCGGAGTTCTGCCACCGGCTGCAGGTAGTTCGCGTCGAAGGCCTGACCCGCGTCCGCGGCGCGCGTCTCCCACAGCTCGGCCGTGGTGTCCGCACCGAGAGCGAGATTCTCCGCGGTGACGCGGTAGCTCTTCGTGTACTTGCTGTCGTTGATCACGACGGTCGAGAAGTCGGATGCGTCCGGCGCGGCGAGCGTCGTGTAGGACGCGCCGCCCGCTCGCGCTCCCCCGGGCGGGTTGCCGGTGCCCAACTCGCTGCCCGACGCCTTCGGGATCGCGCGCCAGACACCCGCGGTATTGGTCTCGTTCTCCCACCCGAGGTCCGCGAAGTGGGTGAAGTGCTCGATCACGGCCAAGCCCCCGTCGTAGTACAACCAGCCGGACCACGGTTCCCGCGCGTTGACGAGCTCTTTCGAGGAGTACTGGAACCCGTCGTAGAAGGAGCCGATGGCCGGCTGGAAGATGTTCATCGTGCGACGCGACGCCGCGAATCCCGTGGTCACCCAGTTGCCCATCTCGAGGGCGCTGTTGGTTCCGCCGAACGCGGTGCCGGTTCCGCCCTGCTCGTCCGAGTTGTCGTTGTTCGGGCGGTCGGCCGAGTTGGAGAAGGTCGACTGCCCCTCCGAGTTCCAGACCTCCTTGTCGAACTGCTCGGCGAGCTTCTTCATATTCCCGGCGCTGTCATCCGCACTCGAGTAGTGAAAGCCGACGACATCGACGGCGTCGCGAAGGGAGCTGTCCGACGCGGTCATGGCGTTGCCGAAGCCGACGGGTGGGGTGCCCACGGTGTCCGCCGCGATGGTCTCGATCGAGCGATACAGGTCGCGCTCGGTGTCCGAGGCGAAACCGTTGTTCGGGTCACCCGCCGTGGCGCCCTCATAGCCGCGGGTGTCACCGCGGAGCCAGCTCGAGAAGTCCTTGTAGAGCTGGATCTCGGGATTACCGGTCTCGTTCACATCCGGATTGATGGAGTCCACCATTACGCCGAACTCGCGATAGGCGGCGAGGACGGTGTTCTTGAACCAGATGTACTGGTCGGCGTGACTCGTGACCCAGGCGGGCCGCGTCCAACGCAGGATGCTGACGTGGACATCGCCCTTCGCGACGAGCTGCGCGTCCGCCGCGAGCTAGAAGCCGGGCTCGCGAAGCACGTTCGGGTACTCGTCGCGCGAGCGCATCGTCGAGGCATTGGGACCCGTCGAGGTGTTGCGGTCGTTCCCCATCTCGATCTTGACCGTGTTCATGATGGGGCGCTCACCGCCGAACAGGGTCTCGATCATCTCCCAGTACTTCTCGGGATGCTGGGCCTTGTAGTCCATCAGCAGCGCACTGGTCGAGTTCGCACTGAGCACGCCGAATCCCTTGAAGGGCAGGCCGTTACGATTCTCGGCCGCGGCGCGAACGTCGGCGCCGTCGACCGTCACCGATACCGGATCGGCTCCGGCCGCGACGGCCGGGGCGAACGGCAGGAGGACCCCTGCCGTGGTGAGTGCGACCGCGGTCAGGGCGCCGGTGATGCGCGCCAGTGACGTCTTCGTCATGGGTGTTCCTCGTCGTCGAAAGAAGCCCGTTGGGGGTGTCAGCAGGCAACCACGACCGGTCGGGAACAGAGAAGGCGATCGAACAGACTCGGAGCCATTCGAACAGACTCGAACACCGCGTCGCTGGAATCAGGACGGGCGGGCGGCTCCGAACCGCAGCAACGGGATCTCCCGCTCCTCCGCGGTGAACGATCCGTGCTGGCCCACCATCCCGAAGGCGCTCGTGGCCGCCGTCCGCTCTTCGTAGTAGACCCAGTTCGACCGCGCCGCGACCACGACGTCGCCGATACGGGGCGCGACGTGCGGATCGACCGCACCGAAGACACCCGCCTCGATCGCCTCGGCGCGAGTCATGACCCAGGCCCGGCGTTGTTCGGAACGGCGCCACAGTTCGGCCAGGGCATCCGCTCGTGCGGTCGAATCCCCGTCGCTCTCGTCGGGATCGAGATGCAGGTGCAGGACGCGGGGCTCGCCCGCCACATGGCGAACGCCGCCGAGCAGATCGGAGGACTCCGGGATGACGATGCGCGACTCCGGCGTGGCCGTCACCATGCCGTGGTCGGCGGTGAGGATCATTCCGGCGCCTCGGCCCAGCCGTGACGCGGCAGAGGCCACGGCGGCATCGACGTCCTCCAGGGCGGCGAGCCATCGGCCGCTATCCGTGCCCGACGAGTGGGCGGCCATGTCGAGTTCGGGCACGTAGAGGTAGACGAGTGCCGGCTCGGGCTCGTTCACGATGTCGACGGCGACCCGGAAGCGCTCTTGGACGTCCGACACCCCGCGATACTGCGCTCCTCGGAGAACCGCTCGGGTGAACCCGGAATCCGAGTATCGGGGCGAGGCGACGACCACGCTCCGGAGGTCCGAGCTCTCGAACAGGGTCGGCTTGCGTTGCCAGGTCAGGGGGTCGACGGATCCGGTACCCCAACCGGACAGCTGGTTGACGACCCGGTCGCTCACCGGATCCAGGATCGAATAGCCGACCATTCCGTGCTGCCCGGGGACCGTGCCGGTCGTCAGCGACGTCAATGCGGATGCCGTCGTGGTGGGTCCGCCCGTTCGCGCGGTCGAGCGCGACCCCATGGCTTCCGCCAGTCGACGCGCGTAGCCCCGGTGGGCGCGGAGGTCGGCCATGCCGAGTCCGTCGACCACGACGACGATCAACGACCTCAGCGGCGGGAGCTTCAGGTCGTTCCTCTCGCCCCGCATCGCCGCGAGCGAACTCGGGAGAACTGCGGCCAGGTGAGGGCCCTCGGCCAGGCCCGTGGGTACCATGAGGGGCATCGGGGCAGTCTGACACACCGCGGCCGTCGCGCTGCATGTCGCGATTCGCGCACGAGCGCACCGCTCCGATCCCACATCCTCACGACAGGAAGCCAAGAACATTCCCGTGCCCGCACCACTCGCGCCCGTGTCCCGGATGGCTCTGTCATGACCACCGAGAGCGGAGGGGTGGTCGAGCGGATCCAGGACATCGATGTCGGATCCGAGATGCAGGAGTCGTTCCTCGAGTACGCGTACTCGGTCATCTACTCGCGCGCCCTGCCCGACGCCCGAGACGGTCTGAAGCCCGTCCAGCGCCGGATTCTCTACATGATGGCCGAGATGGGTCTCCGCCCGGACCGCGGCCATGTGAAATCGGCGCGCGTGGTCGGCGAGGTCATGGGCAAGCTGCACCCGCACGGCGACTCCGCCATCTACGACGCACTGGTCCGGCTCGCGCAGCCCTTCACTCTGCGACTGCCGCTCATCGACGGTCACGGCAACTTCGGCTCGCTCGACGACGGTCCCGCCGCCTCGCGCTACACCGAGGCGCGCCTCGCCTCCGCCGCCATGTCGATGGTCGAGAACCTCGACGAGGACGTCGTCGACTTCGTCCCCAACTACGACAACCAGCTGACACAGCCGGGCGTGCTCCCCTCGGCGTTCCCGAATCTCCTCGTCAACGGCGCAAGCGGTATCGCCGTCGGCATGGCGACGAACATGGCGCCGCACAACCTCATCGAGGTCGTCGCCGGTGCGCGCCATCTCATCGAGAACCCGCACGCCACGCTCGACGACATCATGCGGTTCATCCCGGGCCCCGACCTGCCCACGGGCGGCACGATCTCCGGACTCGACGGGATCCGCGACGCATATGCGACCGGGCGCGGCACCTTCCGCACCCGCGCACGGGTGTCGATCGAGAACATCACGCCGCGAAAGGTCGGCCTGATCGTCACGGAGCTGCCCTATCTCGTGGGCCCCGAGCGCGTCATCGAGAAGATCAAGGACGGCGTCCAGTCCAAGAAGATCCAAGGCATCAGCGACGTCAACGACCTGACGGACCGGAAGAACGGCCTGCGCCTCGTCATCGGCATCAAGACCGGCTTCTCCCCCGAGGCCGTGCTCGAGCAGCTGTACCGGCTCACTCCGCTCGAGGAGTCGATGGGCATCAACAACGTCGCGCTCGTCGACGGCGGCCCACGCACCCTCGGTCTCATCGAACTGGTCCAGGTCTACATCGACCATCGCATCGAGGTCGTCACACGACGCACGCGCTTCCGTCTCGGAAAGCGCCGCGACCGGCTGCACCTCGTCGAGGGTCTGCTCATCGCCATCCTCGACATCGACGAGGTCATCCAGGTCATCCGCTCCAGCGACGACTCGGATGAGGCCCGCACCCGCCTGCGCGACGTGTTCGACCTCAGCGAGGTTCAAGCCGAGTACATCCTCGAGCTGCGCCTGCGGCGTCTGACCAAGTTCTCCCGCATCGAGCTCGAGGCCGAGCGCGACCAATTGCTCGCCGACATCGCGATGCTCGAAGAGCTGCTGCGCGACGAGTCTAAGCTGCGCCGCCTCGTCTCCGACGAGATGGAGGAGACCGCCGAGAAGCACGGCACCCCGCGCCGCACCCTTCTGACCGAAGCGCCGGCCTCCGCCGCCGTCTCACGCGGTCGCAAGCCCGCCGTGTCGCTCGAGATCGCCGACGTCCCCTGCGTCGTCGTGCTGTCGACCACGGGCCGAGCCGTCCGGGTGGACCTGGCAGACGACATCGAGCTCGAGCGTCCCGCGCGGCGCAGCAAGCACGACGCGGTGCTGTCGCAGATCCGCGGCACGAGCCGCGGCGAGCTGGGCGCCGTCACGAACCTCGGGCGTCTCGTCCGCTTCACCCCCGTCGACCTGCCCGCGGTGCCGCCCAACTCGGTGCAGCTGGCAGCGGGTGCACGGCTCGCGGAGTATCTGACGCTCGGGAAGAACGAGCGCGTGCTGGCTCTCGTGTCACTCACGAGCGAGGACCCGATCGCCCTCGGTACCCGCTCGGGTGTCGTCAAGCGCGTGGCGACGGGTGCCTACCCGAACAAGCCCGATTTCGAGGTCATCGCACTCAAGCCCAAGGACGAGGTCGTGGGGGCTGTGCAGACGGGCGAATCCGACGAACTCGTGTTCGTGACGTCCGATGCGCAGCTGCTGCACTTCGCGGCCTCGATCGTGCGACCGCAGGGTGTCGCGGCCGGCGGGATGGCGGGCATCAACGTGGGCGCGGGCGCGCAGGTCATCCACTTCGGCGCCGTCGACAAGCCCGAACACGCGGTGGTGGCGACGGTGTCGTCGAACTCGTCGGCGCTTCCGGGCACCGATAACGGCCGAGCCAAGGTGTCGCTGTTCGTCGACTTCCCCGCGAAGGGGCGCGCCACCGGCGGCGTGCGGGCTCACAGCTTCCTGAAGGGCGAGGACGGTCTCTCGGTCGCCTGGGTGGGTGCGGATCCTGCTTACGCGGTCGGTTCCGACGGCTCGGTACGGACCCTGCCCGACCCGGGCGGCCGCCGCGACGGCTCGGGTACTCCCCTGGACGCGCCGATCGGCTCGATCGGGACGCCGCTCGTCTGAGTCCGGCCCTTCATTTCGCTTCGCTCAATGGGCGGGCCCTCCTCGCCCGTTGAGCGCAGCGAAACGTACGGGAATCCATCACCGGCGCTCGGACGCACACTCGACGTGGCCGCTTCGCGGCGGTCGCAGAGCGACCTCCTCAGCGACCAGCCACGCGTGCCGTGGCCTGCGCGTTGAGGAGGGCCGCCAGGCCCGTCGCGAAACGAGCACGAGACAGCACAATCCCGAGTTCCGCCGTCATCCCCTTCATTTCGCTTCGCTCAATGGGCGGGCCCTCCTCGCCCGTTGAGCGCAGCGAAACGCAGAGGACCCGTCACCAGTCCTAGACGCGCTTCACGAGGCCGCTTCGCGGCGGTCGCAGAGCGACCTCCTCAGCGACCAGACGCCCGGGACCGCTCGTTGAGGAGGGCCGCCAGGTCCGTCGCGAAACGAGCACGAGACAGCACAACCCCCGAGTTCCGCCGTCATCCCCTTCATCTCGCCTCGCTCAATGGGCGGGGCCAAGGCCGAGGCGGCGCTGCGACCTCGGGTCAGGCGTCGATGCGCTCGCGGTCCAGCCGGCTCGATCCGTCGACGATGAACTCCTTGCGGGGCGCTACGTCGTTGCCCATGAGCAGTTCGAACACCTTCTCCGACGCGGCGGCGTCATCGACACGAACACGGCGCAACATGCGCGCCGAGCGGTCCATCGTCGTGGTCGCCAACTGATCGGCATCCATCTCGCCGAGGCCCTTGTAGCGCTGAATCGGATCCTGGTAGCGCTTCTTCTGCTTCTCCAGCTGGGTCAGCAGGCCTTGGAGTTCCTTCTCCGAGTACGTGTAGAGCACGTCGTTGGGCTTCGAGCCGGGGTTCATGACGACCACCCGGTGCAGCGGCGGCACGGCGGCGAACACCCGGCCTGCCTCGATGAGAGGCCGCATGTACCGGAAGAAGAGTGTGAGCAGCAGCGTGCGGATATGGGCCCCGTCGACGTCCGCGTCGCTCATGAGGATGACCTTCCCGTAACGCGCCGCCGAGAGGTCGAACGAGCGCCCGGAGCCGGCCCCGATCACCTGCAGGATCGACGCGCACTCGACGTTGCTCAGCATGTCGCTGATGGACGCCTTCTGAACATTGAGTATCTTGCCGCGGATGGGAAGCAGCGCCTGATACTCGCTGTCACGGGCCAACTTGGCCGTGCCGAGCGCAGAGTCGCCCTCCACGATGAACAGCTCACTGTTCGCGACGTCGTTGCTGCGGCAGTCGACCAATTTGGTCGGCAGCGAAGACGACTCGAGGGCGTTCTTGCGACGCTGGGTCTCTTTGTGGGCGCGTGCCGAGACCCGGGCCTTCATCTCGGAGACGACCTTCTCGAGCAGCACGTTGGTCTGCGCTTTGTCCTCACGCTTCGTGGATGCGAAACGCTCGGTCAGCGCCTTGGTGAGCACGTTGGCGACGATGCTGCGGACCGCGGGCGTGCCGAGGACCTCCTTGGTCTGGCCCTCGAACTGCGGCTCGGGGAGACGCACAGTGAGGACGACGGTCAGGCCGGCGAGTACGTCGTCCTTCTCGAGCTTGTCGGATCCGACCTTGAGGCGGCGGGCGTTGGCCTCGACCTGAGCGCGCAGCACCTTGAGGAGCCCCGCTTCGAACCCCGCCTGATGGGAGCCGCCCTTGGGGGTCGAGATGATGTTGACGAAGGTGCGCATGACGGTGTCGTAGCCGGTGCCCCAACGCATGGCGATGTCGACCTCGCAGGATCTCAAGACCTCGGTGGGCACCATGTGGCCGTTCTCCTGCAAAACGGGAACCGTCTCGCGGAACTCCCCTTCGCCCTGGATGCGCCATGTCTCGACGACCGGTTCGTCAGGGGCGAGGAAGTCGACGAACTCGGCGATGCCACCCTCGTAGTGGAATCGCTCCTCCGTCACCTCTTCTCCGCGCTCGTCCCGGATGGTGATGGCGAGGCCCGGCACAAGGAAGGCGGTCTGCCTGGCGCGAGCGACGAGGTCTTCGAAGGAGAACGTGGCCTCGGGCGAGAAGATCTGACGATCCGCCCAGTAACGCACACGGCTGCCCGTCTTGGCACGAGCGACCTTGCCGATGACCGTGAGCTCGCTGCCCGAGACGAAGGGCGTGAAGTCGGCCGTCGGACTCTTGCCCGCGGCGCTCGCGCCGGCTCCGTCGGCGAAGCGACCCGGCTCGCCGCGGTGGAACGACATGGCGTGGGTCTTACCGCCCCGGTCGACCTCGACGTCGAGGCGTTCCGACAGGGCGTTGACGACCGAGGCCCCGACACCGTGCAGACCACCGGACGCCGCGTAGGAGCCGCTGCCGAACTTGCCGCCCGCGTGGAGCTTCGTGAAGACGACCTCGACCCCGGTCAGACCCGTCTTGGGCTCGATGTCGACGGGGATGCCTCGCGCCTGGTCGCGCACCTCGACGCTGCCGTCGGCGTGCAGGACCACGTCGATCTCGGACCCGTGACCGGCGAGGGCCTCATCGACCGAGTTGTCGATGATCTCCCACAGGCAGTGCATGAGACCGCGGGAGTCGGTGGACCCGATGTACATGCCGGGACGCTTGCGCACGGCCTCAAGACCCTCGAGGACGGAGAGGTGCCGGGCCGTGTAATCCTGTGCTGCTGCCACCTCAGCAGGGTAGTCGGAGCCTCCGACACGGTTCGCACGGGCGCGCCGCACGGCCGACGCCCAGCAGATACGCGGCAATCCGACCCATCCCGGCACGGTCGGGCACCGAACCAACAGTCACGCGCGAATCTCGTGTCAGGGGTGTAACGATCTCGATACGCGTACAGCGAAACGTCTGGTCATGTGGCTGACGTGGAACAATCGCGTGGTTTCATTGTTGATCTCAGCGAGCACCACTAGTCCTGCGAGGAGCCGCACCATGTCGAACACCGCCACTGAAGCACCCGAAGCTCCCACCTACGAGCTGTCCGCTCTCGACCGTTGCGACAGCTGCGGAGCACAGGCTTACATCCGTGTCGAGCTCGGCAAGGGTGAACTCCTGTTCTGCGCCCACCACGGCAAGAAGTACCAGGAGAAGCTCGAGGGCGTCGCCCGCAGCTGGCACGACGAGTCGAGCCGCCTGCAGGCCGACAACCGCAGCTGAGCCGAACCGGTTTCACGAAGGGCCCGTCCTCTCCGAGGACGGGCCCTTCGTCGTTCACGCTGAACGCGCATCACTCCCCGTGCTCGTTTCGCGACGGGCCTGGCGGCCCTCCTCAACGAGCAGGCGAGCCGCAACCCGCCAAGGCGCCCCGCGCCCGGTCGCTGAGGAGGTCGCTCTGCGACCGCCGCGAAGCGACCCCATCGCCGACCCACCCCCGGTCGACGCCGGCGAACCCTGCGTTTCGCTCCGCTCAACGGGCGGGCACAGGCGTCACCCCGCCCATTGAGCGAAGCGAAATGAAGGGACCAACGCGACGCCCGCACGCCGCTCCCCGTGCTCGTTTCGCGACGGGCCTGGCGGCCCTCCTCAACGAGCAGGTGGACCGCAACCCGCCCAAGGCGACCCGCGCCCGGTCGCTGAGGAGGTCGCTCTGCGACCGCCGCGAAACGACCCAAC